>NZ_CP109364.1:4800000-6325000 GCF_045208415.1 Kitasatospora sp. NBC_01560 | reverse complement strand
TTGCGCGGCTTGCAGATGTTGAAGAAGTACAGCAGCTCACCGGCCGAGGCGTGGCCGGAGACGTGCACCTTGGCGTTGCCCTTGTGCACGACCTTGGCGCCCCAGCGGGTCAGGCCGTTGATCACCCGGTAGATGGCGGTCTCGTTGCCGGGGATCAGCGAGGAGGCGAGGACGACGGTGTCGCCCTCGACGATGCGGATCTGGTGGTCACGGTTGGCCATCCGGGACAGCGCGGCCATCGGCTCGCCCTGCGAACCGGTACAGATCAGGACGACGTCCTTGTCCGGCAGGTCGTCCAGCTGCTTGACGTCGACGACCATGTTGCCGGGGACCTTCAGGTACCCGAGGTCGCGCGCGATGCCCATGTTGCGGACCATCGAGCGGCCGACGAAGGCGACCTTGCGCTTGTGCTCGTGCGCGGCGTCCAGCACCTGCTGGATCCGGTGCACGTGGCTCGCGAAGGAGGCCACGATGATGCGCTTCTCGGCGCTCGCGAAGACGTTGCGCAGCGCGGCCGAGATGTCCCGCTCGGACGGGATGAAGCCGGGGACCTCGGCGTTGGTGGAGTCCACCAGCAGCAGGTCCATGCCCTCCTCGGCCAGCTTGGCGAAGGCCGGGAGGTCGGTCAGCCGGCCGTCGAGCGGCAGCTGGTCCATCTTGAAGTCACCGGTGGCGACGACCATGCCGGCCTTCGTGCGCACGGCGACGGCCAGCGCGTCCGGGATGGAGTGGTTGACCGCGATGAACTGGCAGTCGAAGGGGCCGATCCGCTCGCGGTCGCCCTCCTTGACCTCCAGCACGTACGGGCGGATGCGGTGCTCGGCGAGCTTGGCCTCGATCAGGGCGAGGGTGAGCTTCGAACCGATCAGCGGGATGTCCGGGTTCTCCCGGAGCAGGAACGGGACGGCACCGATGTGGTCCTCGTGCCCGTGGGTCAGGACGATGCCGTCGATCTTGTCGAGGCGGTCCCGGATGTAACTGAAGTCCGGCAGGATCAGGTCCACGCCGGGCTGCTCGTCCTCGGGGAAGAGGACACCGCAGTCGATGATCAGCATGCGGTCCCCGTATTCGAGAACCGTCATGTTGCGACCGATCTCGCCGAGACCGCCGAGCGGAGTGATGCGGAGGGCGCCCTCCTTCAGGGCCGGGGGTGCGCCGAGTTCGGGATGCGGGTGGCTCAAAAGACTCTCCTCACGACGCACGCCATATGCCTGGGGTCCTCCCCCAAGAGACATATGGCGTGCGTACTCAGTGTCGGTTTCCTACTGGGTCGGTGCTCTCGCGCCTTCGTCCGGTCCAGCGGCGGACCTCGGGGAGGCCCGGCGAGCCGGGGCGCGCACGTCTGTGTCTGCTACAGGTGTACCCCGCCTGCGGCGAGATCCTTCTTCAATTGCGCGATCTCCTCGGGAGTCGCGCCGATCAGTGGCAGCCGGAGCGGGCCGGCCGGGAGCCCCTTGAGCTCCAGCGCGGCCTTGCTGAGGATGACACCCTGCGTGCGGAACATACCGCTGAAGACCGGCAGCAGACTCTGGTGGATCGCCGTGGCCTTGGCCACATCGCCGCCGAGGTGCGCCTCGATCATGCTGCGCAGTTCGCCGGCGACGACGTGCCCGACCACGCTGACGACGCCGACCGCCCCGATGGACAGTAGCGGCAGGTTGAGGATGTCGTCCCCGGAGTACCAGGCCAGGTCGGCGCGGGCGATCGCCCAGGCGGCGGCGCCGAGGTCGCCCTTCGCGTCCTTGTTGGCGACGATCCGCGGGTGCTCGCCGAGCCGTACCAACGTCTCGTGGCTCAGTGCGACGCCGCTGCGGCCGGGGATGTCGTAGAGCATGACCGGCAGGCCGGTGGCGTCGGCGATGTGCGTGGTGTGCCGGTACAGGCCCTCCTGCGGGGGCTTGCTGTAGTACGGCGTGACGACCAGCAGGCCGTGCGCTCCGGCGGCCTCGGCCTGGCGGGCCAGCTCGGCGCTGTGGTGCGTGTCGTTGGTGCCGACGCCGGCCACCACGTGGGCGCGGTCCCCGACCGCCTCCACCACGGCGCGGACGAGCTCCGCCTTCTCGGCGTCGCTGGTGGTCGGGGACTCGCCGGTGGTGCCGTTGACGACGAGGCCGTCGTTGCCGGAGTCGACAAGGTGCGCGGCGAGGCGCTGGGCGCCATCGAGGTCGAGCCCGCCGTCTGCGGTGAACGGCGTCACCATCGCGGTCAGGACCCGGCCGAAAGGCGTCTGGGGCGTGGAGGTCGGAGCCATGCGTCCAAAGCTACTCGTAGACGGTGGGGCGGTACCCAGGCCGGTCCAGGGTTCGGACAGGTGTAGCAGGAGATGCGGCGCGCGGGGCGGCCGGAACATGGGATTCCGGTGCTGCATGCTCGGGGGTTCAAGCAGCACCGGAATCCGTGTCACGAGCGTAGGGAGCGGGCGGAAAAGCCGCAATCCAGACATGCCAGCCTAGCCGCCCATATGCCTATCACCCCAGGTCAGGGGGCGACCCGGCCGTGCTTCTCGAAGGCCGCACGGGTGAGCGGCATGAGCCGGGCCCACTGCTCCTCCATCTGCTCGGCGACCATCTCGATCTCGCGCTGCGGGAAGGACGGCACGGCGGCGTTCTCCTTCTTGGTCCGCAGCGACAGGAAGTGCATCAGCGAGCGCGCGTTGCAGGTCGCGTACATCGAGGAGAAGAGGCCCACCGGCAGCACGGCCCGGGCCACCTCGCGGGCGACGCCGGCCGCCAGCATCTCCTGGTACCGGGTGTACGCCTCGCGGTAGGCCGCCTCCATCGCGCCGGTGACGGTCTCGTGCTGCTCCGGCGTGCCGTCGACGAACTCGTACCGGCCCGGACGGCCCTGCTGCACCAGCTTGCGGTCCTCACCCGGCACGTAGAAGACCGGCTGCAGCTCGCGGTAGCGGCCGGACTCCTCGTTGTAGGAGTTGTGGACGACGACGCCGTTGGCGAGGAAGTTGTGCCAGGGCCCTTCGACGGCGAGGTCGTAGGTCATCTCCTCGCCGTCGTCGACAACGGCCGTGATCAGGTCCGCCTTGGCCAGCGCGACCTTCCCGCCCCGCTTGGCCAGGGACTGCTCGTCCGCGCTCTTCGCCGCGTGGCAGTCCGTGCAGGCCGGTGCCAGATTCTGCTCGTCGAGGGCCTTGCCGAGGTCCAGTGCGACCGGCACGACGTGGTCCAGTTCGAGCGCCTCGCGCGGGAAGGTGCGCGAGCACAGGTAGCAGACGTCCAGCTCGTCGATCAGCCGGTTGCGCTGCATCGAGGTCCAGACGCCGATTCCCCGGCGCAGACTCGGCGGCACGAGCGCCTCCGACGGCCGGGTGTCGGTACCGCCGACCATCACCGCGTCGCCGACGGCCAGCTCCCCCGCCTTGCGCCACCCGTCGGGGGTGAGGATCGCGTGGTCCTTGCTGCACCGCAGCTGCTTGCCGCCCGCCGTCGTCAACCGGACGAGCCGCTTGACGCCGGACTCCATCACATCGACGATCTGCGCGCGACCCGCCAGCAGCGTCCGCTCGTCGAAGCAGCGCACGTGGTTGCGCCGGACGGAGTCGAGCTTCCTCGTGCGCTTGCTCGGGTGCGACGCGCGGAACTCCTCGACGGCCGCCTCGGCCGCCTCCCGGCTCGTGTGCAGGCCGAGGTGGTGCACCTCGCCCCGGTGCTTGACCTGGGCCCGCCACTTCTCGGACTTCTTGTGCCAGGTCACGCCACCCTTGGTGGCCGGTACCCGGTCCTCCACGCCGACGTGCCACAGCCGGTACAGCTCCGCAATGGTCCGCCGCTTGAGCGAACCGTCCTTGCCCTGAAGGGTGACCTCGGTGTCACCCGCCAGGCACCATCCGCTGCGGTGGCGGTGGAATTCGCGGAAGACGAAGATCGGCGCGCTGATGAAGAAGGTCATCGAGTTGTGCTCGAACGGCGTGCCGTGCCGGTCCCGCATCAGGTAGTTGATCAGGCCCGTGGACTTCTCCGGATCCTGCTGGAGCGCCTCCAGGGACTGCTCCCCCGCCGTCGAGACCCGGGCCGCCCAGATGACGTCCGAGTCGGCGGCGGCGCTGCGGACCAGCTCCACTGTCACATCGCTGCGGAACTGAGGGGCCGTCGTTTCGTCGGTCACGCATTACTCCTTGCGGATTCGGTGCTGCTGGTCGTACGTGTGCCGGTGCCGCCGGTGCCGCCGGTCGTGCCGTGCAGCCGGATCGCGTGCTGCATCGTCCTGCGGGCCCGCGGGGTGTCGCCGGCGTCGGCGTACGCCACCGCGAGGCGGAAGAACACCCGCCAGTCGCCGGGCGCCTCCTCGGCCTCCGCCTTGCGGCGGGCGAACACCTCGTCGGCCGAGGCCCGGTCGATCCGCCCGCCGGCGGTGCGCCGGAGCTCGTCGACCGGCAGGCCGCCCTCGGCCTCCAGCTCGCGGGCGAGCCGCTCACCGGCCCGGCCGAAGCGGACGGTCTGGCGCAGGAACCAGACGCCGATCAGCGGGATCACGAAGGCGCAGAGCCCCATGCCGATGCCGAGCGGCTTGCCGGTGGCGATCAGCTGGACGCCCTCGCCCACGCAGACCAGGGCCACCAGCAGCAGGACGCCGGAGAGGACGAAGAAACCGGTACGGGAGGTCATCCGTTGCTCACAGGTCCAGGAAGTTTTCGAGGCCCACGGTGAGCCCGTGGTTCTCCACGACCTTGCGGACGCCGAGCAGGATGCCGGGCATGAAGCTGCTGTGGTGCAGCGAGTCGTGCCGGATGGTGAGGGTCTCGCCGGTGTCACCGAACATCACCTGCTGGTGTGCCAGGAGGCCCCGCAGCCGGACGGCGTGCACCGGCACGCCGTCCACGTCGGCGCCGCGGGCACCGGGCAGGCTGTGCGTGGTCGGATCCTGCTGCGGCGGGCGGCCGGCCTCGGCCCGGGCGGCGGCGATCAGCTGTGCCGTCCGGGTGGCGGTGCCGCTGGGGGCGTCCGCCTTGCGGTCGTGGTGCAGCTCGACGACCTCGACCGACTCGAAGTACCGGGCCGCGGTCTGCGCGAACTTCATGCCCAGCACGGCGCCGAGCGAGAAGTTCGGCGCGATCAGGACGCCGACGGGCAGCGGCGGCCGGCCGGTGGCCTCGGCCGGGTACAGCCAGTGCTCCAGCTCGCCCAGCCGGGCGTCGTTCCAGCCGGTCGTCCCGGTGACCACGTGGATGCCGTGGTGGACGCAGAAGTCGAGGTTCTGCATCACGGAGTCCGGATGCGTGAGCTCGACGGCGACCTGGGCGCCGGCCCGGGTCAGCTCCTCCAGATCGGAGCCGCGGCCCAGCGTGGCGACGAGCTCCATGTCCGGGGCGGCCTCGACGGCCTTGACCGCCTCGGAGCCGATCCGGCCCTTGGCGCCGATCACGGCGACACGCAGCGTCATAGCGAGAAGTCCCTTCAGACCAGCAGGTCGGCGAGCCTGGCGGCCCGCTTGTCGTTGATCGGGCCGATCAGCGCCAGCGACGGCCGGTACGCGCCCAGTACGTCCCGGGCCACCGCGTGGACGTCCTCCAGCGTCACGGCCGCGATCTTCGCGAGCATGTCGTCCACCGAGAGGTGGTGGCCGTAGCTGAGTTCGGCCTTGCCGATCCGGTTCATCAGCGAGCCGGTGTCCTCCATGCCGAGCACGGTGGACCCGGAGATCTGGCCGATCGCCCGGCGCAGCTCCTCCTCGGTGATGCCGTCGGCGACCACCTTGGCGAGCTCGTCGCGGCAGATCCGCAGCACCTCCTCGACCCGCTTGGGCTGGCAGCCGGCGTAGATGCCGAACAGGCCGCTGTCCGCGTACGAGGAGGAGTACGAGTACACCGAGTAGGCCAGGCCGCGCTTCTCGCGCACCTCCTGGAACAGCCGGGAGCTCATCCCGCCGCCGAGGGCCGCGTTGAGCACGCCCATCGCCCAGCGGCGCTCGTCGTGCCGGGGCACCCCGGGCACACCGAGGACCAGGTGGGCCTGCTCGGTGGAGCGGTTGAGCACCTCGACCCGGCCGGCGGTCCGCAGCGCCTTGGTGCCGCGGCGGGCCGCGGCGGGTTCGGCGTCCGACTTCGCCAGCAGCGGCGCGAAGGCCCGCTGGACCTGCTGGACGACCTTGCGGTGGTCGAGGTTGCCCGCCGCGGCCACCACCAGGTGCTCCGGCTTGTAGCGGCGGTGGAAGAAGTTGGCGATCTGGTCCCGGGTGAGGGCCTGGACGGTCTCCTGGGTGCCGAGGATCGGGCGGCCGAGCGGGCCGCTGCCGTAGATCACCTTGGCGAAGAGGTCGTGCACGACGTCGCCCGGGTCGTCCTCCGCCATCGCCATCTCTTCCAGGATGACGCCGCGTTCGGCCTCGACGTCCTCCGGGCGGATCAGCGAGCCGGTGAGCATGTCGCAGACCACGTCGATGGCCAGCGGCAGGTCGGTGTCGAGCACGCGGGCGTAGTAGCAGGTGTTCTCCTTCGCGGTGAAGGCGTTCATCTCTCCGCCGACCGCGTCCAGGGCCGCCGAGATGTCCAGCGCGCTGCGCCGCTCGGTGCCCTTGAAGAGCAGGTGCTCCAGGTAGTGGGTGGCCCCGTTGAGCTGCGGGGTCTCGTCCCGCGAGCCGACACCGACCCAGATGCCGAAGGTCGCGGAGCGCACCGTCGGCAGGGTCTCGGTGACGACCCGCAGGCCGCCGGGGAGGACGGTGCGGCGCACCGTGCCGGCGCCGTCCACGCCCTTGAGCAGGGTCCGGGTGGAGCCGGGGCGCTGCTTCGCCGCCGAGGCCTGGGCCACGGGGGTACCTCCGTAGAAAGCATGGGGAACAACGGGGTGCGGCCCGCACGCCGACGGGGGCGTGCGGGCCGCGACCGCGTTTATTGAATGGGGAGGCTAGCGGCGCTTCACTCGGAAGCGGCCTCGCCGCCCTCCTCGCCCTCGACGACCGGGATGAGGGAGAGCTTGCCGCGCGGGTCGATCTCGGCGATCTCGACCTGGACCTTGGCGCCGACGCCGAGAACGTCCTCGACGTTCTCGACGCGCTTGCCACCGGCCAGCTTGCGGATCTGCGAGATGTGCAGCAGGCCGTCCTTGCCCGGCATGAGCGAGACGAACGCGCCGAACGTCGTGGTCTTCACCACGGTGCCCAGGTAGCGCTCGCCGACCTCCGGCATGGTCGGGTTGGCGATCTGGTTGATCGTCGTACGGGCAGCCTCCGCCGAGGGACCGTCGACCGCACCGATGTAGATGGTGCCGTCGTCCTCGATGGTGATGTCCGCGCCGGTGTCCTCCTGGATCTGGTTGATCATCTTGCCCTTGGGGCCGATGACCTCACCGATCTTGTCCACCGGGATCTTGATCGTGATGATGCGCGGCGCGTTCGGCGACATCTCGTCGGGCGCGTCGATGGCCTCGTTCATCACGTCGAGGATGTGCAGACGCGCGTCCTTGGCCTGCTTCAGCGCGGCGGCCAGCACCGACGCCGGGATGCCGTTGAGCTTGGTGTCCAGCTGCAGCGCGGTGATGAAGTTGCGGGTACCGGCGACCTTGAAGTCCATGTCGCCGTACGCGTCCTCGGCACCCAGGATGTCGGTCAGCGCGACGTAGTGGGTCTCACCGTCGATCTCCTGCGAGATCAGGCCCATGGCGATACCGGCGACGGCGGCCTTCAGCGGCACACCGGCGTTCAGCAGCGACATGGTCGAGGCGCAGACCGAGCCCATCGAGGTGGAGCCGTTGGAGCTGAGCGCCTCGGAGACCTGGCGGATCGCGTAGGGGAACTCCTCGCGGGTCGGCAGCACGGGGATGATCGCCCGCTCCGCCAGCGCGCCGTGGCCGATCTCGCGGCGCTTGGGCGAGCCCACGCGGCCGGTCTCGCCGACCGAGTACGGCGGGAAGTTGTAGTTGTGCATGTAGCGGCGACGCGTCTCCGGGGAGAGCGTGTCGAGCTGCTGCTCCATGCGCAGCATGTTCAGCGTGGTGACACCCAGGATCTGGGTCTCGCCGCGCTCGAACAGGGCCGAGCCGTGGACGCGCGGGATGGCCTCGACCTCGGCGGCCAGGGTGCGGATGTCGGTGACACCGCGGCCGTCGATGCGGACCTTGTCCTTGATGACGCGCTCGCGCACGACCTTCTTGGTCAGCGCGTTGTACGCGGCGCTGATCTCCTTCTCGCGACCCTCGAACTCCGGCAGGAGCTTCTCGGCGGCGATCGCCTTGACGCGGTCCAGCTCGTTGTTGCGCTCCTGCTTGCCCGGGATGGTGAGCGCCTGGGCCAGCT
The DNA here is from genome assembly GCF_045208415.1 of Kitasatospora sp. NBC_01560. Lineage (NCBI taxonomy): Bacteria > Bacillati > Actinomycetota > Actinomycetes > Kitasatosporales > Streptomycetaceae > Kitasatospora > Kitasatospora sp. NBC_01560. The sequence continues at coordinate 6,316,756 of NZ_CP109364.1, read as the reverse complement.
CGCCCTTGACCGCGTTGGTCAGGGCGGCGAACACATCGTCCTGGTAGTCCAGGAAGACCGGGAACTCGCCGGTGGGCTTGGCGGCCTGGGCGGCCAGCTGGGACTGCGCGGCGCAGAGCACCTTGATGAACGGCTTCGCGGCGTCCAGACCGGCGGCGACGACGTCCTCGGTCGGCGCCTCGGCGCCGCCCTCGACCAGCTTGATGGTCTTGGCGGTGGCCTCGGCCTCGACCATCATGATCGCGACGTCGCCGTCCGGCAGCGTGCGGCCGGCCACGACCATGTCGAAGACGGCGTCCTCGAGCTCGCTGTGGGTCGGGAACGCCACCCACTGGCCCTTGATCAGCGCGACGCGGACGCCGCCGATCGGGCCGGAGAACGGCAGGCCGGCCAGCTGGGTGGACGCCGAGGCGGCGTTGATGGCCACCACGTCGTACAGGTGGTCCGGGTTGAGCGCCATCACGGTGACGACGACCTGGATCTCGTTGCGCAGGCCCTTGACGAAGGACGGGCGCAGCGGGCGGTCGATCAGGCGGCAGGTGAGGACGGCGTCCTCGGAGGGCCGGCCCTCGCGACGGAAGAACGAGCCGGGGATGCGGCCCGCGGCGTACATCCGCTCCTCGACGTCCACCGTCAGCGGGAAGAAGTCGAAGTGCTCCTTCGGCTGCTTGGAGGCGCTGGTGGCCGACAGCACCATGGTGTCGTCGTCCAGGTAGGCCACGGCGGAGCCGGCGGCCTGACGGGCCAGCCGGCCGGTCTCGAAGCGGATGGTACGGGTGCCGAAGGAACCGTTGTCGATCACGGCCTCGGCGTAGAACACGTTCTCTTCCACCTGGAAGATCTCCTCTTTCGTACGTCTCCGGGAGAGCGTCCCCGCGCATCGCCTTCCGGTGGCCCCGGGCCCTCCTTCTCGGAGGGGGGCAGTCGGGCCGGTCTTCGATCGAAGCCTCCGGTGCGCCCCGCTCGGTCTGCGGGGCTTCCGGCGGCCACTACCGAGGACCGGCGCCTCTCGGCTGCCGGGCCTGGTCGGTCGGTCCGCGTCTGGACGCTCTCTCGGATGCGGGCGGCTTCCGTTTGAAGCCTTCGTCCCGCGGGGGTCGGGGTCTTTCTGTCCGGGTGGCGCGCGACAGCGCCATCACCGGCATTTCCCACAACCCTACGGTGCAATCCTCGGGCACCCGGGGAGGTGCGCGCGAGTTGTTATGTGCTGCTGGTGCCCCCGGGGCGCCGCGGGCCGTCGGCCGCGGCATACGCGCGAGGGGCGGCTCCCCGGTGTGGGGAGCCGCCCCGAGCGGCGGTCTTAGCGGGCGCCACCGGCGGCACCGCGGCGGATGCCCAGGCGGTCGACGAGCGTACGGAAACGCTCGATGTCCTTCTTGGCCAGGTACTGCAGCAGCCGGCGGCGCTGGCCGACCAGGATGAGCAGGCCACGACGCGAGTGGTGGTCGTGCTTGTGGATCTTGAGGTGCTCGGTCAGGTCCGAGATACGGCGCGAGAGCATGGCGACCTGGACCTCGGGGGAGCCGGTGTCGCCCTCCTTCTGGCCGAACTCGGCGAAGATCTGCTTCTTGACGTCAGAGGCGAGAGCCACTGCAACTCCTTCGGGGTGATACCGAGCCGGTCCTGGTCTACGGCACAGGACTCGATGAGAACTCGGTGTCGTGACTGAGTGCGGCCGGCGGTCTTCGACCCTGCTGGGCGGACACACTGGTGCACTCGAAAGGCAAGCGTACCAGTGCCGCCCGGACGGACCGGCCGGTGGGCCGGTACGCACTGCGGCCGGCCCGCCGGGGGGCGGCCGGTCAGCCGGTGGCGCCGCGGACCAGGCTGTAGATGTCGAGCACGGCCAGTGCCAGCGGGACGAGTGCGATCAGGGTCAGGCTGTCGACGAGGTCCAGGATCCGCCCCCAGAACGGGGAGACGCCGAGCCGGGGCACCACCAGGGCGATCGCGGTGAGGATCGCGGCGCCGAAGGCGATCGAGGCGGCCAGCCAGATCGTCCGCAGGTCGACGTCGGTGGAGCTGCCGGCCTTGAGGATGAACAGCGGGGTGTGCAGCGAGAGGCCGACGATCAGCAGCGACAGGCCGAGCAGGCCGGCGATGGTGAGGCTGAAGACCTGCGCGGTGTAGCGGAACAGCCGGGCGCGCAGCATGGTGGCGATCCCGACGGTCAGCGCGAGCAGCTCGGGGAAGACCTGGTCGGTGAAGCCGAGCACGGCGCAGGCGCCGACGATCACCGCGGCGCAGCCGCCGACCAGGCCGACCAGCACCTCGTGGCCGCGGCGGGCCTGGTGGGCGATCCGCTCGTACTGGACGGCCTCGGCGCGGCCGGCCTCCTCGTCGTAGTCCCGGCTGCGGGTACGGGTCTGGCCGGGGGCGCTGAAGCCGACGGGCAGCCGGGCGAAGCGGGCGGAGAGGCCGGGCAGGAAGCCGATCACGGCGACGGCGGCGACGCCGGTGACGGCGGCGATGTGGCCGGCCGGGGTGCCGGGCAGCAGGACGGCGGCGAAGGTGGCGAGCGCGCCGGCGGCGGCCAGGAAGGCCGCGGCGACGAACAGCGAGTCCTTCTCGGGCAGCAGGCCGACGAGCAGGACGGCGACGATCAGGACGGCGACGCAGCCGGTGAGGAACTGGAGCCGGCCCGGGCCGTCCCACTGGTGGGCGGGGGCGATGATGCCGCTGCCGCCGATCAGGGCGTGCGGGAGGGCGCCGAGGCCGAGCGCGAGGGCGGCCCAGGAGTCCTGGTAGACCCGGGCGCGGACGCCGGCCAGGGCGGTGAGCACGACGGCGACGACGCCGGACAGGACGCCGGGCAGGCCGTGCATGTCGTGGCGCAGGTCGGAGAACCAGAGCGCGAAGCCGAGCAGGGTGAGCAGGACGCCGGCGCCGATCAGGCCGAAGGCCCGCATCAGCTCGGGGCTCCAGAACCGGCGGTCGGCCTCGACGGCGGTGGCGATGGCGTCGGCCACGTCGTCGTAGACGGCCGGCGGCAGCGACTCGGCGAAGGGGCGCAGGCTGAGGAGGTCGCCGTCACGGACCTGCTGGGCGGCGAGCGGCAGCCCGCTGTCGAGCACGGTGCCGTCGCGGCGGACCAGGTGGAACCCGGTCGGGGCGCCGTCGGGCTGGGTCTGGCCGGAGAGGCGCAGCACCTCGGGGTAGACGTCCGCGAGCGGGACGTCCTCGGGCAGGGCGACGTCGATCCGGCTGTCCGGCGCGACGACGGTGACCCGGCAGAAGCCGGTCGTGGTGGAGGTGCTCATGTCCGCACCTCGCTGACGCTCATCGCTCGACGCACTACGCGCTCCCCCTTGTTGACGGGCCGCCGGTCCGGGCGGCGGTCGATCTGACTGCTGCGCGGGTGCAGGGCCGGGCGGAACTGGCTCGATCCGGCCCTGAGTTGGCGCGGCGTTACCCTACCCGCTCCGTTCGTGCCCGGCTCCGCGCAGGTCCCCGTGGGGTGGGCCGGTACGGTCGGCGGGCCCTCCCAGTAGGATCGGCCCCTGCGCAAGGCGACGGGGGCAGGGGCCGCGCTCCTCCCCGGGTGCCTGCGGTCGGCGGAGCGGGGGCGGCGTCACACGGGGCGCCCTCACCCGTACGAATCCAGTTGCGTGAGGGCTGATGCCGAAGTGATCGAGCGAGCCGTTCGAGGCCGTGGGGTGGGCGCATGAGTGGGCGAAGCACCGGTGGGTGCGTGACTCGCGGGGCGACCGCCGGGCCGAACGAGGTGGGCGCATGAGTGTGGTGACGGTCAAGCGTCCGGCACGGGCCTATCCGCCTGCCGTGCCGGAGGAGCCGGTGGAGCTGGTGACGCCGCCGGAGCTGCCGAGGTCGGGCGGCGACGACTGGATGATGAGCCTCCTGCCGATGCTCGGCATGGGCGGGTCGGCGGTCTTCTTCTTCTCGCCCGGCGCACAGGCCCCGATGAAGATCATGGGTGGCCTGATGATCGTCTCGACGGTCGGCATGGCCCTGGCCCAGATCGTGAAGGCGCGCCGGGGCGGGTCGACCGCGACCGCCGACGAGCGGCGCGACTACCTCAAGTACCTGCAGCAGATGCGGCGCCAGGTGCGGCGGACGGCGGAGCGCCAGCGCGGTGCGCAGCTGTTCCTGAACCCGGAGCCGGACCAGCTCTGGTCGATCGTCGCGGAGGGCCGCCGGCTCTGGGAGCGCCGCACCGGGGACGCCGACTTCGCGCAGATCCGGGTCGGCCGCGGGCCGGTGCAGCTGTCGACGCCGCTGGTGGCGCCGCAGACGGCGCCGATGGACGAGCTGGAGCCGTTGTCCGCGGCGGCGATGCAGACCTTCCTGAAGGCCCACGGCACGCTGCAGGACCTGCCGCTGGCGGTCTCGCTGCGCGCCTTCTACCACATCACGGTGTGCGGGGATCCGGACACCGTGTACGGCAACGTGCGGGCGATGATCGCTCAGTTGACGACGCTGCACTCGCCGGACGACCTGCTGGTGACGGTGGCGGCGGCGCCGGGCGCGGTGGAGGAGTGGGAGTGGACGAAGTGGCTCCCGCACAACCAGCACCGCAAGGAGAACGACGGCGCGGGTTCGCGCCGGCTGATCGCCACCGGGCTCGGTGAGCTGGAGCACCTGCTCCAGGACGAACTGGCGGGCCGGCAGCGGTTCGTGCGGGACGCGGCGCCCTCGGGGGACCAGCCGCACCTCATCGTGATCATGGACGGCGCCGCGGTGCCGCACGACTCGCTGCTGGCCGGCCCCGAGGGCGTGCACGGGGTGACCATCATCGAGGTGGTCCCGGGCGACCTGGACGAGCCGACCGGCCACCTGGTCGTCACGGTGACGCCGGAGAAGCTGGTGCTCCGCTCGGCCTCGGGCGCGACCTACAACGGCACGCCGGACACCCTGTCCACCTGGCAGTCCGAGGCGCTGGCCCGGCAGTTGGCGCCGTACCGGATCTCGGCCGGCGGCGACGACGAGCCGCTGCTGTCGAACCTGGACTTCACCGAGCTGATGAACTCGGGCGACCCGGGCTCCTTCGAGGTGTCGCGCAGCTGGCGGCCGCGGGCGCAGCACGAGAAGCTGCGGGTGCCGATCGGGCTCGGGGCGGGCGGCGAGCACGTCTACCTGGACCTCAAGGAGGCCGCGCTGGAGGGCATGGGCCCGCACGGCCTGTGCGTCGGCGCGACCGGCTCCGGCAAGTCGGAGCTGCTGCGCACCCTGGTGCTGGGCCTGGCGATGACGCACTCCTCGGAGACGCTGAACTTCGTCCTGGCCGACTTCAAGGGTGGTGCGACCTTCGCCGGCATGGCGGACATGCCGCACACCTCCGCGGTGATCACCAACCTGGAGGGCGAGCTCACCCTGGTCGACCGCATGCGCGACGCGATCGAGGGCGAGATGAACCGCCGGCAGGAGCTGCTGCGCTCGGCCGGCAACTACGCCAACCTGAACGAGTACGAGCGGGCCCGCGCCGCCGGTGCGGCGCTGGACCCGCTGCCGTCGCTGGTGCTGATCATCGACGAGTTCTCCGAGCTGCTCACCGCGAAGCCGGACTTCATCGACATGTTCATCCAGATCGGCCGGATCGGCCGTTCGCTGGGTGTGCACCTGCTGCTCGCCTCGCAGCGCCTGGAGGAGGGCAAGCTGCGCGGTCTGGACACCTACCTCTCGTACCGGATCGGTCTGCGCACCTTCTCGGCGGCGGAGTCCCGGGCGGCGATCGGCGTGCCGGACGCGTACCACCTGCCGCCGGTGCCGGGTGTCGGCTACCTGAAGTTCGGCACCGACGTGATGGACCGGTTCAAGGCCGCGTACGTCTCCGGGCCGTACCGGGCCCCGGGGCAGCAGCGCTCGGCCGGCGGCCGGCTGGTGACGGCGCTGCCGGTGGTGTTCACCGCCGCCGAGGTGCCGGTGCAGGAGCCGGAGGTGCAGGAGGTGGAGCCGGAGGTCGAGGAGCAGGACGACGCGCTGGTCGACACCGTGCTGGACGTGTTCGTGCAGCGGATGGCGGGCCAGGGCCCGGCCGCTCACCAGGTCTGGCTGCCGCCGCTGGACGAGGCCCCGAGCGTGGACCAGCTGCTGCCGCCGCCGCTCCAGGCGACGGCGGAACGCGGCCTGACCTCGCCCGCGTACGGGGCGCTGGGCCGGCTGCGGGTGCCGGTGGGCATCGTCGACAAGCCGCGCGAGCAGAAGCGCGACGTGCTGGAGCAGGACTACTCGGGCGCGGCCGGTCACGGTCTGGTCGTCGGTGGGCCGCGGTCCGGCAAGTCGACGCTGATGCGCACCCTGGTGGCCTCGTTCGCCGTCACCCACACCCCGCTGGAGACGCAGTTCTACCTGCTGGACTTCGGCGGTGGCGGGTTCCAGTCGCTGCAGGACCTGCCGCACGTCGGCGGGGTGGCCGGCCGGCTGGACGCCGAGAAGGTGCGCCGGATGGTCGCCGAGGTGCACGGGGTGCTGAACCGGCGCGAGGAGCTGTTCCGCTCGACCGGGATCGACTCGATCGGCACGTACCGGGCCCGCCGGGCCGCCGGGCAGCTGCCGGACGAGCAGTTCGGCGACGTGTTCCTGGTCGTCGACGGCTGGAACACCTTCAAGCAGGACTACGAGATGCTGGAGGGGGTGATCGGGGACATCGCCCAGCGCGGTCTCGGCTACGGCGTCCACCTGATCATCACCGCGGCCCGCTACGCGGAGGTCCGTCCGGCGCTGAAGGACCTGCTGCAGAACCGCACCGAGATGAAGCTCGGTGACGCGATGGAGTCCGAGGTGGACCGCCGGATCGCGCAGCACGTGCCGGCCGTCCCGGGCCGCGGTGTCACGGCGGGCGGGCTGCACTTCCTGACCGGCCTGCCGCGGCTGGACGGCTCGCACGCGGTGGACGACCTCCAGGCGGGCGTGGCCGGGCTGGTCTCGGCGGTCGCCGCGGCCTGGTCGGGCCCGCGTGCCCCGCAGGTCCGGATGCTGCCGGCGGTGCTGGACGGGTTCGCGCTGCCGAAGGGCTTCGAGTACCCGGACCGCGGCATCGCGTTCGGCGTGGACGAGCTGGAGCTGGCTCCGGCGTTCGTCAACTTCGAGACCGACCCGCTGTTCATCGTCTTCGGCGACACCGAGTCCGGTAAGTCGGCGACGCTGCGGATGCTGATCAAGCAGATCACCGAGCGTTACACCCCGGACCAGGCCGGCATCGTGGTCGGCGACTACCGGCGGGCCCTGCTCGGCACGGTGCCGCAGGAGTACCTGGTGGAGTACGCGGCCGCGCAGCCGGCCATGACGAGCATCGTGGAGATGCTCCGCGGGGCCTGCTCGCGGCGTCTGCCGGGCCCGGACGTGACCGCCGAGCAACTGCGCAACCGCAGCTGGTACAGCGGCAAGGACATGTTCGTGATCGTGGACGACTACGAGCTGGTGGCGACCAGCTCGGGCAACCCGCTCTCGCCGCTGGCCGAGTTCCTGCCGTTCGCGCGGGACATCGGCCTGCGCATGATCATCGCGCGCAGTGCGGGCGGCGCCGGCCGCTCGCTGTACGAGCCGGTGATGCAGCGGATGCGCGAGCTGGGCGGCCAGGGCGTGATCCTGTCCGGCAACAAGGACGAGGGTGCGCTGCTGGGCACGGTCAAGCCGCAGCCGCTGCCGCCGGGCCGCGGGGTGTACGTCTCGCGCCGGGTCACCAGCGGGCAGATGGTCCAGACGGGCTGGCTGCCGTCGGCCTAGCGGGCGTGACGCCTCCGGCGGCGGTGACGGACAGTGATCGAAGGGGTCGGGTTCTGCGGAGCCCGGCCCCTTCGGCGTCCGGGTGCTGAAACGTTACCTAGATCTTTCCGGCGCCGCGCTGCGGTTCCCGCACCCGGCGGGACGGCCGCCCGGCCGCGGGAGGCTGCCTGGGCGAGCCGCCCTCCCGCTCACCCGAGGCCTTTGAATGAGCGCACGCAATGCTCCGTTCACCTTGGATTCAAGTGCGATGTGGCCAAGGTAACAACACGGACATACGTGACAATGACCGCTCGTGATCATTGGATCGCATGTTTATGCCCCTTGACGCAACGGATTCCGTAGCAATTCCGGCGTTGACGCAATCAATACGGCCAAGGTTCCATGGCGGACCGGGAGCGTCAGAACCAAGACCCAGAGCAACCAGCCAGCGGAGGCGATACCGCTCCCTCTCCAGGACCGCTCAGAGCCGATCGGAAGCCTCATGACCGACACGCTTCGCCCGCCCCACGCCGCAGCCCCCACTGCGGCCGCCGAGGGCGCGATCGCGTCCCCCCAGACGCTCAAGCGCTCGATCGGCGTCGTCGGCGGGACACTGCTGACGCTCTCCTGCGTCACCCCGGCCTCCACGCTCTTCGTGATCGTCCCGGAGCTGTTCTCCAGCATCGGCAGCGCCACCGCGCTGGCCATCGCGATCGGCTCGGTCCTCTGTATCGCCGTCGCCTTCTGTTACTCCGAGCTCGGCACCCTGATCCCCAGCGCCGGCGGCGAGTACGCCATGGTCGGCACCCTCGCCGGCCGACTGGCCGGCTGGCTGGTCTTCGTGCTCTCGCTGATCGTGGTGATGATCGTCCCCTCGGTGATCGCCCTCGGCACGGCCGACTACCTCGCCCCCGTGCTGCACGTCGACAAGCCGATCGCCGGCGCCGCGGTGATGCTCGCCGCCACCCTCGCCGGCCTGCTGGACCTGCGGGCCAACGCCTGGATCACCGGCATCTTCCTGGTGCTGGAGGTCATCGCCGCCGGTGTCGTCTCGGTGCTCGGCTTCGCCCACGCCAACGGCAACGCGCCCAGCATGCTGCACGGCGTGGTCGCCGACGCGAACGGCACCGCCACCACGGTGAGCATCGGCGCCATCATCGGCGCCCTCGGCATCGCCCTCTTCATCACCCAGGGCTTCTCCACCGCGGTCTACCTCTCCGAGGAGCTGGAGAACCCGCGCCGCAACGTCTCGCGCACCGTGCTGTGGACGCTGGCCATCTCGGCCGCCGTCATCCTCGTCCCGGTCGCGGCCATCACCGTCGGCGCCCCCGACCTGGCGACCCTGACCTCCGGCGACATCTCCGGCATGGTCACCGCCTGGAGCAACTCCGCCGTCGGCACCTTCATCAGCCTCTGCGTCGCGCTGGCCATCATCAACGCCGGCATCGTCATGGTCATCCAGAACTCGCGGGTGCTGTTCGCCTCGGCCCGCGACAAGGCCTGGCCCGAGCCGGTCAACAAGGCCTTCTCCACCCTCGGCCGGTTCGGCTCGCCGTGGGTCGCCACCCTGGCCGTCGGCCTGCCGGGCGCCGCGCTCTGCTTCGTCAAGGGCGAGCTGCTGAGCGAGATCACCGGCGTCGCCGTCACCGGGATGTACCTGCTGGTCGCGATCGCCGCCCTGCTCTCCCGCCGCAACCACCACAAGCACGCCGCCGCCTGGCGGATGCCGCTCTGGCCGGCCGTGCCGGTCGTCCTGATCGTCGTCCTGGTCTACGTCATCACCCAGCTGGACACCGTGCCGCTGCTGTGGACCGGCGGCATCACCGCCGGCGCCACCCTCTACTGGCTCTTCTACCTGCGGCCCCGGCAGGCCACCCGCTGGGTGATCACCCTCCCCGAGGACCAGCAGGCCTGAGAGCGCCGCACCGACCCCCACCCCCCACACGGCAGTGCCCCGGGCTCCCCCTCGCCCGGGGCACTGCCGTTTCCGCGCTGTGCGCCCGCTACCTCTTCGCCTTCCACAGCGGGCTGGTGGCGATCGCCGTCAGCTGCTCGGGGGTGAGCAGCGTCTTGCCGGTCGGCCCCTGGGAGACCATGACGCGGATGTTGTCCGGGCGCAGGACGTCCGCCATCATCTTGGTCTTCGGGTCGGAGGCCGGGCCGAACACCTTGAGCCTGCTCCCGTCGGGCAGGACGGTCGCGTCCCCGAACACCGTCTCCCCCTTCGGGTCGCCCGGCGCCGGCACCATCTTCTGCACCCGCAGGACGAGCGAGCCGGCGGTCTGCCCCTGGGCCAGCTGGACGGTGGCGACCAGCTCGGTGCCGTCGATTCCGGTCACGGTCACGCCGGCGGGCAGCAGCTGGGCCAGGATCGCCCGGCGGTCCTGGAGGGACAGGCCGGTGTCCTGCGCGGCGTTGTCGACCCCGTCGTACTGGACGGCCGCGACGATCCGGTCCCAGGACCTGTCGACCACCACCGCCTTCAGCCGGTCCAGGGTGAGCGGCGGGTTCGGGCGGCTGTCCGGTGCGCCCTTCTCCTTGGGCGCGTTCCACTCGCTCAGCGAGATCTCCCGGCCGTCCGGGCCGGTGAGGACCGCGGACCACTCCTTGGTGTCGGCCCGCCCGTCGGGGTACTCGTGGCCCTGGGTCAGCATCAGCTCGGAGCCGTCCGCGAGCTTGGTGACGGCGCAGGAGTCGATCCGCGAGAGCTTGAGGTCCGCCGGGCAGGTGTGCGGCTGCGCCTGGCCCTTGCGGTGCTTCTGGACGGCGATCTGGACCAGCGACTTGCCGTGGCCGTCGTCGAAGACCAGGTCGGCCCCGGCGAAGGTGCCGTGCATCGTGCTGTCGTCGGTCCCCCGGCCCTTGCCCTCGGTGGCCTCGCCCTCGGGCAGCAGCGCCTGGAGGGTGGCGAGCACCTCGTTGCCGGTGATGACGGCCTGCGAGGCGGAGGCGGAGGCCGTCGGAGCGGCGGACCCGGTGCCCGCACCGCTCGCCGTCGAGGTGGCGGCGCCTCCCGAGGCGGCCGCCGTCAACGCCGTCCCCACCGGGGAGGAGCCGGTACCGCCGGCGAGGTACACCGCGCCCGTCCCGACCAGGGCCAGTGCGGTGGCCCCGCCGACCACCGCGGCGGCCGAGCGGCGGCGCCAGCGGCGGCGGCCGCGGAGCAGCCCGCCGCTCGCCAGCGGGGCCGGCTCGGTGCGGAAGCCCTCGCCGGTGCGGGTCATGGCATAGAGAAGATCGTCCTCGAACTTGTCCTGTTCGGACATGCGTGGTCACCGTTTCCTTCGGTCACGGGGTGGGGTCGGTGGGCATGGCGTGCCCGGCGGCGGGCTCAGTGGGCCGCGAGTTCGGTGAGCGAGTCACCGAGCATGCTGCGCAGCCGGCCCAGGGCGCGGGTGGTCCTGGTCCGGACGGCACCCGAGGAGGCGCGCAGCACCTCGGCGGTCTCCTCGACGCTGCGGTCCTCCCAGAAGCGCAGCACCAGCACCGCCCGGTCCTTGGCGGACAGCCGGCCGAGCGCGTCGAGCAGGGTCAGCCGCAGTGTGCTGTCCACCTCGCCGCCGACGGGCTCGGGCAGGTCGTCGGTGGGGCGCTCGCCGCTGGAGCGGCGGCGCTGCTGGGCGAGGAAGGTGCGCACCATCACGGTGTGGGCGTACGCGCCGGGGTTGTCGATCCGGTGCCGGCCGCCGGTCCACGCGCTGCGGCGCCACAGCACGTACATCCGGCTGAGGGCCTCCTGGACGAGGTCCTCGGCATGATGGGTGTCGCCGCTGGTCAGCAGGCAGGCCGAGCGGTACAGATGGCCGGTCCGGCTCGAAACGAGTTCCAGGAACTCCGCGTCCTTGCCGTCACGTGTGCCACCGGTCCGCCCCATGTCCCCCGTGCCCTCTGCTCGTTGTCGTCGACATCTGTTCGATGCGGTGAGCGGGGCGGGATGTTACAGACGGACGGGAAAAGGCCCGGGAATTCAGTTCGAGGGGCGCCGGCGGTGGTCGCGGAGCACGACGCCGCCGCCGATGAGCAGCGCGACGAGCAGGGCGCCGACGCCCAGCACGTACGTCGCGGTGCGGCCGTCGCGGTCGGCCTGGGTCTCGCCGAGGCCGACCGGCTGCGGCACGATCGCGGCGGCGGCCAGCGAGACCGACTTGTCCTCGACGGCCTTGTCGGGCGCCACGTCGGGGGCCTTGGTGACGGCCTTGACCGGGTCGACCACGCCCCAGCCGACGTACTCGTTGTCCTTGCGGTCGGTGCGCTGCGCGGTCTGCTCGATCCAGGCGCGGACCTGCGGGGCCGTCCAGTTGGGATGGGCGCCGACGAGCAGCGCCGCCAGGCCGGCGACGTAGGGCGCGGCGAAGCTGGTGCCGTTGTCCACGCACTGGCCGCCCCGGGGGACGGTGGAGAGCATGTCCACCCCGGGTGCCGCGACGTCCACGAAGTCGCCGTACTGGGAGAAGGGGGCACGCTCGTTGTTGCGGTCGGAGGCACCGACGGCGAGCACGGAGGGGAAGGCGGCCGGGTAGGTGTCGCCCTCCTTGCCGTCGTTGCCGGTGGAGGCGACCACCACCACGTTCTTGGCCTCGGCCGCGTCGATCGCGGCCTTCAGCTCGGCGTACCCGGAGAACTGGGCGGTGCCCGCGCCGCGCACGTCCTGGGAGATGTTGATGACCTTGGCACCCCTCTGGAGCGCCGTGTTGATCCCGGCGACCAGGGTGTGGACGTCCCCGCTGCCCTCGGCGTCGTTCTGGCGGACCGACAGGATGGTGGCGCCGGGGGCGAGGCCGACGAACCCGGTGACGTCACTGTGGCCGGCGGCGATGATGCCGGCCACCTTGGTGCCGTGGCCGACGGGGTCGACCTTGGCGTCGCCCTCCGGCTTCTGGCCGTCCTTCTCCTTCAGCAGCGAGCCGCCGTCCACGACGCGGCCGGCGAGCTGGGGGTTGGTGTCGTCCACGCCGGTGTCGATCACCGCGACCATCACGCCCGCGCCGGTGGTCCGGCCGCCCTGCCAGAGCTCGTCGAGGACCATGCGCTGGAGCGACCACGGCACGGCCTGCACGTTCTGCGCGGCCTTGGAGCAGTCACCGGCGGCGGCGATACCGGGGCCGTCCGCGTACGCCGGGGCGGCCAGCGGGCCGCCGAGCACCGCGAGCGCGGCCATCGTCGCCGCCGCCTTCCGGTACCTGACCACGGACACCCTGCCACCCCTCATGTCGTCCACCCCGTGTTGCGCGCCAGGGGCGGGTGCCCGTGTGCCGGGCACCCGCCCCTTCGGCGGAGTCACTCGCGCCCCTCGCGGGGCTCGGGATCCGTCAGGACCAGAGCTGCTTGTTGCTGTTCTCGGTGCTGTTGTAGCTCTCGGCCGCGCTGTCCAGCGAGGTGGCGATCTTCGCCAGCGTCTCCTGGAGGTGCGCGGCGCGCTGGTCCCACTGCGCCTGGTGGGCGCGGTAGCCCTCCTGCGCGACACCCTGCCAGCTCTGGGCGATCTTGTTGACGCCGGACTTGAGCTCGTCCAGCTGCGACTTGATCTGGTTGGCGGTGTTGCGGACCTGCGTACCCGCGCTGCGGACGGTCTCGAAATTAACGTGGATCTGGCCGTCGGACACGATGTCTCCTTGTCGGGATGGCGACGTCGGACCTCAGTGGGTGACGTCGATAGCTGACCTGGAAGAGCGCAGGGATCAGGACTTGAAGGTGGCCTGCTGGTCCGCGTCGGTCTGCGAGTACTGCTTGGTCGTGATCTCGATCGCTTCCTTGATCTTCTTCAGCGACTCGTTCAGCAGCCGAGCGTCCTCGTTGAAGTCGGCCTGGAGCTTGCCGTAGGCCGTGGCGGCCTCGCCCTTCCAGCCACCCTTGATCGAGTCGACCAGGGCGTTCAGGCTCTTGATCTCGCCCTCGATCTTGCCGATGACCTCGTCCATGTGCTTGGCGAAGCCCAGCATCTCCTGAGCGGTCGTCGTGAACTGACCCATGCTCTATCGTCCCCCATGAGACAGACATTGTGTCCGGAGACCCGTTCCCGGTCGCTCCGGCGCATCACGGTGTGATGTCCAGCAGCACTGTAGTCGGCACACGCAACTCACCCAACACCGGGCGACGGGTAGTTACCAGACCATGACACTGCGGCCAATTCCGTTGCCCGACAGGGACGGTCAGGCGTTCTGCTGCTGGGCCGCGCTCTTCGAATTCAGCGGGGGGCCGGCCGGCACGAGGTTCGACCAGGCCTGCGGCACCGGAACGGGCTGGAGCCCCTGGTAGCCGAGCCGGGCCTGGTTGCCGCCGGGCTCCTCCGGCTGCGGCGGCGCGGCCGGATCGGTCGGCTGGGCCGACGGCGTCTTCGTCGGGGTCGGGGTCGCGTTCGGCGATCCGGACGCGCCGGTCGCCGAACCGCCCTTGCCGCCGGTGCTGTTGGCCGGCACCGCGTACCGCAGCCCGGTCTCGGTGATCAGGTAGTCGTTGCCGGAGCCGTCCACGCTGTTGTCCAGCGCGCGGTAGAACAGGCCGAGGCCGGGCGTCACATGGGCCGAGACGGCGCCGTTGCCGTACTTCGCCGGGTAGTCCGGGCCCGCCCAGACGCTGCGGCGCGGCGTCCTGCCGTCCTCCGCCACCCCGTCGAAGGTGCTGCAGACGACCGCCCTCGCGTCCTTCGGCGCCTGCCAGTTGTTGGCCGGGGCACCCGTCCTGGTCGGCCAGTCCTTGGCGCCCTCGCCCATCAGCGGGGTGTCGCTCTTGAGCGCGGCGTGCTCCGCCGGCGTGATGGGGTCGACCCGGGGGTTCTTGTTCGCGTCCTGGTTGTACAGCGGCTGGAGCGCCGGGTTCTGACGGATCAGCTCGGCCTGGAACTGGGTGATCAGGTACAGCCGGTCCTTGCCCACCACGTAGAACCGGTCACCGGCGCTGACCAGCCGGCCGACCTTGCGGTCCTCCGCGTTCTGCAGCGCCACCGTGGAGTTGGGGCCCTTGGCGTCCGGGACCAGGCCGTCGATCTTCGGGAAGACGAGGTCACTGCCGGCGGCCAGGGTGTCCAGCCAGTCCTTCTTCACCCGCTGCGGGGTCGCGGTCGTCCCGAAGACGGCCCCCACCAGCTGCGTCTTGGTGCCGTCCGGCTCGTCCGGGGCGATCGCGTGCTTCCGGCCCTTGGCGTCGATCAGGAACAGCTTCAGCTTGCCCTGGCCGGCCGCCGGCTGGCCGCCGCCCGGCTGCACGGTCACCTGCTGGTCGTCCATCTGCTGCACCAGCAGCGTCTGGTCGACGTCCAGCACCCGGTCCTTGGCCTCCAGGGCCCCGGCGTCGGCGCCGCCCGCCACGAACACCGCCTGGTTGACGGTCTCCTGCTTGTCGTCCGAGCCCGGCCGGTCGCAGACCGACCACTTCATCGCCTTGCTGACGTTGGCCTTGGTCGGCAGCTTGTCCGGCGCGTACGGGATCCCGATCGTCGCACCGTGGTTGGGGTACTTGTCGAGCACCTCGTCGGCGACCACCACGACCTTGGCGTCGGCCGACAGCACCAGCCGCGCCGAGGCCATGTTGAGCACCTGGTGCAACCGCTTCACCTTGGTGTCCTGATCGACCAGGACCACGTACCGGGTGGTGCTCTGCTTGCCCTGGATGATGTTCTTGCCCTCGTCCCAGCCGACCGGCGCGCTCGGCTTGAACACCCCCCAGACGCCGAACCCACCGACCACCAGTGCGCCGATCACCACACTCGGCAGGATCGCCTTCACCGGCCGCGGCGCGTCCTCGTCACTGCCGCCGCCGCTGGGCAGCAGGAAGGCTCCCACCGTTCGCTTGCGGGCGAACGTGTAGGCGTTCAGCTCGTCCCGGCGTGATGCCATGCTCGTCGTCTCCCCTGTCTGACCGACATGCCCCGTGGTCCGCACCCGCCGGGCGAGAGCGACCTCGAACCCTCTACGATGCGGCAGCAGACGGTGAGTACGGTACGGGTACGGTTCGCGAACCGGCCAACCGGGCCGCGACAACTGATCAGAGAGGGTCACTCGGGGGATGCCAAGCCAGACCGCTCCAGGGCGCCGCAGCACGGCACAGGGCAGGGGGTCGCGCCGGTCCGGCCGCCGGGCACCGCACGACCCGGCCCCCGCCGCCGCGCCCCCGACCGCACCCGCCGGCGGCCACGGCGCCCCCGTCCCGGTCCGCGTGCACCCCCGGCCGGGGCTGCTCGGCGGCCGGCTGAGGCTCCAGCAGCTCGTGCTGATCGAGGTCGCGGTGGCCCTGGTCGCGGTCGGCTGGACCATCAGCAAGCCGGTGGCCGGCGCCTTCGGTGCGGTCGCGCTGGCGCTGGTCGTCCTCGCGGTGATCCCGCTGCGCGGCCGGACCATCCCCGAGGCACTGCGGGTGCGCGCCGCCCTGAAGGCCCGTCGGAAGCAGGCCCGGACCAACGTCCCGCCGGCCGGCACCGACCCGGCCGTCGCCCCCGCCCTGGAACTCGAACCGGCCCTGCGCACCTGCACGCACGCCACCGAGACCGACTTCGGCGGCCGCCCGATGCGCCGCGAGACCGGCATGGTCGGCGACGGCACCTTCCTCAGCTCGGTGCTGCTCGTCCAGGCCAAGGACCAGCCGCTGCGCCCCGTCCGCACCGCCCTGCCGCTGCCGCTGGACGTGGTCTGCTCGGCGCTCCAGGTGGACGACATCACCCTGGAGTCCGTGCAGGTCGTCCAGCACACCCAGCCGGCGCCGGCCCCGCACCTGCCCGAGCAGTCGCTGGCCGCCCGCGCCTACCAGGAACTGCCGGACGGCACCGCCACCCCCGGACTGCGGCTGACCTGGGTCGCGCTCAAGCTCGACCCGGAGCGCGCGGCCACCGCCGTCCGGGCCCGCGGCGGCGGCGAGGAGGGCGCCCGCAAGGCGCTCCAGCGGGTCACCGACCAGCTGGCCGGCCGGCTCAACAGCGCGGGCTTCAACGCCACCGTGCTGGACGAGCGCGAGCTGATCGCCGCGATCGCCATCTCCACCTGTGCCAACCCGCTCGCCGTGGCGGGCCGTCAGGGCACCGGGAGCGGCGGCGGCAGCGGCCGCCGCACCCAGGAGAGCAACCGCTTCTGGCGGATCGACGACCGCTGGCACAGCACCTACTGGATCTCCCGGTGGCCCCAGCTCAGCCGCCCCGGCGGCTCCCCCGGCCGGATCGCCGCACCGGACCTCGTCAACCTGCTCACCGGCTCGCCCGCGCTGGCCAGCACCTTCAGCCTGACCGCCGGGCACGGCACCGGCGGCTCGGTGACGGTCAGCGGCCACGTCCGGGTGACCGGGCGCAGCGAGAGCGAGGTGGCCCAGGTCGGACGGCTGGTGGAGGCCCGCGCGCAGAGCGCCGGCCTCGGCCTCAGCCGGCTGGACCTGGAGCAGGCCCCCGGCATGCTCGCCACCCTGCCCCTGGGAGGTGCTTCCTGATGGCGTACCAGACCTACCCGACCGCCCCCGGCCCGCAGCCCGGCACCGAGCAGCCCCGGGTCCGGCCGCGCATCCTGCCCGGCTTCGGCCTGCGCGGCCCGCGCCGGGAGAAGCACGTGCTGACGGTCGAGGACCTCGGCGCGCTCTCCTTCCCGGTCGGCGACGACGGTGTGCTGATCGGCGAGGACGTCCAGCAGCAGCCCGCCGTGCTCGGCCTGTTCCGGCCCAGCGCCTACGACCTGGTGCTGGTCGGCGGGGTCTGGACGGCCCAGGTCATCGCGCTGCGCGCGGCCGCCACCGGCGCCCGGATCGCCGTCGAGACCGCCCGTGCGAACCTCTGGGGCCCGATGGCGCAGGCCGCGGGCGGCGGCCAGCCGTGCGTGACGATCCACCAGGTCGGCCGGCTGGGCCCGCAGGGCGCCTCGGTCAACTCCCCGGTGCTGGTGGTGCGCGACCTCGGTGTGCGCCCGCCGCGCAGCCGGCTCTCCGCCGCACCCTGGCAGACCACGCTGACCCTGCTCCCGTACCTCGGCCCGAACGCGGCCCGGGTGCTGAACGCCGCCGACCTGGTCGGCGTGCAGCGGGTGTCGCCGCAGGAGGCAGAGCTGATCGGCCGGGTCCTCTCGCTCGGCCCGCAGGACGTCACCGCGCTGCCCACCCTGGGCGACGACATGACGCTCTGGACGACCCGGATGCGCCGCCAGTACGTCCGGGCCATCGCCGGGCAGGCCGAGCAGCAGGTGCTGGGCGGCCCGCGCCGGATCGACTGACCCGGGGCCGGACGCCCCGGACGCCCCCGGACGCCCCCGGCCTCCTCCCGGCCGGGTCGTCCTCCGGCGTCCTTCCGCGTCCTCCGGCGTTCTCCGGCGTCCACCGCCGTTCACCGGGCGAGATGAGACTCCGCCTTCAACGGGGGGTGCCGCACGGCCTAGTCTTTGATGCGGCAACGGCACCGCGACGAGCGGCGGCGAACACGAGGGAGCCCTAGGTGAGCAGCGATCGGGACGGCGTCTACGTCGGCGACAACGCGGCGGAGGACGACGACGACTGGTCCGACGCACCCGACTACTCTCCCCCGTCCTGGTACGTGCAGACGGACACCGGTGCGGCTCCGGGCGCGCCGGTCGCACCCGGGCCCGCTCCCGGCCCCGCGGCGGGACCACCGGGTACGGCTGGTGCTCCGGGTGGCCCGGGTATCCCGGGTGCTCCGGGGGTGGCCGCGCCGGTCGGGGGTCCGGGTGCGGCGGCCGCGCCGGTGCCCGTAGCCGTTCCCGTCCCCGCCCCTGCGCCCGCCCCTGCGCACGTGGCCGGTCCGCCGGCCGAGCCGATGACCGGGCCCGCGCCCGTGCCGGTGGCCGCGCCGCCCGTCGCCCCGGTGGCGGACGGTCCGGTCCCGAACGGTCCGGTCGTGAGCGGCCCGGGTGCCGACGGCCCGGTGCCGCCGCAGGCGATCGCCGAGCCGGGCCCCGCGCCCGCCACCCACGTCGAGGCGCAGCACGTCCCCTTCGCCGCACCGCCGACCGAGGCGCCCGTGCCGGTGCCCGGCCCCGGGCCGGAGCAGCCGCAGGTCGCGGCGCAGCCCTGGCCGCCGGCCGAGCCGGTGGCGCACCAGCAGCCCGCGCCCGCACCGGTCCAGCCGCAGCCACTGCCCTACGCCGACCCGCAGCAGGCCCAGGCCCAGCCGTGGGCCGACCCGCAGCAGGCCCCGTACCCGTACGCGCAGCCGCAGGACCCCCAGGCGTACCCGCCGCAGCCGCAGGACCAGCACGGCTACGCACCGCAGACCCAGCAGCCGGACCCGCAGGCCGCCGCCTGGGCCGCAGGCCAGCAGGCCCAGCCGTCCCAGGCACACCAGGCTCCCGGACCGCAGGCACCCGGACCGCAGGCGCCCGGACCGCAGGCCGGACCGGTGGACCCGCGGCAGGCCGGCTGGCCGCAGCCGAACACCTACCAGCAGCCCCCGGCCCAGCCGCAGGCCCCGCAGCAGGCCCAGGCCCAGCCGTGGGCCGACCAGCAGCAGGTACCGCAACAGGTACCCCAGCAGGCGGCGCAGCCGCAGCAGCCCGGTCCGGCCCAGCCGTGGCAGCAGCAGCCCCCCCAGGCCCAGCAGGCACCGGCCGCGTTCCAGCAGGCCGCCGCCCCGCAGCCGACCGCGCACGGCGCGCCGCTCGGCTACACGGCCGCCGTCGAGCTCTCCTCCGACCGGCTGCTGCGCAGCCAGCCGAAGCAGCAGCGCCAGCAACCGCGGTTCCAGTTCGGCGGGAAGGCCGCCGCGGCCGAGAAGGCCCGCAAGCTGGAGACCATCCGCACCCCGGTGATGAGCTGCTACCGGATCGCCGTGATCAGCCTCAAGGGCGGCGTCGGCAAGACCACGACCACCACCGCGCTCGGCGCGACCCTGGCCAGCGAGCGCCAGGACAAGGTGATCGCGATCGACGCCAACCCTGACGCGGGCACCCTCGGCCGCCGGGTGAAGCGCCAGACCGGCGCGACCATCCGCGACCTCGTGACGGCCATCCCGCACCTGCGCAGCTACATGGACATCCGCCAGTTCACCTCGCAGGACATGCACTCGGGCCTGGAGATCCTGGCGAACGACGTCGACCCGGCGGTCTCGACCACCTTCAACGACTCGGACTACCGCCAGGTGATCGACGTGCTGGGCCGCCAGTACCCGATCATCCTGACCGACTCCGGCACCGGCCTGCTGTACAGCGCGATGCGCGGGGTGCTGGACCTCGCGGACCAGCTGATCATCGTCTCCACCCCGAGCGTGGACGGCGCCTCCTCGGCCTCCACCACCCTGGACTGGCTCTCCGCGCACGGCTACGCCGACCTGGTGCAGCGCAGCATCACGGTGGTCTCCGGGGTCCGCGAGACCAGCAAGATGATCAAGGTCGACGACATCGTGGCGCACTTCCAGACCCGCTGCCGCGGCGTCGTCGTGGTGCCGTTCGACGAGAGCCTGGCGGCCGGTGCCGAGGTCAACCTCGACATGATGCGGCCCAAGGTCCGCGAGGCCTACTTCGACCTGGCCACCCTGGTCGGCGAGGACATCGTCCGCGCCCAGCAGGCGGCCCAGCAGTCCGGCTGGCAGCAGCAGGCCCAGCAGCCCCCGCAGGCCGCCGGCCCCTACCCGGGCCAGCCCCAGCCGTACGACCCGCAGCAGGCCGGGTACCCCCAGCAGGCCCAGCCCTACCAGCAGCAGCCGCAGCCCGGCCAGGGCGGTTACCCGAGCGGGCAGCCCGCGCCCGGCGCGCCGTGGTCCCCGCAGCCGGGGCAGGCGCCGCCACCCCCGCCCGGGTACGGGTACCCGCAGGCCCAGCCGCAGCCGGGCGCGCAGCCGCCGCAGCAGGACTGGCAGCAGCAGCCCCCGCCGGCCGGATACGGCTACCCGCAGCCGCAGCCCGGTGCCCAGCCGCCCGGCGGGTACGGCTACCCGCAGCCGCCCCGGCAGCAGTAGGAGCAGCACGCCGAAGGGCCCGCCGATCGAAGGATCGGCGGGCCCTTCGGCGTCCGCGGGCGCCGGGTCGCGCGGGCCCGGTCAGGTCCGCGGCGGCGTGGAGCGGGAGGCGTCGGCCAGGTCGCGTCGGTCAGGTCGCGTCGGTCAGGTCGCGGGCCTGCTTCACGTCGTCGGCCATCCGCTCCAGCAGCGCCTCGATGGAGTCGAACTTCTCCATCCCGCGCAGGTAGGCCAGGAAGTCCACGGCGACGTGCAGGCCGTACAGGTCCAGGCCGATCCGGTCGATCGCGTAGGCCTCCACCGTGCGGGCGGTGCCGTCGAAGGTCGGGTTGGTGCCGACCGAGATCGCCGCCGGCATCAGCTCGCCGTCCGCCGTCAGCCAGCCCGCGTAGACGCCGTCCGCCGGGACGGCGCTGTGCGGCACCGTCTCCACGTTGGCCGTCGGGTAGCCGAGCTCACGGCCGCGCTGCGCGCCGCGCACCACCACTCCCTCGACCCGGTGCGGGCGGCCCAGCACCTCACCGGCGCCCGCCACGTCACCGGCCGCGACCAGCCGCCGGGTCAGCGTCGACGAGAACGGCTCACCGCCGCCGACCGTCCCGCGGACCTGGAGGTCGACCACCTCGACACCGCAGTCGGCACCCTCGCCGAGCCGGGCGAGCAGTTCGACGTTCCCGGCCGCCCGGTGCCCGAAGCGGAAGTTCGGCCCCTCGATGACGAGGCACGCGTGCAGCGCGTCCACCAGCACCTGCTGGAAGAAGACCTCCGGGGACTCCTTCGAGAACTCGGCGGTGAACGGCAGCACCAGCACGGCGTCCACGCCGAGCGCCTCGATCAGCTCGGCGCGGCGCGGCTGCGGGGCGAGCAGCGGCGGGTGGGTGCCCGGGCGGACGACCTCGCTCGGGTGCGGGTCGAACGTCACGACGACCGAGCGGACGCCGAGTTCGCGGGCGCGCTCGACCACCCGGTTGATGATCAGCTGGTGTCCGCGGTGCACACCGTCGAACGAACCGATGGTGACGACGCTGCGTCCCCAGTCACCGGGGATCTCCTCCAGGCCACGCCAGCGCTGCACCCTGACCGCTCCTTGTTCCGTACGGCGCGTACCTTCTGTACGCTCAAACGCTCAAAACCCGAACCCCTATAGCGTGCCATGCGCCTGCCCCTGCTTCGGCACCGGAAGGCGGGTTGGGCGCACCGCCGGGTGCCGGGTGACGGCGGCCGGTGTGCGAACGGCCCCCGGAGCGGTCTCCGCCGACTGCTCCGGCGCGGCCCCGGCGCCCTCCGACGGCCCGTCCGGCGGGCCGGAGCTGTGCGCGGTCTCACGTCCGGCTCCGCGGCCGGCTCCGCGGCCGGCTCCGCGGCCGGTGACCGTGGCCGGCACGAGGGCGGCACCGCCCGCGCGTGCCGCCTCGGCGGCGGCCTCCTGCGGATCGCGCCCGGCCTCCACCAGTGCCCGCATCCGGTCCAGCCGGGGCCCGCCGGGCCGGACCGGCCAGCCCTCCCGCGGCCACTGCGCCAGCAGCTGGGCGAAGCCCGCCGAGCGGCCGGCACAGCGCACCAGCAGGGCGTCGGCGTCCGGCAGGCCGCCCGCTGCCCGGGCCAGTACCGTCCGCGCCCGGGCCGGCCGTTCGGCCGCACCGTGCCCGGCCAGCCGCTCGACCACGGCGGCGAGCACCTCCGGGTCGCCCTCGGTGGCCAGCACGGTGTCCAGCAGCTCGGAGCGCACCGCGTCCGCCACGGCGTCCGCGACCGGCACCGCCAGCACCTCCGCGAACGGCCTGCGGACCGCCGCCGCCCGGGCCGCCAGTGCGCTGCCCAGCAGCAGCCGCAGCTCCAGC
This sequence comes from Kitasatospora sp. NBC_01560, assembly GCF_045208415.1. NCBI lineage: Bacteria > Bacillati > Actinomycetota > Actinomycetes > Kitasatosporales > Streptomycetaceae > Kitasatospora > Kitasatospora sp. NBC_01560. The sequence continues at coordinate 6,294,385 of NZ_CP109364.1, read as the reverse complement.
CGGGCGGCCGGCCCCTCGACGGCCCCGCGGGCCAGCCGGCGGCCCAGGTAGTCGACGGCGACCGCTCCGGCGAGGGCGGGGTGGTCGCGCAGCAATCGGGCCGCCAGCTCGGCACTGCGCCGGCCGGCGGGCGGGGCGTCGGCGTCGGCGAGCACCCGCAGGATCCCGGCGGCCGGTGCGCCCGGCCGCGACAGCCGGTCCGCCAGGGCGGCGAGCACCGGCTCCGGGTCGCTCTCCAGCGCAGGGGCCAGCGCCCGCGCGGTGAGGAAGCCGTCCTCGCCGCCCCGGTAGCGGGCGAGCGCCGCCGGCAGGTGGCCGGCCCGGGTGGCCGGGTCACGGACCAGCAGCGCCAGCGCGGCCCCGTGCAGGCCCGGTTCCTCCTCCCGGGCGAGCAGGGTCAGTGCCGTGAAGCGCAGCAGCTGCGCACCGGCGCCGCGTGCGTACGGGGCGGCCCGCAGGGCGTGCACGGCGGCGGCGACATGGCGCTCGGGCCGCCGGTCGTGGCTCCACCGGTCCACCGCGCGGCAGAGCGCGGAGGGCTCCTCCGCCGCCAGGACGGTGAGCAGTGCGTCGGCCCGCGGGTGCGCCGCGTCGGCCAGTGCGTCCGCCAACTCGTCCAGGGCGAGGGCCCGGTGGGCGTACAGCAGGTCGTGGGCGAGGTCGGCGACGGTGGTGCCGGGGCGGCCGGGCAGACCGCGCGGGTCCTCGAACCACCGGCAGAGCAGCGGCAGCACACCGGCCGGGTCGGCGCGCAGCCGGCCGGCGACGGTGGCGAGGAACGGCTGCCCCGGTCCGTCGGCGGCCACCAGGCGGCGCAGCAGCTCCAGTTCGGTCCCGGCCGGCAGGCCCAGGCCGGTCCAGAACGCCGGGCCGAACCGGCCGAGGCCGTCGGCCGGCAACCGTTCGAAGCCGCCCGCCGCCGGGGCGACCTCCGCGATCCGGACGGCCAACTGGCCGAGCAGCGCCCGGTGTTCGGCGAGTTCCGGGCTGGCCGCGAGACCGGCGACCAGCAACCGGCCGGCCCACCAGCCGGGTTCGCTGCCGGCCGGGCGCAGGTCCAGCGCCCGCCAGATCCGGTGCAGCCACGGGTCCAGCGCGGGTGCGCCCCAGGCCTCCGCCAGCCGCCGCAGGGCGGCCGCGACCGGGCCGACGCGATGCCGGGGCACCGCCCGGTCCTCCCCTGCCGGGCGAGTGTCCGCCGCCTCGCCGAGCAGCAGCCGAAGCGCCGCGTCGAGGTCCAGGTGCAGGCCCTGCAGCCAGTCGGAGAACTCGCCGTGCGCCAGGCGGTAGCCCGGCCCGGCGGGCACGAACAGTCCCTCCGCCAGCACGGCGGTCGCCCAGCCGCCCGGCACCGGGAAGAGCTCCTCGAACGCCGCCCGGCCGAGCCCGCCCTGCTCCGCCCCGAGCATCCGCCGGGCCGCTTCGTGCACCCGGCCCGCCACCGCCGCCGCCAGCCGCCGCACCCGGCCGTGCGCGCTCCGGACGGGCCGCCCGGCGCCCCGGCGGTGGGCGCCCGGCCGCCGGGACCGCCCGCCGTCGACGAGCCGCTGGGCCACTCGGAGGCAGCAGAGGTCCAGCCGGGCGGCGAACAGCTCGGCCCGGCCCGGCGGCTCGCCGCGCAGCCCCTCGGCCCACAGCTCGCCGGCCAGCCGCAGCGCGAGCGGGTGCCGGGCGTCCGGCGCGGCCGGCCACCCCGGCGGCAGGCCGTAGCGCCGCCGTACCCGGTCCGCCGCCTCCGCCGGCAGCGGCCCGAGGCGGTGGACGGCGTAGGCGCCGGGAAAGGCACCGGGGAAAGCGCCGGGGAAGGCGCCGGGCCGGGCCCGGGCACCGGCCGGCAAAGCGCCCTCCCCCGCACATCCCCGGTCGTCGCCACCGGTGGCCGCGCCCGGGCCGGGGTCGCCGTCCGCCGCGGGCGCGAGCCGCTGCCAGGCCTCCTCCCCGCAGGCCGTCAGCAGCCGCGCGCCGACGGCCGTCAGCCACTCCCCCGCCGACCGCAGCCACTCCGCGTCCAGCGGTGCGGGCGCCTCCTCGGGCCCGTCCAGCACGACCAGCAGCGGCCGGCCGGCCTGCGCGCAGAGCGCGGCCACGGTGTCCGGCCCGGGCGAGGGCCGGCTGTCCGGCCCGGCCGCGCCCTCCAGCGCACGGCCGACCGCGTCGGCGAGCGAGGTGTCCTCGGCCCGCAGGTCGGCGCCGCGCAGCCAGAGGGTGGGCCGCGGGTGCTCGCCGGCGCCGCGGCGGACGGCGAGCGCGGCGAGTTCGGTGGTCCGGCCCGAGCCGGGCTCGCCGAGCAGCGCGGTGACGGCCGCCACCGGTTCGTCGCCGGCCAGGCCGTCGGGGCGGTCGATCCGGTCGGCGGCGAGCGTGGCCACCCGCCCCGGGCCGGCGCCGGCGGCGGCCAGTTGGGCGGCGGCGAGCCGCAGCACGCCCGCCAGGTTGAGCGCCGTCCCGTACCCGGGCACGCCGGCCGCGTTCCGGGCCAGTGCCGCGGCCAGCCCGGGGGCGGTCCGCATGGCCCCGGAGCCGCTCACGGGGGCGGCGGCGAGCGCGCCCGCCTGCTCGGGTGCGCGCAGCGCCGGGGCCGCGACGGCGACCACCGCGCCGCTGCGGGCGTCCAGCACGGGCGCCCCGGCCGGGACGGTCACCGGGCCGCCGCCGACGGCCGGCACGTCGAGCAGCAGGACGCCGCCGATCAGGTGGAAGGCGTCCGGGCGGACGTGCACCGCGCCGGTCGCACCGAGCACACCGCAGCGCAGGGCCACCGCCGGCCCATCCCCGCCGGCCGGCACGGCCAGCAGCGCACCGCGGGCGGCGAGCACGCCGTCCACGGACGCGATCGGCAGCGGCGGCACCGGCAGCCCGCCGACGCCGTCGGTCCGGAGCAGGGCGAGCCCGTGACCGGGCAGCGGCAGGACGCTCTCGGGGCCCAGCACCCGGGTCTGCCCGCCGGGGGTGTGCAGGACGATCCGGTCGAGGCCCGCGACACTCTCGTGGGCGGTGAGCACGGTGCCCTGCGGGTCGGCGACGAAGCCCAGTCCGCGGAGCCGTCCGTCCAGGTCGCGGATGCGCAGCAGGTACCGCCCCGGATCCCCCGCCACCTCGTCGCCGTCCAGGAATCCCGGCATGTCGCGCAGCCCTCCCCGGCAGGGCCGGACGGCCCGGGCGGACACGTCGCGGCGACCTGCTCGCTGCCCGGGAGCCTGCCCGCCGCCGTGGAGGCCCGACCGCACCCGCGCCGCTCACCACCGCGGTTCACCTCGCGCGCTCCCCCGTCCGGGTGAAGCCGCGTCCCTTCCCCCGGAGCGCAGCGCCCGGGTGGCTCCCGCCGGAGAGCCGGCCCGGGAACGCGGCGAGCCCCCCGCCGCCCGGCAGGGCGACGAGGGGCTCGGGTGCTGCCGCGGATCAGCCGACGAAGACCGCGAGCGGCTTCGCCTGGCCGCCCTGCTCCTCGACCAGTGCGAGGAACTGCTCGTCCGGCCCGAACACCGCGATCGGCCCGTCCACGCCCAGCCCCGGCGCCTTCAGCCGGGAGCCGTGCGAGAGCTGCTTGGCCTGGTCGGCGTCGAGGTCCCAGCGCGGGAAGGCCGCGGCCGCGGCGGCGCCGATCGGCAGCACCTCCAGGCCGGTGGCGGCCTCGCCGGTCACCGACTCCTCCAGCTGCTCCAGCGTCCGCGCCGACTCCACGCCGTACGGGCCGACCCTGGTGCGCCGCAGCGCGGTGAGGTGGCCGCCCACGCCGAGCCCGGCGCCGAGGTCGCGGGCCAGCGCCCGGATGTAGGTGCCGGAGGAGCACTCCACCGTGACGTCGAGGTCGAGCACCGGCGTGCCGTCCTCGGCCACCGCGGTGCGGTACTCGTGCACGGTGAAGGAGTGGATGGTCGTCGGTCGGGCCGCGAGCTCGAACTCCTCGCCCTCGCGGACCCGCGCGTAGGACCGCTTGCCGTCGATCTTGATGGCGCTCACCTTGGACGGCACCTGCATGATCGCGCCGGTGAGGGCGGCGACCCCGGCCTCGACGGCCTCCCGGCTCACGCCGTCCGCCGCCGTGGACGAGGTGACCTCGCCCTCCCGGTCGTCGGTGACGGTGGTCTGGCCCAGCCGGACGGTCGCCTCGTACGTCTTGGCGGTGAGCATCAGGTGGCCGAGCAGCCGGGTGGCCCGCTCGACGCCGATCACCAGCACGCCGGTGGCCATCGGGTCGAGGGTGCCGGCGTGGCCGACCTTCCGCGTGCCGGCCAGCCACCGGAGCTTGGCGACCACCCCGTGCGAGGTGATGCCCTCCGGCTTGTCGACGATGACGAGACCGTCCGGACCGGTTCCTTTGCGCTTCATCTGTTCTTTTCTGTGAAAGTGATCAACTGATCGGCCGCAGCGCACTGCGGAACCGCCCGACCACGGCCTGCACGCCCTCCCGGGCGGAGAACCCGGCCGCGTAGGTGTGCCCGCCGCCGCCGAGCTCGGCGCAGGCGGCCGCGACGTCCACCGCGCCCTTGGAGCGCGAGGAGCCGCGCAGCGTGCCGTCCGGGTCCTGCTTGAGCACCAGTGCGACCTCGGCCTCGGCCGGCCGGCGCACGATGTCGATCAGGCCCTCGATCTCCTCGACGGTGACGCTGAACAGCGCCAGGTCCTGGTACGGCACCCAGGTCCACACCAGGCCCAGGCCGCCGGCCGCGTCGGGCTCGTAGACGGCCCGGTCGAGGGCGGCGGCGAGCACCTTGAGGTAGCCGAAGGAGGAGGTGTCCCACAGCTGCCGGGAGATCAGGTCGTGCCGGATGCCGGTGGACAGCAGCCGCCCGGCGAGTTCGTGGGTGGCGGGCGTGGTGGCCCGGTACTTGAACGAACCGGTGTCGGTGGCGACCCCGGTGTAGAGGCAGGTGGCCAGCGGCTGGTCGAGCTCGACTCCGAGCCGGCGCAGCAGCTCGTCCACCAGGACGGCGGTGGCCGGGGCGGTCGGGTCGATCAACTGGTGGGTGCCGAAGCCCGGGTTGGAGGCGTGGTGGTCGATGACCACCAGCACGGGCGCGGCGAAGGCCTTGTCGTGCAGCAGCCCGAGCCGGCTCTCCGCGGCCACGTCGAAGCAGAGCACCAGCTCCGGGGTGTCGGGCACCTCGGAGGCCGGCACGATCAGCTCCTGGCCGGGCAGGAAGGCCAGCGACTCGGGCACCACCTGCGGGTCGTCGCCGAAGGAGACCCGGACGTCGTGGCCCAGCCCGCGCAGCGCCAGCCCGGCCGCCAGGGCCGAGCCGAGCGCGTCGCCGTCGGGGCAGATGTGGCAGATCAGGTCGATCGACCCGGCCCGCCCGATCTCCGCGACGACCTGCTGCCAGACCAGCTCGAAGCCGCTCTCCTCGGCGCGCGGCCCCGGAAGCACCGCGAGGGCACCCTCCACCGTGGTGGTGGAGGACGCCCCCGTGGATGGTCCAGCTGTCGAACCGGCCGCTGCCGGCTCACCCGCCATGACTACTCGTCCTCGTCGTCACGCTCGGACGCCGGCACCTTGTACGGGTCGGCGTCACCGGCGAACGTCGCGCCCGCCGCGGTGGTGCGCACCGCGGCGTCGATGGCCCGGGCCCGGTCGAGCAGGTCGTCGATGTTCCGGGCGTTCTCCGGCAGGGCGTCCGCCACGAAGGTCAGCGTCGGGGTGAAGCGCACCCCGATCTTGCCGACCTCGGAACGGATGACGCCCTTGGCGCTCTCCAGCGCGGCGGCCGTGGCCTCGCGCTCGGTCTCGTCGCCGAAGACGGTGTAGAAGACGGTGGCCTCGCGCAGATCGCCGGTGACCCTCGTGTCGGTGATGGTCACGTACCCCAGACGCGGATCCTTGATCCGGCGTTGCAGGGTCTCGGCCACGACCACCTGGATGCGGTCGGCGAGCTTGCGCGCCCTAGCGGTGTCGGTCACGTTGCCTCCTCGTGCAATGGGCCGGTTGCCCGGGCGTGTTGCTGCCCGTCGGGGCCCACGCCCCAAAGTACCGGCCCGCGCCCAGCCTTGTGGGCGCTCTCGGTCCTGATCTGTGTGAGAACGGCGACTCGCGCCGGTCCGCTCCGCAGACCTCATTCATCGTCGTCGTTGTGGTAGCGCCTCCTGGCGGAGAGCAGCTGAACCTCGGGGCGGCCGGCGACCAACCGCTCACAGCTGTCCAGGATCTCGGTGACGTATCCGGCTTCGCCGGACACCACCGCCAGGCCGATCTCGGCCCTGCGGTGCAGATCCTGGGTCCCGGTCTCAGCAGCGCACACGCTGTACTTGCGCTGCAGTTCGGCCACGATGGGCCGCACGATCGAACGCTTCTCCTTGAGCGAGTGGACGTCGCCCAGGAGCAGGTCGAAGGTGAGTGTTCCCACGAACATGTATGACAGGTCTCGCCGACCTGGAAGGCCTCGGGGACAGCCCTGGACCGGGCTGTGTCCGGGAGGAACCCCCCGGACACCCAGGACCCTACACAGCGAGACCGGGGCCGGTCGACGGGAATTTCCTCCCGCCGACCGGCCCCGGACACCACCCGCTTACGCGCGCGGCTTCTCGCGCATCTCGTAGGTCTCGATGATGTCCTCGACCTTGATGTCGTTGAACGACCCCAGGGTCACACCGGCCTCGAAGCCCTCGCGGACCTCGGTCGCGTCGTCCTTGAAGCGACGCAGACCCTCGATGTTGAGGCTCTCCGCCACGACCTTGCCGTCGCGGATGAGGCGGGCCTTGGTGTTGCGGCGCAGCAGGCCCTCGCGGACGATGACACCCGCGATGTTGCCGAACTTGGAGGAACGGAACACCTCGCGGATCTCCGCGGAGCCGAGGCGCACCTCCTCGTACTCGGGCTTGAGCATGCCCTTGAGGGCGTTCTCGATCTCCTCGATCGCCTGGTAGATGACCGAGTAGTACCGGACGTCCACGCCTTCCTTGTCGGCCGCAGCGCGCGCACGGCCTTCGGCGCGCACGTTGAAGCCGAGGATGATGGCGTCCGAACCCATCGCCAGGTTGACGTCGGACTCGGTGATCGCACCCACACCGCGGTGCAGGATGCGGAGCTCGACCTCCTCGCCCACGTCCAGCTTGACGAGGGCGTCCTCAAGAGCCTCGACCGAACCGGAGACGTCACCCTTGATGATGAGGTTGAGCTGCTCGATCTCGCCGGCGGCGATGGCCTTGTCGAGGTCCTCCAGGGACACCCGGACCCGACGCTGCGCGAAGGCGGCGTTGCGGTCGCGGGCCGAGCGCTTCTCGGCGATCTGGCGCGCGGTGCGGTCCTCGTCGACGACGATGAAGCTGTCGCCGGCGCGGGGCACCGAGGTCAGACCGAGGAGCAGCACCGGGCGGGACGGGCCGGCCTCGGCGAGGCTGTTGCCGTTCTCGTCCAGCATCGCGCGGACGCGGCCGTAGGCGTCGCCGACCACGATCGAGTCGCCGACGCGGAGGGTACCGCGCTGCACGAGCACGGTCGCCATGGCGCCGCGGCCCTTGTCGAGGTGGGCCTCGATGGCAATACCCTGCGCGTCCTGCTCGGGGTTGGCCCGCAGGTCCAGCGAGGCGTCCGCGGTCAGGACCACGGCCTCCAGCAGCTGGTCGATGTTGAGGCCCTGGCGCGCGGAGATGTCGACGAACATGGTGTCGCCGCCGTACTCCTCGGCCACCAGCCCGAACTCGGTCAGCTGACCGCGGACCTTGGTCGGGTCGGCACCCTCGACGTCGATCTTGTTGACCGCGACCACGATCGGCACACCCGCGGCCTTGGCGTGGTTCAACGCCTCGACCGTCTGCGGCATGACACCGTCGTTGGCCGCGACCACCAGGATCGCGATGTCGGTGGACTTGGCACCACGGGCACGCATGGCGGAGAACGCCTCGTGACCCGGGGTGTCCAGGAAGGTGATCGGGCGCTCTTCGCCGTTCACGACCGTGGCCACCTGGTAGGCACCGATGTGCTGGGTGATGCCACCGGCCTCGCCGGCCACCACGTTCGACTTGCGAATGGCGTCCAGCAGGCGGGTCTTACCGTGGTCGACGTGACCCATGACGGTGACGACCGGCGGGCGCGGGGCCAGCTGGTCCTCGTCGCCCTCGTTGGCACCGAAGTCGATGTCGAACGACTCCAGCAGCTCACGGTCCTCGTCGTCGCGGCTGACGATCTCCAGGATGAAGCCCATCTCGCCGGCAAGCAGCTCAAGGGTGGCATCGGAGACCGACTGGGTCGCGGTGACCATCTCACCGAGGTTGAACATCACCGAGACGAGCGCGGCCGGGTTGGCGTTGATCTTCTCCGCGAAGTCCATCAGCGAGGCGCCGCTCGACAGGCGAACGGTCTGGCCGTTGCCGCGGGGCAGCATCACACCGCCGACGGACGGGGCCTGCATGGCCTCGTACTCCTGGCGCTTCGCCCGCTTCGACTTGCGACCACGGGCCGGACGGCCACCGGGGCCACGGCCGAAGGCACCCTGCGTGCCACCACGGGCACCCGGGCCACCGGGACGGCCGCCGAAGCCGCCGGGACGCGGACCGAAGCCGCCGCCACCACCGGGGGCACCGCCACCGGGACGGGGGCCGCCGAAGCCGCCACCGGCCGGACGCGAGCCCGGACCGGCCGGACGACCGGCGAAGCCCGGACGGGCGCCACCGGCGCCACCGGGACCACCCGGACGGCCGCCGGGGCCACCGGGGCCACGGCCGCCGGGGCCCGGACGCGGGCCCGGAGCCGGACGCTGCGGCATCATGCCGGGGTTCGGACGCGGCATACCGGACGGGCTCGGGCCACCGGGGCGCGGGCCGGCCGGACGCGGCATGCCGTCGGGACGCGGCGCGCCACCCGGACGGGGGGCACCGGCACCGGGAGCACCGGCCGGACGCGGACGGTCGCCACCGGGGCGCGGGGCACCGGCACCGGGAGCACCGGCCGGACGCGGACGGTCACCGCCCGGACGCGGGGCACCGGCACCGGCACCGGGAGCACCGGCCGGACGCGGACGGTCGCCACCCGGACGGGGACGGTCGCCACCCTGGGCGCCCGCGGCGGCCGGACGCGCACCGGGCGCGGCCGGACGGCGGTCGCCGGGGCGGGCCATGCCGGTCGCGCTGCCCGAGGTGAACGGGTTGTTGCCCGGACGCGGGCCGGCCGGACGCGGGCCCGGACGGGCGCCGCCACCGGCGGGGCCGGCAGCCGGACGCTGCGCCTGCGGGGCCGCCGCCGGACGCTGGGCCTGGGGGGCCTGGGGGGCCTGCGGGGCCTGCGGCTCGGCCGGAGCCGGCGAGGAGAACTCGGCCGCCGGAGCAGCCGGTGCCGCCGGGCGGGTGGCCACCGGGCGCGGGCCCGGGGTCGGCGCACCGGTGCGCGGCGCGGCCGGAGCCGCGGGTGCGGCGGCGGCCGGGGCGGCGGGTGCCGGGGCAGCGGGAGCCGCCGCCGGCGTGGGACGGGGACCCGGGGTCGCGGCAGGGCGCGGACCCGGGCTCGGGGCACCCGGCTTGGGTGCGGCCGCACCGGCGGCGGAACCACCGGTGGGCTGGGGCGCCGCGGGCTTCCGCGGGCCAGGCTTGGCAGCGCCACCAGTGGGGGCGACGCCCAGCGCGTCAGTCAGCTTGCGCACGACCGGCGCCTCGATCGTCGAGGACGCCGAACGGACGAACTCGCCGAGCTCGGTGAGCTTGGCCATGACGGCCTTGCTCTCCAAGCCAAGCTCCTTGGCGAGTTCATAAACCCGGACCTTAGCCACTTCACTCCTGTCTATGAGTCCGGGGTGTCTCGTCCGCCGGACTGTCGCTACTTCATGGGCGTACCCATCGCGTACTCATCGCGTACTCATCGAGTGCTCATCGCAATCTCGACCTACTTCCACATCGCGAGGTACCTGACTGGTGGCACGGCGCGCGGCTGCACGCGCACTGTGCTTGGTGCGGTGGTTCTCCGCCGCGTGGGGCGGCGGCCGTAACGGGAGGTGCCCGCCGGGCGCCTGAGGAAGCTCAGGACGCCGGGGTGTCGCCTACCCGCTCCTCGATGAACCCGCGGAGCCGCTCCGTGTCGAGCGTGCCCTGGAGCCGGAAGGCCCGGGGGAACGCCCGGCGGCGGACCGCGAGGTCGAGGCAGGCCGGTTCGGGGTGCAGGTGCGCGCCCCGGCCCGGCAGTGCGCCACGGGGATCGGGGACGCAAACGCCCTCGATCGCCGTGACACGCAACAGCTGGTGCTTGGCCGCGCGCTTGCGGCAGCCCACGCAGGTGCGTTCCGGGCGTGCTCGGACATGCGTCCGGCCAGACGAAGGCAAGTCTACCCCTCCGAAGGGACATGGCGCCGCCCTGCCGGTCCGGGGTGGACCGGCGGGCGGCCGCGACAACGCTGACTGCTCGACCGGCTCGCCCTTAAAAATCGTCGCCGGACCGGCGGGCGCCCTCGGGGCGGTCCTCCGAGCGCCCCTCGGACTGGCCCTCCGACTGGCCCTCAGTGTCGGGCCGGATGTCGATCCGCCAGCCGGTCAGGCGGGCGGCCAGGCGGGCGTTCTGCCCCTCCTTGCCGATCGCCAGCGACAGCTGGTAGTCCGGCACGATCACCCTTGCGGAGCGCTGCTGGAAGTCCACGATCTCCACGCTCGTCACCCGTGCGGGGGACAGCGCCGCGGCGACCATCTCGCGCGGGTCCTCCGACCAGTCGACGATGTCGATCTTCTCGCCGTGCAGTTCGCCCATCACCGCGCGGACCCGGCTGCCCATCGGGCCGATGCAGGCGCCCTTGGCGTTCAGCCCGGACCGGCGCGACCAGACCGCGATCTTGGTGCGGTGGCCGGCCTCGCGGGCGATCGCCGCGATCTCCACGCTGCCGTCCGCGATCTCCGGGACCTCCAGCGCGAACAGCTTCTTCACCAGGCTGGGGTGGGTGCGCGAGAGCGTCACCGACGCACCGCGGACACCCCGGCGCACCGCCACCACGTAGCACTTGAGGCGGGTGCCGTGCCGGTAGTCCTCGCCCGGGACCTGCTCCTGCGGCGGGAGGATGGCCTCCAGCTTGCCGATGTCGACCAGCACGTTCTTCGGGTCGTTGCCCTGCTGGACGACACCGGTGACGATGTCGCCCTCCTTGCCCGCGTACTCGCCGAAGGTCTGGTCGTCGGCGGCGTCGCGCAGGCGCTGCATCATCACCTGGATGCCGATGCTGGAGGCGATCCGGCCGAAGCCGCTCGGGGTGTCGTCGAACTCCTTCGGCTCGACGCCCTCGTCCAGCTCCGCCGGGTCCTCCGTCGCCCACACCGTGACGTGGCCGGACTTGCGGTCCAGCTCGACCCGGGCCCGGCGGCGCGAGCCCTCGGTGCGGTGGTACGCGGTGAGGAGGGCCGACTCGATGGACTCGACCAGCAGGTCGAAGGGGATGTTCTTCTCGTTGACCAGCGTGCGCAGGGCACTCATGTCGATGTCCACGGCTACGCCTCCTCGTCTTTCGTCACGTTCGTGTTGCTGTTGATGGCCGGATCCGTCCGGACGGTGCGCAGGGCCTCACTCCGCACCGTCGTCCCCCTCGTCGGAGGCGTCGTCGGAGGCGTCGTCGTCGGCGAAGTCCGGTGCCGCGTCGAGCAGTTCGTCGTCCTTGCGGTTGAACTCCACCTGGACGCGCGCCTTGGCCACCTCGACGTACTCCAGGCGGCGCTCCTTGGCCCGGCCGCGGCCCTTCACGGGCTGCACCTCGACCAGCGCGCCGTCCTCGTCCGCCTCCAGGACGCGGGCGACGATCTCCCCGCCGTCCACCAGCTGGATCTTGGCCAACCGGCCCTCCGCGCGGCGCCAGTGGCGGGGCTCGATCAGCGGACGCTCGGCGCCCGGCGAACCGACCTCCAGGACGTACGCACCCGCGCCCATCACGTCCGACTCGTCCAGCGCCTCGCCGACCGCGCGGCTGAACTCGGCGATGGCGTCGAGGTCAACCCCGCCGTCGGCGTCCACGTCGATCTGAACCTGGCGGCGGCTGCCCGTCTGGGTGACCTTCAGGTCCTCCAGGTCGAGGCCCGCCCGGGCGGCCAGTGGCTCCAGCAACGCACGCAGGCGGTCGATGTGGGTGGTGCTCATCCGGGTGGACTCCTCGGCCGCGTCTGCTGTTGTCAGGAGAGGGTGCCGCACCTCCTGGCGCCGTTCGGGCGCAGGCCGGGTCGCGGCAGCTCGGCCCAAAGCCTATCCGGTGAAGCCGCCAACCACCGATTCCGGACCGCGGCCGGCCGCCCGCGCAACAGCCACTGCGAGCAAGCTCACACCCGCCCCGGCGGGCACCGGTCGGGCCGATCCACCCCCACGGACGTGGGGATTCTGTAATCATTCACGCCTACGAGGGCAGGCGGGCAGGCCGTCCTCCCGTACACGCCCCGGAGTGACACCGATGCAGCCGCCCAGCCGACGGACCTTCCTGGCCCTCGGGCTGCTCCTCACCGCGGGCGGCACGCTCACCGCCTGTACCGACCCGGGCGACGGCCGGGACGGTGAGACGGGCGAGCACCGCCGGCCCGACCCGGACGAACCGGTCCGGCTGCGCGCCGTCACCGCCACCGACACCCTGCTCGCCGGGTACGACGCGCTGCTGGCCGGCCCGGGCGCCGGGCAGGCCGCGCTGCTCCAGCCGCTGCGGGCCGAGGTGGTCCAGCACCGGGCCGCGCTGGCCGCGGGCCTGCCCGGCACCCCGTCCGGACCGGCCACCGGGGCCACCAGGGCCACCAGCTCCACCGGCGGCGCGTCCGCCGCGGCCGCCACCTCGGGTGCAACCGGTACCGCCGGTGCGGTCACCAGCGCCGCCGCGCTCGCCTCGCTGGAACGGCAGACCGCGCAGGGCCGGCTCGCCGACCTCGGCGCCGCCTCGCCGCAGCTGGCCCGGCTGCTGGCCTCGGTCGCCACCGCCGGGGTGCTGCACGCGGTCGCCCTGGGCGACCCCGCCCCGGCAACCGTCCCCGCGCCCGCCGAAGCGGCCGACGCCTCCGCACCGCCCGCCTCGGCGACGCCCACCGCCACCGCGGCCTCCAACGCGGCCTCCGGCGCCGGATCGGCCGTGGCCGCGCCGTCCGCCCCCGCCGTCGGCCCGGAGGCCGTCGCGGCCTTCCAGGCGGCCCTGGGCGCCGAGCACGCGGCGATCTACGGCTACGGCGTGGTCGGCGCCCGGCTCCCCGACGACCAGCAGCGCGCCGACGCCCGCACCGCGTACGCCGCGCACCAGACCCGGCGCGACGCCTGGCAGCGGCTGCTGGGCGGGGCCGGCACCACCCCGGTCCCGGCGGCGGCCGGGTACCAGCTGCCGTTCGCCGTCACCGACGCGGCGGGCGCCGGGAGGCTCGCCGCCCACCTGGAGACCGGCCTCACCACCGTCTACGCCGACCTGGTCGCCGCCGTCACCGGTACCCGGCGCACCACCGCCGCCGACGCGCTGCGCGAGTGCGCCCTGCGCGCGCGCCGCTGGGGCTCCGCCCCCACCGCCTTCCCCGGGATCCCCGACCCCGCCACCGCAGCCCCGGCTGCCGCTCCGACCGGCGGCCCCACCCCCGCCGCCACCGGCTGACCACCCCCGGCACCGCCCCCCGACCTGCGGGAGTACCGCTCCCCCGCCCCGATCCGGGCTGCCGATCTGCTCCGCTGACCTGCGGTTTCGCATCCATGGCCGACAATGGACGGGTAGCACCACGGGGGAGTACCAACCGGAAGGCCGGCATGTCGGGAGCACCAGGGCAGATCACCGTCCCCGAGTGGCTGGCGCGCAGCGTCGGCGTGGACGAGGCGGGGCGGCACTGGCTGGCCGAACTGCCCGGCCTCTTCGCCGACCGGCTGTCCGACTGGGACCTCACCCTGGAACGGGTACTCGACCCCGGCGGCTCGCTGAGCCTGGTCGGCCACGTCCACCGGGACGACCTCAGCCCCGCCGTCCTCAAGGCCGGCCTGGTCACCCCGGAGACCGCCCAGGAGCATGCCGCCCTCGCCCACTGGGCCGGCCGTGGCGCCGTCCTGCTGCTCGCCGCCGACCCCGCCCGCGGGGTCCTGCTGCTGGAACGCCTGCACGGTGACATCCCGCTGCGCTCGCTGGCCGAGCCGAAGGCGATGGTGGAGGCCACCAGCCTGCTCCGCCGGCTCTGGGTGGAGCCGCCCGAGGGCCACCCGTTCGCCCCGCTCGCGGACCGGGCCGCCGCCACCGCCGAGCGACTGCGCCGCCACCGCGGCCTGCCCGGCGCCGCCGAGGCGGCCGCCGTGGTGGACGAGGCCCTGACGGGTGCCGAGGAGCTGCTCGGCTCCGCCACCGAGACCGTCCTGCTGCACGGCGACTTCCACCACGGCAACGTGCTGGCCGCCGACCGGGCGCCCTGGCTGGCGATCGACCCCCGCCCGCTGACCGGCGAGCGCGCCTACGACCTGGCCCGGCTGGCCCTCGACCGCGCGGACACGCTGGTCGGCTCCCCGGGTGTGCCGGCCGCCGTGCGCCGCCGGCTGCACCAGCTCTCCGAGGCCCTGGAGGTGGACCGGGACCGGCTGCGCGGCTGGACGCTGTTCCGCGCGGCCGACCTCGGCCTGCGCGCGCTGGCGGCGGGCCGCCGCGGGGACGCCGAGCTCTACCTGGAGTTCGCCGGCGCGCTCTGAACGGCCGGCGGCCGCAGCAGCGGCAGCGGGGCGCCCATCACGGCGTAGAGGCGGTCGGTGTTCGGGAAGTGCACCGCGCGGGCGAGGTCCCGGTAGCCGAGCGAGCGGTAGAGCCGGCGGGCGGGCGTCTCGGTGTCGATCGCGGAGAGGATGCTGCGGCTCAGGCCGGAGCGCTCGCAGAGGCCGCGGATCAGCGAGGAGCCGATGCCCCGGCCCTGGAACTCGGGCAGCACGTGCAGTTCGGTGATCGCGAACACCCCGTCCAGCCAGTCCCCGTTGGCGTGCGCCTCCAGGTAGGGCTGGATCACCGTGCTCCACCAGTGCTCGCGGCGGTTGGGCATGCCGTACCCGAAGCCGACCAGCCGGCCGCCGCTCAGCGCGCCCAGCGCGATCACCCCGGGCTGCTGCGCGTGCCGGCCGACGATGTGCAACCGGACCATGACCTCTTCGGGCGTCAGCCCGAATGCCACCGCCTGGACATCGAGCGCCTGCGGCGCCAGGGCCGCGAGGTCGATGGCCTCGATCGTCACGCCGGTCAGCTGATCCATGCCCCGGACGTTACTACCCGCCCGGCCCGGACGCGGGTGAAGATCAGAACAGGACGCTCATGAAGGCGCCGACCTCGCGGAAGCCGACCCGGCGGTAGGCGGCGCGGGCGCGCAGGTTGTAGTCGTTGACGTAGAGCGAGACCACGGGAGCGACCTCGCGCAGGGCGAGGTCGAGGACGGCCGCCATGCCCGTCTCGGAGAGCCCCCGGCCGCGGTACCCGGGATCGACCCAGACGCCCTGGATCTGGCAGGCGCCCTCGGTGACCGCACCGATCTCGGCCTTGAAGACCACCTGGCCGTCCTCGGTGAACCGGGCGAACGAGCGCCCGGTGGAGACGAGTTCGGCGACCCGGGCCTGGTAGAGCAGGCCGCCGTCACCGGCCAGCGGGGAGACCCCGACCTCCTCGGTGAACATCGCCACGCAGGCCGGCATCAGCGCCTCGACCTCGTTGCGCTGCACCCGGCGCACCAGCGGGTCCGGCAGGATCTCGGCGGACGGCTCGGAGGTGGCCATCAGCGGCTGGTGGCCGCGGACCTCCCGGGGCGGCCCCCAACTGCGCTCCAGCAGCGCCCAGAGCGCGGCGGTCGGCCCGGCCGGGCCGACGATCGAGGAGCAGCGGCGCCCCTGGCGGCGGGCCCGTTCGGCGAAGGCCTGGACGGCCTGCGGCCCGGCGTTGACCAGGACGAGGTTGGCCCCGGCGTAACAGAGCGCGTCGAGCTCGCCGCGCTCGTCGTACCAGCCCCACATCTCGCCGCCGAGGCGCCACGGATCCAGCCCGACGGCCTCCACCCGGGTGGCGACGAAGGCGTTGGCGACCGGGTCGCGGTGCAACAGCGTCAGGGTGTCGGCGAGGTCGGCCGCCTCCAGGACGCGCGTGGTCGCCAGGGCGCGGGCGGCCTGGAACGAGCTGGGGAGCATCACACCTCGATCGAGCATCGAGACAGCACCTCACTGAGACGACTCTGGCCGCACCCTACTCCGTGGCCCCACCCGGCTACGGCGCGGGGCCGTCCGCGCACGGACGGCCCCGCTTCCGGAAAACTACCGTCCGCCGGTCACTCCGCGGCGGTCACGGTCGGCGCACCCGACGCCACGCCCTCGGCCTGCATCTGCTCGGCCAGCTTGAGGGCCTCCTCGATCAGGGTCTCGACGATCTTCGACTCGGGGACGGTCTTGATGACCTCGCCCTTGACGAAGATCTGGCCCTTGCCGTTGCCGGAGGCGACGCCGAGGTCGGCCTCGCGGGCCTCGCCCGGGCCGTTCACGACGCAGCCCATGACGGCCACCCGCAGCGGCACCTCCATGCCCTCCAGGCCGGCGGTGACCTCCTCGGCGAGCTTGTAGACGTCGACCTGGGCGCGGCCGCAGGACGGGCAGGAGACGATCTCCAGGCCGCGCTCGCGCAGGCCGAGCGACTCCAGGATCTGGTTGCCGACCTTGATCTCCTCGGCCGGCGGGGCGGAGAGCGAGACCCGGATGGTGTCGCCGATGCCCTCGGCGAGCAGCGCACCGAACGCGACCGCGGACTTGATGGTGCCCTGGAACGACGGGCCGGCCTCGGTGACGCCGAGGTGCAGCGGGTAGTCGCAGGCGGCGGCCAGCTGGCGGTAGGCGTTGATCATCACGACCGGGTCGTTGTGCTTGACCGAGATCTTGATGTCGCGGAAGTCGTGCTCCTCGAAGAGCGAGCACTCCCAGAGCGCGGACTCGACCAGCGCCTCCGGGGTGGCCCGGCCGTACTTCTCCAGCAGGCGCTTGTCGAGCGAGCCGGCGTTGACGCCGATCCGGATCGGGACGCCGGCGCCCTTGGCCGCCTTGGCGATCTCGCCGACCTTGTCGTCGAAGGCCTTGATGTTGCCCGGGTTGACGCGGACGGCGGCGCAGCCGGCGTCGATCGCGGCGAAGACGTACTTCGGCTGGAAGTGGATGTCCGCGATGACCGGGATCTTCGACTTCTTCGCGATGATCGGCAGCGCGTCGGCGTCGTCCTGCGTCGGGCAGGCGACCCGGACGATCTGACAGCCGGACGCGGTGAGCTCCGCGATCTGCTGCAGCGTGGCGTTGATGTCCGCGGTCACCGTGGTGGTCATGGACTGCACGGAGACGGGCGCGTCCCCGCCGACCGGCACGTTGCCGACCATGATCTGCCGGGAGTAACGGCGCTTGGCGAGCGGCTTGAGCGGCAGGGACGGAATACCGAGCGAGATCGCGGTCATGTGCGCAGGGTTCCCCGGGGTTGAGGTGTGGTCGGTCCGGCCGATCGGGAAGACCGGGACCGGGCGCGCCGATGAACGCGCACCCGGCCTCCAACGGTACGGCACGGTGGTGGCCCCGGGCACACCAGCCGTACCCGCACGGTCAGCTGATCTTGACCGGGTTGACCAGGTCGGCGACCAGCACCAGCAGGGTGAAGCCGATGAAGACGCTGGCCACCACGTAGGCGAGCGGCATCAGCCGGGCCACGTCGAAGGGCCCCGGGTCGGGCCGCTTGAACAGCTGTGCGAGCCTGCGGCGGACCGATTCCCAGAGCGCGCCGGCGATGTGGCCGCCGTCGAGCGGGAGCAGCGGCAGCATGTTGAAGAGGAACAGCGAGAGGTTGATGCCGGCGAGCAGGTTCACGAAGAAGGCGATCCGCTGGCCGCCGGAGATCTCCTCGTGCGAGAAGATCTCGCCGCTGACCCGGGCGGCGCCGACCATGCCGATCGGCGAGTCCGGATCGCGCGGGGCGTCGTCCACCACGGCGTTCCACAGGCCCGGGATCTTGCCGGGCAGCGCGACCAGCGACTTCACACCGTTCTCGCCCATGTCGTACATCCGGTCGAGGGACTGACCGAAGGTCTGCTGCACGACGGCGCGCTGGGGGGTGAACCCGAGGAAGCCCGCCTGCACCGTCTCGCCCTTGACCGGCAGGTTGTTCGCGTCGAACTTCTGCACGGCGTTGACGGCGATCGTGGGGGTGAGCGTCAGCCGCTCGCCGTCCCGCTCGACCACGACCGGCACCTGGCGGCCGGCCGACTTGCGGATGTCCGCCTGCAGCTGGTCGTAGTCGCGGATCCGGTCGCCGTCGAAGGAGAGCACCTTGTCGCCCTGCTTCAGCCCCACCTGGGCGGCCGGCGTCGGCGGCGCGTCGGCCGGGCAGACGTCGGTGGGCTGCCCGGCCTTCACGATGCACTGGGAGACCGTGCCGATGGTCGGCACCGCGGTGGACTGGCCGAAGCCCATGTTCACCGTCAGGAACAGCCCGAACGCCAGCACCAGGTTCATGAACGGCCCGGCGAACATGACGATGACGCGCTTCCACGGCTTGCGGGTGTAGAAGAGCCGGTGCTCGTCACCCTCCTGGAGCTCCTCGTAGGAGGCCTCCCGGGCGTCCTCGATCATCGTCCGGAACGGCGAGCTGCTGCGCTTGGTGATTCGGCCGTCCTCGCCGGGCGGGAACATCCCGATCATCCGGATGTACCCGCCGAGCGGAACCGCCTTGATGCCGTACTCCGTCTCGCCCTTCTTCCGGGACCAGACGGTCGGACCGAACCCGACCATGTACTGCGGCACCCTGATGCCGAACAGCTTGGCCGTGGAGAGGTGGCCCAGCTCGTGCCAGGCGATCGAGATCAGCAACCCGACCGCGAAGACCAGGATGCCGACCACCGTCATCACCATTGCCACCGATGCTCCTCCGTCATGCCGCTCCGCCGTCGTCCTGTCCTACCCGATCCCACCGCGGTCTGTCACCGCCCGCGGGGGCCGGACCATCAGCCCGCCGCCAGCTCGCGGGCCCGGGCGCGGGCCCAGTCCTCCGCGTGCAGGACGTCCTCGACCGTCAGGGAAGTTCCCGCCGCGGGCGTCCCGTGCTCGGCCACGACCTTGGCAACAGTGTCCACGATCCCGGTGAAGGCGAGGCGGCCGTTCAGGAAGGCCTCCACACACTCCTCGTTCGCGGCGTTGAAGACCGCCGGCGCCGTGCCGCCCAGCGTGCCCACCTCGCGGGCCAGCTCGACCGCCGGGAAGGCGTCGTTGTCCAGCGGGAAGAACTCCCAGGTGGCGGCCTTCGTCCAGTCGCAGCCCGGCGCGGCGTCCGGCACCCGCTCCGGCCAGCCCAGGCCCAGCGCGATCGGCATCCGCATGTCCGGCGGGCTGGCCTGCGCCAGCGTCGAACCGTCCGTGAACTCGACCATCGAGTGCACGACCGACTGCGGGTGGACCACGACCTCGATCCGCTCGAACGGCACGTCGTAGAGCAGGTGCGCCTCGATCACCTCCAGGCCCTTGTTCACCAGGGTGGCCGAGTTGATCGTCACGACCGGGCCCATCGCCCAGGTCGGGTGCGCCAGCGCGTCCTCCCGGGTGACACCCGCCAGCTGCTCCCGCGTCCGGTTGCGGAACGGGCCGCCGCTCGCGGTGACCACCAGCTTGCGGACCTCCGCCCGGGTGCCGCCGGCCAGCGCCTGGAACAGCGCCGCGTGCTCGGAGTCCACCGGCACGATCTGCCCCGGCCTCGCCACCGCCTTCACCAGCGGACCGCCGACGATCAGCGACTCCTTGTTGGCCAGCACCAGCACCCGGCCCGCCTTCAGCGCGGCCAGCGTCGGCGCCAGGCCGATCGAGCCGGTGATGCCGTTCAGCACCGAGTGGCACTCCGCGGCCGCCAGCTCGGTGGCCGCGTCCGGGCCCACCAGCACGGCCGGCAGCGGGCGCCCCGCGGCCTTCGCCGCCAGCGCCGCGCGCAGTGCCGGCTCGGCCGCCGGGTCGGCGACCGCGACGGTGTGCACGCCCAGCTCCAGCGCCTGCTCGGCGAGCAGCTCCACCCGGCCCCCGGCCGCCGACAGGGCGACCACGCGGAAGCGGTCCGGGTTGCGGCGCACCACGTCGATGGCCTGGGTGCCGATCGAACCGGTGGAGCCGAGGATCACCAGCTCCCGGGGGGCGGAAGGGTCCTTCACCACGGGGGTGAAACGCAGCTGCGGGTGGGCGAGCGAAGTCATGCGCCCATTGTGTCCTGCCCGACGCCCTCCCCGGGACGCACCTCCGCAGGACGCCGCCCGGCGCCCCCGCTACCGTCGGAGCCATGCGTACCGTCATCGCCGGGGGCCACGGACAGATCGCGCTCAAGCTGGAACGCCTGCTCGCCGAGCGCGGCGACCGGCCCGCCGGCATCATCCGCCGCCCCGCACAGGCCGAGGACCTGGTGGCCGCCGGAGCCGAGCCGCTGCTGCTCGACCTGGAGGCCGCCACCGCCCCCGAACTCGCCGCGCTGCTCACCGGCGCCGACGCGGTGGTCTTCGCCGCCGGCGCCGGCCCGGGCAGCGGCGCCGACCGCAAACGCTCCGTCGACCGCGACGCGGCCGTCCTGCTCGCCGACGCCGCCGAACTGGCCGGCGTCCGCCGCTACCTGATCGTCTCCTCGGCCGGCGCCGACGCCGCGGCCGAGTACCCCGCCGACGAGGTCTTCGAGACCTACCTGCGGGCCAAGGGCGCCGCCGACGACGCCGTCCGGGCCCGCACCACGCTGGACTGGACGGTGCTGCGCCCGGGCCGGCTCACCAACGGCCCCGGCACCGGCCTGGTCCGGCTCGCCCCCGGCGTCGGACACGGCGCCGTCGACCGGGCCGACGTGGCCGCCGTGCTGGCCGCCCTGCTGCACGAACCGGGCACCGCCGGGAAGACGCTGGAGCTGGTCGCCGGCGACGCCACCGTGGCGGAGGCCGTCGCCGCGGCCGCCGGGCGCGGCTGAACCGCCCCGGGAACGCCGAGGGGCCCGGCCACCGCGCGGTCGCGGTGGCCGGGCCCCTCGGCGGGCCGTCCCGGGCAGGTCGTCCCGACCGGGCGCCCGGGCCGTTCTAGAGGTCCAGACCGGTGAGGACCAGGACCTTCTCGACGGTGTAGTCGTCCATCGCGTACTTGACGCCCTCGCGGCCGACACCGGAGTCCTTGACGCCGCCGTACGGCATCTGGTCGGCGCGGTAGGACGGCGCGTCGCCGATGATCACACCGCCGACCTCCAGCTCCCGGTGGGCGCGGAAGGCGGTCTGCAGGTCACGGGTGAAGACGCCGGCCTGCAGGCCGAAGGCGGAGTCGTTGACGGCCGCGAAGGCCTCGTCGACGCCGTCCACCTTGTGCAGCGACAGCACCGGGCCGAACACCTCGGCCTTGGCCAGGATCGCGTCGGCCGGAAGCTCCGTCAGCACGGTCGGGGCGTAGGTCGCGCCCTCGCGGGTGCCACCGGTGAGCACCTTGGCACCCTTGGCCACCGCGTCGTCCACCCACGACTCGACGCGCTTGGCGGCGTTCTCGTCGACCAGCGGGCCGACATCGGTGGCGTCGTCGTTCGGGTCACCGGTGACCTGGGCCGCGACCTTGGCCACGACCTTCTCCACCAGCGCGTCGTAGACGGACGCGTCGGCGATCACGCGCTGCACCGAGATGCAGGACTGGCCGCCCTGGTAGTTGGCGAACATCGCGATCCGGGTGGCGGCCCACTCCAGGTCGGCCTCGGAGGACCAGTCGGCGAGCACCACGGCCGCGGCGTTGCCGCCGAGCTCCAGGGTGGTGTGCTTGCGCGGCACCGAATCCATGATCTGGTAGCCGACCTTGTCCGAACCGGTGAAGGAGATCACCGGCAGACGCGGGTCCTGCACCAGGGCGGGCATCCGCTCGTTCGGCACCGGCAGGACGCTCCAGGAGCCGGCCGGCAGGTCCGTCTCGGCCAGGATCTCGCCGAGCACCATCGCGGAGAGCGGGGTGGCCGGAGCCGGCTTGAGGATGATCGGGGCGCCGACCGCGATCGCCGGGGCGACCTTGTGGGCGACCAGGTTCAGCGGGAAGTTGAACGGGGCGATGCCCAGCACCACACCGCGCGGGAACTTGCGCACCACCGCGAAGCGGCCCACGCCGCCCGGGTCGGTGTCCAGCCGCATGGTCTCGCCGTTGGTCCGGCGGGCCTCCTCGGCCGCCCAGCGGAAGACCGAGACGGCACGGCCGACCTCGCCGCGGGCCCACTTGATCGGCTTGCCGTTCTCCGCGGTGATCAGCTGGGCGATCTCCTCGGTGCGCTCGGCCAGGCGCTTCGCCACGTGGTCCAGCGCGGCGGACCGCACGTGTGCGGGGGTCGCGGCGAACACCGGGAGTGCGGCCACGGCGGCGTCCAGCGCCTCCTCGACCTGGGCCTCGGTCGGCACGCCGACCTTGCCGACCAGGCGGCCGTCCCAGCTGTTGTGCACCTCGAGCTCGGCGTCGCCGCTCACCCGGCGGCCGGCCAGCCAGAAATCGTACGTGGTGGTCACCGTGGGTACCGGCCCTCTCCTCGTCGTCCTCGGACCCCACGAACGTGGAGCCTGAACCCGAGGGTAGGGCGGCGACGCGCCGAGCCGGATTGGCCACGGAGTAGCGTTCGCCCTCCCGGCCACTCCATCACGTCCAGCCGCCGGTTCTATTCCTCACCGGAGCGCAAGGCCAGCCACAGCTCCATCCGGACGTCCGTGTCGTCCAGCGAACGGCCCAGCAGCTCCTCGACCCGCCGCATCCGGTAGCGCAGCGTGTGCCGGTGCACACCCAGGTCGGCGGCGGCCGCGTCCCACTGCCCGTGTCTGGACAGCCAGGCCCGCAGCGAGGCCACCAGGTCACCGCGCGCCGTCCGGTCGTGGTCCCGCAGCGGACGCAGCAGCCCCTCCGCGAACGCCGTCACCGCGTCCTCACCGAGCAGCGGCAGCAGCGAACCCGCGCCGACCTCCTCGTGATCCACCGAACGGCGGCCGCCCCGCAACGCCACCGCCAGCGCCCGCTCGGCCTGCGCGTGGGCCGTACCGGCCTCCTCCAGCGCGGCCGGAGCCGACACGCCGAGCGACAGACCCTCGTGCTCCTCCACCGCCCCGAGACAGGCCCGGTGCACCGCGCCGTTGTCCAGCGCCAGCACCATCAGGCGCGCCCCGTGCGCACCCTCCTCCCGCGCCACCAGCAGCTTCTCGCCCACCCGGGCCCCGGCCTGCTCGGCCCGGTCACCCAACTCCCCCAAGGACTCCGAGGCGTCCACGCCCTGGCCGGCGCCCGCCACCAGCACCCGGACCGTCCCCTCCGGCAGACCGCCGAACAGCCCCGCGGCCACCAGCCGGGCCGTCGCCACCTCGCCCGCCAGCACCATCCGCAGCAGCGCGGCACCCATCCGCTCCTCCGCCTGCCGAAGCTCGCGGGACCGCTCCAGGGTGAGGGTCAGCAGTGCCACCGCCGCGTTCAGCACGTACCGCTCGGTCGGCGTGATCCGGTCCTCGGTACCGACCGCCAGGAAGCCCCGGGCCCGCCGGTCCGCCCCCAGCGACTGGACCACCACGTAGTCCTCGTCCGCCGTGTCTATGCCCGGCGACCGACCCTGCAGCGCCGCACTCGACGGCGCCGGCCGGCGACGCAGCCGGTCCACCTCGGCCGCCAGCCGCCCCGCCCGGCGGGCCGCCCAGTCCGGCGCCACCACCGACAGCGCACCCGAACCGTCGTACAGCGCCGCCCAGCCGCCCAACCGGGCCGCCAGCCGGCGCACCACCGCCGTGGTGCCGTCCTTGCCCAGCGCCGCCCGGGTCAGCTCCTCCTGCGCCTCGAAGCTCGTGGTCACCGCCTCGTACTGCTCGGCCGCCAGCGCCGCCGACACCACCTTGCTGATCGCGATGAACGGCGTCGGCTCCGGCACCCGCAGCAGCGGCAGGCCGCGCTGCGCCGCCGCCTCCACCAGCGGCTGCGGCACCTCGGTGTGCGAGAGCCCCACCCCCAGACCCAGCCCCACCACGCCCGCATCGGCCAACCGGTGCACGTACGCCTGCAACTGGGCGGCGGTGCGGCCCAGCTTGATGCCGGTGGTGAGCAGCAGCTCGCCGCCCTCGAGGAACGGCGTCGGGTCGTCCAGCTCACTGGTGTGCACCCAGCGGACCGTCCGCTCCAGGTGGTCCGCACCGGCGAGGACCGTCAGATGGAGCGAGGTGTTGCGGACGACGGAGGCGAGTGTGGGAGGCATGGCACCTTCGGGGGAACGACCTGACCGCGCCGTTGCGGTCGGGCGGGGAGAGGACAACGGGGCAGAACGGGCTGAGCGGGGCTGGAGGGAGCCGAGGGGTTTCGGGCTCGCGGGAGACTTCTTCTCTCCCATTATGGACGCTCCGGACAACCGGCACCGCCGAATCCACCTCGACGGCGAGCTTGCGCCCCACCGGCCCCGTCCGGAACGGGACCGGCCGCCCCCGTCCGGCCCGCCCCGGCCCGGGGCGCTCAGCCGCGCAGGTCCACCAGCAACGGCGGCACCTGCTCGCCCGAGACCGCCGTCAGCGACACCACCGCGTGCCCGGCCGGCAGCGCGTGCGCCAGATCCGACGGCGACCAGCGCAACCGCTCCACGTCCCGGGTGGTCACCGACTCGGTCTGCGCGGTCGTCCCCGACAACGCCTTCCGCCCCATCCGCCCCGCCCGCCGGAGAGCGCCGCCGGAGGTGTCCGGCGCATGCGTCACCGCCGTCTCCCGGACCAGGTGGGTGCCCCAGGCCTCGGAGAACAACCGCCCGTCCCACGGCGCGATCCCCGGGAACGCCATCCGGCAGCCCACCGCCCCGAACAGCGGCGCCCGCAGCGCCTCGGGCAGGTCCACCAGGGTCCGCAGCAGCAGCACGGCACCCGCGTTCGCACCGCGCAGCCGCTGCAGCCCGCGGACGGCGTTCGCGTCCAGCGCCGCCGTGGCGTCGTCCACCACCAGCCCCGCGAACAGCGAACGGTCCTCACGGGCCGCCGCAGCCTGCACGAACTGGCCCACCACCAACCGCGACAGCATCCGCGCCGCCTCCGGGTGGCTGCGCTCGGGCAGCTTCACCCGGACCCGCAGCGGGTGGTCCAGCACCCGCATCGCGAATGGCGGACGGCCCGTGCCGTCGGTCGCGAACGCCCCGTCGAAGGCCGGCCGGTCCAGCAGCGCGAGCCGGTCCGCCAGCAACGCCCCCGGATCGTCCGCCCGGCCGCGCTGGCGCTCACGGTGCTCCAGATCCCGCTCGTACGCCCCCAACCGGCCCGCCGCGCGCAGCGCCTTCACCAGGGCCTCCAGCGCCTCCGGGTCGCCACCGAGCAGCGCCCGCAGCTCGCGCACCCCCGGGTAACGGCCGAACGCCGCGTGGAACGGGCCGACCACCTGCTGCACCGTCGTCCGGGCCGTCTCGGCGCGGGCGGTCAGCTCGTCCGGCAGCAGCGCCTCGGCCAGCCGGGCCGCCGCCTCGTCGGGGTCCTGCGCCGCGCCGTACAGGTCCAGCCCGTAGGCCGACTCCTGGTCACCGGGGGCGATCACCACGTCGTACCAGGCGTCCGGACCGAGATCCGCGTCCCCCGCACCGATCACCACCGCGCACGCCGTGCCGGCCAGCGCCTGCAGGCAGAGCGCCTCGGCGGCGGGCCGGGCCAACCGCGCCGTCTTCCCGGTGCCCGCCGGGCCGACCGCCAGCAGCGAGGTGCCCAGCACCGCCGGGTCGAGCGCGAAGCCCGCCCCCCGGTGGGTCAGCGGATTCTTCGGCACGTCCTGCGTGGTGCCCAGCCGCACCTGGCGCAGCAGCAGATCGTGCCGCTCGATCCGCCCGGGCAGCTCACGCGCCTCGGACGGGTGCGCGAACGCCGCGGCACCGCGGGCCGCCACCTGCTCGACGAAGGCCGGGACGAACACCTGGTCCGCCTGCGCCGACTCCCAGGCCCGGTGGATCCGCACGTAGTCGACGTCGCCGACCGCCGCCGCATCCAGCTGCGCCGCCGCCGCGGCCGCCCCGCCGGCCCGCAGCACTCCCCACGGGTCACCCGGCCGGGCCGCCTCCGCCGCCGCCGTACCGTCCTCGGCGGGCGCCTCCTGGGTCACCGTCCGCGAGAGCAGCGGCGCCGCGTACCTCCGCCACAGCTCGGGCCAGCGGCCCATCCGGCCGAAGACCTTGATGACGATTCCGGCCACCAGGACGTTCAACGTCAGGATGACCGACACTGCAACGAAAGCCGACCGGGTCGGCAGTACGCCGATCAGCGTCGTCCCGTACTTGGCCAGCTCGACCCCGTAGACATAGGTCAGCCACCCCACCACCGCGTTCAGTCCCGCCCGCAGCAGCAGGGGCCAGGTCTCGACCTTGGCGTCCTCCGCCCGGTCCGGGTCCACCTGCCGGTGGCCCTGGCGGTAGATGCCCGGGGGGGCTTCGGGGCGGGGGGCGGCGACCCAGGTGGGGAGGTCGAAGGCCGGGGGGCGGGGGCGTTGGTGGGGCATCGGTGTGGGGGGTGTGGTGGTGGACCGCTCTCCGTGGCCCCGCGCCCCGTCCAGTTCCATGTACGGCCCCGCTCCCTCGCCCGCCCGCCCCGACCGTCGTCGGTGCCGCCATACCCATGCCGCCGCACCGACGACACGCCCGCGCACAATGTAGTGGAGCGGAGCCTGCCGGTAGTCGCACTACCCGCGCTGGCCGCCTCGGACAAGTCGGACGGCCCAGTGCTACCGAGTGGCGCATGCCCGGCCGGGGAGGGCCGCCGTAGCCTGCGAAGCACCGAGCCGAGAAGTCTGGAGAAACCCATGAGCGCCGCAACGCCGCTCCCGCAGGAGCGCCGCCTGGTCACCGCGATCCCCGGTCCGAAGTCGCAGGAGCTGCAGGCCCGCAAGCTGGGTGCGGTGGCGGCCGGCGTCGGCACCACGCTGCCGGTGTACGTGTCCCGCGCCAACGGCGGCGTGCTGGAGGACGTGGACGGCAACTCGCTGATCGACTTCGGTTCCGGCATCGCCGTGACCAACGTCGGCAACAGCGCCGAGGCCGTGGTGGCCAAGGCGTCCGAGCAGCTGGCCGCCTTCACGCACACCTGTTTCATGGTGACGCCGTACGAGAGCTACGTGGCCGTGGCCGAGCAGCTGAACGAGCTGACCCCGGGCGACCACGAGAAGCGCACCGCGCTGTTCAACTCGGGCGCCGAGGCGGTCGAGAACGCGGTGAAGATCGCCCGCGCGTACACCAAGCGCACCGCCGTCGTGGTGTTCGACCACGGTTACCACGGCCGCACCAACCTCACCATGGGCCTGACGGCGAAGAACATGCCGTACAAGCACGGCTTCGGGCCGTTCGCCCCGGAGATCTACCGCGTGCCGGTGGCCTACCCGTACCGCTGGCTGACGGGCGCGGAGAACTGCGCCGCCGAGGCCGCGGCCCAGGCGATCGACATCATCAACAAGCAGATCGGCGCCGACAACGTCGCCGCGATCATCATCGAGCCGATCCAGGGCGAGGGCGGCTTCATCGAGCCGGCCAAGGGCTTCCTGCCGGCGATCGTGGAGTACGCGAAGGCCAACGGCATCGTGTTCGTCGCGGACGAGATCCAGACCGGTTTCTGCCGCACCGGCCAGTGGTTCGCCTGTGACGACGAGGGTGTCGTCCCGGACCTGATCACCACCGCCAAGGGCATCGCCGGCGGTCTGCCGCTGGCCGCGGTGACCGGTCGCGCCGAGATCATGGACGCCGCGCACGCGGGCGGCCTGGGCGGCACCTACGGTGGCAACCCGGTGGCCTGCGCGGCCGCGCTGGGCGCCATCGAGACGATGAAGGAGCAGGACCTCAACGGCAAGGCGCAGCGGATCGGCGAGATCATGCTGGGCCGCCTGCGGGCGATGCAGGAGAAGTTCGACGTGATCGGCGAGGTCCGCGGTCGCGGCGCGATGATCGCGATCGAGCTGGTGAAGCCGGGCGGCAAGGAGCCGAACGCGGAGATCACCGCGGCCATCGCGAAGGCCTGCCACGCCGAGGGCCTGGTCGTGCTGACCGCCGGCACCTACGGCAACGTGCTGCGCTTCCTGCCGCCGCTGGTC
This sequence comes from Kitasatospora sp. NBC_01560, assembly GCF_045208415.1. Lineage (NCBI taxonomy): Bacteria > Bacillati > Actinomycetota > Actinomycetes > Kitasatosporales > Streptomycetaceae > Kitasatospora > Kitasatospora sp. NBC_01560. Next base: position 6,266,448 of record NZ_CP109364.1, on the reverse strand, counting down.
ATGCCGGAGCACCTGCTGAACGAGGGCCTGGACATCCTGGAGAACGCCTTCACCGCCGTCTGAGCCGGCGTTGACCGGTCCCCCGTCCGAGCCGGCGGGGGCGACCGGACGGCCCGCCCCTGGAGGGCGGCTTCGAGACTGCCGGAGGGATGTCCGGACAGCACTGAACGGCCCGTGGGGACGAAAGTCCCCACGGGCCGTTCGGTCTGTTCGACGGGTTCGGGCGGACCGCCGGGCGGGCGGGGCCGGATCCGGCCCGGTGTTCGGACCGTGCGGGGCAGGGCCCGGCGGGCGGTGAAGATGCTGTGGGGAATCGCTGAAGCTCCTCGGCCCGGCAGGGAGGTTGACGTAGTGTCATCACAGATGGACAGCGAGCCTCAGCCATTGACGGATCCGTCCGCGGCACCGCCCCCAACGGCGGCTCCGCATGTCGGCCGTGAGGACAACCAGGCCGTCCCCGAGGGGCCGGCGCACACCGAAGACCGATCGACCGACCGTCCGACCCACACCCCCCGGGGCGCGCGGAACGGCGATCATCAGAGCCGCCCCGGAGCTCTCCCCCCTGCTCCGGGGCGGCCGCTTCGCGTTCCGGGCCGGTTCACCGGCTCGGCCGCGCTGCCGGCCCTCCTGGGCACGGTGCTGGTGCTGGTGTCCTGGCAGGTGGCCGTCGACGGGCCGCTGCTGGGCCTGGACCGCTGGGTCCGGCACGGCGTCCGGGAGAGCCGGCACGAACTCCACAGCACGCTGCTCAACCACCTCGGCACCGCACTGTCGGACCTGGGCGGTTCCGTCCCGGCGATCCCGGTACTGCTGGCCGGCGGGGCGCTGGCGGCCTGGCGGTCCCGCCGGGCGGCGGCGCCCCGGTGGTGGCTGCCCGCGGTGGTGGCGGTGCTGACGACCGGGCTGATCCCGCTGCTGGTCGTGCTGGCGAAGGCGTGGTTCGCCAGGCCGGGCCCGTTCGGGGCGCCGCTGGCCGCCGACCAGTGGGGCTGGTACCCGTCCGGGCACACGGCCACGGCAACCCTCGCGTACGGCGTGGCCGCACTGCTGCTGGCCCGCACGGTGGGCGTCCCGGCCCGGCGGCGGCTGTACGCGGCGGCGGCCCTGCTTGCGCTCGGGGTCGGTCTCGGGCTGGTGTGGAGCGACTACCACTGGCTGCTGGACGTGGTGGCCTCCTGGTGCCTGGGCGGGCTGGTGCTGTGGACGCTCGCCCGTCGGCTGCCCGACCGGCCGCAGCATCCCGGCCGGCTCTAGCCCTCGGCGGGCTCGTCGTTGCGGTGGACGAGGCCGGCCTCGCCGCTGTCGCGGTGCCACTCGACGACCAGTTCGTCGCGGGCGCCGAAGCGGACCAGGTGGCGGCCGACGACGTCCTCCAGGCCGGGCAGGTTCTCGGCGGCTCCCTCGACGGCGAGCAGCAGGGCGTCGGGGGCGGCCTCCAGGGTGGCGGTGCGGGCGCCGAAGGTGAGGGTGCCGCGACCGGTCTCGTCGGACCAGTCGGTTTCGACCTTTCGGCCCATGTGGGCGGCGAGCTGCTTGGCGTAGCGGGCGGGGCGGTCGGTGGTGACGCGGGCTTCGGAGCGGGGCACGGGCCCTCCAGGGATCGGTCGAGGGAACTTAGGTGCCCTCACTGAGGAACTACGCCAACGCAGATACTGAGCTTCACTCAACATATATTCCGGTGCCTGTCGGCCAGTGGTGCCACCGGGTCCGCGGACCGGTGCACGGGCTCCTTGCGCAACCCGAACCGCCGATACCCTGGGTCGGACACCTGCCGAGGAGAGCCGCCATGACCACCACGCCGACCGACGACGCGGCGAGCTCCTCCCCCGCCCCTTCCCCCGGCCCCTCGGCCGACGAAGGCGCGGCAACGCCGCAGGACACCGCCGCCGAGCTCGCCGACGCGATGACCCGCGCGATCAAGCGGATCCGCCGCCTTACCAGCGAGCGGCTGGAGCCCTACGGCATCACCCCCGCCCAGGGCCGCGCCCTGCGCACCCTCGCGCACGCGCCCGGCTGCGAACTGCCGGACCGCGCGATGCGGCTGAGCGACCTCGCGGACCGGCTGCACATCGCCCCCCGCTCGGCCACCACCGTGGTCGACGCACTGGAGGAGGCGGGCCTCGTCGAGCGCACCCCCGACCCGGCCGACCGGCGCGCGGTGCGGATCGTCCTCACCCCGGCCGGACACTCGGCGGTGGAGCGGATCGGCCTGGTCCGGTACGAGGTGGCGCAGGAGTACTTCGGCCCCGTCAGCCCCGCCGAGCAGGATGCGCTGCTGCGGGCGCTGCGCTCCGCCGAGGCCGGGTACGCGGCCGCCACGCCGCCGCGGCGGCAAGCGCCCCCGGGCGCAGCGCGGTGATCCCGATCCCGGCGATCACCAGCAGCGCGGCGGCCCCGGCGGCCGCGCTGATCCGCTCCCCGAGCAGCAGCCACGCCGAGGACATCCCGAACACCGGCACCAGCAGCGAGTAGGGCGCCACCGCGGTGGCGTCGTAGCTGCGCAGCAGGAAGCTCCAGGCGACGAAGCCGAACAGGGTGGAGACCAGCCCGACGTAGCCGATCGCGCCGAGACCGGCCGGGGTGATGTCGCGCAGTGCCCGGAGGTCCGCGGCCGGGCCCTCGACCAGCAGGGAGAGCCCGAGCAGCGGCAGCGGCGGCACCGCGCTGACCCAGACCATCCAGCGCAGTGCGTCCGACGGGGCCGCCCGGCGGGTCAGCACGTTGGACAGGCCCCAGGCCACGGCGGCGAGGACGACCAGGGCGAAGGCGCCGATCGGGCCGCCGAGGCCGCGGTCGAGGGCGCTGAGGCCGATGCCGCCGAAGGCGATCGCCAGGCCGGCGAGCCGCTGCCCACCGGGGCGTTCGCGCAGCAGGGCGGCGGCGAACAGTGCGGTGAACACCGCCTGGCTCTGCAGGACCAGCGAGGAGAGCCCGGCCGGCATCCCGGCGTGCATGCCGAGGAAGAGCAGCCCGAACTTGACCACCCCGAGCACGAACCCGACCGCCAGCACCCACCGCCAGGCCACCCGGGGCGGACCGACGAAGAAGACCGCGGGGACGGCCACCACCGCGAAGCGCAGCGCGCAGAACAGCAGCGGCGGGAAGTTCTCCAGCCCGACGTGGATGAGCACGAAGTTGAGGCCCCAGACTGCGGCGACCAGGACGGCCAGGGCGATGTGACGCGGTCTCATGGTGCCGCCGGTGGCGGCCGGTGTTGCGGTCATGGATCGAGGATGGCCGCCACCGACCGTGTAGCACCAGCGATGAATACTGAAGACCACGCTTTAGCATTGCTGCATGATGGATCTGGGACGCCTGCGGGCGCTGCACGCGGTGGCCGTGCACGGTTCGGTCGGCGGGGCGGCCGCCTCGCTCGGGTACACCCCGTCGGCGGTCTCGCAGCAGATCGCCAAACTGGAACGCGAGACCAGGACGGTCCTGCTGGAGCGTCAGGGCCGCGGTGTGGTGCTGACGGACGCCGCACGCGAGCTGGCCGCCACCGCGCAGGCGGTGCTGGGGCTGGTGGAGCGGGCCGAGGTGCGGTTGGAGGAGCAGCGCGGTCAGGCCGTCGGACGGCTGCTGGTGGCAGCCTTCGCGACCGGTGCGCGGGGCCTGCTGCCGGGGGTGCTCACCGATCTGCGGGAGCGTTGCCCGGAGCTGGACGTCCGGCTGCTGGAGAGCGATCCGTACCCGGCGGCCGAGCTGGTGGCCCGCGGCGAGGTGGACCTGGCGCTGGTCCAGGACTGGCCGACGGTGCCGCTGCCGGTGCAGGAGGGCCTGTCCCGGCTGGACCTCGGCCCGGACCGGGTGGACCTGCTGCTCCCCGCCGCGCACCCGCTGGCGGAGCTCGCCGTGGTGCCGGTGGGGCGGCTGCGCGGCCTGCGCTGGATCAGCGTGCCGCCGGGCAACATCTGCCACGACTGGCTGGTCCGGACCCTGCGCGAGGCCGGCGAGGAGCCCGACGTCTGCTACCAGGTGGGCGAGTTCGAGACCCAGATCGCGCTGATCGCGGCCGGGCTCGGCGTCGGCCTCGTCCCGCGGCTCGGCCGGGGCGCCCTGCCGGCGGAGGTGGTCGCCCGCCCGGTCGTCCCGGAGCCGACCCGCCGGGTGTTCGCGCTCTGGCGCACCCAGGCCTCCCGGCGCCCGGCGATCACCGTGGCGCTGGCGGCCATGCGCGCGCGGTGGGCCGCGCTGGACGGCTGAGCGGGCCGCGCTCGGCGCCGGCGGCCTCAGGCCGCGAGACCGATCACCAGCCACATGAAGCCCACCCCGGCCAGCGTGCAGAGCAGCGTGGTGCGCGAGGGGTGCGGGCTGTGGGCCTCGGGGAGGATGTCGGAGGTGGCCAGGTAGAGCAGGAAGCCGGCGAAGAACCCGAGGTAGAGCCCGAGCAGCTGCTCGGGGATGGTGAACAGCAGGGTGATCGCGGCGCCGGTCACCGGCGCGAGCGCGTCCGCCGCCAGCAGGGTCAGCGCCCGCCGGCGGTCGTTCCCGTACAGCCGGGTGATCGTGTACGTGTTGAAGCCGTCGGCGAAGTCGTGGGCGACCACGGCGACGGCGACCACCGTACCGACGGTGGTCCCGGCCTGGAAGGCCGCGCCGATCGCGAAGCCGTCCATCACGCTGTGGCCGACCAGCGCCAGTGCGGCGGTCAGCCCGATGCCCGGGGCCGCGTTGCCGCCGGCCGCCCGGCCGTGGTCGTGCGCGTGCCGGTGTCCGTGGGTGTGTTCGGCGTACTCGCCCTCGTGACCGCGGTGGATGGCCACCGCCCGTTCGACGATGTGGATGGCCAGGAATCCGGCCGCGAACATCAGCAGGGCCTGCGGCACGCCGTGGATCTCCTCGGGCGCCTGGCGCAGGGCCTCCGGCAGCAGGTCGAAGGCCACGACTCCGAGCATCAGCCCCGCCGCGAAGCCGAGCACCAGGTGGCGGCGGTCACCGGTGCGCTGGGCGACGTAACCACCGATCAGCGTCATCAGGAACGCGCCGGCCGCGACCAGGATCGCCGTCACCGCTGCTCCCCCGTCCCGGGCACCGTGCCCACCTCGCCTCCCCCGTGTGCCGCCCGTCCCCGGGCCGGCCACCGACCGTCGCCGGACGGCTGCGCCGGCGGGCACCGCCTCCCGGCCGGGCGCCGGTCACCCCGGCACCCGCGCCCACCAGCCTCGTGCCCCGCCCGGGCGGCTGCCCGCCGGGCGGGCCGTCAGGGTGAGCCGGGCCACCCCGCCGTCGCATCGGTCCGCCGCCCCGTGTACGGCCCCCGCATCAGGCCTCCTCGCAGCCGGACTCCCCGCATCGGGCCTCCCCACGTCCGCGCCCCGCATCCGCGCCCCACGCCCGCCGCCCCCGGGGGGCCGGCTCAGTGGCCGGTGGCCAGCGGGAGTCCGAGCTGGGTGCGGGCCAGCTCCCGGAGGCCGTCACCGTCGACCAGATGGATGTGCTGGTGGCCGTCCTCGGCGGTGAGGTCGAGCGCCTCGTCGCTGAAGCGGCCGACCGTGAGCCGCAGACCGCGCTCGGCGGACTCCTCGCGGACCGCCTCCGCCAGCGTCCGGATCTCCTCCGCCCCCACCGGCCGGTCGCTGCGGGAGGCCCAGACCACCCAGCGGCCGGGCAGCGCGCTGCCGGCCGCGCCCTCGCCGGTGGCGACCAGCCCGGCCGCACCGCGCAGCCGGACGCTCCACTGCGCGAGTCCGCCCCGGGTGAGCAGCTCGCGGACCAACTGGGCGAACTCGTTCGCCGAGAGGTCCTCGGCGGACGGCACGGCGGCGCCCGCGACGGCGGCCGGTCCCACCCCGGCCGGTGCGTACGGGTCGGGGGTGACGGCGGCACCGAGCTGGCGCAGCCGCACCAGGGCCTCGTCCTGCTCGGCGTCGGCGTAGACGCCCTCGCCGTCGTGCTCCTCGTAGGGGGCGGCCGGGGGCAGCAGCCGGGTGCGGGCCAGCGCGTCGCGGTCGGCGTCCACGCTCACCAGGCAGAGCGGCTCCGCCGTGCCGGGCTCGCGCAGCCAGCCGTTGAGCACGACCCCGGCCAGTATCTCGTCGGTGTCGACGGCATCGGCGGCCTGCAGGGCGCGGAGTGCCAGCCGGGCGACCAGCCGGAGGTAGTCGGTGGCCCGGTCGGCGGGCGGGCGGGGCACCGGGAGGATCTCGCCGTCCGCCGCGAGCCGGTAGCCGGCCAGTGAGGGCACCAGGTCGAGCGCGGGCAGGTCGAGGTCGAGGACGGCGGTGCGGGTGAGCGGGCGGAACACCGCACGGCAGGGTGCGGGGAGGTCCTGGGTGGCCGTCTCGGCGGCGGCCAGGGCCCGTTCGAGCAGGGATTCCACCGCGGCCGGCTCGGCCAGCCGGTACGCCCGGCGGCACTCCTCCAAGCTGTCGTTGTACTCCCGCACCGCGCGGGCCCGGGCCTGCTCGGTCTGCTCGTGCACCCGCCGGGACTCGTCCGCGGCCGGGCTGCCCGCCTCTGCCCGCAGGGTGCGCCACTCCCGCAGGGCGCGCTGGTGGGTGAGCCGGGCCTCGGCCAGCTTGCGCTGGTAGCCGGAGTCGAGCAACCGCCGGGACGGGCTCTCGTCCGGGTCGGCGGCGGTCGGTCCGGCGGGCGCGTAGTCCGCCCAGCGCGGCTCGGGCTCCGCGCCGGGCCCGGCCGCCGGACCGTCGGCCGGGTAGGGCTTCGGCTCGTACTGGCGCAGCTGGCTCTCGAAGTCCATGGCCGAGACGGGCAGCGCGGCCCGCCGGAGCAGGTCCGCGAGCCGCTCGTGCTCGGCCCGGACGGTGACGGTCCGGTGGTGGGTGAGCGCGGCGGCCCGGGCGTGCGCGGCGACGGACTCGTCCGTCCCGGCGTCAGCCGGCCCGCCGGGCGGGACGGCCGGGCCCGGCGGGCCGTCCGGTCCGCCGGGCCCCGCCGGCTCGTCGTCGTCCGGCCCGTCCACACCGAGGTCACGGAAGACCGAGGCCAGGAAGCCGGGCTGGGGGGTCAGGACCGTGCCTTCGGCGTGACCGTCTGCTGAGTACTGCATCGGTGGTCGTTCCCCCATGCTCGTCCGGCACCTGCCCGGGCCGGCCGGCGACCCCGCGGCCCACCCCTGCCGGCCATTGTCCACCGAACGGGCGCACCGGTCAGCCAAGCCTCTCAGTTGGTCCGGGTGTTGGTCAGGTGCAGGCCGATGTAGCCGACATAGATCCGGCCACTGCCGGAACAGTCGTCCAGGTAGTGCAGCCTGGGTGCCGTCCGGCCGCCGCCGATCCGCAGGTGCGCGCCCATGAACGCACGCCTGGAGGCGTCGACGCACTCCGGCACCGGCAGCATCCGCTCGCGTTTCCACTTGGTGTGACTGAAGACCGTCCGGGACTCCCCGCGCACCGCCTTGCGGGGCGGGAACCGGTGGCAGCCCGCCGGGGTCCGCTCGCACCACTGCTTGAAGTCGCCGCCGGCCGCGCCGCGCACGGCGGCCTCGGCGTACTCCTGAAGGGCGGTCAGACCGTCCCAGGTGAGCCGGGCCCAGCCGGCGCCGGCGCAGTGCAGCTCGTCCAGGGCGAGCGCGGCCTTCTGGTCGCCCGTGAAGGTGAGCAGCGGGAACTCGCCGAGCCTGGCCATCAGTTCGACGAAGCTGCCCGGAGTACCGGGGGTCTCCGGGGTACCGGGGCCGGACGGGCCGGCGGGGCCCTGCGTGCTCCCCGGCCGACGCCCGGGGCGGACGGGTACGGCGGCACCGCCGGGGACGGCGCAGAGCCGGCCGGCCAGCGCCCGCATCTGGGCCGCGCCGTGCCGGCGCTCCCGGCGCAGGCTGTGCCGGGCCCGCTCCAACTCGTCGGCCCTGGCCTGCTGGTCGGCCCGGTCCTGCTGTTCCTCGTGGGCCAGGGCCGCCAGCTCGTCCCGGGCCGCGGCGTCGTTCGGGCCGTGGCCCGGGCGCGGCGCCTGCGGGGGCACCCGCAGGACGGGGACGGCGGCCAGCGCCGGCGGCAACGGCTGCTCGGCGGCGAGCCGGCGCGGCTCCCGGGCGATCAGCCCGGCGGCCCGGCGGAGGTCCTCCTCCAGCCGGCGGCGGGCCAGCACCGGGTGCCGGGCGCCGTCGTGCCGGGAGGCCGGGTCGACCTCGGGCAGGTAGGTGCGCACCGCCCCGCCGTACACGGCGTGGTACTCCAGCGCGACGTTGAACTCCGTACGGGCGCCCGGATCCAGCACGTAGGCGGTGGCCAGGCCGGGCAGCTGTGCGCAGAGCGGCCGGACCACCTCGGCGACCCACTCGTCGAGCGTGCGGTCGGCCGGGACGCTGGCCACCACGGTGGGCAGCCGGCGCTCCGGATCGCAGAGCTCGTCGATGAGGGCCCCGACCTCGGCGGCGGCCAGCACCCGGGGGGCGAGCTGGACGGCGGCCGGGCCGTCGGCGGCGTCGAGCAGCGGCAACAGCGTCCGGGCGAGCTCGGGCACCGGTACCCGGCAGGGCGTCCGTACGCCGGTGCCGGTGGTGTGCGTCTCGGCCTCCAGCCGGACCCAGGTGGGCCCTTCGGGCCCGGTCGCCACGGTCAGCGTCAGCTGGTGGGTGCCGTGCGGGGCCGGCGTGCGCAGCCGGCGGCGGTCGTAGCGGCCGCTGCCGGGGCCCCGGAGCGCACCGCCGTCGCGGTCGAGCAGGACGCGGTCGCCCAGCCGGAGGCGCTCGGCGGGGGGTGCGGACGCGGCGTCCGGGGACGCCCCGGGGGCGTGGGCACCCGGGTCGTGCTGGTCGGCGGGTTCGAGGACGGCCCGCTCGCGGACCACCGGCGGGGGCTCCTCGCAGCCCTCCTGTTTCAGCCAGGCGCCGAGGCGCTGGTCGGCCAGGGCGAGGGCGTCGGCGTGCGGGAGCGCGGTGGTGACGGTCATCCGGTAGGGCGTCGCGGGGCCTCTCGGGCCGGGCAGACCGGCATGGGCGGGCGACGGGGAAGTGTCCGAGGTCATGCGCATACCTCCGTGGTGCGGGGGTGGGGTCTCTCGTCCTCCATCGATGGGGGGTTCGTCCGGATCGGCCGGATCCTTGCCCAGGAAACGCCACAACCCGGAGCGGAAGTTCCAACTCCGGGCCACGTCAATACGTTCGAGTGAATCTGCTCAAGCCACCCACCGGCGTGGGCCGTGTTCTGCTGCGGCGGTGCTCAGCCGTCGGCGGGCCCGGGCCCCGGGCCGGCCCGGCTGCGGCTCCACTCCGGCACCGCCACCGGCACGGCGAGCGGGCAGCCCTCGGGGACGTCGTAGCTCGCGATCAGCACGACCGGCACGCTCCCGTGGTTGTGACCGACGTGGACGTGCACCGGCCCGGCCTCCTCCACCAGCGAGTCCCCGGCGCGGCTGACCTCGACCCGGCCGTCGTGCAGGGTCCGGGTCAGCGTGCCGGAGAGCACCACCACGTCGACCCGGCCCGGGTGGTAGTGCCAGCCGGTACCGGCCCCGGGGGGCAGCGTGATGGTCTGGACGACGGGCATCTCCGGAGCGGCTTCCTGGTCGGCGGTGCGCCCAGGCTAGGCAGGCCGGGCGGGCACCGAAACGGGCCGGTACCGAACTGTCCGAAAGTCTGTCCGAAAGGAGTGCCGCCGGCCCCCATGGCCGGGCCCCACCGGCCCCCGGAGACCCCCGGGATCCGCAGGTCGCGACGGGTCAGACCGGCACCTCGACGTAGGTCCGCCCCGCCGCCACCGCAACCGCGGTACCGCCGGTCGCCTCGGCCAGCCAGGTGTGGAACTCCGCCACGTCCGGCTCCGGCACCCCGACCTCGATCCGCACCCCGGTGGCCCCGTACGCCAGGTCGCTCACCGCGTACCCGGCGGCCCGGAGGTCGTTCTCGACCCGGCCGGCCCGGGTGTGGCCGGCCGTCACCGCGAGCAGCGCCACCGGTCGCCGCTCCAGCAGTCCGACGTCGTCCACCGCCGCCGACACCGCGTTCCCGTAGGCCCGCACCAGGCCGCCGGCACCGAGCTTGATCCCGCCGAAGTACCTGGTCACCACGGCGACCGTGTCGGTCAGCCCGCGGCGGCGCAGCACCTCCAGCATCGGCACCCCGGCGGTGCCGCCGGGCTCCCCGTCGTCACTGGAGCGCTCGCGCCGCTGCTCGTCGCCGACCACGAAGGCGGTGCAGTTGTGCCGGGCGTCCCAGTACTGCTTCCGGATGCCGGCGATGAACGCCTGCGCCTCGTCCTCATCGGTGACCCGGGCGAGGTGGCAGATGAAACGGGACTTCTTGATCTCCGTCTCGTGGCTGCCCGCGCGCCGGATCGTGAGGTACTGCCTGGGGGTCGGCTCCGGCGTGGCGGGCATGGTGCGGCGGTTCTCCCGGAGGGCGAGGACGGCGGAGGCCGGCGGTGGGCGGCCCGCGGTGCTGCGGACCGGCTCACCGCCAGCCTAGTTGCCCCGCCGTCCGGACGGTCCGGGGTCGGGCCCCGGTGGCCGGGCCCCGGTGGCCGCGCCGGTCGGCGCCCCCGCGTCAGCGCCCGGCCAGCGCGTCCAGCTGTGCGCGGTCCAGCCCGGTCAGGGCGGTGACCTCGGCGAGGTCGACGGCGCCGCAGTCGAGCCCGCGCAGCACGTAGCCGCTGAGCGCCCGGGCGGTCGCCGGCTCGTCCATCACGTCGCCGCCCGCCTTGGCGACGTAGGCGGCCAGCCGGGCGGCGGCGGCCGCCAGCCCCTCGCGGTAGAAGGTGTAGACGGCGGCGTAGCGGGTCGGCAGGTGCGCCGGGTGCATGTCCCAGCCCTGGTAGTAGGCGCGGGCGAGCGAGCGGCGGACCAGGTCGTGGTGGAGCTTCCAGGCGGCGTGCACCTGCTCGGTGGGGCCGGTGGGGATGACGTTGGTCGAGCCGTCGGAGAGCCGGACGCCGGTGCCGGCGGCGGCCACCTGCATCACCGCCTTCGCGTGATCGGCGACCGGGTGGTCCATGCTCTGGTAGGCGGCGCTGACCCCGCAGGAGGCGCTGTAGTCGAAGGTCCCGTAGTGCAGGCCGGTGGCCCGCCCCTCGGCCGCCTCGATCATCCGGGACACGGTGGCCCGGCCGTCCGGCCCGAGGATGGCCTGGGTGGTCTCGATCTGGATCTCGAAGCCGATCCGGCCGGCCGGCAGCCCGGCCGAACGCTCGAAGTCCTCCAGCAGCCGCACCAGCGCGGTGACCTGCTCCGCGTACGTCACCTTGGGCAGCGTCAGCGCCAGGCCCTCCGGCAGGCTGCCGCCGGCCAGCAGGGTGGCGAGGAACAGCTCCAGGGTGCGGATGCCGCGGTCGCGGACGGCCGCCTCCATGCACTTGATCCGGATCCCGATGTAGGGCGGGGCGCTGCCGTCGGCCACCGCGGCGGTGACCAGTTCGGCGGCCCGGACGGCGGCCGCGTCCTCCTCGGCGTCGGGCCGGGGGCCGTAGCCGTCCTCGAAGTCGATTCGCAGGTCCTCGACCGGCTCCCGCTCCAGCTTGGCGCGGACCCGGGCGTGCACGTCGGCGAGCAGCGCGTCGTCGGCCACGCCGAGGGCGCGGGCCAGCTCGGCCGGGGTGCCGGCGTGGGTGTCGAAGGCCTCCAGCGCCTGGCGGCCCCAGTCGCGGACGGTGTCGGCCCCGAAGGCGTCGGCGGGGACGTAGACGGTGTGCACCGGCTGGCGGGTGCCGGAGTCGCCCGGGTAGCGGCGGGCCAGGTCGGCGTCGACCGGGGCGAGCAGCGCGTCCACGGCGGCACGGGCCCGGTCGGAGAACGCGGCTCCGTCCGTCGCCCCGGTACCGTCCAGCTCGACCTGCGACATCCGCACTCCTCCGCACCTCGCCGGTCCGTGGCGAACCAGCGCTTCAACAGTTTGTTGAGCCGAAGGTAGCCCCGCGGTGGTCGGGCGTCAATGGCCGACCGAGCGCTGGACGGACAGGTCGAGCGCCGGTGGCGCGGCACCGGGTGCCGGCAGGTCGGAGCCGGTGGCGCGGTTCAGGGGCGGCGTCCCGCTGGCTGCCTGGACGGCCGGCCGGCCGCAGCGCGGCGGTCAGTCCCGCCCGGCGGCGGCGTAGCGGTCACGCAGCTCGGGGAAGAGCTCCGCGACGTCCTTCGGGTGCACCGAGCCGTCCGGCCGGCTGCCGTGAACGCCGTACTCCTTGGTCAGCCAGTCGGCGAGGCGCGGCGCGTCGGGCTGGTGGTCGAAGGTGTCGATGTAGCTGACCAGTGCCTCGTAGCAGAGCTCCGGGTCGATCCGGGACGGCCCCGGGCGCGGCGCCGGCTCCTCCTGGTAGCCGGACTCCACGGGCGGGACGACGGCCTGCGGGGCGGCGGCGTACCCGTCGGCCGCCGGCTCGGCCGACGGCCCCGCCTGGGCGGCGGGCTGGGGCACGGGCCGGGGAGCGGACTGCGGATCCGCCTGCGGAGCGGGCCGGGGGGGTGCTTCGGGACCGGACTGCGGACCGGTCGGCCGCGGCGGCTTGAACCACGGCGAGGCCTGGCCCGGCACCCGGCCGCCGGGCGGACCGTCGTCCTGCGGTCCGGCGGTCCGGACCGGCCGCTCGGTCCAGACGTTCAGCTCCTCGTGGGGCTGCGGCGGGGCCTCCACCTCGGCCACCGGCTCCTGCGCCGCCCGCAGCCGTACGGCGGCCAGCTTGGCGAGCATCGGCGCCGCCACCTCCGCGGGCACCGGGGTCACGGCGGGCGGAGCCACCTCGGGCTGCGGCTGCTGCTGCGTCTGCTGCACCTGCGGGGCCGCCGGAGCAGGCTGCGCCCGGGTCTCCACCTGGGCCTGGGCCTGGGCCTGGGCCTGGGCCCGAACCTGCTGGGCCTCCCCCGCGCCGGCGGCCGGCGGAATCGCGGCGGCCGCGGCGGGCCGCTCCTGCAGCTCCCCGCCGTCGCGCGCCGCACGCACCTCGCGCACGTCACGCACGTCGCGGGCGTCCTCGTCCAGCCGGTCCAGCAGCGCCGGATCGAGCGGCACACCGTACTTGGCCAGCTTGAGCGGCAGCAGCGCCTGGATCGGCGCCGAACGCCGCCAGCCGCGCCCGTACCTGAAGCGCAGCTGGGCCCGGTAGACCAGGCGGTTCTGCTCCAGCCGGACCACCTCGTCGTAGGAGCGCAGCTCCCAGAGCTTCATCCGGCGCCAGAGCCGGAAGGTCGGCACCGGGGAGAGCAGCCAGCGCATCAGCCGGACGGACTCCATGTGCCGGTCGGCGGTGATCGCGGCGATCCGGCCGACGGCGTGCCGGGAGGCCTCGACGACGACCACGAAGAGCACCGGGATGACGGCGTGCATGCCCATCCCGAGCGGGTCGCCCCAGGAGGCGGCCGCGTTGAACGCGATGGTGGCGACGGTCAGCAGCCAGGCGGTCTGCCGCAGCAGCGGGAAGGGTATCCGCAGCCAGGTCAGGACGAGGTCCAGCGCGAGCAGCACGACGATGCCGGCGTCCACGCCGATCGGGAAGGCGTAGGCGAAGCTGCCGAACCCCTTCTCCGCCGCCAGCTCCCGCACCGCGTTGTACGAACCGGCGAAGCCGATGCCCGAGATCAGGCAGGCTCCGGCCGCGACCAGCCCGAGCAGGCTGCGGTGGGCCTTGGTGAGCGATGGGCGTGCCATATCGTCTATCAACCCCTGGATGTCGGCTGCGGCCGTGCGCTGCCGCGGCTGCCGGTTCCCGCTTGTCGGGGCGCCGGACGGCTGCGCGACCTCCGGGCTCGGCCCACCGGAGTTTACTCGTACGCCTGTTTCAGCGTCTCCGCAGCCCAGGGTGTCACCACCGGTGCCGGCCGCACACCCGCGGCCGGTCGGCGCACCGGTCGGCCGGTCCGTCAGGAGCGCCGCTCCGGCTGGCCGTTGAGGTGGGCGAGCACCGCCATGACCCGACGGTTGGCGTCGTCGGCGGGGGCCAGTTCCAGCTTGGTGAAGATGTTGGCGATGTGCTTGGCCACGGCGCCGTCGCTCACCACCAGGCGGGCCGCGATCGCCGAGTTCGAACAGCCCTCCGCCATCAGCTCCAGCACCTCCCGCTCACGCGGCGACAGCCGCTGCACCGGTCCCGGCCGGCGCACGGTGCTCTGCATCAGCTTGGCGATGACGTCCGGGTCCATCGCCGTCCCGCCGGCCGCCACCCGGCGCACCGCGTCGATGAACTGGTCGGCGTTGAACACCCGGTCCTTCAGCAGGTACCCGATCCCCCCGGTCCCGTCCGCCAGCAGCTCCCGCGCGTACAGCTGCTGCACGTGCTGGGAGAGCACCAGGACCGGCAGGCCCGGGATCTCGCGGCGTGCCTGGAGCGCGGCCTGGAGCCCCTCGTCGGTGAGCGTCGGCGGCAGCCGGACATCCACCACCGCGACGTCCGGACGGTGCGTCAGCAGCGCGTCCAGCAGGTCCGGACCGGTCTCGACCGCGGCCGCGATGGTGAAGCCGTGTGCTTCCAGCAGACGGATCAGGCCTTCGCGAAGGAGGTAGAGGTCCTCGGCGAGGACAACTCGCACGGCAGCTCCAGGGTGATGGTGGTCGGACCGCCCGACGTGCTGTCGATGGCGAGGACACCGTCGAAGGTACCCAATCGCCGCTCGATGCCGCGCAGGCCGGTCCCCCGCGTGGGGTCGGCCACGCCGACGCCGTCGTCCGTCACCGTGATCCGCAGCATGCCGGCCCGGTACAGGATGTCCACCCAGACCTGCTCGGCGCCCGAGTGCTTGGCCGCGTTCGCCAGCAGCTCGCAGATGCTGAAGTAGGCTGCCGCCTCCAGCGTCGCCGCCGGACGGTCCGGTAGGCTCACGCACACCTCGGTCGGCAGTGCGCTGTCCAGCGCCAGCGCCCGGACGGCGTCCCCGAGCCCGCGCTCGGCCAGCACCGGCGGGTGGATCCCGCGGACGAGGTCGCGCAGCTCCTGGAGCGCCCGGGCCGAGGACTGCCGGGCCTCGGAGAGGAGCTCCCGGGCGGCCACCGGATCGGTGTCCATCAGGTGCTCGATCGTGCCCAGGGTCATCCCGATCGCGACCAGCCGCGCCTGCGCGCCGTCGTGCAGGTCCCGCTCGATCCGCCGCAGCTCCGCCGCCTGGCTGCCGACCGCGTCCGCCCGGGTCTCGGTCAGCTCCGCCACCCGCCTGGTCAGCTGGGCGTGCGAGGCCCGGCCGTCGTGGTTCAGCACCCGGCGCGCCACCTCGGCGTAGGCACGCACCGCGAACGGCGCCAGCACCACCCCGAAAGCGACCAGGGCCAGCCCCAGCCCGACCGGGACCAGCGGGGAGACCGGGCTCTCGGCGAAGGCGTCGTCCGGTCCGTACGACGAGCGGAAGAACACCGACCCCGCGTAGATCCCCCCGCCCAGCAGGAGGCCGACCACCGGAAATGCCAGCACCGCCACCGTCAGCGGATTGACCACCAGCCAAAGGATCTCCGCTCGCGTCGCGCGGTCCCGAAGCGCCCAGTGCAGCAGGTTCGCGATCCTCGCGACGGCATGGGACCGGTGGTACGAGTACCCCGTCCACCAGTGGCCGCGCTCGTCCACCTCCAGCGCCGGCCGGGGGGCGTACTCCACCGGCAGCCGGATCCCGTACCAGTCGGCGATCCGCGCGCGCGTCCGGCGGGCAACCGGCCGGACGAACAGACCGCCCACCGCCGTGCCCGCGAGGGCGGCCGTCATGACGGCCAGCAGCTCGCCCGGGTAGTAGTGATCCAGCAGCGTTGCGACCGCGGCTCCGGCGAACAACGCCGCGAACAGCGGCGCCGCCACCGCCGGGACAACACCCAGCATCAGCAACAACAGCCGGCCCAATCCACGCCCGCCGGCCGCGAGGGCCGCCTCGGCCTGGGCACGCACGGTCGTGCTGCTCGTTCGGGTCACTGCTGTCACGGGTGCTCCTGGGGCCGGTCCCTGTCGTCCTGATTCAGTGTTCCTGAACCGCCGTACAGGAACACTGGCTGTCGCACCCCGGTTCCGGGGTGGACCTAGCACCACCCTTCTCCGCCTACACCGAGGTTTCGCCGTGCTCCGGAGACCGGCGGCCGGGCACCGTACGCCGGGAAATCGTCGCGTACCGGAAAAGGGGTGCAAACGCAGAAAGACCCCCTCCGGAATCCGGAGGGGGTCTTTCTGGAATGATTGTTCGGCGGCGTCCTACTCTCCCACAGGGTCCCCCCTGCAGTACCATCGGCGCTGTGAGGCTTAGCTTCCGGGTTCGGAATGTAACCGGGCGTTTCCCTCACGCTATGACCACCGAAACACTATGAAACTGTCAACCGCACCCATACCGTGACCTGGCATGGGGGTCGTTGTTTCAGAACAACACAGTGGACGCGAGCAACTGAGGACAAGCCCTCGGCCTATTAGTACCGGTCAACTCCACCCCTTACAGGGCTTCCATATCCGGCCTATCAACCCAGTCGTCTACTGGGAGCCTTACCCTCTCAAGGAGGTGGGAGTGCTCATCTCGAAGCAGGCTTCCCGCTTAGATGCTTTCAGCGGTTATCCCTCCCGAACGTAGCCAACCAGCCATGCCCTTGGCAGGACAACTGGCACACCAGAGGTTCGTCCGTCCCGGTCCTCTCGTACTAGGGACAGCCCTTCTCAACACTCCTACGCGCACAGCGGATAGGGACCGAACTGTCTCACGACGTTCTAAACCCAGCTCGCGTACCGCTTTAATGGGCGAACAGCCCAACCCTTGGGACCTACTCCAGCCCCAGGATGCGACGAGCCGACATCGAGGTGCCAAACCATCCCGTCGATATGGACTCTTGGGGAAGATCAGCCTGTTATCCCCGGGGTACCTTTTATCCGTTGAGCGACGGCGCTTCCACAAGCCACCGCCGGATCACTAGTCCCGACTTTCGTCCCTGCTCGACCCGTCAGTCTCACAGTCAAGCTCCCTTGTGCACTTACACTCAACACCTGATTGCCAACCAGGCTGAGGGAACCTTTGGGCGCCTCCGTTACTCTTTAGGAGGCAACCGCCCCAGTTAAACTACCCACCAGACACTGTCCCTGATCCGGATCACGGACCCAGGTTAGACATCCAGCACGACCAGAGTGGTATTTCAACGACGACTCCACAACAACTGGCGTTGCTGCTTCAAAGTCTCCCACCTATCCTACACAAGCCGAACCGAACACCAATATCAAGCTATAGTAAAGGTCCCGGGGTCTTTCCGTCCTGCTGCGCGAAACGAGCATCTTTACTCGTAATGCAATTTCACCGGGCCTATGGTTGAGACAGTCGAGAAGTCGTTACGCCATTCGTGCAGGTCGGAACTTACCCGACAAGGAATTTCGCTACCTTAGGATGGTTATAGTTACCACCGCCGTTTACTGGCGCTTAAGTTCTCAGCTTCGCCCCGACGAATCAGAGCTAACCGGTCCCCTTAACGTTCCAGCACCGGGCAGGCGTCAGTCCGTATACATCGCCTTACGGCTTCGCACGGACCTGTGTTTTTAGTAAACAGTCGCTTCTCGCTGGTCTCTGCGGCCACCCCCAGCTCGGAGTGCAAGACTCGTCACCAGGAATGGCCCCCCTTCTCCCGAAGTTACGGGGGCATTTTGCCGAGTTCCTTAACCATAGTTCACCCGAACGCCTCGGTATTCTCTACCTGACCACCTGAGTCGGTTTGGGGTACGGGCCGCCATGAAACTCGCTAGAGGCTTTTCTCGACAGCATAGGATCATCCACTTCACCACAATCGGCTCGGCATCAGGTCTCAGCCTCAATGAGTGACGGATTTGCCTATCACTCGGCCTACACCCTTACCCCGGGACAACCACCGCCCGGGCTGGACTACCTTCCTGCGTCACCCCATCGCTCACCTAATACAGACTTGGTCCGGCGGCTCCACCACGTCCCTTTGTCCGAAGACTCCGGGCCGGCTTCACGGCCTTAGCATCACCTGGTTCAGCGTTGGCGCTTCAAAGCGGGTACGGGAATATCAACCCGTTGTCCATCGACTACGCCTGTCGGCCTCGCCTTAGGTCCCGACTTACCCTGGGCAGATCAGCTTGACCCAGGAACCCTTGGTCAATCGGCGCAAGAGTTTCTCACTCTTGTATCGCTACTCATGCCTGCATTCTCACTCGTGTACCGTCCACGACTGGTTTCCACCGCCGCTTCACCCGGCACACGACGCTCCCCTACCCATCACAGCAGGCGTTGGCCCTATATGCTGCAATGACACGACTTCGGTGATGTGCTTGAGCCCCGCTACATTGTCGGCGCGGAATCACTTGACCAGTGAGCTATTACGCACTCTTTCAAGGGTGGCTGCTTCTAAGCCAACCTCCTGGTTGTCTCTGCGACTCCACATCCTTTCCCACTTAGCACACGCTTAGGGACCTTAGTCGGTGTTCTGGGCTGTTTCCCTCTCGACCATGGAGCTTATCCCCCACAGTCTCACTGCCACGCTCTCACTTACCGGCATTCGGAGTTTGGCTAAGGTCAGTAACCCGGTGAGGCCCATCGCCTATCCAGTGCTCTACCTCCGGCAAGAAACACGTGACGCTGCACCTAAATGCATTTCGGGGAGAACCAGCTATCACGGAGTTTGATTGGCCTTTCACCCCTAACCACAGGTCATCCCCCAGGTTTTCAACCCTGGTGGGTTCGGTCCTCCACGAAGTCTTACCTCCGCTTCAACCTGCCCATGGCTAGATCACTCCGCTTCGGGTCTTGGGCATGCAACTGTATCGCCCTATTCGGACTCGCTTTCGCTACGGCTACCCCACACGGGTTAACCTCGCTACACACCGCAAACTCGCAGGCTCATTCTTCAAAAGGCACGCAGTCACGAGACACACAGCAAGCTGCATGTCCGACGCTCCCACGGCTTGTAGGCACACGGTTTCAGGTACTATTTCACTCCGCTCCCGCGGTACTTTTCACCATTCCCTCACGGTACTATCCGCTATCGGTCACCAGGGAATATTTAGGCTTAGCGGGTGGTCCCGCCAGATTCACACGGGATTTCTCGGGCCCCGTGCTACTTGGGAGTTTCTCAAACGAGCCGTACAGATTTCGTCTACGGGGGTCTTACCCTCTACGCCGGACCTTTCGCATGTCCTTCGACTACCCATACGGTTTCTGACTCGTCGACCGGCCGGCAGACCGATCAAGAAAAATCCCACGACCCCACCAGCGCAACCCCTGCCGGGTCTCACACGCTGATGGTTTAGCCTCATCCGGTTTCGCTCGCCACTACTCCCGGAATCACGGTTGTTTTCTCTTCCTGCGGGTACTGAGATGTTTCACTTCCCCGCGTTCCCTCCACATACCCTATGTGTTCAGGTATGGGTGACAGCCCATGACGACTGCCGGGTTTCCCCATTCGGAAACCCCCGGATCAAAGCCTGGTTGACGGCTCCCCGGGGACTATCGTGGCCTCCCACGTCCTTCATCGGTTCCTGGTGCCAAGGCATCCACCGTGCGCCCTTAAAAACTTGGCCACAGATGCTCGCGTCCACTGTGCAGTTCTCAAACAACGACCAGTCACCCACACTCAACGATCCGAAGACCGCCTCGCATGAGACCGGCATCTCTGAAGCAACGACCATACGGCCGTTCCCTCAGGACCCAACAACGTGCCCGACACAGTCAATCCCGGAAAGCGTTCCACGCCGAAGCAGTACTTGCTTTCCAGTCTCTTCCTGTGCCGAATAGTCAACGTTCCACCCATGAGCGACCGTGCAGAACATTCGCCTGCAAGCGGCCATGTGCTCCTTAGAAAGGAGGTGATCCAGCCGCACCTTCCGGTACGGCTACCTTGTTACGACTTCGTCCCAATCGCTGGTCCCACCTTCGACGGCTCCTCCCCTTACGGGTTAGGCCACCGGCTTCGGGTGTTACCGACTTTCGTGACGTGACGGGCGGTGTGTACAAGGCCCGGGAACGTATTCACCGCAGCATGCTGATCTGCGATTACTAGCAACTCCAACTTCATGGGGTCGAGTTGCAGACCCCAATCCGAACTGAGGCCGGCTTTTTGGGATTCGCTCCGCCTCGCGGCATCGCAGCCCTTTGTACCGACCATTGTAGCACGTGTGCAGCCCAAGACATAAGGGGCATGATGATTTGACGTCGTCCCCACCTTCCTCCGAGTTGACCCCGGCAGTCTCCTGTGAGTCCCCATCACCCCGAAAGGCATGCTGGCAACACAGAACAAGGGTTGCGCTCGTTGCGGGACTTAACCCAACATCTCACGACACGAGCTGACGACAACCATGCACCACCTGTATACCGACCACAAGGGGGCGACCATCTCTGGCCGTTTCCGGCATATGTCAAGCCTTGGTAAGGTTCTTCGCGTTGCGTCGAATTAAGCCACATGCTCCGCTGCTTGTGCGGGCCCCCGTCAATTCCTTTGAGTTTTAGCCTTGCGGCCGTACTCCCCAGGCGGGGAACTTAATGCGTTAGCTGCGGCACCGACGACGTGGAATGTCGCCAACACCTAGTTCCCAACGTTTACGGCGTGGACTACCAGGGTATCTAATCCTGTTCGCTCCCCACGCTTTCGCTCCTCAGCGTCAGTAATGGCCCAGAGATCCGCCTTCGCCACCGGTGTTCCTCCTGATATCTGCGCATTTCACCGCTACACCAGGAATTCCGATCTCCCCTACCACACTCTAGCCTGCCCGTATCGAATGCAGACCCGGGGTTAAGCCCCGGGCTTTCACATCCGACGCGACAGGCCGCCTACGAGCTCTTTACGCCCAATAATTCCGGACAACGCTCGCACCCTACGTATTACCGCGGCTGCTGGCACGTAGTTAGCCGGTGCTTCTTCTGCAGGTACCGTCACTTGCGCTTCTTCCCTGCTGAAAGAGGTTTACAACCCGAAGGCCGTCATCCCTCACGCGGCGTCGCTGCATCAGGCTTTCGCCCATTGTGCAATATTCCCCACTGCTGCCTCCCGTAGGAGTCTGGGCCGTGTCTCAGTCCCAGTGTGGCCGGTCGCCCTCTCAGGCCGGCTACCCGTCGTCGCCTTGGTAGGCCATTACCCCACCAACAAGCTGATAGGCCGCGGGCTCATCCTGCACCGCCGGAGCTTTACACCACAGTCCATGCGGACCGTGGTCATATCCGGTATTAGACCCCGTTTCCAGGGCTTGTCCCAGAGTGCAGGGCAGATTGCCCACGTGTTACTCACCCGTTCGCCACTGATCCACCCCGAAGGGCTTCACCGTTCGACTTGCATGTGTTAAGCACGCCGCCAGCGTTCGTCCTGAGCCAGGATCAAACTCTCCGTGAATGTCTTCTCGACAGTGCTTAATGAAAAGCCGTCGAGCTGCACTCGCGTCGAGCGGCACGGCAACCACCGGAATAGGGCGGCCCCGCGCACTGCGTCCTCGCTAGTGTTTTACTTCAAAAGGAATCTCCAACCCCGATCAAATGATCGAGGCCGGGGATGTCAACATATCTGGCGTTGACTTTTGGCACGCTGTTGAGTTCTCAAGGAACGGACACTTCCTTCAGGCGGCTTTCACACCGGCCCTCCGGGCGCTTCGTTCTTTCGTGTTTCCAGCTTATCAGATGTTTTCCGTGCCGTTTCCGGCGCTTCCTTCATCCAAATCGCTGCTGTCTTCTGCGGCTTGATGCCCCGTCCGACGTTTCAAACTCTAGCCGATCCCCGCCCCGAAAGGCGAATCCGACCGCAACCCATATAAACGCGCACGCCAAATAAGACCCGAGCCGCGACGCCGAAAAAGCAAAACGCGACCCAGTTCGAACCGGGAAGTGAGTGTTTCCAGAGATTGGCCGCCCCGGGACCGTCCGCGCCGATGCGTGTCCGGTGCTCCCTGCCGAGCGACCAGTCAACACTACGCCGATCTGCCGGGTGGTGCAAACGCCCACAGCACCGCCCCGGCCCACCGGCCGGCCGTGACCCGCCCTCGCCCTACGAGCCCTGTCGATCGGCTCGCCCGCGGCCTCCGGCCACTCTCTTGAGCAGTCGCTCAAAACTCTGCCATCATGGCGGCCATCGGAAGTTGAGCAGTCGCTCAAACTCTCGCTCAGGGGGCACCTATGCCTGCTACCAGGCGGTCGGCCGGGCCGATCTACGTCGAGGCGCGGATCCGCGCGCCGATGGACCTGATCTGGGACCTCACCCAGATACCGCACGAGCACCAGCGCTGGGACGCACGCTTCACCCGGATCACGTACGCGGCCGATGCGTCGGCGCAGAGCGGGGAGGTGGCGGCCACCCCCGTGGTGCGCTTTCGCTACCTGCTCGGACTGCCGTGCGGTCCGGCGCTCCGGGGTACCGGCGTGACCGCGGCCGAACGGCGCCGGCCCGACGGGTCACGCATCAGCGCGCTGCGGTTCCGCTCCGACCATGCGCTCTCGCCGCTTCAGGAAGGCAGTGGCTACTGGCGCTACACGCCGGCCGATTCGGCCTCGGACGGGACGGTCCTTTTCGTCACCGGCTACGACTACCGGTCCTGGCGGTGGCCAGGTGGTACCGCGCTGGACCGCTGTTTCGTGCGGCCTTTCGTCGGGTGGCTCACCGCCTGGTCGTTCGACCGCCTGCGGCTCTGGGCCGAGCGCGGGGTCGCACCCGAACGCGCTCTCCTTCATGCCGCGGCCGAGACCAGCGTGCGGCTCGCTGTTGCCGCAGCCGCCGCGTTCCTCACGGCCGGCCGGACCGGGGTGGCCGTGGGAGCACTCACCGGCGGGGCGGTTCTGCTGCTCCTCGCACTCGTACCGCCGTCACCGCTCACCCCTGCCGCCCGGCGCTGTGCCAGGAAGCCTGCCAGGGACACCGCCGGCAGGAAGGCCCTGGGGCGCAGGCCCCGCCCGCCGCGCCTGCTCACCACTCTGGAGAATCCGTGACCCTCGCCCAAGCATCCGCGAGCAGCACCGCACCCTCGATCGCCGCCGCCCCCGGTCGCACCACCGCATCTGCCCGCGCCGGACGGTCGATCTTCAGCGAGGCCCTGGGGGCCGACTTCGAGCGCCTCCACCCCGCGATGCAAGAACGCTTCGGCTTCTCCTCCGAGGACGGCATCGCCTGCATCGGCACCGGCCGGATGGAGCGCGTCCGGCAGGGCGCGCGGTGGCTCAGCCCGTTCCTCCGGGTCGGGAGTCGTCAGAACATCCTCTTCCCGGAGCAGGGCCGCGACGTCCCGTTCACCATCGCCAACTACGCCTACCGGGACGGCTTCGGCCGGGAGACGGTCACCTTCGTCCGGACGTTCCAGTTCACCCGCCCCCGCCGTTTCGACGCGACGATGGTGGCCGGCCCGCAGCGGCCCGGGACGATCGTCGACTTCCTCGGGACGCACCAGAACCTGGCCGTGGACCTCCATCTGCGGGTCACCGGGCGCGGTGGGCTGGTGATCGGCTCCGGTGAGCAGCGGGTGTCCGGCTGCCCCGGGTCGCCGCGCTGGCCGGCCGCACTGACGGGCCGCGCGGATCTGCACGAGTGGTTCGACGAGGACACCGGCCGGTTCCGGATCCAGGTCCGGGTGGTCAATCCGCTGGCCGGCCTGGTGACGGGCTACCAGGGGTGGTTCACCACGGAGTATCCGCGGGTCGGCCCGGAGGGAATTCCGAACCACGTCCGTCCCGTCCGGGAATCCGTCCGGATGTGAGCGTTCGGCACCGTCGCACTGGTGGCGGTGCCGGGCCGCTACGCTGCCAGGCATGAGCGACACACGTGAGCGGCTGATGGAGGCTGCCATCAGCGCGCTCAAGCGGCAAGGGATCGCGGGGGTGTCGGCCCGCACCATCGCCGGGGAGATCGGGGCCAACCAGGCGCTGGTGTTCTACCACTTCAAGACGGTGGAGGGGCTGCTCGCCGCAGCCGCGCTCCGCGAGACCGGGCTGCGGCTGGACCGGTACCGGCCGGCTTTCGAGGCCGCGGGCTCACTGCGCGAGCTGCTCAGTCTCGGGCAGCGCCTGCACGAGGAGGAACGGGCCGCGGGGAACGTCGCCTTGATCGGGCAGTTCCTGGCCGGTTCGACGGGCCAGCCCCAGTTGGCGGAGGCGACGGCCGCCGCGCTGCAGTTGTGGACGGACGAGCTCCGGCGGGTGCTGGAGCGGCTCTACGCGGGGCATCCGCTCGGCGAGTTCCTCGATCTGCCGAATCTGGCGCGGGCGGTGGCCGCGGGTTTCGTCGGGCTGGAGCTGTACGAAGGGGTGGACCCGCGGGGAGCGGCCGGGGCGTTCTCGGCGCTGGACCGATTGGGCGCACTGGTCGAGGTGGTGGACGGTCTCGGGCCGGTGGTGTCGCGGGCGGTCCGGGCCAAGCTCCGGCGCGAGGTGGGCCGCGAGGTGGGCCGCGAGGCCGACCTCGGCGGCGCGGCCCGGTAGCCGGCGCGCGAGCACGACAGCGCGACGGCACGAACGTCGAACGGCCGGACCCCGGGGAGAGGGGTCCGGCCGTTCGACGTTCCGGGCCGGGCCGAGCCGAGCCGAGCCGAGCCAAGCCAAGGCGGGCCGGCGGCCCGACCCCGCCGGTCAGCTGTTGGTCGGGAAGCCCAGGTTGATTCCACCGTGCGACGGGTCGAGCCAGCGCTGGGTGACGGCCTTGCCGCGGGTGAAGAACTGAACGCCGTCCGGGCCGTACGCGTGGGTGTCGCCGAACAGCGAGGCCTTCCAGCCGCCGAAGGAGTAGTAGGCCACCGGCACCGGGATCGGCACGTTGATGCCGACCATGCCGACCTCCACCTCGTACTGGAAGCGCCGGGCCGCGCCGCCGTCGTTGGTGAAGATGGCGGTGCCGTTGCCGTACGGGTTGGCGTTGATCAGCTCCAGGCCCTCCTCGTACGAGGCGACGCGCACGACCGACAGCACCGGACCGAAGATCTCGTCGTTGTAGACGGACATGCCGGGCTTCACGTGGTCGAACAGCGTGGGGCCGAGCCAGAAGCCGTCCGTGGTCGGGGCGCCGTTGCGGTCCTCGGCGGTGATCGGGTGCTTGCGGCCGTCGACGGCGAGCTCGGCACCGTCGGCGACGCCGGACTCCACGTAGGAGGTCACCTTGTCCCGGTGCTGGCCGGTGACCAGCGGACCCATCTCGGACTCGCCGTTGCAGCCGGGGCCGACCTTCAGGGTGGCCATCCGCTGCTTGATCTTGTCGACCAGCTCGTCGCCGATCGGGTCGACGGCAACCAGCACCGAGACGGCCATGCAGCGCTCGCCGGCCGCGCCGAAGCCGGCGTTGATCGCGGCGTCGGCGCTCAGGTCGAGGTCCGCGTCGGGCAGGACCAGCATGTGGTTCTTGGCGCCGCCGAGGGCCTGCACGCGCTTGCCGTAGCGGGTACCGGTCTCGTAGACGTAGCGGGCGATCGGAGTGGAGCCGACGAAGCTGACCGACTTGATGTCGGGGTGTTCCAGCAGGCGGTCGACCGCGGCCTTGTCGCCGTGCACGACGTTGAAGACGCCGTCCGGCAGCCCGGCCTCCTTCCACAGCTCGGCCAGGAAGTTGGCGGCGGACGGGTCCTTCTCCGAGGGCTTCAGCACGACGGTGTTGCCGGCCGCGATGGCGATCGGGAAGAACCACATCGGCACCATGGCCGGGAAGTTGAACGGCGAGATGATCGCGACCGGGCCGAGCGGCTGGCGGATCGAGTAGACGTCGACGCCGGTCGAGGCCTGCTCGGTGAAGCCGCCCTTGAGGAGCTGCGGGATGCCGCAGGCGTACTCGACGACCTCCAGGCCGCGGGCGATCTCGCCGAGCGCGTCGGAGTGCACCTTGCCGTGCTCGGCGACGATGATCGCGGCCAGCTCGTCGCGGCGGGCGTTGAGCAGCTCGCGGAAGCTGAAGAGGACGGTGCTGCGCTTGGCCACCGAGGCGTTGCGCCAGTCGGTGAAGGCCGACGCGGCGGCGGAGACGGCCTGGTCGACCTCGGCGATCTCCGCGAAGTCGACGTGGCCCGCGACCTGGCCGGTGGCCGGGTCGAAGATGTCACCGCGGCGGGGAGCGGCGCCGGCGGTGGCGACCGGCGCGCCGCCGATCCAGTGGATGATGTGCTTGCTCAAGTCCCTCTGCCTCCGAAGTCCCGGGCGGCGTCCTGCCGCCGGTCCCTTGTCTGGCGCCGCCCGCGAGTGGGCCGGGCGACGGGATCACGGGGCTACCGCGCTCATCACCCAGTCTGGTCGCCGCCGCCGCGAGGCTCAACGAACAGGCTGACGGGGATCCGGGATTCAGCCTTACAGGTCGTCGGACCGATCGGCCGAACGGGCGAGTGCCACGCTCCGGGCCCCCGCCGAGCATCACTCCGGACCCGCGTCACCGGCCCGCGTCACCGACCGTCGAGATCCCGGACGCCCGCGACGCCCTCGGCGTCCGCGACGTCCGCGGTGTCCCGGGTGGCCTCCAGGTCCGCGGCGTCCGCGGCGTCCTCGACGTCCTCCAGGTACGGGTCGTGCAGTCCGTCCGCGGCCTCCTGCGTCTCCAGCAGGTCCAGCCGCAGGTCCTGTGCCCAGGCCAGCGCCCACCGCTTCGTACCGTCGACCGCGCCGGCGGCGAGACCCCGGGCGCGGAACCGTCCGTCGGCGGCGTCGGCCAGCGTCTCCAGCCGGTCGGCGAGCAGGGTGGGCTGGAAGTCCGCGTCCAGTGCCGTGGCCAGCGCGAGCAGCTCGCCCTCCCGGTACCAGGCGGTCAGGGCGTGCACGTCGATCAGGTCGCGGGGCAGCCCCCGGTCGGCGAGCAGCGCGGTCGCCAGGGCGGCCGCGTCCTCCAGGGCGACGGCCGTCATGGTCAGCGACGCCGCCCCGGGAGCGGGCGGGCCGAGCTCCACGCGCACGGGGCGGTGGTTGAGCGGCTCCTTGCGCAGCTCCACCGTGTGCGTCCGCCCGCCCAGGGTCAGCCGGACGGAGAGCTGCTCCAGCCGCGGTGCGCCCGGGCGTTCGGCGACCCCGCCGCCGGCGGCCCGGTAGGCGGCGGTCAGCTCGGCTGCGGCCGCGGGCAGGTCGGTGCTGCCGCTGGTCACCAGGGTGAGGCCGTCCTGTGCGCAGGCCGGCACGCCGTGCGCGCGCAGCGCGTGGCCGCCGGCGAGCGCGAGCCCGTACCGGTCGCAGACGGGGACGGCGGGCTCGGCGAGCCGCAGCTGGGCCGGGCCCGGGCGGAGGTGGGCGTCGAGGGCGTCCGGGGCGGTGGTCACGCTTCCAGTCTGACCCGGCCCGACCACGACGCGACTCCGGCCGACGCACCCGCTCCCCCGCCGGCGTGGCCACCCCGCCCCCGCCCGCCGGGCCGGGCCCGCGCTCACCAGTCGGTGAGCCGCGCCGCGGCCTCGTGCAGGGCGAGCTCCAGCAGGACCGGGTCGTTGAGCCGCCCGGAGCCGTCGGGAGGGACGAGCCAGCTCACCCCGCGGCTGCGCCGGTCGGGGTGCGGGACGACGATCCAGGTGCCCTCGCCCGCGGTCCGCACACCGGTGCCGACCCAGCGGGCGGCCGTGCCGACCGGTACCAGGAATCCCACGCTCTCACCGCCGAAATCGGTGAGGACGGGCCCGCACGAACGTGTGTCCAGGATGTCGATGACCGGGCGGCCCAGCCGGCCGGGCACCGAGAGGACGTCCCAGCGCCGGCCGGCGGGCAGCAGCATCAGGCCGAGGCCGGTGCGTTCCCACTGGTCCCGGAAGGACTCCGGGTCCGGCGCCGCCTCGGCGAGCCAGTGCAGTCCGGTGATCTCCATGTGGTGTCCCCGCTTCTCGACGCTTCTCGACGCTGCTGGTCGTGGCGCGACGGGCACCGAGACCCGCCGTCACCAACGAGAGGCGGACGGCGGGTCTCTCTTACACGGGTAGCGGGGTCACGTACGCGAGTGGCGCGATCCCGCTACCCCGCCGGTGCGATCACCGGAGCGGTCACCGGCCCGCCCGGGCACCCACGCGGGCCCCCGGGCGGGCGGAGCGGTACGGGTCAGCTGTCGAAGCCGAGCCCCAGCCGGTCGAGGGTGCGCAGCCAGAGGTTGCGCCGGCCGCCGTGGCGGTCGGCGTAGTCGAGCGAGCGGGTGGTGATCTCGATCCCGGCCCAGCGGACCGGCTCGGGCGGGAACGGCAGCGGCTTGCTGCGCACCATCTCCAGCGAGGTGCGCTCGGTCCGGGCACCGTCCAGCAGGTCGAGCATGACCTCGGCGCCGAAGCGGGTGGCGCCGACCCCGAGCCCGGTGTAGCCGGTCGCGTAGGCGACCCGGCCGCGGTGGGCGGTGTCGAAGAACGCCGAGAACCGGCTGCAGGTGTCGATCGCGCCGCCCCAGGCGTGGGTGAAGCGCAGCCCCTCCAGCTGGGGGAAGCAGCGGAAGAAGTTGTGCGCCAGGGTCCGGAAGGTCTCCGGCCGCTGGTCGTACTCGTTCCGGACGCGCCCGCCGTAGTGGTAGACCGCGTCGTAGCCGCCCCACAGGATCCGGTTGTCCGCGGAGAGCCGGAAGTAGTGGAACTTGTTGGCGCTGTCGCCGAGCCCCTGCCGGCCGCGCCAGCCGATCGCGGCG
This sequence comes from Kitasatospora sp. NBC_01560, assembly GCF_045208415.1. Classification (NCBI taxonomy): domain Bacteria; kingdom Bacillati; phylum Actinomycetota; class Actinomycetes; order Kitasatosporales; family Streptomycetaceae; genus Kitasatospora; species Kitasatospora sp. NBC_01560. The sequence goes on along the minus strand of NZ_CP109364.1, from coordinate 6,238,109 downwards.
AGCTGTTCGGCGTTGAGCGGCTCGGTCATCAGCGCGTAGTCGTACACCGGGACGACGTACGGGCGGACCCGCTTGACCAGGGACGGGAACACGTTGGTGCCGAGCGCGACGCGACGGGCGAAGACCCGGCCGTAGGGGGTGCGGACGGCCATGCCGCTGCCGTACTCGCGCAGGTCCAGGGCGCGGGTGTACTCGAAGATCCGTACGCCCTGGCCCAGGCAGGCGTCCTTGAGGCCCCAGGCGAGCTTGGCGGGGTGGACCATCGCCACGCCCTCCTTGTCCCAGAGCCCGCCGAGGAAGGTCGGCGAGTCGACCTCGGCGCGCAGCGCGTCGGCGTCGAGGACGGTGATGTCGAGGCCGTACCGGGAGACGGCCTCGGCGATCTCGTGCAGTTCCTCGACCTGGTGGGGCTGGGTGGCGACGTCGATCTCGCCGGTGCGCTCCCACTCGGCGTCGATGCCGTACCGCTTCAGGGTGGCCTCGATGCCGTCCAGGTTGGCGGCGCCGAGGCGTTCCAGCTGGGCGAGTTCGGTGGGCCAGCGCTGGAGGCCGTTGCCGAAGCCGTGGGTCAGGCTCGCCGCGCAGAAGCCGCCGTTGCGCCCGGACGCGGCCCAGCCCACCTCGTTGCCCTCGACCAGGACGACGTCGAGCGAGGGGTCGCGTTCCTTGGCGATGAGGGCGGTCCAGAGGCCGGAGTAGCCGCCGCCGACGACCAGCAGGTCGCACTTGACGTCACCGACCAGGGCGGACAGCGCCTCCGGCCGGCCCGGGTCCTCCAGCCAGAAGGGGGTGGGCCTGGCGTCACTGAGCGCGCGGGCGGAGTCCATGCATTATCAGCCACTTTCTGCACATCGATGGTGGTGGTGGGGCCGCCTCCCGACGGTATGCCCGGGAGGCGGCCCGGGCGGTCAGGCGGTGGCCTTGCGGCGGTTTCCGAGCCACTGGCCGGCCACCGTCAGCACGACGGCGGCGATGAACATCGCGGTGCCGATGACGTTCACCTGCACGGGGATGCCGCGCTGCGAGGCGCCCCAGACGAACATCGGGAAGGTGACCGTGGTCGGGCCCGAGTTGAACTGGGTGATGATGAAGTCGTCGAAGGAGAGCGCGAAGCTGAGCAGCGCACCGGCGGCGATGCCGGGGGCGGCGAGCGGCAGGGTGACCCGCAGGAAGGTCTGCACGGGGGTCGCGTAGAGGTCCTGGGCGGCCTGTTCGAGCCTCGGGTCCATGCTCATCACACGTGCCTTGACCGCCGTCACGACGAAGCTGAGGCAGAACATGATGTGCGCGATGAGGATGGTGGTGAAGCCGAACGGGATGCGCATGTTGAGGAAGAGGGTGCCGAGCGAGGCGGCCATCACCACCTCGGGCATGGCCATCGGCAGGAAGATCATCGCGGTGGTGGCCGACCGGCCGCGGAAGCGGTAGCGGGCCAGCGCGAAGGCGACCATGGTGCCGAGCACGGTGGCGCCGATGGTCGCGAGCACCGCGACCTGGAGGCTCAGCGAGAGCGACTGGCACATGTCGGCGACGCCGCAGGGGTCGGTCCAGGCGTCGGTGGAGAACTCGTTCCACTCGTAGTTGAACTTGCCGGCCGGCTTGTTGAACGAGAAGGCCAGTACGACGAGGTTGGGCAGCACCAGGTAGGCGAGGGCCAGCAGGCCGGCCAGGACCACCAGGTGGGCGCGGACCCAGGTGAGGATGCGGGACATCAGACCAGTTCCTCCGTCCCGGCCTTGCGCATGTAGACCGTCACCATGCCCAGGATCAGGGCCATCAGGATGAAGCTCAACGCGGCCGCCGTGGGGTAGTCCAGCACGTTCAGGAACTGCTTCTGGATGCCGTTGCCGACCATCTGCTCGCTCGGCGAGCCCAGCAGCTGGGCGTTGATGTAGTCGCCGGACGCCGGGATGAAGGTGAGCAGCGTGCCGGCGACGACGCCGGGCAGCGAGATCGGGAAGGTCACCTTGCGGAAGGTGGTGAAGGGGCGGGCGTAGAGGTCGCCGGCCGCCTCGTGCAGGCGCGGGTCGATCCGCTCCAGCGAGGTGTACAGCGGAAGGATCATGAACGGCAGGAAGTTGTAGGTGAGGCCGCAGACCACCGCGAGCGGCGTGGCCAGCACCCGGTCGCCGGAGGTGAGGCCGATCGCGCTGGTGACGTCCAGGACGTGCAGCGCGTTGAGCGCGCCGACCACCGGGCCGCCGTCCGAGAGGATGGTCTTCCAGGCCAGCGTGCGGATCAGGAAGCTGGTGAAGAACGGTGCGATCACCAGGATCAGGATGACGTTGCGCCAGCGCTTGCCCGCCTTGAAGGCGATCGTGTAGGCGAGCGGGTAGCCGATCGCCAGGCACATCACGGTCGCGGTGGCGGCGTAGCCGAACGAGCGGACGAAGTGCCAGCGGTACTCGACCAGCGCGTCCCAGTAGGTGGCGAAGTGCCAGGTGACGCGGAAGCCCTCCTCCAGCGTGCCGGTCTGCAGCGAGGTCGAGCCCTGGTAGAGCATCGGCACGGCGAAGAAGACGACGAGCCAGGCGATGCCGGGCAGCAGCAGCCAGTACGGGGTGAGCTTGCGCCGGGCCTTCGGGGCCGCTGCCGCGAGCGGTATGACCTCCGGCGGCGCCGCCTCGGTGGTGGTGGTCATGCCGCCTCCTCCCCGGTGCCCGCGTCGATCGCCTGTGCGGCGTCCAGGGCGAAGGAGTGCGCCGGGTTCCAGTGCAGGAGGACGGGTGCGCCGGGGACGATCCGGGCGTCGCGCTCCATGTTCTGCTCGAAGACGGTCAGCTCCTGGCCGCCGTCGGTGCGCACCAGGTACTGGGTGGAGACGCCGATGAAGCTGGAGTCGACGACGGTGCCGGCCAGCTTGTTGCGCCCGTCGGCGACCTCGGCGGAGCTGTGCTCGATGGTGATCTTCTCCGGGCGGACGCCGAGGTGGACGTGCGTCGCGTCGGTGGCGCAGCGGGCCCTGGGGACGGCGAGCCGGGCGCCGCCGGCGGTGAGCAGCAGGTCACTGCCGTCGCTGCCGGTGACGGTGGCGGGCAGCAGGTTGGACTGGCCGAGGAAGTTGGCCACGAAGGTGGTGGCGGGGTTCTCGTAGAGGTCGGCGGGCGCGCCGAGCTGTTCGACCCGGCCGCCGTTCATCACCGCGATGGTGTCGGCCATGGTCATGGCCTCCTCCTGGTCGTGGGTGACGTGGACGAAGGTGATCCCGACCTCGGTCTGGATCCGCTTGAGCTCCAGCTGCATCTGGCGGCGCAGCTTGAGGTCGAGGGCGCCGAGCGGCTCGTCCAGGAGCAGGACCTGCGGGTGGTTGATCAACGCGCGGGCGACGGCGACGCGCTGCTGCTGGCCGCCGGAGAGCTGGTGCGGCTTGCGCCGGGCGTAGGGGCCGAGCTCGACCAGCTCCAGCATCTCGTCGACCTGCTTCTTGACGTCCTTGCGGCCGCGCCGGCGCAGGCCGAAGGCGACGTTCTCGAAGATGTCGAGGTGCGGGAAGAGGGCGTAGCTCTGGAAGACGGTGTTCGCCGGCCGCTTGTACGGGGGCAGGGCGGTGACGTCCTGGCCGCCGATCAGGACGGTGCCGCTGGTGGGCTCCTCCAGTCCGGCGATCATGCGCAGGGTGGTGGTCTTGCCGCAGCCGGAGGCGCCGAGCAGGGCGAAGAAGGAGCCCTGCGGGACGGTCAGGTCGAGCGGGTGGACGGCGGTGAAGGAGCCGTACGTCTTGCCGATGCCGGTGAGGCGGACGTCGCCGCCGGTGGCCGCGGAGCGCTGCTGCTCTGTCATGGGTGGTGGTGTCTCTCTGGTTTCTCTGCCGTCAGTGGGGGTCAGGCGCCGATGAGCTTGGAGAACTTCTCCTCGAAGCCGCTCTCCTCGGTCTCGGTGAGGGTCCGGAAGACGTGCGCCTTGGCCGCCATCCCGGGGGTGGGGACGACCAGCGGGTTGGCCGCGGTGTCCGGGGCGAGGGTGGCCAGCTCCTCCTGCATCCCGGTGACGGCGGAGACGTAGCCGATGCCCGCGACCAGCTGCGCCGCGATCTCGGGCCGGTAGTAGAAGTCGATCAGCTTCTCGGCGTTGGCCTTGTGCTGCGCCTTGGCCGGGACGAGCATGTTGTCCGTCGCGGTGACGAAGCCCTTCTCCGGGATCACGAACTCGATGTCCGGGTTGTCGGCGCGCAGCTGGATCAGGTCGCCGCCCCAGGCGACGCAGGCCGCGATGTCCCCGGAGGAGAGCTCCTGGCCGTAGTCGTTGCCGGTGAAGCGGCGGATCTGCTTGCTGTCGACGGCCTTCTGCAGCCGGGCGATCGCCGCGTCGTAGTCGTCGGCGGTGAACTTCGCCGGGTCCTTGCCCATGTCCAGCAGGGTCATCCCGACGGTGTCGCGCATCTCGGAGAGGAAGGTGACCCGGCCCTTGAGCTCCGGGTCCTCCAGCAGCTGGGCGACGCTGGTGATCTCCTTCCCCCGGGTGGCCTTCCGGTTGTAGGCGACGACGGTCTGGATGCCGGCCCACGGGTAGCTGTAGAGCCGGCCCGGGTCCCAGTCGGGGGCGCGGAAGCGGGAGTCGACGTTGGTGATGGCGGTGGTGACGTTGGCCGGGGTGAGCTTCTGCGCCCAGCCCAGCCGGATCATCCGGGCCGCCATCCAGTCGGTGAGCACCATCAGGTCGCGGCCGGTGTCCTGGCCGGCCGCGAGCTGCGGTTTGACCTTGCCGAAGAACTCGACGTTGTCGTTGACGTCCTCGGAGTACTTGACCTTGATGCCGGTGGCGGCGGTGAAGGCCTCCAGGCTGCCGTGCTTCTCCTTGTCGTTCTCGTCGGTGTCGACGTAGAGCGGCCAGTTGGAGAAGTTCACCTCCTTCTCGCTGTCCGAGAGGTCCTTGGCGGCGTTCGCGGTGGAGTCGCCGGTGCCGGCGGTCCCGGCGGCCGGGATGCCGCAGGCCGCCAGGGTGCCGGCACCGGCGGTGAGGGCGGCGGCGCGCAGCAGCGTCCGCCGGCCGAGGGAGGCCCTGCCGGTGGTCAGACTGCGTTCCCAGGCCTTGCGGACAGGGTCGGGCAGACCGTCGGTGAGCTCGTTGAACGCCATGGAACGGGCCTCCTGGGGAGAGGTCGGGGCGGTGGGGGGCGCCCCTGGCTGGGGGTTATCTGTCTCCGAAGACGGTGCGGTGCCAGTCCTTGCGGGCGACCGCGGTGGTGTCGAACATGACGTGCTTGACCTGGGTGTACTCGTCCAGCGAGTACTGCGACATGTCCTTGCCGTAGCCGGAGGACTTGTAGCCGCCGTGCGGCATCTCGCTGATGATCGGGATGTGGTCGTTGACCCAGACGCAGCCGGCCGCGATCTCCCGGGTGGCCCGCAGCGAGCGGTGGACGTTGCTCGTCCAGGCGGAGGCGGCGAGGCCGTACGGGGTGTCGTTGGCCAGCCGCAGGCCCTCGTCGTCGCTGTCGAAGGGCAGCACGACCAGGACGGGGCCGAAGATCTCGCCCTGGACGATCTCGCTGTCCTGGGCGGCGCCGGTGACCAGGGTGGGGGCGTAGTAGGCGCCGCGGGTGAGGTCGGTCCCGTCGTGGCCCTTGGCGGGGGCGTGCCCGCCGGTGACCACGGTGGCGTAGGAGCGGGCGCGCTCGACGAAGCCGGCCACCCGGTCGCGGTGGGTGAAGGAGACCAGCGGGCCGAGGTCGGTCCGCGGGTTCAGCGGGTCGCCGAGCCGGATCGCGGCGAAGAGTTCGGCGACCCCGGCCACGAAGGCCTCGTACAGCGGGCGCTGCACGTAGGCGCGGGTGGCGGCGGTGCAGTCCTGGCCGCCGTTGATCAGCGAGCCGGCGACGGCGCCGTGCACGGCCGCGTCCAGGTCGGCGTCGTCGAAGACCACGAACGGGGCCTTGCCGCCGAGCTCCAGGTGGGTGCGCTTGACGGTCGCGGTGGCGAGTTCGGCGACCCGGCGGCCGACCGGGGTCGAGCCGGTGAACGAGACCATCGCGACGTCCGGGTGGGAGACGAGGTGCTCGCCGGCGGTGCGCCCGGCGCCGGTGACGACGTTGACCACGCCGTCCGGGATGCCGGCCGCGGTGCAGGCCCGGGCGAACATCAGCGAGGTGAGCGGGGTCAGCTCGGCCGGCTTGAGGACGATGGTGTTGCCCGCGGCGATGGCCGGGAGGATCTTCCAGGCCGCCATCTGCAGCGGGTAGTTCCACGGCGAGATCGAGCCGACCACGCCGATCGGCTCGCGCCGCACGTACGAGGTGTGGTCGCCGGAGTACTCGCCGGCCGCCTTGCCCTCCAGGCTGCGGGCGGCCCCGGCGAAGAACGCGGTGTTGTCGATGGTGCCGGGGACGTCGAACTCGGTGGCGAGCTTGACCGGCTTGCCGGTCTGCGAGGTCTCCACCGCGGCGAGGTCGGCGGCGGCGTCGGTGAGCACCGCGGCCAGCCGGGTCAGCGCCTCGGACCGGGCCCCCGGGGTGGCGCCGGCCCACTCGGGCAGCGCGGCCCGGGCGGCGGCCACCGCGGCGTCGACCTGCCCGGTGGAGGCCAGCGCGACCTGCTCGACCACGCTGCCGTCGGCGGGGTTGACGACCTGGAAGGGCTCGCCCTCGCCGCGGCTCTGCCTGCCCGCGATGTACTGCGCGCCCGCGCCGAAATCGGTCAGGTCCATCTGGTTCCTCCAAGTGCCGGTGGTTCGGTCGCCCGTGGCCCGGTTGCCCGTGCGGCGTGCCGGTGGTTCGTCTCCGTCATGCTGCCCGTACCGGCAGGCCGGGGCCCGTACCGACGTCGGACGGCTGGTCGAGTCGCCGCGCCCGGGGTACGGGGGAATCCGTCCGGTGGATCACCGAGGAGCGCGATCCTGACAGCCCTGCGGTACCCCGGCAAGGGATTCCGCCGGTGCTTTCCGGTGACGCGACGGATTCCTGCGGTGATGTCGTGTTTCGCCACAGCCGACCCGCTGACCATGCCCGTTGCCGCCGGGGCGTGACAAGGCTCACTCCGCCAACCTCGACGCGCAGGGCCTTACAAGGTGGAAGGGTTCGGGCAGGGCAACAGGTCGTCGCCGGGAGGGATGATTTACCTGACACTCTGAACCCTGGAGGCCAGCGATGCTCCCCACCGTCGCCCGTGTGCTCGACCTGGAGGTGATGCGGCGCGGCCTCCCCCAGGTCGTCGCCGGCGCCGACCACCTGGAGCGCCCGGTGCGCTGGGTGCACATCAGCGAACTGCCCGACGTCGCCGGCGTCCTCCAGGGCGGTGAGCTGGTGCTGAGCACCGGGATCGCGCTGCCCGAGGACCGCGAGGGCCTCGCCCGGTACGTGCGCGAGCTGGACGAGGTCGGGGTGGCCGGGCTGGTCATCGAGTTCGGCCGGCGGTACTTCGACTCGCTGCCGCGGGCCCTGGTGCACGCCGCCGAACAGCGCGGCCTGCCGCTGATCGCGCTCCGCCGCGAGCTGCGCTTCGTCGCCGTCACCGAGGCCGTGCACGCCCTCGTCGTGAACGCCCAGCTGGAGCAGCTGCGCACCTCCGAGGCGGTCCACCAGGTCTTCAACGAGCTGGTCGTGGAGGGCGCCGAACCGGCCGAGGTGGTCCGCCAGGTGGCCCGGATGGCCGGCGGGCCGGTCGTCCTGGAGAACCTCGCCCACCAGGTGCTGGCGCACGAGACCGCCGGCCGGCCCGAGACCGAACTGCTGGAGGACTGGGAGCGCCGCTCACGCGGGGTCCGGCCGGCCGGACGCACCGGCCACGACCCGCGCAGCGGCTGGCTGGTCACCATGGTCGGCGCCCGCGGCCAGGACTGGGGCCGGCTCGTCCTCGTGCAGGACCCGGGCCCGCTGCCGGAGGACGGCGCCCACCCGCACACCATGCTGCTGGAGCGCGGGGCGTCCGCGCTGGCGCTCAACCGGCTGGTGGTCCGCGACCGGGAGAGCCTGGAACGGCAGACCCACCGCACCCTGCTGTCCGGCATCCTCACCCACGCGCTGACCGTCTCCGAGGTGGCCCTGCGCGCCCAGGCGCTCGGCGTGCCGCTGGAGGGCCGGCGGCTGGTCGGCGTCGTGCTGCGGCAGCGCCGCGGGCCGATCCCCGCCGCCCTGGAGGCGCAGGCCCGGCTGCGCGACTTCACCGAGCTGGCGGCGGGCGCCGTCCGCGGTTGCCGGCTGTCCGCCCTGGTCGGCGCGCTGGACGACGAGGGCGTGGGCGTGCTGATCGCGCTCGGCACCCAGCAGGACGAGCACGCCGCACTGGACGCCTTCGCCGCCGCACTGCGCCGGCTGACCGCGGAGGCGCACCGCGACGCCTCGCCCGCCCCGGCCCCGGTGGTCGCGGTCGGCTCCTCGGTCGGCTCGGTCCGCGACGCCCGGCGGACCCTCCTGGAGGCCACCCAGGTCGCCGACGCCGCCCTGCACGACGCCCCCGGCGGGCGGGCGGCCGCCTACTACCGGCTGCCCGACGTCCGGCTGCGCGGCCTGCTGCACCTGCTGCGCGACGACGCCCGGCTGCAGACCTACGTGGAGCGCGAGCTCGGGCCGCTGCTCGCCCACGACGCCGAGCACAACGCCCAGTTGGTGCAGATGCTGCGGATCTACCTGGAGCAGGGGCGGAACAAGTCCGCGGCGGCCGACGCCGCGCACCTGTCCCGGCCGTCCTTCTACGACCGGCTGCACAAGGTCGAGCGGATCCTCGGCGTGGACCTCGACCAGGTCGAGTCCTGCCTCTCGCTGCACGTCGCGCTGCTCGCCCTGGACGCGGTGCGCCGCTAGGCCGGGGGCGGTTCGGCAGGCGCGGCCGGTTCGGCGGCGGGGCGGCACGGCCGGGCCGCGGCCCGGCCGCCGCGGCTCAGACCCCGGTGATGCGTCCCCAGACCTTGTGCAGCCCGGGCCGCTCCGCCGAGGTCACGTCGCGCATGGTGTGCAGCCGGGCCCGCATCTCCTCGGTCGGGAAGAGCAGCGGGTGCTCCGCCAGTTCGGCCTTCTCCTTGTCCCCGCTGGCCGCCAGCACCTCACGGGCGGCCGGCACCGGGCAGATGTACTGCACGGCGGCGGCCAGTTCGGCGGCCACCTCGGGCTGGTAGTAGTGGTCGATGAGCAGCTCGGCGTTGCGCTTGTGCCCGGCCCGGTTGGGGATCAGCAGGCTCTCGGCCCAGAGCTCGCCGCCCTCCTCGGGCACCACGAAGGCGATGTCCGGGTTCTCGGCGGTGAGCTGGACGGCGTCACCGGAGTAGGCCTGGCAGGCGAGCGCGGCCCCGGAGGCCAGGTCGCTGGTGTAGTCGTTGCCGGTGAAGCGCCGGACGTGCCGGGCGTCGACCATCCGCTGCACCTGGTCCATCGCGCGGTGCGCGTCGTCCTCGGTGAAGGCCGCGAGGTCGGCGCCGTGCGCGAGCATCAGCAGGCCGAGCGCCTCGTCCAGCCCGGCGAACAGGGTGACCCGGCCCTTGAGGTCGGGCGCCCAGAGGTCGGCGGTGGACTTCAGCTCGCGGCCGAGCTCCTTGCGGTTGTAGGCGATCCCGGTGATCCCGGACTGCCACGGCACGCTGCGCCGGCGGCCGGGGTCGAAGGCGGGGTCGGCGAGCTGCGGGTCCAGGTTGGCCGTGACGTTGGGCAGGTTGGCCCGGTCCATCGCCTGCACCCAGCCGAGCGAGACGTACCGGCCGGCCATCCAGTCGCTGACCACCATCAGGTCCCGACCGGGGTCGGTGCCCTGGGTGAGCACCGGGCCGATCTTGCCGAAGAACTCGTCGTTGTCGTTGATGTCCTCGGTGTAGGTGACGTCGATCCCGGTGCGTTCGGTGAACGCGTCGAGGGTCGGCCGACGGCCGTCGTCGTCGGTGTCGATGTACTGGGTCCAGTTGGAGAAGGCCAGCCGGTGCTCCCGCTCGGAGCGGTCGGCGGCGGTGCGGCGGTCCTCGGCGACGTACGCGGACGGGATGCCGCAACCGGTCAGCGTGGTGACGCCGAGCAGTCCGGCGGTGCCGAGCACGCTGCGCCGGGTCGGCCGCCGGCGGCGGTTCAGGGTGGGGCTGGACATGGTGGTCCTCCGGGGCGTGGGACGGCCCCGGGCGCGCGAGCACCCGGGGCCGTCCTGTCGGTACGTCAGACAGTGTGCGCGTCGGTGATCGCCAGCACCTCGTCGAGCACGGCGAGGCCCGTCTTGGCCTCCTCCTCGGTGACGGTGCACGGCGGGACGACGTGGAACCGGTTCATGTTGACGAACGGCCAGAGCCCGCGCTGCTTGCAGGCGGCGGCCAGGGCGGCCATCGGCGCGTTGGCGGCGCCGGCCGCGTTGTACGGGACGAGCGGTTCGCGGGTGGACCGGTCCTTGACCAGGTCCAGCGCCCAGAAGACGCCCAGGCCGCGCACCTCGCCGATCGACGGGTGGCGCTCGGCCAGCTCGCGCAGGCCGGGGCCGAGCACGTTCTCGCCGATGTGCTTCGCGTGCTCGACGATGCCCTCCTCCGCCATCGTGGTGATGGTGGCCACGGCCGAGGCGCAGGCCAGCGGGTGACCGGAGTAGGTGAGCCCGCCGGGGAACGGCCGCTCGGCGAAGGTGGCGGCGATCTCCGCGCTGATCGCGACGCCGCCCAGCGGCACGTAGCCGGAGTTGACGCCCTTGGCGAAGGTCAGCAGGTCCGGGGTGACACCCCAGTGGTCGGCGGCGAACCACTCGCCGGTGCGGCCGAAGCCGGCCATCACCTCGTCGAGGATGAAGACGATGCCGTAGCGGTCGCAGATCTCCCGCACCCCGGCGAGGTAGCCCTGCGGCGGGATCAGGATGCCCGCGGTACCGACCACGGTCTCCAGGATGATCGCCGCGACGGTCCCCGGCCCCTCGAAGGCGATCACCTCCTCCAGGTGCTGCAGCGCGCGCTCGCACTCCTGCGCCTCGTTCTCGGCGTGGAAGTTGGAGCGGTACGCGTACGGGCCCCAGAAGTGGACCACGCCGGACACCCCGGTCTCGTTGGCCCAGCGGCGCGGGTCGCCGGTGAGGGCGATCGCGTTGGCGGTGGCGCCGTGGTACGAGCGGTAGGTCGACATGATCTTCTGCCGGCCGGTGTGCAGCCGGGCCAGCCGGATGGCGTTCTCGTTGGCCTCGGCGCCGCCGTTGGTGAAGAAGATCTTGTCGAGGTCACCGGGGGTGCGCTCGGCGATCAGCCGGGCCGCCTCGCTGCGCGGCTCGACGGCGAAGCCGGGCGCGATGGTGCAGAGCTTCGCGGCCTGCTCCTGGATCGCCGCGACCACCTTCGGGTGCTGGTGCCCGATGTTGGTGTTCACCAGCTGCGAGGAGAAGTCCAGGTAGCGGTTGCCCTCGTAGTCCCAGAAGTACGAGCCCTCGGCGCCGGCCACCGCGAGGGGGTCGATCAGCGCCTGGGCGGACCACGAGTGGAAGACGTGCGCGCGGTCGGCGGCCTTGACGGCCTGGCCGGCAGCTGAGTCAGCGGTGGGGATGCTCATGCGGCAAGGCTAGGGAGTACCGCCCCTGAAATGCAGGTTCATCTTGTCAGGCGGTCACGCGAACGGCCGACAGGGTGACAAGACACAGGGCCCGGGTCGAGAAGACCCGGGCCCATTGTCAGATCACACGACTTACTACTAGTTAGTACTAGATCGCCGTCATACCCCGCTCGACGGTCACAACCTGCTAGATCGCCGTCATGACGTGCTTCACACGGGTGTAGTCCTCGAAGCCGTAGGAGGAGAGGTCCTTGCCGTAGCCGGACTTCTTGAAGCCGCCGTGCGGCATCTCGGCGACCAGCGGGATGTGGGTGTTGATCCACACGCAGCCGAAGTCCAGCCGGCGCGACATCCGCATGGCGCGGGCGTGGTCCTTGGTCCACACCGAGGAGGCCAGTGCGAACTCGACGCCGTTGGCGTAGTCGACGGCCTGGTCCTCGTCGGAGAACTTCTGCACGGTGATGACCGGGCCGAAGACCTCGTTCTGGATGATCTCGTCGTCCTGGTTCAGGCCGGAGACGACGGTCGGGGCGTAGAAGTAGCCCTTGTCGCCGACCTGGTGGCCGCCGGACTCGACCTTGGCGTGCGCGGGCAGCCGCTCGATGAAGCCGGCGACCTGCTTCAGCTGGTTGGCGTTGTTCAGCGGGCCGTAGAGCACGTCCTCGTCGTCCACGCCGCCGGTCTTGGTCTCGGCCGCGGCCTTGGCCAGCGCCTCGACGAAGGCGTCGTGGATCGACTCGTGCACCAGCACGCGGGTGGCGGCCGTACAGTCCTGGCCGGCGTTGAAGAAGCCGGCCACCGAGATGCCCTCGACGGCCTCGGCGATGTCGGCGTCCTCGAAGACCACGACCGGGGCCTTGCCGCCCAGCTCCAGGTGGACGCGCTTGACGTCCTTGGAGGCGGACTCGGCGACCGAGATGCCGGCGCGCACCGAGCCGGTGATGGAGGCCATCGCCGGGGTGCGGTGCTCGACCATGGCCCGGCCGGTCTCGCGGTCGCCGCAGATCACGTTGAAGATGCCGGCCGGCAGGTCCAGGTCCTTGAGCACGCCGCCGATGATCTCGGCCAGCAGCACGGTGGAGGCCGGGGTGGTGTCGGAGGGCTTCAGCACCACGGTGTTGCCCGCGGCGATGGCCGGGGCGAACTTCCACACGGCCATCATCATCGGGTAGTTCCACGGCGCGACCTGGGCGCAGACGCCGACCGGCTCGCGGCGGACGATCGAGGTCATCCCGTCCATGTACTCGCCCGCGGCCTTGCCCTCCAGCAGGCGGGCGGCTCCGGCGAAGAAGCGGATCTGGTCCACCATCGGGCCGATCTCCTCGGAGAGGGTCAGCGCGCGGGGCTTGCCGGTGTTGCGCACCTCCACGTCGACGATCTCGTCGGCGCGGGCCTCGACCGCGTCCGCGATCTTGAGGAGCAGCTTCTGCCGGGTGCTCGGGGTCGCGTCGCGCCAGGCCGGGAAGGCCGCGGCGGCCGAGGCCATGGCGGCGTCGACGTCGGAGGCGCCGGACAGCGGAGACGTCGCATAGGCCTCACCGGTGGTGGGGTCCACGATGTCGAGCGTGCGGCCGTCCGCCGCGTCGACGAACTCACCGTTGATGTAGTTGCGCAGCGTGCGAAGGTCGCTCACGGGTCTCTCCTCGGTCTGGGCCTGCGGCGTTGCAGATTCCGGCGCCATGGTACGTCGGCGGGTCCGACGGGCGAAGGGCGTCGAGTGGCCGTGCCGGTGGCGGCGCGGTCCACTGGTTTGGCGGAACGCGCGGTGCTGCGGGGCGGCGCGCGTACCGTGGCCAGGGTACCGGGATGACTGCCGTTATCGACAGGCCAACTCAACGAACACAATGAAATCCGCATGCGATTTCCAAGATCACGACGAAATCAGCAGCAACCTCGCTTGCGAACACGGGAACGATCAGGCACAGTTGCGGCGTGGCCAACCGCGACCGGAACGCCAGCGTTCCCCTCGACGCCGCCTCCAAGGCGATCATCGAGCAGCTCCAGGAGGACGGGCGTCGCCCGTACGCCGCCATCGGCAAGGCCGTCGGCCTGTCCGAGGCAGCCGTACGACAGCGCGTCCAGAAGCTGCTCGACCAGGGCGTGATGCAGATCGTCGCCGTCACGGACCCGCTCACCGTCGGCTTCACCCGCCAGGCGATGGTCGGAATCCGGGTCGAGGGCGACATCGAGCCCGTCGCCGACGCGCTGGCCGCCCTCGACGAGGTCGACTACGTCGTCTGCACCGCAGGATCGTTCGATCTCCTGGCCGAACTGGTCTGCGAGGACGACGAGCACCTGCTCGAAATGATCAACAAGCGCATCCGCGCGCTTCCCGGCGTGCGGAGCACCGAGAGCTTCGTTTACCTGAAGCTCCGGAAACAGACCTACACCTGGGGCACCCGATGACAGCCGACCCGGCGCAGAAGGACCTTTCCAAGACCGCCTACGACCACCTGTGGATGCACTTCACCCGCATGTCGTCGTACGAGAACTCCCCCGTGCCGACGATCGTCAAGGGCGAAGGCACCTACGTCTGGGACGACAAGGGACGCAAGTACCTCGACGGCCTCGCCGGCCTGTTCGTCGTCCAGGCCGGCCACGGCCGCGAGGAGCTCGCCGAGGCCGCTGCCAAGCAGGCCAAGGAGCTCGCCTTCTTCCCGGTGTGGAGCTACGCCCACCCGAAGGCCGTCGAGCTGGCCGAGCGCCTGGCCAACTACGCCCCGGGCGACCTGAACAAGGTCTTCTTCTCCACCGGTGGCGGCGAGGCGGTCGAGACCGCCTGGAAGCTTGCCAAGCAGTACTTCAAGCTGACCGGCAAGCCGACCAAGTACAAGGTCATCTCGCGCGCCGTCGCCTACCACGGCACCCCCCAGGGCGCCCTGTCGATCACCGGCCTGCCGGGCCTGAAGGCCCCGTTCGAGCCGCTGGTGCCGGGCACCCACAAGGCCCCGAACACCAACATCTACCGCGCCCCGGCCTTCCTGACCGGCCCCGACGGCACGGTCGACCCCGAGGCCTACGGCCGCTGGTGCGCCGACGAGATCGAGGTGGCCATCCTCAACGAGGGCGCCGAGACCGTCGCCGCCGTCTTCGTCGAGCCGGTGCAGAACGCCGGTGGCTGCTTCCCGCCGCCGCCCGGGTACTTCCAGCGCCTGCGCGAGATCTGCGACCGCCACGACGTGCTGCTGGTCTCGGACGAGGTCATCTGCGCCTTCGGCCGCCTGGGCACCATGTTCGGCGCCGACAAGTTCGGCTACCAGCCCGACATGATCACCTGCGCCAAGGGCATGACCTCGGGCTACTCCCCGATCGGCGCCACGATCATCTCGGACCGCCTCGCCGAGCCGTTCTACAAGGGTGACAACACCTTCCTGCACGGCTACACCTTCGGTGGCCACCCGGTCTCCTCCGCGGTGGCGCTGGCCAACCTCGACATCTTCGAGCGCGAGGGCCTGAACCAGCACGTCCTCGACAACGAGGCGAACTTCCTGGGCACCCTGAACAAGCTGCGCGACCTGCCGATCGTCGGCGACGTCCGCGGCAACGGGTACTTCTACGGCATCGAGCTCGTGAAGGACAAGGTCACCAAGGAGTCGTTCAACGACGACGAGGTGGAGCGCGTGCTCTACGGCTTCCTGTCGAAGGCGCTCTTCGACAACGGCCTGTACTGCCGCGCCGACGACCGTGGCGACCCGGTCATCCAGCTGGCCCCGCCGCTGATCTCCGACCAGTCGACCTTCGACGAGATCGAGCAGATCCTGCGGACCAGCCTGACCGACGCGTGGGCGAAGATCTGACGACCTGATCCTCCTTCCCCACCCTCCGCCGAAGGGCGGTCCCGCTTCCCGCGGGACCGCCCTTCGGTGTTTTCTGATGATCACCCCGAACAAACACGCCTGATTCCGGGTGATTTGCCCCTGATGGGCCAGTGCGCCGCAACCGCGCCCGGTCCCGATCGTTCTAATCTGACGACTGTCATATCCCTGCGGCCACCCAGGATGGAACCTCATGTCAGCGGCCCCGCCTGACAACGACGTGCTGTGGGCCCGGGGGATCGTCAAGTCCCATCACGGCACGCCCGCCCTGCGCGGTATCTCGCTCGGCGTCCGGGACGGCGAGGTGCTGGCCGTCACCGGCCCGCGCGGCTCCGGCAAGAGCACGCTGCTCGGCTGCCTCTCGGCGCTCCTCCCCGTCGACGAGGGCGAGGTGTGGTTCAACAGCGCCCCCGTCCACACCCTCGGCCGGGCCGGCCGTGAACGCCTGCGCCGGGACCGCTTCGGCTTCGTCGGCTCCGAACCGCACCTGGTGCCCGAGCTGACCGCCCGGGAGAACGTCGCCCTGCCGCTGCTGCTCGCCGGAGCCGGCAACAAGGCCGCCTACACCGCGGCCGACGAGTGGCTGGAACGGCTGGACGTCGGCGAGATCGCCCGGGTGCGGCCCGACCGGCTGGTCCAGAGCCAGCGGCAGCGGATCGCCGTCGCCCGCGCGCTCGCCCCGCTGCCGCCGGTCGTCTTCGCCGACGACCCCACCGCCCCGCTGCACCGCGAGGCCGCCGACCAGGTCCTGCGGATACTGACCAGCGCGGCCCGCTCCCACCAGCTCACCCTCGTCCTGGCCACCCACGACCCCGAGCTCGTCCGGTACGCGGACCGCGCCGTCGCCCTCGTCGACGGCCGGCTGGCGGCCCCCGCCGCACCCGTAGCGCGCGGCGCCGCGACCGGAACGGCCGGCGCCGCAACCGCTCCGGGCACCATCGCCCCGGGCTCCGCCGTGCCGGGCACCGCCGGGGCGTCCGCCGTGTCGGCCACCCGCCGCTGACGCCGCCCTGCCGCTGAAAGAGTCGACGTGTTCTATCTCCGTCTGGCCCGGGGCTACCGGGTGCTCGACCTCGGCCGCTGGCTGCTCACCGCAGCGGCGAGCGCCGTCGTCGCCGCCTTCCTCCTGCGGGCCCTCGGCCGGGCGATGAGCGCCCCGGCCGACGGTGCCGACACCGTCGCCCGTCTGCTCTGGTGCCTGCCCCCGCTGGCCGCGGTCGCGTGGTTCGCCGCCGTGGCCGCGCGTGCGGTGCCGGCCCGGCGCCCCGAGCGGATCACCGGCCTGACCACCGCGGGGGCCGGATCGGCCCGGATCCGGACGCTGATCGCCGGCGAGATCTCGCTGGCCTGCACGCTCGGCTCCCTCGTGACCCTGCTGCTCTTCCTCGTCCTGCGCAACGACATCGCCGGGCCGTCGCTCGCCGCCGACCTCGGCATGGGCGTGCGGCTGCCGGCCGCCGCACCGGTCACCCTGCTCGCCCTGGTGCCGGTCACCGCCGGGATCGCGGCGGCCGGCGCGGTACCGCTCGCCGAGACCCTGCCCGGTCGGGTCCGACCGGGCCCGACCGGCTTCGGCCCGCTGCGGATCGCGCTGCCGGTCGGCCTGGCCGTGATCGGGCTCGCGCTGGAGCTGATCGCGCTACGGCCCGGCGCCGCCGCCGACGGCCGCCCGGTCCACCTGCCCGCCGGGCTCGGCACCACCAGCACCGCCGCCCTCGGCGGCTGGGCGGCGAGCGCACTCGGCCTCGCCCTGCTCACCGGCCCGCTGCTCGCCTGGGCCGGGCGGCTGCTCGCCGTCGGCCGGCCGACCCCGCTGCGGCTGCTGGCCGGGCGCGGCCTGACCGCGCAGGCCCGTCGGCTCGGCCCGCCGCTGGCCGTGCTCACCCTGGCGCTGGCGCTGGCGCTCACCACCATCCGCTACTGGATCGGCACGCCCGACAGCGCCGACGCGCTGCCGGCGATCGAGGCCTGCCTGGTGCTGGGCTGCACGGCGGCCGCCGTGGCGTCCCGGCTGGCCGAGCTCCGCACCGCCCGCCGGGACGTCGCCGACGCGCTGCTGCGGCTCGGCGCCTCGCCGCGGCTGCTGGCCGGGGCGGTGGCGCTGCGGACCCTGGCGGTCGGCACGGTGCTGCTCGTCACCGGCGGGCTGACCGCCGTTCTGGCGGCCGCCGGGCTGCGCTGAGCCGGCCCGTAGCTGCACGCGCCGACGCGGCCCGGGCCGGGGACGTGCCCCGGGGCCCGGCCGCAGTCACGGTCGCAGTCACGGTCGCGGTCGCTGCCGCAGTCGCGGTCGGTCAGCCTGCTGCGGCGAGCTGACCGCAGGCGCCGTCGATCTCCTGGCCACGGGTGTCCCGGACGGTGGTCGGCACGCCGTGCGCCTGGAGCCGGCGGACGAACTCGCGCTCGTCCTCGGGCCGGGAGGCCGTCCACTTGGAGCCGGGCGTCGGGTTCAGCGGGATCAGGTTGACGTGCACCCGGTGATTCTTGATCAGCCGGCCGAGCAGGTCCGCCCGCCACGCCTGGTCGTTGATGTCCTTGATCAGCGCGTACTCGATGGAGATCCGGCGACCGGACTTCTCCGCGTAGTTCCACGCCGCGTCGAGCACCTCGGCGACCTTCCACCGGGTGTTGACCGGCACCAGCTCGTCGCGCAGCTCGTCGTCCGGGGCGTGCAGCGACAGCGCCAGCCGGCAGGAGAGGCCCTCGTCGGCGAGCCGGTTCATCGCGGGGACGAGACCGACGGTGGAGACGGTGATGCCGCGCTGGGAGAGGCCGAAGCCGTCCGGCGCCGGGTCGGTGAGCCGCCGGATCGAGGCCAGCACCCGGTTGTAGTTGGCCAGCGGCTCGCCCATGCCCATGAAGACGACGTTGGAGAGCCGCGCCTCGCCGCCCGGGATCTCGCCGTCCTTGAGCGCGCGCATGCCGGCGGCGATCTGCTCGACGATCTCGGCGGTGGAGAGGTTCCGCGTCAGCCCGGCCTGCCCGGTCGCGCAGAACGGGCAGTTCATGCCGCAGCCGGCCTGCGAGCTGATGCACATCGTGACCCGGTCCGGGTAGCGCATCAGGACCGACTCGACGAGCGTGCCGTCGAACAGCTTCCAGAGCGTCTTGCGCGTGGTGTCGTCGTCGCAGGACACGTGCCGGACCACCGACATCAGCTCGGGCAGCAGGCCCTCGGTGAGCTTCTCCCGGCTGGCCGCGGGGATGTCCGTCCAGCTCGCCGGGTCGTTCGACATCCGGCCGAAGTAGTGGTTGGAGAGCTGCTTCGCGCGGAACGGCTGCTCGCCCAGCTCGGCGACGGCCTCCTTGCGCTCGGCGGGGCTCAGGTCGGCGAGGTGTCGCGGGGGCTTGGCGCCACGCGGCGCGACAAAGGTGAGTTCTCCGGGCTTAGGCATGATTCATCCAGTGTCTCAGACCCCGCGGGGTGGACCGGCGGCGTGGACGCGCGACGTGGACCGACGGCGTGGACCGACGACGTCGACGCACGACGTGGACCGACGACGAAAGCCCCGGACGCCGGGCGTCCGGGGCCCCGTACGGGCCGTGCCTTGCTCAGCTCCCGACGAAGGCCGCCAGCAGCAGCCAGACCACGGGGGCGGTCGGCAGGAGCGAGTCGAGCCGGTCCATGATGCCGCCGTGGCCCGGCAGCAGCGTGCCCATGTCCTTGATGCCGAGGTCGCGCTTGATCATCGACTCGCCCAGGTCCCCCAGGGTCGCGACGACCGCCGCGCAGCCACCCAGGATCAGGCCCTGCCACCAGCTGCCGTCGTCGATGATCAGCTCCATCAGGAGCGCACCCGCCAGCATCGACAGGCCGATGCCGCCGGCCAGGCCCTCGCGGGTCTTGCCCGGGCTGATCGCCGGGGCCAGCTTGGTCTTCCCGAACTTGTAGCCCACCGCGTAGGCGCCGGTGTCGCTGCAGACCGTGACGATCAGGAACAGGACGATCCGCTGCGGTCCGTCGTCGGCCGCCAGCATCATCGCCACGAACGTGGCCAGGAACGGGACGTAGAAGGCGGTGAAGATGCCCGCCGTTATGTCGCGCAGGTAGTTCTCCGGCGGCTCGGCCATCCGCCAGACCATCACCGCCAGCCCGGTCAGCGCCAGCGAGGCCGCCGCCCACTGCACCCCGGACCAGTAACCGGTGGCGATCATCGCGATGCCGCCCGCGACCAGCGGGATCAGCGGCGCCTTGATCTGCTTGCGCTCCGCCAGCCGGCTCGTCAGCTCCCAGACGCCGACCGACACGGCCGCCATCACCACGACCAGGAAGAACGCCTTGACGACGAACAACGAGGCGATGATCACCGCGCCGAGGCCGACCCCCACGCCTATCGCGGCCTGGAGGTTGCGACCACCACGCTGCTTGCGCGGCTGCGGCTGCGGGTCGGGCTGGGCCACTGGTGTCTCCTGCCCTGGGTGGGACGACGGCACAGGGTGGGGCTGCCCGGCCGCCGGGTGGCTCTGCGGCGGCGCGGGGTACGCCGGGGCCCCCGGGTACGGCCGGCCGCCGGGGGCGGGGGTGGGTGCGGAAGCCGCGTCGTCGGTGATCGCGCGCAGCACGACCGTCTCGGCCGCGCCCGGCACCCCCGTCCGGGGCTGCTCGTCCCGGAACAGCGGGCCGCTCAGCCGGCCGGCCTCCCGGGCCTGCCCCTCGGCGGGGGTGGGGCCCGGGTCGGCCGGTACGGGACGCATGACCTGAGTCTCCTCCGCATCGCCGCCCCAGTACACCGGAGGCTGCTGCGAGTGACCCGTTCGGTGGCCGGGGTCACCCGCAGCGGCACCCGGCACGGGCTGCTGCCGCACCGGCGGCTGCTGCGGCTGCGGGTGCTGATAGTGCTGTGCCGGGGGCTGCTGCGGCTGCTGGTGCACGGGCTGGTGCGGTGCCGACGGCTGGTGCTGTGCCGACGGCTGCTGGTGGTGCTGTGGTGCCTGCGGCTGCTGCTGCACCGGCTGCGCGGGCCGGTACGGAGGGTGCTGCTGGTGCTGCTGGTACGGCGGGAACTGCTCGTCGGATGGGCCCCAGTAGCCAGGGGCGTCAGGGGCGTCGTTCATCAGACTTCGAGCAGCTCGGCTTCCTTGTGCTTCAGCAGCTCGTCGACACCGGCCACGTACTTGGCGGTGACGTCGTCGAGCTCCTTCTCCGCGCGACGGCCCTCGTCCTCACCGATCTCGCCGTCCTTGACCAGCTTGTCGATGGCGTCCTTGGCCTTGCGGCGCACGGAGCGGATCGAGACCTTGGCGTCCTCGCCCTTGCCGCGGGCGACCTTGATGTACTCGCGGCGACGCTCCTCGGTGAGCTCGGGGAGCATCACCCGGATGATGGAGCCGTCGTTGCTCGGGTTGACGCCCAGGTCGGAGTCACGGATCGCCTGCTCGATCGCCTTCAGCGCGGTCTTGTCGAACGGCGCGACGACCGCCATCCGCGGCTCCGGCACGGAGAAGGAGGCCAGCTGGTTGATCGGCGTCACGGCGCCGTAGTACTCGGCCACGATCTTGGCGAACATCGCCGGGTGGGCACGGCCGGTGCGGATGGCGGCGAAGTCGTTCTTGGCGACCTCGACGGCCTTCTCCATCTTTTCCTCGGCCTCGAGGAGGGTCTCTTCGATCACTGTGTACTCCCTGTCCGGTTCGTCTGCTGGTGTCCCGACCGGTGACGGCGTCGAAGCCGGTCGCGGTGTGGAGGGCGCCGGTCGCGCTGCCGGTGCCCTCCGGTACGGCTGACTGCTGCTCAGGCCCGGACAGAATCCTGGCTGATGAGTGTGCCGATCTTCTCACTCTTCACCGCGCGCGCGATATTGCCCTCCGCCAGCAGCTCGAAGACCAGCATCGGGAGGTTGTTGTCCTTGCACAGCGTGATCGCGGTGAGGTCGGCGACCTTGAGGTCGCGGGCAATGACCTCGGAGTACTCCAGCGCGTCGAACTTCACCGCGTCGGGGTTGGTCCGGGGGTCGGAGTCGTAGACGCCGTCCACGCCGTTCTTGCCCATCAGCAGCACGTCGGCGTGCACCTCCAGCGCACGCTGGACGGCGGTCGTGTCGGTGGAGAAGTACGGCATGCCCATACCGGCCCCGAAGATCACCACGCGGCCCTTCTCCAGGTGCCGGACGGCGCGCAGCGGCAGGTACGGCTCGGCGACCTGGCCCATCGTGATGGCGGTCTGGACCCGGGTCTCGATGCCCTCCTTGACCAGGAAGTCCTGCAGCGCCAGGCAGTTCATGACGGTGCCGAGCATGCCCATGTAGTCGGAGCGGGCCCGGTCCATGCCGCGGACCTGGAGTTCGGCGCCGCGGAAGAAGTTGCCGCCGCCGATGACCACCGCCACCTCGGTGCCGGCGCGGACGACCGTGGCGATCTCGCGGGCGATCGCGTGCACGACGTCCGGGTCGACGCCGAGCCCGCCGCCACCGGCGAAGGCCTCACCGGACAGCTTCAGCAGCACCCGGCGGCGCGAACCGCCCTGGGGGCCCTGCGCGGTCTCCTGCGTCTCCTGCATGGACTTCTCCTTCTACACCTACTGGTTCACAGACACGGGGGTGCGGAGCCCAGGCCTGCGCGTACACGCGAGGAGGCCACTGCCGCGGGAACCGGTACGGTGTCCTGCACGGCAATGGCCTCCTCGTCGTTCATGGTGCCGACGCGGCCCGCCCATAGACGGATGACGCTGGGTGAGCCCGTTCGGCGCGTCCCACCGCCCTGGTCAGCGGGCGGGGGCGGTTCCTCCCAGCCTAAGGCCGGGAGTCCGGTGGAACGTGGCTCAGGCGCCGACGCGGAAGCGGGCGAAGCGCTTGAGGGCGACGCCGTTCTCCTCGAGGACCTTGGCGACGCTCTTCTTGTTGTCCTTCGCGAAGGCCTGCTCCAGGACGGAGTTCTCCTTCACGAAGCCGGTGACGCGACCCTCGACGATCTTCGCCAGGGCGGCCTCGGGCTTGCCCTCCTCGCGGGCGGTGGCCTCGGCGACGCGACGCTCGTTCTCAAGCGCCTCGGCCGGGATCTCCTCGCGGGACAGGTACTTCGGCGCGAAGGCGGCGATGTGCTGCGCGACGTCCTTGGCGACCTCGGCGTTCTCCTTGTCCAGCTCGACCAGGACGCCGACGGCCGGCGGGAGGTCGGGGCTGGTCTTGTGGAGGTAGACCGCGACGAAGCCGTCACCCGAGAACTGGGCGAAGCGACGGAAGACGATCTTCTCGCCCAGGGTGGCGTTGGCCTCGTCCACGAACTGCTGGACGGTCTTGCCGGCCTCGATCTCGGAAGCCAGCGCGGCCTCCAGGTCGGCCGGGGCGGTCGCGGCGACGTGGACGGCGATCGCGTCGGCGACCTTGACGAAGTTGTCACCCTTGGCGACGAAGTCGGTCTCGCAGTTGAGCTCGACCAGCACGCCGGACTTCTTGTCCTCGGCGATCAGCGCGGCGACGGCGCCGTTGGAGGCGTCACGGCCCTCGCGCTTGGCGACGCCCTTCTGACCCTTGATGCGCAGGAGCTCGACGGCCTTGTCGACGTTGCCCTCGGCCTCGTCCAGAGCCTTCTTGCAGTCCATCATGCCGGCGCCGGTGAGCTCACGGAGCTTCTTGACGTCCGCGGCGGTGAAGTTCGCCATGGTGTGAATCTCTTCTCGCGTCTCGCGTGTCTGCGTGGGGTTGCGCCGGGACCGATGATTCGGTCCCGGCGCGGGAGAGAGGGGCACCTACCGGTGTCGTACCGGCGGGTGCCCCTCACCCTGGGTACGTCAGGCCTGCTCGGCCGGAGCCTCGTCGGCAACGACCTCGGCGGCCGGGGCCTCGACGGCCGGGGTCTCGTCGGCAGCAGCCTCGGCAGCGGGGGCCTCGTCGGCAGCAGCCTCGGCGGCCGGGGCCTCCTCGGCCTTCTTCTCGCCCTCGAGGATGTCCTTCTCCCAGTCGGCCAGCGGCTGGTCGGCGCCCGGCTCGGCCTTCGCGTCGCCCTTGGCGACACCCGCGCGGGACTTGAGGCCCTCGGCGACGGCGTCGGCGATCACGCGGGTCAGCAGGGTGACGGAGCGGATCGCGTCGTCGTTGCCCGGGATCTTGTAGTCGACCTCGTCGGGGTCGCAGTTGGTGTCGAGGATGGCGACGACCGGGATGTTGAGCTTCCGGGCCTCACCGACCGCGATGTGCTCCTTCTTGGTGTCCACGATCCAGACAGCGCTGGGAACGCGCTGCATGTCGCGGATACCGCCGAGGGTCTTCTCGAGCTTGGTGTGCTCGCGCTCCAGAACCAGGAGCTCCTTCTTGGTGAGACCGGAGCCGGCCACATCCGAGAAGTCGATCTCGCCGAGTTCCTTCATCCGCTGCAGACGCTTGTAGACGGTCTGGAAGTTGGTCAGCATGCCGCCGAGCCAGCGCTGGTTCACGTAGGGCATGCCCACGCGGGTGGCCTGCTCGGCGATGGCCTCCTGGGCCTGCTTCTTCGTGCCGACGAAGAGGACGCTGCCGCCGTGGGCAACGGTCTCCTTGATGAACTCGAAGGCGCGGTCGATGTAGTTCAGCGACTGCAGGAGGTCGATGATGTAGATGCCGTTGCGCTCCGTGATGATGAAGCGCTTCATCTTCGGGTTCCAGCGGCGGGTCTGGTGACCGAAGTGGACGCCGCTCTCCAGCAGCTCCCGCATCGTGACGACGGCCATAGCCGTACTCCTAAGGTGTTGCGCCCGGCTCCCGCGCAGCGGCTCTCGTGGTTCGCGCGGTGGCGCTCCCCGTCAGGGCGACTGCATGCGGCCGGGTCAGGCTCGGTTTTGTCCGTGGCAGCCAGGTGACAGCCACGCCTGACGCCCCGAACGTGCCGAGCCGCTTCGGCCCGAAGGGTCCGGAGACCGCGTCGGGCTCGGCGGACCGAGCGGCACTCGCACCTGGCGGGGGCGGCGGCTGAGCCGCTTCCGACCACCGGTGGCGGGGCGTGCGAAGTCGACCCGGCGGACCGGGTCGCGTGTGAAGTGTACGGGAAGCCCCGAGCAGCGGGCGACTCCAACGGGACGGGTGGGGCGGGGGTGGGGGTGGGAGCAGGGGTGGGAGCAGGGGTGGGAGCGGGGGTGGGGGGCTCGGGCGGGGCTTGGGTCGGGGGCCTTTGTGCGGGCTCGGGCTGAGTGCCTTGTGAGGGCGGGGCGGAGCTCGGTCGGGGCGCGGGTGTGGGGGTGCGGGTGTGGGGGTGCGGGTGTCGGGGTGCGGGTGTCGGGGTGCGGGTGTCGGGGCTCGGGTGCGGGTGTGCGGGTGCGGGTGGGTGTGGGGGTGGTTGTCCACAGGGGTCGAGTTGTCCACAGGAACAGGCGGCACGCTGGCCGGGGCGGCGCAGCGCGGGGAGCCTCGACCGCATGACTGCCTTTGCTCCCCCTCGAATCGCCCTCCCGGCGACGCTCCGCCCTGGGCACGGGTGCCGGTCGGTGGCTCCGGGATTGTCTGCTCCGATGGCACGTGTGGCACTGGCCACGCCGCTGGTGGCTGCATTGCTGGTGGCCGGACTTCTGGCGGCTCGACTTCTGGTGGCCGGACTGCTGGTGGCCGGCGTGCCGGGACCGGTGGGGCACGCGGCACCCGGGCCTGCAGCGGCCAGGCCTACGGCAACGACGGGACGGTCCGCGGTGGCAGGGCCGGCGTCCGGCTGGGTCACAGCGCGACGGGTGGCAGCCGGACGGGTCATGGTCGGGCGCCGTCCGGGGAGTACCTTCGCCATTGCCTCCGGGACGGCTGCTGGGACCGTCCCCGGTCCCGCTGCCGGGTACGGGTCCGCGCGGGCCTGGCCGGTGGGCGGGCCGGGCGGACTGGTCGCACGGTTCGAGGCGCCGCCGAAGCCGTGGGCCGCCGGGCACCGAGGCGTCGACCTGGCCGCCGCTCCGGGTGGGGAGATCCGTGCGGCCGCCCCCGGCGTGGTCACGTTCTCCGGCCTGGTGGCCGGCCGGCCGGTGGTCACCGTGACGCACACCGCGTCCGGCGCACCCCCGTTGCGGACCACCTATCTGCCGGTCACCGGCACCGTGGCGGTGGGCACCGCGGTCGCGGCCGGCGAGGAGATCGGCCGGCTCGCGCCCGACACCGGGCACTGCGCCGGCAAGGACTGCCTGCACTGGGGGCTGCTCCGCGGCGAGCGCTATCTCGACCCGCTGGCCCTGTTCGGCTCGGGCGCCGCACGACTGCTCCCGCTCGGCCGGCACCGGTGAGGCCGCCCTCCGCTCAGCTCCCGCCCAGGCCGTGCAGGGCGAGGGCGACGGCGGCGTCCGCGATCACGTCCGGCCCGGCGGCGGGGCCACCCGCGGCTCGCTGCTCGGCCTGCCGGACGGCGGCCTCCACGATTCCCTGGAGCAGCGCCGCCGCCAGACGCGGCTGCTCGTGGCCGAGGTCCTCCAACGCCTGGACGACCAGGCCGACCAGCTTGCCGTGTGCCGCCCGGATGCGCTCCCGTGCCGCCTCGTCCAGCTCCAGCGCCGAGATCGCCGCCACCGCCCGGTGACGCGGGTCCCCGGCGAGTGCGAGCTGGCCCCGGACGTACGCCTCGACCCGGCCAGCCGCGGTGTCGCAGCTCTCCATCCCCGCCTCGATCTCGGCTGCCCAGAGTGGGAAGTCGACCTCGCAGAGCACCTCGACCACCGCGCCCCGCGAACGGAAGTACTCGTAGACCGACGAACGCGCCAGCCCGGTGCGCGCCGCGAGGGCGGGGAAGGTCAGGGCCTCCATCCCTCCTTCGGTGAGGAGGCTGCGGGCAGCGTCGAGGAGGGCTGCCTGCTGCAGCTGGCGATGCTCGGCCAAAGTGGCCGCTCGGATCTTCGGCACCCTCCCACTGTACGGAGCCCTACACCTCCGCCGATACGGCGCCGCACCTCGGCGGAGGCGGGCAGGGGCGAACGGGGGTGCCGACGGCCGCGGCGGCACGGCCGGGAGCGCCTCCGGCGAAGGTAAACGGACGGCACAGGCCGAGACGGGTTGGACCGACGAGACACCGGGCGGGCGGGCGAAGCCCCTGTTGGGACATTGGGACAGGAGCGGGGCGGCGCAGGCGGCGTAGGGCGGCGCGGGGCGGCGCAGGACCAGGTAGGACGGAGCCACGTCCACGCCCGGCCGGGAGCAGCCGTCGCTACCGGATGTCGGACAGCTTGGCCCGCAGTTGCAGCACCGACTTGGTGTGGATCTGGCTGACCCGGCTCTCCGTCACCCCCAGGACCTGACCGATCTCGGCGAGGGTCAGCCCCTCGTAGTAGTAGAGCGTCACCACCGTCTTCTCCCGCTCGGGGAGCGTGTTGACCGCATGGGCCAGCAGCCTTCGCAGCTCCCGGTCCTCGGCCACCTCGACGGGGTTGTCCGCGCCGTGGTCCTCCAGCGTGTCCATCAGGCTCAGTCGGTCCCCGCTCTCACCGACCGGGTGGAGCAGTTCGTCGAGCGCGACCACGTTGGCGAGGGAGAGCTGGCTGAAGATCGTGTGCAGGTCCTCGATCGCGATGCCCATTTCGGCGGCGACCTCGGGTTCGTGCGGCGTCCGGCGCAGCCGCGCTTCCAGCGTCGCGTACGTCCGCTCGACCGCCTTGGCCTTCTGCCGCACCGAACGCGGGATCCAGTCCAGCGCCCGGAGCTCGTCGATGATCGCCCCGCGGATCCGGCTGATGGCGTACGTCTCGAACTTGATCGCGCGGTCGATGTCGAACTTCTCGATCGCGTCGATCAACCCGAAGACACCGGAGGAGACGAAGTCGGCCTGTTCGACGTTGGAGGGCAGGCCGACCCCGACTCGGCCGGCCACGTATTTGACGAGGGGTGAGTAGTGCAGGATCAGCTGCTCCCGAAGCCGCTGGTCACCCGTCTCCTTGTAGGCGCGCCAGAGCTCTTCGAGCGCCGTGCGCTCACGGCCGGCCGGCTCACGCCGCGGGGCAGGCGTCGCCGCGAGGGTTTCGGCGGGCGCCGCCGCCGAGGTCGCGGCGGGGGCGCTCGCAGGAGTGTCCACTCCTCCGGGTGGGGGGCGGTCGGTGTCGATGGATGCCGGGCCGGTCGGCGGGGGCACCGTACCGGCACCGGCCTCGGGTGCGCCGGGCTGTTCGGGGGCGTCCGGCGCACCGGGCGCGTCCGGCCGGTCGGCGTACGCCCCCGTGCTCCCCGGCCGGCCGCCCTGCCGGGCGAGGGCCCCCATCGCACCCGTCGCCTTGGGCGGGAACTCGGTCACGGGGCGCCGCTCGGTCCGCGGCCCGCCCGAGGACCGGGCGCCACCGGTCACTCTGTGTCCGGGAATGTGTGTGGGCATGCGTTGGTCTGCGCCGTTCTGCCGAGTCGTGTGCTGATAGGGAAGGCATGGCGAGCGTAGCGTGACCGAGTCACTGCAATGTGCTACCGCCACTCGGTCGTCCCCCGATCCGGTGGCGTTCGTGTCACCGGAACCGGGCGTCGGGGGCGGACGGGCCGCGGCCCTGATCACGCCACCTGCTCCCACTCGGAGGGTGCCGCGCCGTCACATGGCCCTCGGGCCGGCCCCTCCGCCGGTCCACCTTCCGTCCACGCCCCGCCACCCACGCCCCGCCGCCCACGCCTGCTGCCCGGCTTTCGTGGCGGACGTACTCAGTCGCCTCCCCTCCTGCGCACCAGCCGCCAGTGCGCACCGTGCCGTTCGACGTACCCGAGGGAGCCCAACTCGTAGAGCCGTTGCAACACTTCGTCCGGCGGGAGCCCCGACTGCCGGGCCAAGCGTTCCACCGGGGCTCCGTCCGGGGTGGCCGGCACGGCCTCCAGCACCCGCGCCGCCGCCGGTTCCAGCAAGTCCCTGGGCAGCACCGGACCGCTCCGCTGCGGTGCCAGGTCGTCGCCGATCGCTCCGATCAGCTCGGCGACCTCGGCCGCGTCGGTGACCAGGGTGGCCCCGCCGCTGCGGATCAGGGCGTGCACCCCGGCGGAGAGCTCGGACGTCACCGGGCCCGCAACACCCATGGTGTGCCGGTTGAGGTCACGGGCGCGTCGGGCCGTGCTGAGCGCCCCGCTGCGCAGGGCCGCCTCAACCACCACCGTGCCCCGGGTGAGTGCCGCGATGACCCGGTTGCGCAGGACGAACCGGAACCGGTTCGGGTGCTCCCCCGGCGGCAGTTCGCTCAGCAACAGCCCCTGGGAGACGATCCGCCGGATCAGATCGGCATTGCCGCGCGGGTAGGCCACGTCCACCCCGCAGGCGAGCACCCCGACGGTCATCCCGCCGACGGCGAGCGCGCCCCGGTGGGCGGCGGCGTCGATCCCGTACGCCGCACCGGAGACCACCACCCACCCCCGCTCGGCCAACTGGGCCGACAGCTCCCCCGCGACATGCGCGCCGTACGCCGTACAGGCCCGCGCCCCGACGACCGCGACCGACCGGAGTGCGAGCAGTCGCAACGAACCGGTGCCCGCCACCCAGAGGCCGGTCGGCCTGCCGTCACCCAGGTCGTCCAGCTGGCTCGGCCACTCCGTGTCGCCCGGAATGATGAAGCGCCCGCCGACGGTTCGCATTCGCTCCAGATCGGCGGCGGGATCGACGTCCACGAGTCGGGCCCGATAGGCCGCCAACCGGTCCGCGTCCAGCCCCGGGTGGTCGGGCACGGTACCGTCGCGGATCGCCCGGACCACATCGACGGCGGCGAGCCGGGACAGCCAGCGGCCCAGGACGGCGTCGCCCGGTTCGCTGAGCCGGCTCAGCACCGCTCGGGCGAGGCGCTCCGGCTCGACCCCGGGAGCCGTCCCGGGACTCGGACCAGTCCCGGGACCACCACCGGAGCCGGTGTCGGGACCGGCCGCGCGACTGCTACCGGCGGGCGGCTGACGGTGGTTCATCGTCCGGTTCACAAGCTCGTCCCCTCGTCTTCCGATCTGCTGTTCGGTCCGCTGCCCCGTCTGCTGTCCGGTCATCGGTCACCACCGCCCGGACGTGGTCCGATCCGCTCGTCTTCCTTGGACACGGCATCCGGGGAGGCCCGGCCGCCGGATCCGCCGAAGGCGCGGCCGGCCAGTGGCAGTCCCTGCTCGACGCCGGTCCGCAGGACCAGAGCCGTCCGCAGGTCCCGTTCGTCCGGCCGGTCCCGGCCTGCGAGATCGGCCACCGTCCAGGCGACCCGGAGCACCCGGTCCAGGCCACGGGCGGTCAGCAGTCCGCGCTCCAACTGGTGTGCGGCGTCGTTCAGCGCACCGGGCGCGAGCTGCCAGCGGGTGCGCAGTTCGTGGCCCGGCACCTCGGCATTTGTCCGCCACGGTGTGTCGGCCAGGCGGGTCGCCGCCCGCTCCCGTGCGGCCAGCACCCGGGCCGCGACGGTCTTGGTGGTCTCCGCGGTGCTGTCCCGCTCCATCAGCTCGACCCTGGTCACCGGGGCGACCTGGACCTGGAGGTCGACCCGGTCGAGCAGCGGCCCGGAGAGCCTCCCCTGGTACCGGCTGACCATCGTGGGCGTGCACTCGCAGCCCTCGCCCCGGCGCGAGTACCGCCCGCAGGGACAGGGGTTGGCGGCCAGACAGAGCAGGAACCTCGCCGGGAGCCGGAGCGACCCGGCCGAGCGCGCGATCACCACCTCGCCCGACTCCAGCGGCTGGCGCAGCGCATCGAGTACCCGGACCGGAAACTCCGGCGCCTCGTCCAGGAACAGCACGCCCCGGTGCGCCAGGGAGACCGCGCCCGGCCTGGGCAGGCCGCTCCCGCCGCCCACGATCGCCGGCATCGTGGTGGAGTGGTGCGGAGCGCAGTACGGCGGGCTGCCGATCAGCGGCCGCCCCGCCGGGAGCAGCCCGGCCACGGAGTGGACCGCGGTGACCTCCAGGGCCTCCTTCTGCGTGAGCGGAGGCAGCAGGGCCGGCAACCGCTCCGCCAGCATCGTCTTCCCGGCACCCGGCGGACCCTTCAGGTACAGGTGGTGGCCGCCGGCGGCGGCGATCTCCAACGCCCGCCTGGCCTCGTACTGGCCGGCCACATCGGCCAGGTCGAGCCGGGACGCCTTGTCGTCGGGGATCCCGCGCACGCCGGCGGTGGGGAGCATCAGCCCCGCCATGAGTGCGTCCGGGCGCCCTGCGACCGGGTCGGGCGGCTCCTCCGGCGCGGGGGCACCGGTGAGGATGGCGATCAGCTGGCGCAGGCTGCGCACCCCGATCACCGTGACGCCGGGGACGAGGGAGGCCTCGGCCACGGTCTGTTCGGCCACCACCACCCGCTGGTACCCGGCGTCGGCTGCGGCGAGCACCGACGGGAGCACCCCGCGTACCGGGCGTACCCGGCCGTCCAGGCCCAGCTCGCCGATGATCAGCAGATCGGCGATCGTGGACGGGTCCAGCCGCTCGGCGGCGGCCAGTACCGCGCAGGCGACGGCGAGGTCGAAACCGCTGCCGCTCTTGGGCACCGAGGCAGGGCTGAGTCCGACCGTCAGTTTCCGCTGCGGCCAGGCCTCTCCGCTGTTCACGAGAGCCGCGCGGACCCGGTCGCGGGCCTCGGACAGGGCCTTGTCCGGCAGGCCGACCAGGGTGAAGGCGGCGACTCCCGGCTCCAGATCGGCCTGGACCTCGACGATCACGCCGTCGACGCCGACGAGGGCAACGGAGCAGGTGCGGGCGAAGGCCATCTCAGACCACCCCCCGCAGGTGGTCCACCGAGGCGGCGCCGCGCACCCGGTTGATGACGGCCACCAGGTCGATCCGGACGCCGCCCGGCGGAACGGGTGGCCACTGCGGATCGGCGGGTGGCGGCTGGTATCCGGGGCCGGCCAGCCTGGCGAAGTGGTCCGGCCAGCGCTCGGCCATCCAGCGCTCGGCGAGGCGCTGCAACCGGGCTGCCTTGGCCCGGTCGATGGCTTCGCTGGGCTGCTGGAAGCCCCGCTCGGAGCGGGTCTTGACCTCACAGACCGCCAGCGTGTCGCCGTCGAGGGCGACGATGTCCAGCTCGCCCTCGACGCACCGCCAGTTGCGGTCCAGGATGCGGAGCCCGCTCTCGGTGAGCCGCCGGGCGGCCACCCGCTCCCCGTAGCGGCCGAGGCCGTTGTTGGTGTTGCGCCCGGAGCCGATGCCGGCCCGGGCCGGGCCCGAAAGGGCGGTCCCGACCGGACCGGTCCTGCCCTGCCCGGTCCCGGCCGACGGTCGGTCGGCGCCCGGGTCGGGCCGCTCCGGACGTGGTGATGCCGATCCCGCGGCGGCGGGCAGCCCGCTCTCGGGCCCCCGTACCGCCCTGCGCCGGGGCTGCCCGACCGTCCGGGCCTTCGGCGCCGCCGGCGGCTGCGGCTGCCGGGACTGCTCCTCCTGCTTGCGCGTGGTGCGCCTGGTACGCGTGGTGTCCTGCACGGTGACCACCTCCGCCGGGGAGGTTTCCGTGCGGCCCGGAACCGGACCAGCGGGTTGCCGATTCCTGTGGACAACTCGCCCCTGTGGATAACTTCTGTCACCCGCAGGAGTGAGAATCTCGAATAACTCGAAATTCCCCTGGACACCCGGGCACCGGGCGGTACAACGTCAGCTCCCGAAGCCGGACTCGTCCGAGGGCAGCTCAAGATCGCTCTTCGCGAGCTCCTCGATGTTCACGTCCTTGAAGGTCAGCACCCGGACCTTCCGGACGAATCGGGCCGGCCGGTACATGTCCCAGACCCACGCATCCGCCATCGACACCTCGAAGAAGACCTCGCCCTGGACCGAGTGCACCTGCAGCTCGTAGTCATTGGTGAGGTAGAAACGTCGCTCGGTCTCGATCACGTACTTGAACAGGCCGACGACGTCCCGGTACTCCCGGTAGAGCTTGAGCTCCATCTCGGTCTCGTACTTCTCGAGATCTTCGGCACTCATCCAGGCGTCCCCTCAACTTGTCACGTCCACCCATTGTGGACCACCGCACCCACCCTCAGAGCCTTACCGGGGTGACAGGCGGCCCCTCCGCCACCAGTTGCTCCAGGAAGTCCGCCAACCCGACCGGGTAGACCGTCTCGGCGGTTCCCCTCAGCTCCTCGATCGTCCACCAGCGCGCCGCGAGCAGTTCGGCGTGCTCGTCCGCCCCCATTCCCGAATGGTCGAGCAGCGTCTCCGTGGTCCGGGCCAGGTGGAACCACTGCTCCTGCTCGAACCGCTGTCCGCGAAAGGAGAACGAAGCCGTGCCGTACGCAACCACCGGCCCCAGCTCCACGCCGCGCAGTCCGGTCTCCTCCGAGAGTTCCCGGACCGCCGCCTCGCGCAGGCCCTCCCCCGGTTCCAAACCGCCCCCGGGAGTGAACCACCAGGTAACGTCCGGCACCGCCGGGTCGGAGCCCTGGAAGAGAAGAAGGCGGTCCTGGCCGTCCATCAGCAGGATCCGGGCGGCCCTGCGGCGCTGCGGCTCCATGACGGTTCTCCCCCCTCGCCTCGCTCGTTCCGTCTACGGTGCCGATCCTGCCACCCGGCACGACCGTCCGGGGCGATGTTCGGCAGAGCCGCGCGGCCGGAGGCAACGGCGCGGGGTGCGACCGCCCTGCGCCGGCCCGCCGTTCCGGCTGCGTCGACCGTGGTCGCGGTGCCCCTGGTGGTCAGGCCGCGCGGCGTCGGAGCCGGCGGGCCAGGCCCGTCACCCCGCCCACCGCCGAGGTGACGACGATCAGCGCCGCGCCCCCGACGGTGGCGTAGAAGGCCGGCTCCAGCGGACCGGGTCCGCCGGCCTTCGACCCGCCGATGGCGTCGAACGCCGAGGTCCGGGCGAACAGGCCGGTACGGCCGAACGGCAGGACGGTGGCCTCGACGCGGGCCTCCACGTCGGCGGCCGGGATCGTGCCGCCGTCGATCTCCAGGTGAAGACGGGAGTCCAGCGAACCCTGCCGGTTGTCGCCGAGCAGGAACAACCGGCCGGGCGGCACCTCGACGCTGAAGGCGCTGCCCTGCGGGCCCTGCGCAGCCAGGTAGGGCTCGTCCACCGGCCGGCCGTTGACGGTCAGCCGTTGATCGTCCCCGGTGGTGGCCACGGTGTCACCGCCGACCGCGACCACCCGCTTCACCATGAGCTCGCCGCCCCAGGCCTGGTCCCGGAAGACCACGACATCACCCCGGCCGACGCTCCCGCCGTCGATCTGGCGGGCCAGCACGGTGTCGCCGACCTTGAGCGTGGGGGTCATCGAGCCGGTCGGGATGCCGTACGGCCGGTAGTTGAGCGCCATGACGACGAAGCCGCCCACCAGCAGGGCCAGCCCGAGGCCGATCAGCACGCCCTGCAGTACCGCGGCGGGCCTGCGCCCGGGCCGCGTGACAGCAGCCGGGCGGTCCGTCGCCTCGTGCACGACACTGCTCATCGATACCGCCCAACCCCGGCCGACCCGGAAACGCTCGTGGTGCGCCGGGGCCACAGGCGGAAAACCCGGCGGGCCGTGGCACGTCCGAGCAGATTACTCGTCGGTACCACGGCCCGCGCAAGACCTGGGGGCGTCCCGGATGAGGTCAGGACCGGTTCGTGCGATCCGTCCGGTACCGGACTCGGCGCACCAGCGGGAGCAGCCCGACGGCGCCGACGGCACCGGCCAGCGGCGGCACGAGCGGCGCGGCCGCCGCCAGCCCCTTCTGGTCGAAGGTCTCCGGCACCGGGAGCGTCGACCAGTGGTTGACCGGCCAGGCCACCACGAACGCACGGCCGATCACGTCGTCCACGGGGACGGTGCCGCCACCGGGCTGGTCCATGTGGAAGCGGGAGTCGAGCGAGTCACCGCGATGGTCACCCATCACCCAGATCCGGCCGTCCGGCACCTTGACCGGACCGAAGTCCTTCACCTGACAGGGGGTGTTGCCCGGGTAGACGTACGGCTCGTCGAGAGCCACTCCGTTGACCTTCACCGGACCGTCGCCATGGCATTCGACGGTATCGCCGCCAACCGCGATGACCCGCTTGATCAGGTCCTTCTCGTTGTCGGAGGGCATCAGGCCGACGAAGCTGAGCACGTCCTGAACGCCCCGGACGAGGGCGTTGTTGCTCTGGTTGGTGGGCTCGTCGGCCAGCCAGCCGCCCGGGTCGTGGAACACCACGACCTCTCCGCGCTCAGGCTCGGCTCCGAACCACGGGGTCAACTTGTCGACCAGAACGCGGTCGCCGACCTGAAGCGTGTTCTGCATCGATTCCGACGGAATGGAGAACGCCTGGACGAAGAAGGTCTTGATCACCAGTGCCAGAACGAGCGCGATACCGATCAGGATCGGCAGTTCTTTCCAGAAGGAGCGTGGCTTGCGCTCGTCGCCGCCGGCCTTCTCCTCCGACTGCTCCGCCGGACCCGTCCCGTCGCCGAGGTCGTCCGAGGCGTCACCGGTGTCATTGCCCTGACCGTCCGCCGACTGGGCCGCCGCGTCCTCGACGGACGCCGAGGACACCGCGGACTCCGTGGACCGGGTCGCCCGGCCGCCGGAACCCTCGGGCTCTCCGGCGCCTGAGCGGGCGCCGATCACCAAATCCCCCACAACGTCTCCTCCCAGCTGTGCGGACGCCTGTACGTCCGCGTTCACAGTGCCGCACAGCGGGCACCACGCTCACCACCGACCGCGCACGGCTCAGGGGTGCCCTCCCGGGACCCGCCTGACACCAGCACAGCCGTGGGACACGGCCGTTGTCACACACCGGCCGCATCAGGACTTCTCTATCACTCCGAGGCATCCGGCCGACGCTCCCACACGCACGGCCCAGCCGATGCCCTACGGACCCGGCCTACTCCCGGGAGCGCTCCGGCCTGCGGCCGACGAACGGAAAGATGCCCAACACACCCATAACGAGCGGAGGTTCTTCCGGAAGCGGCCCAACCCCCATCGAGACCGGCGAAGTTCCGCGAGTCTCCGGGGCCCGCGCCACCTTGGAGAGTGAACCAGGCACATCGAGTTGATGCACCCGGTTCAGCGGCCACGCGATCACGAAGGCCCTGCCGACCACACCGCTCAGCGGGATGGTGCCCTGGCCCTCGTTACCCATGTGGAAACGGGAGTCGGCGGACACGTCCCGGTGATCGCCCATCACCCAGAGCCGCCCCTGCGGCACCTTCACCTTGAACGGCTGCCGGGACGGCGGATTGCCCGGCGACAGGTACGACTCGTCCACCGGCGTGCCGTTGACGCTGAGCCGGCCCTGCTCGTCACAGCACTCCACAGTGTCCCCGCCGACACCGACGACCCGCTTGATCAGATCCTGCTCGCTCTCGGACGGCAGCAGCCCGGCGAAAGTGAGGACCTGCTTGGCGCCATGCAGGATCGCCCCGTCCGTGGACGGCTTGTGGTCGGCCTCCAGCCAGCCGCCCGGATCCTTGAACACCACGACGTCGCCGCGCTCGGGCTCGGCACCGAACCAGGGGGTGAGTTTGTCCACCAGCACCCGGTCCCCGATCTGGATGGTCTGCTCCATCGAACCGGAGGGGATGACGAAGACCTGCAGCATGAAGGTCTTCATCACCAGGGCGACCACCAGCGCCACCAGGACGATCAACGGGAACTCACGCAGCACCGAACGCCTGCGGCGCCGGGCCGCCCGGCGGGCGGTGCGGCGGCGTTCGGCCCGGCCGCGGGTGGCCACCGACGGCTCGTGGCCCGTCGTCCCGGCCACGTCCCCCGCGGACAATCCGTCGGCGGGGTCGCTGGAATCCCCGACAGAGCCGCCGACCGGATCGCCGCCCGGTGCACCGGGCACACGGGCGGACGAGCGGTCGGACACACGGTCGGAGCCGCGGTCGGACGGGCGGTCGGTCAGCCGGCCCCTACCTCTGGTCCCCATGGCCACCGGTCCCCCCTGTAGCGGCGAACGCCGACGGCCGGTCCAGGCTGCTCCAGTGGCCGATCGGGAAGACCACCCACTCCGCCCGTCCGATCACCTTGGACTCCGGGACGAAGCCTCCACCGGGTTCACCGAGGTGGTCGCGCGAGTCCCGAGAGGCGCTGCGGTGGTCGCCCATCATCCAGAGCTTGCCTGCCGGCACCACCACGTCGAACGCCACGGTCGAGGGTTCGTCCCCCGGGGCGAGGTAGGCGGACTCGTCGACGGGCACACCGTTGACGGTGAGCTGCCCACCCGGGCCGGTGCTGGTCACCCGGTCGCCGCCGACACCGATGACGCGCTTGACGTATATCGAGTCACCCGCCGGGGCCAGACCAAGGCCCTGGCCGAGCTCGCGCAGTCCGTTCCAGAAGCCGGCCGGTGCAGCCGGACCGCGCCGGAAGGAGCCCGTCCCGTCGAAGACCACGACATCGCCACGTTGGGGGTGGCCGCCGAAGGAGTAGGCCAGCTTGTTCGCGATCAGGCGGTCACCCGTGCGCAGGGTGTCCTCCATCGAGGCGGACGGCACCGCGAACGGCCGTGCCACGAAGGCGTTCACGAGCAGCAGGGCGAGCAGGCAGATACCGGTCAGCAGCAGGAGGTCACGCGATCGGGAACGGAAGGGCCCGTCGGCATCGTCCTCGCCACCCTCGCCCACGGCATCGTCGGCGTCATCGGTGTCTCCGGTGTCATCCACACGGTCCGCGGCAGCCCCGGCATCGACCTGCCCCTCCGGCTCCCCGTCCGCCTCGGGGCGTGGCTCGGACTCGGGGCGTGGCTCGGGCTCGTCCTCGGGAGGGTCCTCGCCCTCGCGCCCGGCGGCCTCCCCGGCCACCGCCGCGTCCGCCTCCACACGTCCGGTGGAAACGACCGCGGACCGCGACGGCGAGTCCGCACCGGTGGGTGCGGGACTGCCGTCGCGGTCCGCGAATGGTTCGTGCGTGCTCATCGGGGGCTGAGCTTACCTTGCGGCAGCCGCGCCCCCCAGAGCGCTCCGAGCCCCCGGCAGAACCGGGAGCCGGTGGATCAGCGGTCGCGCTTCTCCTTGATCTTCGCGGCCTTGCCGCGGAGGTCACGCAGGTAGTACAGCTTGGCGCGGCGAACCGCACCGCGGGTCACGACCTCGATCTTCTCGACGACCGGGGTGTGCACCGGGAAGGTACGCTCCACGCCGACGTTGAAGCTGACCTTGCGAACGGTGAAGGTCTCGCCGACACCGGCGCCGTGGCGGCGGATGACGACGCCCTGGAAGACCTGGACACGGGAGCGGTTGCCCTCGATGACCCGGACGTGGACCTTCAGGGTGTCACCGGCGCGGAAGGCCGGAATGTCGCTACGCAGCGAAGCCGCGTCGACAGCAGCGAGCTTGTTGCTCATGTTGCTCTCCATCGCAGGCGCCACGGGCCGCCCACGGAAGTTCGTCACAATGGGGTTCGTTGCGGGCCGCATCGGCTGCCGGCGTTCCCCCCGTGGCGAGGGCACCGGACCACGTGACTCCTACGGGAGGAGCCCAGCGACAGACAACAGCGGCCTATTCTTCCACAGAATCGGCCACGGACCGAAATCGGCCGAGCTGCTCGTCCCAGGCCAGGCCGAGGATGCTGAGCGCCTCCCGGTCCTTCTTGTCGAAGGCGCCGTACTGCCAGCGGTCCACCAGGTCGGGCCGGTTGGCCAGCGTGCGGGCGAAGGCCTGCTCGCGCCGCCAGCGGGCGATCCGGCCGTGGTTGCCGCTCAGCAGCACGTCCGGCACGGTCCGGCCGCGCCACTCCGCGGGCTTGGTGTAGACCGGGCCCTCCAGCAGGTCGGCCATCGCGCCGGGCGCGAAGGAGTCGTCCCGGTGGGACTCCGCGTTGCCGAGCACTCCGGGGAGCAGCCGGGCGATCGCCTCGACCATCACCAGGACGGCGACCTCGCCGCCGGCCAGCACGTAGTCACCGATCGACACCTCGACCACCGGCATCCGGGTGGCCGCCTCCTCGATCACGCGCCGGTCGATGCCCTCGTACCGGGCGGGCGTGAAGGCCAGCCACGGACGCCCGGCGAGCTCCTGGGCGAGCTCCTGGGTGAAGGGGCGCCCGCTGGGAGTGGGCACCACCAGCGTGGGCACCTCCCCCGCCGGTCCCTGTGCGACGACGGCGTCCAGGGCCTCGCCCCAGGACTCGGGCTTCATCACCATGCCGGGGCCGCCGCCGTAAGGGCTGTCGTCCACGGTCCGGTGGATGTCGTACGTCCAGTCGCGCAGGTCGTGGACGTGGACGTCGAGCTGGCCGCGGGCGCGGGCCTTGCCGACCAGCGAGATGTTCAGCGGTTCCAGGTACTCCGGGAAGATCGTGACGACGTCCAGCCGCATCCCGTCCTGCACCGAGGCTCCGGCACGCCCGGACTCCACGGCCGGCCCGGACTCCACGGCAGGCCCGGAGGCCGCGGCAGGCCCGGACTCCTCCGCAGCCCCGGCCCCCTCCGCAGGAACAGCCGCGGACACGACGACGGCGGCCGCAGCCGCGGCCTGCTCCTCCGGCGACAGGTCTTCGGCGGTCACTCCGACTCCTCCGGCTCCTCGGCCGCGCCGCCCGCGACCTCGGCCTGGTCCATGTCGATCAGACCGGGCGGCGGGTCGATCACGGCCCGCTGGTTCTCCAGGTCGATGGTCGGCACGATGCGGGTGACGAACGGCACCAGCACCTCGGTGCCGTCCGGCCGTTCCACCGTGAGCAGGTCCTGGTAGGGCAGGTGGACCACCTCGGTCAGCTCGCCGACCGGAGTGCCGTCGAGCAGCACCACGTCGAGGCCGATCAGCTGGTGGTCGTAGTACTCCTCCGGGTCGTCCGGGCTCTCGTCCGGGTCGACCTCGGCGATCAGGACGGTTCCGCGCAGCGCCTCGGCGGCGTTGCGGTCCTTGACGCCGGCGAAGCGCAGCAGCAGCCGGCCGCTGTGCACCTTGCCGGACTCGACGGTCAGCGGTCCGGCCGACGCGGGGTCGGTCAGGACGACGGCACCGGGGCCGAGCCGGAGTTCCGGCTCGTCGGTGCGGACCTCGACACTGACGTCCCCCCTGATGCCGTGGGCGCGGCCGATCTTGCCGACGACGAGCTGCACGCTGATCGTTCTCCTGGATGAGTGCTGGGAAGGCCGAGTCCCGCACCACCCGGGAGCGGAGCGGTCCGCAGGCGGAGTGGAGCGGGAGAGGAATGCGGGTGCTGCCGGTGGTGCGCCGGCCCGGAGAGGACCGACAAGGTCCGGGGAGGGCCGGGAAAAGACAAGGCCGGCCGGGACGACATGCGTCCCGGCCGGCCTCGCGCCTGACGGCTGAACGAGCAGCAGCGTCAGCGAATGCTGTCCACGTCGACCAGGTCGACCCGGACGTTGCGACCGCCGAGGGCACCGACCACGGTGCGCAGTGCGCGCGCCGTGCGGCCGCCCCGGCCGATCACCTTGCCGAGGTCATCGGGGTGCACTCGCACCTCGATGGTGTTGCCCCGACGCAGGTTGCGCGAACGCACCTGCACCTCGTCGGGGTGCTCGACGATGCCCTTCACCAAGTGGTCGAGGGCGTCCTCGATCACGCTCAGGCCTCGACGGCGGCGTCGGCGTCAGCCTCGACCTTGTCCGACTTCTTGGCCTTGGGGGTGATGGCGACACCGGTGGTGGCGTCCTCGAAGCCGGCGACGGCCTTCGCGAACAGGTGCGAGAAGTCCTCGACCTTGGGCTCGGCGACGAGCAGCGGCGCCGGGGCCGGCAGGCCCTTGAACTTCTGCCAGTCGCCGGTCAGCTTGAGGATGGCGAGAACCGGCTCGGTCGGCTGGGCGCCGACGGACAGCCAGTACTGGGCACGGTCGGTGTCGACCTGAATCTTCGAGGGGTTGTAGGTCGGCTGGTAGATGCCGATCTCCTCGATGGCACGGCCGTCACGCTTGGTGCGGGCGTCCGCGACGACGATGCGGTAGTGCGGGGAGCGAATCTTGCCGAGACGCTTGAGCTTGATCTTGACTGCCACGGGAGTGGATTCTCCTGGTGTTGACGTGGGTGAGCGGCCTCATCACCGCGTGGGGTTGCGGGGTCGGCCGTTCAAGGGACACGCCAGCCGTAGGAGAGAGGGGTCCTGCTCGGCTGCCGAGTACTCAGCTGTCCATTGTGCCATACCGGCGCGAAACACCTTCACCGGCCTCCGACGGCCCGGAACAGGACACGGGAGCGCCGAGGGCGGCAGGAACGGGAGCCGGGGCCGGACAGGGATCGCCAGGAACCGGACAGGAAGCCGAACGGGGAGCCGGCCAGGGACCGGTCGGCAGGAGCCGGCACCGAACCCCGCCAGACACCCGCAGACACCCGCAGAACCCGCAGAACCCGCGAGGAAGCCTGACGGCACCCGCGGAGATCCGCCGGGCAGACGATCCACCGAGCAGGAGATCCGCCTGGCAGACGATCCGCCGGGCAGGGGACCTACCGGGGGGATCCACCAAGGGGGGACAGGTCCGACCGGGAGCCCCCGCTCCCGGTCAGCCCAACGAGTACCACCACCGATCGGCCGAGTGCCGATCGATCACCGCATCGCCCGCCGCTTCGGCCGGGCCCGCTGCCCGCACAGCTGCCGGCCGGTTGCGCGACGTCGGTTGCGCGGCACCGGTTCCCCGATGCCGGTCGAACGCCGGTTACGCGATCTTGAACGGCTGCTGGCAGGCGCCGCAGACGATGGACGCCTGCGCGAGCACCGAAGGCACCACGCGGACGTTGCGCCCGCAGCCGCAGACCGCCTTGACCCGGACGCCGCCCCCGGAGGAGCCGTGCCGGGCGGCCGGGCCGCGGAAGGCACGCGAGGCGCCGTCGCCGGCCACCGCCTCCTGGTGCGCGCCGAGCGCGAGGTCCAGGCGTTCGATGGTCTCGGCGTACCGGTCCCGCGTCTCCTTGAGCATGGTCACCTGGGAGAAGCCGCTGCTGGCGTGCGGTTCGACCGGGTGCGCCAGGCCCAGCTCCGAGGCGAGGAGCAGGAAGCGGCGGTTGTGGTAGCGGCCGGCCCGCGAGGTGTCCCGGATGTCCCGGGCCGCGGCAAGACCGTGGGCAGCCTCGTGGAGGAGCCGCTCGAAACCGAGCCGCGTACCACAGGCCGAGGAGGACTCTCCGATCAACGCCTCGGGCGAGGCGAGGTCGGGGAGGTCCTGATGGAAGGCCTGGATGTCGCTCCAGGCGGCGGCCAGTTCGGCCGCGAGAACGAGGGGCTGTGTCGTGCTCACGCTAGACCAACGATGGAGTGC
Source organism: Kitasatospora sp. NBC_01560 (assembly GCF_045208415.1). Taxonomy (NCBI): domain Bacteria; kingdom Bacillati; phylum Actinomycetota; class Actinomycetes; order Kitasatosporales; family Streptomycetaceae; genus Kitasatospora; species Kitasatospora sp. NBC_01560. The sequence goes on along the minus strand of NZ_CP109364.1, from coordinate 6,196,926 downwards.
GTGCCGATGTTCCGCATGTTCCCGTTCCCCGGGAATTCCCAGGAAACTCTCAGGAATGTACGACCGCGCGCGAAATGCGCGTTCCGGTTCCGATGCAAGACCAACCCCCTGCACGTTTTGGGCCCGTCGCAGTCGGCGGGCCTCATCCCTATTCCGACCGGGGAACGGGCTGTCGCGCCCCGGACGTACGTACGGCCCATGATCCTGTCGAGTTGACAGGGCCACGGGCCGTACACCGTACCGCTATTCCGTTAATACCGGGAGTTGACCGGTGAGTAGGGATGTCGACAGATGAGACGGCGACTGGACGGTTACCACCGGAATTCCCGGCGACTCCTGTCCGCCCCCGTCGCTACTCATCAGTACGCATCGGTACTCATCACTATCTGTCGATCATCTGTCGGTTTTCGGCGCTCACATGTCCCACAACGCTCACGCGTCCCGTGACACGAATGACACCCGGGGCACTCCATGACTCCGGTGGCACTCGCGAGTGTCGCGGTACTCGTGACGCCTGCGAACTGTCCGTGGGCGGGGAAACCGTCAGTAGGCGCGTGCGACGATCGCGATGTTGCCGTCCTGGTCGTCGGTGGCCGGCACCGAACCGTCGGCGGCCACGATGCAGCGCACCGAGACGCCCTGCTCGGCCAGCTTGGCCTCGCCCTCCGGGCCGAGCTCGGCCCAGGAGATCCGGCCCCAGCCCGTGGTAGCGGCCTCGACGGCCTCGTCGAGGTTCCTCACGTCGACGGTGCGGGCCTCACGACGCTCGCGGGACTGGCGCAGCAGCAGCGCCTGGTCCTCCTCCAGCACGCCGGGGACGAGCGCCGTCAGGGCGTCGATCGAGACCGGCTCCTTGCCGCCCGCGATGCGGCGGACGAGCATCGCGGTGCCGTTCTCCAGGTCGCGCGGGCCGACCTCGATGCGCAGCGGAACGCCCTTGAGCTCCCAGTCGACGGCGCGGCGGCCGAACGGGGTGTCGGTGCGGTCGTCCACGACCACACGGACGCCGGCGGCCTCCAGGGCGGCGCCGATCTCGCGGACCTTCGCGATCACCGCGTCGTCGCCCTTGATGGCCAGGACGACGGCCTGGACGGCGGCCAGTCGCGGGGGCACCCGCAGGCCGTTGTCGTCGCCGTGGGACATGATCAGGCCGCCGACCATGCGGGTCGAGACGCCCCAGGAGGTCTGCCAGACGTACTCGCGCTCGGCGCCCTGCAGCTGGTAGGTCGTGTTGAACGCCTTGGCGAAGTTCTGGCCCAGCTCGTGGCTGGTGCCCATCTGCAGCGCCTTGCCGTCGCCCATCATGCCTTCGAGGGTGAGGGTGTTGATGGCGCCGGCGAACCGCTCCTTGGCGGTCTTGCGGCCGAGCACGACGTCGATGCCGAGCACGTTGGTCATGAAGTCGCCGTAGACGTCGGTGTGGATCATCGACGCGTACTCGCGGGCGTCCTCGTACGTGGCGTGGGCGGTGTGGCCCTCCTGCCAGAGGAACTCGGTGGTGCGCAGGAAGACGCGCGGACGCAGCTCCCAGCGGACGACGTTGGCCCACTGGTTGATCAGGAGGGGCAGGTCCCGGTGGCTCTGCACCCACTTGGAGAAGTACTCGTTGATGATGGTCTCGGAGGTCGGCCGGACGACGACCGGCTCCTCCAGCTGCTTGCCGCCGCCGTGGGTGACCACCGCGAGCTCGGGGGCGAAGCCCTCGACGTGCTCCGCCTCCTTGGTCAGGTAGGACTGCGGGATGAACATCGGGAAGTAGGCGTTCTGCGCGCCTGCCTTCTTGATGCGGGCGTCCATTTCCTGCTGCATCCGCTCCCACAGGCCGTAGCCGTACGGTCGGATGACCATGGTGCCGCGCACCGGACCGTTGTCGGCCAGCTCGGCCTTGTTGATGAGGTCCTGGTACCAGCGCGGGAAGTCGTCCGCCTGGGGGGTGAGAACGGGTGCCTTTGCCATGGGGCGAATGGTACGGGGATCGGGGGCCTGACTTCGAATCGGTAACGCGCCGGCTGCCGGGGGGCGCACGCCCGCGACACGCGCGCACCACCCTGCACCCCTCTGGACGCCGCGCCCGAGCCGCTGTTCGCTGGAGTGGGGCGGGACTTTGGGGGAGTCGTAGCAGGACACCGAAGGACCGGATGGGAGGCCGCGATGGCTTCAGCTCGGACGACCGGCACAACCGAACGACCCGCGGGCGCACGATCGCGCGACCCGCAGCCCACGGGGGCGTGGCCCGCGCGGGCGCGCGACTGGGCGGAGATCCAGGAACGCATGCTCGTACCGCTCCACGAGGCCGTCTACGACCGCCTGGAGGTCGGTCCGGCGACCAGCGTGCTGGGCCTGGGCTGCCGGTCGGGCCTGGCCCTGCTGCTGGCCGCCGGGCGGGGCGCGCAGGTCGCCGGTCTGGAGCCTCAGGACGAGCTGCGCGAACTGGCCCGGGGGCGCCGGCTGCAGGTCGGCGCGAGCGCCCGGACGACGGCGGCCGTCCCCCGCTCGGCCTATTCGCTGGTCACCGTTTTCGAGCAGCTGCCGGGGGCGGCCGACCCGCAGCGCGTGGTGACCGAGGCGGCCCGGCTGACGCTCCGCGGCGGGCACGTGGTGCTGGCCGCCTGGGGACCGCCGGAGCGGTGCGAGAGCGCGCCCGTGCTGGACGTGGCCCGGCGGATGGCCGGGCGCACCACGGCACGCGACCCGTTCGGGCTGAGCTCGCCGGGCGCCCTGGAGGACCTCCTCGCCCCGGCCGGTCTGCGCCCGGCGGGCAGCGGCCGGGTCGGCTGCCCGTTCGCCTACCCGGACCTGGACAGCGCGGTCCGCGGGCTGCTCTCCACCGGACTGTTCGACGCGGCGGCGGAGTTCTCCGGGCTGCCGCTGGTGGCGAAGGAGCTGGCGGAGGTGCTGCACCCGTACCTGCGCCCGGACGGCTCGGTGCGGATGGAGAACGTCTTCCGGTACCTCGTCGCCGAGCAGCCCGGACAACCCGGGCAGCCGCGGTAGCCGGGGCAACCCGGGCAACCCGGGGCAGCCGGGGCAGCCGGGGCACCGCACGGCCCACGTCAGCACGCGGCCGGGAGGCTCACCCGCCTCCCGGCCGCAGCCTCCGCCACACCGCACCGCCCCGCCCCGCCGTACAGCCCCCGCCCCGCCGTACAGCCCCCGCCCTCACCCCCGCCACCGCGGCGCGGCGGTTCAGGCCCGGTCGAGCTCCTTCCGCGGCACCCCGGCGGCCCGGTAGGCCTCCTCCTCGTCCAGCGTCTCGGCCTCCAGCAGCGCCGCCGCCAGCGCGTCCAGCCGGGCCCGCTGCTCGGTGAGCAGCCGGATCGCCTCCTCGTAGCACTCCGCGACGATCCGGCGGGCCTCCTCGTCCACCGCGTCCAGCGTGGTCGGGGCGGCCGAGAGCCCGTACGCGCCCTGCGGGTCGGCGGGGACGGCGGTGAGCCGTCCGACCCGTTCGCTCATGCCCCAGCGGCCGGCCATGCCCCGGGCGATGTTGGTGACCTGCTCCAGGTCGCTCTCCGCGCCGGTGGTGATGACGCCGTAGACCACCTGCTCGGCGGCCATCCCGCCGAGTGCGCCGATGATCCGGCCGCGCAGGTAGGACTCGGTGTAGGAGTAGCGGTCGGCGTCGGGGGTGGAGAGGGTGACGCCGAGGGCCCGGCCGCGCGGCACGATGGTGATCTTGCGGACCGGGTCGGCGCCCGGCTGCAGCATGCCGAGCAGCGCGTGGCCGCTCTCGTGGTACGCCGTCCGCTCCCGCTCGGCCTGCGGCATCACCAGCGGCCGGACGGCGCCCAGCTGGACCTTCTCCAGCGCGTCGGAGAGGTCCCGCTCGTTCACGGCGTCCTGCCGGCGCTTGACGGCCAGCAGGGCGGCCTCGTTGACCAGGTTGGCGAGCTCGGCGCCGGTCATCCCGGGGGTGACCTTGGCCAGCTGCCGGAGGTCGGTGTCCCCGGCGAGCGGGACGGTCCGGGTGTGGATGCGCAGGATGGCGGCGCGGCCGTCCCGGTCCGGCGGGCTGACGGTGATCCGCCGGTCGAACCGGCCGGGCCGCAGCAGGGCCGGGTCCAGCACGTCGACCCGGTTGGTCGCGGCGATGACGATGACGCCCTCGGAGCCGCTGAAGCCGTCCATCTCGGTGAGGATCTGGTTGAGCGTCTGCTCGCGCTCGTCGTGGCCGCCCATGCCGCCACCGCCGCCGCGCTGGCGGCCGATGGTGTCGATCTCGTCGATGAAGATGATCGCCGGGGCGACCTTGCGCGCCTCGGCGAAGAGCTCGCGGACCCGGCTGGCACCGACGCCGACGATCATCTCGATGAACTCGGAGGCGGAGGCGGAGAAGAACGGGACGTCGGCCTCGCCCGCCACGGCCCGGGCGAGCAGGGTCTTGCCCGTCCCGGGCAGGCCGCTGAGCAGGACTCCGCGCGGCATCTTCGCGCCCAGCCGCCGGTAGTGGTCCGGGTTCTTCAGGAAGTCGACCACCTCGGAGAGTTCGGCCTCGACCTCGTCGATGCCGGCCACGTCGGCGAAGGTGGTGCGCGTACCGGTCTCGGCGGCGATCGGCTTGGGCGGGGCCTTGCGGCCGAGCGGGCCGGCGCCGAGGCCGCTGGCCATCCGCCGGGCGAGCAGCACCCAGACCAGGATCAGCAGCAGCATCGGGGCGAGCGAGATCAGCAGGTTCGCGAGGAAGCTGCGCTGCTGGACGACCGGCTTGGCGGTCACTTCGACGCCCTGCTGCTGGAGGGTGGTCCAGAGGCTGTCGTCGGCGAACGACGGCCGCTGGGTGTCGAACTCGGTGTAGTCGCCCTTGCCGCCGTCCGGTTTGGGCGCGGCGCTCTTCAGGGTGCCCTCGATGGCGTCGCCCTTGGAGTAGATCTTGGTGACGTTGCCCTTGTTGAGCTGGTTGTTGAACTCGGTGTACGAGATCGTGGTGGCGCCGCCGGTGCCGAAGAACGACAGCAGCAGGTCGGTGATCAGGAACACCACGAGGGCGGTGAGGACGAGACCCAGCCGGCCGCCGGGCATCCGGCGGCGCGGGGGCGGCGGGGTCGGGGCGCCCTCGGAGCGCCAGGGCTGGTCGGGGGTCCGGCGCGGCGGAACGGGTTCGGTCACCTTTCGGACCATACGGACATCCGCCGGGGTGATCCATCCGCCACCCCGCCGGGCCGGCAGGCTGCCCCGCCCGCCTCCGGCCACCCGTCGGCGCAGGTCACCCGGCCACGTCCGGCCGCCAGTCGGCTCAGATCACCCGCCCGTCGGCTCAGGTCACCCGGCAGCTCCGGCCACCCACCCGCCTCCGGTCACCCGTCGGCTCAGGTCACCCGGCCCCGCTGCGCCGCAGCGCTCGCCCGGCCCACCGGCCCCGGCCACTCCTCCGTGGTCAGCGCGAACCGCTCGTGGTCCCGCCAGCCGCCCTGCAGGTACAGCATCCGCGGGGTGAACCCCTCGTGCCGGAAGCCCAGCCGCTTGGCCAGGCCGATCGAACGCTCGTTGTCCGGCTGCACGTTGATCTCCAGCCGGTGCAGCCCGAGGCCGCCGGACGCCTGGGGGGCGAAGCAGCGGTCCACCACCAGTTGCATGCCCTCGGCCATCCGGCCGGTCCCGGCGAACGGCAGGTACGAGTCGTAGCCGAGCGCGCCGTTGCAGAACCGGCCCATGACGATGTTGGCCACGTTCACCTTGCCGACCAGTCCGCCGGTCTCCCGGTCGAGGATGAGGAAGGTGCGCAGCCCGGCGCCCTGCCGCGCCAGCAGGTCCGGGAGGCCGTCCGGCTCGACCGGGTTCCACCGCCCGATGTGGTCGGCGGACCGTCGGACCGCCTCGGCGTACACGGCCTCGTCCCCGGCCCGCGGGGCCCTGATCGTCACTCTCACCCCCTCATCATCGGACATGCCGACGGCCCGCCGGACCTGGACGGCCCGCCGGACATGCGGACGGCCCGCCGCCCGGGGGAACCGGGTGGCGGGCCGTCCAGGTGCGACGGGACCGCTCGGGCGGGCGCCGGGGCCGCTCTCGCGACCCGACGGGGCCTAGAGCAGGTCCTTGAACTCCTTCGGCAGCTCGAAGTCGGCCGGGCCCTTGCCCGCGCCGAGCCCGAACGCGCCGCCCTGGGCGGGAGCCTGCTCGGCACCCGGGCCGAGCGCGCGCCGCTCGGCGGCGGCCGCCTCCTCCTGCGCGCGCTTCAGCGGGTTGCCGCTCTTGCGCTTGCCCTTGGCCACCTGGGCCTTCTTGGCGGACTTCTTGGAGCCGCCGCCCATGCCCGGGATCCCCGGCATGCCGGGGATTCCCTTGCCGGAGGCCATCGCGGACATCATCTTGCGGGCGTCGAAGAACCGCTGGACCAGGTTGTTGACCTCGCCGACCTGGACGCCGGAGCCCTTGGCGATGCGCGCGCGGCGCGAGCCGTTGATGAGCTTCGGGTCGGTCCGCTCGGCCGGGGTCATCGACTTGATGATGGCGCCGACGCGGTCGACGTCCTTGTCGTCGATGTTGTTGATCTGCTCGCGGATCTGGCCCATCCCCGGCAGCATGCCCAGCAGCTTGGAGATCGAGCCCATCTTCCGGACCTGCTCCAGCTGGTCCAGGAAGTCGTCGAGCGTGAAGTCCTTGCCGCCGCCCTGCAGCTTGGAGGCGATCTTCTCGGCCTCGGCCTGCGAGAAGGTCTGCTCGGCCTTCTCGATCAGCGAGAGCATGTCGCCCATGCCGAGGATCCGGGAGGCCATCCGGTCCGGGTGGAAGGCGTCGAACTCGTCGACCTTCTCGCCGTTGGAGGCGAACATGATCTGCCGGCCGGTGACGTGCGCGACCGACAGCGCGGCGCCGCCGCGGGCGTCGCCGTCGAGCTTGGAGAGCACCACGCCGGTGAAGTCGACGCCGTCGAGGAAGGCCTGCGCGGTGGTGACGGCGTCCTGGCCGATCATCGCGTCGACGACGAACAGCACCTCGTCCGGATCGACCGCGGTCCGGATGTCGGCGGCCTGCTGCATCAGCTCGGCGTCGATGCCGAGGCGGCCGGCGGTGTCGACGATGACGACGTCGTACTGCTTCTGCTTGGCGTACTCGATCGAGTCCCGGGCGACCTGCACCGGGTCGCCGACGCCGTTGCCCGGCTGCGGGCCGTAGAACGCCACGCCGGCCCGGTCGGCGACGACCTGGAGCTGGTTGACGGCGTTGGGGCGCTGGAGGTCGCAGGCGACCAGCAGCGGGGTGTGCTTCTGCTGCTTCAGCCAGTGGCCGAGCTTGCCCGCGAGGGTGGTCTTACCGGCACCCTGGAGACCGGCGAGCATGATCACCGTCGGGCCGCTCTTGGCGAACCGCACCCGGCGGGTCTCGCCGCCGAGGATCGCGATGAGCTCCTCGTTGACGATCTTGATGATCTGCTGCGCGGGGTTCAGCGCGCCGGAGACCTCGGAGCCGAGGGCACGCTCCTTGACCTGCTTGATGAAGGCCCGCACGACCGGCAGCGCGACGTCCGCCTCCAGCAGCGCGATGCGGATCTCGCGGGTGGTGGCGTCGATGTCCGCCTCGCTGAGGCGGCCCTTGCCCCGGAGGTTCTTGAACGTCGCTGCGAGGCGATCGGAAAGGGTGTCGAACACGTCGTCGCGGGTCCTCTGCGGCATCGGTATCAGTACGGTCGTCGTCCCCAAGGGTATCCGGCCACCCCGCGAACGGTCTCCACCCCCGGGACGACCTCTCCCGGAACGGCCCCGGACCTCGCCGGATACCGCTCCGGAGCCCTCCCGGCCGCGCCCCCGGAGCTCCCCGGCGGCGTCCCGACCGCTGCCCGGGCCGCGAAGAACCGGGGCGCGGAGGGCCGGGCCGCGAAGAACCAGGGCGCGGAGGGCCGGGCCGCGAAGAACCAGGGCGCGGAGGGCCGGACGGGGGCGCGGAAGGCCGGTGCGGGCCGGTGCGGGCCGGTACGAGGTCAGCCCAGGGCGGCGCGGACCGCCGCCGCCACCTCCCCCGCCCGCTGGGCGGCGAGCGGCCGGCCCGCGTCGTCGGTCAGGTAGAAGGAGTCCACCGCGTCCGCGCCCAGCGTGGAGACGTGCGCCGTCCGGACGCGCACCCCCGCGCCGTCCAGCGCCCGCCCGATCCGGTGCAGCAGCCCGGGTGCGTCGTGGGCGCGCACCTCCAGCACGGTCGCCGTCGCCGAGGCCACCGCGGGCGCCACCGCGACCACCGGCGGGGGGGTCGGGATGCCGCGCCGGCGCGGGGCGGCCGCGTCGCGCTCGGCGAGCCGGCGCGAGACGTCCAGCGAGCCGTCCAGCGCCCGGCGCAGATCGGCCCGGAGCCGGGCCGCCTCCGGCAGCTCGCCGAACTCGGCGGCCACCGTCCAGGAGAGCAGCAGCACCGGGCCCGCCCCGATCGGGTCGAGCTCCCGCAGCCCGGCCGAGCGCACGGTCAGCCGGTGCAGGGCCAGCACTCCGGCGACGGTGCCGAGCAGCCCCGGCCGGTCCGGCACGGCGAGGGTCAGCCGGACGCCCATCGGCTCGGTGCCCGGCTCGTCCGCCGCGCCGGGCCGGGCGGACGCCTCGGCCTGCGCGGCCACCTCGGCCTGGGCCAGCAGGGAGAGCGCCGGTCCGCCCGTCCGGGCGGCCTCCACCGCGAGCCGCTCCTGTTCGGCGGTCGGCTCGTCGTCGGCCGGCCGGGGGTAGCCGCCGGCCAGCTGGGCGGCGACCCGGGCCGCCAGACCGTCCACCAGCGAGGCCCGCCAGCGGCTCCAGGCGGCCGGCCCGGTGGCGGTCGCGTCGGCCTCGGTGAGCGCGTGCAGCAGCTCCAGCTGCGGCACGGTGGCGACGACCTTGGTGATCGCCTCGACGGTGGCCGGGTCGTCCGGGTCCCGCCGGGTGGCGGTGTCCACCAGGGTCAGGTGGTGGCGGACCAGCATCGCCAGGGTCTCCACCGACTCCCGGTCGAAGCCCATCCGGACGGCTACGTCGCGGACGATCACCTCGCCCGCCTCGCTGTGGTCGCCGGGCCAGCCCTTGCCGATGTCGTGCAGCAGCGCGGCGACCAGCAGCAGGTCCGGCCGGGCGACCCGGCGGGTCATCCCGGCGGCCCGCACGGCCGTCTCGACCAGGTGCCGGTCGACCGTCCAGCGGTGCACGGCGTTGCGCTGCGGGCGGCAGCGGACCCGCTCCCAGTCCGGCAGCAGCCGGGTGATCAGCCCCTCGGCCTCCAGCGCCTCCCAGACCGGCAGGCAGGCCTCGCCCGCGCCCAGCAGGGTGACCAGCTGCTCGCGGGCCTCGTCCGGCCAGGGCACCGGCAGCGGGCGGCACTCGGCGGCCAGCCGCCGCACGGTCGCGTACGAGACGGTCAGCCCGTTCTGGGCGGCGGCCGCAGCGGCGCGCAGCGGCAGCACCGGGTCGGTGGCCGGGCGGGCGCCCTGGGCCAGCACCGCTTCGCCGTCCTGCTCCACCACGCCCTCGGCGAGCGGGCGGCGCTCGACGGCGCCGCGGGCCACCGCGCCCGCGCCGCGCCCGGCTCCGGTGAACGGGAAGGAGAGCCGGGGCGAGCGGCGGCCGCGACCGGAGCGGGCGGCCAGCACCCGGTCCACCGACCGCCAGGTGACGTCGCTCGCGTAGGCGATGGTCCGGGCGGCCTCGTAGACCTGGCGCAGCAGGGTGTCGGCGTCGAGCACCCCGAGCCGCTCGGCGACCTGGTCCTGCTCCTGGAGGCTGAGCCGTTCGGTGGCCCGGCCGGTGGCCAGGTGCAGCGCGTCGCGGACGTCGGCCAGCCGCAGCGCGGCGGCGTCCAGGCCGTCCCGGGGCGCGTCGGCCAGCCAGGTGGCGGCCACCGCGTTCAGCGCGACCACGTCGCGCAGGCCGCCGCGCGCCTCCTTGAGGTCGGGCTCCAGGAGGAAGGAGAGCTCACCGTGACGCTCGGCGCGCTCCCGGCCGAGGTCGCGCAGCTCGGGCAGGCGCTCGGGCGCCCTGGCTCGCCAGTCGGCGAGGACGGCCGAGCGCAGCCCGGCGGTGAGCGCCGGGTCGCCGGCGATGTGCCGGGCGTCCAGCAGGCCGAGCTGGGCCTTGAGGTCGGCGGCGGCGACGGCGCGGGCCTCGGCGGGCGTGCGGACGGAGTGGTCGAGGGCGGTGCCGGTGTCCCAGATCGGGTACCAGATCCGTTCCGGCAACGCGGGGTCGAGCGGGCCCTCGTGCAGCAGCAGGACGTCGAGGTCGCTGCGCGGGGAGAGCTCGCCGCGCCCGTACCCGCCGACCGCGACCAGGGCGACGCCGGCGGGGGCGCCGGCCGCCGCGAGCAGGCCGGTCAGCCAGCTGTCGGTAAGCGCGGACAGCGCCGCCCGGCGGGCGCTGCCGGCCGGGCCGGGGCCGTCCAGCAGCCGGGCGCGGGCGGCGCCGTGGTCGAGGGGGTCGTCGGTTCCGGTGGCCATGCGAAGTCCCCGTCCGTCGTGCGGTTGAGCGAAGCTGCACTGATGCGCCGTTGGCGGACCCGTGACCAGGAGTGGTCTCGGGCCCGCCTGCGGGTCGATCGAGCTGAATGCTAGAACCTGTCCGGTCTACAGGGCGTCGGGGCCGCGCTCGCCGGTCCGGACCCGGACGACGGAGTCGACCGGGACGCTCCACACCTTGCCGTCCCCGATCTTGCCGGTCCGGGCCGCCGTGACCAGGACGTCGATCAGCTGGTCGGCGTCGTCGTCCTCGGCCAGGACCTCGATTCTGACCTTGGGCACCAGGTCCACGGTGTACTCCGCGCCCCGGTAGACCTCGGTGTGGCCGCGCTGGCGGCCGTAGCCGCTGGCCTCGGTGACGGTCAGGCCGTGCACGCCGAAGGCCTGCAGGGCGGCCTTCACGTCGTCCAGGCGGTGCGGCTTGATGACGGCGGTGATCAGCTTCATCGGGCGTCGACCTCGGTCTTCTCGGTGCTCTTCGGAGCGGCGGCGGGAGCGGCGGGTGCAGCGGGTGGGGCCGCCAGGGTGGTCCGGGCCAGGCCGGCGCCCAGGGCGCTGAAGTCGTACGCGGACTCGGCGTGCTCGGCCTGGTCGATGCCGGCCACCTCGACCTCCTCGGCGACCCGGAAGCCGACCGTGCTGTCGATCGCCTTGGCCAGCAACCAGGAGAGCACGAAGGAGTACACGGCGACCACGGCCACGCCCATCGCCTGCTTGCCGAGCTGGTCCAGGCCGCCGCCGTAGAAGAGCCCCTTGGCGGTCTGGCCGACCGTGCCGGTGGCGAAGAGGCCGACCAGCAGCGAGCCGATCGCGCCGCCGACGGCGTGCACGCCGACCACGTCGAGCGAGTCGTCGAAGCCGAAGCGGTACTTCAGGCTGATCGCCGCGGCGCAGACGGCGCCGGCGATCAGGCCGATCGCCACCGCGCCGAGCGGGGAGACCGAGCCGCAGGCCGGGGTGATGGCGACCAGGCCGGCCACCGCGCCGGAGGCGGCGCCCAGCGTCGTGAAGGCGCCGTGCCGCAGCTTCTCGTAGATCAGCCAGCCGATCAGCGCGGCCGCCGTGGCGACCTGGGTGTTGATCAGGGCCATCGCGGCGACGCCGTTGGCGGCCAGGGCGGAGCCGGCGTTGAAGCCGAACCAGCCGAACCAGAGCAGCCCGGAGCCGAGCATCACCAGCGGCAGGCTGTGCGGGCGCATCGGGTCCTTGCGGAAGCCGACCCGCTTGCCCAGCACCAGGCAGAGCGCCAGGCCGGCGACGCCGGCGTTGATGTGCACGGCGGTGCCGCCGGCGAAGTCGATCACGCCGTTGCGGTCGCCCAGCCAGCCACCGTTGCCGCCGTCGAAGAAGAAGACCCAGTGCGCGACCGGGAAGTAGACGACGGTCACCCAGAGCGCGATGAACAGGCCCCAGGCGGTGAACTTGGCGCGGTCCGCGACGGCGCCGCTGATCAGCGCCGGGGTGATGATCGCGAACATCAGCTGGAAGGCGGAGAACGCGGTGACCGGGATCGTCCCGGCCAGGTCGTTCAGCCCGATGCCGCGCATCCCGAGGAAGTCCAGGTTGCCGATCAGGCCGGCGCCCGCGTCGGGCCCGAAGCTGAGCGAGTACCCGTAGAGCACCCAGAGCACACTGACGATGCCGAGCGAGAGGAAACTCATCGCCAGCATGTTGAGCGTGCTCTTGGCCCTGACCATGCCCCCGTAGAAGAAGGCCAGACCCGGGGTCATCACCATGACCAGGGCCGCACAAATGAGCACAAAGGCGGTATCGCCCGCGCTGAAGCCGTCCGGCATCGGCGTCTCCTCATGAATGGAAGCCGCTCCACACCCGGGATTACCTGTCCCGTGCCACCCGGGGTGTCGGCGATGAGAAGGAGAGTGCCGAAGGCTGGTTTCGGCCGATGCGGCCCGTTGTTTCGCGACCGTGACGCCGGCGACGCAGGGGTTACGCCTGCGTGAACCACGGCCGTGCCGCGCCGCCGAATGGGTTACCGTGCCGCCGCGCGGCACGGGGAGTACGCCGACCACCACCGACCGTGGCGGCGGTGGCCGTCACGGTCGGTGGAGTCCGGTGGAGTCCGGCGGGAGGCCCGGCGCGGTGCCACCGGAGGGGGCGGGGCAGCGCGGCCGGGCCCGGGCGGGCGGGGCGGAGACAGACGGGGCGGGGCGGACAGGCCGGCGGTCAGACCACCGAGACGTACTCGGGGATGTCCTGGACGACCCGCTCCTTGAGCCGGGTCACCGCGTCCACGCCCTTGAAGCGGGCGGCGGCGGCCTCCGTGGTCTTGCGCACCCGGGAGTTCAGGCGCTCCGAGCGGACCTTGGTGGCGATGTCCACCGCCTTCTCGGCGAAGACCGCCGCCTCCTCCGGCTCCCGCTGCAGCAGGTGCACGCTGGCCATGCCGACCAGGTTGAAGGCGTACGAGCGGACGTGGTCGCCGTCCTGGCGGAAGAGGTCGACGGCGCGCTCCATCACGGGGGCCGACATCGAGGCGTACAGCTCGGCCTGGTCGGAGTGGTAGGCGAGGTCGCGGAAGGAGTGCGCGTTCTCGGCGTTCAGCTCGGCCGGCGAGAAGAACTTCAGCCAGTCCGGGTCGCCGTCGCCCTCGCGGATGTCGGTGAAGGTGTCCTCGGCCAGCCGCACCGCCCGGGCGCAGCGGTTGATCTCGCCGATGGTGGCGTAGGCGCGCGCCTCCATCGCGTAGAGCAGCGACTGCTGGCGCGGGGTGGCGGTGTCGCGGCTGCCGTACTGGGCGAGGTGGATCAGCTCCAGGGCGTCCTCGCCGCGGTTGAGGTGGATCATCTGGCGGCTCATGTCGGTGAGGATCAGGGCGCCGAACGGGCGGTCGCCGGCCTCCTTTGCGGCGTGCAGCGCCAGTACGTAGTACTTCTGCGCGCTGGGGTGCATGCCGACGTCGTACGACATCCAGCCGGCCAGGTGGGCCAGCTCGGCGGTGAGCCGGAACAGCCGCCTGGTGGTCTGTTCGGGGTAGGTCTCCTGGAGCAGGTCGGTGACCTCGTGGAGCTGGCCGACGACGGCTTTTCGGCGCAGCCCGCCGCCGTTCTGGGCGTCCCACTGGCGGAACATGACGGTGGTCTGCTCAAGCAGTTCCAGCTCGGGCTCGGAGAGCCGGCCGGTGAACGGCTCGCCGCCGTTGGCCGCGGTCAGGATCGGGGTGGGAATGCCGGTCGGGCCGGGGGCGAGCCAGCGCTGCATCGGCTCGATCAGTGCCGCGCCGGCCGTCAGGGCGAGCGAAGTGCCGAGGAAGCCGCGCCGGTTGAGCATGAGGTCGCTGCGCGAGTAGTCGCTGATCAGCTGGACGGTCTGCGGCGCGCTCCACGGCAGGTCGACGCCGCCGCCCACGGTGGAGACCGGGACGGCGGCCCGCAGCCCGAGGTCCTCGATGGAGACCACCGAGCCGAAGCGCTCCGAGAACAGCTCCGACATGATCTTCGGGATGGGCTCGCGGGGCTGCTCGCCGTCGAGCCATCGGCGCACCCGCGAGGTGTCGGTGGAGACGTGGTGGGCGCCGATCTGGCGGGCCCGGCGGTTGACCTGGCGGGCCAACTCCCCCTTGGACCAGCCGCTGCGGGCGAACCACGTGGTCAGCTTCTCATTGGGTTGCTTCTCTGCCATGGGAACGTCCCCATCCCGCCCGGCCCCTGCTGCGGGGCCCCCGATCGTGACCGCCCGACGGTTGCGGGCTCTTGCCAGACGTGCCGTACCTGAGGTGCTGCCGAAACCGCCGAGCGGGATCGTTCGCACCGTTCACCGGAATCCCCGGCCCGGGATTCGCTCGTCGAACCGTTGGTCGTACTGGTGTGCCATCCTGGCGGACGATCCGTCAGTTCTCCCAACTCCCGTCCCCCGAGGGCCTGGAGTGGATTGTCCGACGGTACCCGTGTGCTGAACGTAGTGCCCTGTGCACTACCCGGGGGAGCGACCCTGGCGAAACGCCACCTTTCGCCACCCCCAGGAGTGAACCGATGCAAGTCCGCACACGCTTCACTGGGTAGTCCCGACGGTCCGGCATATGCGGGCCGCCAAGTCCCCCCGCCGGCACCCCGGCCCAGCAGGCAATCCGCAGCAGCCACCGGCGGATTCGCCACCCGCCCGGATCGACGACCCGCCCGCGTTCACGACGATCCGGCATCGGGCCCGCCCGCCACAAGGCGGCGCCCGAGGCGCGACCCCGCATCAGGCGCACGCCACGCGCTGCGCGCCGCCACCGCACCACGCACCACGCAACGGACAATCAACACAAAGTCACCATCCCGTAACCATCGGCAACGACAACCTGTTGGGGGAGGCATGGACAACCTGTTCGGCGAACTTCGACTGGGGCACCTGCGGTTGGCCCCGCTGGGCGCGCGCCGCCGCACCCGGGTCACCGTGTCCCGGGCGGCCGCGGAGTACACCGGCCGCTGGGGCTGGGCGGTCGCCGTCGGCAACCCGGCCGGCCCGGCCACCGGCCCGGCCCGCTGCCCCTGCGGCACCCCGCGGTGCGCCGCGCCCGGCCTGCACCCCGTTCCCGGGAGCGAGCCCGCCGGCCGGTCCGGCGCGGACGCCTCGGTGCTCTTCCCCACCGGCCGCGCCTTCGACGTCCTGGACGTCCCCGAGCAGGCCGGCCTCCAGGCCCTGGTCCGGCTGGAGCGGATGGGCACCCAGGTCGGTCCGGTGCTGGCTGCCCCCACCGGCCGGCTGCAGTTCCTCGTCGCCGCGGGCACCGCCCGCCGGCTTCCCGACCTGCTGTACCGGATGGGCTGGGACGACGCCGCGCTCGACCTCGCCTGCCACGGCGAGGGCAGCTACGTCGCCGCTCCCCCCACCGTGCTCGGCGGGCTCGGCCCGGTCCGCTGGCTGCGCCGGCCGACCCGCGACAACGCCGGCTGCCCGCCCGAGGCCCGCCTGCTCCTCGGCACCCTCGCCTACGCCTGCCACCGCGGCCGCGAACGCACCGCGGAGCCCGCCTGGCTCGCCTCGTGACCCGCACTCCGTAGCCCGCCGGCCCCTCGCTCCCCCGCACCCGGTCCCTCCCGCTCAGCCCGGGCCGCTCGGTTCCGGCCCGCCCCCGGGCCGGTACGCCGAAGGGCCCGCCCCCCGAGGGAGCGGACCCTTCACCTGAACCGCCGGTTCACCGGAACCGCGCCGGATCGCCGGCCGGCCGGGGTCAGTCCCCGATCAGCGCGTCCACGAACGCACCGGGCTCGAACGGCGCCAGGTCGTCGGCGCCCTCGCCCAGACCGATCAGCTTGACCGGCACGCCCAGCTCCCGCTGGACGGCGACCACGATGCCGCCCTTGGCGGTGCCGTCCAGCTTGGTCAGCACGATGCCGGTGATGTCCACCACCTCGGCGAAGACCCGGGCCTGGACCAGCCCGTTCTGGCCGGTGGTGGCGTCCAGCACCAGCAGCACCTCGTCCACCGGGCCGTGCTTCTCGACGACCCGCTTCACCTTGCCCAGCTCGTCCATCAGGCCGGTCTTGGTGTGCAGCCGGCCGGCGGTGTCCACCAGCACGGTGTCGGCCCCCTCGGCGATGCCCTCCTTGACCGCGTCGAACGCGATCGAGGCCGGGTCGCCGCCCTCGGGGCCGCGCACGGTCCGCGCGCCGACCCGCTCGCCCCAGGTCTGGAGCTGGTCGGCGGCGGCGGCGCGGAAGGTGTCGGCGGCGCCGAGCACCACCTTGCGGCCGTCGGCGACCAGGACGCGGGCCAGCTTGCCCGTGGTGGTGGTCTTGCCGACGCCGTTGACGCCGACCACCAGGACGACCGCGGGGCCCTCCGCGTGCTTGGTGGAGTGCACGGTGCGGTCGGCGTCCTTGCCGACCAGCTCGACCAGCTCCTCGCGGAGCAGCGCGCGCAGCTCGTCCGGGGTGCGGGTGCCGAGCACCTTCACCCGGGTGCGCAGCCGCTCGACCAGCTCCTGGGTCGGGGTCACGCCGACGTCGGCGATCAGCAGGGTCTCCTCGATCTCCTCCCAGGTGTCCTCGTCCAGGTGCTCGCGGGAGAGCAGCGAGAGCAGGCCCTTGCCGAGCGAGTTCTGCGAGCGGGAGAGCCGGGAGCGCAGCCGGACGAGACGGCCGGCGGTCGGCTCGGGGACGTCGAGGGCCGGAGCCTCCTCGACGGGCTCGACGACCTCGGGGGCCTCGGCGGTCGCGAGGGCCTCGGCCTCCGGGAGCTCCACCTCCTCGACGGTGCGGCGGGGCTCCTCGGTCGGCGGCGCGGCCTCCTCGCCGACGGCGGGCTCGCGCGGGGTCGGGGGCGCCGTGATGACCGGCGCCTGCGGCTTCGGCGGCAGCTCCCGGCGTCGTCTGCCGGACACCACGAAGCCCGCGATCGCGCCGACCGCGAGCACGGCCAGCACGACGGCAAGGATCACGTATTCCACATCAATCTCCTTCACTGGATCCCACGGCAGAGTGATCCTTCGGTCACCGACGCACGGAGCGCCGCCGCCTCCCTTACGCTGACCGCGGCGCCGTCCGGCACCGGTCAGGGCTTGGCCGTCATGAGGTCGTCAAGCGGCTGAGTGAGAAGCCCCCTCGCACGCGAGGGGGAGGAGTCACAACCTGTCCAGTATCCGTGATCGGGCCCTCCGGGGGCATCCGCCCCGGCGCGGACCGACGGATCAGTCCGCCGGCCCGGCGGGCGCGGCCTCCACCTGCCGCCGCGGAGGCGCCACCGCCGCCTTCCGCTCCCCGGGCCCTCCCCCGGCCCGCCGGCCCGGAGCCGCCCCCTCGCGCAGCCGCTGGCTGATCACCTGCGAGATGCCGTCGCCCTTCATGGTCACGCCGTAGAGGGCGTCGGCCGACTCCATGGTCAGCTTCTGGTGGGTGATCACGATCAGCTGCGAGCTCTCCCGCAGCTCCTCCATGATCCCGACCAGCCGGCGCAGGTTGGTCTCGTCCAGCGCCGCCTCGACCTCGTCCATCACGTAGAACGGGCTGGGCCGGGCCTTGAAGATCGACACCAGCAGCGCCACCGCCGTCAGCGAGCGCTCGCCACCGGAGAGCAGCGAGAGCCGCTTGACCTTCTTGCCCGGCGGGCGGGCCTCCACCTCGACGCCGGTGGTCAGCATGTTCTCCGGGTCGGTCAGCACCAGCCGGCCCTCCCCGCCGGGGAAGAGCCGCGAGAAGACTCCCTCGAACTGGGCGGCCGTGTCGTGGTAGGCCGAGGTGAACAGCTGCTCGACCCGCTCGTCGACGTCCTTGACGATGTCGAGCAGGTCGCGCCGGCTCCGCTTCAGGTCGTCCAGCTGCTCGCCGAGGAACTTGTGGCGTTCCTCCAGCGCCGCGAACTCCTCCAGCGCCAGCGGGTTCACCTTGCCGAGCTGCTGGTACGCCTTCTCGGCCGCCCGCAGCCGCTGCTCCTGCTCGGCCCGGTCGTAGGGACGCGGCTCGCCGGGCTCCTGGCCCTCCTCGGGCGGGGCCGGCGGTACCGGCCGGTCGGGCCCGTACCCGGCGAGAAGTTCGCCGCCCTCGATGCCGAACTCCTCCAGCGCCCTCCCCTCCAGCTGCTCGATCCGCAGCCGCTTCTCGGCGCGCAGCACCTCGTCCCGGTGTCCGGCGTCGACCAGCCGGTCCAGCTCGGCCTTGAGTCCGCGGCCCTGCTCGCGGTGGGCCCGGAGCTGCACCTCGCGCTCCTCGCGCGCCTGTTCGGCGGCGGCCCGCCCGGCGTCGGCGCGGGCGAGCGACACCTCCAGACAGGCCAGCAGCTGCCGGGCGCCCGCCGCGACGGCGTTCGCCACCCCGGCGTCGTGCTCGGCGCGCCGGCGGCGCTCGGCCGCCCGGGCACGCGCCTCGCGCTCGGCGCGGGCGGCCCGGTCGAGCTGGTCGGCGCGCCCGCTCAGCGCGCGCACCCGCTCCTCGTGGGTGCGCATCGCGAGCCGGGCCTCCAGCTCGTTCTGCCGGGCGGCGGTGGCGGCGCCGGCCAGGCGTTGCTGTTCGGCCGTGTCCGGTTCGTCCTCGCCCGCCTCCGCCGACTCCTCGGCGGCGGCCAGCCGCTCGGCCAGCTCCTCGGCGGTGGCGTGCAGTTGGGCCAGTCCCTGTTCGGCCCGGCCGGCGGCGGCGGTGAGCCGCTCGGCCTCGCCGGCCGCGGCCCGGGACTGCCCGCCGAGCCGGCCGAGCGTGCCCGCCACCTCGGCCCGCTGCTTCTCGGCCTGCCGCCGGTGGGTGGCGAGTTGCTCCAGGGCGGCGGCCGACTCCCGGCGCAGCCCGGTGAGTTCGGCCAGCCGCTCGGAGGCGTCGGTGCAGCGGAGGGCCAGCAGCCCGAGCGCCCGGGCGGCCTCGTCGACCGCGGCCCTGGTCTCCAACTGGCTCGGCGCGCCCGCCGAACCGCCGTGTGCGAAGCCCGCGCCGAGCCGGTCGCCGTCCGCGGTGACGGCGGCCAGCGCGGGGTGCGCGGTGACCAGCGCCAACGCCTCGTCGAGCGAGCCGACCACCGCGACGCCGGCCAGCGCGGCCCGGACGGCGGGCAGCAACTCGGCGGGCCCGTCGACGAGTTCGACGGCCCAGCGGGCACCGGCCGGCAGCTCCGCGGTGGCGGGCGCCGGCTCCGGGGCGCCCGCGATCAGCAGGGCGGCCCGGCCGGCGTCCGTCCGTCGCAGCAGCCGCAGCGCCTCGGCGGCGGCGCCGGGCGAGTCCGCCGCGACCGCGTCCGCCGCCGCGCCGAGCGCCGCCGCGACGGCGCTCTCGTGGCCGGGGGTGATCCGCAGCAGCGCGGCCGCCGGGCCGAGCAGTCCGGCCGGCCGGTCACCGCCCGCCAGCAGCGCGCCGCTGCCGTCCTTGCGGCGCAGTCCGAGCGAGAGCGCCTCGTGCCGCGCGGTGAGCCCGGCCCGCTCGCGCTCGGCGGCGCCGGCCTCGTCGCGGGCGGCGGCCAGGTCCCGCTCGACGGCCGCGAGCCGCTCGCGCGCGGCGTCGTTCGCGGCGTCGGCCCGCTCCTCGTCGCCGGCCGAATCGCCGACCTGGTCGCGCAGTTCCTCGTACTCCTGCCGGGCGGCCCCGGCCCGCAGCAGCGCCTCGTCCCGGGCCTCGGCGAGCCGGCCGATCTCGGCCTCGGCGGCGGCGGCCTCGGAGCGGGCGGCCGCGGCCTGCCCCTGCAGACGGGCCAGGCCCTCCCGGCGATCGGCGATGGCCCGGGCGGCGTCCTTCAGCCGGCGTTCCTCCGCGGCGAGCGCGCGTTCCAGCTCGGCCCGGGTCTCGACCGCCTCGGCCAGCGCGTACCGGGCCTCCTCCAGCGCCTCGGTGAGTGCGGCCTCCTCCTCCCGGACTCGCTCGGCCTCCTGCTCCAGCTCCTCCGGATCCCGGCCGCGGCGCTCCTCCGCCTGCCCGCCGACGGCGGCGTGGCGGGCCCGTGCCCCGGCCAGTCCGACGGTGCCCCGGGTCCGTTCGGCCAGTGCGGAGAGCCGGTACCAGGTCTGCCGGGCCGACTCCAGGGCCGGGCCGAGCTGCTGGACCTGCGCCTCCAGGACGGCTTCGCGCTGCACTGCCCGGGCCAGCTCCTGCTCGACGGTGGAGCGCCGCAGTTTCAGTGCGAGCTCGTCGGCGATCTCGGCCTCGACGGCCCGGCGCAGGGTGAGCAGGTCGTCGGCGAGCAGCCTCAGCCGGGCGTCGCGCAGGTCGGCCTGGATGCCGGCGGCGCGGCGGGCGATCTTCGCCTGGCGGCCCAGCGGGCCCAGCTGGCGGCGGAGTTCGGCCACCAGGTCCTGGACGCGGTTGAGGTTGACCTGCATCGAGTCCAGCTTCCGAAGCGCCTTCTCCTTGCGCTTGCGGTGCTTGAGGACGCCGGCGGCCTCCTCGATGAAGGCCCGGCGGCCCATCGGGTCGGCGTGCAGGACGGAGTCCAGCTGCCCCTGGCCGACGATGACGTGCATCTCGCGGCCGATGCCGGAGTCGGACAACAGCTCCTGGATGTCCAGCAGGCGGCAGGTGTCGCCGTTGAGCGCGTACTCGCTGCCGCCGTTGCGGAACATCGTCCGGGTGATGGTGACCTCGGCGTACTCGATCGGGAGTGCGCCGTCGGTGTTGTCGATGGTGAGGCTGACCTCGGCGCGGCCGAGCGGGGCGCGCCCGCTCGTCCCGGCGAAGATGACGTCCTCCATCTTGCCGCCGCGCAGGGACTTGGCGCCCTGCTCCCCCATCACCCAGGAGAGCGCGTCGACGACGTTGGACTTGCCGGAGCCGTTGGGGCCGACCACGCAGGTGATGCCGGGTTCGAACCGCAGGGTGGTGGCGGAGGCGAAGGACTTGAACCCGCGCAGCGTCAGGCTCTTCAGGTGCACGCGCGGGCCTCCTCGTCGCTACGCGGGGCCGTCGTTCCGGGGCCCCAGCGGCGACTGTATCGGCGGCGGGCGGCGCGAACGCCCTCGGACACGGCCGCGTCCGACCCGGTCCGGCGCCACGGCGGTCCGACGCCGCTGCGGGCGGCTCCGGACTGCCGGGGGCGGCTCCGAGCCGGTACGGACACGACGAAGGGACGCCACACGGGCGTCCCTTGCAAGCTGCGTCCCTTAGGGGGGCGGCTCAGTGCACAGCGGCGTCGATCTGCGAGGACCGGGCGGGACTCAGGTGAGAGCCGGCTCCCGCTGATCCAGGTCGATACTGCGGAGCAGCGAGTGCTCGTCAGCGACAGCGGTGAGAGCGTCGTTCTCAGCCTGCATCCGAATGAGCTCGGACTCCAGGTCCTGGACGCGCTGCTGAAGCCGTCGCACCTCGGTGAGCATTCGCGGGTCGGGGCCGCCGACGTACCCGAGAAGCGCCTTTGCCATGATGAATGGTCCTCCACGCTGAGTGACCGAACCGGAACGGTGTGGTCTAGGGGGAAGGGGGACGCACGCGCGTCGCGCCACCGGCAGTGCTGGCTGGGCACCACGGCACAACCACCGTGAGCTGGGCCCACGGGGTATACGCCTACCGGATAAACGCGGTCGTGTGCGCGGGCTTCAAGCGTCTCACCAAAGACGGAAAGGGTCAACACGATCACCGCACGCTACCGCGCCCCTGTCACCTGCCTGGCGGTGTGGTCACGTCAGGCGGTCTCGGGCCGGTCTCCACCAGGTGCTCGTGGATCATCGTTCGATGCGGAGTCAACCACGAGTCTGCCCCGATGGCAACCGGACGACACCGGCAGTTGCCGATCTTTTCGCGACCGCACCCGGGAAGTCGGCCCACCACCCGTCCCAGCAGCGGGTTCAGCGGATCGCGAAGCCCTCGTACCCGGTGCCGACGGCCGTCCAGATCTCGGTCACACCGGAGACGGCGCCGGGCGTGTCGGGGCCCCTCAACAGGGACAGCAGCTGCTCGCAGTCGGGGGCCGGCCCCTCGGCCACCACCTGGACGCGACCGTCGCCGAGGTTGCTCGCGTACCCGGTCAGGCCGATCTCCAGCGCCCGCGCCCTGGTCCACCAGCGGAAGCCCACCTGCTGGACCCTGCCCCGCACCCAGGCGGTCGCCCGGACCGGCTCCTCGCTGTGTGCGTCACGACCGTGCATGTCCCGACCCTATCCGGCGCGGGAACGGCCTGCCGCCCGCCCGGGGTCACGGCCCGGTGGGCCCCTCCCTCGTCCAGCCGGGGCTGCGGATCTCCATCCGGAGGTCCTCCCGGTGGCCCTCCTCGCCGCAGCTGCGGCAGACCCAGGCCGGGTCGTACGGGTGCGGGGGGTGCCCCTCGGAGGTGTGCTCGAAGCCGACCGGCCGCTCGGGCAGCAGCCAGCGGTCGCCCCAGCCGAGCAGCGCGTGGGTGAGCGGCGCGAGATCACGGCCGGCCTCGGTCAGGTGGTACTCGTAGCGCGGGGGCCGCTCGCTGTAGGCGCGGCGCTCGACCACCCCGGCCTCCTCCAGGGCGCGCAGCCGGGCGGTCAGCCGGTCCCGCGGGGCGCCGGTGTTGCGGGCGATCCGGTCGAACCGGTGGTTGCCGTAGAACAGCTCGCGCACGGCGAGCAGCGCCCACTTCTCGCCGACCACGTGCAGGGCGGCCGCGATCGAGCAGGGCCGGCCGGGCAGGGCGGGCGGGGGCGGGGGCGGCTGGGAGGTCACCCGACCAGCCTGCCACACAGGGTTGCGTTCTCAAACCCTGCCACTCGGGGCGGCCGGCCCGCACGCACCGCGGCCCCGCCGGTCGCCCGGCGGGGCCGCGTGCCGATCACCAGCTCGGCGGGTCCGGCGACGTGCCGGGCCCGGTCAGAACCCTCCGCCGAAGTCGCCGCCGCCCCCGAAGTCACCGCCCCCGCCGAAGTCACCGCCGCCCCCGCCGTCGCCGAAGCCGCCGCCGAAGTCGGAGGAGTTGTAGTCGGCGCCGGAGAAGTCGCCGCCCTCGGAGCCGTCGTAGCCGGAGCCGCCGTCGACCGGGGCACCGTACGCCGGGGTGCTCATCATCGAGCCGAGCATGGTGCCGACCAGCAGGCCCGGCAGCAGTCCGCCGCCGCCGAACCCGCCGAAGTACCCGCCCGCCCAGGGCCCGTACGCCGGGCCGGCGTTCCAGTACGGCTGCGGGCCGTGCTCGGTCGGGACGGTGCGGATGTCCGGGTCCTGGCCGGCGGCCAGCCGGTCGGCGTCCGCCCGGCAGACCGGGACGGTGCGCGCGGCGCCCTCGGCCGGGGCCCAGTCGGCGTCCTGCACGGACGGGCCGTGCCGCGGGTCGAAGAAGCACGGCGGGCGCCGCTCCGGCAGCGGCCGCTTCTCGCGCCGGGCGGCCAGCGTGGCCAGCGCGAACCGGCCGTCCTCCAGCGCCTCGGTGACCGGCTTGACGTCCTCCGGCCGCTTCGCCTCGTCCATGCTGCGCTTGGCCCGCTCGTACGAGTCGAGGGCGTGCGTGTAGTCGGCGCGCTGGACGTCGTCGGCGTCGGGTGCGCCGGGGCTGAAGTCGAGCCGGTCGAGCTCCTCGCCGAAAGCGGTGATGTCCTCGTCCACGACCGTGCGCAGCTGGGCCAGTTCGGCCCGCCGCTGCTCCTCCTTGCGCTTCTTCGCGTGGCGGAACAGCAGGAAGACTCCGGTGCCGGCCAGCGCCAGCAGGGCGAGCGGGACGACGATCGCGGCGGTGGAGACACCACCCGCCGAGCTGTTCACGCCGTGGCCCTTGACCTGCGGGGCGGCGGTGTCGACGAAGTCGTTCAGGGTCGCGGCGAGGTCGCCGGGGTGGGAGCGGAACGAGGCGCCCGCGATCCGCTCGGCGCTGCCGGCGGGCAGTGCTCCGCGGTCGGCGTGGGCCTGGAAGGCGTCGCCGCGCCAGATGCCGTAGGCGCCGGTGATGCCCACCTTGGTGCGCAGGTCGTTGAAGACGGTGTTCTCGCCGTACGGGGCCGCTGCCGGCACCACCGCGAGGAAGATCGCCTTGTCCGCCTTGCGGATCTTCTCGGTCAGGGCGTCGGCCTGGCTCTGGCTGAACCGGTCGGTCATCGCCGGGTCGACGTAGACCCGGCCCTGCTTGAGGGTCGAGGTGGCGTCGTCCAGTCCGCCGGCCGCGGAGGCCGCCGGGGCCAGCAGGAGCAGCAGCCCGAGGAGCGCCACCACGAGGGCCAGCGGCCCGGTGCCCCGGGACGGTCGTCGAGCGAGGGTTCTCATGGCACCGACGCTACCGCCACCGGAGCCCCGACCCGGCATACCCTTCGCGTACGGGCACCCCCGGCCACCCCCACCGTCCGCCGGGGTCGCTCCCCTCCTCCGGGATGATGTTTCCCCGGGCGCCCCGGAAGCCCGCCGACCGCGGGAACCCGGCCCCCGGCCCGCACGTACCTTCCGGCGCGGGCCCGGCACGGGCCGCCACCCGCACCGCACCCGCACCGGGGCAGTACCCGGGGCGGAACGGGGGCACCTCCCGGGCGGGCCGGCGCCGGACCGCGACCGGGCATAGTGGTGGCCGTACCGCCGCCCCTCGACCTTCTCCTGATCACGTCTCTCGAACGGAGCACTGGGTGTTCATCGGCCTCGTCACCGCCGTGGCGGCCTCCGCCTGCTACGGCACCGGTTCGGTCCTGCAGGCCGTCGGATCACGGCGCTCCGCCCGGG
Organism: Kitasatospora sp. NBC_01560; assembly: GCF_045208415.1. Classification (NCBI taxonomy): domain Bacteria; kingdom Bacillati; phylum Actinomycetota; class Actinomycetes; order Kitasatosporales; family Streptomycetaceae; genus Kitasatospora; species Kitasatospora sp. NBC_01560. The sequence goes on along the minus strand of NZ_CP109364.1, from coordinate 6,172,521 downwards.
AGGAGGCCGCCGCCGGGGGCTCCTCGGCCGGCACCACCGCGCACGGCGGACCGAGCCTCTCCTCGACCGCGAAGGCCGCCGTCACCTGGGAGTTCATCCTCGGCACGGTGCTCGACTTCATCGGGTTCGGGCTCGGCGCGCTGGCCGCCCGGCTGCTGCCGCTGTTCCTCTCGCAGACCATCATCAGCGCCAACCTGGTGATCACCGCGGTGCTCAGCATCAAGCTGCTCGGCATCCGGCTCAAGCAGCTGGAGTGGGCGTCGATCGGCGTGCTCTGCTCGGCGCTGGTGCTGCTGGCCGTCTCGGCCGGGCCGGAGGGCGGCCACGAGGCGGCGATGGAGTTCCACTGGTGGCTGCTGCTGATCACCACCGTGCTGCTGGTCGGCGGTGGCCTGCTGGTGCGGCGGATGGGCGCCAACGGCGCGATCGTCGCCGGTCTGCTCTCCGGCCTCGGCTTCGGCGCCCTCGGCGTCGGCGTGCGGATCCTGAACGGCGTCCAGCCGTTCGACCTCGGCAGGCTGCTCTCCGACCCGGCGCTGTACGCGATCCTGGTCGGCGGCATCGGCGGCATGTACGTGCACACCGTCGCGTTGCAGATCGGCTCGGTGAACGGCGCGACGGCCGCCCTGGTGGTCGGTGAGACGGTGCTGCCCGGCGCGGTCGGCGTGATCTGGCTCGGCGACTCCTCCAAGGAGGGCCTGGCCTGGCTCGGCGGGCTCGGCTTCGTGCTCGCCGTCGTCTCGGCGGTCGGCGTCGCCTACTTCGGCCAGGACACCCACGGCGGCGGCGGCGCGGACAGCGCCCGCCCCGAGCCCGAACTCACCAAGCGGTAGGGCGGGTTCAGCCCCCGTTGCGGGCGCGCGGGACGCGCTGGCAGCGGGGGCAGAAGTAGCTGGAGCGGTTCATCCAGGCGGCCCGGCGGATCGGGGTGCCGCAGCGGCGGCAGGGCTCGTCCTCGCGGCCGTAGGCGTCGAGGTCGCGGGAGAAGTAGCCGCTCTCGCCGTTCACGTTGACGTAGAGGCTGTCGAAGCTGGTGCCGCCGACGGCGAGCGCCGCGCTCATCACGTCCCGGGCGTTGGCCAGCAGCACGGCCGCCTGCGGGCGGGTCAGCGAGCCGGTCGGACGGTCGTAGTGCAGCCGGGAGCGCCAGAGCGCCTCGTCCGCGTAGATGTTGCCGACGCCGCTGATCAGGGTCTGGTCCAGCAGGGCCCGCTTGACCGTGGTGCGCCTGGCGCGCAGGGCGGCCACGAAGGCGGTGTCGTCGAAGCGCGTGTCCAGCGGGTCGCGGGCGATGTGCGCGAGGGAGAGCGGCGTGCCCTCGGGGTCACCGTCCTCGGCCTCCTCGACCGCGAGGCCGCCGAAGGTCCGCTGGTCGACGAAGCGCAGCTCGCGCCCGCCGTCGGTGAAGCGGAGCCGGACCCTCAGGTGCGTCTCGTCCGGCACCGTCGGGTCCTGGACGAGCAGTTGGCCGCTCATCCCGAGGTGGCCGAGCAGCGAGAAGCCCTCGCCCCGGCCGGAGAGCGGCACCCACAGGTACTTGCCGCGGCGCTGTGCGCTGCCGAGCGTGGTGCCGGTCAGCCGCGCGGTGAAGTCGGCGGCGCCGGCCGGCTGGCGGCGCACCGCGCGCGGGTGCAGCACCTGGACGTCGGCGACCGTCCGCCCGGCGACCCAGTTGGCCAGACCGCGGCGGACGACCTCTACCTCGGGGAGTTCGGGCACCTCAACAGCCTCCAGCACGCAGGGACGGGCAGGAGGAAGGGTACTGCCTGCTCAGGCGGCGCTGCTGGGCAGGCGGTCGGCGTACTTCTCCTTGATCGCCCGCCAGGCGCTCTCCGCGGCCTTCTGCTCGGCTTCCTTCTTCGAGCGGCCGACGCCGCTGCCGAAGTCCTCGCCGGCCACCCGGGCCGCAGCGGTGAAGGTCTTCTCGTGGTCCGGACCGGACTCCTCGACCACGTACTCGGGCACTCCGATGCCCACCGAGGCGGTGAGCTCCTGGAGGCTGGTCTTCCAGTCCAGGCCGGCGCCCAGCTGCGAGGACTCCTCGATCAGCGGGTCGAACAGGCGGTGGACGAAGTCCGTGGCCGCGTCCAGGCCCTGGTCCAGGTAGACGGCGCCGATCACGGCCTCGACGGTGTCGGCGAGGATCGACGACTTGTCACGGCCGCCCGTCCCCTCCTCACCCTTGCCGAGCCGGATGAACACGCCGAGGTCCAGGCCCCGGCCGACATCGGCGAGCGCGCGCGAGTTGACCACTGCGGCGCGCAGCTTGGCGAGCGTGCCCTCGGGGACGTCCGGGTGGACGCGGTAGAGGGTGTCGGTCACCACCAGGCCCAGCACCGAGTCGCCGAGGAACTCCAGGCGCTCGTTGGTGGGCAGCCCGCCGTTCTCGTACGCGTACGAGCGGTGGGTCAGTGCGCGTACCAGAAGGGCGCGCTCGAGCGTGTACCCGAGGCGCCCTTCCAGGACGTCGTATTCGGTCGAAGCCGGCCCGCCGGCCTTTCCGCCGCCCGAAGTGGCCTTCGAGGCGGTGGCCGCCTTGCGGGAAGAGTTACCGTCCGACATCGATCCGTACACCCCGCCGATCAGACCGAGAGGACCTGGCGGCGGTTGTACGTGCCGCAGCTCGGGCACGCAATGTGGCCGAGCTTCGGCTCGTGGCAGCTGTCGCACGCCACGAGGGCCGGAACGACGGCCTTCCAGTTGGAACGGCGGTGGCGCGTGTTGCTGCGCGACATCTTCCGCTTCGGAACAGCCACGGCTACTTCTCCTGGTTCTCGGCGGCACCCTCACGGGTGTCGCTGTTCTTGATCCCGTCACCCTCGTCGCCGGGGGCGGCGGAGAGTCCCTGCAGAGCCGCCCACCTGGGGTCGACGGCATCGTGGTGGTGCGCCGGGTCGTCGCTCAGGCGCGCTCCGCACTCGGAGCACAGGCCCAGGCAGTCTTCCTGGCACACCGGCTGCAGCGGCAGTGCGAGCACCACCGCGTCACGCAGCACCGGCTGGAGGTCGAAGAAATCGCCCTCCAGACGGTAAGTCTCATCTTCCGAGTCCTCGTCGAGGATCTCGGTCCCGCCGGTCCGGGCGCGATGGCGCTCGTCGGACTCCGGGTAGTAGTACAGCTCCTGGAAGTCGACGTCGAGGTCGTCCTCGACGGGCTCCAGGCACCGTACACACTCGCCCTCGACGTGGGTCTCGGCGGTGCCGGTCACCAGCACGCCCTCGACCACCGACTCCAGGCGGAGTTCCAGCTGGATCTCGCTCTTCTCCGGGACACCGATCACATCGATGATCCCGAGGCCCGCGGGGGCCTCCAGGGTGCGGGACACCTTGCGCAGCGAGCCCGGGCGACGGCCGAGCTCGTGCGTGTCGAACACGAGTGGGTCGCGGTGGTCGAGGCGGTTCAAGGTGTCCTGCACTTCCTGAGAAAACTGATGCGAGGCGCTGCTCGTCGGGCGATGCGCGGGCAGACCGACGGCCCGACAACGAGAGGCCGGAGTGGTCAGACTACCGGAGTCTCCCGCCAGGCCCAACTTCGGTCCGTGCCGCCCGGCCGGGGCCGGAGCGGTCCGGACGCTCACGCCCTACCGGCCGCCGAGCTCCCGGAGCCTGGTCATGTCGATCATGCTGGTGTCGAAGAAGCTGGTCTCGTCCAGGCCCGCCTGCTGCTGCTGCGGAAGGGCGGGCGGGTTGGCCGGCGGCTGCGGGTAGCCTCCCCCGGCCTCCGGCTGGGGGTTCCCCCAGGCATCGTACTGCTGCGCGCCGTAGCCCTGCTGCGGCTGCACGTAGCCGTAGCCGCCCTGCTCCTGCCCGGCCGGGTAGCCGGGCTGCTGCGGGTGCTGCGGGTGCTCCTGCTGCACGTAGCCGCCGGTCTGCTGCCCCCACTGGGTGCCGTACGGGTCGGCCTGGCCGGCCGGGTCGTAGCCGCCGCCGTACACCTCGGCGTACTGGCCGCCGGGCTGCTCCGCGGCCGCCGCGTACTGGTCGGTGCCGGGGGCCTGCCAGCCGGCCGCGGCCGGGGTCTGCTCGGGCCAGGTCTGCTGCTGCGGGACGTCCTCGCGGTACCAGGCGATGTCGTCGCCGTTGGCGTCGGCGGCGAAGCCCGCCGCGACCGCCTCGGCCCGGTCCTTGGCCTGCTGGGCCTGGTCGGCGGCGGCCAGGTAGGCGCCGAGCTCGTCGATCGGGGCCTTGCCGAGCAGCTTGTCGCGGCCCTTGCCGACGGCCTCCAGGGTCGCGCTGAGCACGTTCTCCAGGGTGGCGAGCTTCACATCGACGTACTCGTCGACCTCGGGGCTCGGGGTGATCCGCGACTGCGGGCGGAACTCCTCGCCGTCGCTCTCGCCGTCGGCGTCGGACTCGAAGACGCTGGAGTCGCCGCGCAGCTTGGTCCGGCCGCGGCCGACCGCGCCGAGCGTCTTGGTCAGCACCACCTCGAAGTTGGCGAGCTTGCTGTCCACGTAGTCGTCGGCCTCGACGCGCTTGGTCTCGACCTCGGCGCGGGCCTCCGCGAGGATGCGGTCCGCCTCGGCCTGGGCCCGGCGGACCACCTCGGTGTCGGAGATGAGCGAGCCGCGCTCGCTGTGCGCGCCCTGGATGATCCGCTCGGCCTGGGCCTCGGCCTCCGCCACCACCTGCTCGTGGTCGGCCATCACCGACTGGGCCTGGGCCAGTTCGGCGGGGAGCGCCGCCCTGAGGTCCTGGAGCAGACCGACCAGCTCGGCTCGGTTCACGACGCAGGAGGCAGACATGGGCATCGAGCGGGCGTTCTCGACGGCCGCGACGATCTCGTCGACCTTGTTCTGCACGTCCACGGGGCTTCGTCTTTCCGTGTGCCGCCGACAGTCCGGCGGAGGCAGGCCCGGCGCGGTGGACCTCACCGCAGGGCAGGACTACAGACTGTACGGCCACCGTGGGGCGAGGTCACAACGCCCGTGCCGGGCCGCCCGACCGCGCTCGGGACAACTCGTGACGAACCGGCAGAAACGGACCCGGCTGCCGACGGCCGCCGAGGGCCCGGGAGGCCCCGGCGGGCCCGGACCGGACGGGTCCGGGCCGCCACCGGGCCGGCTACCGCTCCGCCCGGCGCTCCGCGATCCGCTCGACCAGGCGGCCGTGCACCGCCTCCGGCAGCAGGTGCGAGACGTCGCCCCCGTACGAGGCGACCTCCTTGACCAGCGTGGACGACAGGAAGCTGTACGTCGGCGAGGTCGGCACGAAGAGCGTCTCGACGCCGGTCAGGCCGTGGTTCATCTGGGCCATCTGCAGCTCGTAGTCGAAGTCGCTGACGGCCCGCAGGCCCTTGACGATCGCCGGGATGCCGCGCTCCCGGCAGAAGTCCACCAGCAGGCCGAGGTGGGACTCCACCACGATGTTCCCGTACGGGGCGGTGACCTCCTCGATCAGGCCGATCCGCTCCTCGACGGTGAACATGCCCTGCTTGTTGCGGTTGATCAGGACGGCGACATGCACCACGTCGTAGAGCTTCGAGGCCCGCTCGATGATGTCGAGATGACCGTTGGTGATCGGGTCGAACGATCCGGGGCAGACGGCGCGGCGCATGGCGTGGATGCTCCCTCGTGGGGTGACGGGTGCTGCGGGCCCCTCGGCCCGGCTACGGGTTCTGGCGGGCCTCGGCGGCGGCGCGACCGTACCAGAGCGTCCCCTCGCCGTAGCGGCGGGACCGCACGGCGTCGAAGCCCTCGGGCCAGCCGAAGTCGCCACCTCGGGTGCTGCGCTCAACGGTGACGAGTGCATCCTCCGCGAGCCAGCCCCCGGCCAGGAGTGTGAGCAGCATCTCGCGCACCTCGTCGTCGGTGACGACGTACGGCGGATCGAGGAAGGCCAGGTCGTACGCGGCCTCCGGGGGCGGACCGGCGATCACCTTCTCGGCCCGGGCGGCCCGCACCTCGACGCCCGGCAGGGCGACCGTCCGGACGTTCTCCCGGATCACCCGGGCGGCCTGGCCGTCCGCCTCGACCAGCAGCACGTGCGCGGCGCCGCGCGACAGGGCCTCCAGGCCGACCGCACCCGAACCGCCGAAGAGGTCGAGCATCCGGGCCCCGTGCAGGGTGCCGCGCAACGCCTCCAGGGTGGAGAACATCGCCTCGCGGGCCTTGTCGGAGGTGGGTCGGGTGCCCCGGCCGGGCGGTACGGCCAGCCGGCGGCCGCCGGCCGCCCCGGCGATCACGCGGGTCATGGTGGTGGGAGGTCCTTTCGTCGCTGCCCGACCACGCTATACGGCCCGCTCCCGCCCCGGGCGGAAGGGGCGCGCCGGAGACGGGCGACGCCCCGCCGGACGGGCCGGCGGGGCGACGCCCGGCGGGGGTCAGCTCGCGTCGGCCGCCGGGGCCTGGGCCGGTACCGACGCACCGAGCAGCGCCGGCGAGGCGTAGCGGGACCACGAGAGGCAGCCGTCGGGCGGGCAGAACTCGGGGCGGCGCGGGTCGTGCCCGAGCTCGCGCAGCTTGGTCCGGACGGAGTCGGGCGTGCGGCCGAAGCGGGCGGCGATCCGGGCGACGGTCTCGCCGTCGTGGAACCGCCGGACGAGCTCCTCCTCGTGCTGCGGCACCCAGGGGGCGCCGTGGCCGGGGTAGAGCTCGCGCAGCACGTCGCGGTCGGGGATGGGCTCGGAGACGTCGGCGACGATCGCCAGGGCCCGGAGCGCGCGGTTGAGCGCGATCCGCAGCGAGGCGACGTCCTCGACCGGCAGCCGGAGCTTGCCGGAGGCGAGCGGCGAGGCGGCCGCCCCCTCCCGCCAGCCGGTGAGGGTGAGGGTGACCTCGCGGTCGTCGTCGCTGGCGAGTTCGATCCGGAAGACCTTGTCGCCGAGCGGGAGCTCGTTGAGATGACGGAATGCCATGGCAGGACCCCCAAATGTCGTGCCAGGTACGCACCTTGGGGGTGCGTCCCGAACAACTACATTCTCTCCCGGGGGTCTGACAATCGGGCCGGGCGGCCGGCCGCGCTGCCGCACCTGCCGTCGTCCGGCGCGATCCGCCGGGTGGGCCTCAGCCCTTCTCCATGTAGGCCGCGCGGTCCGGGTCGAGCAGGCTCTCCAGCGCGGTGCGCAGCTCCGGGTGGCCGGCCAGCTCCGGGTCCTCCGCGACCAGACGGGTGGCCTCGGCCCGGGCGGTGACGATGACCTCCTCGTCCTCCAGCACCGAGAGCACCTTCAGCGAGGACTTCACCCCGGACTGCGCCTGGCCCAGCACGTCGCCCTCCCGGCGCTGCTCCAGGTCGATCCGGGACAACTCGAAGCCGTCCAGCGTGCCGGCCACCGCGTCCAGCCGGGCCCGGGCGGGGCTGGCCGCCGGCATGTCGCTGACCAGCAGGCAGAGGCCGGCCGCGCTGCCGCGCCCGACCCGGCCGCGCAGCTGGTGCAGCTGGGAGACGCCGAACCGGTCGGCGTCCATGATCACCATGGCGGTGGAGTTGGGGACGTTGACCCCGACCTCGATCACCGTGGTGGCCACCAGGACGTCCACCTCGCCGGCCGTGAACCGGCGCATCACCTCGTCCTTGGCGTCCGGCGCCAGCCGGCCGTGCAGGATCTCCACCCGCAGGCCCGCCAGCGGGCCCTTCAGCAGCATCTCGGCGGTCTCCACCACGGAGAGCGGGGGGCGGCGTTCGTCGCTCCCGGCGCCGGCGTCCGCCGCGTCCGCGACGTTCTCCAGATCCTCCGGAGCCGCGGCCCGGCGCTTCTTCCCCGCCGCCTTCGGCTCCGGCTCCTCGTCCCCGATCCGCGGGCAGACCACGTAGGCCTGGTGGCCCTTGGCCACCTCCTCGCGGACCCGCTCCCAGGCCCGGGCCAGGAAGTTGGGCTTCTCCACGGCCGGCACGACGTGGGTGGAGATCGGCGACCGGCCGGCCGGCAGCTGGTCCAGCACCGACGTCTCCAAGTCCCCGAAGACGGTCATCGCGACGGTGCGCGGGATCGGGGTCGCCGTCATCACCAGCAGGTGCGGCGGCTGCTCGCCCTTGGCCCGCAGGGCGTCCCGCTGCTCGACGCCGAAGCGGTGCTGCTCGTCCACCACGACCAGGCCGAGGTCCTGGAACTGCACCTTGTCCTCGATCAGCGCGTGGGTGCCGATCGCGATGCCGGCCTCCCCGCAGGCCATGTCCAGCATCGCCTGGCGCCGGACCGGCACGCCCATCGAGCCGGTCAGCAGCACCACCCGGGTGCCGAGGTCCGAGCCGCCGAGCAGGCCGCGCTCGGCGAGGTCCCCCATCATCTCCACGATCGAGCGGTGGTGCTGCTGCGCCAGGACCTCGGTCGGTGCCAGCAGTACGGCCTGGCCGCCCGCGTCGACCACGGCGAGCATGGCGCGCAGCGCGACGAGGGTCTTCCCGGAGCCGACCTCGCCCTGGAGCAGCCGGTGCATCGGGTGCTCGCTCGCGAGGTCGGCGGCGATCTCGGCGGACACCTTCTCCTGACCCTCGGTGAGGGTGAACGGCAGCCGGGCGTCGAAGGCGTCCAGCAGGCCGCCCGGGCGGGCCCGGCGCGGCTTGGCGGGCAGCGCGGAGTCGGCGGCCCGGCGCCGGGCGAGCGCGACCTGGAGGACGAAGGCCTCGTCCCAGCGGAGCCGGCTCTGGGCGTGCTCGCGGTCGGCCTGGCTGCGCGGGCGGTGGATCAGCTCCAGCGCCTCGGGCAGCGGGATCAGCTCGTGCCGCTCGCGCAGTTCGGCGGGCAGCGGCTCGCCGACGTCGTCGAGGTGCTTGGTGAGGGCGGTCTCGATGCAGATGGACAGCTTCCAGCTGGGCATCTGGGCGCTGGCGCCGTAGACCGGGATGAGCCGGCCGGCGAACTGCCGCGCGGCGTCGGACCCGGCCTCCTCGTCGAGGAGCTGGTAGTCCGGCGAGACCAGCTGGCGGCTCCGGTTGAAGACGCCGACCTTGCCGGCGAACAGCCCCTGGGCGCCGGCCTTCAGCTCCTTCTGCCGCCAGCCCTGGTTGAAGAAGACCAGCGAGAGCCGGCTGCGGCCGTCGGTGACGACCACCTCCAGGCGGTCCCCCTTGCGGCCGCGGAACGGGATCAGGGTGACCTTCTCGATCCGGGCCAGCACGGTGACGTGCTCGTCGATCTCCAACTCGTCCAGGCTGGTGAGCTGGCCGCGTTCGACGTAGCGGCGCGGATAGTGGTGCAGCAGGTCCCCGACCGTGCGCAGCTTGAGACTGTCGGCGAGCACCTTGGCGGTCCGGTCGCCGACGAGCTTGGTCAGTGGTTCATCGAGAGCGCCCATCAGGCCCCTTCCTACACCACCGCGCCGACAATCCGGGCACTGCCCGGCCGGGCTACTCGACGCCGATGAGCAGCGGGGCGGACTCCTGTCCGCCGTGGAAGACCACCGCGTCGACCTCGGGCCGCCGGTGCCGGGCGTGCGTGACCAGCCGTTCGGCCAGACCCTCCGGTGCGCCCTCGCCGAGGATCAGGGTGACCAGTTCGCCGCCCGCGCCGAGCATCCGGTCCAGGACGAGCGTCCCGACCTCGTCCGGCCCGGAGCCGATCACCACCACGTCCCCGTCGATCAGCCCGAGCACGTCCCCGGCCTGGCAGACCCCGGCCATCGTCCAGGACTCCCCCTCGGCGACGGCGAGTTCGGCGTACCGGGTGGCGCCGGCGGCGGAGGTCATGGCGACCACGTCCTCGTCGAAGCGGCGGCCGGCCTCGTGCACGGCGAGCGCGGCCAGGCCCTGCACCGGCGACCGGGTGGGCAGCACGGCGATCCGCACGCCCTCCTCGCGCAGCTGGTCGGCGGCGGCGCCGGCGGCGGCCCGCAGTTCGGGGTCGTTGAGCAGCAGCACGACCTCGCGGGCGGCGGCCCGGCGGACGGCGGCGGCGAGTTCGGCGCTGGCGGGCGGGCGGTCCGGGTCGGCGTGCAGGACGACCGCGCCGGCCTGCTCGCAGAGTTCGGCCAGGCCCGCCCCGGAGACCACCGAGAGCACCGCGCGGGTGCGCTCCTCGCGCTCGGCGCCGTCCCCGGCGGTGCCGGAGCGGGCGGCGGCCTCGGCGAAGTGCGTGATCCGGATCTGGTGCGGCCGGCCGGCCCGCACCCCGGCCTCGACGGCGGCGCCCGCGTCGTCCACGTGCACGTGGACGTTCCAGAGGCCGTCGCCGCCGCCGACCACCAGCGAGTCGCCGAGCCCGGCGAGCTGCTCGCGCAGGGCGGGCAGCGCGGTGTCGGGGGCGTCCAGCAGGAAGATCACCTCGAAGGCGGGGTGGCCGGGCCCGGGCGGCCGGAGGTGCCGGTCGCAGCGCTCCGCGGTCCGCACGTCCCCGCGCAGCGCGACCGGGCCCATCGGCTGGTGCCCGGCGACGGCGTCGGCGAGCGCGCCGAGGACGGCGACCAGGCCGCGCCCGCCGGCGTCCACCACGCCGGCCTCGGCCAGCACCGCGAGCTGCTCGGGGGTGTGCCGCAGGGCGTCCCGGGCGGCCCGGTACGCGGTGTCGGCGACCTGCCCGAGCCCGTCGCCGGCCCGCACGGCCTCCCGGGCGGCGACCCGGGCGACGGTCAGCAGCGTCCCCTCCACCGGCTCGGCGACGGCCTGGTAGGCGGAGTCGGCGGCCCGTTGGAGGGCGGCCCGCAGCTGGTCGGCGCCGCCGCCCTCGGCCAGCGTCTCGGCGGTGCCGCGCAGCCACTGGGCGAGGATCACCCCGGAGTTGCCGCGGGCGCCGATCAGGGCGCCGCGGGCCATCGCCCGGGCCGTCTCGGCGAGCCCGGGGGCCGGGCCTGCCCCGGGGTCGGCGAACCGGCTCTCCACCGCGGCGGCGGCCGACTCCACGGTCAGGTACAGGTTGGTGCCGGTGTCGCCGTCCGGGACGGGGTAGACGTTGAGTGCGTCGATCTCCTCGCGGGCCTGGCCGAGCGCGCGCAGCGCCAGCTGGCACCAGCTGCGCACCGCCGGGGCGTCGAGCGTGTGCAGCACCAGGTCTCCTCCGGGTGGGACGCCGCGATGGCCTCTGGGTGAACGGCGAGGGGTGATACCGGCAGGTTATCGGGGGCCGGGTGCGGGTGCGGGACGGGACGAGGGCAGCGATCACCTGCGCGGTCGTGGTAGTTTCGTTGAACGGAAGCAAGCGTTGTATGCTCTTCCGGTTGCCTGGAACAGTCCAGGCTCACCCCTTTGGTCCGGTCCGGTTCACGCGAGTGCCCCGGTGGGTCGGTGGGGTTTCGAACGTAAATGATCTGAAGTCTTGGAGTGACTCCTGTGGCTGCCAACTGCGACGTCTGCGGCAAGGGGCCGGGCTTCGGCAACAGCATCTCCCACTCTCACCGCCGTACCCCCCGTCGTTGGAACCCCAACATTCAGACGGTGCGCGCTGTGATTGGGCGGACGCCGAAGCGGCTCAACGTCTGCACCTCGTGCATCAAGGCCGGTAAGGTCTCGCGCTGACGCGCAGACCGGTACGCCGGTCCTCCAGTCAGCCGGTTCATCCCTGGATGAACCGGCTTTCTGTTTGACCGGCGTACGCCGTTCCGTTCCTACGACCGAGGGGCGGGCCCACGGGCCCGCCCCTCGGTCGTTGCGCGTCCGGGGCGGTCAGCGCCAGCGCCAGGCGTGGTCGACCGGGCCGATCCCGGCGCCCAGGGCGAAGCCGGCCGCGATCGCGCCGGTGATGTACTCCTTGGCCGAGCCCACCGCCTCCGGCAGCGGTTCGCCCCTGGCCAGCCCGGCGGCGATCGCGCTGGCCAGCGTGCAGCCGGTGCCGTGGGTGTGCCGGTTGTCGTAGCGCGGTGCGCGGTACCAGTACTCCTCGCCGGCCCCGCCGTACAGCAGGTCGGCGGCCTCGCCCTCCAGGTGGCCGCCCTTGACCAGCACCCAGCGGGGGCCGAGGTCGAGCAGCGCCTTGGCGGCGTCCAGCATCGCGCCCTCGCCGTCGACGGTGCGGCCGGTGAGCTGCGTCACCTCGTGCAGGTTGGGCGTGGCGAGGGTGGCCACCGGCAGCAGCTTCTCCCGGACGGTGGCGACCGCCTCGGCGGCCAGCAGCGCGTCGCCGTGCTTGGAGACGCCGACCGGGTCGACCACCACCGGAGCGTCCACGCCGGCCAGCAGGTCGGAGACGGTCTCGACCAGCTCGATCGAGGCGAGCATGCCGGTCTTCACGGCCTGCACCCCGATGTCGTCCACCACGCTGCGGAACTGGGCCCGGACGGCCTCGGCCGGCAGCTCCCAGTACCCCTGGACGCCGAGCGAGTTCTGCGCGGTGACAGCGGTGATCACGCTCATGCCGTGGACGCCGAGGGCGAGCATCGCCTTGAGGTCGGCCTGGATGCCGGCGCCGCCGCCGGAGTCGGAGCCGGCCACCGTCAGGACCCGGGGCGGTGCCTCGCGAGGGGGTGCAGTCGAAACCATGGCCCCAACCTACCTGCGGCGGCTCAGAGCACGGCTTCGGATTCCGCCCAGCGGTCCTGCGGCACGGTCTTGAGCCGGGTGACCGCCTCGGCGACCGGTGCCAGCACGATGTCGTTGCCGCGCAGCGCCGTGAAGTGGCCGAACGCGCCCTTGTGGACGGCCTCCACCGCGTGCCAGCCGAAGCGGGTGGCGAGCACCCGGTCGCGGGCGGTGGGGGTGCCGCCGCGCTGGGTGTGGCCGAGGATGACCGGGCGGGCCTCCTTGCCGAGCAGGTTCTCCAGTTCGTGGGCGAGCCGGTTGCCGATCCCGCCGAAGGTCCGGTGGCCGAACCGGTCGACCTCGCCGTGGTCGAAGCGCATGGTGCCGGGCATCGGGGCGGCGCCCTCGGCGACGGCGATGATGGCGAACTTCTTGCCCCGGGCGAAGCGGTCCTCGACCATCCGGGCCACCGCCTCGATGTCGAACGGCTTCTCCGGGATCAGGATGCCGTGCGCACCGGCCGCCATGCCCGCCGTGAGGGTGATCCAACCAGTGTGCCGGCCCATCAACTCCACCACCATGACGCGCTGGTGGGATTCGGCGGTGGTCTTCAGCCGGTCGATCGCCTCGGTCGCGACGTGCACCGCGGTGTCGAAGCCGAAGGTGACGTCGGTGGCGTCGATGTCGTTGTCGATGGTCTTCGGCACCCCGACCACCGGGAGTCCGGCGTCGCTGAACATCCGGGCGGCGGTCAGGGTGCCCTCGCCGCCGATCGCGATCAGCGCGTCGATGCCGATGTCCCGGGCGAGGGTCTGCGCGTTCTCCACCGCCCAGGCGATCCGGTCGCGCTGGACCCGGGCCGAGCCGAGGATGGTGCCGCCGAGGGTCAGCAGGCCGGTGACGTCGTCGTGCGAGATCGGCCTGGTCCGGCCTTCGATCAGGCCGAGGAAGCCGTCCTCGATGCCGACGATCTCGTCCCCGTGCACATCCGTGCCGCGGTGCACCACGGAGCGGATCACCGCGTTGAGGCCGGGGCAGTCGCCGCCGCTGGTCAGGACACCGATGCGCATGGTGGCTGTGCTCTCCCGCTCCGCAGTGGTTCAGACCACCCGCGCAGGACGGGCGGGCAGGTCCGTTCGGCGCAAGCCTACGCGGTGGCCCCGTCCGGGCCCGTACGCCGCGCGCCGGGCACCCCCTTCCGCGGGCCGGCGCCAAAGCGGACGGGAAGGCGGACGGGGTGGCGGGGCGGAGCCGCAGGGGCTCGCCCGGCGGGGCCCGGAGCCACCGTCACTCGGCGAAGTGGTCCCAGCCGCCGACCCGGTCCCAGGCGGCGCCGTCCACCGTCACCCGGCCGCCGCGGGCGGCCCTGGCCCGGGCCGTCACCTCGCCCACCACCCGCCAGCGGGCGGGGAGTTGGACGCTGCGCGGGAAGGTCGCCACGATCGCGTGGTCCTCGCCGCCGGAGAGCACCCAGACCAGTGGGTCGACGCCGACCGCCTGGCCGATGTCGGCCATCTGGGCCGGGACGTCGAAGTCGGCGGCCCGCAGGTCGATGTCCACCCCACTGGCCCGGGCGACGTGGCCGAGGTCGGCGACCAGCCCGTCGCTCACGTCGACCATCGCGGTCGCGCCCAACTCGGAGCCGGCCGGGCCCGCGTGGTACGGCGGCTCCGGCCTGCGGTGCGCCTCGACGAAGGCGCGCGGCGAGCGGAAGCCGCGCTGCAGCACCGTGAGGCCGGCGGCCGACCAGCCGAGCCAGCCGGTGACCGCGACCACGTCGCCCACCTGGGCCCCGGCGCGCGTCACGGGCGCGCGCCCCTGAAGGTCCCCGAGCGCCGTGATGGCCAGCGTGATGACGTCGCCGCGCACCACGTCGCCGCCGACCACCGTCGCACCGGCCACCTGGCACTCGTCGCGCAGGCCGTCCATCAGTTCGGTGGCCCAGGTGGTGGGCAGGTCGGCGGGGGCGACCAGGCCGAGCAGTATCGCGGTCGGCACCGCGCCCATCGCGGCCACGTCGGCGAGGTTCTGGGCCGCGGCCTTGCGGCCCACGTCGTAGGCGGTCGACCAGTCCCGGCGGAAGTGCCGGTTCTCGATCAGCACGTCCGTGGTCGCCACCACCCGGCCGTCCGGCGCCTTCACCACGGCTGCGTCGTCGCCCGGTCCGAGGTCGACCGCGTCGGTGAGCGGCACCCGGGCGGTCAGCTCCCTGATGAGGCCGAACTCGCCGAGCTCGCCCACGGTCCCCTGCATCTGCCGTCCTCTCGCACACCGTCCGGTTCATGCCCCCGCGCGCAGCGTACGCCCTCCGCAGGTGCAGAGGTCTCCCCTCCCCGGCCCGCTGCGCGGTAGCGTGGTGATCAGACTGCCGGTGAGCCCGATCCCCACCCCCGACGCCCGCCCGGGTGATCACCGCGGCCATCCCCGTACCCAGCCGCCGGGAGGTCCCCCCGTGGTACAGGCATACATCCTGATCCAGACCGAGGTCGGCAAGGCCACCGCCGTGGCCGAGTCCATCTCCAAGATCCCCGGCGTCCTCCAGGCGGAGGACGTGACCGGCCCGTACGACGTGATCGTGCGGGCCGAGGCCGAGACCGTGGACGACCTCGGCCGCCTGGTCGTGGCCAAGGTCCAGCAGGTCGAGGGCATCACCCGGACCCTCACCTGTCCGGTGGTCCACCTGTAAGCCCCGGCTACCATCGGCGGGTGGCCCGACGACTCCGCCTCCCCCGCCTGCTGGCGGACCTGCCCGCCCCGATCCGGTGGCTGGCCCTGCCGCTTGCGCTGACCTGCACCGTGGTGGTGCTGATCGGCAGCTGGAGCGCGCCCGAAGAGATCGGGACGCCGACGCCGACGGGCAAGGCGGCCGGGTACTGCCAGGCCCTGGCCGCCGCGCTCCCGCAGGAGCTGCTCGGCCGTGCCCGCAAGGACCCGTCGCCGGCGTCGCCGTACGTGGCCGGCTGGGCCGGCGGCTCCTCGCGCATCGTGCTGCGCTGCGGCGTGGACCGGCCGGACGAGCTGAACGGCGAGCATGCCAAGGACCTCTCCCCCACCATCGACGGCGTCACCTGGTGGACGAAGAAGCTGTCCGACGGCGGCTACCGGTTCACCACCACACTGCGCCTGGCCAACGTCGAGGTGACCGTCCCCGGCGGGGCCTCCGACAACCCGCTGGACCCGGTCGCCGCGCTGAACCCCGCGGTGAAGGCCAACATCCCCTCCTGACCGCGAGGCACCGACGGCACCGACGGAGGGGCGGGCCGGGAGCTCCCCGGCCCGCCCCTCCGTCGTCCGCGCGCGGCCGCTACCGCAGGCCGGTCGGGCGGCGCAGCGCCGCCCGGAGCAGCCGGTCGATCAGCTCCGGGTACGACAGCCCGGTGGCCTCCCACATCTTCGGGTAGGCCGAGATCGGGGTGAACCCGGGCATGGTGTTGATCTCGTTGATCATCCAGCTGCCGTCGTCCAGCAGGAAGAAGTCGACCCGGGCCAGGCCCTCGCAGCCGAGCGCCTCGAAGGCCTCGACCGCCTGGCGGCGGATCTCGGCGGTCTCCCCGGCGGTCAGCTCCGCCGGGACGCGCACCTCGGAGGAGTCGATGTACTTGGCCTCGAAGTCGTAGAACTCGTAGTCCCCGCCGACCAGCACCTCGGCCGGCACGCTCGCCCGCGGACCGTCCTCGAACTCCAGCACCCCGCACTCGATCTCGCGGCCGGAGACGCCCGCCTCGATGATCAGCTTGGGGTCGTGCCGGCGGGCCTCCTCGATCGCGGTGTCGAGGTCGGCGAGGTCCTTGACCTTGGTGATGCCCATGCTGGAGCCGGCCCGGCAGGGCTTGACGAACACCGGCAGGCCCAGACCGGCCACCCGCTCGCGGACGGCGGCCCGGCCGGCCTCGCTCTCCCACTCGCGCGGGCGCACGACGGTGTACGAGCCGACGCCCAGGCCGTGCGAGGCCAGGACGCGCTTGGTGAACTCCTTGTCCATGCCGACCGCGCTGGAGAGCACGCCGTTGCCGACGTACGGCACGCCGGAGAGCTCCAGCAGGCCCTGGAGGGTGCCGTCCTCGCCCCACGGGCCGTGCAGCAGCGGGAAGACCACGTCGACCTCGCCGAGGGCCTTCGGGGCGGCGCCGGCCTCGCTCCAGACCACCTCGCGGCTGCCCGGGGTGACCGGCAGCGTGACCTGGCCGTCGACGGCCTCGGCGACCTGGGCGACGTCCGGGAGCCGGCCGTCGGTGATGGCCATCCGGGCCGGGTCGTCGCTGACCAGCGCCCAACGGCCCTCGTGGGTGATGCCGATCGGCAGCACGTCGTACTTCTCGCGGTCGATCGCCCTCAGCACGCTGCCCGCGGTGGAGACCGAGATGGCGTGCTCGGAGCTGCGGCCACCGAAGACGATCGCAACGCGCGGCTTCGCGGACGGATTCTGGGAGGTCTGTTCGATGCTCATATCGCGTTTGAGAGTACCGTGCGGGGTGTTTCCGGAAAGTCAGCCACCCTGGGGAAGTCCACCGTTCCCGGCGAACGCGGTCAGTGCCGCTCCGCCTTGGCCGAACGCGACATCAGGGTCTGCAGGGCCTCCTGGGTGGGGCGCCCGTTGTGCACCACGTCCACCACGGCCTCGACGATCGGCATGTCGACGCCGCTGCGCCGGGCCAGGTCGAGCACCGACTCGCAGGACTTGACGCCCTCCGCGGTCTGCCGGGTGGCCGCGATGGTCTCGGCGAGCGACATCCCCCGGCCCAGGTTGGTGCCGAAGGTGTGGTTGCGCGACAGCGGCGAGGAGCAGGTCGCCACCAGGTCACCCATCCCGGCCAGCCCCGCGAAGGTGTAGGGGTCGGCGCCGAGCGCCATCCCGAGCCGGGTGGTCTCGGCCAGCCCGCGGGTGATCAGCGTCGCCTTGGTGTTGTCGCCGAGCCCCATGCCGTCGGCCATGCCGACCGCCAGGCCGATCACGTTCTTCACCGCGCCGCCCAGTTCGCAGCCGATCACGTCGGTGTTGGTGTACGGCCGGAAGTACGGGGTGTGGCAGGCCGCCTGGAGCTGCTTGGCGACCGCCTCGTCGGTGCAGGCCACCACGCTCGCGGCGGGCTGCCGGTTGGCGATCTCCCGGGCCAGGTTGGGGCCGCTGACGACCGCCACCCGCTCCGCCCGGACGTCGGCGACCTCGGCGATCACCTCGCTCATCCGCTTGGCGGTGCCGAGTTCGATGCCCTTCATCAGGCTGACCAGCACCGTCTGCGGCTCGATCAGCGGCGCCCAGGCGGCCAGGTTCTCCCGCAGCGTCTGCGAGGGCACCGCGAGCACCGCGAAGTCGGCCCCGGCCAGCGCCGCCGCCGGGTCCGTGGTGGCCCGGATCGAGGGCGGCAGCGGGACGCCGGGCAGGTAGTCGGGATTGACGTGGGTGGTGTGGATCGCGTCCACCAGCTCCCACCGGCGGCCCCAGAGCGTCACCTCGCAGCCCGCGTCGGCGAGCACCATCGCGAAGGCGGTCCCCCAGGAGCCCGTCCCGAACACGGCGCATCGGGTCACTTGCCCGCCTCCTCGGCGTCGTTGTGGCGCTTGCCGGCCGCGCGCTGCCGTTCGGCCGCGGCCGCCGTGGCCCGGCTCCGGGCCGCCGCGCGCATGTCGTAGCGCTCGGGCGGGGCCTCCTCGCCGCGGATGCCGGCGAGTACGGCGGTGATGGCCTGCATGATGTCCTCGGTCGCGTCCCGCAGCACCTGTGCGGTCAGCTCCTGCCCCTGGTACTTGCTCAGGTCCACCGGCGGGCCGGCCGCCACGGTCACCTTGTGCCGCGGGAAGAGGTTGAACCGGCCCTTGCCCGAGGTGCCCCGGCCGTACGGCGGGATGATCTCGTGCGCGCCCCAGTGCGCGACCGGGATGACCGGCGCACCGGTCATCAGGGCGACCCGGGCCACCCCGCTCTTCCCGGTCATCGGCCACAGGTCCGGATCCCGGGTGAGCGTTCCCTCCGGGTAGAACTGCACGCACTGGCCGCCGTTCACCGCGTCGATCGCGGCCCGGAACGCCTGCGCGGCGTCGGTCGACTCCCGGAACACCGGGATCTGGCCGGTCTTGCGCAGCATGAATCCGATGAACGGCACCGAGAACAGCGAGGACTTGCCGAGGATCCGCGGCGGACGCCCGCTGTTGTACTGCCAGTGCGCGTAGACCACCGGGTCGATGATCGAGTTGTGGTTGACCGCGGCGATGAAGCCCCCCTCCTTCGGAAGGTGCTCCCAGCCCCGCCAGTCGGGCTTCACCAGCGCGGTCGTCACCGGCTTCACCAGCACGGCCGCGAAGCGGTACCAGATGCCGTAGTCGGCGTTGCCGAAGCTGGCGTACGAGCGGCGGGCCACCCCAGGTCCTCCTCATCCGGTGCGGCACGTGGGGTGCCGCAGTCCCTCGGCTCCGGCACCCCCCGCGGGGGCCCGGGCGCCGAACAGTCTCGCCCGACCGCGAAGCGGCTGTCGAGCAACCTCGCCAGCACGTCGGGCGGGCGTGATCAAACGCACGTCCGCACAGCTCGGACGGCCTGGCGGGGGTTCCGGCACCGGCGTCACAATGACGCCGATGACCCAGGACACCGTACGCCCCAGTGGGCCCGTCGCGCCCCCCGCACCCGCCGCCGGCTGGTCGCTGGTGCTCCCGCTCAAGCCGCTCGCCCTGGCGAAGACCCGGCTGGCCCCGTTCGCCGGGGAGCACCGTCCGGACCTGGCCCTCTCCTTCGCCCTGGACACCGCCGCCGCCGCGCTGGCCACGCCGGGCGTGGCCCGGGTGCTGGTGGTGACCCGGGACGCCCGGGCCGGTGCGCGGCTCGCCGCGCTCGGTGCCGTGGTGGTCGACGACGAGCCGGGCGGTGACCTCAACCGGGCGTTGGTGCACGGCGCGGCGGCCGCGCTGGCGCTCGCCCCGCGCGCCCCGCTGGCCGCGCTCTCGGCCGACCTGCCGGCGCTGCGCCCGGCCGAGCTGGCCCGGGTGCTGGCGGCCGTTCCGCCGGCCGGGCGGGCCTTCCTGGCCGACGCCCCGGGGCTCGGCACCACACTGCTCGCCTGCGCCCCCGGCAGCCCGCTCTCGCCGGCGTTCGGTGACGGCTCGCGGGCCCGGCACGCCGCCGGCGGCGCCCGCGAACTGCGGCTGGACGGCGTGCAGTCGGTCCGCCGGGACGTCGACACCGGCGCCGACCTCGGCGAGGCGCTGGCCCTGGGGGTGGGCCCGCACACCGGTGCGCTGTCGGCCCGGCTCGGCTACGCCCCGGGCCCGGCCGCCGGGGCCGGCTGAGACACCACCCGGGGCTGTCGGTGCCGCTCGCTATGCTGCTTTCATGCAGGCCACCGCGTTCACCTTCGACCCCGCCACCCGGGCCGGCTCCGTGCTGCTCGACGACGGGACCCCGGTGCCGTTCGACGCGGCCGCCTTCGACGCGGGCGGCCTGCGGCTGCTCCGCCCCGGCCAGCGGGTGCGGATCCGCACCGAGGGCACCGGCGGGGCGCGCCGGGTGGTCTTCCTGACGCTGCAGACCTTCCCGGACCCGGCCGAGGCCTGACCGGCCGGCGCGCCCGGGTGCCGGGCCCGGAACCCGAAGAGCCGTGGCGGCCCGTCCGCCCCGGTCCCGGGGGGAGGTGCGCCACGGCTCTGGAAGGCCGTTCGCGACTACTTGGCGCTGGTCTTGCGCGCGGTGGTCTTGCGGGTGGCGGTCTTCTTCGCCGGAGCCGTCTTCTTGGCCGTGGCGGTCGCCTTCTTCGCGGCGGTGGCCGTGGTCTTCTTGGCGGCGGCGGTGGTGGTCGCCTTCTTGGCGGCGGCCGCGGTCTTCTTGGTGGCGGCGGCGGTGGTCGCCGTCTTCTTCGCCGCGGCCGGGGTGGCCTTCTTGGTGACGGCCGCCTTCTTGGCGGTGGTGGCCGTGGTCTTCTTGGCGGCGGCGGTGGTCGCCGTCTTCTTCGCCGCGGCCTTCTTGGTGGCGGCGGGGGCCGCGGCGGCGGCCGTGGCCGAACGCTTGGTGGCGGCGCGCTTGGCGGCCGGGGTCGCGGCGACGCCGCTCTTGCCCGGGGTGAGGGAGCCCTTGGGGGCCTTCTTCACCGAGGGGCCTTCCTTCGGCAGCTTCTTGCTGCCGCTGACCAGGTCCTTGAAGCCCTGGCCGGGACGGAAGCGGGGCACCGAGGTCTTCTTGACCTTGACCTTCTCGCCGGTCTGCGGGTTGCGGGCGAAGCGCGCGGAGCGCTCCACCTTCTCAAAGGTGCCAAAACCGGTGACCGACACCCGGTCGCCGGCCACAACGGCGCGGACCATGGTGTCGAGCACTGCGTCGACGGCCTCTGCGGCAGCCTTGCGACCGCCCAGCTGCTCGGCCACCGCTTCGACAAGCTGAGCCTTGTTCACGTCTTCCCCTTCGGAAACGGGCGCCGGATGATTCCATCCGTTCATTTCGCACGTTAGGTATGTATCTGCGGACTTTCAATTACCAAACGCGCGAATCACCCTAGTGTCGCAATGGATTTGCGCGTCGGCGACCTCAGACGACCGGCGGGGGCCCGTCGTCGAGGTCCTGCACAAAGCGACTCAACCGCCTTGCCGCCCCCGGAAGATCGCGCTTGGCGGTCTCGGTGACGATGAGGAGTTGTCGGGTGAGAGCGGTCTTTGCATCGGCAGACACGTTCAGCGCATGCACGCGGGCGTGAGCTTGCTTCAACCGCTCGGCCACAAGCGCGTAGAGCGCTGCGACTTCCGGGTCGTCCGGCTCCTCAGCAGCTGAGGTGGCGGCGTCCGGCCGATCGTCAATTCGGCGTTCGGATCCCCGGCCCGTGGACTCCGGTGACGCGGGTTCGCCGCCCGCGTACGGAGGTTCATGGTGCCGGTGCATGTACTGATTGTGCCATCTACCCGCAGTTGTGCTTGCCCGGGGCCCTCTGCGGCATTGCCAAATCGGCAATCGGGGGCCGCCCGGGGAGGCGAACTCGTGCTCCGGAACGCCGGATGGCCCGCCCCCCCGAGGGGGGAACGGGCCATCCGGCGGAACGTCAGAATGCTTGTTCCCCAGCGCTTCTCGCGATCGGAGCGGGTTCTCAGGCGACCGGCAGGGTGCGCGGCTTGAACGCCGGCCGGGTGGCCTCGAAGGCCGCGATGTCATCCTCGTTACGAAGGGTGATGCTGATGTCGTCCAGACCGTTCAGCAGCCGCCAACGCACGTTGTCGTCCAGCTCGAAGGAGGCGGTCAGGCCCTCGGCGCGCACCTCGCGGGCCTCCAGGTCGACGGTGATCTCGGCCGTCGGGTCGGCCTCGGTGAGCGCCCAGAGCCGCTCCACGGTCTCCTGCGGCAGGACGACCGTGAGCAGGCCGTTCTTCAGCGAGTTGCCGCGGAAGATGTCGGCGAACCGGGAGGAGATCACGGCGTGGAAGCCGTAGTTCTGCAGCGCCCAGACCGCGTGCTCGCGGGAGGAGCCGGTGCCGAACTCGGGGCCGGCCACCAGGACGGTGGCCCCCTCCCGCTCGGGGCGGTTGAGGATGAACGACTCGTCCTTGCGCCAGGCCTCGAACAGCCCGCCCTCGAAACCGGAACGGGTGACCTTCTTCAGCCAGTGGGCCGGGATGATCTGGTCGGTGTCGACGTTGCTGCGGCGCAGCGGAACGGCCCGGCCGGTGTGGGTGGTGAACTTCTCCATGCTGCTCAGGCCTCCACAGCGACGTCGGACGAGAGATCGGCGGGTGCGGCCAGTCGGCCCAGGACGGCGGTGGCGGCGGCGACCTGCGGGGACACCAGGTGGGTGCGACCGCCCTTGCCCTGACGGCCCTCGAAGTTGCGGTTCGAGGTCGAGGCGCAGCGCTCGCCCGGGGCCAGCTGGTCCGGGTTCATGCCCAGGCACATCGAGCAGCCCGCGTGGCGCCACTCGGCACCGGCGGCGGTGAACACCTTGTCCAGGCCCTCCTCGACGGCCTGCAGGGCGACCCGCACCGAGCCGGGGACGACCAGCATCCGCACGCCCTCGGCGACGCTGCGGCCCTCCAGGACGGCGGCCGCGGCCCGGAGGTCCTCGATCCGGCCGTTGGTGCAGGAGCCCACGAAGACCGCGTCGACGGTGACCTCGCGCAGCGGGGTGCCGGCCTCCAGGCCCATGTACGTCAGGGCGTTCTCGGCGGCGGTCCGCTCCTGCGGGTCGGCGAAGGAGGCCGGGTCCGGCACCGAGGCGCCCAGCGGGGCGCCCTGGCCCGGGTTGGTGCCCCAGGTGACGAACGGGGTCAGCTCGGTCGCGTCGATGAAGACCTCGTGGTCGAAGACCGCGTCCTCGTCGGTGACCAGGGTCTTCCAGTACTCGACCGCGGCGTCCCAGTCCTCGCCCGCGGGGGCGTGCGGGCGGCCCTCCAGGTAGTCGAAGGTGGTCCGGTCGGGGGCGATCATGCCGGCCCGGGCACCCGCCTCGATCGACATGTTGCAGATGGTCATCCGGGCCTCCATGGAGAGGCTGCGGATGGCCGAGCCGCGGTACTCCAGGACGTAGCCCTGGCCGCCGCCGGTGCCGATCCGGGTGATGATCGCCAGGATCAGGTCCTTGGCGGTGACACCCTCGGGCAGCTCGCCCTCGACGGTGATGGCCATCGTCCTGAACGGGGCCAGCGGCAGCGTCTGGGTGGCCAGCACGTGCTCCACCTGGCTGGTGCCGATGCCGAAGGCCAGGGCGCCGAACGCGCCGTGGGTGGAGGTGTGGGAGTCGCCGCAGACCACGGTGGTGCCGGGCTGGGTCAGGCCCAGCTGCGGGCCGACCACGTGCACGACGCCCTGCTCGACGTCGCCCAGCGAGTGGATCCGCACGCCGAACTCGGCGGCGTTCCGGCGCAGCGTCTCCAGCTGGATCCTGGAGACCGGGTCGGCGATCGGCTTGTCGATGTCCAGGGTCGGGGTGTTGTGGTCCTCGGTGGCGATCGTCAGATCGGTCCGGCGGACCGTGCGCCCGGCCAGCCGGAGGCCGTCGAAGGCCTGCGGGCTGGTGACCTCGTGGAGCAGGTGCAGGTCGATGAAGAGCAGGTCGGGCTCGCCCTCCGCGCGCCGCACGACGTGATCGTCCCAGACCTTCTCTGCGAGTGTCCGTCCCATCGGATTCCCTCCAGCCGGCCGCGTTGCCGGCCTTCTCGTGTCGTCGGGGTCAGTGCTTACGCCGCCCTGTGAGGCTCGCGTCGCGCGACCTGCACGCCGGATCGGTGTCCACGATGCGGACGCCTTGTTGGGGTCGCATCCTGGATGTCTCCCGGGCTGCTGCATCCAGAGTGGCGCTTTTCCCGGAAGATTGAACTTGCGTCTCGCGGAATGAGACTGCAGTCTTAGGGCATGGACAACTCTAGCGGCGTCGGCGTTCTCGACAAGGCCGCTCTGGTGCTGAGCGCACTGGAGTCGGGCCCCGCCACGTTGGCGGGGCTGGTCGCCGCCACCGGTCTGGCGCGGCCCACGGCCCACCGACTCGCCGTCGCACTCGAACACCACCGACTGGTCACCAGGGACATGCAGGGCCGGTTCATCCTCGGCCCCCGTCTCTCCGAACTCTCCGCCGCGGCGGGCGAGGACCGGCTGCTCGCCACCGCGGGCCCGGTCCTGACCCACCTGCGCGACGTCACCGGCGAGAGCGCGCAGCTCTACCGCCGGCAGGGCGAGATGCGGATCTGCGTAGCCGCCGCCGAGCGGCTCTCCGGCCTGCGGGACACCGTCCCGGTCGGCAGCACCCTGCCGATGAAGGCCGGCTCCGCCGCCCAGGTCCTGCTGGCCTGGGAGGAGCCCGAGCGGCTCCACCGGGGCCTCCAGGGCGCCCGCTTCACCGCGACCGCCCTGAGCGGCGTACGGCGCCGCGGCTGGGCCCAGTCGATCGGCGAGCGGGAGCCGGGCGTGGCGTCCGTCTCCGCGCCCGTGCGCGGCCCCTCCAACCGCGTGGTGGCCGCCGTCTCCGTCTCCGGCCCGATCGAGCGGCTGACCCGCCACCCGGGCCGCATGCACGCCCAGGCCATCATCGAATCCGCCAACCGCCTGACCGAGGCGCTCCGCCGCAGCTGATCCCCCGGCCACCGCGACCGGACCACCGCGAAAGGGCCCGCTCACCGAAGTGAGCGGGCCCTTTCGCGGAGAATGCGGCCGGGAATTACCCGGAAAACACAAAAGGCCCTGGATCACCAGGGCCCTGCTTACTTCTGGCTGGGGTACCAGGACTCGAACCTAGACTAAATGAACCAGAATCACTCGTGCTGCCAATTACACCATACCCCAACAAAGCAATCGGCCGATGGGACGACCCACCGGCTTCGTGCTCTGGTACCCCCGACCGGATTCGAACCGGCGCTACTGCCGTGAGAGGGCAGCGTGCTAGGCCGCTACACAACGGGGGCTTCCTGGCGATCCCTTGCGGGATCCGTACCCCCGACCGGATTCGAACCGGCGCTACTGCCGTGAGAGGGCAGCGTGCTAGGCCGCTACACAACGGGGGCTTTCCAGGTGATCCCTTGCGGGATCCGTACCCCCGACCGGATTCGAACCGGCGCTACTGCCGTGAGAGGGCAGCGTGCTAGGCCGCTACACAACGGGGGCTTGATCTTCAATTCAACTGCTGGGTCTTGCTCGTACTGCGCTGGGGTACCAGGACTCGAACCTAGACTAAATGAACCAGAATCACTCGTGCTGCCAATTACACCATACCCCACCGGAGTTGAACCCTTGCGGGCTCTCCTCGGCGTTGCGCCTCTCGGTCCGGTCCCGACGGGGTTTCGCTCCCTCGTCCGTTCCCTCCCGGGCGGCGCAGAAAGAACATTACCCGACGTCTGGCCTGGCTCCAAAATCGATAACCCCAGGCAGCGGCACGGGCGGCTGCCGGCCAGGTCAGAACCCGGCCCGCAGCCGCCCGCGGGATCCCACGCACGGCCCTCGGGCAGCCGTCGGCCGGCCCTCGGAGCGGCGCCCGCCGCCCGTCAGGCAGCCGGGAGCACGGCCAGCGCGGCGGTCAGCCGGCGCAGCGTCTCCGGGCGGCCGAGCAGCTCCATCGACTCGAAGAGCGGCGGGGAGACCCGGCGGCCCGTGACGGCCACCCGCAGCGGCGTGAAGGCGAACTTGGGCTTGATGCCCAGCCCCTCCACCAGCGCCTCGCGCAGTGCGGCCTGGATCGGCTCCGGCGAGAAGTCCTCCAGCGCCTCCAGCGCCGCGATGCTGGCCTGCAGCACCGGCCGCGCGTCCGCGGTGAGCACCTTGGCCGCGTCGTCCGGGTCGAGGGCGAAGTCCTCGGGGGCGACGAACAGGAAGCCGGCCATCGCGGCGATCTCGCTCAGCACGACCATCCGCTCCTGGGTGAGCGGCGCCACCTTGGACAGCAGCTCCAGCTGCTCGGCGGTCGGCTCGGCCGGCAGCAGCCCGGGGGCCTGGAGGTACGGCACCAGGCGCCGGACGAAGTCCTCCGGGGCGAGCCGGCGCAGGTGCTCGGCGTTGATGTGCTCGCACTTCTTCAGGTCGAAGCGGGCCGGGTTGGCGTTGACGTCGGCGATGTCGAACGCCTCGACCAGCTGCTCCACGCTGAAGATGTCGTCGTCCGCGGAGAGCGACCAGCCGAGCAGCGAGAGGTAGTTGAGCAGGCCCTCGCGGATGAAGCCGCGCTCGCGGTACAGGTTGAGCGAGGCCTGCGGGTCGCGCTTGGAGAGCTTCTTGTTGCCCTCGCCCATCACGTACGGCAGGTGGCCGAACCGCGGGGTGGTGCCGTTGCCGACGCCGATCTCGCCCAGCGCCTCGTACAGCGCGACCTGGCGCGGGGTCGAGGAGAGCAGGTCCTCGCCGCGGAGCACGTGGGTGATGCCCATCAGGGCGTCGTCCACCGGGTTGACCAGGGTGTACAGCGGCGCGCCGTTGGCCCGGACGATGCCGTAGTCGGGCACGTTCTCCGGCTCGAAGCTGAGCGTGCCGCGCACCAGGTCGTCGAAGGCGATGGTGCGGTCGGGCATCCGGAACCGCAGGATCGGCTCGCGCTTCTCCAGCTTGTAGACGGCGACCTGCTCGTCCGTCAGCTCGCGGCAGTGGCCGTCGTAGCCGGAGGGCTTGCCGGCCGCGCGGGCCGCCTCGCGGCGGGCGTCCAGCTCCTCGGTGGAGCAGTAGCAGTGGTAGGCGTGGCCGGCCTCGTGCAGGCGGCGGGCGACGTCGGCGTAGATGTCCATCCGCTGCGACTGGCGGTACGGCTCGTGCGGGCCGCCCGTCTCCGGGCCCTCGTCCCAGTCGAAGCCGAGCCACTTCATGGCGTCGAGCAGCTGGTTGTACGACTCCTCGGAGTCGCGGGCGGAGTCGGTGTCCTCGATCCGGAAGACCAGCTTGCCGCCGTTGTGGCGGGCGAAGGCCCAGTTGAAGAGGGCGGTCCGGACCAGGCCCACGTGCGGGTTCCCGGTCGGGGACGGACAGAAGCGAACCCGAACGCTCGGGTCAGTGTTAGCCACGCTTGATCACCTTGTTGGCGAGAGTGCCGATGCCTTCGATGGAGACGGCGACCTCGTCGCCGACGTTGAGCGGGCCCACCCCTGCGGGCGTGCCGGTGAGGATGACGTCGCCGGGCAGCAGCGTCATGGCCTCGGAGATGTGGACGATCAGCTCCGCGACCGAGCGGACCATCAGGGAGGTGCGGCCGGTCTGCCGCAGCTCGCCGTTGACCGTGCAGGTGATGGCGAGGTCGGCCGGGTCGAGGTCGGTCTCGATCCACGGGCCGAGCGGGCAGGCCGTGTCGAAGCCCTTGGCCCGGGCCCACTGGCCCTCGCGCTGCTGGACGTCGCGCGCCGTGACGTCGTTGGCGCAGGTGTAGCCGAGGATCACCTCGGGCACCCGGTCCAGCGGCACCTCCCGGCACATCCGGCCGATCACCACGGCCAGTTCGGCCTCGTGGTGGACGTCCGAGGAGAACGGCGGGTAGGCGATCTGCTCGGTCGGGCCGATCACCGAGGTGGACGGCTTGAAGAAGGTCAGCGGCACGTCGGGGACGTCGTTGCCGAGCTCCGCGGCGTGCGCCGCGTAGTTGCGGCCGACCGCGACGATCTTGTTGGGGAGCATCGGGCTGAGCAGCCGGACGTCCTGGAACCGGTAGCTCTCACCGGTGGGCTGGGGCTGCCCGAACGGGTGGCCCGCCAGGGCGTGGACGACCAGAGACTCGGGCTGGGCGGGGTCGCCCTCGACCACACCGAAGGAGACGCTGCCGGCGGCAGGGCTCCCCTCCCGGACGGAAAACCTGGCAATGCGCACGACTGGGGTACCCCTCGCTTCGTCGGCCGCCCGGGGCGCGCCCGGGCGCTGGTGGGTGCCGCGCCCCCGTGGGCCCGGCCCCGCTCGATCGCGAACCAGGCTATCGCGCGGGCACCCCCGTGGCCGCTTTGCCCCTGTTCAGCGTGGTTGCGCCCGGATGCGCGGCCGCGGCCCGGTCCGCGCCGGCCCGGCGGGCGCGGATCCGGCCGCCGGAGCGGGGGTGGAAGCGGGGGTGGAAGCACGAAGGGCGCCGCGGCCGCCCGGCGGGGGCGGCCGCGGCGCCCTTCGCGGCGCGCGGGGTGGCTCAGTCCTGCGGGACGGCCACGACCGGAGCGACCATCAGCCGGGTGCGCCGCGGGTTGGCGGTGCTGACGGGCAGCTCGGTGGCGTAGGTCACCACGTCCTGCGGCGTGCGGGCGCCGGGGATCCTGCTGAAGTCCTCGACCGAGGCCAGCGTCGTCCGGCGCGGGTTCGCCGTGGAGCCGCCGGTGGGCGTGGACTGGGTGGCCGTGTTCGCCTGGGACATCGCGTCAGCACCTCGGGTTCGCGGCCGGCCCGGCGTGGAACCGGAGCCGCCTGAGTGGTTCGGGGAGATTCTGGGCAGGCTGATCGAGGCCGTGCGCCGGATACCGCAAGGTTACGGATCTCTTTCCACAGCCACCGTGACCAAAGCTACACATTGACCTGTGATTTTGCTCACAAATTCACACCCAATTCTCCGATATCCGACATATCGCCGCATCAGGATTTACCGGCATAGCGGATATATCGGGCATTCGGGAAGGTCTACTCGTCCAGTTGATCTCGGGTCGCCTTGGCATGTATCCGACGAGTGTCCGAAAAAGGCGGTATTCCGGTCCTGTTACCGCACAGTCAGTGAAACCACGCGCGCGGTCGGTAGCGTGACCGGGTGGGGCCTGGCGGCCCTTGTTGGGATTCCCCGGCTGTGCTGGAATGCCACGGACCGTGGGTAGGGAGAAGTCCACCCCGGTGACCCGCTCTCCCGGACCGGCCGGGGTGCGGATGGAAACTCCACACCGTCCAGGCTGCGGCGACGCGGCGGGACGCCCGGTCCAGAGGTTGCGACGCCAGTGCAGGGACGTTTCAAAAGGGGTAGCGGCGCCGCGGGTGACCCGGAGTCGCGAGAGCCCGTGGCAGGCCCCCAGCAGGCGGCAGCGCCCGGCGGGTCGGCCGGGCCCGGGCCCGAAGCGGGCGGCCGCCCGGAGGACGACGGCCAACAGGATCGGAAGTCCACCCGGGACAAACTGCGGAAGTCCCTCACCCGGCGGCGCGCCACCGGTCTCAGCCGGCTCGCGATGCGCAACTGGCGGATCCGGACCCGACTGATCGCGCTGCTGACGCTGCCCGTGCTGGTCGCGCTGGTCCTCGGTGGCCTGCGCATCCAGACCTCGCTGGAGGCCTCGCAGCAGCTCGCCCAGATGGCCAACCTGTCCGACCTGGCCAAGAAGGCGACCAACCTCGCCGACGCCCTGCAGAACGAGCGCGACATCAGCGCCGGCCCGATCACCGCGGATCCGCAGAAGCCGCTCGACGACGACATCGTCGCGGCCCGCAAGATCACCGACGACCTGAACCGCACCTTCACCGCGTCCTCGGACAAGTTCGAGAACCTCGAACTCTCCGGTGGAAAGGCCCTGCTCTTCCAGATCCGCCGCGACCTGAACTCGATCTCGGACGCGCGTGGCAACCCGTACCAGAACAACCAGAACATCCAGGCCACGATCACCGCGTACGACGTGATCATCCGAGACCTGCTGTCGATCTCGCAGGACATCGCGCTCGCGTCCAACAACCGCGACCTGGTCCGCGCCACCCGCGCGCTCCAGCAGTTCTCGCTGGCCAAGAACGCCACCTCGCAGCAGCGCGCGCTGATCAGCGCCGCGCTCGCCAACCGGCCGCCCGACCTCAGCCTGAGCGACGAGTCCTTCGGCATCCGCCTGCGCACGTCCTACGACAACGCGCTCACCAGCTTCAACAACATCTACACCTCGCACGACCTGGACAACCTGCGCGGCCAGCTCAGCTACAACTCGGTGGTCGCCGACGCCGACCGCTACTCGCGCTCGATCCTCCAGCAGAGCGGTATCCACCAGACCGAGCCCGTCTCGTACAAGGACTGGTACGAGAAGATCACCGCCAAGATCACGGCCGAGCGCCGGATCGAGGCCAAGCTGATCGAGGACCTCGACGGCAAGGCCCAGGACCTGCAGTCCCAGGCCGACACCGAAGCATTGATCATCGGTGCCGCCGTCGCCCTCGTGCTGCTCGTCGCCCTCGGTGGCGCCGGTCTGATCGCCCGCTCGATGGTGCGCTCGCTGACCCGCCTCCAGGCCGCGGCCGAGGACGTCGCCGAGCGGCGGCTGCCCGAGCTGGTCAAGACGCTCTCCGAGAGCGACCCGCACGACGTCGACGTCACCGTCGAGCCCGTCGCCGTCGACTCCACGGACGAGATCGGCCACGTGGCGCACGCGTTCGACATGGTGCACAGCGAGGCCGTCCGCCTCGCCGCCGAGCAGGCCCTCCTCCGCGGCAACATCAACGCGATGTTCACCAACCTCTCGCGCCGCAGCCAGGGCCTCATCCAGCGCCAGCTGTCGCTCATCTCCGAGCTGGAGAGCCGCGAGGCCGACCCGGACCAGCTGGCCAACCTGTTCAAGCTCGACCACCTCGCGACCCGCATGCGCCGCAACGGTGAGAACCTCCTC
The DNA here is from genome assembly GCF_045208415.1 of Kitasatospora sp. NBC_01560. NCBI lineage: Bacteria > Bacillati > Actinomycetota > Actinomycetes > Kitasatosporales > Streptomycetaceae > Kitasatospora > Kitasatospora sp. NBC_01560. Next base: position 6,142,246 of record NZ_CP109364.1, on the reverse strand, counting down.
GTCCTCGCGGGTGAGGACCCGGGCCGCCGCTGGACCAGGCCCGTCCCGCTGGTCGACGTGCTCCGCGCCGCCGCCTCCGAGGTGGAGCAGTACGAGCGCATCGAACTCGCCTCGGTGCCCTCCGCCGAGGTCGCCGGCCGCGTCGTCAACGACCTCGTCCACCTGCTCGCCGAGCTGCTGGAGAACGCCACCTCGTTCTCCAGCCCGCAGACCCGCGTCCGGGTGACCGGCCACGCGCTGCCGGACGGCCGGGTGCTGGTCGAGATCCACGACACCGGCATCGGCCTCAGCCCCGACGACCTCGCCGACATCAACGAGCGCCTCGCCAACCCGCCGACGGTGGACGTCTCGGTCTCCCGCCGCATGGGCCTCTTCGTGGTCGGCCGCCTGTCGCTGCGTCACGGCATCCGGATCCAGCTGCGCCCCAGCGACTCCGGCGGCACCACCGCGCTGGTCATGCTCCCGGTGGACGTCACCAACTCCGCCGACCGCCGCGGCCCCGCCCGGCCCGGCCCGGCCCAGGCCAAGCAGCAGCGCGGGGTCGCCCCGACGCCGCGCCAGCAGCGCCAGGTGCCCGGAGGCCCGGGCGGCGCCCCGGCCGCACTCGGCCAGGGCCCGGCCGGCGGCGCCCCGCAGAGCCGTCCGCAGCTCGGCCAGGGCGGCCCCGGCGGCCCGGGTGCCCAGGGCGGTCCCGGCGCGCCGGGCGGCCAGGGCGGCCGCACCGGCGGCGGTCTGCCGACCCGACAGGTCGGCCAGGCACTGCACGAGAACCAGCCCGCGGGCCGGGGCGGCCAGCCGGGCCGGCCCGGTCAGCAGACCCAGCCCGGTCAGCAGCCGCAGCAGGCCCAGCAGTCGCAGCAGGGCGGGCTGCCGCAGCGCACCCCGGGCCGCCAGGGCCCGCAGCAGGGCGGCCCCGGCGCCTCGCTGCCGCGCCGCGGCCAGCAGCAGCCCGGCGGACCGCAGCAGGGTCCGGGCCGGCCGGCCGACGGCCGTCGCCCCGGCCAGGAGCGGCCCCGCCCCGACGGCCTCGACGGCGGTCCGGGCGCCCGGACCGGCGAGCAGCCGCAGCACGGCTGGGCCGACCAGGCCGGCCGTCCGGGTGCGCCGCAGGGCGCCCGCCCGGGCAACCGGCCGCAGGACGGCCTGCCGCAGCGCCGCCAGCCCGGCCAGGGCCCGCAGGGCCCGGGCGGACCGGGCGGACCGGGTCCGCGACGCCCGCAGGGCCCCGGTACGGACGTCCCGCCGCAGGGCCGGCCGCAGCAGCAGGGCCAGCCCCAGCAGCTCCCGCCGCAGGCCCAGCCGCAGCCGCTGCCGTCGGCCGAGTCATCGGCGACGGAGAGCACCGCGCAGTTCGCCCGGCCGCGCTTCGAGGCCAGCGAGATCGACCCGCGTGACCCGCTGGGCCTCGGCCTGGTCGAGCCGGTCCTGCCGAGCATGCCGAACCCGGCCGCCCGGCCGGAGCCGGTCCGCCCGGAGCCGGTCCGTCAGGAGCCCGTCCGCCAGGAGCCGATGGCGCTGCCGACCGGTCCGTCGCACGGCGGCACCCCGGACGGCGCCCAGGGCTTCGAGTCGGTGGAGCAGAGCTGGTACCGGGAGAACGGCCGGCCCGACCAGGCCCAGCCGGCCGAGGCCGCGCAGGCGGCCCGGGCCCGGCAGTACCAGCCGCGCCGGCCCGGGACGACCGCGCCCGGGTTCCCGGACGACGCCCCGCAGGGCCGACAGGCCCAGCAGCAGGCACAGCAGCAGGCCGCCCAGGCTCAGGCCCAGCAGGCTCAGGCCCAGCAGGCCCAGGCCCAGGCTCAGCAGCAGGCCCCCCAGGGCCGGCCGCAGCCCGGCCAGGCCGGTCAGCCCGGTCCGGCCGGTCCGGGCCCGCAGGGCGGTCAGCCCGGTGAGCCCGGCCAGGGCGACGCGCCGTGGCGCCCGTCGGCCAACGACGAGCGCTGGCGCCGGGCCGAGCAGGTCCGCGAGCCCTCGACCAGCGGCGTGACGATGTCCGGCCTCCCCCGGCGGACCCCGCAGGCCAACCTGGTCTCCGGCACCGCCGAGGCGTCCCCGCTGACCGGTCCGCAGGTCTCCCGGGCGCCCGAGGAGGTCCGCGGCCGGCTGACCAACCTGCGCCGCGGGATCCAGCAGGGCCGCCGGGCCGGGGCCGAGCAGGCCTCCGGCCAGGGCGGTCCGGCGGGCCAGCCGGGCCAGGGAAACCAGTCGGGCTTCCAGCATGGTGCCCAGCAGCCAGGGTTCGATAGTTTCGGGGGCCGCACCGACGGCAACGGCGCAGATCATCAGGAGCGTTGAGTTGAATCAGATGAGCCAGGCCGCACAGAACCTGAACTGGCTGATCACCAATTTCGTGGACAACACCCCCGGGGTGTCGCACACGGTGGTGGTCTCCGCCGACGGCCTCCTGCTGTGCATGTCGGAGGGCTTTCCCCGCGACCGCGCCGACCAGCTCGCCGCCGTCGCCTCCGGCCTCACCTCCCTCACCTCCGGCGCCAGCCGGATCTTCGAGGGAGGCGAGGTCAACCAGACCGTCGTCGAGATGGAGCGCGGCTTCCTCTTCCTGATGGCCGTCAGCGACGGCTCCGCCCTCGCCGTACTCGCCTCGCCGGACTCCGACATCGGCCTGGTCGGCTACGAGATGGCCCTCCTCGTCGACCGCGCCGGCGCCGTCCTCACCCCCGCTCTCCGCGCAGAACTCCAGGGCAGTCTCCTGCACTGAGTGGCCTGAGCGGCTCCACCCATCCGTCCCACCCCGTCGCCGGGTCCGACCCGACCGGACCCGGCGCCTCACCCTCAGCTACCCGCAGGCAGCTGATCTTCGCCTCAGCTGGCATCGCCCCAGCTGGAACCGGCTGCCCAAGGCTGCAGCACAAGGAGGACCCATGACCCCGCCTTCGACACCCGCCGGCTCGTACGGCAGCGGGTACGGCAGCGGCTACGGCGGGCAGCAGTCCGACGGCTACGAGCAGCAGCCGCTGGTCCGCCCGTACGCGATGACCGGCGGCCGCACCCGGCCCCGGTACCAGCTCGCCATCGAGGCGCTGATCTCGACCACGGGCTCCGCCGAGCGGAGCGGTGGCCTGCTGCCCGAGCACGCCCGGATCGTGAACCTCTGCCGTGAGGTCAAGTCCATCGCGGAGATCTCCGCACTGGCCGGCGTGCCGCTCGGTGTCGCCCGCATCCTCGTGGCCGACCTTGCCGAGGCCGGCCTCGTCGCCATCCACCAGCCCGCCGCCGCGGGCGAGTCGGGCGGAACGCCCGACGTCACGCTGCTCGAAAGGGTCCTCAGTGGACTTCGCAAGCTCTAACGGAGCCACCCGCGCCACGACCTCGGCGAAGATCGTCGTCGCCGGCGGCTTCGGTGTCGGCAAGACCACGCTCGTCGGCGCCGTCTCCGAGATCAACCCGCTGCGCACCGAAGCCGTCATGACCTCCGCGTCCGCCGGCATCGACGACCTCAGCCACGTCTCCGGCAAGACGACCACCACCGTCGCGATGGACTTCGGCCGCATCACCCTCGACGAAGACCTCATCCTCTACCTCTTCGGCACCCCCGGCCAGGACCGCTTCTGGTTCATGTGGGACGACCTCGTCCGCGGCGCCATCGGCGCCGTCGTCCTCGTCGACACCCGCCGCCTCGCCGACTGCTTCCCCGCCCTCGACTACTTCGAGAACAGCGGACTCCCCTTCGTCGTCGCCCTCAACGGCTTCGACGGACACCAGCCCCACACCTCCGACGAAGTCCGCGAAGCCCTCCAGCTCGGACCGGACACCCCCGTCGTCACCCTGGACGCCCGACGCCGCGACAGCGCCAAGAGCGCCCTCATCACCCTCGTCGAACACGCCCTCCTCGCCCGCCTCCGCTGACCCGGGGGCCAGGACGGCAGCCCCGGTGCCCCGCCGCACAGGCGGGGCACCGGGGCGTCCTTGCCTGCGGAGCGGGTGACGTCCGGACGGCCCGCGCAAGACCCGCGCATAAGCAGCGGATAACAGTTCGGTAGGCATTTTGTGATCAACAGTGACCATGAGTAACGAATTAGCATCGCTCAGCGCCAGAAGACCACGGTTTTGCGGCGGCATGTTGGTGAATGTCCGAAATATGCCGCAGCGGGACGACATCAGGCGCTGTTTGTCCCCCATCCCTGCACGTGCTGAAATTCCAGCTACCCCTAAATCCTGTACGGCAGTCCCACCCAGCAGCGGGTCGCTGCCAGGGGTAGCGCTGGATTGATCCATGGCCGCCAATCGGCCGAGAGGTTGTTGTCGAGTGAGGCGTAAGCAGCAAGTCGCCCCGCAGCGGCGCTCCGAGCCCCGCCAGAGCGAGCCGAACGGTACCGCAACGGACCCGGCCGGATTCTCCGCGTTCACGCCGGTCGAGGAACGCCCGCCGGCCCCCACCCCGAAGTCGCCGGCCGCACCCGGCCCGGAGCGCCGCAGCGGCGACTCGGCGGAGGACGGAAGCGGCGGCAAGGGCAGTCGGTACGACTTCCTCCGGCCGCGGAACTGGCGTGTGCCGGCCCGTCTGATAGCCATCCTGCTGATCCCCGTGATCATCGGCCTGGTCTTCGGCGGCCTGCGCGTCAACACCTCGGTCGACGGCTACGTCAAGGCCTCCCGCGCCGAGAAGACGGCACGCCTGGCCAAGGCCGCCACCGAGCTCGCCGAGGCCCTGGAGAGCGAGCGCGACAAGACGCTCTCGCCGCTCCTCACCGGCCAGGACCCGAACGGTGACCTGGTCAAGACCCGGGCGACGACGGACACCGCGCTCAAGGCCTACAACGCCGCGTACCAGGCCACCGACAAGTCCGGCGAGCTTCCCCGCCGCCACGAGTCGTTCCAGAGCCTCGTCATCTTCCTGCCGCACCTGCGCGACGTCGCGTACAAGCCGGAGCTGTTCGCCACCGCGACCCAGTCCGCGTACTCGGTGATGGTCGCCCCGCTGCTGGCCTACGACAACTCGGTCGGCCTCGGCAGCAGCAACATCACCAGCAAGGGCCGCGCGATCTACGCGATGTCGCTGGCCAAGGCCTCGGCCTCGACCCAGCGCGCGCTGATGCTCCACCTGCTGGTCGGCATCTCGGCCCAGTCCACGACCCGGTACGAGAACACCGACCTGATCCAGCAGCTGCTGGTCTCCCAGAAGCTCGAGCAGGTCTCGCTCTCCGAGTTCAACACCGGCAGCGCCCCCGAGGACGCCAAGCGGTTCTCCGACGCCCAGGTCGCGCAGAGCACCATCGACCAGCGCTCCGCCTACAAGATGCCCAACGGCAGCACGCCCACCATGGTGGGCCTGCTCGGCCTCGGCGCCGCGTACAGCCAGTCCGCCGCCGAGGGCATGACCAAGGGCAAGGCCGCCGCCGACGCCGCCTACAAGGAGGCCAAGGACGCCGGTCTGACCAAGGAGAACTGGGAGCAGGCCGCCAACGCGCACATCTCGACGCTGCGCGCCACCGAGGTCGCGCTGCTCGACGACGTCGTCAACGACGCCACCGACCTGCGGGACAACGCGCTCTACGACGCCATCCTCAACTCGGTGATCGTGCTCGCCGCGCTGGTCCTCGCCGGTGTGCTCACCGGCTACGTGGCCCGCTCGATGATCCTCGGCATGCGCACCCTGCGCAGCGCCGCCCTGGAGATCGCCGACCACCGTCTGCCCGACCTGGTCGAGAAGCTCTCCAAGACCGACCCCGACCGGGTCGACACCTCCGTCACCCCGATCCCGCTGTACGGCAAGGACGAGATCGGCGAGGTCGCCCGGGCCTTCGACCAGGTCCACCGGCAGGCGGTGGCGCTCGCCGCCGAGCAGGCGCTGCTGCGAGGGAACGTCAACGCGATCTTCACCAACCTGTCGCGTCGCAGCCAGGGCCTCATCCAGCGCCAGCTGGCGCTGATCACCGACCTGGAGAACAACGAGGCCGACCCGGACCAGCTGGAGAACCTCTTCAAGCTGGACCACCTCGCGACCCGTATGCGCCGCAACGGTGAGAACCTGCTCGTCCTCGCGGGCGAGGAGGCCGGCCGCCGCTGGAACACGCCGGTCCCGCTGGTCGACGTGCTCCGCGCCGCCGCCTCCGAGGTGGAGCAGTACGAGCGCGTCGAGCTCTCCGGCATCCCCGAGGCCGAGGTCGTCGGCGCCGCCGTGACCGACCTCGTCCACCTCCTCGCCGAGCTGCTGGAGAACGCCACCTCGTTCTCCAGCCCGCAGACCCGGGTGCTGGTCAACGCGACCCGCCTGCCGGACGGCCGGGTGCTGGTCGAGATCCACGACAAGGGCATCGGCCTCACCGCCGAGGACTTCGCCGAGATCAACGAGAAGCTGGCCGAGCCGCCCACGGTCGACGCCACCATCTCCCGCCGCATGGGCCTCTTCGTGGTCGGCCGGCTCTCCCAGCGGCACGACGTCCGCGTCCAGCTCCGCCCCTCGGGCGAGTCCGCGGGCACCACCTCGCTGGTCATGCTCCCGCCGTTCCTGACCCAGATGGGCGCGATGCCGGAGCCGGAGGAGCAGTTCACCGTCTCCCGGATCTTCGCCGAGCAGGAGCCGGGCCCGAACGACTGGGCCGCCGTCGGCGAGCAGCCGCGCAGCGCCGCCGAGCTGGGCTTCGACGACCACCTCACCGGCAACGGCAGCGCCGGCTCCAGCGGGTTCAGCCCGGCCCTGGAGGCCGTCCAGCGCTCGCAGCGGCTCGACCAGGTCCGCCGGGCGGCCCTGGAGTCCGGCCCGGAGACCGCGCAGATGCCACCGGTGCTCGACGCCGAGGTCGAGGAGGAGTACCCGGCGTACGGCCGGCGAAACGACGAGACCTACGGCCAGGACGACCAGTACGGCGGCCAGGGCTACAACCCGGCCGGGTACGCCGACGAGCAGTACGGCTACGACCAGAACGGCTACGCCGGGACGGACTACGGGCAGGACGCGTACGGCCAGGACGCCTACGGCCGGCTCCCGCAGCAGCAGGAGTACGCCGACGACCAGTACGGCGCCTCCCAGGGCCAGGGCGACCAGTACGGCCGGCAGTACGACCAGTACCAGGGCTACGACGAGGGCTACGACGGGGACCAGTACGGCCGGCCGGCCGAGGAGTCCCCGGCCGGCCACCCGTACAGCCCGGAGCCGGCGGCGCTGCCCGCGGCCGAACCGGCCGGCACCCTGCCGTCCGGACTGCCGCAGCGCCGTCCCGGCCAGCAGCTCGCGGGTGGTGGCCCCGGCTCCGCCCCGATCCAGAGCGGGCGCCAGGACACCGGCGAGACCCCGAACTGGTTCGCCGGCGCCAAGGACACCTCGGCGCCGACCGAACCGCGCGGACACGAGGTGTCCGCGCTGGGCGGGTACGGTCCCACCGGACCGACCGGCCCGACCGGTGCCGCCTGGCAGTCGCCCAACGACGGCGCCTGGCAGCGGGCCGAGCAGCTCCGCGAGCCCTCCTCGGCCGGCACTACGGCGTCCGGCCTTCCGCGCCGGGTGCCCAAGCAGAACCTGGTGGCCGGGAACGCCAAGCCCACCCCGCAGGACGGGCCGCAGGTCTCCCGCAGCCCCGAGGAGGTCCGTGGCCGCCTCACGAACCTGCGCCGCGGTGTGGAGCAGGGCCGCAGTGCCGGTAACACCGGAAGCTTCCGGATCGACCCCGATCAGGCAGACCAGTCCGGCAACGGACAGCAGAACCGCAGCACCGATCTCTTCGGCGGCTCGAACCACCAGGAGCGTTGAGTTGAGTCAGATGAGCCAGGCCGCACAGAACCTGAACTGGCTGATCACCAATTTCGTGGACAACACCCCCGGGGTGTCGCACACGGTGGTGGTCTCCGCCGACGGCCTCCTGCTGTGCATGTCGGAGGGCTTTCCCCGCGACCGCGCCGACCAGCTCGCCGCCGTCGCCTCCGGCCTCACCTCCCTCACCTCCGGCGCCAGCCGGATCTTCGAGGGAGGCGAGGTCAACCAGACCGTCGTCGAGATGGAGCGCGGCTTCCTCTTCCTGATGGCCGTCAGCGACGGCTCCGCCCTCGCCGTACTCGCCTCGCCGGACTCCGACATCGGCCTGGTCGGCTACGAGATGGCCCTCCTCGTCGACCGCGCCGGCGCCGTCCTCACCCCCGCTCTCCGCGCAGAACTCCAGGGCAGTCTCCTGCACTGACGGTTCGTCGGATACCGTCCTGGTATTCGAAGCACCTCACGCCCGACCCCGGGCCCGCTTCGGCGGGCTCGGGTTCGGACGTTGTACGGCCTTCGCACCACCGGCTCCGGACCTGTGCCCGAGCTCGCACCGCACCGCCGCACCTTGTGAGGAGAGGACCCGTGACACCGCCCGACGACCGCAGCGGCCAATACGGCGTTCCGTACCCTGGCACAGGCCATGACGCCTTCGGAGCACCCGGCGTCGTCGGCCACGGTCAGCAGTACGGCCAGCAGTACGGTCAGCAGCAGCAGTACGGCCAGCAGCAGTACGAGCAGTACGGCCGGCCCCAGCCCTCGTACGACGCGCCCCCGGCCGGCTACCCGGCACAGGACGGGACCGGTCACCTGCCCGGCCGGCACGCCGGCCACCCGGCGCCCGGCCACCGGAGCCCCGACCCCGGCTACCGGCCGGCCCAGGAGCCCGGGCACGTCGAGGAGTTCGAGGACGACTACGACTCCGGACCGCTGATCCGGCCGTTCGCGATGACCGGCGGGCGCACCCGGCCCCGGTACGAACTCGCGCTGGAGGCGCTGGTCTCCGCCGACGTCGACCCGCAGCGTCTGGCCACCCTGCTTCCCGAGCACCAGCGGATCTGCACCCTCTGCACCGAGGTGAAGTCCGTCGCCGAGGTGTCGGCGCTGCTCTCCCTTCCCCTGGGAGTGGCGCGGATCCTCGTGGCCGACCTGGCCGAGGCCGGCCTGGTCGCCATCCACCAGCCCGCTTCCGGCGGCGAATCCGGAAACCAGCCCGACGTCACGCTGCTCGAAAGGGTCCTCAGTGGACTTCGCAAGCTCTAACGCGGCCGCCCCCACCCGCGCCACCACCTCGGCGAAGATCGTCGTCGCCGGCGGCTTCGGTGTCGGCAAGACCACGCTCGTCGGCGCCGTCTCCGAGATCAACCCGCTGCGCACCGAAGCCGTCATGACCTCCGCGTCCGCCGGCATCGACGACCTCAGCCACGTCTCCGGCAAGACGACCACCACCGTCGCGATGGACTTCGGCCGCATCACCCTCGACGAAGACCTCATCCTCTACCTCTTCGGCACCCCCGGCCAGGACCGCTTCTGGTTCATGTGGGACGACCTCGTCCGCGGCGCCATCGGCGCCGTCGTCCTCGTCGACACCCGCCGCCTCGCCGACTGCTTCCCCGCCCTCGACTACTTCGAGAACAGCGGACTCCCCTTCGTCGTCGCCCTCAACGGCTTCGACGGACACCAGCCCCACACCTCCGACGAAGTCCGCGAAGCCCTCCAGCTCGGACCGGACACCCCCGTCGTCACCCTGGACGCCCGACGCCGCGACAGCGCCAAGAGCGCCCTCATCACCCTCGTCGAACACGCCCTCCTCGCCCGCCTCCGCTGACCCGGCGCGAGCGAGGTACCGACGGAGTGGACGATGCGGCCCACGGACCCCTGGGGGCGTCCGTGGGCCGTCGGCGTGCCGCCCGGCACCGGCGGGTGCCGGTGCCCGGCGGGAGCGGCTATTCGGTGGGCTCCAGGCCCGCGCGGATCAGGCCGTAGGTGTAGGCGTCGTCCAGGGCCCGCCAGGAGGCGGCGACCACGTTGTCGGCCACCCCGACGGTGGACCAGCTGGACGTGCCGTCGGAAGTCTCGATCAGGACCCGGGTCTGGGAGCCCGTACCGTGCTGGCCCTCCAGGATGCGGACCTTGTAGTCCACCAGCTCCAGCTTGGCCAGCTGCGGGTAGATCCGCTCCAGCGCGGTGCGCAGCGCCTTGTCCAGCGCGTCGACCGGCCCGTTGCCCTCCCCCGTGGCGATCCGCCGCTCGCCCCTGGCCCAGAGCTTGACCGTCGCCTCGTTGCCGGCGAATCCGTTGGGCCCCTGCTCGCTGATGGTCCGCCAGGACTCCAGCGTGTAGAAGCGCTCGCGGCTGCCCCGCACCTCGTCGCGGAGCAGCAGCTCGAAGGAGGCGTCGGCGGACTCGTAGGTGTAGCCGAGGTTCTCCTGCTCCTTGACCCGGGCGACCACCCGGCCGGCGAGGTCCCGGTCGGTGGAGAGGTCGTAGCCCAGTTCCTTGCCCTTGAGCTCGACGGAGGCCCGGCCGGCCATGTCGGAGACCAGCATCCGCATGGTGTTGCCGACCGTCTCCGGGTCGATGTGCTGGTAGAGGTCCGGGTCGACCTTGATCGCGGAGGCGTGCAGGCCGGCCTTGTGGGCGAAGGCCGAGTAGCCGACGTACGGCTGGTGGGTGGAGGGGGTCAGGTTGACCACCTCGGCGACGGCGTGCGAGATCCGGGTCATCTCGGCCAGGCTGCCGGGCGGCAGCACCCGGCGGTCGTACTTGATCTCCAGGGCGCCGACCACCGGGAACAGGTTGGCATTGCCGACCCGCTCGCCGTAGCCGTTGGCGGTGCACTGGACGTGCGTGGCGCCGGCGTCCACCGCGGCCAGGGTGTTGGCCACCGCGCAGCCGGTGTCGTCCTGGGCGTGGATGCCGAGCCGTGCGCCCGGCTTGTACGTGTGGCAGTCCTTCAGCACGTCGGCGACGATGTCGCGCACCCCGGCCGGCAGCATGCCGCCATTGGTGTCGCAGAGCACCACGACGTCGGCGCCGGCCTCGTGGGCGGCCCGGACCACCGCGAGGGCGTAGCCGCGGTTCGCCTTGTAGCCGTCGAAGAAGTGCTCGCAGTCGATGAAGACCCGGCGCCCCTGCTCGCGCAGGTACGCCACGCTGTCCCGGACCATCTCCAGGTTCTCGTCCAGCGTGGTGCGCAGCGCCAGCTCGACGTGCCGGTCGTGGGCCTTGGCCACCAGGGTGACGACCGGCGCCCCCGAGGTGACCAGGGCGGCCAACTGCGGGTCCTCGGCCGCCTTGCCGCCGGCCCGCCGGGTGGCGCCGAAGGCGACCAGCTGGGCGTTGTGGAGGTCCAGTTCGGCGGCGGCCCGGGCGAAGAACTCGGTGTCGCGCGGGTTGGCGCCCGGCCAACCGCCCTCGATGAAGCCGACGCCGAACTCGTCCAGGTGCCGGGCGATGGCCAGCTTGTCGGCCACCGTCAGGTTGATGCCCTCCCGCTGCGCACCGTCGCGCAGGGTGGTGTCGAACACGTGGAAGCTGTCGTCGGGGAGGTTGCTCGCCTGGGTCATGACCCTGGGTTCTCCGTTCCGGGAGGTCGGTTGCTGCTCTGCCGGTTCTGGTCCGGCTCCACTGTCCAGCATCCCGCGCGCTCCCCGGTGTCCCTCGGCCCCTTGTGGGGGCTCCGGCCGGTCCGGGGGCAAAACAAAAGACCCCTCGCGGGTGCGAGAGGTCTGCGCGCGGGTCTGGACGCTGGTGGTCGCTCCGCATCGGGTAGTGCGGAAGCGGTCACTGCGGACCGGCGCGCCTGCTGCTAATAATCAGCGAAAGCGAGGACACGTTCGCAGTCTGGCACACCGGTCCGGCCCCCGGCCCGGCCGTCTCGGCATCCGGAACGGCCGGGGCAGGAGGCGGTGCGGACTCAGACGATCTTGTGCAGCCAGCCGTGCGTGTCGGGGGCCTGGCCGCCCTGGATGGCGAGCAGGGACTTCCGCAGCGCCATGGTGACCGGGCCGGGCTCGCCGGTGCCGACGGTCCAGTCGCCGCCGACCGACTTGACCGAGCCGACCGGGGTGATGACGGCGGCCGTGCCGCAGGCGAACACCTCGGTGAGGGTGCCGTCGGCGTTGCCCTTCTTCCACTCCTCGGTGGAGATCTTCCGCTCCTCGACCTCGTGGCCGAGGTCGGCGGCGAGCTGGAGCAGCGAGTCGCGGGTGATGCCGGGCAGCAGCGCGCCGGAGAGCTCGGGGGTGACGATCTTCGCGTCCGCGCCCTCACCGAAGACGAAGTACAGGTTCATGCCGCCCATCTCCTCGATCCACCGGTGCTCGGCGGCGTCGAGCCAGACGACCTGGTCGCAGCCCTTGGCCGCGGCCTCGGCCTGGGCCACCAGCGAGGCGGCGTAGTTGCCGGCGCACTTGGCGGCACCGGTGCCGCCCGGAGCGGCGCGGACGTAGTCCTCGGACAGCCAGACCGAGACCGGCTTGACGCCGCCGGGGAAGTAGGCGCCGGCCGGCGAAGCGATGATCATGAAGAGGTAGGAGTTGGCCGGACGGACCCCCAGGCCGACCTCGGTGGCGAACATGAACGGCCGCAGGTAGAGGCTCTGCTCCGGCTCGTTCGGGACCCAGTTCTGCTCCTGCTGGACCAGCAGCTCGACGGCCTCGACGAAGGTCTCCACCGGCAGCTCCGGCATCGCCAGGCGGCGGGCGGAGGACTGGAAGCGGGTGGCGTTGGCCTCCGGACGGAAGGTCGAGATCGAGCCGTCGGCCTGGCGGTAGGCCTTGAGGCCCTCGAAGATCGCCTGGCCGTAGTGGAGCGTCATGTTCGCCGGGTCGATCTCCAGCGGCGCGTACGGCGCCAGCTGGGCGTCGTGCCAGCCCAGGCCCTCGGTCCAGCGGATGGTGACCATGTGGTCGGTGAAGATGCGTCCGAAGCCGGGGTTGGTCAGCCGGGCCTCGCGCTCCGCGTCGGACAGCGGGTGGGCGGAGGGCTTGAGGTCGAACGTGATGGGCGCCTGGGTGGGCGTGCTCATGGCTGTATGTCCTTCACCGTGGGGTTGGTCCGGGCCGCCTCCGTCGGTGAACGTTTCGGCGAACGAACGCACGACGGCACGGCCCACTGTCGATACTCGCATCCAGAGGGCCGTGCCGAACAGTTGCGAGCTCCTTGGGGAGCCGCAAGCTGCGGTTATGCGCTTGTGCGCTCCGACCCTTCCGGCCGGAACCCCGCTCGTCGCGGGTTCGGCCGGGTCAGCCGGATACTCGGGCGGCGAGCGCGTCGCCGACCTGGGACGTCGTGCGGGTGCCGGCCCGCTCGGTCAGGTCCGCGGCGACGGCGGCCTCGACGGCGGCCGCCTCGGCGGCGAAGCCGAGGTGGTCGAGCAGCATGGCGACCGACAGCACCGTGGCGGTCGGGTCGGCCTTGCCCTGGCCCGCGATGTCCGGCGCCGAGCCGTGCACGGGCTCGAACATCGAGGGGAAGTCGCCGCTCGGGTTGATGTTGCCGCTGGCCGCCAGGCCGATGCCACCGGTGACGGCGGCGGCCAGGTCGGTCAGGATGTCGCCGAACAGGTTGTCGGTGACGATCACGTCGAACCGCTCGGGCTGGGTGACGAAGAAGATCGTCGCCGCGTCGACGTGCAGGTAGTCGGTGGTGACCTCGGGGAACTCCCGGCCGACCTGCTCGAAGATCCGGGTCCACAGGTGGCCGGCGTGCACCAGCACGTTGTTCTTGTGGACGAGGGTGAGCTTCTTGCGCGGCCGCGCCTGGGCCCGGCGGTAGGCGTCGCGGACGACCCGCTCGATGCCGTAGGCGGTGTTCAGGCTGACCTCGGTGGCCACCTCGTGCTCGGTCCCGGTGCGCAGCGTGCCGCCGTTGCCGACGTACGGGCCCTCGGTGCCCTCGCGGACGACCACGAAGTCGATCTCCGGGTCACCGGCGAGCGGGGACTTCACGCCGGGGAAGAGCCGGCCCGGCCGCAGGTTGATGTGGTGGTCGAAGGCGAACCGCAGCTTCAGGAGCAGCCCTCGCTCCAGCACGCCCGACGGCACGCTCGGGTCGCCGATGGCGCCGAGCAGGATCGCGTCGTGGGACTTCAGCTCCGCCAGCACGCTGTCCGGCAGGGTCTCGCCGGTCCGGTGGTAGCGCCGGGCGCCGAGGTCGTACTCGGTGGTCTCCAGCTTCACGTCGGCGGGCAGCGCGGCGGCCAGGACCTTGAGGCCTTCGGCCACCACTTCCTGGCCGATGCCGTCGCCGGGGACTACTGCGAGACGAATGGTGCGAGACATGCTCGGACCCTACTCCCGCGTCCCAGGGGCTGACACCTGGCGTCCACTATCCGGACGAACGGTCAGGTGAGGTCGATGTCGAGCGGGAACGGCCGTTCGAGCTTCAGCTGCTTGTGGTGGATCCCGGTCAGGCCGTAGGACATGGTGGCCGGGTCGAGCTCGTAGGTGTGGACGACCGGACGCCCCTCGTCGTCGCTCTCGACGCGCCAGAAGTGGCGGATGCCGGCAGCGGCGTACTTGCGCGGCTTGACCTGGCGGTCGCGCTCCCGGGACTCCTCCGAGACGACCTCGACAGCGAGCAGGACGTCCTCCGCAGCGGAAAAGGTCTGCTGAGGGCCGGTGTCACCCTGTTCGTCCACCACCATGAGGTCCGGCTCGGGCCGGTTCCGCCGGTCGAGTTTGAGCGTCATCTCCCGGCAGACCTCCCAGCCCTCCGGGGCGGCCGTCTCCAGCGCCCGCTCCAGCCGGCGGAGGGTGCGCATGTGGAATCGCGTCTGCGGACTCACGAAGATCAGGCTCCCGTCGAGCAGCTCGGTGTGCGGCGGGAGATCCGGCAGCCGGTCGAGGTCCTCGGCGGTGTACCCCTCGGCCGGGGGACGGATCCAGGCCGGGTACGGCTCGATGGTCATGATTCCTCCCATGCGGGCATCCTGACGGCGTTCTCAGGCTACTCGGCGGGGTTCTTCCGCACGTCCCTCCCACGAGGGAGCGCGTACGCCGCTGTCCGCGCCGGGGGCGCGCCTATGCTCACGGGCATCCGGTCCGGCATTCCTCGCAGAACGGGGCAGAACACCATGGACGCGCGCTGGCGGGAGGCACGGGTCTGCGCGGTCGCCGCCGGACTGGCCATGGCCGGGTACGCCGTCGCGGCGGCGCTGCACGGGGCCTGGCCGCCCGGGGCGGCGGCCACCGCGGTACCGTTCCACGCCCAGCTCTGGGACCAGGCGCACGGCCGCTCCCCCGGCGACCTGCTGTTCAACTGGAACAGCGGCTACGGGGCACCCTTCCTGGCCGACTTCTTCGCCAACCTGATGGACCCGTTCTCCTGGCTCACCGTCCTGCTGCCGCGCAGCCAGGGGCAGCTCGCGGTCTTCCTGGTGGCCCTGGGCAGCATCGGCCTCGGCACCGGCCTGATGGCCCACGCGCTGGGCCGGCTGCACCCCGGCCCGCACTGGCTGCGGGCGCTCGCCGCCGTCGGCTACGGGCTCTGCGCCTGGGTGACGACCGTCGCCGGGCCGGCCCCGATGTGGCTCTGGGGCCTGGTCTCGCTGCCGCTGCTCGTCCTGTCCGGCGACTGGTGCCTGCACGAGCGGCGCTGGACCGCCGCCACGCTCTGCGTCGTCGTCGCGTGGGCGGGCAACCTCTACACCGCCGCGATGGCCACCATCACCGCCGGCCTGGTGCTCGGCGTGCGGCTGCTGGCCGTCCGGCGGGATTTCCGGGGCGTCGTCCGGGTGACCGGGCGGGCCGTCACCGCGGTCACCGCCGGGGTGCTGCTCGCCGCACCCGTGCTGTTCGTCGCCGTCCGGGCCGCGCAGGAGGCGCAGCCGGAGTCCCCGCTGCAGCCGCTCGGCCCGGCCGGGTTCGGCGGCCACGTCGCCCGGCTCCTGCCGGGCACGCACGGCGGCCCGCCCGTCCCCGACGTGTCGATCGGCCTGCTCGGGCTGCTGCTGGTGGCCGGGCTCCCGTTCAACCGCCGGGTGCGGCCCCGCGAGCGGATCGTCTGGTGCGGGCTGCTGGCCCTGGTGGTGCTCGGCTTCGTCTGGACGCCGACCCTGCTGGTCTGGCACGGCCTGGCGATCCCGGCCGGCGGCCCGTACCGGGTGGCGTTCGTGCTCAGCGGGCTGCTGGTGCTGGCCGGCTGGGTCTCGCTGGCGCACCGGCCGGACACCGTGACCCTGCTCGGCGGGGCCGCGGTGGTGCTGCTGGTCGCCGCCGTCGCCGCCGGGCAGCACTCCGTCCGGGCGTCCACCTGGGCCCTGCTGGTGGCCGGCGGCGCCGTCCTGCTCGCCGCGCTGTGGATCCTGGAGCACCGGCACACCGACCGCCGGGCGGGCGCCGCGGCCACCGCCGTCCTCGGCTGCGCGGTGCTCGGCGGCGCGGTCTGGTCCGCGCACGCGGCCCTGGACGCGGCGCCGTCCGGCACCGCCTCCGGGGCGCCCGTCCGGGCCGGGTACGCCGCCCTGCGGCAGGCCGCCGACTGGCCGCAGGCCCGGACCGACCCGGGCCCGCACGCCTTCACCCCGAACGACCCGCTGCTGCTCGACGGCCAGGGCGGCGGCTACGCCACCGGCTACCTGCCCACCGTCACCGCGCTGCTGCTGCACGACCTCGGCGCGGGCTGGGCGGCCGGCGGCCGGCAGACCGCGAGCGTCACCGACCCGGTCGGACAGGCGCTCTTCGCCGTCCGGACCCACCTCGACGACGGGCCGCCGCCGACCGGCTTCAGCGTCGCCCGGGCCGCCGCTCCCCCGCTGGTCACCGTCCTGCCGCCGGGGGCGCGGACCGACACCTCCTCGGTCTGGTCCCGGCAGGAGTCGCTGCTCGGCGGGCAGGTCTACGACGTGCCCGATCCCGTCCCGGCCGGCGGCCCGGCACCGACCGCGCACGGCAGCAGCGGCTGGTCCGTCCCGGCCACCCCGGCCGGCGCGGAGGGCACCGCGTTCACCGCGGCCTGCACGCCGGGCGGCACGGCGTTCTTCCACGGGGTCTGGTTCGACGGCACGGTGAGCGGCCTGGGGGCGGTCTACCGCAGCGACGGGGTGCAGCCCACCACGGCCGTGCCGATCCACCGGCTGGGTGTGGTGCCGGCCGACGGCGTGGTCCGGGTGGTCCTGCACGCCGACACCGTCACCCAGGTGCCGGCCCGGCCGGTCGGCTGCCTGCGGCCCGGTGCGCTGGAGGCAGCCGTCGCCCGGCTCACCGCCACCGGCGCCGCCCGGGTCACCGTGGACGGGCACGTGCTCACCGCCCGGCTGCGCACCGGCGGCACCGGCACCGCGCTGGTCTCCGTCCCGGCCACCGCCGGCTGGACGTGTGCGACCGGCGGCGGGCCGGCCGCGGCGCCGCGGTCCGTGCTGGGCATGATCGGCGTCCCGCTCGGCGGCTTGGGCACCGACCGGATCACCTGTTCCTTCCGGCCGCCCGGGCTCACCGAGGGCCTCACGCTGGCCCTCGCCTCGGCCGCCGTCACCGCCCTCACCACCGTGTTCGGGCGCCTCCGCCACCGGCCGGCCCGCCCGCCGCGCCGACTGCGCCGGGCCGTCGGCGGGGCCCCGGGCGGGGCTCCGGGCAGGAACGGGGCCTGACGGCAGGGAGCCGCCGCCCCGGACGGGGCGACGGCTCCGAGGGGCGGCGGCTCCGAGGGGCGGCGGCTCCGGTGGCCGCGGGCGGCGTCAGGGCAGCGGGAGGACCTGCCCCCGGCGCCCGTCACGGTTGAAGTGGTGCAGGAGCAGCAGCCGGGACGTGTCGCCGTCGCCGCGGCGGACGTCGAGCACGGTGCCCGGGGGCAGGGCCGCCGCCATCGCGGCGGGGCCGCCCGGACCGGT
Organism: Kitasatospora sp. NBC_01560; assembly: GCF_045208415.1. NCBI lineage: Bacteria > Bacillati > Actinomycetota > Actinomycetes > Kitasatosporales > Streptomycetaceae > Kitasatospora > Kitasatospora sp. NBC_01560. Next base: position 6,124,703 of record NZ_CP109364.1, on the reverse strand, counting down.
GCGGACGTCCACCGAGGGGTGCAGGACGTCGACCGTGAGGGTGGGCCGGGTGCCGCGCAGGCCGATGGCGGAGAAGGCCTCGGCCGGGTCGGGCCGGCCGGTGGTGGCGGGGCCCGTCCAGAACCCGTACCGGACGGTGCTGCGGCCCTCCCGGACGCCCGGGAGGGCGCCGATCCGGACCGGGAGCACCAGCACGTCGCTGTCCAGCAGCGCGGTGTCGGTGTCGCCCCAGCGGGCGTTGAGCGGCTGGACGTCCAGCTCGGCGCCGGTCCGGGCGTCGACGGTGCGGGCCACCAGGACGTCGCTGCCGCGCTGGCGGTCGGCCTTCACCACGACGTCGGTGGTGCCGTCCTCGTCGGTGTCCAGCGAGGCCCGGACGGCGAAGACGCCGACGGGCGTGGCCGCCGGTGCCCAGACCTGCGCGCCGAGGTAGAGCATGCCCGCTCCGTCGGCGACGGCGGGCGCGTCCGAGGCGGCGCCCACCGCGCGCAGGTTGGCGGCCCGGTCACCGGGGCGTTCGACGCAGACGTCCTGCGCGGACTGCGGTTCGGTGCTGTCCTCCGGGACGATGCCCGCGCCGGGGCCGACGGCGGCGCCGCTGTCGGGCGGGCAGTCGGGCCAGCGGGCGCCCTCGCCGCCGAGGGCGAACGCGCTGAGCAGTCCGGGCTGTCCGGCGGGCGCCGGGCTGCCGCCGAGGGTGACGAGCGCGCCGGAGCGGCCGAGCCGGATCGGGGCCGCGGCGGTGAGGTCGGAGGCGGGCCGGGGGGCGGCGAGCACCGGGACGCGCAGCACGGGCAGGCCCTGGTCCGGCTCGGGGGTGAGCAGCAGCCGGCCGGAGAGTTCGCCCCGGAAGGTGCGGGCCCGGCCGCCCTGGAGGGTGGCGATGGTCGGGTCGGGGGTACGGCCGAGCTGCCCGGGGACGGCCAGCGTGACCCGGACGCGGGCGGTGCCGCCGGCCGGTACCTCGACCCGGGCGGGGCTGATGTCGAAGCGGGCGCCGGGCAGTTCGGTGGCGGCGGCGTAGCCGGTGCGGTAGGCGACGGCGGCGTCGGAGAGGTTGCGGACCTCGACCTCGCGGGTGGCGGTGAACGACCCGCCGACCGCGACCGGCCCGAACGAGACGCCGACGCTGCCCTCGGGGGCGCCCTCGCCCGCCGCGTAGGCGACGGCGGGGGTGCGGACGGCGGCGTCGACCCGGGCCCGGCCGGCGCCGGTGCGCTCGGGGCCGTAGACGGGACCGGTGCCGCCGTCCCCGAGCCAGGTGTCCCCGGCGGTGTTCATCAGCGCGGCCTTGACCTGCTCGACCGTCCACTCGGGGTGGGCGGCCCGGACGAGGGCGGCCAGGCCGGTCACGTGCGGGGTGGCCATCGAGGTGCCGTCCTCGCGCTGGCCGCCGCCGCCGCTGCCGGCCTTGGCGGACCAGATGGTCTCGCCGGGGGCGGCCAGGTCGGGCTTGACCACGCCGGGCACCCCGATGCCGCGCGAGGTGAAGTCGGTGAGGGTGTCGGTGCGCTGCGGCTGGTCCTGGGGGACGACGCCGTGCAGCGGGTTGCCGGGTGCGGCGAGCCGGACGTCGACCGGACCGGCCGCGGCGCCGTCGTGCAGGCGCTCGCCGTCGGCCCGGGCGAGCAGGGCCAGCGGGATGCGGTCGTTGCCGGCGATCTCGGCGAGGTGGTCGTCGTCGGCGGCGAGCAGGGCGCCGATCGCTCCGGCGTCGGCGGCGTGGTCGGCGCGCGGGCCGGAGCCGCAGGCACGCTCGGACTCGCGGGTCCGCCAGGCCAGCACGGCGATCTTCCCGGCGAGCCGCTGCCGGTCGGCCTCGCCGAAGGCGGTGCAGCCGTCGGCCTGGTCGGCGGGCAGTACCAGCCGGCCGGTCACGTCGGCGGTGGACCAGCCCCGGTACCGGCCGCTCCAGTGCGCCGGGACGGTGCCGGCGAGCGGCTCGGGGCCGAGCACGGTGATGCCGTCGGCGTCGCTGTGCGGGTCCACGGAGGCGGCGACGGCGAGCGCCCGGGCGGCGGTGCCGGGGCTGCCGGAGATTCCGTAGACGTCGCCCTCGTTGCCGGCGGCCGCGACGACGACGGTGCCGAGGGCGGAGAGCCGGTCGACGGCGACGGAGTCGGCGTCGTCGGTGGAGCCGAAGCGGCTGCCGAGGGAGAGGTTGACGACGTCGAGCCGGTCGCCGAGGTCACCGTCGCCGTTCGGGTCGGCGGCGACGTCGAGGGCCTGGGCGAGCTGGTCGGTGGAGCCGTCGCAGCCGAACACCCGGATCGCGTAGAGCTGGGCGCCGGGTGCGGCGCCGGGGCCGACCCGGAAGTCGGCCGGGTCCAGGCCGGGCCGGTAGGGGCCGGTGTACGGGTGCCCGTCGGCGGTGACGCCGAGCCCGGCGGCGGTGCCGGCGACGTGGGTGCCGTGGCCGTTGAGCGCGCAGTCGATGGGGTTGTCGTCGGGGTGCGGCTCGGGCTGGTAGTGCGGGGAGGCCGGGTCCGGGTCGTAGTCGTCGCCGACCAGGTCGCGGCCGCCGGCCACCTTGGCGTTGGGGAAGAGGCCGGCCGGTGCGCGCGCGGCGCCGTCGACCGCCTTGAACGCCTCCTCGGTGCCGGGGCCGCCGAAGTCCGCGTGGGTGTAGTCGATGCCGCTGTCGATGATGCCGATCCGGACGCCCTGCCCGGTCGTCCCGCCGGCGTCCGCCGAGGGGCCGGCCCAGACCTCGGGAGCGCCGGTCAGCGGTACCGAGTACGCGTTGTCCCGCTGCTTGCGCAGCACCGGGTGGACGGCCCGGACGCCCGGCAGGGCCCGCAGGGCGGGCAGCCGGTCGGCGGGCGTGGTGACGGCGAGGCCGGTGAGCAGGGTCCGGGTGCGGTAGAGCTCGCGGGCGGTGGGGGCGGCCCCGCGGACGGCCCCGGCCAGCCGGTCGAGCGCGGCGGAGGCCCGGGAGAGCTGTCCGGAGCCGGCCTGCGCGGCCTCCCGCCGGACGGCGTCCGGGGAGCGCCGGGCCCGCCGGGCGTCGGTGGCGGCCCGCTGCCAGGCCGGCCCGGCGGCCTCGGTGGCGAGCTCCAGCAGGACGGTGACCGGCCGGCCCGGCGGGGCCGTCGGTGGACTGCCCGGCGGCGCCGCTCCGAGCAGCGCCGGCCCGGTGAGCAGGGCGAGGGTGATGCCGATCCGGGTGACCGGTCGACGAACGGGTGGCTGGCGCACTGGGACCTCTCCCCCGGCAAGGGGGACTGATCCGCACGCCGTGCCGCTGACGCCCGCCCGCGCGGACGTCGATCACCCCTCCGGGGCCCCACATATAGGAGGCCCACGCCGGGGAGCGCGAGCAACATCCCTCCAACGGGCGCCACGTGCACTCTCCCGGGTGACGAGGCGTCAGCCCGGCCGGCCCATTCGGCGGATGAACGCCACCCGGGGCCGCGCGCCGGCCGCGGCCCGCCCGCGAGTCGGCCCCGGCTCAGCGGTGGCCGGTCACGCCGCCGTTGTCGCGGCGGTCCAGGGCGCGCTGCAGCGCTGCGGCGGCGAAGGGGTTCCGCTCGGCCGCACGGCGGCGGCGCGGGGCCCGGGCGGGGGTGGCGGAGGGGGCGGGAGTGGCGTGGCGGTCTGCGGTGGGGGGCATACCGGCTCCTTGAGTCGAATGCGTCGCGAGGGCGCGGCGCAGAGGGTTGGGGAGGTGCCGCGGAGCACGCCGCACAGGGGCGGCGACGGGCGGCGGGAGGTACGCCGGGCGGGGGTCACCCACCCGCAGCGCGTACGGGCGCACACACGGGCCGGGCTCCCTGGCTGCAGGGGCGGCACACCGTATGGCTCTTCCACGGTACGACCAGGGCCGTGCCCTGTCTGCACGAATACTTGGATTTCCTAGTATCTGAGACGAGGGCCACCCGGAGACACGTCACAGCCACGCAACAGGGCCCGGACCACCGGTGAACGGCGGTCCGGGCCCTGTCGGGGGCTACCGGGTTGCTCAGGCGCCCAGGTCGACCGAGCGGGCGAAGCGGGCGCCGATCTCGGCGGCGATGGCCGACAGCACGTCCTGCGGGATCTGGCTGTCCACGGTGATGGAGGCCAGCGCGCCGCTGCCGTCGCGGGCCACCTGCATGCCGGCGATGTTGATGCCGGCGTCGCCGAGGTGGCGGCCGAGAACGCCGACCACGCCCGGGCGGTCCTCGTACTTGAAGAACGCCATGTGGTCGGTGAGCGCGACGTCCACGTCGAAGGCGTCCACCCCGACGATCTTCTGGGTCTGCTTCGGGCCGGCCAGGGTGCCGGAGATGGCGATCTCGCCGCCGTCGGCGAGAGTGCCGCGGACGGTGATCACGTTGCGGTGCTCGGCGCTCTCGCTGGAGGTGGTCAGCCGTACCTCGACGCCGCGCTCCTGGGCGAACAGCGGGGCGTTGACGTAGGACACCGTCTCCGCCACCACGTCCTCGAACACGCCCTTGAGGGCGGAGAGTTCGAGCACCTTGACGTCGTGCTGGGTGATCTCGCCGCGCACCTCGACGTCGAGCCGGACGGCCACCTCGCCGGCCAGCGCGGTGAAGATCCGGCCGAGCTTCTCCGCCAGCGGCAGGCCCGGGCGGACGTCCTCGGCGATCACGCCGCCCTGGACGTTGACCGCGTCCGGGACGAGCTCGCCGGCCAGCGCCAGGCGCACCGACTTGGCGACGGCGATGCCGGCCTTCTCCTGGGCCTCGTCGGTGGAGGCGCCCAGGTGCGGGGTGGCGACCACGTTGTCGAAGGCGAACAGCGGGGAGTCGGTGCACGGCTCCTTGGCGTAGACGTCCAGGCCGGCGCCGGCCACCCGGCCGTCGCGCAGGGCGCTGGCGAGCGCGGCCTCGTCCACGATGCCGCCGCGGGCGGCGTTGACGATGCGCACGGTCGGCTTGACCTTGTGCAGCGCCTCGTCGCCGATCAGGCCGATGGTCTCCGGGGTCTTCGGGAGGTGGACGGTGATGAAGTCCGAGGCCTCCAGCAGCTCCTCCAGCGTGACCAGCTTGACGCCCATCTGCGCGGCGCGGGCGGCCTGGATGTAGGGGTCGTACGCGACGATCTTCATGCCGAACGCGGACATCCGCTGGGCGACGAGCACGCCGATCCGGCCGAGGCCGACGACACCGAGGGTCTTCTCGCTCAGCTCGACGCCGGTGTACTTGTTGCGCTTCCACTCGCCCTGCTTGAGCGCGGCGTTGGCCGGCGCGATGTTGCGGGCGACGGAGATCAGCAGGCCGCAGGCGAGTTCGGCGGCGGTGACGATGTTGGAGGTCGGCGCGTTGACGACCATCACGCCGGCCTTGGTGGCGGCGGCGACGTCCACGTTGTCCAGGCCGACGCCGGCCCGGGCGACCACCTTGAGCTTGCGGGCGGCGGCCAGCGCCTCCGCGTCCACCTTGGTGGCGGAGCGGATCAGGATGGCGTCCACGTCCGCGATCGCGGTCAGCAGTTCGGTGCGGTCCGCACCGTTGCAGTGCCGGATCTCGAAGTCGGGCCCGAGGGCGTCGACGGTGGCGGGCGACAGCTCTTCGGCGATCAGTACAACGGCGGTTTTGGATGTCACAGTGCTCACGACAGTGTGTCCTTAACTCTGCGGTTCTCCCCGGCACGAAGGTGGCGTGGACGGCGGGGGGACGGTGGCATGCCGCGTAGGTAGACGCACGACGCTGTGGGCCTGACGCGCACTCGGAAGTGTATCGACGGGCTGGGTGGCGGGCTGCTCCCGTCCGGCGAAATCACCCGGACGGGAGCAGCCTAGTTGTACAAGGACCCTATGAAATAAGGGGAGCCGGAATCGGGCGGTGACCCGGGGAGGCTCAGGCCTCTTCCTTGACCCAGCTCATCAGCTTGCGCAGCTTCTTGCCGGTGGTCTCCAGCAGGTGGTCCTCGTCGGCCTTCTTGTACTCGTTGTACTTCGGCAGACCGGCCTTGTACTCGGCGATCCAGGTGTTGGCGAAGGTGCCGTCCTGGATCTCCTCCAGGACCTTCTTCATCTCGGCCTTGGTGGCGTCGGTGATGATGCGGGGGCCGGTGACGTAGTCGCCCCACTCGGCGGTCTCGGAGACCGACCAGCGCATCTTCTCCAGGCCGCCCTCGTACATCAGGTCGACGATGAGCTTCAGCTCGTGCAGGCACTCGAAGTAGGCGATCTCCGGCTGGTAGCCGGCCTCGACCAGGGTCTCGAACCCGGCCTTCACCAGGGCGGCGGTGCCACCGCAGAGGACGGCCTGCTCACCGAACAGGTCGGTCTCCGTCTCCTCCTTGAAGGTGGTCTTGATGACGCCGGCCTTGGTGGCGCCCAGGCCCTTGGCGTAGGACAGCGCCAGGTCGAAGGCCTTGCCGGAGGCGTCCTGCTCGACCGCGACGATCGCGGGGACGCCGCGGCCCTCCTCGTACTGGCGGCGGACCAGGTGGCCCGGGCCCTTCGGGGCGACCATGCAGACGTCGACGTCGGCCGGGGGCTTGATGAAGCCGAAGCGGATGTTCAGGCCGTGGCCGAAGAACAGGGCGTCGCCGGCCTTCAGGTGCGGGGCGATGTCCGCCTCGTACACGTCGGACTGGATCGGGTCCGGGACGAGGATCATGATGACGTCGGCCTCGGCCGCCGCCTCGGCCGGGGTGACGACGCGCAGGCCGGCCTCCTCGGCCTTCTGGCGCGACTTCGACTCCGGCTTCAGGCCGACCCGGACGTCCGCACCCGAGTCGCGCAGGGACAGCGCGTGGGCGTGGCCCTGGCTGCCGTAGCCGATGACCGCGACCTTGCGGCCCTGGATGATGGACAGGTCGGCGTCGTCTTCGTAGAACAGCTCGGCCACGGGGGCACATCTCCTTGCGTGATGGTCTTGCCGGGTACTGCTTTTCCTACGGTACGTGCACCCGGCGGGGTGTGGGGCGGTGCTTCAGGGGGTGAGACGGGCCGCGTTCCCGGTGGTCACACGGCCTGCGGGCGTCACGCGCTGCGGTCGAGGGCGCGCAGCGAGCGGTCGGTGATCGACCGGGCGCCGCGCCCGATCGCGACCAGGCCGGACTGGACCAGTTCCTTGATGCCGTACGGCTCCAGCATCCGGAGCATGGCCTCCAGCTTGTCCGAGCTGCCGGTGGCCTCGATGGTCACCGCGTCCGGGGACACGTCGACCGTCTTGGCGCGGAACAGCTGGACGATCTCGACGATCTGCGACCGGGTCTCGTTGTCGGCGCGGACCTTCACCAGGACCAGTTCCCGCTGGATCGCAGCGGACTGGTCGAGCTCGACGATCTTTATCACGTTGACGAGCTTGTTGAGCTGCTTCGTGACCTGTTCCAGCGGGAGGTCCTCGACGTTGACCACGATGGTCATCCGGGAGACGTCCGGGTGCTCCGTCGGGCCGACGGCGAGGGAGTCGATGTTGAAGCCCCGACGGGAGAACAGCGAGGCGATGCGGGCGAGCACGCCGGGCTTGTTCTCGACCAGGACGGAGAGGGTGTGCTTGGACATGGTTCTCTGTTCCCTGAGTCGCTAGGGGTGTCCGGCGGAGCCGGTCGTCAGAAGGGTGGCGGTGGGTGACGCGGGGCCGTCAGTCGGAGTCGTCGCCGAAGTCGGGGCGGACGCCCTTGGCGAACTGGATCTCGTCGTTGCTGGTGCCGGCCGCGACCATCGGCCAGACCATGGCGTCCTGGTGGACGATGAAGTCGATGACCACCGGGCGGTCGTTGATCTCCATCGCCTGCTTGATCACCGCGTCCAGGTCCTCCGGGCGCTCGCAGCGCAGGCCGACGCAGCCCATCGCCTCGGCGAGCAGCACGAAGTCGGGGATCCGGGTGCCCTGGGCCGGCGGCTCGATGCCGTCGTGGCCGGGACCGGCGTGCAGCACGGTGTTGGAGTACCGCTGGTTGTAGAAGAGGGTCTGCCACTGGCGGACCATGCCCAGCGAGCCGTTGTTGATGACCGCGACCTTGATCGGGATGTCGTTCAGGGCGCAGGTGACCAGCTCCTGGTTGGTCATCTGGAAGCAGCCGTCGCCGTCGATCGCCCAGACCGAGGCCTCCGGGCGGCCCGCCTTGGCGCCCATGGCGGCCGGGACGGCGTAGCCCATGGTGCCCGCGCCGCCCGAGTTGAGCCAGGTGGCCGGCTTCTCGAACTGGATGAACTGCGAGCTCCACATCTGGTGCTGCCCGACGCCCGCGGCGTAGATCGCCTCGGGGCCGACCAGCTGGCCGATCCGCTCGATGACCTGCTGCGGGGAGAGCTCGCCGCCCGGGGCCGGCTCGTAGCCCAGCGGGTAGGTCTTCTTCCACTCGTTGAGCTTGACCCACCAGTCGGTGTAGTCGCCCTTGTGGCCGGCGTCGAACTCGGCCTGGACGGCGACGATCAGGTCGGCCAGCACCTCGCGGGCGTCGCCCACGATCGGCACGTCCGCCGGGCGGTTCTTGCCGATCTCGGCCGGGTCGATGTCGGCGTGGACCACCTTGGCGTGCGGGGCGAAGCCGTCCAGCTTGCCGGTGACGCGGTCGTCGAAGCGGGCGCCGAGGGTGAACAGCAGGTCCGACTTCTGCAGCGCGGTGACGGCCGGGACGGAGCCGTGCATGCCGGGCATGCCCAGGTGCTGCGGGTGGCTGTCGGGGAAGGCACCGAGCGCCATCAGCGTGGTGACCACCGGGGCGCCGGTCAGCTCGGCGAGGATCCGCAGCTCGGTCGTGGCGTGCGCCTTGATCACACCGCCGCCGACGTACAGCACCGGGCGCTTGGCGCCCACCAGCATCCGCGCGGCCTCGCGGATCTGCTTGGCGTGCGGCTTGGTGACCGGGCGGTAGCCGGGCAGCGAGGTCTCGGCCGGCCAGCGGAAGGTGGTGGTGGCCTGCAGCGCGTCCTTGGCGATGTCCACCAGGACCGGGCCGGGGCGGCCGGTGGCGGCGATGTGGAACGCCTCGGAGATCACCCGGGGGATCTCCGACGGGTCGGTGACCAGGAAGTTGTGCTTGGTGATCGGCATCGTGATGCCGCAGATGTCCGCCTCCTGGAAGGCGTCGGTGCCGATCGCCTTGGAGGCGACCTGCCCGGTGATCGCCACCATCGGGACGGAGTCCATGTAGGCGTCGGCGATCGGGGTCACCAGGTTGGTCGCGCCCGGGCCGGAGGTGGCCATGCAGACGCCGACCTTGCCGGTGGCCTGGGCGTAGCCGGTGGCGGCGTGGCCGGCGCCCTGCTCGTGGCGGACCAGGATGTGGCGCACCTTGGCCGAGTCCATCAGCGGGTCGTACGCGGGAAGGATGGCCCCGCCCGGGATGCCGAAGACGGTGTCCGCACCCACGGCCTCCAGCGAGCGGATGAGCGACTGGGCGCCGGTCATGGTCTCGACGACGTGCTGCGGAGCGTGGGCGGCCGGGGTGTCCCCGCGGCGGGGGGATGCGGCGTGCTCGGTCATCTGCCTGTCTCTTCTCGGTTTTTGCCGGCCCGGACGGGTGCGGGCCCCGCTGGGTCGAGGGTGGGGTCCCGGTGGTCGGGCCGATCGCCGGCTCTGCCCCAATCGTCCCGCTTTTCCCGCAGAAGTCGCGAGCCAAATCGGGCGGCCGGGGCCAGGGGTCTTGCGGGGTGGAACAGCATCAGTGCAACAAAAAACCCCTCGTGCCAAGGGCATGCGAGGGGTGGCGCGTCGGTCTCTCACGAGTCGGGCATGACCCGCTCAGCCGACGCGCCCGCCAAGTACGAGAATTCGGGTGCGCATGGCAACGACCTTCCTCCCGAGCGGGGTGGACTGTCAAGCAGGTGGGACGACAGTCTCGCCATGCGGACCATGCCCCGGACTTGCCACGGCACGGTGTTCGGGCAGGTCGGAGGCACCGTGGTGATGTACGACACGCCCCGGCGCGGACTCCCCGCGGCCACTCGTACGGGTGTCCGCGGCCAGGTAGGCGCGGCGGGCCGAGAGCGAGCCGACCGGCCGCGGCATCGGGTACACCCGGCGGGCCAGCGCGCGCCGCAGCCTGGTCTCGTCGAGCGGCGGCGCGAAGGCCGACCCCTGGCCCTGCCGGCAGCCCAGCTCCTGCAGGACGGACACCTGGCGCGGCAGGTCCACCCCCTCCGCGGCGGTGACCAGGCCGAGGTCGCGGCCGAGCCGCAGGGCGTGCCCGGCCAGCGTCCGGCCCAGCCCGGACTCGCCCAGGTCCTGGACGAGGGTGCGGTCCAGCTTGAGCCCGTCGAAGGGCAGCCGGGCCAGCGCGCCGAGCGAGCCGTTGCCGGCGCCGAAGCCGGCCAGCGCGGTGGAGACCCCGAGCCGGCGCAACGCGGCCAGCCGGCGGCCGAGTTCGTCGGCCAGCCCGTCCGGGCCCATCCGGGCCACCTCGACCACCAGCAGGCCGGCCGGGAGCCCGGTGTCGCGCAGCGCGGCCACCACCGCCTCGTACATGCCGGGCGAGCAGAGCCGCTCGGCCGAGAGCCGGACCGACACCGGTACGGGGGCCGGCGCCGGCCTGGCCCGGCCGGGCAGGCCGCGCCGCTGCGCCGCGGCCGTCACCGCCTCGCGGATCAGCCAGCGGGAGAACCGGGCCGCCGCGTCGCCGTGCTCGGCGGAGCGCAGGAACTCCGCGGGGGTGAGCAGCAGGCCCTGGGTCGAGCACCAGCGGGCGTGCGCCTCGACGCCGGTGACGGCGCCGGTGGAGAGGTCCACCACGGGCTGGTGCAGCAGGGTGAAGCCGCCCTCCCGGACGGCCGCCCGCAGGCGTTCCTCCAGCTCGGTCCGGCGCTCCAGGTCGGCGCGCATCGCCGGGGTGTAGAGCACCACCCGGCCCTTGCCCTCCGACTTGGCGCGGTACATCGCGAGGTCGGCGTTGCGCATCAGCTCGTCGGCGGCGGCTCTGGGGTCGGCCGCCGGGCCGCGCTCGGGGGTGCCGAAGGCGATGCCGATGCTGGCGGCGACGGCGAGTTCGGCTCCGCCGATCCAGTACGGCTCGGAGAGCGCGACCCGCAGCCGCTCGGCGAGCTCCTGGACCTGGAGCCGGCCGAGCGGGCCGCAGACCAGGGCGGCGAACTCGTCCCCGCCGAACCGGGCGACGGTGTCCCCGCAGCGGACGGCGCCCTGCAGCCGGCGGGCGGCCTGCACCAGCAGCTCGTCGCCGACCTGGTGGCCGGCACTGTCGTTGACCGCCTTGAAACCGTCCAGGTCGAGGAAGAGCACCGCGACCCCGGCGCCCGCCCCGCCCTGCTGGCCGCGGGTCGCGAGGGCCCCGCGCAGCCGCTGGGCGAAGAGCGCCCGGTTGGGCAGGTCGGTGAGTGGGTCGTGGAAGGCGTTGTGCTGCAACTGGGCCTGGAGTATCACGCGTTCGGTGACGTCCCGGCTGTTGAGGATCAGCCCGTCGCGGTAGCGGTCGACGGTCGACTCGACGTGCAGCCACTCGCCGCTGCCGGAGCTGATCCGGCACTCCACCCGGGCCGCGGCCGGCTCGGTGCCGGAGCCGGGCGAGCGGTGCGCCAGCAGCCGGCCGCGGGCCAGGAAGCGCCGCACCTCCACCAGCACCCGGTCCACGTCCTCGGGGTGGACGAGGTCCAGCAGGTTGCCGCCGACCAGCTCCTCCGGGTCGCGCCCGTAGACGCCGAGCGCGGCCGGGGAGACGTAGGAGAGCACGCCGTTGGCGCCGGCGATCATGATGACGTCGCTGGAGCCCTGCACGAGGGAGCGGAAGTGCGCCTCCTTGTGGGCGAGCTCCTGCGCCAGCGAGAGGTTGTCCAGCAGCATCACGCCCTGCCGCAGGATCAGGGCGAGGCCGACCGTGCAGGCGGCCGCGGCCACCACCCGGTCCAGCGGGCGCCCGCCGAGGGCGTTGTAGAGGATGCCGGCGGTGCAGACCGCGGCCGCCGCGTAGGGGGTGAGGGCACTGAAAGTGGTGGCCACCCGGCGGCGCGGCAGGCCGCCGGCCGAGGGGTGCTCGCGCAGCGGGCGGCGCCAGCGCGACGACCACGGCGCCCAGGCCAGCAGCAGACTGCCGGCGAACCAGCCGGCGTCCAGCAGCTCGCCCGAGTGGTAACTGCTGCGCAGCTCGGGCGAGGTGAAGAGGGCGTCGCAGAGCACCGTGACGGCCAGGCCGACCATCGCGGTGTGGACGGCGGCGCGGTTGCCGTCCCGGCCGCCGAACCGCAGCCCGACCACCAGGCTGACCAGCAGGATGTCCAGCACCGGGTAGGCCAGGTTGAGCGCGAGGCGCAGCGGTGAGCCGTCCTCGCCGGCGGCGATCCGGCCGAGCGCCAGGCTCCAGCTGAGGGTGAACAGCGAGCCGGCCACCAGCCAGCCGTCCAGCATCAGGCAGAGCCAGCCGGCGGCGCTGTGCGGGCGCTGGGCGAGGACCAGCACGCCGGTGATGGCGAGCGGGGCGAACAGCAGGAAGGCGTACTCGGCGAGCGAGTCCTGGGGCAGCGGGGTGCGCTCGACCAGCTCGTACCAGCCCCAGGTGCCGTTGCCGAAGGCCACCATCAGCGAGGAGAGGCCGAACAGCAGCCAGGCCGGGCGGGCGTGACCGCCGACCGTGCAGCCGTACGAGAGACAGGACAGCGCGGCCGCGAGTGCGGCCGCGGCCAGGCCGAAGTCACCCATGAAGACGGCGAGTTGACGGGAGCCCCAGCCGAAGGCCGCGCCCAGCGCGTAGGCCGCGCAGAGGCCGCCCAGGGCGGCGCCGGGCAGACTGCGGCTGGAGAGCAGGCGGCGGACCGGGCCGTTCCGGCCGGTCGCGGACACGTCGGCGTCCGGTACGCCCGGCCGTCCGGCCCCGGGCAGCACCGCATCGGTGGAGCTCACTCGGCCTCTCCCCCTCCGGCCGGGGGCCTTGCGCCCCGGCCACGGACCACCGGCCGCGCACCTGGTGTCCGTACGCGGTGACCTGCCGCCCCGTCAGGGCGGTGGCCCAGGGAGTGGACGGCCTGTCGGCCGACGCACCGCACCGATGTTCCCACTCGGGACCCTACACCACTCCGGTCACTCAATGACACGCACATTGAACTTAGAGTAATGGCGCAGGGGTGGGGAATTGCACCCGAATCGGCCGGAACGGGCCGGTTGGCGGGGGCGTGCGGGCGGGGGCTCACGCGGCGCGCACGGGAGCACACGGAGGCGCCCGCCCGTCGACGGCCGGCCGGGGCCGGGTGACGGGCGGGCGCGGGCGGGGGCGGTGGTCAGCAGGCCGCCGACGCCAGATCGTCCGGGAAGAGCCGCAACCGGTGGGCCAGCGCGGCCGCCTCGCCGCGGCCGGCCACCGCGAGCTTGCCGAGGATGTTCGAAACGTGCACGCTCGCGGTCTTCGGCGAGATGTACAGCTCCTCCGCGATCTGCCGGTTGGTCCGGCCGCGCACGAGCAACCGGAGCACGTCCCGCTCACGGGGGGTGAGGCCGAAGGAGTCGCCGGCCGGGGCCGCGGGGGCCGCGACGCGGGCGGTCAGCGCCAGGCCGGCCCGCTCGGCCAGCGCGGTGATCTCGGCCAGCAGCCAGGTGTCACCCCGGGCCCCGGCGAGCTTGCGCGCCTCGCGCAGCCGCTCCGCCCCCGCCTCGCGGCGCCCGGCCACCACCTCCGCCTCGGCGGCCCGCAGCAGCGCGAGCGCCAACGGGTACGGCAGCCCGGTCGGCCGCAGCACGTCGACGGCGGCCGCCCAGTGCGCCGGGGTGTCCGCCCCCCGGGCGCGGGCCAGTTCGGCCTCCAGCAGCCGGGCCCAGCCGTGGTGCACCGGCGCCTTGGGGGTCAGTCCGGCGGCGGTCGCGGCGATCTTCGCCAGCGCCTCGGCCCGGCCGACCTCCGCCCCGGGCAGCCCGCGGTGGTCCGCCTCGATGCCCGCGCCGAGCGTCAGCAGCGGGTACAGCGCGGCCTCGTTGCCGGCCGGCACCCGGTCGTCGATCACGGCGAGCAGTTCGGCCCTGGCCTCCGCCGGGCGCCCGCCGCGGGCCGCCACGACCATGGCGAGCTGGGAGATCGGCACGCTGTGCTGGAACTGGCAGGTGTGCTTGGAGGCCCGGGCCTGGGCCAGCATCCCGGCGGCGGTGGCCAGGTCGCCGCGCAGCAGGGCGAGGTCGCCGCGCAGCCGGTCGAGGAACTCGGCGTGGCTGCCCGGCAGGTCGTGCTGTTCCGAGCCGGCCAGCAGCTCGGCCGCCTCGCCGACCCGGCCGAGGTCGAGCAGCGCCTCGGCGAGGTTGCCGGTCAGGATGGCGCCGCTGTTGCGCAGCAGCCCGTTCCCCCCGGCCGCCTCCAGCCCCTCGCGGGCGAGCGCCACCGCCTCCTCCGCCCGGCCGAGCGACTGCAGCATGCTGGCCAGGTTGTTGATCCCGCGCAGCAGGACGTCGGGGACGCCGAGCCCGCGGGTCGCGGCGACCGCCGCCGTCAGCTCGGCGATCCCGCGGTCCGGGTCGTGGTGGAGGTCGTTGCGCAGCGAGCCGAGGGTCATCCGGGCGTGCTGCTCCACCGAGTCCGCGCCGACCTGCCGGGCGATCGCCACGGCGCGCTCGGCCAGCTCGACGTCCTCCTCGCTGGGGTCGTGCAGGATCGCGATGCCGGCGCTCAGCGCGAACACCTCGGCCTGGACGGCCGACGGCGGGAGCTGCTCGACCAGGCGCCGGGCGTAGGCCGCCTCGTCCTGGTTGCCGGACCGGTTGAGGTGGCCGAGCATCCGGGCCCGGTTCATCCGGAACCAGGCCGCCCGGGCCGGGTTCTCCCCCTCGTCGACCAGCTTCAGCGCCCGCTTGGCCAGGCTCAGCCCGCGCTCGCGGTCACCGCTGCGCCGGGCCGCGACCACCGCCTCGGCGAGCACGTCGACCAGTTGCAGCTGGTCGCAGCCGTCGTCGTGCGTCCCGGGCAGGCAGCCGCACGGCGGGTACGTCTCGGCCCAGTCGTACGGGCGCAGGGTGGTCGCGAGCACGTCCTCGGAGACTTCGTCCCACAGCTCCAGCGCGCGTTCCAGCATCCGCAGCTGCTCGGCGAAGGCGTTGCGCCGGCGGGCGGCCCGGGCGGCGTCCAACGCGCTCGGCAGGGCGCGGGCCGGATCGTGCGCGTGGTACCAGTAGTTGGCCAGCCGGGCCGGTCGGACGTCGGCGCCGACCAGGTGCGGGTCCTGCTCCAGGGCGGTGGCGAAGCGGCGGTTGATCCGCTGCCGCTCGCCGGGCAGCAGGTCGTCCGAGACCGCCTCGCGGACCAGCGCGTGCCGGAACCGGTAGCCGTCGCCGTCGGTGTCCGGGCGCAGGATGTTGGCGCCGACGGCCACCCGCAGCGAGCCGATCAGCTCCTCCTCGTCGTCCAGCACGGCGGCCAGCAGCGCGTGCTCGACGTAGGAGCCGCCCTCGGCGGCGATCCGCAGCACCCGCTGGGTCTCCTCGTCCAGCGCCTCGACCCGGACCAGCAGGATGTCCCGCAGCGAGTCGGTGAGCCCGACGAAGCAGCCGTCCTGGAAGGAGGTGGCGAGCTCCTCGACGAAGAACGGGTTGCCCTCGGAGCGGCGGTGGATCCGGTCCACCAGGTGCCGGTCGGGGTCGCTGGTGCCCAGGATGCCGGCCAGTTGGGCGGCGACCTCGCCGGGGCCGAACCGTTCCAGCTCCAGGCGCTGGACGGTGCGCAGCCGCTCCAGCTCGGCCAGGAACGGCCGGAGCGGGTGGCGGCGGTGCAGGTCGTCGCTGCGGTAGGTGGCGATCAGCAGGACGCGGGCCCGGTGCAGGGTGCGGACGAGGTAGGCGAAAAGCTCCCGGGTGGAGCGGTCGGACCAGTGCAGGTCCTCGACGGCGAGGACGAGGGTACGGTCCGTGCCGAGCCGTTCGAACAGCCTCGCGGTGTGCTCGAACAGCCGGGCCCGGCCGTACTCGTCGTTGGGTTCGCCGTCGGCCTCGCCGAAGTCGGGCAGCAGCCGCGCGAGATGGCCCTCCAGGCCCGCGGCGGCGGCCTCCAGCTCGCCGCCCAGGCTGCGGTGCAGCCGGCGCAGTGCGGTGGCCAGCGGCGCGTACGGCAGGCCCTCCGCGCCGACCTCCAGACAGCCGCCGACGGTCACGACCACTCCCCCGTCGGTGCCGGCCCGGGCGAGGAACTCCTCCAGCAGCCGGGTCTTGCCGACGCCGGCCTCACCGCCGATCAGGACGGCCTGCGGGCTCCCGGCTCCGGCCCGGCGCAGCGCATCGGTCAGTTCGGTGATCTCCGTGCCGCGGCCGACGAAGACAGGACTCACCGATATCTGCTGCATGGAGGCGAGCATGCCATAAGCCGACCGGCCCGGCCGAGGGGTTATCACGCCCCCGGAACGCCCGGAAGGGGAGGCGCTGGTCGGCGCCTCCCCTTCCGGAATCCCCCCGGCACCCTGCGGGTGCCGGTCCCTCAGCATTCGCGCAGACGCGCGGCGCGCCGGTCGGTGCGGGTGGTGACCAGCCGGCGCAGGCCGAGGCCGGTGCGCGGGGCGGCGGCCTCGCGGACCATCCGCTCGTGGTCGGCGCGGTGGCGCAGTTCGCGCTGCTGCTGCTGGATGAGCTCGTACTCGATCACGGTGTTTCCCCTTTTTGCGGTGTGTCCTTCGTTCTGAGGTAAAGATTCCTCTCCCAGTGGGGGGTGCCGCATCGGCCGCTTGCCGCATGTTCGGCGCGCCCCCTGCCCTAGATCGGGCCCCGGACACGACGAAGGCCCGGACCCACCCCCCTTATGGGGGGTGAATCCGGGCCTAGACCGACCTAAGGTGCCTTAGATGGCCTTAGATGCCTTAGATCCCCAGCCATCTGAGCCTCAGACGGCTGGCTTTCACAGGCTGTGCACGCTGCGTTCCCGGGCAATGCCACTGCCGTTCCTCCGACCGTGCCCACCGCCGTTCGCAGGCGGTGGGCACTGCCGTTCCCGGGCGGTGCCTACTGCCCCGTGACGCCGAGCTTCTCCAGGATGAGGTCCTTCACCCGGGCCGCGTCGGCCTGGCCGCGGGTGGCCTTCATGACCGCGCCGACCAGCGCGCCCACCGCGGCGACCTTGCCGTCGCGGATCTTGGCGGCGATCCCCTCGTTCTCGGCAATGGCCTGGTCGACGGCCGCACCGAGCGCGGAGTCGTCCGAGACGACGGCCAGGCCGCGCTTCTCGACGACCTCGTCCGGCTCGCCCTCGCCGGCCAGCACGGCCTCGATGACCTGGCGGGCCAGCTTGTCGTTCAGCTTGCCCTCGGCGACCAGCGCGGCGACCCGGGCCACCTGCGCCGGGGTGATCGGCTGCTCGCTCAGGTCGGTGCCGGTCTCGTTGGCCCGGCGGGCCAGCTCGCCCATCCACCACTTGCGGGCCTGGTCGGCCGGGGCACCGGCGGCGATGGTCTCCAGGATCGGCTCGACGGCGCCGGCGTTCAGCACCGACTGCATGTCCTTGTCGGAGAGGCCCCACTCGCCCTGCAGCCGGGCCCGGCGCACCCGCGGCAGCTCGGGCAGACCGGCGCGCAGCTCCTCCACCCAGGCGCGCGCGGGCGCGATCGGGACGAGGTCCGGCTCGGGGAAGTAGCGGTAGTCCTCGGCGTTGTCCTTGATCCGGCCGGCGGTGGTGGAGCCGTCCTCCTCGTGGAAGTGCCGGGTCTCCTGAATGATCGTGCCGCCGTCGCCCAGCACCGTGGCGTGCCGCTGGATCTCGAACCGGGCGGCCCGCTCGACGCTGCGCAGCGAGTTCACGTTCTTGGTCTCGGAGCGGGTGCCGAAGGTCTCGGTGCCGTTGGGGCGCAGCGACAGGTTGACGTCGCAGCGCATCTGGCCCTTGTCCATCCGGGCCTCGGAGACGCCCAGCGCCTTGATCAGCTCGCGCAGCTCGGCCACGTACGCCTTGGCGACCTCGGGGGCGCGCTCGCCGGCCCCCTCGATCGGCTTGGTGACGATCTCGATCAGCGGGATGCCGGCCCGGTTGTAGTCGAGCAGCGAGTGCGTGGCGCCGTGGATCCGGCCGGTGGCGCCGCCGACGTGGCTGGACTTGCCGGTGTCCTCCTCCATGTGGGCGCGCTCGATCTCCACACGGAAGGTCGAGCCGTCCTCCAGCTGCACGTCGAGGTAGCCGTTGAAGGCGATCGGCTCGTCGTACTGCGAGGTCTGGAAGTTCTTCGGCATGTCCGGGTAGAAGTAGTTCTTCCGGGCGAACCGGCACCACTCGGCGATCTCGCAGTTCAGCGCCAGGCCGATCTTGACGGCCGACTCCACGCCGATCGCGTTGACGACCGGCAGCGAGCCCGGCAGGCCGAGACAGGTCGGGCAGACCTGGCTGTTCGGCTCGGCACCCAGCTCGGTCGAGCAACCGCAGAACATCTTGGTCTTGGTACCCAGCTCGACGTGGACCTCAAGGCCCATCACCGGGTCGTACGACGCGAGAGCGTCCTCGTAGGAGACCAGGTTCATGACGCTCACAGCGTCCCCTTCGCTAAAAGTCTGTGGAGGTACGGGCCCGGCCGCGCACCGCGGGTGCGTGGCCGGGCCAAGGGCTTGCTCAGCCCAGCAGCACGTCGTCGTCGCCGAGGCGGCGCAGCTCGCGCACCAGCAGGGCGGTGCCGGTGACCAGCGCCGCGGCGCCGACCAGGGCGTTGATCAGCTTCAGGGTGTCGCTCTCGTCGCGGGCCTTCCGGACGTCCTTCACCACGGAGAACGCGCCGAAGGCGCTGGTGCCGATGGACAGCCAGAGACCGGGCTTGGAGTGCTTGAAGCCTTTGGCCTTCTCGATCTTGCTCACAGTGCCGGTGCCTCCTCCAGCAGGGTGTGCCCCCACTTGTCGTTGAGTGCGGCCTCGACGGCGCCGCCCACGCGGTACAGGCGGTCGTCCGCCATCGCGGGTGCGATGATCTGCAGGCCGACCGGGAGATTGTCCTCCGGGGCCAGTCCGCAGGGCAGCGACATGGCCGCGTTGCCCGCGAGGTTCGACGGAATCGTGCAGAGGTCGGCCAGGTACATCGCCATCGGGTCGTCGGCGCGCTCGCCGATCGGGAAGGCGGTGGTCGGCGTGGTCGGGGAGACCAGCACGTCCACACCGGCGAAGGCCGCGTCGAAGTCCCGCGAGATCAGGGTGCGGACCTTCTGGGCCGAGCCGTAGTAGGCGTCGTAGTAGCCCGAGGAGAGGGCGTAGGTGCCGAGGATGATGCGGCGCTTCACCTCGGGGCCGAAGCCCGCCTCACGGGTGAGGGCGGTGACGTCCTCGGCGGAGCGGGTGCCGTCGTCGCCGACCCGCAGGCCGTAGCGCATCGCGTCGAAGCGGGCCAGGTTGGAGGAGGCCTCGCTCGGCGCGATCAGGTAGTACGCCGGCAGCGCCAGGGTGAAGGACGGGCAGGAGACCTCGACGACCTCGGCGCCCAGCTCGCGCAGCAGCTCCACGGACTCGTTGAAGCGCTGCATCACGCCGGCCTGGTAGCCCTCGCCGGCGAACTCCTTGACCACGCCGATCCGCATGCCGCGGACGTCGCGGCGCCTGGCGGCCTCGACCACGGCCGGCACCGGCGCGTCGATCGAGGTGGAGTCCAGCGGGTCGTGCCCGGCGATGGCCTCGTGCAGCAGGGCCGCGTCCAGCACGGTGCGGGCGCAGGGGCCGCCCTGGTCCAGCGAGGACGAGAACGCGACCAGGCCGTAGCGGGAGACCGAACCGTAGGTCGGCTTCACGCCGACCGTGCCGGTGACGGCGCCGGGCTGGCGGATCGAGCCGCCGGTGTCGGTGCCGATCGCCAGCGGCGCCTCGTACGCGGCCAGCGCGGCGGCCGAACCGCCGCCGGAGCCGCCGGGGATCCGGCTGAGGTCCCACGGGTTGCCGGTGGCGCCGTAGGCCGAGTTCTCGGTGGAGGAGCCCATCGCGAACTCGTCCATGTTGGTCTTGCCGAGGATGACCACGCCGGCGTCCTTGAGACGCGTGGTCAGCGTGGCGTCGTACGGCGGGATCCAGCCTTCGAGGATCTTGGAGCCGCAGGTGGTCGGCACGCCCTTGGTGGTGAAGACGTCCTTCAGCGCGAGCGGGACGCCGGCCAGCGGGCCGAGCTCCTCGCCCTTGGCGCGCTTCTCGTCGACGGCCCGGGCGGCGCTCAGCGCGCCCTCGGTGTCGACGTGCAGGAAGGCGTTGACCTTCTTGTCGACGGCGTCGATGCGGTCCAGGTGCGCCTGGGCGACCTCGACCGCGGAGACCTCGCCCTTGGCGATGGCGCTCGCGGTCTCGGCCGCGGTGTACTTGATCAGCTCGGTCATCTTCGGTCAGTCCTCCCCGAGGATCTGCGGCACACGGAAACGCTGCTCCTCGGCGGCGGGGGCACCGGCCAGCGCCTGCTCGGGAGTGAGCGACGGCCGCACCTCGTCCGCGCGCATGACGTTGGTCAGCGGGAGCGGGTGGGAGGTCGGCGGGACGTCCTGTCCGGCGACCTCGGAAACGCGGGCGACCGCGCCGATGATCACGTCGAGCTGCTCGGCGAAGTGGTCCAGCTCTTCGGCCTGCAACTCAAGACGCGACAGCCGAGCGAGGTGGGCGACCTCCTCGCGCGTGATGCCAGGCATGCAGCGATCCTCAGGGTGAGTTCTGGTGAGGCCCGGCGGCGGTGACGCAGTGCCGGGCCCGGGCAGGAGCAGCCGGCTCGGCGCTCCCGTCCTCTTGGTCTGTGGGCCCCATCCTATGGGGCCCGGCCCGGCCACCGGCCAACGAGTGACGCGCGGGCGCGGTCACTGCGGCCCGCCGCGCCGCCGCGCCGCGGTGCCGGCGGCCGCTACTGCGGCCTGGTCGGTGCCCAGTTCGGGGTGCAGGGCGTCTGGATCTCCAGTTGCGCGGCCTGCGCGGCCTGGATCACCGGCGGCAGCACCGACGGGGCGACCGGCTGGATCACCTGGGGGATCACTTGCGGGATCACGGGCTGGATCATTTGGGGGAGCACCGGCGGGACGACCGGCTGGATCACCGGCTGGACGATCGGTTTGATCACCGACGGCAGCTGCTGGACGGCGGACGGCAGCCGCGCGGCCGTTCCGAGCCGCTCCACCGGCGGGGCGCCGGTCCGGTGCACCCGCAGCCAGGCGGTGGCCTGGTCGGCCGGCAGCGCGGCCGAGACCAGCCAGCCCTGGACGGCGTCCACCCCCATGCAGTGCAGCCGCTCCCAGGTCTCGTCGTCCTCGACGCCCTCGGCGACCACGGTCAGGCCGAGCGAGTGCGCCAGCTCCACCGAGCAGCGGACCACCGCGGCGTCGTGGTCGTCGGCGACCATCCGGGAGACGAAGGAGCGGTCGATCTTCAGCTCGCCGACCGGCAGGCTGCGCAGCCGCACCAGCGAGGAGTGGCCGGTGCCGAAGTCGTCCAGGGACATCCCGACGCCGTAGCCGCGCAGCTCGGCCAGGGTGTCGGCGGCGCGCCGGGAGTCGTCCAGCAGCAGCCGCTCGGTGATCTCCAGCTGGAGCGCGTGGGCCGGCACCTGGTGGCGCACGAGGTGGCCGGCCACCCGCTGGGCGAAGCCCGGGTTGAGCACGTCGCGCGGCGAGACGTTCACCGCGACCTGCACCTGGAGGCCCTGTTCGCGCCAGTAGGCGAGCTGGCCGACGGCCGCCTCCAGCACGTAGTCGGTCAGCCGGGGCATCAGGCCGCTGGACTCGGCGAGGCCGACGAACTCGTCCGGCGACACCTTGCCCTGCCCGGGCCGCTCCCAGCGCAGCAGCGCCTCCAGGCCGACCACGCGGCCGTCGAAGGCCACCTTCGGCTGGTAGTGCAGCTGCACCTCGCCGGTCTCCAGGGCCCGCCGCAGGTCGCCGAGGAGCCCGATCCGGTAGGGCGTGTCGGCGTCCTGGGTCTCGTTGTACTGCTCGACGGACGTCCGGCCGCGCTGGGCGTGGCCCATCGCCACATCGGCCCGGCGCAGCAGCGATTCGGCGTCCTGGGCGTGCTGCGGGTACACGCAGACGCCCGCGCTGGCCTCCAGGACGAGCAGCAGCCCGTCGAGGCGGATCGGCGCGGCCAGTTCGGCGATCAGCGCGTTGGCGACCTTCTCCAGGGTGTCCGGACAGCCGACCCCGGGCAGCAGGACGGCGAACTCGTCGCCGCCCATCCGGGCCACCAGCGGCCGGCCGGCCCGGTAGTGCCGGGGCAGCCCGGCGAAGATGTCGTCGATCGACTCCCGGGTGGCGCTGCCCGCCGGGCCGCCGGAGCGCAGCGCCCGGTGCAGCCGGCGGGCGATGTGCACCAGCAGCCGGTCGCCGGCGGTGTGGCCGAGCGTGTCGTTGAGCGACCGGAACCGGTCGAGGTCGAGCAGGATCAGCCCGACGCTGTACCCGGGGCTGTGCTCGGCGATCGCCTCCTGGGCGGCCAGCAGTAACGCCTGACGGTTGGGCAGGTCCGTCAGCGGGTCGGTGAGCTGGTCACGGGCACGGTCGCGGGCGATCCGCCAGGCCGCGACCAGCACGGCCAGCGGCACCGCGAACAGCGGCAGCAGCTCGGGCTCGTACCGGTAGACCAGGACGGCCAGCGGAATGAGCGGCGCGGCGCCGGCCAGCAGCACGCCGAGCAGCAGGACCGCACCCGCCACCCCCTGCGGCGGGCGTGTGGGCGCACCGCCGGTCGTACGATCCATAAGCCCTGTCCTCCGTCGGGCCCGCCCCGGTCAGGCCGCCTTACGGTGAGGCACCGTGCTGGTGCCGGCAGCTGCCGGGCATGAGCGACCCCGCGGAGACCGGCTCAGC
Organism: Kitasatospora sp. NBC_01560; assembly: GCF_045208415.1. Classification (NCBI taxonomy): domain Bacteria; kingdom Bacillati; phylum Actinomycetota; class Actinomycetes; order Kitasatosporales; family Streptomycetaceae; genus Kitasatospora; species Kitasatospora sp. NBC_01560. The sequence continues at coordinate 6,102,114 of NZ_CP109364.1, read as the reverse complement.
CGGTGCCCCCACCCCTGCTGACACTCTGTTGCGCTCCAGGGTATTCCGGGGTCCACCCGGCGGGCAGACTTTCGGACAACCGGGAACGCGCCACCGCGTTCGGGTGTCGCACAGTGACACAATGCCCGCTTTCACTGTGCAGCACCGGGTGACGTTGCATCAGGACGATAACAAGACGGATTCGGCGCTTCCGCGCGCGGGTCAGTCTTCGGCGGGCGCCTCCTCGGCGGGGATCTCCTCCGCGCCGCTCCCGGCGTCGCCCTCGGCACCGCTCTCGGCACCGCCCTCGACGGGCTTCTTGGCGGCCTTCTTCGCAGGTGCCTTCCGCACCGGCTCGACGACCTCCGGCACCTCCGGCAGCCCGAGGTGCACCCGGGCCGCGCCCGGGCCGCGCTCCAGCAGCACGGCGAAGCCGGCGTCGTCCAGCACGGGCAGCCCGAGCTGCACGGCCTTGTCGTACTTGGAGCCGGGGTTGTCGCCCGCCACCACGAAGTGGGTCTTCTTCGACACCGAGCCGGTCACCTTGGCGCCCCGCGAGGTCAGCGCCTCCTTGGCGCCGTCCCGGGTGTGCCCGGCGAGGGTGCCGGTGACCACCACGGTCAGGCCCTCCAACGGGCGCTCGCCCTGCTCCTCGGCGGCCTCCTCGGTGAACCGGACGCCGGCCGCGCGCCACTTCTCCAGCAGCTCCCGGTGCCACTCCACCTGGTACCACTCGACGACCGAGCGCGCGGTGCCCGGGCCGACGCCCTCGGTGGCGGCCAGCTCCTCCTCGGTGGCGGCGAAGATCCGGTCCAGGTCGCGGAACTCCCTGGCCAGCTCCTGTGCGGCGACCGGGCCGACGTGCCGGATGGACAGGCCGTTGAGAAAACGCCAGAGCGGGCGGTCCTTGGCCTGTTCGATGTTGTCGAGCATCAGGCCGGTGTTCTTCTTGGGCACCCCCGCGGTGGTCGCGAAGAAGAACACCTCCTTCTCCTCGCCGGTCTCGTCGTCGAGCTTGGGCATGCCGGTCTTCGGGTCGCGCACCAGCACCTTGATCGGCAGCAGCTGCTCGACGGTCAGGCCGAAGATGTCGCCCTCGTTGCGCACCGGCGCCTCGGCCGGCGCCAGCGGCTGGGTCAGCGCCGTCGCCGCGACGTAGCCCAGGCCCTCGATGTCCAGCGAGGAACGGCCGCCCAGGAAGGCGATCCGCTCGCGGATCTGGGCCGGGCAGTACTGCGCGTTCGGGCAGCGCAGGTCGATGTCCCCCTCCGCCATCGGCCGCAGCCCGGTGCCGCACTCCGGGCAGTGCGAGGGCATCACGAACTCCTGCTCGGTGCCGTCCCGCAGGTCGTAGACCGGGCCGAGGATCTCCGGGATGACGTCGCCGGCCTTGCGCAGCACCACCGTGTCGCCGAGCAGGACGTCCTTGGCCTTGACGATCTGCTGGTTGTGCAGCGTCGCGTACTGCACCATCGAGCCGGCCACCTTCACCGGCTCGGCCAGCACCGCGTACGGGGTGGCCCGGCCGGTGCGGCCGATGCCGACCTTGATCGCGGCCAGCCGGCCGGTGACCTCCTCCGGCGGGTACTTCCAGGCGATCGCCCAGCGCGGGGACTTGGAGGTGGCGCCGAGCCGGCCCTGCAGGGCGATCTCGTCCACCTTGACCACGACGCCGTCGATCTCGTGCTCGACGGAGTGCCGCTGCTCGCCGAAGTGCCGGACGAACGCGCGGACCTCGTCGAGGGTGCCGACCACCCGGTTGTGCCGGGCGGTGGGCAGGCCCCAGTCGTGCAGCAGCCGGTAGGCGTGCGACTGGTTGTCGATGTCGAAGCCGACCCGGGCGCCGATGCCGTGCACCACCATGTGCAGCGGCCGGGAGGCGGTGACGTGCGGGTCCTTCTGGCGCAGCGAGCCGGCGGCGGCGTTGCGCGGGTTCATGAACAGCCGGATCATCGCCCGGGGCCGTCTGCCCTCCTCGGCGCGCTCCTCGTTCTCCTGCCGGCGGCGCTCGTTCTCCTCCGCGAACGAGGCGTTCAGCGCCTCGAACGCCTCGGTCGGGAAGTACACCTCGCCGCGGATCTCCACCAGCTCGGGGAGGTCCTCCCCCTTCAACTGGTGCGGGATCTCCTTGATGGTGCGGACGTTGGCGGTGATGTCCTCGCCCACCCGGCCGTCGCCGCGGGTCGCGGCCTGCACCAACTGGCCGTTCTCGTAGGTGAGGTTGACGGCCAGGCCGTCGACCTTGAGCTCGCACAGGTAGTGGTAGTCGATGCCGTCCAGTTCGCCCGCGACCCGCTCGGCCCAGGCCGCCAGCTCCTCGTCGTCCATCGCGTTGTCGAGGCTGAGCAGCCGCTCGCGGTGCTCGACCGCGGCGAACTGCTCGGTGACGGCGCCGCCGACCTTCTGGGTCGGCGAGTCGGGGGTGCGCAGGGCCGGGTGCGCGGCCTCCAGCGCCTCCAGCTCGCGCATCAGGGCGTCGAACTCGGCGTCGCTGACGACCGGGGCGTCCTGCTCGTAGTAGCGGGCCCGGTGGTCGGTGATCTCGGCCGCCAGCTCGGCGTGCCGCCCGCGCGCCTCCGCCGGAACGTCCTCCCAGCCCTCGACAGCGACCACCGCAAGCCTCCTGTGTTCCTACTCCGGGTTGTCCACCAGGCTCTGCGCCGCCCGCGCACTGAGCGACAGCGCCTCGCGCGCGTACGCCGGGGAGGCCCCGGCCAGCCCACAGGTCGGCGTCACCAGCACACGGCGGCCCAGCAGCTCCGGGGCGAACCCGAGCCTGCGCCACAACGTCCTGACACCCTGGACACTACCGGCCGGGTCGGACAGTCCCTGGTCAGTGGGGGGGACGACACCCGCGAGGATCGCGGTGCCGCCCTCGACGGCCTCGCCGAGGTCGTCGTCCGCCCGGTCCGTCAGGAGCGAGAAGTCCAGCGAGATCCCGGCCACCCCGGCCCGGCGCAGCAGCGGGATCGGCACGTTCGGCGCGCAACTGTGCACGACGACGGGCGCGTCCAGGCTGCGGATCAGCTCGCGCAGGTTCTCCTCGGCGACCTGCCGGTCGACCGAGCGCAGCCGCTGGAAGCCGCTGGCGGTCCTGACCTGGCCGGTCAGCACGGCGGGCAGCGAGGGCTCGTCGAGCTGGAGCACCACCTCGGCGCCGGGGATCCGGCGGCGGACGTCCTCCAGGTGGCGGCGCAGGCCCTCGGCGAGCGAGCCGGCGATGTCACGGCAGGCGCCCGCGTCGGCGAGCGCCTTCTCGCCGTGCTTCAGCTCGATCGAGGCGGCCAGCGTCCACGGGCCGACCGCCTGCACCTTGAGGGCGCCGCGGTAGCCCTGGGTGAACTCCTCCAGGGCGTCGAGGTCCTCGCCCAGCCAGGAGCGGGCGCGCCGGGTGTCCCGGCCGGCGTGGTCGGTGAACCGCCAGCCGCTCGGCTCGGTCTGCGCGAACAGCTCGACCAGCAGGCCGGCGCCGCGCCCGATCATGTCGGCACCCGGGCCGCGGGCGGGCAGCTCGGGGAGGAACGGCAGGTGTTCCAGCGCCCCGGTGGCCGTTTTCGCGGCCTCCCGCGCGTCGGTGCCGGGAAGCGAGCCGACGCCGGTCGCGGCGCCGATCAGGTCGGGGAAGGCGTGTCCGTTGCTCACCCCGGAAGCCTACGAGATCGGGAACGCCCGCGGCCCCGGTGCCGAGCGCGGGGCTCGGCACCGGGGCCGCGGGGAGAGCGGTAGTCAGCGGGTCGCTCAGTACCCCTGGTAGCCGAACATGTCGACCACGACGTGCACCGGGGCGCCGCTGTTGTTGCGGATCGAGACCCCGCCGTTCTTCACCGACACGACCACCTGGTTGGGGATGGTCTCGCCGGGCAGGAAGTTGAGGTTCGAGGCGTTCGGCGCCTGCTCACCCTTCGGGTACACGGTGAGGAAGCCGTCGCGGCCGGGCTCGGTCACGGTCACGTTGAGGGTGACCGCGGTGGAGTTCGGGGCGTCGATCGGGATGTCCAGCGTCTCGCCGGCCCCGACGGTGCCCGCCGGGCGCGCCCCGGACTCGTAGTTCATGTCCTGGCGGGTGTCGGCGATCCGCCACGGGCCGACCGGGTGGTAGCTGACCTCGCCCTGGGCGGAGTAGTAGCCGGCCAGGTCGGCGATCACCTCGACGGTGCCGCCGGAGGAGTTGTGGAAGGACACCTTGCCGTCCTTGACCGGGACGGTCACCAGGTTCGGGATCGTCCGCCCGGCGGTCCAGTTCAGGTTGGAGGCGTCCGGCAGCGCGTCACCGTGCGGGTAGACGGTCAGGAAACCGGCCTGGGTCGGCTCGGTGACCGTGACGTTCATCGTCGCGGCGGTGACGCCGGAGGCCGGGACGCCCGCCACGCCGGCGACCTGGAGGTCGACGGTGCCGCCGGCCGGAACGGGCTGCTTCTGCGCGACGCCGATCGGCTCACGGGTGTCCAGCAGACGGGTCGGGCCCTGCGGGTGGAACAGCTGGCCCTTGGCCGAGTAGTAGCCCGCGAGGTCCGCGACCACGTGGGTGGTGCCGCCCGAGGCGTTGCGGAAGGAGACCTTGCCGTCCTTGACCGGGACGGTCACCAGGTTCGGGATCGTCCGCCCGGCGGTCCAGTTCAGGTTGGAGGCGTCCGGCAGCGCGTCACCGTGCGGGTAGACGGTCAGGAAACCGGCCTGCTGGGTGTCGGTCACCGTCACGTTCAGGGTGACGGCGGTGACGCCCTCGGCGGGGACGCCCGCGACGCCGGCGACCTGGAGGTCCACCGTGCCGCCGGCCGGAACGGCCGTCTTCCCCGGGACGCCGATGGCCTCACGGGTGTCCAGCAGACGGGTCGGACCGGCCGGGGTGAACGCCGAACCGAGGTCGAGGTCCTCGTAGGCGCCGCGGTCCCGGTAGCCCTTGCCGGTACCCGTGTTGGGCACCAGCGGGTTGTCCGCCGGGGTCCAGTTGCCGCGGTCGGTCGGCAGCATGCCGGGCGCGTTCTCGTCGGCCGAGTCGGCGCGGTGGTCGACCGGCGCGCCCGGGCCCTTCTGGACGTGGTCGAGCGCGATGAAGTCGTGTGCGCCCTGGCCGCTGGCCGCCGTGAACTCCGGCTGGCTCCAGAACTTGCCGCCGCCCCACTGGTAGCCGGCGCCGCCACTGCGCGGGTCGATCAGGTTGTAGTCGACCTTGGTGCCGGCGGTGGCACTCGCCTCGACGGCGATGGCGGTCGGCCGGGCGGTGTCACTGCACTTCTGGCTGGAGTACTGCGCGGTGTTGACCACGTTGTTCTCGACCACGGCGCCGCCCGAGGCGCCGCTGAGGACGATCCCGGCGAAGCAGGAGGACGTGACCGTGTTGCTCACCACGACGGTGCCCGGCGCGTCCTTGACCAGGATGCCGGTCATCTCCGGGACGTAGTTGGCCTGGACCGCGTTGGTGGTCACGACCGTGCCGGTCGAGCCGCCGTCCACGGTGAAGGCCGGGCCCTGCACGTAGCCGAAGTCGCCGCGGCCGTAGGTCACCTTGCTGGAGTTGTTGGTGATGCGGACGCCCGAGCCGCCGCCGACGGCCACGTTGTTGAACGTGATGTCCTGCGCGCCGTCGACCAGCACGGTGGGCTTCTGGAAGGCCGAGTTCACCCGGAGGTTCTCGAACCGCAGGTGCTGGGCGCCCTTGACCTGGATGCCGCCGCCCGGCTTGTCCCACGACCCGAGCTGCGCGAGACCGCCGGAGGAGTTCTCGACCGGGGTGCTGCGGAAGGTGATCGGCGCCTCGGCGGTGCCGGAGCGGGTGAACGCGAGGTCCGGCTCGATGTAGGCGCCCTCGGCGATCTCCACCGTCTGGCCGGGCTGCGCCACGGCCGCCGCGGCACCGACGGTGCAGTACGGCGCGGCCTGCGTGCCGCTGCCGCCGTCGGTGCAGTTCGCACCCGCGGCGTTGTTGACGTACAAGGTGCTGCCTGCGGCAACCGCACCAACCTGGCCGAGGGCCGGAAGTCCGACCGAGCCGATCAGCGCGGCGCCCACGGCCAGCGCTATGCGAGTCCTGGAAATGGGATGCCCCCCTGGGCAGGAAAGCGGCAGAACGCCGCATACGGGCCCTCGACTTCCGGAGCTGTCCCGGTGGAGGGCGAAGCGGATCATCCCACATCGGTTCGCGTGCCGCCAACCCCTTTGTCAGGCCCACTGGCCTGGGGAAACGGCCGCGGCCCCGGCTCCGGGCGGAAGGCTCGGAACCGGGACCGCGAGGGCGTGCTCAGCGTGTCCGGGGGGCTGCCCACAGTCATCCGCGGGGCCGTTCCCGGTCACCCACGGGGCTGTTCTCAGTACCCCTGGTAGCCGAAGAGGTCGACCACGATGTGCACCGGGGCGCCGCTGTCGGGCACAGTCAGTACATCTCGAAGCCGAAGGTGTCGACGACGATGTGCACCGGGGCGCCGCTGTTGTTGCGGATGGAGATCTTGCCGTTCTGGCCGATCGGCACGACCACCTGGTTGGCGATGGTCTCGCCGCGCTCGAAGTTGAGGTTCGAGGCGTTCGGCGCCTGCTCACCGAACGGGTAGACCGTCAGGAAGCCGCCGGTGCCGGGCTCGGTCACGGTGACGTTCAGCGTCACCGAGGCCAGCAGGTTGACGTCGGCGACCGGGATGTCCAGCGTGCCGCCGGCCGGGACGGTGCCCGCCGGGCGCTCCTCCAACTCGTACCGGATGTACTCGCGGGTGTCCGCGACGCGCCACGGGCCCACCGGCATGAAGGTCAGCCGGCCCTCGGCCGTGTAGTAGCCGGCCAGGTCGGCGATCACGTGGACGGTGCCGCCCGAGGAGTTGTGGAAGGAGACCTTGCCGTCCTTGACCGGGACGGTCACCAGGTTCGGGATCGTCCGCCCGGCCGGCCAGTTCAGGTTGGATGCGTTCGGCAGCGCGTCACCGTGCGGGAACACGGTCAGGAAGCCCTCCTGCGTGGGCTCGGTGACGGTCACGTTCATCGTCACGGCGGTGACGCCGGACGCCGGGAGGCCGGCCACGCCCGCGACCTGGAGGTCCACCGTGCCGCCCGCCGGGACGGCCGTCCGCCCGGGGACGCCGACCGCCTCACGGGTGTCCAGCAGCCGGGTCGGGCTGTGCGGGTGGAAGAGGAAGCCCTTGCCGCTGTGGTAGCCGGCGAGGTCGGCGACCACGTTCACGGTGCCGCCGGAGGAGTTGTGGAAGGAGACCTTGCCGTCCCGGACCGGCACCGTCACCAGGTTGGGGATGGTCGTCCCCGCGGTCCAGTTGAGGTTCGAGGAGCTCGGCAGCGGGTCCCCGTGCGGGTAGACGGTCAGGAAGCCGGACTGCTGGGTGTCGGTCACCGTCACGTTCAGCGTGACGGCGGTGATGCCGGACGCCGGGACACCGGCCACGCCCGCGACCTGGAGGTCCACCGTGCCGCCCGCCGGGACGGCCGTCCGCCCGGGGACGCCGACCGCCTCGCGGGTGTCCAGCAGCCGGGTCGGACCGGCCGGGGTGAAGGCGGAGCTGAAGTCCTGTGCCTCGTAGGCGCCGCGGTCCCGGTAGCCCTTGCCGGTACCGGCGTTGGGCACCGTCGGGTCGTCGGCCGCCTCGACCCCGTAGGCGTCGGCGGTCAGCATGCCCGGGGCGTTCTCGTCGGCCGAGTCCCGCCGGCGGTCGAGCGGCGCGTCCGGGCCCTTGGAGACCCAGCTGTCCGCGAGGAAGTCGTGCGCGCCCTGGCCGGTGGCCGCGGTGAGGGCCGCCTGCGTCGGGTACGCGGTGCCGGCCCAGCCGTACGGCAGGCCGCCGCTGCGCGGGTCGATCAGGTTGTAGTCGGCCTTGGTGCCCGCGGTGGCGCTCGCCGCCACGCTGATTCCGGTGGCCCTCACCGGGTCGGCGCACGGCTTGTCGTAGCCGTCGGTGGTGTCGACCACGTTGTTCTCGATCACCGCGCCGCCCGACGCGCCGCTCAGCGCGATTCCGGCGTTGCAGGACGAGTGGACGGTGTTGCTGACGACCACGGTGCCGGGTGCGTCCTTGACCGCGATGCCGGTGACCCCCTCGGGGCCGGCGCTGATCGAGTTGGTGGTCAGGAGCGTCCGGCTGGAGCCGTCGTCCACCAGGATCGGCGACCGCCCGTGCACCGGGCTCAGCGCACCTGCGGCGAACCGGACGTCGCTGGAGGCGTTGGTGATGTGGAGGTCGGCACGGGAGAGGTCGACGCGCATGAAGTCCACGTCGTGGCCGCCGTCGACCACCACGCTGCCGTCGATGCCCGGCGCCACCGAGAGGTGGTCGAACCGGAGGTTGGACGCGTTGCGCACGGTGATGCCGTCGCCCGCGGTGCTCCGCAGGCCGATCGTGGCGTAGGAGGAGCCGTCGCCGCCGCTGCGGAAGGTGATCGGCGCCCCGACGTTGCCGGAGCGGGTGACCAGAACGGCCTCCCGGTAGGTGCCCGGCTGGATCTCCACGGTCTGGCCGGGCTGGACCACGGCCGCCGCGGCGTTGACCGTGCAGTACGGCGCGGCCTTGCTGCCGTTGCCGGCGTCGGTGCAGTTGGCACCGTCGTTGTTGTCGACGTAGAGGGTCGCGATGCCACCGGCGACCGCGTCGGCCGATCCGATGGCCGGCAGGCCTATCGAACCGATCAGCACGGCGCCGACGGCCAGCGCTGTACGAGTCCTGGAAATAGCAGTGCCCCCCTGGGCGGAAGAGCCGGACGGACCGGCTGGACGGCCCTCGGGACACCGGGTCACGGTGGAGGGCGAACGGATGATTCCACAGGGGGATTCCGTGCCGCCACTGGGATTTGCGGGGCAGCGGAGGAGCGGGAAGCCGGCCGGGCCGACTTCCCGCTCCGGGCGTGGACGGAGGCGCGGTGCGTCAGCGACCCGGGCGGACGGTGATGTCGGTGATCTCCGCGTCCCGCGGCAGGTCGATCGCGGTGAGCAGGGCCCTCACCACCGACTCCGGCTCGATCCAGCGGGCGGCGTCGTACTCCCGGCCCTCCTGCTGGTGCACCTTCACCTGCATCGCGGTGGCGGTGCGGCCCGGGTAGACGGAGGTGACCCGGACGCCGTGGCCGTGCTCCTCGTGGCGCAGCGAGTCGGCGAGCGCCCTGAGGCCGTGCTTGCTCGCCGCGTACGCCGACCACTCGGCGTGCGCGTTGAGCCCGGCCCCGGAGTTCACGAACACCACGTGGCCCTTGACCAGCCGCAGCGAGGGCAGCATCAGGCGGGTCAGCTCGGCGGGCGCGACCAGGTTCACGTTCAGCGTCTCCTGCCAGGCCTTGACCGGCAGTTCACCGACCTGCCCCAGCTCGACGACGCCCGCGACGTGCAGCAGGGAGTCCAGCTCGACCGGCAGCGCCTGCTGACCGAAGGCCCAGGACAGCTTGGCCGGGTCCTTGAGGTCTCCCACGAGGGTCCGGGCCCCGGGGAACCGCTCGCGCAGCGCGGCGGCCCGGCGGGCGTCGCGGGCCAGCAGCCAGAGGTCGTCCCCGCGCTCCGCGAGACGCTCGGCGAGGACGGAGCCGATGCCGGAGCCCGCGCCGGTGATCAGATGTGCAGCCATGGGGTGATCCTCTCAGGCCTTGAGCTGCTCGAAGACCTGGGCCGGGGTGTCGGCGAAGGTGATCAGCTCGCCGAGCGGGCGCGGCAGGAAGCCCTCGGTGTCCATCCGCTCCAGCTGGGTGCGCAGGCCCGCGTAGAAGCCCTCGGTGTCCAGCACGATCACCGGCTTGTCGTGCAACGCGTGCTTCTTCAGCTCCAGCACCTCGGTCACCTCGTCCAGCGTCCCGAGGCCGCCGACCAGCACGACCACGGCGTCGGCCCGCATCAGCAGCTGCGCCTTGCGCTCGGCGAGGTCGGCGGTGGTGATCAGCTCGTCGGCGCCCTGGTACGCCTTGTGCCGCAGCAGCTCGACGGAGACCCCGACCAGCCGGCCCCCGGCCGCCTTCACGCCGTCCGCGAGCAGCCCCATCAGCCCGGCGTGGGAGCCGCCCCACACCAACGTGTGCCCGCCCTCCCCGAGGAGCCGGGCGAACTCGGCGGCGGGGGCGGTGTAGCGGTCGTCGAGGGAGTACGCGGAGCAGAAGACAGTGATGTTCATAGTGCTCCCCGGTCTATCACGGCCCGAGGATCCTTCTCACCGGCATTACGCGCTGCTGTCGGCCGGGCGGCGGGGTCAGTCCTTGTACGGGACGAGCTTCGACAGGCCCAGCGTGAAGCCGAACGGCTCCGGGATGCCGATCGCGTCGCCGAACTTCCGGTTGCTCCGGGTGTGGTACCGGTCGTGGTTGGGCTCGGAGAACAGGGTCACCGTCTGCTGTCGCGGGTCCACGATCAGGTACAGCGGGATGCGCATCGCGGCGTAGTCGTGGAGTTTGTCCATCCAGTCGTTGCCCGGATTGGACGGCGAGACGATCTCCACGGCGATCAGGGCCTCCTCGGCAGGGGCCTGGTTGCCGGACCGGAAGAGGACTTCCAGCGGCAGGTAGGTGAGGTCCGGCTCGCGCCCCTTGGAGACGTCCGGGCTGACGATCTCGCCCCGCTCGCTGGGGAGGTAGCCGTCGGGAGCGTGCTGCTCGAACTGCCTGCGCACCTGCGCGACGTTGAGCTGATGGATGTTCGACGGCGACGCCTGGATGATCAGCGCGTCCCCGGACCACTCGATCCGGACGCCTTCCGGCGCGATCCGCTCCAACTCCTCGACGAAGTCGCGGTGCTGCTCGTAGAAGCTCATGCCGCCCTCGCGTACGACGACCCCTGCGACGGACACCGAGTGGAGCGGCGTCGGCGGGGGCTCGCCGGCGCCGTCACTCATGCGCAGGACGACGGAAGCCCCGGCCCGCGCGGGCATGCCGGTCCGAGAGGGCGCACAGGACGGCCACCAGAGCGACGGCGAGCCGGTCCGCCGGGGCCGCGTCGGGGGCATCCTCCAGCCGGTGGGACGCCAGGCGGGCGGCGAGCCGGCCCGGGGACGCCCAGCCGTCCCGGAGAGCCGTGGTGGTGACCCGGCGCAGCAGGTCGTCCTCCGGGACGGCGCGGGCGGGTGCCTGGAGGTCGGGCGGCAGGTGCTCGGTCATCCGCCCCCAGCCCGAGAGGTCGGGCGGCGGCGTGACCCGCGCGGGCGCTTCGCCCGCGCGCGGAGTGGCAGCTGTCACCACAACAGCAACCATCTGCTCTACCTGGTAAGGGACTTCCTGGTTGTGTCCGCACGTGCGGAGCGTCGATCCCGTACGTGCGGACTTCGCCGACTCCGCACCTGCGGACTTCCGCTCGCCGCAGCGGGGTTGCGGCAACACCGCACGTGCGGACCTAACCGACTCCGCACGTGCGGGCTTCCCGGCGTCGCAGCGGAGCAGCTCCTGCTTGACGCGCCGGGCGTCGGCGCGCAGGACGGCGAGGGCGGCGTCCCAGTCGGGGACGCCGCCCAGGGGCATGGTGACGGCGTAGCCGCGCGCCCGGGTGCCGGAGGGGCCGTGGACGAGGGCCAGCACTCCGGCCGCCTCGGCGGCGCGGTAGAAGCCGGGGACGGAGTCCTTGGAGACCCGGCAGGCGCGGGAGAACCAGAGGTTGGACGGCGGGCAGTGGAGGTTGGTCCCGTCCGCGTCGGCCTTCTGCGCGGCGTGCATGAGGAAGAGGACGAAGGACGGACCGAGGGACTTCCAGGGCCCGCCGGTCGGGACGCTCTGCATCCACTGCCCGACCCTGATCCGGAACTCGTTCGCGGGCGGGGTGCCGGTGGGACGGGCGAGGGCAAGAGCCTCGGTGGTGACGACGTGCACGTTCAGCCTTTCGTGGCCGATATGCGAGCCGGAAGACAGCACGGCTGGCATACTGGCCGAGTGAAGTGAGCGTGCGCCGGAACCGCCAAGTTGTAGGCGTACGCGTTTAGATGGCCACCGCCCGACTGGGCGGTGGCCATTGAAGTTTATGCCACGAGAGCAGCAGATTTGACGGACAGTCATAGATTCGCTGCGGTGAGTGCTCGCGCATACTGCCTCGTTGGCTTCAGTTGCCGCTCTGCTCACCGAGCAAGCGCCAGCCGTCGTGCGTGCGGATGGCTGGCTCGGCATCGCCCCGAAGCGCGTCCAGGACGCGCGCGGCGTACACCTCGGCCATGCGGCCGGAGACTTCGGCCGGCGTGAGCCAGTCGATTGCAGTCGATTCGGCCGAGAGCTGCTCGACACCGCCCTAAGGACGGCAGCGGAACACCAGCACAACGATGCCGCGCGCCACGTTCTTGCACACGCCGGTCAGCCGCTCCACGCCGACCTTGATCCCGGTCTCCTCGTGGATCTCTCGGCGCACCCCATCCTCGATGGTCTCGGTCAGCTCCAGCACACCGCCCGGCGGCTCCCACGTGCCGTTGTCAGCTCGGCGGATCACCAACACCCGGCCGTCCTCGCGCACCACCGCGCCCGCGACAGACACCGAGTGAAGCGGAATCGTGACACCTTCCTCCGGGTCGCGGTCAGGGGAGATATACCTTCTGCCACTCCAGCGAGGTCATCGAGAGCGCCGCCTCGGCAAGCTGCCGAGCGGACTCGGTCTTGAGGCTGCCAAGACTGCTGTCGATCCAGGGCTGGACGTTCTGGTACCCCTGTTCCCGGTACTCGACGGCCTGGAGCAGGCATTCGAGCTTGTCGGCATCGTGCGCCACAGTGACTTCTCGGCTGTCCGCGTTCTCGTACTCCTCCACGATTGCCTGGACGCCGGAGACCACCGCCGGGTGCGCGGCGCTGACCTGGTCGGCCGTAACCCGCTCGTTCGAAGCGGTGGTCAGGTATCGGCGGCCGATGTGCGGGATGTCGCCGATCCGCGTTTCCTGTGTGTCGTGAAAGAGACACAGCAGCGCGACCTTCGCAGGGTCGGCGCCCTCCATCATCGCGAGCACCGCGCCGACGACCCCGGTGCGGAAGGAATGCTCCGCGATGGTCTCCGGATCCTTCACCCCAGCGATCCACCAGCCCGACCGCTTGGCGCGCTTGAGCATGCCCACCTCGAAGAGGTAGCCCGCAGTGCCCTTCGTCTGCCCGTCCTCCGACATGGCTGCCCCATTCCCATCCGCCGGCTCCATCACCATGCCTCCACCCCGTCACGCAGATAGCGCGTACTGCCGTCGTTGAGCGCCCTGACTGCGGCGTTCAACCGCTTCTGCTGGCGAGGTCGGAGCCGGTCGGCAACGTCCGTCTCCGACAGGAACACCGCCTCGGACAGCTCGTCGTCGTGTGGGCGCACCTTTACCGCCAGCTCGGGCGTGAGGGTGCCCGCGTCGAAGATGAACGCGATCTGGTCGTCCCAAGGACCGTGCGGCGCGACCCAGTCCACCACCAGTAGACGGTGAACAGTGATGTCCAGCCCCAGCTCCTCGCGCAGTTCCCGCACGGCCGCCTCGTCCGGCGGCTCATTGGCCTCCGCCATCCCGCCAGGCAGGTCCCAGCCCTCCTTGTAGGTGGGATTGACCGTCAGGATGCGACCGGCCTGGTCGCGAATGATCACGTCCGCCGAGACGCGCTTCCGTGCCTGCCGGGCATTGCCCTCGGCGAGGTAGGCGTTCCAGGCGTTGGTATCGGTGGGTGCAGGCCTCACAGTGAACCTCCCCGGGGCGACGGGATGATGTCGGCGAGCAGGAGCAGCCAGGTTCTGCGTGCCTCGTCGAACCGTGCCAGGTACTCGCACACCGGACCGTACTCCCGATGCCGCGCGAGCAGCTCACCAAGGTCGTCGACGTTCGGCAAGGTCGTCCACGCCGACATCTCCCGGTGACGGAACCGCCGGCGCGGCAGGGCTCCGAAGCCGCCGCCCCCTCCCGCTCTGGACCGCCTGCGCCGTGTCGGCGGCGGCCCTGTTCCACCTCATCGCGGCCGCGCTCGTGCTGGTCGAACACACCCGCTGATGCCCCGCGGGCGCCGCCGTCGCGGCGGCGCCCGCGGGATCCCACCGATCGAGAGGAGCACCAGCATGTCCGCCACCGAACCCCCGCCGCCTCGGCCGAAGCCCGACAACCGGCCGTCGCCCCGGCCACCGGACCGGTAGCACCGCACACGACGACCAGCGACGAAATCAATCAGGAGGACCGAATGGCTTGGGAAACCGACAAGGACAGCGGCGGCAAGCACGGGGGCAAGAAGGACCCGGGCACCAGCAAGCCGTCGCCCGACAGCGCGCGGCCGGTGCCCGCGCCGAAGCACAAGAAGGACGACGAGAAGAAGTGACGGACCCTGTGAACACCTCGCAGCAGGCCGCCGTGGGCGGTCTGCTGCGGGCCGTCGGCGATGCGCTCGGCGGCCCCGTCCCAGCGAAGTGGGGGGATGCGATCGGAGCTGTCCCGCGCCACCGCTTCCTGCCGGAGCGGATCTGGCTGGAGGACGGCAAGGGCGGCTACGAGCCGTGCGACCTTCAGGCCGACAGCGGCCGCTGGTTCGAGGCGGCCTACGCGGACGTGCCGATCGTCACCCAGGTCAACGACGGCGAGACGCCCGAAGACCCGGCTGATGCCTGGCCGTCCTCGTCTGCGTCGGCGCCCTCGATCGTGGTCAGGACGCTCCGCGAGCTCGACGTCCGACCGGGCATGAACGTCCTGGAGATCGGCACCGGGACAGGATGGAACGCGGCGCTGCTTGCGCACCGCCTCGGCGCGGGGCGCGTCGCCTCGGTCGAGATCGATTCCGACGTTGCTCGTCAGGCGTGGGCCTCGCTGAATGCGGCGGGTCTGGACGTGGACGTGCGCTGCGGGGACGGCGCAGAGGGCTGGAACCGCCGCGGGCCGTACGACCGGATCATCTCCACCTGCTCGGTCCGACACGTGCCGTGGGCGTGGATCGAACAGACCCGGTCCGGAGGCATCGTCCTCACGCCCTGGGACAATCCGATGCTCTGCTGGGGGCTGCTCAGGCTCACCGTCGAGCGTGACCGTGCGCAGGGGCGGTTCAGCCCGCACTCCGCGTTCATGCTGATGCGCGACCAGCGGCACGACCTGAGGATCTTCCGCGATGTCGTGCGGGACGAGCACGTTCCGGCGGAGTCCGGGACGGCGCTGTCGCCGTGGAAGGTCACCGGCGACCAGTGGGACGCCCGGTTCGCCCTCGGCCTGCGGCTCGGCGATGTGTGGACGGCCTGGGAGGACGACGAGGAGCGTCTCTGGGTCGCGACGACGGACGCTCGGTCGTGGGCGGCCGTCGACCGCAACGGCGGACAGTTCACCGTCGGGCAGTACGGCCCGCGTCGGCTGTGGGACGAGGTCGAGGCCGCCTACCGGTGGTGGGAGGGGCACGGAAGACCGGCGCCCGAGCGCTTCGGCCTGACCGTCACCGGCAGACGGCAGTGGACCTGGCTGGACCACCCGAGCCGGGTGGCCGGCGCGGTCAGGCGCTGACGCCGGCGCGCTCCGTCGTCGCGATGGTGGCGGAGCCGACGACGCGGGTGCCGTCGTACAGCACCACGGCCTGGCCGGGGGCGATGCCGCGGACGGCGGTGTCCAGGCTCACGTGCAGCTCGCCGTCGACGACCGAGGCCGTGACCGGGACCTCCTCGCCGTGGGCGCGGAGCTGGGCGGCGTAGCGGCCGTCGGCGGCCGGGGAGCCGCCGCACCAACGGGGGCGGATCGCGGTCAGCGCGGTGACATCCAGGCCCTCGACCGGGCCGACGGTGACGGTGTTGTTCACCGGGGAGATGTCGAGCACGTAGCGCGGCTTGCCGTCGGCGGCCGGCCGGCCGATCCGCAGGCCCTTGCGCTGGCCGATGGTGAAGCCGTGGGCACCGTCGTGCTCGCCGAGCTTGGTGCCGTCGGTGTCGAGGATGTCGCCGGTGGCGCTGCCGAGGTGCTTGGCCAGGAAGCCCTGGGTGTCACCATCGGCGATGAAGCAGATGTCGTGGCTGTCCGGCTTCTTGGCGACGGCGAGGCCGCGGCGCTCGGCCTCCTCGCGGATGACGTCCTTGGTGGTGTCGCCGAGCGGGAAGAGCGAGTGGGCGAGCTGGCCGGCGTCGAGCACGCCGAGCACGTAGGACTGGTCCTTGGCGGCGTCCGCGGCTCGGTGCAGCTGGCGCTCGCCGGACGGCAGGTCGACGATCCGGGCGTAGTGGCCGGTGCAGACGGCGTCGAAGCCGAGCGCGACCGCCTTGTCGAGCAGCGCGGCGAACTTGATCTTCTCGTTGCAGCGCAGGCACGGGTTGGGGGTGCGGCCGGCCGCGTACTCGGCGACGAAGTCGTCGATCACGTCCTCGCGGAACCGCTCGGCGAGGTCCCAGACGTAGAACGGGATGCCGATCACGTCGGCGGCGCGGCGGGCGTCGCGGGAGTCCTCGATCGTGCAGCAGCCGCGAGCGCCGGTGCGGAAGGACTGCGGGTTGGCCGAGAGCGCCAGGTGCACGCCGGTCACCTCGTGGCCGGCTTCGGCGGCACGGGCGGCGGCGACGGCGGAGTCCACTCCGCCGGACATCGCCGCGAGCACACGCAGGCGGCCAGTGGAGGGAGCGGTCGGGGCACCGGGGAAGTCAGTCATGATGCCCACAAGAGTACGTGGTCGCGCCCGCCGGGCGGCCTGGGTTTCCGGGCTACCGGCGGACGGCGGCGAGCCCCGCGTTGCGGGCCCGGAGAACGGCCGGCCCGATGGCGCCGGCCAGTGCGGTGACGTCCTCCCGGGTCGACGTGTGGCCGAGCGAGAAGCGCAGCGAGGCGCGGGCGAGCAGCGGGTCGACGCCCATCGCCAGCAGGACGTGGCTGGGCTGCGGAACTCCGGCCGAGCAGGCCGAGCCGGTGGAGCACTCGATGCCCTGGGCGTCGAGCAGCATCAGCAGCGCGTCGCCCTCGCAGCCGGGGAAGGAGAAGTGCGCGTTGGCGGGCAGCCGGCCCGCGGCCGCCGGGTCGCCGTTGAGCACGGCGTCCGGGACGGCGGTGAGCACCGCGGCGGTCAGCTCGTCGCGCAGGGCGCCGAGGGTGACGGCGTGGTCGGCGCGCCGTTCGACGGCGAGGGCCGCGGCGGCCGCGAAGCCGGCGGCGGCGGGCGCGTCGAGGGTGCCGGAGCGGACGTCGCGTTCCTGGCCGCCGCCGTGCAGCAGCGGGACGGGGGTGGCGCCGCGGGAGAGCAGCAGGGCGCCGATGCCGTACGGGCCGCCGATCTTGTGGCCGGTGACGGTGAGCGCGGTGAGGCCGGACTCGGCGAAGGAGACCGGCACCTGGCCGAGTGCCTGGACGGCGTCGGCGTGCATGGGGATGCCGTACTCGGCCGCGACGGCGGCGAGTTCGACGACCGGCTGGACGGTGCCGACCTCGTTGTTGGCCCACATCACGGTGACCAGCGCCACGGACGCCGGGTCGCGTTCGATCGCCTCGCGCAGCGCCGCCGGGTGGACCCTGCCGAGGGCGTCGACCGGCAGGTACTCGACGGTGGCGTCCTCGTGCTCGGAGAGCCAGTGCACGGCGTCCAGCACCGCGTGGTGCTCGACCGGGCTGCTGAGCACCCTCGTCCGGGCCGGGTCGGCGCCCCGGCGGGCCCAGTACAGGCCCTTGACGGCGAGGTTGTCGGATTCGGTGCCGCCACCGGTGAGGACGATCTCGCTCGGGCGGGCGCCCAGCGACTCGGCGAGCGACTCGCGGGACTCCTCGACCACGCGGCGGGCCCGGCGGCCGGCCGCGTGCAGGGAGGAGGCGTTGCCGACGACCCCCAGGTGCGCCGTCATCGCGGCGATCGCCTCGGGCAGCATCGGCGTGGTCGCCGCATGGTCCAGGTATGGCATAACCAGTCGATTGTAGGGGGCAGCCCGCCACCGCCAGGGCCATCGGCGCAATCCGGCCACGGCACCGCCCCCGGGGCACCGGCCGGCGGGCGCCGGCGCACCGACCGGACGTCCGCGTCCGGTTCCGGTTTGGCCGGTCACCGGGGCGAGCGGTTAGCCTTGCGGCCCACCGCAAAAGAGGCCGAACGGGACAGGACTGGGGGCGCCATGTCGCAGTCGGTCGATCGCGCGCTCACCCTCCTCGGCTCCCTCGGCGACGGCCCGGTGACCCTCGAACAGGCCGCGAACAGCATCGGTGTGCACAAGTCCACCGCGCTGCGGCTGTTGCGCACGCTGGAGGAGCACGGCTTCGTCCACCGCCAGTCCGACCGCCGCTACCGGCTCGGCGGCCGCGTCCTCTCGCTCGCGCACCGGGCGCTGGAGGAGATCGACGTCCGGCAGATCGCGGCGCCCTACCTGGCCGCGCTGAACCGCCGGTTCGGGGTGACCGTCCAGCTCGCCGTGCTGCAGGACGGCGAGGTGCTCTACCTGGACGAGCTGGCCGGCCGGTGGCGGGCGGGGGCGGCGCGGCCGTCCCGGATCGGGCGGCGGGCGCCGGCGGCCGGCACCGCGATCGGCCGGGTGCTGCTGGCGGGGCTGCCCGAGGACGGGGTCCGCGAGGAGGAGCTGCCGGCCGAGCTGGCCGCGGTGCGCCGCCAGGGCTGGGCGGCGGAGTCGGCGGAGCACCGGGAGCCGGTGGCCTGCGTGGCCGCGCCGGTGGCCGGCAGCGCCGGGCTGCCGGTGGCCGCGTGCGCGGTGAGCGCCCCGACGTACGAGATGGCCCCGTTCGAGCTGGTCCGGCTGCTGCCGGAGCTGCTCTGCACGGCCGAGGCGATCTCGCTGGCGTACGGCGGCTCGCCTACTCCTCGCTGGTGCGCGAACCATTGCGGTGCCACGCCCGCGGTGCGCGCCAGCCGTACTTGAGGGCGAACATCCGGAGCAGGAAGGCGGTCAGTGCGGCGGCCGTGCCGGTGAAGGCGGTGAGCCGGTCGAGGCCGATCAGCACGACGACCATGGCGGAGCCGACCAGGGCGGGGACGGCGTAGATCTCCCGGTCCCAGCGGAGCAGCGAGGGGATCTCGCCGGCCAGGACGTCGCGCATGACGCCGCCGCCCGCGGCCGTCACCATGCCGAGCGCCATCGCGGCCACCGCGCCGAGGCCGTAGTCGTGCGCCTTGGCGGTGCCGGTGACGCAGAACAGGCCGAGGCCGAGCGCGTCCAGGGTCTGCACGGCGCGGTTGATCCGCTCGACCTCGGGGTGCAGGAAGAACACCACCAGGCCGGCGCCGAGCGGGGTGACGAAGTACCCGAGATTGGTGAAGGCGGCGACCGGGGTGGCGCCGATGACGAGGTCGCGCATCACGCCGCCGCCGAGGGCGGTGACCTCCGCGAGTACACAGATCCCGAAGATGTCCATGTTCTTGCGGACGGCCAGCAGGCCCCCGGAGAGGGCGAAGACGAAGATGCCGACCAGGTCGAGGGACTGCTGGACGTCGGAGGGGAAGATCTGCGAGCTCACCGTCCATGTGTACCTGATCGTCCGGGAGGCCCCCGGCACCGGACGGCACCCGGGGCCTCGTCACGTTCCGGACACGATGTAGTGGAGGCGGCGATTCCGCGGCTTCCCGCTCGTTGGCACCGGTTCGATTTCGGCTAGCCTCCGCCTGTGAACCTGATCGAACGCGCATCTACCTGGCGTAATGGCCGCGCGGCGGCCTCCGGCGCTCCCTCCCCCGCCTCGGCGCGGCTCGGCTGGCTCGACGCCCTGCGCGGGATCGCCGCCCTGTCCGTCGCGGTGTACCACCTGGCTCTGCCGTTCCTCTGGATACCGCACGGCCGCCGGGTGCCGTACTACCTCGACCCGGGCATCTTCGGCGTGATGCTGTTCTTCCTGGTGAGCGGATACATCATTCCCGCCTCGCTGGAGCGGCGCGGTGACGTCCGGGGCTTCTGGGCGGGCCGGTTCTTCCGGATCTACCCCGTGGTGATCCTGACCGTGGTCGGCAGCCTGCTGATCCTGCCGCGCAACTACGCGGTGGTGCAGGGCTGGGCGTTCGACCACCCGCTGCTGACGCTGGCGGGCAACGGGATGATGATCCAGGACATGATGGGCGTCACGAACGTCATCGGGGTGATGTGGACGCTCACCTACGAGATGCTCTTCTACTACTTCGTGACGGCCCTGTTCGTGATGGGCTGGCACCGCCGCAGCGCCCCGATCGCGATCGGCTTCGCGGCCTTCGCGCTGGTCCTGGGCTCCTGGCTGGCGCTGGGCACGATCTCGGTCGACCTGGCCGCGACCAGGCACCTGGTGGCGGCGGGCGGCGCCGTGGTGGTCATGGCGATGGTCTGCATCTTCTCCGGCCGGGCGGACCTGGCCCGTTGGGGCGGGATCCTGCTGGGCTCTCTCGGCCTGGTGCTGATCCTGCTCAACAGCCGGTCCACCGCCTTCGAGACGATGATCATCTTCGCCACGATGTTCGCCGGGACGGTGCTCTACCGGATGGAGCACGGCCAGATCGACCGGCTGCCGGCCATCCTCTGCTGCGTCTTCGTGGCCGCCGCGGGCTTCCTCTCCGGCTACCTGTACAACTTCGGTCCGGCGCTCTGGCGGACGTGGAGCGAGTCGTGGATGTCCTTCTCGTACGCCTACCTGGCGGCGTGGGTGGTGTTCGCGGTCGGCATGCTGCTGCGCAAGCGGCGGTTCCCCCGGGCGCTGAGCTGGCTGGGCGCGGTCAGCTACTCGGTCTACCTGCTGCACAACCCGCTGATCCACGGGATGAACTGGATGCTGGAGGGCCACGCCCCGATCACCGGCTGGAAGGACAGGAGCCTCCAGCTGATCGGCTTCACGGTGGCACTGCTGGTCATCAGCTACCTCAGCTACCGGCTGGTCGAGATCCCGTTCCAGAACCTCGGGCGCCGCGTCATGAAGGCCGTCAACCGGCGCTTCCCGGCGGAGCTGCCGGCCTCCGCGGCCACGCCCGCCGCCGCCCGGACCGCCGTGGTGCCGGCCGCGGCCACCGAGCGCGAGCCGGAGCCGGCCGGGCGCGGCTGAGCGCGGCCGGGACGCCGGAAGGCCGTCCGCCCGGAGCTTCGGTGCTCCGGGCGGACGGCCTTCGTGTGTCGGTACGGGCCCCCGCACTTGGCCCCGGCGCTGGGGCCCCGGCGCTGGGCTCAGGCGTGCGCCGCGACGGCCGCAGCACCTGCCGAGGGCGCGTTCTCGGGGAAGTGGCACGCCACCTGGTGCCCGGTCTTGAGCGCCGCGAGCGGCGGCTCCTGGCTGGCACAGATGTCCTGGGCCTTCCAGCAGCGGGTGCGGAACCGGCAGCCGGACGGCGGGTTGATCGGGGACGGCACGTCGCCCTTGAGCAGGATCCGCTCACGCCCGCCGCTCTGCCGGCGGCGCGGGTCCGGCACCGGCACCGCGGACATCAGCGCGTTGGTGTACGGGTGCATCGGGGTGGCGTAGAGCGAGTCCCGGTCGGCGATCTCGACGACCTTGCCGAGGTACATCACGGCGACCCGGTCGGAGACGTGCCGGACGACCGAGAGGTCGTGCGCGATGATCAGGTAGGTCAGGCCGAGTTCGCGCTGGAGGTCGTCCAGCAGGTTGACCACCTGGGCCTGGATCGAGACGTCCAGGGCCGAGACGGGCTCGTCCGCGACGACCATCTTGGGCCGCAGGGCGAGCGCCCGGGCGATGCCGATGCGCTGGCGCTGGCCGCCGGAGAACTCGTGCGGGTAGCGGTTGTAGTGCTCGGGGCTGAGCCCGCAGAGCTCCAGCAGCTCCTGGACGGCCTTCTTGACCCCGCCGGCCGGCGCGGCCTTCTGCAGCCTGAACGGCGCGCCGACGATGGTGCCGACGGTGTGCCGGGGGTTCAGCGAGGAGTACGGGTCCTGGAAGATCATCTGGATGTCGCGGCGGAGCGGCCGCATCCTGCCGACGCCCAGGTGGGTGATGTCGGTGCCCTCGAACTCGATCTTCCCGCCGGTGGGTTCGTCGAGCCTGGTGACGAGCCGGCCCATCGTCGACTTGCCGCAGCCGGACTCGCCGACCACGCCCAGGGTCTCCCCCGCGTTGACGGTGAAGTCGATGCCGTCGACGGCCCGCACCGCACCCGTGCGGCGGCGCAGCAGGCCGCCGTGGATCGGGAAGTGCCGGGTCAGCCCGGTCACCCGGAGCAGCGGCTCGCGGTCGGAGGCGGGCGCGGGCGCGGGCACCTTGTTGAGGGGTTCGGGGGCCGCCGCCTGAGTGTCCGTCATCGGTTCTCTCCAGAATGGTGGTACGAGGCCGGGCTCACAGCCGGGGCGCGATCTCTTCGGTGAAGATGCGGTGCCGGTCGGCGGCGGCGAGGTGGCAGGCCGCGTGGTGACCGGGCGTGGCCTCGGTCAGCACCGGGGTCTCGCTCGTGGAGCGCCCGCCGGTCAGCTCGGCGTAGGGGCAGCGCGGGTGGAAGGCGCAGCCGGACGGCACGTTGATCAGGCTGGGCGGGGTGCCCTTGACCGGGACGAGCCGGTCCTGGAGCTCGCGGTCGAGGCGCGGCATCGAGCCGAGCAGGCCCCAGGTGTAGGGGTGTTCGGGCGCGTCGAAGAGGGTGTCGGCGGGGCCGCGCTCGACGCACTTGCCGCCGTACATGACCAGGATGTCGTCGGCGAGTTCGGCGACCACCCCGAGGTCGTGGGTGATGATGATGACCGCCGAGCCGAACTCCTGCTGGAGGTCGCGGATGAGGTCCAGGATCTGCGCCTGGACGGTGACGTCCAGGGCGGTGGTGGGCTCGTCGGCGATCAGCAGCGAGGGGTCGTTGACCAGTGCCATGGCGATCATGGCGCGCTGGCGCATGCCGCCGGAGAACTGGTGCGGGTAGTCGTCCACCCGGCGGTCCGGCTGCGGGATGCCGACCCGGTCGAGCAGTTCGATCGCGCGGGCCCGGGCCTGCTTCTTCGTGGCCTGCGGGTGGTGCACCCGGTAGGCCTCGATGATCTGCGCGCCGACCGAGTAGTACGGGTGCATCGCGGTCAGCGGGTCCTGGAAGATCATCGCCATCTCGCGGCCGCGCAGCTGGCGGACCCGGTCCGGGCCGGCCGCGATCAGCTCCTCGCCGTCGAGGTGGATCTCGCCGGTGATCCGGGCCCGCTTGGAGCGGTGCAGGCCCATGATGCCGAGCGAGGTGACGGACTTGCCGGAGCCGGACTCGCCGACGATGCCGAGGGTCCGGCCCTTGTGCAGGTCGAAGCTGACGCCGTCCACCGAGCGGACCAGGCCGTCGTCGGTGTCGAAGTGGATCCGCAGGTCCCGGACGGAGAGGAACGGGTCCCCGGTGGGGGCGGCCGCGGGTGCCGGGGTCTTCTGGAGCTCGGTCACGACAGCCTCACCCGGGGGTCGACAGCGGCGTACAGGAGGTCAACCACGAGGTTGCAGAGAACGATGAAGAAGGCGGCGAGCAGCGTGACGCCGAGGATCTTCGGGAGGTCGTTGTCGGCGATCGCCGAGACGGCGAACGCGCCGACGCCCTGGAGCGAGAAGACCTGCTCGGTGATCAGCGCACCGCCGAGCAGCAGGCCGAGGTCCATGCCGAAGATGGTGACGACCGGGGTGAGCGCGGAGCGCAGCCCGTGCCGGACGACGACCTTGCGCTCGGCCAGGCCCTTGGCCCGGGCGGTGCGGATGTAGTCCTCGCTCATCGTCTCCAGCATTCCGGCGCGGGTGAGCCGGGCGTAGAGCGCGGAGTAGAGGAAGGCCAGCGAGATCCACGGGAGGATCAGGTTGCGGGCCCACATCAGCGGGTCGGCGGTGAAGTCGACGTACTGGAGGTTGTCCAGGATCGGCCACTCGTAGCTGAACAGCGTGAGCAGCAGCGCGCCGGTGAAGAAGACCGGCAGCGAGACGCCGGCGAGGGCGACGCCCATGGCGAGCCGGTCGAAGATCGAGCGCGGCTTGAGCGCGGAGACGACGCCGGTGGCGACGCCGGAGACCAGCCAGAGCACGGCCGCACCGACGGCCAGCGAGAGCGTGATCGGGATGCGCTTGGTCAGCTCGGGCCAGACCTCCAGGTGGTTCTTGAAGGAGTAGCCGAAGCAGGGCACGTGGCAGGTGGCCGCGTCCGGGCCGAACTTGTACTCGGCGCCGGTGACGAGGGCCTTCAGGAAGCGCCCGTACTGGACGTAGATCGGCTGGTCGAAGCCGAGGTTCTTCTTGACCGCCAGGACCGCCTCGGGGGACGGGTTCTTCCCGATGTACTGCGTGGCCAGCTGGTCGGTGGTCTCCCCGGCCAGGCGCGGCAGCAGGAAGAAGATCGCGAAGGTGACCGCGCTGACCACCAGCAGCAGCACCACGGCCGCGAGCGTCCTGCGGATGATGTAGGCAAACACAGTTGGGCGGCTCCGGCGGCCCGCCGCCGTCCGGGATCTTCCGGACGGCGGCGGGCGCCGCTGCCTTCACCTGCCTTCAGGGATGTGGAGCCAGGCTCTTACTTGGTCGTACCGATGTTCAGGTAGTCGTACTCACCCGAGAAGGCCGAGGTGGACACCAGGTTGGTGGCGTTGTCCGGGCGGTACAGGAAGACCTTGAAGTAGGTGAGCGGGACGTAGACCGCGCTCTCCATGACCTTCTTGTCGATCTCCGCGTAGATCTTCTCGCGGGCCGCCTTGTCGGTGTTGACCGCGGCGTCGTCGATCAGCTTGTTGATCGCGGGGTCGTTCAGCGAGGCCAGGTTGTTGTTACCGGCCTCCTTGATGGCGCGGCCGTCGACGATCTGCTGCAGGAAGCCGTAGCCGGTCGGCCAGTCGGCGCCCCACTGCATCATCATCAGGCCGATGTTCTTCTCCTTGTTCTTCGCCGGCACGCCGACGTTGTCGGAGAGGTACTTGCCCTGCGGGAACTGCTGGATCTCGGCGTTGATGCCGACCTTCTTCAGCGCGGCCTGGATCGAGGTCGCCGCGGCGATCTCGGTGGCGCGCTCGGTGCGGGCGCTCAGGACGGTCGAGAAGCCGTCGGGCTTGCCGCAGGCCTTGAGGGCCTCCTTGGCCTTGGCCTCGTCACCCTTGTTGTCCTTGGTGGCGTACAGGTTGGTGTCCTGGTGGCCCGGGATGTCGGCCGGGAGCACCGTGTTGGCGATCTGGCCGCGGACCGGGCCACCGATCGCGGTCTGCACCGAGACCTTGTCGATCGCGAACTGGACGGCCTTGCGGCAGTCGACGTTGTCGAACGGCGCCACGTGGCTGTCGATCGCGGTGTAGACCAGGCGGCCGCCGTAGGCGTTGTCCGTCTTGGCCTTCAGCTTCGGGTTCTGCAGGATCTGGGCCTGGGTCTGCGGGTCGACGCCGCCGCCGACGAGGTCCACCTGGGCGTTGCCGGCCAGCAGGTCCTTGTCGATGGTGGACTGCTCGATGTTCATCTTGAGCACGATCTTGTCCGCGAGCTGCTTGCGGATCGTGTCGGTGCCCTGGTCCCAGTTGGTGTTCGGCACCAGCGTGAGCTGCTTGCCGTCCTCGTAGGACTCGAACTTGTAGGAGCCCGAGGCGAGCGGGTGCTTGACGTAGTCGGCGCCCTTGTCCTTGTCCTTGGGGACGGGGACGGTCTGCGGGGCGGAGACCAGGTAGTCGAAGTCCGCGAAGGCGTGCTTCAGGTGGAAGACGACGGTGGTGTCGTCCGGCGTCTCGATCGACTTCAGGTCGCCGGAGGCGTCCTTGTACGGGCCCTCGTAGGGGGTCGGGTTGTCGACCAGCAGCTCCTTGAAGTACGTCGGGCCGTTGGAGAACACGTCCGGCGCGAAGTTGGAGCGCTCCACGGCGTACTTGACGTCCTTGGAGGTGATCGGGCTGCCGTCCTCGTACTTGAGGCCCGCGCGCAGCTTGTACGTCCAGGTCAGGCCGTCGGCGCTGGGCTGGCCCAGGGACTCGGCGAGGTCCGGGACGAGCTTGTTGCCCTCGTCGCCGGGGCCCGGCGCGAAGGTCGTCAGCGGACGCCCGTACAGGCGCGAGAAGTTGTAGATGTAGGCGTAGTACGTGTTGCCCGGGTCGAGGGAGTCCGGGGTGCCCTTCATCTCGTAGGTGACCGTCCCGCCCTTCTTGTCCGAGGCGTTGACGACCCCCTTGGTGGCCGCGTCGGCGCCGGCACCGGAGGCGGCGGAGGACGAGCTGGAGTCCCCGCTCTTGGAGGAACTGGAACAGCCGGTGACGACCAGGACAGTGGCGGCGGCCACTGCGGTCAGCGCGACGGTACGAGACCTACGCATGGTGGGATCAACCCCTTGAGGAGTGGTGGCGTATCGGAGGGTCCTGACGAGAGGTCAGTTGCTCTTGGGATCGAGGGCGTCACGCAGCCCGTCGCCGAGCAGGTTGAAGGCGAGCACCGTGAGGAAGATCGCCATACCGGGGACCACCATGTACTGGGGGTCCACCTGGTAGTACTTGATCGCGTCGTTGAGCATCCCGCCCCAGGAGGCCTGCGGGGCCTGGATGCCGACGCCGAGGAAGCTGAGGCCTGCCTCGAAGAGGATGTTGGTCGGGATCAGCAGGGTCGAGTAGACCAGGATCGGACCGACCAGGTTGGGCAGCAGCTCCTTGAACAGGATGAACGGCCCGCGGGCGCCCAGGCTGCGGGCGGCGTAGACGAATTCGCGCTCGCGCAGCGAGAGGGTCTGGCCGCGCACGATCCGGCCCATGTAGGGCCAGTTGAAGAAGCCGATCACGAAGATCAGCACCATGATGTGCAGCGGGAGGCCGTGCAGGCCGAACGCGCCGCCCTGGAGCGAGGCGGAGATCGCGATGGCGAAGAGCAGCAGCGGGAAGGCGAGGAAGACGTCCATCACCCGGCTGATCAGCCCGTCCACCCAGCCGCCGTAGTAGCCGGCCATCACGCCGAGCACGGTGCCGATGGTGTTGGAGAGCAGGGTCGCCCCGAAGGCGACGAGCAGCGAGACCCAGGAGCCCTCGATGACGCGGGAGAGCAGGTCACGGCCCTGGAGCGGGTCGACGCCGAGCGGGTGGTCCATGCTCATGCCGCCCCAGTCCCCGAACGGCAGGCCGCCGAGGTTGGCGTCGAGCAGGTCCTGGTTGAGCGCGTCGGGGTCGAGGCCGAAGACGGACTCGATCGGCTTGGCCAGCACGGCGAGCAGGATCAGCAGGATCACCACGACGCCGCCGGCGACGGCGGCCTTGTCCCGCTTGAAGCGGGTCCAGGCGATCTGGCCGAGCGAGCGGCCCTCGATCTTCTTGGCCGGGCCTGCGGTGGCAGCTGCCTCCGGTGCGTTCCCGGTGGTCTTGATGGGTGCGGTCATGGTCAGTTCGGTCCCCTCGCCGACGGTGGCCGGCCCACGGGTGCCGGTCGCCGGATCGGCGCTACGGCTGGTGCGGACGTGCGGAGGTGCAGAGGTGCGGACGTGCGGAGGTACAGGGCGTCGTTCACGGCGGTACGTCGTGCGGTGCTGCGTGCTCGGGTACTGCCGCCACGCGGGATGGGCATCGCGTGGATCAAGCGGTCCGCCTGCGCGTTCGCCTTTGTGAGGCGCCAACCACGCGCGGTGCGTTGCGCAGAACTCTCTGCCATGCGAACTGGCTTGCGCCAGCCCTGACAACCGACAGATGCCCAACTGTGATCTGTGGGCATGCACCTCCGGATCTTCGGCATATCGGTCTTCACACAGGTGTTACAAGCATGTCAAGAGGTAGGACTGAACTTCCCCGGGAATGGCGCGGAAAACACCACGGGGCCGGTCCGACATGACGTCAGACCGGCCCCGTGGAGGGGGTTTCGCGGTGGTACACCCTGGCGGGGCGGCGGCGCTCAGCGCCCCGGGTAACCGGGCCACGGCTGCTGCGGCGGCGCCTGCTGCCCCGGCCAGGCCGGGCCGGGCGGCTGGGTGCCGTAGGCGTACCCCGGCCCCGCCTGCGAGGCGTAGGGCGGCGGCGGCACCGGCGGGTAGGTGGCGGCCGGCGGCCGGCCCTGGCCGCCCGCCTCGCGGTCGTAGAACGGCCGCGCGTTGGCGCGCATCCAGAGCGCCACCGGGTCGTACTCGTCCCCCATCGCGACCGTGGAGACGGCCAGCCCCTCGGGCGCGACCGCGATCGCGCGCTGCATCAGGGCCCGGACGGCCTCCACCGCCGGCGGTGAACTCTCGTACAGCTCAAGGCCGATGGCCAGGTACGGTTCGCCCACGGAGGGCTGTACCCAGGCCCGGCGCAGCGCCTTCACGGCGCGCACCTCGACGGCCTGCCGCTCCAGCAGCGCGAAGAACTGCTGGGCCGGCACCTGCGGTTCGCTCAGCTTCAGCGGTCCGGCCGGCAGCCGGTCCAGGCCGGCCGCGATCCGCCGCAGGTCGGCCCAGGGCACGCCGACCCCGCCACCGGGCGCGTGCGGGTTCAGCCAGAGGCCCCAGCGGGTGCGGTACAGCGAGGCGGCGATCTCGCGCCCCGGGATCACCTCGTGCGCCCGCGCCCAGCCCGACGCCGCGAGCTGCTCGGGCGAGGTGACCGCCGGCGCGTACCCGTGGCCGCCGATGTCCATGTTCCCGTACTGGGCGTCCGGGCTGCCCGGCGTGCCGTGCCAGAGCAGCATCCAGACCTGCCCGTCGGCCAGGGCGTGCAGCAGCGCCTCGTACGCCTCCCAGCGTTCGGGCGCGACCTCGCGCAGGGCGTGCTCCAGCGCTCTCGGATCCGCGCCCGGGCGCCCGGCGGATGCCTGGCCCCAGGGCCCCGGTGCACCGCCCGCTACCGCTCCCGCACTCATGCGCCCACCTCGCTGCGCCTCTTCTTTCCCTCGCCTGCCGCCGGCCCGGCGGGTGTCTGCACGCACCCTATGGGGCGCCACCGGCCACCGCCACGCCGACGTGCTGCCCGGACCTCTCCGACCCGTCCGCGGGCCGCCCGGCGACGGGCCGGGAGGGTCGGGCTCACATCCGTGCGTAGAACGGCCGGACCTGGTTGAGCATCCACTCGACCACGGGGTCCTCCACGAGGTCGAGCAGTACGAGGTGGACGCCGCCGGGCAGCGGCGCGGTTCCCAGCGCCCGGCCCAGCGCGTCGTTCACGGCGGCCGGGTCGGCCGGGGCCGACCGGTCCAGCTGGACGCCGAGGAACATCACCGTCGGCTCGCCCTCGACGCTGGCCAGCGCCCGCCGGGCGGTGAGCACGCCGGGCAGCAGGGAGAGTTCGGCGCGGCAGGCGGCGAGGAAGGCCTCCGGGTCCTCGCCCGGCACCGGCTCGCGCAGCGCCACCCGGCCGCCGGTCGGGCCGCCCGCCTCCTCGGCGGCCGCCCAGCGGTCCTCGCGCGGCCCGCGCCGCAGCTCGGCCACGCCCTGCGGCGGCACCGGGATGCCGACCGCCGCCTCCGGGTTCACCGCGATGCCCACGCCCAGCGGCAGGCCGCGGGCGAACTCCCAGACCGGCGCGACCGCGAAGGCCATCCCGGGCGCCTGCTGCAGGAACACCTCCTGCGAGGAGAAGACCGGTACGTACGGCTCGCCGGCCAGCTCGACCGTCGGCAGGTTCAGCGCCTGCCCCTGCGGGTCGGCCCCGGCCGGCAGCGGCACCCAGACGTGGCTGCGGGCCAGCACCTCGAACACCCGCGGCGTCGCGCCCGGATCGCCGAGCGCGGCGGTGAGCACCTGCTCCAGCTCGTTGGCCGGCCATCCGCCGCCCGGCACGGACCCCTCCGGGCCGCCCCACCCCTGCTGCTCCACCGGGTACCCCATGCGCCCCTTGTACCGCCTCACTGGCTCGTCGACGCGTGCAGCCTAGCGGGCCGCCCGGGGCCCCTCTCCCGCACGGGCGCCGGACGTGCCATGATGTCCGCGTCCCCGCGTGCTTCCGTGTGTTTCGCGCAGGGGCCCTCCTAACTCCATACCGGCCGTTCGAACCCGCGCGGGAGAGTCCGGAGTGCCGCCCCCAGGCGGCAGGACCGGCGCCGAAGGAGCAAGTCCTCCCCGGAATCTCTCAGGCACCCCTACCGCACGGATTAGGCACATCTGGAAAGTGGCGCACGGCCCTGTCGTGCACCCACCCACGGTGCAAGCCGCCATGCTGTCCTGTTAGCTGTAAAGAGCTGCGGGCCCGCGTGCGGTGAAGCTCTCAGGTACGACGACAGATGGGGAGACCCAGCCGCCGCATGCCCGCGCGCAGGCCAGGTCCCTCTCCGAGCGGGGCCGGTCCGGCGTGCGCACCCCTGAGTGCCCAGACCGAGGAGTTCCAGGCCATGTCGTCCCTCCGCCTCACCGCGCTCGACGCGCTGCACCGCAGCCTCGGCGCCACCATGACCGACTTCGCCGGCTGGGACATGCCGCTGCGTTACGGCAGCGAGCGCGAGGAGCACCTCGCCGTCCGCACCAAGGCCGGTCTCTTCGACCTCTCGCACATGGGCGAGATCACCGTCACCGGCCCGCAGGCCGGCGAGATGCTGGACCACGCGCTGGTCGGCTTCGTCTCCGCGCTGGGCGTGCTGCGCGCCCGCTACACCATGATCTGCGCCGAGGACGGCGGCATCCTGGACGACCTGATCGTCTACCGCCTGCGCGAGGACGCCTTCCTGGTCGTCGCCAACGCCTCCAACGCCCAGCTGGTGCTGGACGAGCTGATCGCCCGCGCCAAGGGCTTCGACGCCGTCGTCACGGACGACCGCGACACCTACGCGCTGATCGCCGTCCAGGGCCCGGAGGCGACCGGCATTCTCGCCGACACCACCGAGGCCGACCTGCCGGGCCTCAAGTACTACGCGATCCTCCCGGCCCAGGTGGCCGGCCGCGACGTGCTGCTCGCCCGCACCGGCTACACCGGTGAGGACGGCTTCGAGATCTTCTGCAACCCGGGCGACGCCGAGCACATCTGGCAGGCGCTGACCGGGGCCGGCGCCGACCGCGGCCTCGTCGCGTGCGGCCTGTCCTGCCGCGACACGCTGCGCCTGGAGGCCGGCATGCCGCTGTACGGCCACGAGCTCTCCACCGAGCTGACCCCGTTCGACGCCGGTCTCGGCCGGGTGGTCCGCTTCGACAAGACCACCAACGAGGGTGCGTTCGTCGGCCGCAAGGCGCTGGAGAAGGCCGCCGCCGAGGCCGAGGCCAACCCGCCGCGGGTGCTGGTCGGCCTGGTCTCCGAGGGCAAGCGCGTGCCGCGCGCCGAGTACACGGTCGTCTCCGCCGACGGCGAGCCGATCGGCCGGATCACCTCCGGTGCGCCGTCCCCCACCCTGGGCAAGCCGGTCGCCATCGCGTACGTGGACGCGGCGCACGCCGCTCCCGGCACCGCCGTGGCGGTCGACGTCCGCGGCAAGCACGAGCCGGTCCAGGTCGTGGCGCTGCCGTTCTACAAGCGCGCCCGCTGACCCACACCCCTTCCCGAGGCACGTCCGGCTCACGGGCCGCTTCGTCGTACCCGCTTCCCATCCTGGAGAATGACGCCATGAGCAACCCCCAGCACCTGCAGTACACCAAGGAGCACGAGTGGCTGACCGCCGCCGAGGCCGGTGTCTCCACGATCGGCATCACCGCCCACGCGGCCGACGCCCTCGGTGACATCGTCTACGTGCAGCTTCCCGAGGTCGGCGACGCCGTGACCGCCGGTGAGACCTGCGGCGAGCTGGAGTCCACCAAGTCGGTCAGCGACCTGTACTCGCCGGTCACCGGTGAGGTCACCGAGGTCAACCAGGACGTCCTGGACGACAACTCGCTGGTCAACAGCGCCCCCTTCGAGGGCGGCTGGCTGTTCAAGGTGCGCGTCGAGGCCACCGACGAGCTGCTGAGCGCCGACGAGTACAACGCCCTCACCAACCCGGCCTGAGCCTCCCGCCGGGGCGGCCGCAGCGCGGCGGCCGCCCCAGCACCGGCCGCCCCCGTACTCCCTCCTCCCGGGAAGACCACACCATGAGTGTTCTCAACCAGTCCCTGCACGCTCTCGACCCCGAGATCGCCGCCGCGGTCGATGCCGAGCTGCACCGCCAGCAGACCACCCTGGAAATGATCGCCTCCGAGAACTTCGCCCCGGTGGCGGTCATGGAGGCCCAGGGCTCGGTGCTGACCAACAAGTACGCCGAGGGCTACCCCGGCCGCCGCTACTACGGCGGCTGCGAGCACGTCGACGTGGTCGAGCAGATCGCGATCGACCGGATCAAGGCCCTGTTCGGCGCCGAGCACGCGAACGTCCAGCCGCACTCCGGCGCGCAGGCCAACGCCGCCGCCATGTTCGCGCTGATCCAGCCGGGTGACACCATCCTGGGCCTGTCGCTGGCCCACGGCGGCCACCTGACCCACGGCATGAAGATCAACTTCTCCGGCAAGCTCTACAACGTGGCCGCGTACCACGTCGACGACAAGACCGGCCAGGTCGACATGGCCGAGGTCGAGCGCCTCGCCAAGGAGCACCAGCCGAAGCTGATCATCGCCGGCTGGTCCGCCTACCCGCGCCAGCTGGACTTCGCCGCGTTCCGCCGGGTCGCCGACGAGGTCGGCGCCCTGCTGATGGTCGACATGGCGCACTTCGCCGGTCTGGTCGCGGCGGGCCTGCACCCGAACCCGGTGCCCTACGCGGACGTGGTCACCACCACCACCCACAAGACCCTGGGCGGCCCGCGCGGCGGCGTCATCCTCTCCAAGGCCGAGTGGGCCAAGAAGATCAACTCCGCGGTCTTCCCCGGCCAGCAGGGTGGTCCGCTGGAGCACGTGATCGCCGGCAAGGCCGTCGCCTTCAAGGTCGCCGCCACGGAGGAGTTCAAGGAGCGCCAGCAGCGCACCCTGGACGGCGCCCGCATCCTCGCCGAGCGCCTGCTCCAGGCCGACGTGGCCGAGGCCGGCGCCTCGGTGCTCTCCGGCGGGACGGACGTCCACCTCGTCCTGGTCGACCTGCGCAACAGCCAGCTGGACGGCCAGCAGGCCGAGGACCGCCTCCACGAGGTCGGCATCACGGTCAACCGCAACGCCATCCCGAACGACCCGCGCCCGCCGATGGTCACCTCCGGCCTGCGGATCGGCACCCCGGCCCTGGCCACCCGCGGCTTCCGGGCCGAGGACTTCCGCGAGGTCGCCGACATCATCGCCGAGGCGCTCAAGCCCGCCTTCGACGAGACCGTCGCCGCTTCGCTCAAGGCCCGGGTCACCACCCTCGCCGACAAGTACCCGCTCTACCCGAACCTGTAGTTCGGCCGCAGGTGACCGGCCTCACCCCGCCGGGCCACCTGGGATTCCGGGGCACCGCGCACACTGGAGAGTGCGCGCGGTGCCCCGTTCCGTGCCGGTACCCCGCCTGCTCGCCCCTCCACGAGACCAGACAAGGACGTCCTCCGTGGCCATCAGCGTCTTCGACCTCTTCTCCATCGGCATCGGCCCGTCGAGTTCCCACACCGTCGGCCCGATGCGCGCCGCCCGGATGTTCGCCCGCCGGCTGAAGTCCGAGGCCCTGCTGACCGAGGTGGCGGGCGTGCGGGCCGAGCTGTTCGGCTCGCTGGGCGCCACCGGCCACGGCCACGGCACCCCGAAGGCCGTCCTGCTCGGCCTGGAGGGCCACTCCCCGCGCACGGTCGACGTCGACCGGGCCGACCAGGACGTCGAGCGGATCACCGCCGAGAAGCGGATCAACCTGCTCGGCGTGCACGCCATCGACTTCGACCGCGACACCCAGCTGATCCTGCACCGGCGCCGCTCGCTGCCGTACCACGCGAACGGCATGACCCTCTGGGCCTTCGCCGCCGACGGCACCACGCTGCTGGAGAAGACGTACTACTCGGTCGGCGGCGGGTTCGTCGTCGACGAGGACGCCATCGGCGCCGACCGGGTCAAGCCCGACGACACCGTGCTGAAGTACCCGTTCCGCACCGGCGACGAGCTGCTCCGGCTCAGCCGCGAGACCGGCCTGTCCATCTCCGGCCTGATGCTGGAGAACGAGAAGGCCTGGCGGACGGAGGAGGAGATCCGGGCCGGCCTGCTGGAGATCTGGCGGGTCATGCAGGAGTGCGTCCGGGCCGGCATGTCCCGCGAGGGCATCCTCCCCGGCGGGCTCAAGGTCCGCCGGCGCGCCGCCTCGGGCGCCCGCGCGCTGCGCGCCGAGGGCATCGGCCCGGCCAACGCGATGGAGTGGGTCACCCTCTACGCGATGGCCGTCAACGAGGAGAACGCCTCCGGCCGCCGCGTCGTCACCGCGCCCACCAACGGCGCCGCCGGCATCATCCCGGCCGTCCTGCACTACTACCTGAACTTCATCCCCGGCGCGGACGACGACGGCATCGTGCGCTTCCTGCTCGCGGCCGGCGCGATCGGCATGCTCTTCAAGGAGAACGCCTCCATCTCCGGCGCCGAGGTCGGCTGCCAGGGCGAGGTCGGCTCGGCCTGCTCGATGGCGGCCGGCGGCCTCGCCGAGGTCCTCGGCGGCAGCCCCGAGCAGGTCGAGAACGCCGCCGAGATCGGCATCGAGCACAACCTCGGGCTCACCTGCGACCCGGTCGGCGGCCTCGTCCAGATCCCGTGCATCGAGCGCAACGGCATGGCGTCCGTGAAGGCCGTCACCGCGGCCCGGATGGCCCTGCGCGGCGACGGCCGGCACCACGTCTCCCTCGACAAGGCGATCAAGACCATGAAGGAGACCGGCGCCGACATGAAGATCAAGTACAAGGAGACGAGCCGCGGCGGCCTCGCCGTGAACGTCATCGAGTGCTGATCGAGGCTCACCGCTGATCCTCACCAGCCCCCCGGACGCGTGCCGTCCGGGGGGCTCGTGCGTTCCGCTCCCCGCACGGTGTGCCACCCCGTAGCACACCGTGGCACACCCGGCTAGGCTGATCCCATGACCGTGCAGCCTGAGATCACCCAGCGGGACCTGCGCAGCAGGTCGAGAGAGATCATGGACGCCGTCGAGGCCGGCCAGTCGTTCACGGTCACCCGTGACGGCCACCGCATCGGCGAGTTGATCCCACTGAAGCGCCGGAGGCGCTTCGTCCCCCGGGCGGAGTTCGCCGCGATGTCACGCAGCGCGCCCGGGATCTCCCTGGATGCCTTCCGGGCGGATCAGGACGCCACCGCCGCACAGGAGACGGACGATCCCTATGCCCGTTGAACACCCGCGGGGTCTGCTCGACACCAACATCATGATCCTTCGCCGCTGGGTGGACCCGGCCGAGCTCCCGATCGAGATGGCCATCAGCGCGATCACCCTGGCCGAGCTCTCCGCCGGACCGCACGAGGTCCGGCGGAACGAGGAGCAGCCGGGCTACGACGAGTACGCGGAGCGGGCCCGCCGGCTCGATGTCCTCCAGCGTGCCGAGAACGAGTTCGACCCCATCCCCTTCGACGCCGAGGCGGCACGCGTCTACGGCCGGATCTGCGCCGCCGTGATCGGTGCCGGACGGAAGCCCCGAAGGCGCGTGGCCGACCTGATGATCGCCGCGATCGCCGTCGCCGAGGACCTCCCGCTGTTCACCACCAACCCGGACGACTTCAAGGGCCTGGAGACACTCCTGACCGTCGTCCCGGTGACGCGCCCGGCCGTTCCGCACGATCGCTGAGCAGGCGCCGGTTCGCGCTGCCACCGGAGCGGCTGCCGGGCACCTGCGGAAGCCCTCGGGACGTCGCACTTGCGCCCCCGGACGCGTGCCGTCCGGGGGGGCTGGTGCGTTCCGCCCCCCGCTCCCTCAGGCCAGGGTGGCGGCGGCCTCGGCGTGGAACTCAACGTACTCGACGGTGGCGCCGCCGGGGTGGCGGGCGGTGAGGTTGCGGCCGGTGGGGACGGCGTTGGGCCCGTCGAGGATCTCGCCGCCGTGGGTGGCGACGAGGGCGAGGACTTCGTCCAGCGAGGTGACGATGACGGTCGCGTGGGTGCCCCGGTAGGGGGCGAGGGCCTCTTCGGTGCCGGCGATCAGGAGATGGCCGCCGATGCTCGCGAGTTCGAGGTCCCGGTACGGGAAGCGCAGCGACGGCTGCTCGCCGGTGAGCCCGACGAAGGTCGGCAGGGCGGCGTCGAGGTCGTCGACGTAGACGCGGGTCAGGGTGCGGACGACCGGCATGGCGGGGCTCCTCCTGGGTCGGGCGGGCGCTCGATCATTTCGATATTCCCGAAACGTCGAATCGAGCCGCATACTACGGGGAGCCGACGATCAACGGGAAGGGAGGAGCCGTATGGACCTGCCCGTCGTCCTGCACGCCCTCGGCGACCCCGTCCGGCTGGACCTCGTCCGCCGGATGGCCGCGCACGGCGAGTGCGCGTGCAGCCCCGAGGGCCTGAGCGTCCCGCGGTCCACGCTCTCCAACCACTGGCGCATCCTGCGCGAGGCCGGCCTCACCGACACCCGGGCGGACGGCAAGGCGCGGATCATGTCCCTGCGCCGCGCCGAGCTGGACGCCGCGTTCCCCGGCCTGCTGCCGGCCGTCCTCGGCCCCGCCGGGGCCTAGGCCAGGAGCTCCGCGGGGACATCGGTGGCGCGGGTGAAGACCGAGACCGGGTGCTGGTCGTCGCAGTACTTGTTGCCGGTCGAGACGATGCCGATCACCACACCGCCCGCCACCAGCGGGCCGCCGGAGTCCCCCTTGCAGACACTGTCGGCGCGGCCGGGCTTCGGCAAGCCGCAGACCCTCTCCCGCGGCGAGTCGGTGGGCCAGACGTAGGGCTCGCAGTCGGCCAGGGGCGCCAGGGTGAGCGCCGCCTTCTTCAGACGGGTACCCGGGCCGCTGTCGGGGCCGGTGCGGCCGTAGCCGTAGAGGGTGGCCGTGCCGCCCTCCCGGTACAGCGCCTCGTCGGCCTGCCGCGCCACCCGGACCGGGCGCTGGGTGAGCGGCCGGTCCAGGGTGAGGACGGCCGCGTCGTGCTCCAGGCCCGGGGTGTACCGCGGGTCGATCCGGTAGCTCCGGACCTTCCGCACCTGGCCGGCGGAGCCGTTCAGGTCCGTCCGCCCGGCGATCACCCGCAGGGTGGTCGGGTCGTCCGCCTCGGCGGCGCAGTGGCCGGCGGTGAGCACCTTGGTGGGCGCGATCAGGGCGCCCGTGCACCACTGCTCGCCGGTCGCCGTCTCCAGCGCCACCACGAACGGGTTGGCCGCAGTGGTGGCGCCGGCCCCGCCGTGCACGGCGGCGGCCGGCGGGGCCGCCGCCGCCACCAGGCCGGCGGCGGCGAACAGCATGGTCATGTGACGTCGCTTCGGCTTGCGCATCGGGAGGGCTCGCTTTCTCGGTTTCTCTGTCCGTACGTCGGATCACTGCCGGCGGCTCCCCAGGGCCGGCGCCACCCGGACGGGGCGACCGGACGACCGGGGGACGGGCGACCGGGCTCCGGGCCACCGCCGGACCGAAGCGTGGCCCGCCGCCCGTCCCGGCCGCCACCCCCGGCGGGCGGATAGGGACGCTGGAACGCCGGCGGGTACCGTGAGCTGGGGATTCGGCGGGGCCTGGAACGCCGTACCGGGACGAGGGCGGCGGGGATGAGCGTGGAGACGGACGAGTTCGCGGCACTGCTGCACGAGCTGAAGGAGCGTTCGGGCCGCAGCTACGGCGCGCTCGCGGCTCGGCTCCACGTCAGTACGTCCACCCTGCACCGCTACTGCAACGGCGCGGCCGTCCCCACCGAGTACGCGCCGGTGGAGCGGTTCGCGCGGGTCTGCGGGGCGGGCGCCGACGAGCTGGTCGAGCTGCACCGCCGCTGGATCCTCGCGGACGCCGCCCGCCGCCGGGAGCCGGCCGCGGCCGCGCCCGTACCGCCGCCGGCGCCCGCGCCCCTGCCGGAGCCCGCGCCCGCTCCGGGGCCGCTGCCCACGGTGGCCTCCGGGCCGGCCGGTGACGTCCGGAGGCCCCGGCGCCGTCCGCGCACGCCGGTCCTGCTGATCGTGACGGCCGTGGCCGTGGCAGCGGCCGTGGTGATCCCGGCCGTCGCCCTGAACGGCCGGGCGGACACCCCGCGGGCGAGCCCGCCGTCGCCGGCGGCCCTCGCCACGACACCCCCGGCAGCGGCGGCCGCCGCGGCGCCCGGCCCCGCGGCGACACCTTCGACAGCACCCCCGGCCGCGCCCCCGGCACCCACCACCGCCTCCGCCCCGCCGCGCACCGAGGACGACCCGCCGCCCTTCCAGGTGAACGTCATGACGGACAACTGGGGCAGCGCCTGCGGCCAGTGGTTCCTGAGCCCGCAGCCCCCGCGCGCCGTGGCCGCGCCGCCGGAGAACGCGCAGACGGACAGCTGGGCCGCCGCTCAGCACGCCGTCCCCGGCGGGCACCTGCGCCTCCAGGTGACCGCCCAGGGCGCCGACGCCAAGCCCGTCGTCCTGCACTCCCTCTACGTGCACGTGGTCAGCACGAAGCCCGCCCCGAAGTGGAACGCCTACATGATGGGATCCGGCTGCGGCGGCGCCATCACCCCGGCCGCGTTCACCGTCGACCTCGACGCGGCGGCACCGCGCCCGGTGCCCGTCCCGGCCATGGAGGGGAACACCAGGGGCAGGAGCTCGGCCTTCCCCTACACCGTGTCGGCCACCGACCCGCAGGTGCTGAACGTCGACGCGGGCACCGTCTCCCAGGACGTCTCCTGGTACCTCAGCGTGGCCTGGAGCAGTGGCGACCTGCACGGCAACCTCAAGATCGACGACCACGGCCGCCCGTTCCGCACCGCCGGCCTGAAGGGCGCGCCGGCCTACTTCTACCAGGACGACCGCGCCGGCTGGGCTCCCACCACCCCGGACGCGTGAGCCGCACCCCGGCAGCCGCGGGGTGCGGCTCGCCGGGCGGTTCCACCGCGGACGACGAAGGTTCCACCGCGGACGACGAAGGCCGGCACCCCCTCCTCGGGGTGCCGGCCTTCGGGTCGGGCGGGGGGGGTCAGGCCGCGAGCCGCGCCTCGTCGGCCGGGGCCTCCTTGGCGGCGGGCTTGGTGTTCCGCATGACCAGCGTGGCCAGGACGGCCGCGCCCAGGATGCTGATCGCGCTGATGGTGAGGGTGCTCGCCATGGCGGAGGTGAAGGCCTCCCGGGCGGCGTGGACGAGGCCCGCGTCACCGTGGGCGGCACCGAGCGCGTCGACGATCGAGCGCTTGGCCTGCTCGCTCGAACCGGCCGGCATCTCGTGGGCGAAGCGGCTGGAGAGCAGCGAGCCGAGGATGGCGATGCCGAGCGCGGTGCCGGCCTGCTGGATGGTGTCGTTGAGGGCGGAGCCGACGCCGGCCTTGTC
This sequence comes from Kitasatospora sp. NBC_01560, assembly GCF_045208415.1. Taxonomy (NCBI): domain Bacteria; kingdom Bacillati; phylum Actinomycetota; class Actinomycetes; order Kitasatosporales; family Streptomycetaceae; genus Kitasatospora; species Kitasatospora sp. NBC_01560. The sequence continues at coordinate 6,063,264 of NZ_CP109364.1, read as the reverse complement.
GGTGGGGATGGTGCCCATCAGGGCGCCGACGGCGGCGGGCATCGCCAGGCCGGCGCCGAGGCCGAGCAGGCCGAGGGCGACGGCCGGGACGGTGAAGCCGCTGTCCGCGGAGACGGTGGTCAGCAGGCCGAACGAGGCGGCCATGACGAGCATGCCGACGAGGATCAGGGCCCGGTGGCCGACCTTCGCGGTCAGCCCGGCGCCGGCGCCGTTGCCGATCAGTGCGGCGACGGCGAGCGGGACGAAGGCCATGCCGGCCTTGACGGGCGAGTAGCCGAGCACGAACTGCAGGTACTGGGTGAGGACGAGGAGCAGGCCGCCGTTGCCGACCTGGACGAGGGTGAGGGAGAGCGAGCCGCCGCTGAAGTTGCGGTGCTTGAAGAGGACGAGCGGCACCATCGGGGCGCTGGTGGTGTTCTCCCAGACCACGAACCCGCCGAGGGCGGCCACGGCCACCGCGAGGGTGACCAGGGCCCGGCCGCCGAAGGCGCCGTGCTGCGGGATCTCGATGATCCACCAGATCAGGGCGGTCATGCCGACGGCGGAGAGGACGGCGCCCAGCGGGTCCGGCTTCTGCCACGGGCCCTTGGACTCGGGCATCAGGGTGAGGGCGGCGGCGACGGCGAGGGCGACGACGGGCACGTTGACGAAGAAGATCGAGTGCCAGGAGAAGTGGTCGATCAGGAAGCCGCCGAGGACGGGGCTGCCGACGAGGCCGAGCATCGAGACGGAGCCCCAGGCGGCCATGGCCTTGCCGCGCTCGTCCTCGTCGAAGACGGTGATGAGGATCGAGAGCGTGGAGGGCATGATCAGCGCGCCGCCGACGCCCATGGTGACGCGGGCGGCGATGACCTCGCCCGGGTTGGTGCAGTACGTCGCGGCGAGCGAGGCCGCCCCGAACAGCAGCAGGCCGACGACCATCACCTTCCGGCGGCCGAACCTGTCCCCGAGGCTGCCCGAGGTGAGCAGCAGCCCGGCGAAGACGAGGACGTAGGAGTCCAGGATCCACTGGATGTCCTGGGTCGTCGCCCTGATGTCCTCCGTCATGGCGGGGACGGCGACGGTGAGCGCCATGCTGTCGATGACCAGGACCAGCGTGCTGAGGCAGAGCACGACAAGGATCCACCAGCGACGTGGGTTGCGGGTATTCATGGGGTTTCCCTCCGAGCTGCGCACGCTGTTCCTTCGATGCGCACACTGTACGCAGAGCGGAACAGTGTGCGCAACACTCGGCACATGTACGCTGAATGCGCACGGTGTACGCAGCAGAGTGGAGGACACCATGGCCGCAAAGGCGAGCCCCAGCCCGATCCCGTCCGTATGGGCCCGGCAGCAGCGCGAGCCCGACCAGCCCTCGCTGAGCCGCGCCGCGATCGTCCGCGAGGCCGTCGTCATGCTGGACGCGGACGGCGTCGAGGCGCTCAGCATGCGCAAGCTCGGCGCCCGCCTGAACGCCGGCGCGACCTCCCTCTACCGGCACGTGGCCACCAAGGACGAGCTGATGGAGCTCGCGGTGGACGAGGTCTTCGGCGAGATCGCCATCCCGCCCGCCGACACCCCGGACTGGCGGGCGGCCGTCGTCGCCGCCTCCGAGGCGTTCCGCGCGACGACACTGCGCCACCGCTGGCTGGCCACCGTGCTCGGCCAGGCGGGGCTCGCCTACCTGGGCCCCAATCTGATGGCCTACTCCGAGCGGCTGGCCGCCCTGTTCGCCGCCGCCGGCTTCCCCGAGCCCGAGCGCGCGATCGAGACCGTGCTCTCGTTCACGATCGGCATGAGTACGACGGAGGCGGCCTGGCTGACCACGGTCGCCCGCTCCGGCGAGACCGAGGCCGAGTTCGTCGCCCGCCTGATGCCCGCCGCCAAGGAGGCCGTCGCCGGCACCGACCACCTCGCCCACGCGTACGACGCGGTGGAGACCCTCGACCCGGAGGCGCTGCGCGACTCCAAGTTCGCCTACGGCCTGGAGGTCATCCTCGACGGCCTCGCCCTGCGACTGCCCCGCGCCTGACGCCGGCGCCCTCGGCCGGAGCGGCCGGGCGGCGGTGCGGACCTCCCGGAGTAGGCGCGGACGCGCGGGGCCGCGGGGCCGCCACCTGCGGCGTCCGGCCTCGCGCGCGAGCGAGCGCCCCACGCCCTGGAGACAAAGCCGGGGCGGGTTCGTATCCTCGGCGCCATGACACCCTTCCGGATGAGAAGACTCGCCACAACTCTCGCACTGTTACTCGGAGTTGGGCTCGCCATGGTGACCACGCCGGCCTCCGCCGCCGGTGGCGCCGCGTTCTCGGTGGACAAGCACACGGCCACGGGCGGCGACACCCTGACCGTCACGCTCTCGCTCACCAACAACGAGTCCACCGACATCTACTTCGCCTACCAGTTCATCCAACCCGTCTGGCCGCTCAACTCGACCCCCGGCTTCATCGTCGTCACCGGCTGCGGCGGGGACGTGGTGGACTGCTCGATCGGCGAGATGACCGCGCTGTTCCACCCGCGCCTGCCGATCACCCCGGGCGCCACCCGGACGATGACGATGACCGTGAAGATCGTCGAACGCGGCGTCGGCACCGGCATGCTGGGGATCAACTGGTCCCCCTACAGCTACTACGAGTACGGCTCCCCCGCCGCCAACCCCGCGCTGAGCCGGCAGGAGGGCTCCCAGACGGGCACCCCCGCGCTGGAGACCGTCGTCACCTACTAGACGAGTGCGTCCGATGTGATCGGTGAGCGGTAATCAGTGAGCGGTGATCGGCGATCGGCGATCGAGGGCAATCGGTGAGCGGGTGACCGACGCGCCGATCCTGTTGTTGTGTCGGACGCCGGTCGCCAGTGCGAGGACGCACCGGGCGGCCCGGACCGCGACGCCCTCGTTCTCGCGGTCGGCCTCCAGCAGCTCCGGGTGGTGACGGCGGGGCGGGCCGCTCGGCCCGCCCCGCCGTCACCGTGCCCGAAGGCGGTCAGGTCAGTGCCGGCCCGCCTTGCGGCGACGCATGACCAGGACGGTGCCCGCCCCGACCAGCCCGAGGGCGGCGAACAGGGTCAGGCCGATGTTCGCGCCGGTCGAAGCCAGGCTGCCCGAACCGTTCACCGCCGCAGACCCGGAAGCCGAGGGCGAGGGCATGCCGCCGGCAGCCGCGTCGACCGCCGAGCCGGTCGAGGAAGTGGACGCCGCGGTGGGACCGGAGGAGGCCCCGGCGGTGACCGACGCCGATACGGACGCGGACGTGGTGGCGCTCGGTGAGCCAGAGGTCGACGACGTCGGCGCGGACGGCGTGGTGGAGGTGGACGACGTCGGCGTCGACGGCGTGGTGGACGTCGACGGCGTCGGCGTGGTGGAGGCGGACGACGTCGGCTTGGACGGCGTCGGGCTCGGAGAGGTGCTCACCGCCGGGCAGGTGTGCGAGAGGTTGAACCACTTCACCTCGCCGCCCTTGACCTCGGCGCTGGCCGAGGTCAGCGTGGCGCCCGGAGCCGACCCGACGTAGGCGTGCTTGGTGGTGGGCGGCCCGAACACGGTGACCACCTGCGGTGCGCCGTGGTCGAAGGCGACCGTGAGCTTGACGAAGTCCGTTGAGTTGCCCGGGAGAACGAAGTGCCAGCCGTCCTGGTCGGTGCCGATCGACCCGCACTTCGCCTCGTGCTCGCCGAAACCGGAAGCCGTGAGGGGCAGGTCCTGGTGGACCGGGACGGTGTAGGTGCCGGCAACGGCGAGGGCCGAGGGCGCCGCGGGAAGGATCAGGAGGCCGGCAGTCGCTGCCGTGAAAACGGCGCGGGTGATGGGAGAAGCGCGCATGGTTACCGTTCACTGTGAGAGGTGGGGGCGGAGGGGCCGGCCGGTCCGATCGGACCGAAACGTGGCCGCCTCATGCCCCTCAGCGCCACCGCCGCCCCACATGTCACACCCCGGACGCAACTTTTCGGCATCGATCCGCGCACTACCCACCGAACGCCCGGCACCCGGCACCCGGGCTACCGGCGTCCGGATGAATGCGTCCGACGTGCTCGGTGGTCCTGGGCGATGAGTGATCGCTTGAGCGCGGCGTCGGCGGCCCAGTTGTGCCGGCTCGCGGCGGCGGGGGCGAGTAGTCGATGACCGGTGCGGGCGAAGACACCGGCCTCGGTGCGGGCGCCGTGCTCGTCTTCACAGACCGACCGACGGACACCCTTCGTCATGGTCGGGGCCGGTCCGGACATCGGACTCATTCAGCTCGGGCCGGCGCCTGTTCCTGCACGACGGCGAACAGGTCCGCGCGCGCTCGGCCTGCATGCGGCGGACGTCTGGCAACTGCGCCGCCAACCCCGCGCTGAGCCGGCAGGAGGGCTCCCGATCGGGCACCGCCGCACTGGAGACCGTGGTCACCTACTAGGACGGCAACGGCCTCCCGGCCGGGACGGAGCCGCAGCCCGCGAGCGGTGGCCCCGTCGCCGCGCCTCCGTAGACTGACAGGCATGGCATGCCGCATCAGTGAGCTCGTCATCGACTGCGCCGACCCCGAGGCGCTCGCCGCGTTCTGGAGCGCCGTCCTCGACTACGTCGAGCTCGACCGGGAGGCGGACGGGAGCATCGAGATCGGGCCCGCCGGCGCCGGCTTCGGCGGCCCGCAGCCGACCCTCGTCCTCAGCCCCAGCAGCGACCCGCGGGCCGGGAAGCTCCGGCTGCACATCGACGTCAACCCCACCGACCGCGACCGCGACGCCGAGCTGGAGCGACTGCTCGCCCTCGGCGCCCGGCCCGTCGACGTCGGCCAGACCGGCGCCGAGGGCTGGCACGTCCTGGCCGACCCGGAGGGCAACGAGTTCTGCCTCCTGGACTCCCGGATCCCACCCGTCTGAGCACCCACGTGGGCATGGCGGCACCGCTCCCGCCTGCGCAGGAAGTCGGCCGGTCCGACTTCCTGCGCGGCCGGGAGTGGCGGATCAGACGTCGAAGGCCTTCACCCGGACCACTGCGGTCGTGTCGTCCTCGTAGGTGACGTCCAGCTCCAGGAACATCGCCTGCCCGTGCGGACGCGACTCGTTCGTCTCCTGGGAGTTGGCGAAGTGCAGCCCCGGCCCGTACTTCTCGACCGGCCGCACGCGGGGGAAGGCCGTGGCCAACCGGTCGGCGAGGTCGGCACGGGGCATCCGGAACTCGGCCGTGTAGCCGCGGTCCATCAGCGAGTTGGTGTCCATGCAGTTCGCCCCGGTGGCCTGCGCGGGCATCGAGGCGCCCGCGAACTCCAGGACCTCCGAGCAGTCGGCCCTGGTCGGACTGCCGTCCCTGGTGGTGAGCGCGTACGCGAAGAGGGCCAGGCCGAGCAGGGGCGCGAGGACGACGCCGGCCCCGAGGGCGATGGCGGCCCACTTGAGCCACCTGCGGCGTGCGGGAACGCGTTCGGCCTGCATGAAGGAACCCCCTGGCTGCCCTGATGTACGGCGCGACGTCGCCGCCATATTGAACACGTTCAACTCGCCGGATCGGTTCCCACCCTCAGCTCGAACCAGACAGTCTTGCCGATCCGGCCAGGACCGCGGAGCCGGGCGCCCCAGGAGAAGGCGAGCGCGGCGACCAGTTCGAGGCCGCGCCCGCCCTCGTCCTCCGGGCCGGCGCACCGGGGCTCGGGGAAGTCGGGGTCCGCATCGGAGACCTCCACACGGAGCAGCTCGCCCGGATGCAGGGCGACGCGGACGCCGATCAGCCGGTCGTGAGGGGCGCGCGCGTGCCGGCAGGCATTGGTGACCAGTTCGCTCAGGAGGAGCAGGGCCGTCTCGGTGGTGTCGTCGGGGACGCCCCAGGCGTAGGCCTGCCGCAGGAGTTGCAGGCGGGCCCGGCCGGCACTGCGGGGGTGGCGGGGGAACATCCACTCGATGTCGGAGAGCTGAGTGATCATCACGGTCCTTGGTGCGGAGAGGCTTTGGCATCACTCACAGGAGCGGAGTTCAGCCATTTCACGCTCCGAGAATCGGCGTTCGGGCTTAGCCTCAGGAGTGACGACGGCGGTTCGACGACGGAATGACCCGCTGGTCGACCGCATGAGGATGGGGGTCCAGTGATGAGTGCGCCCGCGCAGCCGCCGATGGCCTGGAAGTACTGCGGCGACCAGATCAAGCGCTGGCGCGAGCAAGCGGGCGTGACCCGGGAGCAGTTGAGCCAGGCGGCGAGCTACGACATCGAGAGCGTGCGGTCGATGGAGGCGGGGAGGCGGAAGCCCTCGTTCAAGCTGCTGTCCACGGCCGACGAGCTCTGCAACGCCCGCGGGATGCTTCTGGGCGCACAGGACTTCCTGAAACCGGAGAAGTTCCCGTCCTACTCGAAGGGCTTCACCCAGGCCGAGAGCGAGGCCATCGCCCTCCAGGCGTATGCATCTCTGGTAATTCCGGGGCTGCTGCAAACCGAAGAGTACGCGCGCGAGTTGATCAATAGCGCCTATCCGCCACTGGACGACGAGACGGTCGAGGTTCGCGTCGCAGGTCGGATGCAACGGCAAGAAAGATTGAGGGCAGCACCAACCACGATGTACGGCTTCGTGATCTACGAAGCCTCCTTCCGCGCCATCGTTGGCAATGCAGATGTCATGAAGCGCCAGCTCAGTCACCTGCTCACCGTCGGCAAGCTACGCAATGTCTCGATCCAGGTGCTACCCATCGACCGAGCGGCCCGCGCCGCTCTCGACGGCCCGATGGTCCTCCTTGAGACCCCCGACCACGAGCAGCTCGCCTATGTCGAGGGGCAGTACACAGGCATCCTCTACGCCGATCCCGAGCGCGTGAACGTCATCGCGCAGCGCCATGGCATGATCCGCATGCAGGCCCTCAGCATTGAGGAGTCGGTAGCGTTCATCAGAAGGACCGCGGAGGAGCTATGAGCGACAGGCTCGCATGGTTCAAGTCCAGCTACAGCAACAGCGACGGCGGGGACTGCATCGAAGTCGCCCTCTCGTGGACCAAGTCCAGCTACAGCACCACTGATGGCGGCGAGTGCGTCGAGGTCGCCGCCTCCCCTCTCGCCATCCACGTCCGGGACTCCAAGGACAAGGCCGGGCCGCAGCTCTCCTTCTCCCCCTCCGCCTGGGCCGCGTTCCTCGCCTTCGCGGCCGAAGCTCAGGCTCCGGCGGTCGAGTGACTCCCTGAAGGAATGGGTGGGTAGCTCCTACCCACCCACCCTCCCAAGTGCCGCCGCAGCAAGCCTGTATGACTAATCGTCACCGTTCGCCACTTCCTCCGCACGGCGTGTAGCGTGCGCACAAACGAATCAACCCCCGCCGGTGCGCCAACACCGAACGGGGGTTTGACCAGCACGATCGAATGGAAGTCGATCCCGTGGCTACCCACGAGTTTAGCGCCGCTGTGCCCTCCATGGCCTCTCCTGGCTACGGAAAGCAGTCCGCGCCGGGCCAAAAGCCCCATCGTGCCGCTGACTTCGCACACCTGCCCGCCCGCGAGGCGTACCTCGCAAGCCTCATCGACCGGCTGCCCGACGGCGCCGCGATGGACACCAAGACCCTCGCCCGCGAGCAGCCCCACTACGGCCAGCAGGCCGTCCGCACCGCCCTCAACAACCTCTCCACCGCCGGCCATCTGCGCCGGGTCCGGGAGCGCGTCGACGGTGACCGCACCCAGTGGGTGTTCCGCACCTACTTCTCCCGGACGGCCCGGGACGACGCATGGTGGTACCGCTTCCTGACCGGCGGCGACACCGACCAGCCCGACCAGCCCGCCCCGGAGGAACTCCCGCACCCTCGAACCGACCGGTCGCCCGCCCACCAGGCCCTCGCCGCCCTCGGGTTCACCGATCCCCGGCTCGCGCTCTCCGCCCGCGACTGCGACTCCCTCGAACCGCTCGCCGCACAGTGGCTCGCGCGCGGAGCCGGCACCGCGCACCTCGTCACCGCACTCACCGCGGGGCTCCCGGCCACCGTCCACAGCCCGGCCGCCCTCGTCCGGCGCCGCCTGCTCGACAAGATGCCGCCCGACCGCCCCCGGGAGCCCACCCCCTCCCCCACCCCCACCATCCGCATCGTCGAGTGCACCGACTGCCGCGTCCCCGCCCGTCCGCAGGCCCTGCTCGGCGGGCTCTGCCGGGACTGCCGGGCGGGCACCGGCGCCACGCCCCCGCCGCCCGCCCGACTCTCCCCGGCGGCGGTGCGACGGCACGCCGCGCGCGCCCGCGACGCGGCGGCCCACCGCAACCGCGGCGTCCCCCAGGAGCACTGATCCCGCCCTCACACCCGCCCGCCTAGACTCCCGATCAGCGCGCGATCGGATCGGGGGTGGGGCGTTGAACACACGGGAGTGGTCCTTCTACGAGGGCGTCGACGGCTCGACGCCCGTCGTCAAGGACCTCCAGAAGGCCCGGCTCGCCACCCACGAGCGGGCCCGGCTGTTCGTGCTGATGAACCGCGTCAAGGAGCGCCGGACGATGCCCGGGGACGTCAAGGACCTCGGCAACGACCTGCTGGAGGTCCGGCTCACCGGCGATCACCGCACCTTCCGGCTGCTCTTCGCGGAGGAGTCCGGGGGGCTCGTCCTGCTCGCCCTGTCGTTCTTCCAGAAGAAGTCCCAGCAGACCCCTCCGAACGAGCGCGGCGCCGCCGAGCGGCGGCTCAGGGAGTGGCGGAGCCGGTCGCGGGTGGCCTGAGTCACCGGTTCTCGGTATCGGCTTTGGGCGATAATGTTGAAGCACTCTGAGGGGAGGCGGCCATGGCACCCACACTGCACGATCTGCTCGACCTCGACCCGGACGATCCCCGCGTCGCCGCGAGCCTGGCCGACGCCCAGGCCTACGCCGAACTCGTGGAGACCCTGGTCGTGGCCCGCAAGAAGCGCGGCCTGACCCAGCGCGACGTGGCGGAGCTGATGGGGACGTCGCAGTCGACGGTCTCCGAGTTCGAGCGGCTGGGCGGCGACGCCCGCTACTCGACCCTCCAGCGCTACGCCCGCGCGGTGGACGCCCGGCTCCACAGCCTGGTCGACCACACGTCCACCGACCTGACGCCCGCCTGGAAGCCCGCACCGGTGGAGGTGCAGGTCCGGGTGGCCGTCCGCGAGCGCGGGTCGCAGGGGCGCCCGGCGGCCTGGGGCGAGGACACCCAGCGGTCGGTGAGCGTCTGATGGCGGGCTCCTCCGTCGACCGGGTCGCCGCCCGGCGGTCCACCACCTTCGACGAACTGAGCGCCGTCACCGAGCTGGAGGACGTCACCTTCCTGGAGGTCTCCGGCCGCCGCCTCTTCGACCAGCAGGAGCCGCGCACCGACGCGGACAGCCGGACGACCCTGTCGGTCTGGCTCCGGGGCGGCGACGACGGGACGACCCTGGAGGTGCGCTGCCGACTGGAGCTGGGCAGTGCCCAGGCGGACTTCGCGGTCGACGCGGCGGCGGCGTTCTCCGTTCGGGCGCCGTTCGAGCTGACGCCCGAGGTGCAGCAGGAGTTCCTCGACCGGATCGGCGTCACGGTGCTCTACCCGTACCTGCGGGAGGCGCTCCAGGGCACGGCCGCCAAGCTCGGGGTCGACACCCCGGTGCTCTCGCTCCGCGGGCCGGGACAGGGCGCCCGCTAGGCCCGGTACGGACCCTCCCAAGTCCCCGCGGACGGGTGCCGGCAGAGCACCGGCAGAGTGTCGACAGGGTGCCGATCGTGAATAATCTCAGGCGCCAGCGTGAACCTATGCAAAATCCAAAGGTGAACCAGGTGACAAACCTTCTAATCAAAGAGATCCGGTTTGCCCACATGCTGAGATCCGTGCGATAGTCGAGATGCCCAAGGGCGGACGACAGCGAGGGACCGAGAGTCCCCGTCGCCGCCGTGGGCACCGAGACCACGGCCCGCCCGACCTGGCACGGCCGTCGCCCATCGCGCGGGCACGCACCCCCTTGGCCGGCGCGATGACTTGCAGGGGCCCCCAGCAGCCGGACCACGGCGCACCGGGGGCCCTGCGTGTTTTCCGGGCCGGGCGGGGCCCTGCGAGGCCCGGTCGCACCGGATGGCGCACCTACGGCCGCTCGCGCACCTTCAGCTCGAACCAGACGCCCTTGCCGCGCGGCAGCAGGTCCGCACCCCACCGGTCCGCGAGGTCGTCGACGATCTTGAGCCCGCGCCCGCGTTCGGTCGCCGGCAGCGGGTCGGCGAGGATCAGGCAGGGCATCGCCCGGGAGGAGTCCCGCACCTCGACCCGCAACCAGCCCGGCTTGCGCGAGACCTGGAGGCCGATGGTCCGCCCGGCGGCGTGCCGCACCGCGTTGGCCACCAGCTCGGCGGTCAGCAGCTCGCCGACCTCCAGCTGCTGGTGGAGGTCCCAGGATTCGAGGACCGACAGCACCAGCCGACGGGCCACCGGAGCGGACTCCGGCCGTGACGGCAACCGCACCTCGCCCGGCTCCGACTGGTCGCACAGCCTGCCGAAGTACATCCGCTCCAGCTCCTCGGAGCTGAGTCGCTCCAGGGCCGCCAGCGCGTCCCGGAAGCACATCCACGACGCGTCAGCAACCAGGCTGGACCCAGGAAGTGATGACTGATCTGTTTCGCCCCAACCCGCCATGCGGTCCATCATTGCGGAACGCAAGCGGCCGCGTACGGACAATGAGCAAACGATCACTACGCGCTCGGCATATGCCCCGAGCAACCCGGGCCGGGGGTCCGTCAAGCCCGGGTTGCCGCGAACCGGCTCCTACCAGGCACTCCAGGCCAGGTTCCAGCCGCTGAGGCCGTTGTCGGGCTCCACCTGGCCGCGCGAGGAATTCTGCACGATCACGATGTCGCCGATCAGCGAGTCGTCGTAGAACTTGCCCGCCGAGGTGCCGCCGGCACCGCCCTTGACGTCCTTGAGGCCTACGCAGCCGTGGCTGACGTTGTCCTCGCCGAAGACGTTGCTCCAGTAGTTGCCGTGCACGTACGTCCCGGAGGTGGTCAGCCGCATCGAGTGCGGCACCTGGAGGTCGTAGGGCGCGCCGGTCATCCCGGGCATGCTGCTGGACTGCATCCGCACCGTGCCCTCCTTCGACATCACGACCATGGTGCCGTTCCAGGTCGGGTGCTCCGGCGAGCCGGAGGTGATGTCGATGGTGGAGGTCTGGCCGTCGCGGACCACCGTCATCTCGTGGGTCTTGGCGTCAACCGTCGAGACCTGGGACCGCCCGATCGTGAAGGGCTCGTCCCGGTCCACGCCGCCGTAGACGCCGGGGGCGATCTCCACGCTCTTCAGCCGGTAGTGCACCGTCACCTTGGTGCCGGGCTTCCAGTGCGCCTCCGGGCGGAAGTCGAGCCGGCGGTCGCCGAACCAGTGGCCCTTCACCACGGTGCCGTTGTCCGTCTCGATGCTGATGCCCCGGGCGACGGCGTCCTTGTTCTTCACGTCCTTGTCGAAGTCCACCGAGACGATCATGCCGACGCCGTAGGTGGTGTTGTCCTCGACGTTGTCGCTCGCCTTGGCCTCGCGCTCGGGCGTCAGCGTGGTGAAGCTGCTGTCCGCCGTGGCGACCACGCCGTTGGCGTCCGCCGCCATCGCGCTCACCTGGTAAGCGGTGCCGACCGCCAGGCCGGCGGACGGGGCCCAGCTGCTGCCGTCGGCGGCGATCGTGCCGGCCACCTCCTTGCCGGCCTTGTCGCTCACCTTGACGGTGGTCAGCTTTCCGCCCGCCACCGCGACCTTCAGTGCCCCGCTCGGCGCCACGTCCACGGCGCCGCTCTTCGGCTGGATGTCCACCACCGCGGCCGAGGTCTTCGGCGTCGCGGGCACCGGCGCGGGCGTGGCCGCACCGGAGGCTGCGGCCGGGCCCGTCGAGGCGGCCCCCGCGGCCGCACCGGCTCCCAGCTCGGCCTTGGCCGCGCTCCCGCTGCCCCCGCCCCCACAGGCGCTGGTCAGCACCATCGCACCGCCGAGAAGACCGACGGCCACCACTCTGCGTATCGACCTCACGTCGACTCCCCTCCCTCGGTCCTGCCGCCGATCCGGCGGGACCTGACTGATACACGCCGCAGCCAAAGGAAAGGTTGCGCCATTCGAGGGGCAATTACCCCACGAACGACGACCGGCCCGACCCCAACGAGTGAGGATCGGGCCGGTCGTTACCGAACCGGGATTACCGGGGCCGGCAAGGGGTAGGACGGGGCGGCCTACCAGTTCGCCCAGTCGATGTTCCAGCCGCCCAGACCGTTGTCGGGGGAGACCGTCTTCTCCTTGCTGTTCACGATCTTGACGACGTCGCCGACCATGGAGTCGTTGAAGAACTTGCCCGCGACGGAGGAGTCGCTGCCGCCCTTCTCGTCGGCCATCGAGACGCAGCCGTGGCTCGCGTTGGTCTTGCCGAAGGGGTTGGCCCAGTAGTTGCCGTGCACGAAGGTGCCGGAGGTGGTCAGCCGCATCGCGTGCGGAACGTCCTGGATGTCGTACTCGCCGCCGAGACCGACGGTCTGCGAGTTCATCCGGGTGACCTTCTCCTTGGACATGACCACCATGGTCCCGCCCCAGGACGGCGTCGCGTCCGCACCCAGGGTGACCGGCACGGTCGTGCTCTGGCCGTCCCGGACCACCGTCATCTGGTGGCTCTTGGCGTCGGCGGTGGAGACCTGCGAGCGGCCGATGGTGAACGGCTCGTCCTTGTCGACGTCACCGTAGATGCCCGGCGCCACCTCGACGTTCTTCAGCCGGTACTTGATGGTGACCTTGGTGCCGGGCTTCCAGTACTCGGCCGGGCGGAAGTCCAGCCGGCGGGCGCCGAACCAGTGGCCCTTGATCTCGGTGGCGGCGCCGTTGCCCGTGTCGAAGGTGATCCCCTTGACGACGGCGTCCTTGTTCTTGACGTCCTTGTTGAAGACCACCGAGACGATCATGCCGACGCCGTAGGTGGCGTTGTCGGCGATGTTGTCGTTGGTGGAGATCGTCTTCGCCGGCGTGAGCGTGGTGAACGTGGTGGTCGAGGCGGCCACCAGGCCCTCCGCGTCCTGGGCCTGCGCGTTCACCTTGTAGGCCATGCCCACGGCGAGCGCGGCGCTGGGCTTCCAGCCGGTGCCGTCCGGCGTGATCGCCCCCGCGACCGGCTTGCCCTCCTTGTCGGTCACCTCGACCGTGGTGAGCTTGCCGCTCGCCACCGACACGGTCAGACCGGTGGTCGCGACGTCCTGCGCGCCGTCCTTCGGCTCGACGCTCAGCACCGCGGCCGAGGGCTTCGGCGCGGCCGAGGTCTGGCCGGCCGCCGGGGCGCCACTGGCCCCCGCCGTCGCGGCCGCGTCACCGCCGCTCCCGCTGCTGCCGCCCTTGTCGTCATTGCAGGCCGCCGTCAACAGCAGCACCCCGCCCATGGCCAGCGCCACCGCACTGCGGCGCACTCCCCTGCCGCGGCTGGTGGTACGTATCGCGGCCTCGGCCGTCCTTACCGGCTTCACGGTCTCTCCCCTCCCGGTGTCCACCCTGATGGACGCACGTCCGCCCGAACGGGTTGCACCGGACCGGCGATCTTCCGCACCGGGCTTCCGGCGCGGCAAGCAGGATAACCAAGCCGAATGAGTGAATCCCGGGGGGAGGGTGGTGAACCCGGGGTGATGCCTGGGTGAAGGCGGGCGGCGCCGGGGCGGGCCGGAGTGCGGTCAGCGGGGCTCGTGGGGGGCGGCGCTGCCGGCGAGCCACTGGTCCCAGGGCAGGTTCCAGCCGTTCAGGCCGTTGCTCGGGGGCACGACGTCCCCCGTGGCGGCCTTCACCTCCAGGACGTCACCGGGCACGGTGTGCTCGAACAGCCAGCCCGCCGGGGTGTCCTTGCTCACGCCGCCCTTGCCGTCCGCCAGACCGATGCAGCCGTGGCTGGTGTTGGCGGTGCCGAACACCTCCGGGTCGGCCCAGTAGTTGCCATGGATGAAGGTGCCCGAGTTGGTCAGCCGCATCGCGTGCGGGACGTCCTTGATGTCGTACTCGTCGCCCATCCCGACGGTCTGCGAGTTCATCCGGGTGACCTTGTACTTCTCCGAGACCACCAGGACACCGCGGTAGGTGGAGTGCTTGGGATCGCCGCCGGAGACCTTGAGCACCTTGACCACCTTGCCGCCCTGGCCGGCCCGGACGGTCAGGGTGTGCGCGTCCAGGTCCACCGTGGAGACCTGGGCCCGGCCGACGGTGAAGCGGACGTCCTTCGTCTGCGTGCCGAACTCGCCGGGCGCGCCCTGCACGTCCTTGAGCCGCAGGGCCACCGAGACCTTGGTGCCCGCCGCCCAGTACTTCTGCGGGCGGAAGTCCAGCCGCTGGTTGCCGAACCAGTGCGCGGCCACCTCGACCGGCGGGTCGGCCGTCACCGCGACGGCCTGCTCGACGGCCGCGCGGTCGGTGACCGGCCGGCTGAAGCGCAGCGAGACCGGCATGCCGACCCCGACCGTGGAGCCGTCCTCCGGCGTGAAGAAGGCGACGAAGGTGTGGGCACGGGCGACGGTCGAGAAGTCGGTGTGCTGCGCCGCCGTCTGGCCCTGCTCGTCCTCGGCCACCGCGTCCAGGGTGTAGGCGGTACCCAAGGGGAGCAGGCCGTCCGGCATCCAGACCGAGCCGTCCCCGGTGATCGTCCCGGCCACCTCGGTGCCCTTGGCGTCCGCCAGCCGGACGGAGACCAGCCGGCCCTGGGCCACCGTGATCCGGACCGGCCCCTCCGGCGGCACGCCCTGCGTCCCGTCGGCCGGCAGCGCGGTGATCGACGCCCGGGAGGCCGGCGGCGGCGCCGGGCGGCCGGGGGCCGAGGAGGCCGCCGCGTCGCCGCCCGCCGGGGCGCCGCCCCCGCCGGAGCAGCCCGTCAGCACTGCCAGGCACCAGGCCAACGCCCCTGCCCGCCGTGCCCAAACCCGTCCTCGGGGCCGCATTCCGGGTCCTCCCACCGTGTCCTCCCGATACCCCCCACAACGAGGGTGGTCCCGGCAGGACACGCCCTCCGGCCCGGATTCCTCACTCCGGTGGCCCAACGGATCCGCACCGCACCGGCACCGCACCGGCGCCGCGTCCGCCGGGGGCCGCCCGGGGGTGCGCCGCGTGCCCCCGGAGGTTCGGTCGCACGCAAGCCTCCGTTCAGCGGGCTTCCGCTCGGTGGGATCAGGGAAAGAGAAGGTGAACGGGGTCCGGGACACCCCGGTACAGGGAGGGTACGGCCATGGCGTCAGGGCAGGAGCTGGAAGCCGGCGTGCGCGCGCAGCACGGCGGGCCGACCGCCGAGCCCCCGTGGCCGGGCAGCTGGCAACCCCTCGGGGCGCGCTTCCGGACGGATCCGCAGGGCGGACGGGGCACCAACTTCGCGCTCTGGGCGGCCGGCGCCGAGGCCGTCGACCTCTGTCTCTTCGACGAGGACGGCCGGGAGAGCAGACACCGCCTCACCGAGCAGAACTTCCAGACCTGGCACGGCTTCCTGCCCGGCGTCCTCCCCGGCACCCGGTACGGCTTCCGCGTGCACGGCCGCTGGGACCCGTGGACCGGCGCCCGCTGGAACCCGGCCAAACTGCTGCTCGACCCGTACGCCCGCGCCGTCGACGGCTGCTACACCTCGCACGACTCGGTCTGCGCGGCCGTCCGCAACTGGCCCGAGGCGGACGTCGCCGACACCGTCCGGGACAACCGCGACTCGGCCCGGTACGTGCCCAGGTCCGTGGTGGTCCACGACGACGACGACTGGTACGACGACCACCGCCCCAAGACCCCGTGGGCCGAGACCGTCCTGTACGAGGTGCACGTGCGGGGCTTCACCATGCGCCACCCCGACGTCCCGCCGCAGCTGCGCGGCACCTACGCCGGGCTGGCCCACCCGGCCGCGATCGCCCACCTGACCTCCCTCGGCGTGACCGCCGTCGAGCTGCTGCCCGTCCACCAGTACGCCGGCGAGGACCACCTCCAGGCGCGCGGACTGGTCAACTACTGGGGCTACAACACCGTCGGCTACTTCGCGCCGCACGCCGGCTACTCGGCCTCCGGCGGCCGCGGCGGGCAGGTCGGCGAGTTCAAGCGGATGGTGCGCGCGCTGCACGCCGCCGGGATCGAGGTGATCCTCGACGTGGTCTACAACCACACCGCCGAGGGGGCCGAGCTGGGCCCCAGCCTCTCCCTGCGCGGGATCGACAACGCCGGGTACTACCGCCTCCCGCCGAACCGCCCGCGCGGGTACGCCGACTACACCGGCTGCGGCAACACCCTGGACACCCGCCGCCCGCAGGTCGTCCGGCTGGTCACCGACTCGCTGCGGTACTGGGTCACCGAGATGGGCGTGGACGGCTTCCGCTTCGACCTCGCGGCCGCGCTGGCCCGCGGCAACGACGGCGTCGAGATGGACCACCCCTTCCTCGCCGCCGTCTCGCAGGATCCGGTGCTCAGCCGGGTGAAGCTGATCGCCGAGCCGTGGGACGTCGGCGCGGGCGGCTACCAGGTGGGCGGTTTTCCGCCGCTCTGGGCCGAGTGGAACGACAAGTACCGCGACACCGTCCGGGACTTCTGGCGCGGCGCCCGCCCGGACGTCCGCGAGCTGGGCTACCGGCTCTCCGGCTCCTCCGACCTCTACCAGCGCGGCGGGCGGCGCCCGTACGCCTCGGTCAACTTCGTCACCGCGCACGACGGCTTCACCCTGCGGGACCTCGTCTCCTACAACCGCAAGCACAACGAGGCCAACGGCGAGGAGAACCGGGACGGCACCGACGACAACCGCTCCTGGAACCACGGCGCCGAGGGCGAGAGCGCCGACCCGGCGGTGAACGCCCTGCGGCTGCGCCAGCTGCGCAACCTGACGGCCACCCTGCTGCTCTCCACCGGCGTGCCGATGATCACCGCGGGGGACGAGTTCGGCCGCACCCAGGGCGGCAACAACAACGCCTACTGCCAGGACAACGAGGTCAGCTGGCTGGACTGGTCGCTGCTCGACGACCCCCGCTGGGCCGGCCTGCGCGACCTCACCGCCCGCCTCGTCCGGCTCCGCCGCGCGCACCCGGTGCTGCGCCAGCGGGCGTTCTTCTCCGGCCGGGCCGCGGCGCCCGGCGGGCAGCCCGACCTGGCCTGGTTCACGCCGCTCGGCAAGGAGATGACCGAGGCCGACTGGTTCGGCCCGACGACCTGCCTCGGCATGCTGCTCTCGGGCGCCGCGATGTCCGAGCGCGACCAGTACGGCCGGCCGCTGCGCGACGACAGCTTCCTCCTCCTGCTCAACGCCGGCCCGGACCAGGTGACCTTCACCCTCCCCGGCGAGCCGTGGGCCGCCCCGGACGCGCAGTACTCGACCGAGCTGGACACCGCCGCCGACGAGACCGGCAACGGCACCCACCGGCACCGCCCGCAGGACGCCGTCACGCTGGCCGGGCGCTCGCTGCGGCTGCTCCGGACCCCCTCGCCCGCGTAGTCCCGGCCGTCCCGACGGCCCCGGAACGGCCCGGCGGGCCCGGGCCGGAGCACCCGTCCCAGCGGACACAGGTGGCCGGTTATCGCCGACAGGTCCGAAAAACCGGATGAGAAATGACAGCTCTCCGGCCTACCCTCACGGCGATGGCCGAGAACACCGCCCCCGCCCCCGCGCCCGCCCGACGGTCGACGGTCCGCTCCCTGCTGCGCCTGTGGCCGTACGCCCGGCCGATCCGCTGGCGGCTGGCCGCCTCGATCGGCTCCGCGCTGCTCGCCTCACTCAGCACCCTGCTCGTGCCCCTGGTGCTGGGCCGGATCGTCGACGGTCCGATCGCCGACCACGACCTCGACGCGCTCTGGCCGCCGGTCGGCCTCCTGCTGCTGCTCGGCATGATCGAGGCCGGCCTCTTCTACGCCCGCCGGGTGATCCTGGCCAGGCCGCTCGCCGGCGTGGAGACCGCGATGCGCGGCGACCTCTTCTCCCGGCTCCAGCGGCTGCCGGTCTCCTTCCACGACCGCTGGGGATCCGGCCAGCTGCTCTCCCGGGCGACGTCCGACATGTTCACCATGCGGCTGTTCCTGGCCTTCCCGCTGGTCTTCCTGATCGTGAACTCGGTGACCTTCCTGGCCGGCACCGCGCTGATGTTCACCCAGGACTGGCGGCTGGCGCTGATCGTGCTCGTCCCGGCCGGCCCGCTGCTGGTGCTCACCCGGCGGTTCGAGGCCGGCTATTCGGGCGCCGCCCGCCGCGCCCAGGACCAGACCGGCGACCTCGCCACCGTGATCGAGGAGTCCGTCCTCGGCATCCGCATCCTCAAGGCGTTCGGCCGCCACCGCTCGATGGCCGAGCGGTTCCGCGGCCAGGCGCGGCAGTTGCGCAGCACCGAGCTGAAGAAGGCCGGCCTGCTGGCCAACCTCTGGGCGGTCATCGTCGGCCTGCCCGAGCTCGCGCTCGGCTGCGCGCTCGCCGTCGGCTGCTACCTGGTCGCGCACGACGAGCTGAGCACCGGCGTGCTGGTCGCCTTCCTCTCCACCGCGCTCACGCTGCGCTGGCCGGTCGAGTCGCTCGGCTGGCTGCTCGCGTACGCGAACGAGGCCGCCACCGCCACCGACCGCTTCTTCGAGGTGCTCGACGAGCCGCTGCCGGACGAGCAGGCCGCCGGCACTCCGGCCGCCGCCCCGGCACCCGTACGCCCGGCGGCCGGCACCGCGCCCGACGGGATCCGGCTCACCGGCGTCCGGTTCCGCTACCCGGACGCCCCGGACGACACCCCCGACCTGCTCCGCGGCATCGACCTGCACATCCGCAGCGGCGAGACGATGGCGCTGGTCGGCGCGACCGGCAGCGGCAAGACCACGCTCACCGCCCTGCTGCCCCGGCTCTACGAGGCCACCGGCGGGAGCATCACCCTGGACGGCCGGGACATCCGCGGGCTGCCCCGGGAGCAGCTCCGCACGCTGGTCGCGGTGGCCTTCGAGGAGCCCACCCTGTTCTCGGCCACCGTCCGGGAGAACGTCCTGATGGGGGCGCCCGACGCCGGCCCCGAGCAGCTGTCCGCCGCCCTCGCCACCGCCCAGGCCTCCTTCGTGGAGAAGCTCCCGGAGGGCGTCGGGACGGAGGTCGGCGAGCAGGGGATGAGCCTCTCCGGCGGCCAGCGCCAGCGCCTCGCGCTGGCCCGCGCGGTGGTCGGCGACCCGGCCTTCCTGGTGCTGGACGACCCGCTCTCCGCCCTGGACGTGCACACCGAGGCACTGGTCGAGCGGGCGCTGCGGCAGGTGCTCGGCTCGACCACCGCCCTGGTGGTGGCCCACCGGCCGAGCACCGTGCTGCTCGCCGACCGGGTCGCGGTGCTGGCGGACGGCCGGATCGAGGCCGTCGGCACGCACCAGGAGCTGCTGCGCGATTGCGCGCACTACCGCGAACTGATGTCGGGCGAGGCCGCCCTCGTACCGGAGGGGAGCCCCGCCCGATGACCACCACGATCGAGCCCGCCGAACAGGCCGCCCGGGCCGAACGGGCCGCGAAGGCCGCGGCACCCGCCGCGGAGGAGGAGCTGCCGGCGCCGCCGGCCGACGAGGAGGACATCCCCGTCCCGCCCGGCGCGCCCCGGGCCCTGCTGCGCTCGCTGCTCGGCCCGCACCGCGCCCGGATCACCGTGGCGATGGTGGTGATCCTGGTCCAGCAGGCCGCGATGCAGTCCGGCCCGCTGCTGGTCGCGATCGCCATGGACCGGGGCATCCCGGCCCTGCGCGACCACGACGCGGGCCCGCTGATCGCGGTGATCGCGGCCTACCTGTCGCTGGCGCTGCTGAGCACCGTGCTGCAGTGGGCGTTCATCAGGATCAGTGCCCGGATCAACCAGGACATCCTGCTGGAGCTGCGCGGCCGGATCTTCCGGCACGCCCAGCGGCTCAGCCTGGACTTCCACGAGCGCTACACCTCGGGCCGGATCATCTCGCGCGCCACCAGTGACGTGGACGCGCTGCGCGAGCTGCTCTCCGAGGGGCTCCAGGAGCTGCTGAGCGTCTTCCTCTCGGTCTGTTACATCTCGGTGCTGCTGCTGGTGCTGGACTGGCGGCTCGGCCTGGTCTCGCTGGTCTCCTTCCTGCCGCTGGGCCTGATCGCCCGGTCCTTCCGGCGCCGCTCGCGCCGCGTCTACCGCCGCTCGCGCACCTCGGCCGCCTCGCTGATCGTCCGCTTCACCGAGACCATGAACGGCATCCGCCCGGTCAAGGCGTTCCGCCGCGAGCCGGCCAACGACGCCGCGTTCGGCGTGGTGAACCGGCAGTCGGCCACCGCCATGGCGGACGGTCTGCTGGAGATCGCCCGGTACGTCGGCCTGTCGCGCACCGTGGCCAACCTCTGGATCACCGGTGTCGTCCTGCTCGGCGCCTTCCTGGTCACCGACGGCTCGGTGGAGCTGGGCGTGCTCACCGGCTTCGTGCTGTACCTGCGCCGGCTCTACGACCCGATCGACCAGCTGGCGATGTTCCTGAACAGCTACCAGTCGGCGGCCGCCGCGCTGGAGAAGATCTCCGGCCTGCTCGCCCACGAGCCGAGCGTCACCGAGGCGGCCGAGCCGAAGGAGCTGCCGGCGCTGCGCGGCGCCGCGGGGCCCGCCGGCCACGGATCCGCCGACGGCGCCGTGAAGGGCCGGGAGGTGCACTTCGAGAAGACCCGGTTCGCCTACCGCACCGGCAAGGAGGTGCTGCCCGCCTTCGACCTGGTGCTGCCGGCCGGGCAGACGGTGGCCGTGGTCGGCGCGACCGGCGCGGGCAAGTCGACCGTGGCCAAGCTGCTGGCCCGCTTCTACGACCCGAGCGGCGGCCGGATCACCCTGGACGGGGTGGACCTGCGCGACCTCGCCACCCCCGAGCTGCGGCGCGGCGTGGTGATGGTGACCCAGGAGTCCTTCCTGTTCTCCGGCACCGTGGCGGAGAACATCGCGATCGGCCGGCCCGGGGCCGGCCGCGAGGAGGTCGAGCAGGCCGCCCGGGCGATCGGCGCGTACGAGTTCATCGCCGCGCTGCCGGACGGCTTCGACACCGACGTGCGCAAGCGCGGCGGCCGGATCTCGGCCGGCCAGCGCCAGCTGGTCGCGTTCGCCCGCGCCCTGCTGGCCGACCCGGCGGTGCTGATCCTGGACGAGGCGACGAGCTCGCTCGACGTGCCGGGCGAGCAGGCCGTGCAGCGGGCGATGCGCACCGTGCTGGCCGGGCGGACGGCCGTGATCATCGCCCACCGCCTCTCCACGGTCGAGATCGCCGACCGGGTGCTGGTGATGGACCAGGGCCGGATCGTCGAGGACGGCACTCCCGAGGAGCTGATCGAGGGCTCCGGCCGGTTCGCCGAACTGCACCGGGCCTGGCGGGACAGCCTGGTCTGACCGCCCCGGCCGGGCCGCGAGCCGCGACCCGCCATCAGTAACACTCTCTAGGCCCTTTCATCCATTACTGAAAGGGCCTAGAGTCGTTGCCGGGCCGGACCGTCCCGGGGCCGCGCCCAGGAGCGAGGGAGCCGACATGACCGACCGGAGCCACTGGCAGACCTGGCAGCGCAGCTGGGACCGCCAGCAGGAGTGGTACCTGCCCGACCGCGAGGAGCGGTTCCGGGTGATGATCGACCTGGTCGAGGCGGTGGCCGGCCCCGCACCGCGGGTGCTCGACCTCGCCTGCGGCACCGGCAGCATCACCGAGCGCCTGCTCGCCCGGCTGCCCGGCGCCACCAGCGTCGGCGTCGACCAGGACCCGGCACTGATGGCCATCGCCCGCGGCCTCTTCGCCGACGAACCCCGGTTCACCCTGGTCACCGCCGACCTCAAGGACCCGCACTGGGCCGACCGGCTCCCGGCCGGCCGGTTCGACGCCGTGGTGACCGCCACCGCCCTGCACTGGCTGCGCACCGACGACCTCACCCGGCTCTACCAGGACCTCGCCGGCCTGCTCCGCCCCGGCGGCGTCCTGCTCAACGCCGACCACGCGCCCGAGGAGGAGGCGATCCCGCTGCTCACCGCCGCGGACGAGGCCTTCCAGCAGCGCCGCCAGGCCCGCGAGAAGGCCGAGGGCGTCCTCGACTGGGCCGAGTGGTGGGCCGCCGCCGAGGCCGACCCGCTGCTCGCCGAGCACGTCGCCGCCCGCAAGGCGGTCTACGGCTCGCACGCCGAGGGCCAGTCGCACCCGGCCGGCTGGCACACCACCCGGCTCACCGCGGCCGGGTTCCGGGAGGCCGGGGTGGCCTGGCGCTCGGTCACCGACGCCCTGGTCGCCGCCGTCCGCTGAACGCGCGGGGGCGGGGAGGGCCGGCAGCCCCGGCCCTCCCCGCCCCGCGTCGGCGGCTGCTCAGCGCAGCAGCCCCGCGTCCATCCCCGCCGACTCGACCGGCAGCGCCACCAGGCCCAGCTCGGTCGGCGAGGCCAGCCGCGGATGGGCCGGCAGCACCCGGACGGTGTAGCCGAACGGGCCCGTCCGGCAGAGCTCCAGGGAGCCCTCGTACCGGGTGCGCCCGTCGAGGTCCGGCCCGCCGACCGGCTTCAGGGCGAGCAGGCAGGCGTCCGAGATGCCGTCCGACTCGTCCACCCGGCCGGAGACCACCTGCACCTCGACGTCGCCGGGCTCCAGCGCGCCGAGGGCGACCTGCACCCGCAGCGCCAGCGCACTGCCCAGCTCCTGCGCCTCGTCCGGGCAGTCCGCCTCGACGTGCTCCACCCGGACGGCCGGCCAGGCCTCCCGGACCCTCGCCTTCCAGCCGGCCAGCTCCCGCGCCCCCGCGTACGGGACGGTGACCCGCCCGCCCGCCTCGCCGCGCTCCTCGCCCGCGAGCGGGCCCACCGCGGCCAGCTCCCGCTGGGCCACCGCCGCCGGCGTGTAGAGCCGGTCGACGTACTCGCGGACCATCCGCCCCGCCAGCACCTTGGGCCCGAGCGTCACCAGCGTGTGCCGGACCATGGCGATCCAGCGGTGCGGCAGGCCGTCCTCGCCCCGGTCGTAGAACCGGGCGGCCACCTGGTGCTCGATGAGGTCGTAGAGCGCCGCCGACTCCAGGTCGTCGCGCCGCTCGGCCTCGCTGCTCTCCGGATCGAGGACGCCGCCGGTCTCGTCGGCGGTGGGGATCGCCCAGCCGTTCTGGCCGTCGTACCACTCGTCCCACCAGCCGTCCAGGACGGACAGGTTGAGGCAGCCGTTGAGCGCGGCCTTCATCCCCGAGGTGCCGCAGGCCTCCAGCGGGCGGAGCGGGTTGTTCAGCCAGACGTCGCAGCCCGGGTAGAGGTGCCGGGCCATCGCCATGTCGTAGTCCGGCAGGAAGACGATCCGGTGCCGGACGGCCGGGTCGTCGGCGAACGCCACCAGCTGCTGGATCAGCCGCTTGCCGCCGTCGTCGGCCGGGTGGGCCTTGCCGGCGACGACGATCTGCACCGGCCGGGTGGGGTGCAGCAGCAGCGTGCGCAGCCGGTCCTGGTCGCGCAGCATCAGGGTGAGCCGCTTGTACGAGGGCACCCGGCGGGCGAAGCCGATGGTGAGCACGTCCGGGTCGAGCACCGAGGAGACCCAGCCCAGCTCGGCCTCGCCGGCCCCACGCTGGTGCCAGGAGGCACGCAGCCGGCGGCGGGCCTCGTCCACCAGCTGGGCGCGCAGGTTGCGGCGGAGGTCCCAGATCTCGGTGTTGCCGATCCGCTCCAGCCCGGTCCAGCGCTTGGCGTCGCCGGTGGTCATCGCGTCCTCGGCGCGGTCGGCGCCGATCTCGGCCGCGCCGAGCCGCACGACCGCCGGGTCGATCCAGGTCGCGGCGTGCACGCCGTTGGTGACGGAGGTGATCGGCACCTCGGAGGCGTCGAAGCCCGGCCAGAGGCCGTTGAACATCGACCGGCTGACCTCGCCGTGCAGGGTGGAGACGCCGTTGGCCCGCTGGGCGAGCCGCAGGCCCATGGCGGCCATGTTGAACAGCTTCGGGTCACCGCCGCGCCAGGTCTCGGCGCCGAGCGCGAGGACCTGCTCGACCGGGACACCGGGGAGCGCGGCGTCGCCGCCGAAGTGGCGGGCGACCAGCTCCCGGTCGAAGCGGTCGATGCCGGCCGGGACGGGGGTGTGGGTGGTGAACAGGGTGCCGGCCCGGACGGCCTCCAGCGCGGCGGCGAAGTCCAGGCCGGCGTCCGCGATCAGCTCGCGGATCCGCTCGACGCCGAGGAACCCGGCGTGGCCCTCGTTGGTGTGGAAGACCTCGGGGGCGGGGTGGCCGGTCAGCCGGCCGTAGGCGCGGACGGCGCGGACGCCACCGATGCCGAGCAGCATCTCCTGGAGCAGCCGGTGCTCGCTGCCGCCGCCGTAGAGCCGGTCCGTGACGTCGCGCTCGGCGGGCGAGTTCGCCTCGATGTCGGAGTCGAGCAGCAGCAGCGGGACGCGCCCGACCTGGGCCTTCCAGATGTGGGCGGCCAGGGTGCGGCCGCCGGGCAGCGGCAGATCGACCCTGGTCGGTGTGGAGTCGGCCTCCCGGAGCAGGGTGACGGCCAGTTCGTCCGGGTCGAGCAGCGGATAGCGCTCCTGCTGCCAGCCGTCCCGGTTGAGCGACTGCCGGAAGTAGCCGTGCCGGTAGAACAGCCCGACGCCGATGACCGGGACACCGAGGTCGCTGGCGGCCTTCAGGTGGTCGCCGGCCAGGATGCCGAGCCCGCCGGAGTACTGGGGCAGCGCCGCGGCGATGCCGTACTCGGGCGAGAAGTAGGCGATGGCGGCGGGCTGGGGGGCACCGACGGCGTCCTGGTCCGGGCTGTGCCGGTCCGCCTGGTACCAGCGCGGGCCGGCCAGGTACTCCCGCAGGTCGTCGGCGAGGTCGCCGAGTCTGCGCAGGAACCGGCGGTCGGTGGCGAGAGCGGCGAGCCGGGCGGCCGGGACCTCCCCGAGCAGGCGCACCGGGTCCTCACCGGTCGCGGCCCAGACCTCCGGGTCCACGGACCGGAAGAGGTCCCTGGTCTCGGGGTGCCAGGACCAGCGCAGGTTGAGGGCCAGCTCGTGCAACGGCTGGAGTTGTTCGGGCAGGACGGTGCGGACGGTGAATCTGCGGATTGCCTTCACGGCGTGAAGCGTAGACCCGGCGCCCCTCATGAGGGTGCGTCAAGTGGGCTATTCGGCCTCCGTTCGGCCTATTGATGAGATCGCATTCGGCGCATTGGACTGCACAGGGGGCGCGCGCGGCGCACTTTCCGGGGAGCCGCGCTACCAATACATGAACATCGCGGTACAGCTCCATTTCCGGTCGTGGACCCGTCCCCTCGATGGCCCGAAACTACTGTCGTACCACTGCGAAAGTCTTGTCCCCGGTGCGACTATGAACCAAGGTCGTTGATGCGGCGGGGAGTGCGGCGACGGGTGGCGCCCCCCTAGAAGCAGCACGTCCGAATCCTTTTCGCGTTGATCGTTCCCCGACCTTCTTAGCCCATTCGGCGCGCGCCGCGCACCGATGCGTGTCCTCCGACTCGGCCTGCTCGTTCACGGGTGGGTTGGGTCACCCAGGGGCGTGCCCCGAGGGGCGCGCGCCGGGACGCGCGCGGGCTCTCGGGCGCCCCGTCAGGGGCCCGGCGGGAGCCGGGCAGGTTGCCGGGGACGGCGGCGCGGGCAGGCTTCCGGTCGCACGGCCTCCCCACCCAGCAGTCCTCCCGGTACTCCCCCCCGGCCCGTGCGGCCCGCGGGAGCTGCCGCCGATCTCGGGCAGGAGCTTGGCATGCACGGCGACACGCGGGACCAGTCCACACCGGTGGCCGACGCGCCCGGCGCAGCGGTCGCGGAATCCGCCGGACGGATGGATTCTGACACCCGGACAGACGCGCCGATGCCGGCACCCCGGGGTGCCGGGGCTATGCGTACGGAGCAGCAGCCCGAACCGGCCCGACAACCAGGGGCCGAGGAGAGCCGGACGGCGGCACCGCGCAAGCGCACCACCACCCGGCGCAGCGCCGCCACCGTCGAAGGCACCTCCGCCGAAGCCGCCACCGCGGCCGCGACCGGGACCGCCGGCGAGGCCGCACCGGCCGGGACCACCCCCTCGGCCGGTGCGCCCACCGCCGCCCGCAGGGCCCCGACCCGGCCGGCCACCGCCCGGACCACCACGTCCCGGACCACGCCCGCCAGGACCACGACCGCCCGCAAGCCCTCCGCCCGCAAGACGACAGAGAGCGACACCGTGATCGGCCGCATCCCCGTCCTTGACGTCTCCCCCCTCGTCGACGCCGGCCGCCGCCCGGCCAAGGCCGTGACCGGCGAAACCTTCCTGGTCACCGCCACCGTGTTCCGCGAGGGCCACGACGTGGTCAACGCCAACGTGGTGCTGCGCGACCCGCGCGGCCGCAGCGGCCCGTGGACCCCGATGCGCGAGCTCGCCGAGGGCACCGACCGCTGGGGCGCGTACGTGACGCCGACCGCGCCGGGCCGCTGGTCCTACCTGGTCGAGGCGTGGAGCGACCCGCTGGCCACCTGGCGCAGGACGGCGGCGGTGAAGCTGCCCGCCGGGATCGACACCGCGCTGGTGCTGGAGGAGGGCGCGCTGCTGCTGGAGCGGGCCGCCGGGGGCGTGCCGAAGAAGGAGGGCCGGGCGCACCTGCTCACCGCGGTGGACGCGCTGCGTGACACCGGCCTGCCGCCGCTCTCCCGGCTGGCCGCCGCGCTCGCCCCCGAGGTGCTGGACCTGCTGGCCCGGTTCCCGCTGCGCGAGCTGGTCAGCGCCTCCCGCCCGCTGCCGCTCCAGGTGGACCGCGAGCGGGCGCTGTACGGCTCCTGGTACGAGTTCTTCCCCCGCTCGGAGGGCGCGGTGGTCGACCCGTCCGGGGTGGAGCCGCCGCGCCCGGGCACGCTGCGCACCGCCGCCGAGCGGCTGCCGGCCGTCGCCGCGATGGGCTTCGACGTGGTCTACCTGCCGCCGGTGCACCCGATCGGCCGGGCCTACCGCAAGGGCCCGGACAACACCCTGTCGGCCGGCCCGCACGACGTCGGCTCGCCGTGGGCGATCGGCTCGCCGGAGGGCGGGCACGACGCCGTCCACCCGGACCTCGGCACCATCGAGGACTTCGACCACTTCGTCGCCGAGGCCGGGGCGCTGCACCTGGAGGTGGCGCTGGACTTCGCGCTGCAGTGCTCGCCGGACCACCCGTGGGTGAACAAGCACCCCGAATGGTTCAGCCACCGCGCCGACGGCTCCATCGCCTATGCCGAGAACCCGCCGAAGAAGTACCAGGACATCTATCCGATCAACTTCGACCAGGACATGGACGGAATCGTCAAGGAAACCGTCCGGGTGCTCCGGTTCTGGATGTCCCACGGCGTGCGGATCTTCCGGGTCGACAACCCGCACACCAAGCCGGTGGTGTTCTGGGAGAAGGTCCTCGGCGACATCGCCCGCACCGACCCGGACGTGCTCTTCCTGGCGGAGGCGTTCACCCGCCCCGCGATGATGCACACCCTGGGGAAGATCGGTTTCCACCAGTCGTACACGTACTTCACCTGGCGCACCACCAAACAGGAACTCGTCGAGTACCTCACCGAACTCTCCGGCGACGCCGCCGCCTACATGCGGCCCAACTTCTTCGCCAACACGCCGGACATCCTGCACGCCTACCTGCAGACCGGCGGCCGGGCCGCGTTCGCGATCCGCGCCGTCCTGGCCGCCACCCTCTCCCCCAGCTACGGCGTCTACGCCGGCTACGAGCTGTACGAGAACGAGCCGGCCCACCCCGGCTCCGAGGAGTACCTGCACTCGGAGAAGTACGAACTGCGCCCGCGCGACTGGAGCCGCACCGACACGCTGGCCCCGCTGCTCACCGTGCTGAACCGGCTGCGCCGCCGGCACCCCTCGCTGCAGCAGCTGCGCGGCCTGCGCTTCCACGCCACCGACAACGACCAGGTGCTCGCCTACTCCAAGACCGCGACCACGGCCGACGGCCTCACCGACCACGTCATCACGGTGATCAACCTGGACCCGCACCACGTCCAGGAGGCGACCGTCACCCTCGACGGCGACGGGCCGTTCACGGTGCACGACGAGCTCACCGGCGCCGCCTACAGCTGGGGCCGGCACAACTACGTCCGGCTCGATCCCTCAGCCGAGCCGGCTCACCTCCTCACGGTTCGGAGGAACCCAGCGTGACAGTGAACGAGCCCGTCCCCGACACCTTCCCCGAGACCTCGAAGAAGAACCTTGATCCCGAGTGGTTCAAGCGTGCGGTCTTCTACGAGGTGCTGGTGCGGTCCTTCCAGGACAGCAACGGCGACGGGATCGGGGACCTCAAGGGGCTCACGTCCAAGCTCGACTACCTGCAGTGGCTCGGGGTGGACTGCCTCTGGCTGCCGCCGTTCTTCGCCTCACCGCTGCGCGACGGCGGGTACGACGTGGCCGACTACAAGTCGGTGCTGCCGGAGTTCGGCGACCTCGCCGACTTCATGGAGTTCGTGGACGCGGCGCACGCCCGCGGCATGCGGGTGATCATCGACTTCGTCATGAACCACACCAGCGACCAGCACCCGTGGTTCCAGGCCTCCCGGGACGACCCGGACGGGCCGTACGGCGACTTCTACATGTGGGCCGACGACGACAAGCAGTACCCGGACGCCCGGATCATCTTCGTCGACACCGAGACCTCCAACTGGACGTACGACCCGGTGCGCAAGCAGTACTTCTGGCACCGGTTCTTCTCTCACCAGCCGGACCTCAACTACGACAACCCCCGGGTCCAGGAGGAGATGATCGCCGGGCTGCGGTTCTGGCTCGACCTCGGCATCGACGGGTTCCGGCTGGACGCCGTGCCGTACCTGTTCGCCCGCGAGGGCACCAACTGCGAGAACCTGCCGGAGACGCACGAGTTCCTCCAGCGGGTCCGCAAGGAGATCGACGCCGACTACCCCGACACCGTGCTGCTCGCCGAGGCCAACCAGTGGCCGGAGGACGTCGTCGACTACTTCGGCGACTTCCCCTCCGGCGGCGACGAGTGCCACATGGCGTTCCACTTCCCCGTGATGCCGCGGATCTTCATGGCGGTCCGGCGGGAGTCCCGCTACCCCGTGTCGGAGATCCTCGCCAAGACCCCGAAGATCCCCGCCGGCTGCCAGTGGGGCATCTTCCTGCGCAACCACGACGAGCTGACCCTGGAAATGGTCACCGACGAAGAGCGCGACTACATGTACGCGGAGTACGCCAAGGACCCCCGGATGCGCGCCAACGTGGGCATCCGCCGCAGGCTCGCCCCGCTGCTGGAGAACGACCGCAACCAGATCGAGCTGTTCACCGCCCTGCTGCTCTCCCTGCCCGGCTCGCCGGTGCTCTACTACGGGGACGAGATCGGCATGGGCGACAACATCTGGCTGGGCGACCGGGACGGCGTGCGCACGCCGATGCAGTGGACCCCGGACCGCAACGCGGGTTTCTCCTCCGCCGACCCGGGCAGGCTCAGTCTGCCGCCCATCATGGATCCGGTGTACGGGTACCAGGTGACCAATGTCGAAGCGCAGCAGAGCAGTTCGAGTTCGCTGCTGCACTGGACGCGTCGCATGATCGAGATCCGCAAGCTCAATCCGGCGTTCGGGCTCGGCACGTACACCGAACTGCCCTCCAGCAACCCCGCGGTGCTGGCCTTCGTGCGGGAGCACGAGGGGGACCTGGTCATGTGCGTGAACAACTTCTCGCGGTTCGCACAGCCGACCGAACTGGACCTGCGGCAGTACGGCGGACGCTATCCGGTCGAGCTGATCGGCGGGGTGCGCTTCCCCTCGATCGGCGAGTGGCCCTACCTGCTCACCCTCGCCGGGCACGGCTTCTACTGGTTCCAGCTCCGCCGGCCCCCGCGGCTGAGCACTACCGGGCGATCGAAGTAACGATCCGGCAGCAGCACCGATCGACAGCACCACCGAACCCTCCGGGGGCGCGAGTTGAACCCCCGCGCCCCCGGAGTTCTCTGCACCACCGCGTACGGAGAACAGCCCAACGGCCACCCACACGAAGGCGTGACACCCGAGCGCCCCGCTCGCGTGCCGTCGCCGCCGCGCCGCCGAAATCCGGAAGACTGACGGACCCGGCCAGACCCGTCGGGCAGTCCGCCCGCTTCCGGGGAAAGGGAGTCATGTCCGAAACCTCCCGTTCTCAGGCCCATGTGCACCGCGACCCCCCGGCCGGCCCCGCCGCGCCGCTGGGCACGCGGGGCGCCGGGGCCCGGAGAACCGCACTGGGGGTCAGCGAACTCGTCCAGGCGGCGCTGCCGCTGATCGCCGAGTGGCTCCCCACCCAGCGCTGGTACGCCGGCAAGGGGAGGCCGATCACCGGCCTCTCGCCGGTGGTCGGCACCCCGCTCCAGGTCGGTGACCCCGCCCTGCTGCACCTGCTGCTGCGGGTCGAGCACGCCACCACCGCCGGAGCTCCGCACGGGGACATCTACCAACTGCTGCTCGGCATCCGTTCGAAGGGGCCGGCGGAGATCGAGCCGACCGCGGTGCTCGGGCGGCTCACCCAGGGCCCGTACGACGGCGCCGCGCTGTACGACGCCGTGCACGACCCCGAGCTGACCGGGCGACTGCTCGAACACCTGGCCACCGGCGACCGGTTCGGCTCGCTGTCGTTCCGCCGCACCCCCGGCTCGGGACTGCCGGCCAACCTGCCCGGGCGCGCCTCCACCGCCGAGCAGTCCAACAGCTCGGTCATCTACGGCACCTCCTACATCCTCAAGCTCTTCCGCCGCGTCCACCCCGGCACCAACCCCGACCTGGAGCTCTCGCTGGCACTCTCCCGGGCCGGCTCGACCCGCATCCCGCGGGTCGCCGCCTGGTTCGAGAGCCGGCTGGAGCGCGCCGAACCGGCCACCCTCGGCCTGCTCCAGCGCTACCTGCCGGAGGCCGAGGACGGCTGGGAGCTGGCGCTCGACCAGGTCGGCCGGCTCAAGGGGGACCCGTCACCCGGCAACTTCGCGATCGAGGCGCACCGGCTCGGCCGGGCCACCGCCGAAGTGCACCGGGTGCTGGCCCGCTCGATGCCGGTCACCCGGCTCGACCGCACCCAGACCCGCCGGCTCGCCACCGCCATGGCCGACCGGCTGGACAGCGCGGTGGCCGCCGTCCCCGGGCTGATGCGCTACCGGGCCGCGCTGCGCACCGCCTTCCAGCAACTCGCCGACGCCCACCCGGACGGCATGCCCGTCCAGCGGATCCACGGCGACCTGCACCTCGGCCAGGCCATGCGCACCCCGCACGGCTGGGTGCTGCTGGACTTCGAGGGCGAGCCCGCCAAGTCCGTCGCCGAACGGCGCGAACCGCAGACCGCGCTGCGCGACGTCGCCGCGATGCTCCGCTCCTTCGACTACGCCGCCGCCCACCTGCTGGCCGGCGGACCGTCCGACCCGGAGCTGGCCCACCTGGCCGCCGCCTGGGCGCAGCGCAACCGCACCGCCTTCTGCGCCGGCTACACCGCCGGCGGCGGCACCGACCCGGCCGCCTCGCCGGAGCTGATGCGCGCGCTGGAGATCGACAAGGCGGTGTACGAGGTGGTGTACGAGGCGCGGCACCGGCCCGGCTGGCTGCCGATCCCGCTCGCCGCGATCAACCGCCTCGCGCTCACCGTCTGACCCTCCCGCCCCCGCCCTGCCCTGCCCTGCCCGACCGCCCGCCCGCCCGCCCAGCCCGGCTCCGCCGCTCCACCAGGTCGTCCGCCGCACTGGAGTTCGCCCACGCCCCCGCCGCCGACGTTCCCGCGGCCACACCGATTCCGCAGGAGGACCACGCCGTGACGCCGCTCGACCCGCCCGGCCGCACCACCCGTACCGTGCCTGCCACCTTCCTGGCGGCCGCGGGCTCCCCGCAGCGCGAGCCCGCGGCGCCCCGGCGGGCCGAGCCGCGCGCGGCGGCGCGCCCCGCCCCCTCCCCCGCTCCCTCCCCCGCGGCCGGCCCCGGGGGCACCGCCGGGGAGACGGCGGGCCGTGCGTCCGGCTCGGCACCCGGATCCGCGTCCGACTCCGTACCCGGATCCGCGCCGGCCTTCGCGCCCGGCTTCACCGCCGGGTTCACGGCCGGCGGCGTGCTCCGGCTGCCCGAGGCGCCGCTGCCGCCGGCCGAGGTGGACCGGCTGGTCGGTGGCCAGCACCACGACCCGCACGCGCTGCTCGGCACCCACCCGGTGCACGGCGGCACCGCGATCCGGGTGCTGCGGCCCTTCGCCGAGCGGGTCGTGGTGGAGACCGCGCAGGGTCCGGCCGAACTCACCCACCAGCAGGGCGGCCTGTTCACCGGCCTGCTGGCCGGCGCCCAGGCGGGCCCGGTGGACTACCGGCTGCTGGTGACGTACCCCGGCGGCGAGCCGATCGTCCAGCAGGACGGCTACCGCGCCCGGCCCACCCTCGGCGAGCTCGACCTGCACCTGATCTCCGAGGGCCGGCACGAGCAGCTCTGGCAGGCGCTCGGCTCGCACGTGCGCACCGTCGACGGGGTCGACGGCACCGCCTTCGCGGTCTGGGCGCCCAACGCGGCCGGCGTCCGGCTGATCGGTGGCTTCAACCACTGGAACGGCACCGGGCACCCGATGCGCTCGCTCGGCTCCTCCGGCATCTGGGAGCTGTTCGTCCCCGGCCTCGCCGAGGGCACCGAGTACAAGTACGAGATCCACACCCGGCAGGGCTGGGTGCTCGACAAGGCCGACCCGCTGGCCCGGGCCGCCCAGCTCCCGCCCGGCACCGCCTCGGTGGTCACCTCCTCGTCGTACCGCTGGCAGGACGGCGACTGGATGGCCCGCCGGGCCCGCGCCGCCCACCACCGGGCACCGATGTCGGTCTACGAGCTGCACCTGCCCTCCTGGCGCCCCGACCTCACCTCCTACCGGGCCATCGCCGAGGAACTCCCGCAGTACCTGAAGGAGTTGAACTTCACCCACGTGGAGTTCATGCCGGTCATGGAGCACCCCTTCGGCGGCTCCTGGGGCTACCAGGTGTCCGGCTACTACGCCCCCACCGCCCGGCTCGGCAGCCCCGACGACTTCCGCCACCTGGTCGACACCCTGCACCGGCACGGGATCGGCGTGATCGTCGACTGGGTGCCCGCGCACTTCCCCAAGGACGACTTCGCACTCGCCCGCTTCGACGGCGAGCCGCTGTACGAGCCCGCCGACCCGCTGCGCGCCGAGCACCCCGACTGGGGCACCCTGGAGTTCGACTACGGGCGCACCGAGGTCCGCAACTTCCTGGTCGCCAACGCGGTGTACTGGTGCGAGGAGTTCCACATCGACGGCCTGCGGGTGGACGCCGTCGCCTCGATGCTCTACCTCGACTACTCCCGCGAGGGCGGTGCCTGGACGCCCAACCAGTACGGCGGACGGGAGAACCTGGACGCCGCGGCGTTCCTCCAGGAGATGAACGCCACCGTCTACCGCCGCTGCCCCGGCGTGATCACCATCGCCGAGGAGTCCACCGCCTGGGACGGCGTCACCCGGCCCACCGACAGCGGCGGCCTCGGCTTCGGACTGAAGTGGAACATGGGCTGGATGCACGACTCGCTGGTCTACATGTCCAAGGAGCCGGTGCACCGCAAGTACCACCACAACGACATCACCTTCTCGATGGTGTACGCCTACTCGGAGAACTACGTCCTGCCGATCTCGCACGACGAGGTGGTGCACGGCAAGCAGGCGCTGGTCTCCAAGATGCCCGGGGACTGGTGGCAGCAGCGCGCCAACCACCGTGCCTACCTCGGCTTCATGTGGGCCCACCCGGGCAAGCAACTCCTCTTCATGGGACAGGAGTTCGCCCAGGGATCGGAGTGGGACCACGAGCAGGGCCCACAGTGGTGGGTGCTCGACGACCAGTGGCCGGCCGCCGCCGAGCACCTCGGGGTGCGCCACCTGGTGCGCGACCTCAACCGGACGTACCTCGACGCGCCCGCCCTCTGGGAGCAGGACACCACCCCGGAGGGCTTCCGCTGGCTCGACGGCGGCGCCGCCGAGGACAACCTGCTCTCCTTCGTCCGGTACGCGGCCGACGGCTCGCCGCTGGTCGCGGTCTGCAACTTCTCCCCCGTCGTGCGCCACGGCCACCGGGTCGGCCTGCCCGCCCTGGACGGCCGCGAGCAGCTCTGGGAGGAGGTGCTGAACACCGACGCCGAGACCTACGGCGGCAGCGGCGCCGGCAACTCCCGCCCGGTCAAGGCCGAGCCCGTGGAGTGGAACGGCCAGCCCCGCAGCGCCGAGCTGATCCTCCCGCCGCTCGCCACCCTCTGGCTGCGCCCGGCCTGACCGCGGTACGGGCTTCGGCGGCGGCCGAACCCTTGTGCCCGGCCGCCGCCGGCCCCAGGCTCCCCGCCTGCCACTGATCGGCAGCAGGCGGGGGGCCTTGCTCGTGCTCATGTTCCTGGGGTCGCTCCACCGCGCCAGAACTTCCTCCAGTGTCCGCACGGCTGGCTGCTGGACCGGCGCGTGTCGGAGATCGGGATGAGCGAGAGCCCGCTCGGGGTCCTGCCGGAGCTGTCCGGCTCCGAGCGGTACGACCCGGCCGCCCGGCCCTGATCCGGCCCCTCCCGGCATGACCTTCGACCCTTGCCCCCGGCGGTCGACTCTGCTCGCGGACGGGCGTTCGCGGTGCGAAGGTATGGTCGATATGACCATCCTCTGAGACGACGGGACGGAGAAACCCACGTGGCGCGCAGCGTGTACGTGACCGGGATCGACCGGGGGGACGGCCGGCAGGCGGTCGAACTCGGGGTCATGGAACTGCTCACCCGCCAGGTGGACCGGGTCGGGGTGTTCCGCCCGCTCGTGCACCGGCAGGCCCCCGGCGAGGCCGGCCACGACCACGTGGTCGAATTGCTGCGCACCCGCTACCGGCTCGACCTGCCGCCCGCCGACCTCTACGGGCTCGGCTACGAGGAGGCCGCCGCCCTGCAGGCCGCCCACGGACAGGACGAGCTGGTCTCCACCCTGGTGGACCGGTTCCGGGCGCTGGAGCGGCGCTGCCAGGCCGTGCTGGTGCTGGGCACCGACTTCGCGGACACCAACATCCCCGACGAGCTGGCCTTCAACGCCCGGCTCGCCAACGAGTTCGGCGCCGCCGTGCTGCCGGTGGTCGGCGGGCACGGCGAGGATGCCGGGGCCGTGATCGCCGAGGTGCGCAACGCCCACCGCGCCTACACCGACCTCGGCTGCGAGACCCTGGCGATGATCGCCAACCGGGTCTCCCCCGGCACCAAGCAGCAGATCCAGCGCACACTGACCGAGAAGCTGCCGATCCCGGCCTACGTGATCCCGGAGGAGCCGGCGCTGGCCGCGCCGACCGTCGCCCAGCTGGTCGAGGCGACCGGCGCCGAGGTGCTGATCGGCGACGCCGCGGGCCTGGCCCGGGACGTCCGCGGGTTCGTCTTCGGCGGCGCGATGCTGCCGACCTTCCTGGACGCGCTGACCGAGGGCGCCCTCGTGGTGACCCCCGGGGACCGCGCCGACCTGGTGATCGGCTCGCTGGCCGCGCACGCCGCCGGCGCCCCGCCGATCGCCGGCGTGCTGCTGACGCTCGGCCAGCACCCCGGCCCGAACGTGATGGCGCTGGCCGCCCGGCTGGCGCCCGGCACACCGGTCGCGGTCGTCCCCGAGGGCAGCTGGCCGACCGCCGCCACGCTGACCCACCTGGAGGGCAAGCTCTCCGCGGCCAGCCCGCGGAAGGCCGAGATCGCCCTCGGCCTCTTCGAACTGCACGTGGACACCGCCGAGTTGACCACCCGGATCGAGGTCGGCCGGTCCGAGCGGGTGACCCCGATGATGTTCGAGCACGAGCTGCTGGAGCGGGCCCGCTCGGCCCGCCGGCACGTGGTGCTGCCCGAGGGCACCGAGGAGCGGGTGCTGCGCGCCGCCGAGGTCCTGCTCCGCCGCAACATCTGCGACCTCACCCTGCTCGGCGACGCGGACGCCGTCCGCCGCAAGGCCGCCGCGCTCGGCATCGGCCTGCCCGCCGCCGACGACGCCGCCGACCGCGCGCAGGTCCGGATCGTCGACCCGGCCACCAGCCCGCTGCGCCGCCAGTTCGCCGAGCTGTACGCGAGGCTGCGCGCGCACAAGGGGATGACCGTCGAACTGGCCCTGGACGTGGTCACCGACGTCAGCTACTTCGGGACGCTGATGGTCCAGGAGGGCATCGCCGACGGGATGGTCTCCGGCGCGGCCCACTCGACCGCCGCCACCATCCGGCCCGCCTTCGAGGTGATCAAGACCTCGCCCGGCGCCGCCATCGTGTCGAGCGTCTTCTTCATGTGCCTGGCCGACAAGGTGCTGGTCTACGGCGACTGCGCGGTCAACCCCGACCCGGACGCCCAGCAGCTGGCCGACATCGCCATCCAGTCCGCCGCGACCGCCGCCCAGTTCGGCGTCGAGCCGCGGGTCGCGATGCTCTCCTACTCGACCGGCACCTCCGGCTCCGGCGCGGACGTCGACAAGGTCCGCAAGGCCACCGAACTGGTCCGCGAGCTGCGCCCGGACATCCTGGTCGAGGGCCCGATCCAGTACGACGCCGCGGTGGACGCGCGCGTCGCGGCCACCAAGCTGCCGGGCTCGCCGGTGGCCGGCCGGGCCACCGTGCTGATCTTCCCCGACCTCAACACCGGCAACAACACCTACAAGGCCGTCCAGCGCTCGGCCGGCGCGGTGGCGGTCGGCCCCGTCCTCCAGGGCCTGCGCAAGCCCGTCAACGACCTCTCACGCGGCGCCCTGGTCGAGGACATCGTCCACACCGTCGCGATCACGGCCATCCAGTCCCAGCGGCAGGCCGAAGGAGCCGACAAGTGAGTGAAGGTACCCGCGTCCTGGTCCTGAACGCCGGCTCCTCGTCGGTGAAGTACCAGCTGATCGACATGCTCGACGGGGCCCGGCTCGCCGCCGGGCTGGTCGAACGGATCGGCGAGGCCGGCGGCCGGCTGGTGCACACCCCGCGCACCGGCGCGAAGCGGGAGTCCGCCGCGGCCTTCCCCGACCACTCCGCCGCGCTGAAGGCCGTCGCCGAGGAGCTGGCCGCCGACGGCGTCGGGCTGGACTCCCCCGAACTGGCGGCGATCGGCCACCGGGTGGTCCACGGCGGGCTGCGGTTCACCGAGCCGACCGTGATCACCGACGAGGTGCTCCGGGAGATCCGCCGGCTGATCCCGGTCGCCCCACTGCACAACCCGGCCAACATCACCGGCATCGAGGTGGCCCGCGCGCTGCGCCCGGACCTGCCGCAGGTGGCCGTCTTCGACACCGCCTTCCACGCCTCGATGCCGGAGTACGCGGCCCGGTACGCGGTGGACCGGACCGTCGCCGACGAGCACCGGGTGCGCCGCTACGGCTTCCACGGCACCTCGCACCAGTACGTCTCGCGGGCCACCGCCGGGCTGCTCGGCAAGGACCCGGCCGAGGTGAACGTGATCGTGCTGCACCTGGGCAACGGCGCCTCGGCCTCGGCCGTCGCCGGGGGCCGCTGCGTCGACACCTCGATGGGCCTCACCCCGCTGGAGGGCCTGGTGATGGGCACTCGTTCGGGTGATATCGACGCGGGCGTGGTGTTCCACCTGCACCGGGTCGGCGGGCTCTCGATCGACGAGATCGACAACCTGCTCAACCGCCGCAGCGGCCTGCTCGGCCTCTGCGGCGACAACGACATGCGCGAGATCATGCGGCGGGCCGACGAGGGCGACGCCGACGCGCGGCTGGCCTTCGACGCGTACATCCACCGACTGCGCAAGTACATCGGCGGCTACTACGCGATCCTGGGCCGGGTGGACGCGATCGCCTTCACGGCGGGCGTCGGCGAGAACGCGGCGCCGGTGCGGGCGGCGGCCACCGCCGGGCTGGAGGAGCTGGGCATCGTGGTCGACCCCGAGCTGAACCCGGTGCGCTCCGACGAGGCCCGGATCATCTCGCCCGCGTACTCCCGGGTGGCGGTCGCCGTGGTGCCCACCGACGAGGAACTGGAGATCGCGCGACAGGCCTTCGCCCTGGTGCACCGGCAGCCCGGCCGGTGATGTCCGGGCAGTGACACCCCGTCGTCTCGCTCCTCGGGATCCTTCGTCGACGATTCCTCACGTTTCGTGCCGAATGCACCTATAACACGAACGGATAGACTGATCGATATGCGCCGAGCGAAAATTGTCTGCACCCTGGGTCCGGCCACGGACTCCTACGAACAGCTGAAGGCCATCGTCGAGGCGGGCATGAACGTCGCCCGACTGAACATGAGCCACGGCACCCACGCGGACCACGAGGAGCGGTACCGCAAGGTCCGCCAGGTCTCGGAGGACACCGGCAAGGCCATCGGCGTCCTTGCCGACCTCCAGGGTCCCAAGATCCGTCTGGCGACCTTCGCCAACGGCCCGGTGACCGTCGACAACGGCGACGAGTTCATCATCACCACCGAGGACGTCCCCGGTGACCAGCACATCTGCGGAACCACCTACAAGGGCCTGCCCGGCGACGTCAAGCCCGGCGACCCGGTCCTGATCAACGACGGCGTCATCGCCCTGGAGGTCGTCAGCGTCGACGGCCCGCAGGTGAAGACCGTGGTCATCGAGGGCGGCGTGCTCTCGAACAACAAGGGCATCAACCTGCCCGGCACGGCCGTGAACGTGCCCGCGCTCTCCGAGAAGGACAAGGACGACCTGCGCTTCGCGCTGGCCCTGGGCGTCGACATGGTCGCCCTCTCCTTCGTCCGCAACGCGGCCGACATCAAGGACGTCCACGAGGTCATGGACGAGGTCGGCATCCGCGTGCCGGTCATCGCCAAGATCGAGAAGCCGCAGGCCGTCGAGGCGATGGAGGAGATCGTCCTCGCCTTCGACGCCATCATGGTGGCCCGTGGCGACCTGGCCGTCGAGTACCCGCTGGAGCGGGTGCCACTGGTCCAGAAGCAGCTGATCACCCTGGCCCGCCGCAACGCGAAGCCGGTCATCGTCGCCACCCAGATGATGGAGTCGATGATCCACGCCTCGCGCCCCACCCGCGCCGAGGTCTCCGACGTCGCCAACGCCATCCTGGACGGCACCGACGCGGTGATGCTCTCCGCCGAGTCCAGCGTCGGCAAGTACCCGATCGAGACGGTCCGCACCATGAGCCGGATCGCCGAGAAGGCCGAGGAGGAGCTGCTCTCCCAGGGCCTCCAGCCGCTCAACCCGGGCCGCAAGCCGCGCACCCAGGGCGGCTCCATCGCCCGCGCCGCGTGCGAGCTGGGCGACTTCCTCAACGGCAAGGCGCTGGTCGCGTTCACCAAGTCCGGTGACACCGCGCGCCGGCTCTCCCGCTACCGCTCGCCGATCCCGGTGGTCGCGTTCACCCCGGACGCCGCGACCCGCAACCAGCTCTCGCTGAGCTGGGGCGTCGAGGCCTACGTCACCGAGCAGGTCGGCTCCACCGACGAGATGGTCGCGCAGGTCGACGGCGAGCTGCGCCGCATCGGCGAGCTGAACGAGGGCGACACCGTCATCGTCACCGCCGGTTCGCCCCCCGGCATCCCCGGCAACACCAACATGGTCCAGGTCCACCACCTGGGCACCCGGAGCGAGTAGGCCCCGGAGCACGACCGGTACCGAACGCCCGTGGGGCGGACCCTCCTTCGGTGGAGGGTCCGCCCCACGGGCGTTTCCGCTGCGCCGGCCCGCCGGCGGGGGCCGTTACTTGTTGCCGACGTACGGCTTGTCGTCGTTGTAGAGCTGCATGCCGGGGATCTTCAGCGTGCCGCCGAACTGGCCGGACTGCACCGCGGTGACCCCGGTCATCTGCATCCAGAGCGGGATCTCCAGCTTGCCGATCAGGTCGTACAGCCACTGCGGCAGCGGCCCGTCCGGGGTGAGGGTGAGCTCGCCCAGGTCGATCGGGATCGGGATGCCGAGCACCTGGGACAGGTGGCCGGAGAGCCGCTCCACGTACATGGTGACCGGGCCGCTGCGCATGGTGGAGACCGAGCCCGGCGCGCCCTTCACGTGAAAAGTCTTGCCGTTGCCCTCCAGCGTCGACATGTCGAGGTTCTCGATGTCCACGCTGTCGACCACGAACTTCAGCACGCGCTTGGTGGTGGTCGGCGTCTGGACCTTGACCACACCCATCAGGACGGCGTGGTTCAGGGTCAGCCGGGTGGTCTGGAGGGTCCAGTTCTGGTCCGGCACCAGGATCGGGTTGTCCGCCCCGGAGCCGGCCGCCAGACCCTTCATCGGCACCAGGCAGTTCGGGTCGGCACTCGGTGAGGAGGTGCCGGACGGTGCGGCGGAGCCGGACGGCGCAGCCGCACCGGAGGCCTTGGCGCCGGCGGACGGCTTGGCGGCGGTGCTCGCCCGGCCGCTCGCCGGGGCGGACCCGGCAGGGCTCGGCGCGCCCGACGGGGCGGCCTTGGAAGCCGGGGTGTCGGCGGACGGTGCGGGCGCGGACGGCGCCTGGGTGCTCGCGGCCGGGGCCGGGGCGGCCGGAGCCACCGCGCGGCTGCCCGCGGCGGGCGCGGTCGCCGGCGCCGGGGCCGGGGCCGCCGTGGTGGCGGCGGCCGACGGGCTCGGCGAACCGCTCGGGTGGATCAGGTTGGTGATCCCGCCGACGATGTCGTCGATCAGCCCGGCCTGGACGACGCCGCCGGAGCCGCCGGTGGCCGCGGAGCGGACCGGGGCCGAGCCGGGTATCGAGGCCGGCGTCGAGGCGGCTGTCGAGGCGGTCGCCGGAGCCTGGGTGGTCGCCGTCGGGGCGGTGGACGCCGGGGCGGGCGCGCCCGTCGGCGTGCTCGTCGGCGCGGCCGTCGGGCTCACCGGGAGCGGCACGGACGGGCCGGGCAGCGGCGGGGGCAGCTCGCTCTTGGGAACGGGCGTCTCCGCCACCGTCGGCGCG
Source organism: Kitasatospora sp. NBC_01560 (assembly GCF_045208415.1). Lineage (NCBI taxonomy): Bacteria > Bacillati > Actinomycetota > Actinomycetes > Kitasatosporales > Streptomycetaceae > Kitasatospora > Kitasatospora sp. NBC_01560. The sequence continues at coordinate 6,022,641 of NZ_CP109364.1, read as the reverse complement.
GCGTCCGGCACGGTCGCGCAGGGCTTGCCCGCGGCGGTCTCGGCGACCGCCGCGTTCGGCGTGTAGGTGGCGGCCATCAGCAACGCGGTCGGCACCGCGGCCATGGCCAGCGCCCGGCCTCTCAACCGGATCCGCACCGGCGTGCGGCGCGCCGCGTGGCGCCCGGAGCGCTGCTCCGGCAGGGCCGGGCGGCCCTGCTCGTCCTGCGGCGCCGTCACCGTGCCTCCTCCGGGTCACCGGCGGCCTGCTGCGGGACGGTGCCGCCGGCGGCCGGAGCGGCGCCGGGGGCCGGCGGCCCGGGCTGGGCGGGAACGGCCGGCAGCACGGCGGTGGCGGCCTCGCCGCCGGCGGCCTGCGCACCGGCGGCCCCGGTGGCCGTCGACGGCGGCACCGGCGCCGTGGCGGCGACCACCTCGGCCTTGGGCGCGGCCTCGACCGGGTTCGGCGCCCAGGCGACCATCAGGCCGCCGCCGATCAGGCCCGGCAGCAGCGCCATGCCGAAGCCGGACAGGTTGGAGACCGGGATCGAGACCAGCGTCAGCAGCATGGTCGCGACACCGGAGAAGATCCGCACGGCCGGCTGGAACCAGGCGGTCAGCCCGAGCACGATCAGCAGGATGCCGATGATCAGCGACCCGGCACCGGCGGTCGTCGCCATGGTGACGGTCATGCCGTTCAGCGCCAGCTTGGCGTACGGGAAGTACATGATCGGGACGCCGGCGACCATGGCCAGCAGGCCGCCCCAGAACGGACGGGACCGGCGGAAGTGACGGAACACCCGAAGCACCCAATGGACGGTGTTCTCGTGCTCGGCGGGCCGCAGCTCGGCAAGGGCGCTGGACACGGTGCAGCTCCTCGATGGTGTGAACGAGGCGAAAAACGGGAGGGGGAGGGCCCGGAGCGGTACGTTCACCGCTCCCGACCCCCCGGGTGCCGTGGTCGGCGGCGGGTCAGGAGACCCGCCGCCGGTCAGCGGCCTAGTAGCACTCGTGCCCGCCGTCGGTGTGCAGCGCGAGCTTCAGGCCCTGGAGCTTGAAGGTGCCGGCCGAGGTGGCCCACGCGGTCTGCTGGACGTTGGTCAGGTCGGCCTTGTCGGCGGCCTGGGCGAAGCCGACGCCGCCCGAGGGCAGGCCGGTGCCGAGCCTGGACTTCCAGCCCTGGACGGCGGTGCCCTTCAGGGTGGAGGCGTCCTGGCCGATGTTGATGTTGGTGAACTCGGCGTCCGCGTTCAGCTGGTCGAGGTCGATCAGCAGGTTCTTCGCGGAGACCTGCTTCGCGACGTCGTCGCTCTGCCCGGCCTCCAGGCGCAGGGTGATCTTGGGCAGCTTCCACGGCAGGCCGGGGATGATGTTCGGGTCGGTGACGACCGACTGGCACAGGCCCTTGATGGTGGCCGTGTCGAAGGCCGAGACGGCGACCGGGTGCGGCGTACCGTTGCTCTCGGCGTCGATCGAGCCGAACTGCGCGAAGTTGGTGCCGTGCAGCTCCTGCGCGGTGACCTTGAAGCTCTGGCCGGAGACGCTGAACGACGCCGCCAGGGCGTTGTTCGCCATCGCGACGCCGACTGCGGCGGTCGCGGCGATACCCGGCACCATCACCAGGGCGAAGCGCTTCCAGCGGGTCTTGCCGTAGGTCTGGGACATGCGAGTCCTCCTTCTAGGACGTACATCTCCGGCTCCCGGCGGTGCGTCCCGCACCGGTGGGGGCCTGGGATGGGAGAGAGCTACGTCCTCGGTAGCGGAGAGCGCCTTGGGCGTCGTCGGACGCGGGAGCGGCCGGCACACAGCGGCACTCCCGTCCCTTCACCGACCACCCCTGCGGGGCGGCGGGCAGGACCGACGACATCGGCGATCACCCCCGAGCGACAACCAGCGACCGCGCGGGCCGCGCGGCCGGATCGAAGGACAGGAACCGCCGTGGGACCGCGGATACCCCCCTGCCCTCCCTGCCGACGGCCGGGGCCGGCGGCTTGCCCGGTGGGGATCCCTCGTTCCGTCCGCCGACCGGCTGTCGGCGGGGTGAACTCTGGGACCGGGCGTCGCCGATGCTGCTCGAATCCCGGGCGAAGCACAAGGGGTTCGTTACTGACGGGTAATCCAACATCGAATGCCGACGATCATGAAAACAGCCGGTCGCACACCGTGAGTGACGAATTGAAGGAATCGTGACGGGGAAATCCGCCGGAAACACTGAGGAAACACCCGTGGGTGGTCACCTGAAGTGACCACCCACGGGTGATGTCAAGATTTGGTAAACCTCTCACGCGATGACCGGATTGTCGCCAAATCCCCAGCGACACCGCAGGTCATCGACCGTGCCAGTAGGCACCGGCAGAAACACCCCGGAGCAGGCTCAGAAGAGCACGCGGGCCAGCGCGGTGCGCGCCGCCGTCACCCGGGGATCGTCGGTGCCGATCACCTCGAACAGCTCCAGCAGCCGGAGCCGGGCGGTGTCCCGGTCCTCGCCGAAGGTCCGCCCGACGGTGTCCACCAGACGCCCGAAGGCGTCCTCGACGTGACCGCCGACCAGGTCCAGGTCTGCCGCCTCCAGCTGCGCCGCGACGTCCTTGGGGCCGGCCGCGGCCGCCGCCCGGACGGCCTGCGGGTCCAGCGCCTCGACCCGGTGCAGCAGCTGCGCCTGGGCCAGGCCGAGCTTGGCCTCGGTGTTGCCCGGGTCGTCCGCCAGCACGTTCCGGTAGGCCTGCACCGCGCCGCCCAGGTCACCGCGGTCCAGCGCCTCGTGCGCGGCCGCCAGCGCCGGGTCCTCCGGCGGGTACGGTGCAGCCTGCTCGCCGGCCTCGCCCGCCTCGCCGGGGGCACCGGGCACGCCCGCGCCGCCGGCCACACCGAAGCGCTGCTCGGCGACCAGGACCAGCTGGTCCAGCACCTTGCGGATGTTGGCCTCGTTCTCGGCGCCCTGGAACAGCGGCACCAGCTGGCCGGCCACCACGGCCATCACGGCCGGGATGCCCTGGATGCCGAACTGCTGGGCGATCATCGGGTTGGCGTCGACGTCGATCTTGGCGAGCACGATCCGGCCGGCGTACTCCTCGGCCAGGCGCTCCAGGATCGGACTGAGCTGCTTGCAGGGCCCGCACCACTCGGCCCAGAAGTCGATGACCACCGGCACTTCGGTGGAACGCTGGACGACCTCGGTCTCGAAGGTGTCCTCGGTGACGTCGATGACGAGCTCGTACGGCGCCTGCGCGGGGGCCACCCCGGCCGCTTCGGCGGCGGCGGCCTGACGGGCCCGCTCGGCCCGGGCCTGCTCGGCCTTCTGAGCGGCCTCGCCGGCTGCCTTCACTGCGGCGAGGTCGACCGCACCGCGCAGGGCGGAGCTGTTGAGACGCGAATTCCGTGGCTGCATGGCACCATCCTCCCCCGTCCGCGCGGCCGGCGGGCACCATCCTCCGGGAAAGTCGCTCCGCGCGGGCTGCGCGGCCACGAGTCCCGGGTGCGACACCCCGCCCCCCGGCAAGTCCGAACCGTTCGGTGCGGGGCCCCACCCGCACCCGCGCCACCCCGTCCCACGGGTGCGGCGCCTGGTTGTCACTGCTTTCGCTACGAGTCGTAGCGTAACTGGATCGAGGGCCCCCGCCGCAACCCCATCCGGCCTTCCCGCGACGTGAGCTGCCCCACTTTCCCGGGCAGCCTGGCTGACCTGGAGGCCGGAAGGTCGCTACCGTTACCGGTCCCACCCATGTTACTTACCAGTAGATCGCAAGGAGGCCCGGTGCCGGCCCCCCAGCCCCCCGCCGTGACCCCGGAGCGCCCGGCCGCCGACCGGGCGGACCCCCCGGGCGCCGCCGCGGAGGCCGCCCGGACCCCCGCCAGCGCCGCACAGAGCCCCGCAGGCACCGTCGGCGCCGCCGAGAACCCCGACGGCACCACCACCCGGGCCAAGGGCCGTCCGCGCAGCGCCGCCGCCGACCACGCCATCCTGGACGCCACCCGCGAGGCCCTCGCCGAACTCGGCTGGGGCGGGCTGACCATGGGTCACGTGGCGATCCGCGCCAAGGTCGCCAAGACCACCCTGTACCGCCGCTGGCCGTCCAAGAACGAGCTGGTGGTGGACGCCGTGGCCAGCCTCTTCGACGAACTCGTGATGCCCGACCTCGGCAGCCTGCGGGCCGACATCGAGGCGGTGGTCGCCCAGTTCGCCGACCTGCTGGCCCGGCCGGAGACCCAGGCCGCGCTGCTCGCGCTGTTCGCCGAGGGCACCCGGGACCGGCAGCTGCGGCGGCGGATCCGGGAGGCGATCGTCGACCCGCAGAAGCGGCTCGTCCGGCAGGGCCGGGCGGCCGCCCAGGCGCGCGGCGAGCTCGCCCCGGACGCCGACGAGACGACCGCCGGGGAGGAGATCGACATCATCTTCGACACCATCGCCGGGACGGTCGAGCACCGGGTGCTGGTCAGCGGTGAGCCGATCACGGCCGAGTGGACCACGCGCTTCACCAGCCTGCTGCTCGGGCCCTTCCCCAGCCTGCTGGGGGGCTGAGCCCGCGCGGGGCCGGAGGCACGCCGAACCGCCCCGCACGGTCCTCGTGCGGGGCGGTTCGGCGCCTCCGGGGGAGCCGGAAGGGGCGGGCAGGGCCCCGGACGCCGGAGCGCCCGGAGCCGGCCGCCTAGAACCGGGCGGTCTCCCGGTAGATCCCCCACTCCTCGCGCAGCAGGTTGCAGATCTCGCCCAGGGTGGCCTCGGCCCGGACGGCGTCCAGCATCGGCGGGATCATCGACGCGCCCGAGCGCGCCGCCGCCAGCATCGCGTCCAGCCCGGCCCGCACCGCCGCCTCGTCCCGGCCGGCCTTCCGCTCGGCCAGCACGCGCACCTGCTCGCGCTCGACCTCGTGGCTGACCCGCAGGATCTCCAGCTCGGGGGTGACGCTGCGCGGGTGGCAGTTGACGCCGACGACCCGCTTCTCGCCCTTCTCCACGCCCTGCTGGTACTGGAAGGCCGCCTCGGCGATCTCCCCGGTGAACCAGCCCTCCTCGATCCCGCGCAGGATGCCGGAGGTGATCGGGCCGATCTCGTGGTCCTCCCGGCCCTTGTCGAGGATCCGCTCGAAGATCGCCTCGGCCTGCTGCTCGATCCGGTCGGTCAGCGCCTCGACGTACCAGGAGCCGCCCAGCGGGTCGGCCACGTTGGTGATGCCGGTCTCCTCCATCAGCACCTGCTGGGTGCGCAGGGCGATCTCGGCGGCCTGCTCGGAGGGGAGCGCCAGGGTCTCGTCGAGGGCGTTGGTGTGCAGCGAGTTGGTGCCGCCGAGCACCGCCGAGAGCGCCTCGACCGCGGTGCGGACCACGTTGTTGTACGGCTGCTGCGCGGTCAGCGAGACGCCGGCGGTCTGGGTGTGGAAGCGCAGCCACTGCGCCTTGTCGGTCTTGGCGCCGAAGCGGTCGCGCATCCAGCGGGCCCAGATCCGGCGGGCGGCGCGGAACTTGGCGATCTCCTCGAAGAAGTCCAGGTGCGCGTCGAAGAAGAAGGAGAGGCCGGGCGCGAAGACGTCGACGTCCAGGCCGCGGGAGAGGCCCAGCTCCACGTAGGCGAAGCCGTCCGCCAGCGTGTAGGCCAGCTCCTGCGCGGCCGTCGCCCCGGCCTCGCGGATGTGGTAGCCGGAGACCGAGAGCGGCTTGTACGCCGGGATGCCCCGGGCGCAGTACGCCATCAGGTCGCCGATCAGGCGCAGGTGCGGCTCGGGGGCGAAGAGCCACTCCTTCTGGGCGATGTACTCCTTGAAGATGTCCGTCTGCAGGGTGCCGTTGAGCACCGCCGGGTCGACGCCCTGGCGCTCGGCGGCCACCAGGTACATGCAGAAGATCGGGACGGCCGGGCCGCTGATCGTCATCGAGGTGGTGACCTCGCCGAGCGGGATGCCCTGGAACAGGACCTCCATGTCGGCGGCCGAGTCGATGGCCACGCCGCAGTGGCCGACCTCGCCGAGCGACTTGGCGTCGTCCGAGTCGTACCCCATCAGGGTGGGCATGTCGAAGGCGACCGAGAGGCCGCCGCCGCCCGCCTCCAGGATCATCCGGTAGCGCTCGTTCGTCTGCTGGGCGTTGCCGAACCCGGCGAACTGGCGGATGGTCCACGTCCGGCCGCGGTAGCCGGTGGCGTGCAGGCCGCGGGTGTACGGGTACTCGCCCGGCCAGCCGATCCGCTCGAAGCCCTCGACGGGCTGCCCCGCAGGCGGGCCGTAGACCGGCGCGACCTCGTCGCCGGAGAGGGTGGTGAAGTCCGCGTCCCGCTTGCGGGCACTGTCGTACCGCTGCTGCCAGCGCTGCCGTCCGCGCTCGATCTCCTCGGCGTCCATGACCCCGAACTCCGCTCCGTACGGCCGCTCCGACACCGGGGCGGCACAGCTGTTAGGACGTCCTACTAATTTACTCGGACGTCCTAGTACTTGTCGACGGATGCCGGCCCCGACACGCGAAAGGGCGCCCTCCCCGGCGGGGGAGGGCGCCCTTCGGGGCGGACGACGGTCAGACGCCGGCGGTCTCCCGCGCGGCGGCACCGGCCGGGAGCTTCGCGGCGGCCTCGGCGACCACCTTGCGCTCGGCCACGAAGGAGGCGAACGGGATGCAGCCGGCGGCCAGGGTGAAGATCATCCGGCCGAGCGGCCACTTCAGCTTCTGGCCGAGCAGGAAGGTGACCACGAAGTACCCGATGTAGAGGTAGCCGTGCAGCATCGCGACGTAGGTGGTCACGTCCTCGGCGGTGTCGAAGCCGTACTTCGCCACCATGAAGCCGCAGAACACCAGCAGCGCCACGCCGGTCGCAATGGCCAGGGCCCGGTACCAGCCCAGCAGGGGGGTCGCCTTCATACTTCTCATCGCCTCGCTCGGCAGGATTCGGCCGGTACGCCCCGATCCGCGCACCGCTCCCACGAGGGTAGCCGCCGCTTACGGGTGCGCCGTGCAGCGCCCTGCCCGGCCGTCGCCGCGCCCCGGCCGGGCCGCCCCGCGCGCCGTGCCCTACTCCGCCGGGGCCGCCGGCGCCTCCGGCTCGGCGAAGTCGCCGGCGGCGATCCGCAGCGGCCGGAGCAGCTCGAACACCTGGCGGCACTGGTCGGCGTCGTACTCCTCCAGCCCGAACTCCATCGCCATCAGCTCCCGGGTGGCCTCCTCGACCGTCTCGCGGCCGCGGGCGGTGATCGAGGCGAGCACCCCGCGGCCGTCCAGCGGGTTGGGGCGGCGGGCGACCAGGCCGGCCCGCTCCAGGCGGTCGACGGTGTTGGTGACGCTGGTCGGGTGGACCATCAGCCGCTCGCCGATCTTGGAGAGCGAGAGCTCGCCGGTCCGGCTGAAGGTCAGCAGCACCAGCGCCTCGTACCGGGCGAAGGTCAGCCCGTACGGCTTGAGCACGGTGTCCACCCGCGCCAGCAGGATCTGATGGGCGCGCATGACCGAGGTGATCGCCGCCATCGAGGGGACTCCGCCCCAGCGGCGGGTCCACAGCTCGTCGGCGCGGGCGATCGGGTCGAAGTCGAGTGCGAGGGGCTTGGCCACCTCCTTACCGTACCGGCGGGTGGGGCCGCTGCTATCAGGCGTCCTGATGGTGGACAAGCGCGACACGTGGCGGGATCCCGCCAGTGGGACGGGCTGGTCCGGACCAGCACGTTGCGCGGATGTGAACCACCGACAACCGGCCCGCCGGGGTGCGCGGTTCGCCGGCAACCGGACGCCGGGCCCGTGATCAAGCGTCGGTTCGGGCGGTAACCCGCTGCAAGACGGGGGGATTTGACCCTTTTGCCGCCCTGTTCACATTCCGTCGGACTGGCGAGACCTGGCCAATAGATGAACCAGACCTGTCATTTCACTTGTTGCATTGTCATGCTTTCGGCCAGCCCCGTTCGGCAGGCCACCGCCCCACTCACCGGTGACCCGCCGCTCGACCGCACGGAGCAGCACGTCAGCGCCCGTTCCGCCCCTAAGGTGCCACCTCCGGCACCCCGGGACGAGGCGCGCCCGCGCACTCGCGGTTTCCCGGAAGGACCTGTACGTGAAGCGAAAGCTCGCAGCCGGCGCCGTACTCTCCGCCACCGCCCTCCTCACCGGCGTCATCCAGGTGAGCACCGCCGCCCAGGCCGCCCCGACCCCCTCGGCGCAGGCCCAGGCCTCGCAGCAGCGCGAGGCCGTCCTGGCCGTGGCGAAGGGTCAGGCCGACCCGCTGGCCAAGGCGCTCGCCCTCGGCGGCCAGGAGAAGCTGGTCGCCAAGGACGCCGTGGTCGACGCCGACGGCACCCGCCACCTCCGCTTCGAGCGCACCTTCGCCGGTCTGCCCGTCCTCGGCGGCGACCTGGTCGTGCACCAGGCCGCGGGCGGTGCGGTCGAGGCCGTGGACAAGGCCGTCGCCGCGCCGATAGCCGTGCCGAGCCTCACCCCGGCCATCCCCGCCGACAAGGCGGCCGCGCAGGCGTCCGGCGCCGTGCAGTCCACCGTCGGCATCACCGCCGACAAGGACGAGTCCCCGCTCAGCGAGGTCCACCAGGCCGGCGCCGCGCAGCTGGTGGTCTGGGCCGCGGACGGCAACCCGCGCCTGGCGTACCGGACGACCGTCGAGGGCGTGCGCGCCGACGGCACCCCGTCCAGCCAGCTGCTGGTCACCGACGCCGCCACCGGCGAGGTGCTCTCCACCCACGAGCAGGTGCAGACCGCGACCGGCTCCGGCAAGGGCGTCTTCGTCGGCAGCGTCCCGCTGACCACCACCACCGCCAGCGGCGGCTACTCGCTGAAGGACGCCTCCCGCGGCGGTCAGTCCACCGTCGACTTCAAGGGCCGCACCTCCGGCTCGGGCACGCTGTACACCGACGCGGACAACGTCTGGGGCAACGGCCTCGTCTCCAACGGCCAGTCGGCCGCGGTGGACGCGCAGTACGGCGCTGCGGCCACCTGGGACTTCTACAAGAACACCTTCGGCCGCAGCGGCATCAAGAACAACGGCGTCGGCGCCACCAGCCGGGTCCACTACGGCAAGAACTACGTCAACGCGTTCTGGTCCGACCAGTGCTTCTGCATGTCGTACGGCGACGGCGCGAGCAACACCCACCCGCTGACCGAGATCGACGTGGCCGGTCACGAGATGACCCACGGCGTCACCTCGGCCACCGCCGGCCTCAACTACTCGGGTGAGTCCGGCGGCCTCAACGAGGCCACCTCGGACATCTTCGGCACCATGGTCGAGTTCTACGCCAACCTCGCCACCGACAAGCCGGACTACCTGATCGGCGAGGAGATCGACCTCAACGGCGACGGCACCCCGCTGCGCTACATGGACAAGCCCTCCAAGGACGGCGGCTCGGCCGACTCCTGGTCGTCGGGTGTGGGCAACCTCGACGTCCACTACTCCTCCGGCGTGGCCAACCACTTCTTCTACCTGCTGGCCGAGGGCAGCGGCGCCAAGACCATCAACGGCGTCAGCTACAACAGCCCGACCTCCAACGGGTCGACCGTCACCGGCATCGGCCGGGACAAGGCCGCGGCGATCTGGTACCGCGCGCTCACCGTCTACTTCACCTCCACCACCAACTACAAGGCCGCCCGCACCGGCACGCTGAACGCCGCCAAGGACCTCTACGGCGCCGGCAGCACCGAGTACAACGCGGTCGCGGCTGCGTGGAGCGGCGTCAACGTCAGCTGACGTCCGCGCGCGGCGCCCGGGTCCTCACTGGGAGGGGAGGCCCCGGGCGTCCGCGCGTCCGGGCACCCTCCGCCGCCGGCACCCTCACGCCGCCGGCGCAGTCCGTCACGGGCACCGCGCGCCGCCGGGCACCCCTTCTGCTGCGGGCGCGCGTAGCAACGGGCGCCGGACCCGGCAAGGCCGCTCCGCTGGCGGGATCCCGCCAGCGGGGCGAACCGGCCCGAACCGGGCATCCGCCGCAGCCGAACCACCCGCCCCGGCGACTGGCGGAACCTGGCCAATCCCCCACGGCGGTCTGTCCTCCACTCCACCGACTTGTCATGCTTCTGCCCAAGCCCCGTTCGACGACCGTCGCCCCACCCACCGACCGGCCGTCAAGGACCGCACGGGAGCAGCACGTCAGCGCCCTACCGCCCCACGGCGCCAACCCCGGCGCCCCGGTATGCGGCGTGACCGCGCACACGCGGTTTCGTGGAAGGAACCCCGTACGTGAAGCGAAAGCTGACAGCCGGAGCCGTACTCTCCGCCACCGCCCTGCTGGCCGGCGCGATCCAGGTCGCCGCCGCACCCGCCCAGGCCGCCGCACCCTCGGTGGTGCAGCAGCACGACGCGCTGATCTCCCTGGCCGGCAGCGAGGCCGCGCCGGTGGCGCAGGCGCTCGGCCTCGGCGGCCAGGAGAAGCTGGTCGCCAAGGACGCCGTGGTGGACGCCAACGGCGCCCGCCACCTGCGCTACGAGCGGACGCTCGGCGGCCTGCAGGTGATCGGCGGCGACCTGGTGGTGCACCAGAAGGCCAACGGCTCGATCACCTCGGTGGACCGGGCGTTCACCGGGCAGCTGGCCCTGGGCAGCCTCACCCCGGCGCTCTCCGCCGACAAGGCGTCCGCCCAGGCGCTCGGCGCGGTCCGGGCCACCGTCGGCATCGCGGCCGACAAGGACGAGTCGGCGATCAGCCGGGTCGACGGCGCGGGCGCGGCCACCCTGATCGTCTGGGCCGCCGACGGCAGCCCGCGGCTGGCCTACCAGACGGTCGTCAACGGCGAGCGGGCCGACGGCACCCCGAGCCGCCAGCGGCTGGTCACCGACGCGGCCACCGGCGCGGTGCTCTCCACCCACGAGGAGATCCAGACCGCGAACGGCACCGGCAAGGGCGTCTTCGTCGGCAGTGTCCCGCTGACCACCACCCAGAGCGGCTCGACCTACCAGCTCAAGGACGCCTCCCGCGGCAACCAGTGGACCGGCAACGCCGCCAACGGCAACGCGCTCTACACCGACGCGGACAACGTCTGGGGCACCGGCCTCGCCTCCAACACCCAGTCCGCCGCGGTGGACGCCCAGTACGGCGCCGGCGCGACGTGGGACTACTACAAGAACACCTTCGGCCGCAGCGGCATCAAGAACAACGGCGTCGGCGCGAGCAGCCGCGTCCACTACGGATCCAACTACGTCAACGCGTTCTGGGACGACTCCTGCTTCTGCATGACGTACGGCGACGGCTCGGGCAACACCCACCCGCTGACCGCGATCGACGTGGCCGGCCACGAGATGACCCACGGCGTCACCTCGGCGACGGCCGGGCTGGTCTACTCCGGTGAGTCCGGCGGCCTCAACGAGGCCACCTCGGACATCTTCGGCACCATGGTCGAGTGGTACGCCAACCTGCCCTCGGACGTGCCGGACTACCTGATCGGCGAGCGGCTCAACCTGAACGGCAACGGCACCCCGCTGCGCTACATGGACAAGCCCTCCAAGGACGGCGCGTCCAAGGACTCCTGGTACTCCGGGGTCGGCAACGTGGACGTCCACTACTCCTCGGGCGTGGCCAACCACTTCTTCTACCTGCTGGCCGAGGGCAGCGGCGCCAAGACCATCAACGGCGTCAGCTACAACAGCCCGACCTCCAACGGCTCCACCGTCACCGGTATCGGCCGGGACAAGGCCGCCGCGATCTGGTACCGCGCGCTGACCGTCTACTTCACCTCCACCACCAACTACAAGGCCGCCCGCACCGCGACCCTGAACGCCGCCAAGGACCTCTACGGCGCCGGCAGCGTCCAGTACAACGCGGTCGCGGCCGCGTGGAGCGCGGTGAACGTCAACTAGCGCCGGTCCGGCGGGAGCCGGCCACCGCAACCCCCGGAAACGGCGACAGGCTGCCGGGGCCCACTGGGAGAGGGGGCCCCGGCAGCCTGTCGGCCTGCGTGCGGGCGGCCGGGCGTGCGCGCGAGCGGCCGGCGCGGGGTTTCGGGCGCGGGGCTCAGGCGGCGGCGGGCTCGCGGACCGGCGCCGCCTCGCCGAGCTCCTCCTTCTTCAGCATCCGCTCGGCGAAGAACCCGCCGGTGGGCAGCACCGAGAGGACGAAGAGCAGGATGCCGCGCTTGGCGTCCCACTTCTGCGTCTGCCAGGCCATGATCCAGAAGACCACGTAGAGGATGAACAGCATCCCGTGGACCGACCCCATCACCGGGACGGCGTCGAAGCTCGTGGTCCGCTTGAGGACCGAGCAGACCAGCAGCAGGAGGAAGGAGAGGCCCTCCGGGGCGGAGACCAGGCGCAGGCGGTGGACGGCACTGCTGTTCACGATGGGTACCTCGATGCGGTGGTCGGAGATCGCTTGTGAACCGGCTCACAAGCATCCTCGCCATTATCACCGAGCACACGTCCGGACCGGCCGCCGGGGTCGCGGCCGTGCCGGATGTCACAGCCCTGCAGCAGAACTCCCCCGGCCGCGCCGCCGGGCCCGGCCGCACCCCTATCCTGCTGGCGCGCGCCCGGTGACCAGGGCGCCGTCCGCATCGCACACGGGGGTACGAACGATGTTCAAGAGGGACTGGGACCGGAGGACCTGCGCGCGGCGCGGCCACCTCACCTACGCGCCGACCGAGCCCGAGCTGAACCGCCGGCTGCACGCCGCGACCGCCCTCGGCGACGCCTGGCGCTGCCTGCGCTGCGGCGACTTCACGCTCGGCGCCCCGCACGGCTCCGGGCCGGCCGACGAAGCACCGCTGGTGCCGCGCGGCAAGGCCCTGCGGGACCTCTTCATCCTGCGCTTCCTGGCCGTCGAACGGCTGCTGCGCGGCCTCCTGATCGTCGTGGTCGCCTGGGGCGTCTGGAAGTTCTCCAACAGCCAGGACGCGGTGCGCCGGATCTTCGACGAGAACCTCACCGTCCTGCGCCCGGTCACCGAGCACTTCCACTGGGACTTGGAGCACTCCCCGATCGTCGACACCATCCGCAAGACCTTCGACTACCACCACAACACCCTGCTGATCGTCGCGGGCGCGCTGCTGGTCTACGCGGTGATCGAGATCGTCGAGGCGTACGGGCTCTGGCTGGGCCGGCGCTGGGCCGAGTACCTGACCGTGGTGGCCACCGCGGCCTTCCTCCCGCTGGAGGTCTACGAGCTGACCGAGCACGTCAGCGCGGTGAAGATCGGCACGCTGGCGCTGAACATCGTCGCGGTGCTCTGGATCCTCCTCTCGAAGCGGCTCTTCGGGCTGCGCGGCGGCGTGGTGGCCTTCGAGGCCGAGCGCCACTCGGCCTCGCTGCTGGAGGTGGAGCAGGCCGCCGGGTCGGCACCGCGGGGCGCGCACGCCCCCGCGTGATCCGGGCATTTGTCGCAGAGCGGTATCAGAACGCCGATGCCCCCTCCCCCGGCGGCGCCGGATACGGCTACATTTCGCCCGTGGCACAGTTTCGACTCCAAGGGTCCAAGACGCTCGCCGTCGACATGACGGGCGACGGCGTGAAAGCCAGAAACGGCTCGATGGTCGCGTACAGCGGCCAGATGAGCTTCAAGAAGCTCAGCGGTGGCGGTGACGGCCTGCGCGGCATGGTCACCCGCCGGCTGACCGGCGAGCAGATGACGGTCATGGAGGTGAAGGGGCAGGGCACCTGCTACTTCGCCGACAAGGCCACCGAGATCAACCTCGTCAGGTTGAACGGCGAGACGCTCTACGTCGAGTCGGACAACCTGCTCTGCACCGAGGGCACGCTGCGGACCGGCACCAGCTTCACCGGTCTGAACGGCGTCTCCTCCGGCAACGGCCTGTTCACCACCAAGGTCGAGGGCCACGGCTGGGCGGCGGTCACCTCCAAGGGGCCGGCGATCATCCTGCGGGTGTCCCAGGGCATGCCGCTGCGGGTGGACCCGGGGGCGTACGTCGCGCACACCGGCAACCTGAGCCGCAGCCTGAAGTCCGGCGCCGGCTGGTCGACCTTCATCGGCGAGGGCGGTGGCGAGGCCGTCCAGGTGGAGTTCAGCGGCGAGGGCCTGGTCTACGTGCAGCCGTCCGAGAAGCTCACCGTCGGGGGCGACGTCTGATGCCGTTCACCAGGATCAACAACAAGATGATCGAGGCCCGGGTCGTGCCCGGGCAGCGGCTGTTCAGCCAGCGCGGCGCGATGCTCGCGTACACCGGCGAGGTCCGGTTCACGCCGAACATCACCGGCGGGCAGGGCGGCGTCATGTCGATGATCGGCCGCCGGGTGGCCAACGAGGACACCCCGCTGATGACGGTCGAGGGCCAGGGCACCGTGCTCTTCGGCCACGGCGGCCACCACGTGCACGTGATCGAGCTGGCCGGCGACACCCTGTACGTCGAGGCCGACCGGCTGCTGGCCTTCGAGGGCTCGCTGCAGCAGTCCACCATGTTCATGGGCTCGCAGGGCGGCGTGATGGGCATGGTGCGCGGCCAGGTGACCGGCCAGGGCCTGTTCACCACCAAGCTGGACGGCCACGGCGCCGTCGCGGTGATGGCGCACGGCGGCGTCTTCGAGCTGCCGATCACCCCGCACCAGCCGGTGCACGTCGACCCCCAGGCCTACGTCGCGCACCGCGGCCAGGTCCAGAACAAGCTGTCCACCGCGCTGGGGTGGCGCGACATGATCGGACGCGGCTCCGGCGAGGCCTTCCAGCTGGAGCTGTCCGGCAACGGCACGGTGTTCGTGCAGGCGAGCGAGGAGAAGCTCTGATGTCCTACCCGCCGCAGCCTCCGTACGGGCAGCCGCAGGACCCGTACGGCCAGCAGCCGTACGGGCAGCCCTCGCCGTACAACCAGCCGACCCAGCCCGGCTTCCCCGCCGCCCCGCCGCCCGGCTACGGCCCGCCGCCCGGGCAGGGCTACCCGCCCCCGCCGCCGCAGGGCCACCCCCAGCAGGGCTACCCGCAGCAGGGTTATCCGCAGCAGCAGCCGCCGCAGCAGTACGCCCAGGAGCAGTTCGGCGGCGCGCAGGCCCCGCTGCCCAAGGCGCAGGACGGCTCCGGCCCGGTGGTGCACGACGCGCACAGCCTGCCGGTCAACGACAACATCAACCCGTACGCCTTCTCGGTCGACCTGAACGGGTCCTACTTCCTGCAGAAGGGCAAGATGATCGCCTACTACGGCGACATCTCCTTCAAGGGCGTCGGCGCCGGGGCGATCGACCGGATGCTCGGCCAGCACTTCAACTCGCCGATGCACGCGGCGGACTGGGTGGTCGCCGAGGGCCGGGGCAAGCTGCTGCTGGCCGACCGGGCCTTCGACCTCAACTCCTACGACCTGGAGGAGGGGAACCTGACGGTCCGCTCGGGCAACCTGCTGGCCTACGAGCCGACGCTGCGCCTCAAGCAGTCGATCATCCCGGGCTTCCTCACGCTGATCGGCTCCGGCAAGTTCGTGGCCGCCTCCAACGGCCCGGTGCACTTCGTCGAGCCGCCGATCCGGGTGGACCCGCAGGCGCTGGTCGGCTGGGCGGACTGCCCCGCGCCGTGCCACCACTACGACCACGACTACATGCACGGGGTGATCGGCGGCATCCGCCGGCTGACCGGGCTCGGCGGGGCGTCCGGCGAGGAGCACCAGTTCGAGTTCATCGGCGCCGGCCAGGTGCTGCTGCAGTCGACCGAGGTGCTGATGGCCGAGCGCGCGGTGGGCCAGGTGCACGCCGAGGCCGGTGTGCCGATGGGCGGGGTGCCCTCGCAGCAGCCCGGCGCCGGCCACGGGAGCCAGCTGCCCAACGTCAACGTGCCCGGTCTCGGTAACCTGGGCGATCTCGGGCGACGTTTCGGCCTGTAAACTTGTACAAGATTTAACTAAGTACGGTATGCTGCCCCCATGGATGCGCACACGATCGACGCCGCGGACGTCTCCCCCTCGGAGCACGGGGAGGAGACTCCCTGGCTGACCGCCCGGGAGCAGCGGCTGTGGCGCGCCCACCTGGAGGTCGCCAAGCTGCTGGACTACCAGCTCGGCCGCGAGCTCCAGCCGCACAACCTCGCCATCAACGACTACGAGATCCTCGTCGTCCTCTCCGAGGCGCCCGAGCGGCGGATGCGGATGACCGACCTCGCCACCGCGACCCTGCAGTCCAAGAGCCGGCTCTCGCACCAGATCACCCGCATGGAGACGGCCGGGCTGGTGCTGCGCCAGGAGTGCCCGGGCGACCGGCGCGGGCTCTACGCCCACCTCACCGAGCAGGGCTGGGGGACCATGCAGAAGGTCGCCCCGGACCACGTCCGCAGCGTCCGGGCGCACTTCATCGACCGCTTCACCCCCGAGCAGCTGGACGCGATGTACGAGGCGCTGGCCCCCGTCGCCGAGCACCTGCGCGGGCTGCGCGGCCGCTCGTAACCGCCCCACGGGTTGGCGCATGCGCGAGGGCCGGTACCCCGTCACGGACGGGGTACCGGCCCTCGCGCATGCCCGGCCGACGCCGGGTCAGGCCTGGGTCAGCCCGGCGACCAGCTCGTCCGCGGCACCGTACGGATCCAGCTCGCCCGCCGTGACCCGCTCGGCCAGGGTGGCCAGGTGGCGGTCGCCGTGCAGGCTGCCGATCCGGGCCCGGAGCGCGGCCAGCGCGATCGCCTCCACCTCGTCGGCGGCCCGGCGGCGGCGGCGCGCGGCCAGCTCGCCGTGCTCCTCCAGCCAGGCGCGGTGCTTCTCCAGCGCCTCGACCAGCTCGTCCACGCCCTCGCCGCGGGCCGCGACGGTCTTCACGATCGGCGGGCGCCACGCCCCCGCCTCGCGGGCCTCGCCGAGGCCGAGCATGTGGTTCAGCTCCCGGGCGGTGGCGTCGGCGCCGTCCCGGTCGGCCTTGTTGACCACGAAGACGTCGCCGATCTCCAGGATCCCGGCCTTGGCGGCCTGGATGCCGTCGCCCATCCCGGGCGCGAGCAGCACCACGGTGGTGTCCGCCTGGGCGGCCACCTCGACCTCGGACTGGCCGACCCCGACGGTCTCGACCAGGATCACGTCGCAGCCGGCCCCGTCGAGCACCCGCAGCGCCTGCGGGGCCGACCAGGAGAGGCCGCCGAGGTGACCACGGGTGGCCATCGAGCGGATGAACACCTCCGGGTCGGTGGCGTGGTCCTGCATCCGGACCCGGTCACCGAGCAGCGCGCCGCCGGAGAACGGCGAGGAGGGGTCGACGGCCAGCACCCCGACCCGCTTGCCGAGCCGGCGGTAGGCGGAGACCAGCGCGGAGGTCGAGGTCGACTTGCCGACCCCCGGCGACCCGGTCAGCCCGACGGTGTAGGCGCGGCCGGTGTACGGCGCGAGCGCGGCCATCGCCTCGCGCAGCTGCGGGGCGGCGTTCTCGACCAGCGAGATCAGCCGGGCCACGGCCCGCGGACGCCCCTGCCGGGCCTGCTCGACCAGCGTCGGCACATCGATCATCGGGAACTCCTCACGGATCAGGGCCGCGGACCGCTCGTGGCGGTCCGCAGCCCCGACGGTACGTCAGACGATCAGGCCTTCGGAACGCGGACGATCAGGGCGTCGCCCTGGCCGCCGCCGCCGCACAGCGCGGCCGCACCGACGCCGCCGCCGCGGCGCTGGAGCTCCAGCGCCAGGTGCAGCACCACGCGGGCGCCGGACATCCCGATCGGGTGGCCGAGCGCGATCGCGCCGCCGTTCACGTTGACGATGTCGGACGAGACGCCCAGGTCCTTCGTCGACTGGTGGGCCACCGCCGCGAAGGCCTCGTTGATCTCGATCAGGTCGAGGTCACCGACCTCCAGGCCCTCCTTGGCCAGCGCGTGCTTGATCGCGTTGGACGGCTGCGACTGCAGCGAGTTGTCCGGGCCCGCGACGTTGCCGTGCGCGCCGATCTCGGCGATCCAGGTCAGGCCCAGCTCCTCGGCCTTGGCCTTGCTCATCACGACCACCGCGGCGGCGCCGTCGGAGATCTGCGAGGAGGTGCCGGCGGTGATCGTGCCGTCCTTGGTGAAGGCCGGGCGCAGCTTGGCCAGACCCTCGACGGTGGTGTCCGCGCGGATGCCCTCGTCCTGGCTGAGGACGACCGGCTCGCCGCGGCGCTGCGGGATCTCGACCGGGACGATCTCGGCGTCGAAGACGCCGTTCTGCTGCGCCTTGGCGGCCCGCTGGTGCGAGGCGGCGGCGATCTCGTCCTGGACGTCGCGCGGGATGCCCAGCCGGGTGTTGTGCTTCTCGGTGGACTCGCCCATCGGGATGTTCTCGTAGGCGTCGGTGAGGCCGTCGTGGGCCATCGCGTCCAGCAGCTCGATCGCGCCGTACTTGTAGCCCTCGCGGGACTTCGGCAGCAGGTGCGGGGCGTTGGTCATCGACTCCTGGCCGCCGGCCACCACGATGTCGAACTCGCCGGCGCGGATCAGCTGGTCGGCCAGCGCGATGGCGTCGAGGCCGGAGAGGCACACCTTGTTGATGGTGAGCGCCGGGACGCTCAGCGGGATGCCGGCCTTGACGGCGGCCTGGCGGGCCGGGATCTGACCGGCGCCGGCCTGCAGCACCTGGCCCATGATCACGTACTGGACCTGCTCACCCGTGATGCCGGCCCGCTCGACCGCGGCCTTGATCGCGAAGCCGCCGAGGTCGGCGCCGGAGAAGCCCTTGAGCGAACCGAGCAGGCGACCCATCGGGGTCCGAGCACCGGCAACGATCACAGAGGTGGTGTTGGTCATGGGACGAGCCCCTTCGCACGTCGTGGCCAGGTGAGGATGCCGCTCAATGTACTGACCTGTAACCCGCCCGTCACCGGAGCAAAGGTGTGATCGAGCGCACTGGCACTGTCCAGTCAACACCGTGTCAACCCGATCCGGGTGAACCGGGCCGGCGGGCCGTGCCGTGTGAGCAGGCTCGCAACCGCCATCGCTGGCGCACCCCCGCCGCATGCGCTGCACTGTTGCCGTCCCGTTGCCCGCCCCGACCCCGGAGGCCACCGTGCTCACCCGCATCGACCACATCGGCATCGCCTGCCGCGACCTCGACAAGACGGTCGAGTTCTACCGCGCCACCTACGGCTTCGAGGTGTTCCACAGCGAGGTCAACGAGGAGCAGGGCGTCCGCGAGGCCATGCTCAAGATCAACGACACCGGTGACGGCGGCGCCTCCTACCTCCAGCTGCTGGAGCCCACCCGGCCCGACTCCACCGTCGCCAAGTGGCTGGAGAAGAACGGCGAGGGCGTCCACCACATCGCCTTCGGCACCGCCGACGTGGACGGTGACTCCGAGGAGATCCGGGCCAAGGGCGTCCGGGTCCTCTACGAGCAGCCCCGGATCGGCTCGATGGGCTCGCGGATCACCTTCCTGCACCCGAAGGACTGCGGCGGCGTGCTGACCGAGCTGGTCACCTCGGCCGAGCCGGGTGCGCACGACGCCCACTGATACTGGACGCCCCGCGGGCCGGTGCCGGCACGGCCGGTGCACCGCGTCCGCACACGCACGACCCCGCCGGCAGCCCCCGCACGCGGCCCCGCCGGGCCCGGTGACGCCGGGCCCGGCGGGGCCGTTCCGGGGCGTCGGCGGGCACCACGGCCGGCCCGCACCCCCTGGTGACTCGTCAGTAATGTGGCCGTCTGCCCGGAAAACCCCCACGCGGCCATTCCCCCGCACGGCGCTCCCACTACAATGCCCAGGTGCGCGAAGACTCCGGGGGACGGGGCCGACGGGCACGGCCGATGACAGGCCCGTCCGCCAGCCGGTGGCCGGCCCGTCGCAGGGGAGTCCATTACGCGGGCACGGCTGAACAGTCGCAGTTCGGATCTGTCACCATTCTCCACAGGCAAGAGTTCGCCCAGAAGTCCACCCGGACGGGGGAATGCGGATCGACCGCGCTCCCACGGCCAGGGCTTCGACCACCGTGGCGGACGCCCCCGACCGAAAAGGGGTCGTCCACCGACCGCGGATGCAAGGACCAGTCGGACCGGGGCCCCGGACAGCGGGTGCCCGGGAACGGTCGGGTCGAGGACGCGACCAGGAGATGGATGGGACCGCGGAGTGCGGGGCTACGACCGCTACGAGGTTGACGATCACCTCTCCCAGTTCGAGGCCGAGATGGATCGGACTCGGAAGGAGCGGGACAAAACCGTCGAGCATGCCGAGGACCTCGCCTACCAGGTGGAGGTGCTCCGGGCCAAGCTGCACGAGTCCCGCCGGATGCTCGCCCAGCCGCGCGCCTTCGACGCCGTGTCCGGCCAGGCCGAGCAGATGCTCCGCACCGCCGAGATGCAGGCCCAGCAGCTGCGCGCCGACGCCGAGCGGCAGCTGCGCGACTCCCAGGCCGCCACTCAGCGGATCATGGCCGAGGCCGCCGAGCGCACCGCCCGGCTGGAGGCCGAGCTCACCGCTCGCCGCCGCCAGCTGGAGGATGAGCTCACCGAGCTGCGGCGCAGCGCCGAGCAGCACGTCAACGAGAACGTCAACTGGGCCGAGCAGACCCGCGCAGGCACCGAGCAGGAGGCCCAGCGCCTGCTCCAGGAGGCCCGCGGCGAGGCCGACCGGCTGATGGCCGCGGCCCGCGCCGAGGCCACCGCCCTGGCCGAACAGGCCCGCGCGCAGACCGCCGCCGACGTGGACGCCGCCCGCGGCGAGGCCCAGGCCGCTGCCGAGGCCGCCCTCCAGCGCGCCCACAGCGACGCCGAGCGCATGCTGCGCGCCGCCTCCGACCAGGCCCAGCAGGCCGGCGCCCAGGCCGCCGCCGACGTGGACGCCGCCCGCGGCGAGGCCCAGCAGCGGCTCGCCGCGGCCCGGGGCGAGGCCCAGCAGCAGCTGGCCGCCGCCCACGCCGCCGCCGAGCAGCAGCTCACCGTCGCGCAGGCCGAGATCGGCCGGCTCAAGGAGCACGCCGCCGCCGAGCAGCAACGCGCCGAGGCGGCCCTCGCGCACGCCCAGGCCGAGATAGAGCGGCTGCGCGCCGAGGCGATCGCCGAGGCCGAACGCACCCGGCGGGAGTCCGCCGAGCTGCGCGCCCAGGCCGAGGCCGCCGCCGAGCAGCTGCAGGCCGACGCCGAGGCCACCGCCTCGCGGAAGGTCGCCGACGGCGAGGCCGCCAGCGAGCAGCGCTCGCAGACCGCCCGGGCCGAGGTGGCCCGGATGGTCGCCCAGGCCACCAAGGAGACCGAGGCGCTCAAGGCCGAGGCCGCCGACAAGCAGGCCCAGGCGGAGGCCGCCCGGGCCGCCGCCGCCGAGGAGAGCGAGCGCCTGCGCGCCACCGCCGAGTCGGTGGCCGCCGAGCTGCGCTCCGAGGCCGAGGCCGCCATCGCCGAGATGCGGGCGCAGGCCGAACGCGACGTCGCCGAGCTGCGCGCCCAGGCCGAGGCCTCCGCCGCCCAGCTGCGCAGCGAGTCCGAGGAGGCCGGCCGGGCGGCCGGTGCCAAGGACGCCACCGTCCATCTCGCCAAGGCCGCCAAGACGGCCGAGGAGATGCTCGCCCGGGCCAACCACGACGCCGAGACCGCCCGGGCCGGCGCCGCCGCCGAGGCCGAGCGGATCCGCACCGTGGCCGCCGCCGAGGCGGAGCGCCTGCGCGAGCAGGCCCAGGCCGCCGTGGAGCAGGCCCAGAACGCCGCCCTGGACGACGCCGCGGCCGTCCGCGAGCGGATCCGGGAGATGCAGGACGAGGCCGCCCGGCTGCGCGCCGAGGCCGAGGAGCTGCGCTCCCAGGCCGCCGCCGAGGCCGACCGGGTCCGCGGCGAGGCCCGCCGCCAGGCCGTCGTCCAGATCGAGGAGTCGGCGAAGAACGCCGAGGAGCTGCTCACGCGGGCCAAGGCCGACGCGGACGAGCTGCGCGCCGGTGCGGCCGCCGAGACCGAGCGGCTGCGCGAGCAGACCAAGGAGCTGGCCGCCGAGACCCAGGGGCGGGCCGAGCAGACCCTGGCCCGGGCCCGGACCGAGGCCGGGAAGACCGTCGCCGCCGCCGAGCAGCAGGGTCGGGACGCGATCGCCGCCGCCAAGGCCGCGGCGGCCGAGAACCGCACCGCCGCCGAGCGCGAGACGGCCGAACTGCGCCGCGAGGCCATCGAGTTCGACCAGCAGGTGCGATCCGCGGCAACCAGCGAGGCAGAGCGCCTGCGGGCCGACGCGGAGGCCGAGGCCGGCTCCGTCCGGGACGCCGCCGTCGCCGACGCCGAGCGGCTGCGGACCGAGACCGACACCGAGCTGGCCCGCTCCCGCGCCGAGGCCGAGGCCGCCGCCGACGCCCTGCGCGAGGAGAGCCGGCGCGAGCGCGAGGAGGCCTCCACCGGGCTGCGGCGCGAGCGCGAGGAGACCGCCGAGCAACTGGCCGCCGCCAAGGCCGCCCGCGAGCAGGCCGAGCAGGCCGCGGCCGAGCTCACCGAGCGCACCGCCGCCGAGGCCGCCGCCCTGCGCGAGGCCGCCGACGCCCACGCCGACCGCGTCCGCACCGAGGCCGAGCAGACCGCCGCCGACCTCACCGAACACACCGCCGCCGAAACCGCCCGGCTCCGCACCGAGGCCGAGCAGGCCGCGGCCGAGCTCACCGAGCGCACCGCCGCCGAGGCCGCCGCCCTGCGCGAGGCCGCCGACGCCCACGCCGACCGCGTCCGCACCGAGGCCGAGCAGACCGCCGCCGACCTCACCGAACACACCGCCGCCGAAACCGCCCGGCTCCGCACCGAGGCCGAAGAGGCACTGGAGAGCGCACGGGCCGCCGCCGAGCGGCTGCGGACCGAGGCCACCGCCACCGCGAAGGACCTGCGCGAGCGGGCCGAGGCCGATCTCGCCCTGGCCGCCGAGCAGGCCGGCACCGTCCGGGCCGAGGCCGGCCGCGAGCTCTCCGAGGCCCGCGCCACCGCCGACACCCTCCGGGCCGAGGCCACCGCCGCACTGGAGCAGGCCCGCGCCGACGGCGAGGAGCTGATCGCGGCCGCCGAGGCCGAGGGTGCCCGGCTGGTCTCCATCGCCGAGGACGAGGCCGCCGAGGTCCGCCAGTCGGTGGCGGGCATGTACGAGGCCGCCTCGCAGCAGATCGCCGAACTGCGCGCCACCGCCGAGGCGGAGGCCGCCGAGACCCGCCGGGCCGCCGAGCAGGACGCCGCCGGACTGCGCGAGCGGACCGACCGCGCCGTCGCCGAGCAGCACGAGGACGCCGACCGCGAGACCGCCGAGCAGCGCGCCCTGGCCGACCGCGAGACCGCCGACCTGCGGGCCCGCACCGCCGCCGAGACGACCGCCCTGCGCGAGCAGACCGAACTGGAGCTGGCCGCCGAACGCGAGGCCGCCGAGGCCGAGCTGGGCCGTCTGCGGGCCGAGGCGCTGGCCTACGACGAGCAGCTGCGCGCCGAGGCCGAGGCCGAGCTGAGGGCGGCCCGGGAGAGCGCCGAGCAGCAGCGTGCCGACGCCGGGGCGCAGGCCTCCCGGACGGTCGCCGCCGCCGAGGAGCGGGCCGCCGCCACCGTCGCCGAGGCCGAGGAGTTCGCCGCCTCGCTGCGGGCCGAGGCCGAGGAGTACGCGCTGGCCACCCGCAGCCTCGCCGACGACTACGACACGGACGCCCACGCCCGGGCCGACGCCTACGACGCCGACACCCGCGAAGCGGCCGAGCACTTCGACCGGGCCACCCGCGACCAGGCCAAGTCCGTGCTGGAGAAGGCCTTCGCCGATGCCGAGGCACTCGGCGAGGACGCCCAGACCACCGCGCTGGCCACCACCGCCGCCGCCGAGGAGCAGGCGGACGCGATGGTCGCGGCGGCCCGCAAGGAGGCCGACCGGCTGGTCGCCGCCGGCGAGGCGGCCGGCCAGGCCGAGGTGGAGAAGGGCCGCTCCGACGCCGACGCCCTGCTCTCCGAGGCCCGCCGGGACGCCACCGCGATCCGCGAGCGCGCCGAGGAGCTGCGCGAGCGCACCGACGCCGAGGTGGAGGCCCTGCACGAGCGCGCCCGCAAGGAGAACGCGCAGGCCATGAAGTCGGCCGGCGAGCGGGTCGACGCGCTGGTGACGGCCGCCCAGGAGCAGCTGACCGAGGCCGAGGAGCAGGCGGTGGCCGCCGTCGCCGAGGCCGAGGACCGCGCCGCGGCGCTGGTCGCGGCCGCCGAGGACCGCGCCAACGAGCTGACCTCCGAGGCGTCCGCCGAGGCCAGCAAGGTCCGGATCTCCGCCGTCCGCAAGGCCGAGGGCCTGCTGAAGGAGGCCGAGACCAAGCTCGCCGACTCGACCGACCGCGCCGAGGCCCTGATCGTGAAGGCCGAGGCCAAGCTGAAGTCCGCCGAGGACGAGGCCGAGGAGAAGGTCGAGACCGCGGCGGCCGAGGCGGAGAAGCGGCTCCGGGCCGCCGACGAGGCCGCGGACGAGCAGGTCGAGCTGGCGAAGGCGGAGGCCGACCGGCTGCTCTCCGAGGCGCGGGCCGAGGCGAAGCGCTCCACCGACGAGGGCCGGCGCGAGCTCGACGAGCTGGTGCGCCGCCGCAAGGACATCAACACGGAGATCTCCCGGGTGCAGGACGTGCTGTCCGCACTGGAGGCCTTCGAAGCACCGGCGCCGGTCGCGCAGACCAACGGGGGAAACAGCACCAAGAAGGACGGGGGTGCCAAGGCCGGTGCCGGAGTTGGCTCACCCCGGTCGGGTGGCAATCGCTCCAAGAACGCACCACCCGATTGAGCGGACATTGTCCGCGGGACAACGGCGTTTCGCCGTAGACACTCCGGTACCGTGTCAGGATTCCCTCAACCACCTCAGCGGTTTGACGACAGGAAGCCCAGAACCCCATGAGCGACAGTCACTCCCCTCACGGCTTCGACCTGGTGCGCCGTGGGTACGAGCGCGCCCAGGTCGACGAGCGGATCACCAAGCTGGTGGCCGACCGTGACAGTGCCTTGACCCGGATCAGTGCGCTGGAGAAGCGCATCGAGGAGCTCCACCTGGAGACCCAGACCGCCCAGGCGGCGGTCACCGAGGCCGAGCCCTCCTACGCCGGTCTCGGCGCCCGGGTCGAGAAGATCCTGCGGCTGGCCGAGGAGGAGGCGAAGGACCTGCGCGACGAGGCCCACCGCGCCGCCGAGCAGCACCGCGAGCTGGCCGAGGCCGCCGCCCAGCAGGTCCGCACCGAGGCCGAGAACTACGCCAAGGACCGCAAGGCCAAGGCCGAGGACGAGGGCCTGCGGATCGTCGACAAGGCCAAGAGCGACAGCGCCCAGCTGCGCGCCGAAGCCAACAAGGACGCCCAGAACAAGCGCGAGGAGGCGGACGCCCTCTTCGAGGAGACCCGCACCAAGGCCGCCCAGGCCGCGCTGGAGTTCGAGACCAACCTGGCCAAGCGCCGCGAGCAGTCCGAGCGCGACCTGGCGGCCCGCCAGGCCAAGGCCGAGAAGCGCCTGGCCGAGATCGAGCACCGGGCCGAGCAGCTGCGCCTGGAGGCCGAGAAGCTGCGCACCGACGCCGAGCGCCGCGCCCGCCAGACCGTCGAGACGGCCCAGCGCCAGTCCGAGGACATCGTGGCGGACGCCAACGCCAAGGCCGACCGGATCCGCAGCGAGTCCGAGCGCGAGCTGGCGGCGCTCACCAACCGCCGCGACAGCATCAACGCCCAGCTGACCAACGTCCGCGAGATGCTGGCGACGCTGACCGGCGCGGCCGTGGCCGCCGCCTCGCTGCCGAACGACGACACCATGGGCGTGCCCGCCCAGCAGTCGCGCTGACGCCGCTGACGGGCCCTCACCCTCCGGGGTGGGGGCCCGTTCCGCTGCCCCGGGCCGCTGCGCCGCACAGCCGGTTCCCCTGCCCCGGGCCGCTGCGCCGCCCTGGCGGCCCCCTGGGCCGCGCCGCGTGCGGGAGGGGAGGGAACGGGGCCCCCGCCCCTCCCGCACGGCCACGGACAGCCCCCGGGCGCCGTCAGCGCGGGTAGGCGCCGTCCGGCCGCTGGTGGCCGCAGCTCAGCTGGTTGCCGTCGTCGTCCGAGACGGTGCCGAACCACGAGGTGCACCAGACCGACACCGAGTCCGGCCAGTACTGCACCTCGAAGGGGTGCCCGGGGCCGTAGTCGCCGTACGAGGTGACGATGAAGGTCTCGCCCGGGCGCAGCCAGTAGTCCTCGCCGAGCGGCTCCAGCGTCAGCTCCACCAGGCTCTCGCCGCGGTTGGTCACGGGCATCCGACCGGAGACCTCCAGCGCCGAGAAGTCCCAGCTGCCCGGCTCCGCCTTCCGCTCGCTCATCCCGCCACCCGCTCCAGCAGCCGGCGGACAGCGGCGTCGAACGCCTCCGGTGCCTCCAGCGCGCTCAGGTGCCCCACGCCCGGGAGCACGGTCAGCTCGGCGTCCGGCCGCGCCCGCACCATCAGCTCGGCCTCGGCGAGCGGGACGAGCCCGTCCTCCTCCCCGGCCACCACGGCGGCCGGCACCCGCAGCCCGGCCAGGACGTCCAGGCCGTCCGGCCGGGCCGCCATGGCCCGCTGCGCCCAGGCCACCGCGGCCGGCGGCGCCGCGGCGATCATGCCCTGCACCCGGTCGACCAGGTGCAGGGAGGCCGGGCCGAGCTGGCCGGCCGCCGTCTTCTCGTCCAGCAGCAGCCGGACGCTGTCGCGGGCCAGCACCGCGGCGGCGATCCGCTCCCGGTTGGCCCGGGCCGCCGCGGTGTCGGCGGTGGCCCGGGTGTTGGCCAGCAGCAGCCCGGCCAGCCGGTCCGGGTGGCGCCGGGCGAAGGCCAGCGCCACGTAGCCGCCCATCGACAGGCCGCCGACCACCGCCCGGTCGATCCCGGCCGCGTCCAGCAGCAGGGCGAGGTCGTCGGCGACCGCGTCCAGCGAGGGCTCGTCGGTGCCCAGCGCGGTACCGCCGAAGCCGCGTTGGTCGGGAGCGATCACCCGGGCCTCGTGGCCGGTCCGTCCGGGCAGCGTGTCCAGCTGCGCGGACCACATCGAGGCGTTGAGCGGAAAGGCGTGCAGCAGCACGAGGGGTGTTCCGGTACCGCTCTCGCGGACGGACACTGCGGAGGGGAGCTGGGTCATGGGGCCACCGTATTGCGGTGCGCCCGGCGGGCCCACTCAGCGGGCCACCCCGTCCGCTTTGTCATAGCCTGACGGAGAGTAAGGGAGCGCGAATGATCGAGTTGCACGGCCTGACCAAACGCTACGGCAGGACCCTCGCCGTGGACCGGCTGAGCTTCCAGGTGCCGCAGGGCGTGGTCACCGGTTTCCTCGGCCCCAACGGCGCGGGCAAGTCCACCACCATGCGCATGATCCTCGACCTGGACCGGCCCACCGCCGGGCGGGTCACCATCGACGGCAAGCGGTACGGGCAGCTCAGCGAGCCGCTCAAGTACATCGGGGCCCTGCTGGAGGCCAAGGCCGTCCACCCCGGCCGGACCGCCCGCGACCACCTGCTCTGGCTGGCGCAGAGCAACCGCATCCCGGCCGGCCGGGTGGACGAGGTGCTCGCCCTGGTCGGCCTGACCGCCGTCGCCCGCAAGCGTGCCCGCGGCTTCTCGCTCGGCATGGGCCAGCGGCTCGGCATCGCCTCGGCGCTGCTCGGCGACCCCGAGATCGTGATGTTCGACGAGCCCGTCAACGGGCTGGACCCGGAGGGCATCCTCTGGATCCGCAACCTGATGAAGCGGCTCGCCACCGAGGGCCGGACGGTCTTCGTCTCCTCGCACCTGATGAACGAGATGGCCGTCACCGCCGACCACCTGGTCGTCATCGGCCGGGGCCGGCTGCTCGCGGACATGTCGATGGCCGAGTTCATCCGGCACAACTCGCGCTCCGCCGTCCGGCTGCGCACCCCGCAGCCCGAACGGCTGCTGGACGTCCTGGCCGGCGCCGGGTTCCGCCCCGAGCCCGGCCCGGACGGCTCGTACGAGGTGGTCGACGGCGAACCGGCCGAGCTCGGCGAACTGGCCGCCACGCACGGCGTGGTGCTGCACGAGCTGAGCCCCCAGCAGGCCTCGCTGGAAGAGGCGTTCATGCAGATGACGGCCGACTCGGTGGAGTACCACGCCGGGGACGGCGAGGGCCGCGACGCGGCCGGCGCACCCGGCGCCTGGGGCGCCGGCTGGAAGGGCGGTACGGCACCGCAGCCGGCGGCCAGTGGCACGGAGGAGAACTGAGATGGCGTCCTTCCCCGCGGTCCTGCGCTCCGAGTGGACGAAGATCCGCAGCGTCCGCTCGACGGTCTGGACGCTCGCGCTGGCCTTCGTGGTCACGCTCGGCGTCGGCGCCCTGCTCTCGCTGCTGACCAACAACAACTTCGAGGAGTTCCGCAGCGACGACACGCCCTTCGACGCCACCGGGACGGCCTTCTCCGGCATCATCCTCGGCGAGCTGGCCATCATCGTCTTCGGCGTGCTGGCGATCGGCAACGAGTACAGCAGCGGGATGATCAGAGTCACCCTGGCGGCCGTCCCGCAGCGCGGCACGCTGCTGACCGGCAAGGCGGTGGTGCTGGGCGGCCTGGCCTTCGCGGTCTCGCTGGTCACCGCGTTCGTCACGTTCTTCGTCGGACAGGCCCTGCTCGGCGACCACTCCACCAGCCTCTCCGAACCGCACGTGCTGCGCGCGGTGTTCGGGGCGGCGTTCTACCTGACGATGCTCTGCCTCTTCTCGGCGGGCGTCACCGCGATGCTGCACAACCAGACGCTGGCGCTCGGCGTGCTGGTGCCGTTCTTCTTCCTTCTGTCGCCGATCCTCTCGGCGGTGCCGAAGGTCAAGACGCTGGCCCACTACTTCCCCGACTACGCGGGCTCGCGGATGCTCCTGGTGTACGAGCAGCACGGCCAGCCGTACGGGCCGTGGGCCGGCTTCACGATCTGCCTGGCCTGGACGCTGGCCGCGCTGGCCGGCGGCGCGCTGGTGCTGAAGAAGCGCGACGCCTGACCGGCCCGGACCACCGCGGCGCCCTCAGTACCTGGGGGCGCCGCGGCCGCGCTGGAGGTTGGACGCCCGGCGCTCGCGGGCGCCCCAGCAGGCGCGGTGCCAGTGCCGCCGGTCGTCCACCCCGGCGCCGTACTGCGGCCAGGCCACCACGTGGCCGACGCCCGGCGGGATCTCCTGGTCGCAGCCCGGGCAGCGGTAGAAGCGGCCGGCCGTGCCGGCCACGGTCTGCACGACCCATTCGTCGCCCTGGTAGCTCTCGGTGCGGCGCAGCGAGCCGCCGAGCGGGGCGGCCGGCTCCGCCGCTCCACTGTCGGCGGCGCTCTTGATCCGGTTGCGGCGGGGCGACACGTCGGGCTACCTCTCTGCGGGGGCTCGGAACCGTTCCAGCCTACGGCCGGAGGTCCGTGCCCAGGGCCACTATCACGGCATCGTCCGGCACTTCGGCGTTTCCCGTGATATCCACCCGATCTTCCGCGAAATTCGTGGTTCGGCGTGCCATTGGCACATGACATCGGTTACTCACGAGGGGACAGGCGGGGCCCGCAGACCCTGCGCGCACCCGATGGAGGCCCAAGGATGACCAAGACCAGCGCCCGAGCCGAGACCCGCCGGCCCGTCGGAGTCCGGCCGCCCGCCCCCGGCCCGGCCCTGGCGGCCGCCCCGGTGACCACGACCGCCGCCACCGCCCTGCCCGTACCCGCCCGGGCGGGCGCCCTGCCCGCGGACACCGCGCCGGTACGGGTCGGCGCCTTCCTGCTCTCGGCGCAGTTCCCCGGGCAGAGCCACGCCGAGGTACTCGACCGCACCGTACGGGCGGCCGTCGAGGCCGAGCACGCGGGCCTCGACAGCGTCTGGCTGGCCGAGCACCACTTCGTGCCGTACGGGGTCTGCCCGAACGCGGCGACGCTCGCCGCGATGCTGCTCGGCCGCACCCGCCGGATCGGCGTCGGCACGGCGGTCAGCGTGCTCTCCACCGCCCACCCGGTCGCGCTCGGCGAACAGGCCGCGATGCTGCACCTGACCTCCGGCGGGCGGTTCACGCTCGGGGTCGGCCGCGGCGGGCCGTGGATCGACCTGGACGTCTTCGGCAGCGGCGTGGAGGCCTTCGAACAGGGCTTCCCCGAGCGGCTCGACCTGCTGCTGCGCTGGCTGCGGGGCTCCCGGGTGGGTGCGGACGGGCCGCAGTTCAGCTTCCCCGAGGTGGCCGTGGTGCCGCGCGCCACCGAGCCGCCGCGCCGGTCCGAACTCGGCTCCTGGCTGGGCATCGGCGAGCGGTCGGGGCAGCTGCGCTTCCCCCGTCAGCGGACGGACGCCGACGGGCCGGGCGAGGAACTCACCGACACCGGACGCCCGGTGGCCGGCCCGCCGATGGTGGTCGCCTGCACCTCGCCCGGCGGGGTCCGGCTGGCCGCCGAGCGGGGGCTGCCGATGCTGCTCGGCATGCACTCCGGCGACGAGGACAAGCTGCAGATGCTGGAGCTGTACCGGGCCGCCTGGCTGGCCGCCGGACGCGGCGAGGAGCAGTTGCGGCGGGTGAGCCGGCAGCACGTCGCGGCCGGCGTGGCCCAGGTGGACGACCGCACCTCGGCGGCCCGGGCCACCCTGCTGCGGGCGATGCCCGGCTGGTTCGAGTACGGGCTCGGCGCGCACCGCACCGTCGACGGCCGGGAGCGCAAGATGCGCGACCCGCACCAGTACACCGAACTCCTCTGCGACCTGCACGCGGTGGGCACGCCGAAGCAGTGCGCCGACCGGCTGCTGGCCACCGCCGAGC
This sequence comes from Kitasatospora sp. NBC_01560, assembly GCF_045208415.1. Taxonomy (NCBI): domain Bacteria; kingdom Bacillati; phylum Actinomycetota; class Actinomycetes; order Kitasatosporales; family Streptomycetaceae; genus Kitasatospora; species Kitasatospora sp. NBC_01560. The sequence goes on along the minus strand of NZ_CP109364.1, from coordinate 5,992,174 downwards.
GGACCGGGATCCGCCGCTTCGCGCTGCTCGCCGAGGGCAGCGGGGACCACGGCGCCACGCTGCACAACATCGCCCGGCTCGGCTCGGAGGTGCTGCCGCAGCTGGGCTGAACCCGGCCCCGACGGCCCGGGCCGCCCTGCCCCGGTCGGGGGCGGGGCGGCCCGGTGGCGTGCCGACGCCGGGGACGCGCGCTCCGGGTCAGCAGTCCCGGAGTTCCTCGGACTGGTTGAGCAACTGCTCCCGGACGGACGTGAAGCGGTCGAACCGGGCCGTGTTGGAGTCCGACGGCAGGAACACCGCCACCCGGTGACAGTTCTGGAAGGCCAGCCGGACACCGAAGTGGCGCTGCAGCGCCCCCCGGATCGCGTCGCTGGCGAGGGCCCGGAGGAGCTGGCCGCGGGCCTGCTCGCTGGGCGGCGGAACGTGGTTGTCGGCGAAGTCGGTGCCGTCGACCTTCGCCTGGGCGACCAGCGAACTGATCAGCTCCCAGGCGTACGGCAGGGAGACGCGGACGCAGTCGACGAATTCCCGCTCGTCGACCTCGCCCCGCTCGGCCTTCTCCAGCAGGGCCGGTGAGACGTCGAGCGACATGGATTCTCCTCTCGCGGTCCACCCGCGCGGCGCCCGGGTGGTGATGCGTAGTCCAAGCTGAGGGTGAGGGTGGGCTTACCGCGCGTAATGTCCGGAACGCCGACGAAACGGCTGTTTCCGGCACCGTGCGGGGGGGCGTCGGCGCCGAGGACCTGTCGAGGGACGTGTCGGCGGCGCCGGGCGCTCAGAACAGCGTGGCAGTCAACGGAGGGCCGGGCCGGTCATTCCTTCGGATTACTCCGGAAATACGCCCCTGCACACCGGATTGGCCGGATCCCGTTGGACCGTTCATCTGAAGTCTCCGTCCCCGTTGACAGCGATCCTGCGAGCGCGCCGTCACACACCGTAGCGGCCCGAGGGCATGGGCGCCAGAGTGCGGACAGGGGTTGGCCGGATCGCGGAACCTCCATCGTCGCGGGGTTCCCGGATTCTTCACCCGGCCGTCGCGGAATCGCATCAACTGGCCCCAGTGGGCTAGCGTGGTCGACCGTGCGTCTCGTAATTGCCCGCTGCTCAGTCGACTATGCCGGTCGGCTCTCCGCCCATCTGCCCTCCGCCACCAGGCTCATCCTGGTCAAGGCCGACGGCAGCGTCAGCATCCACGCCGACGACCGTGCCTACAAGCCGCTCAACTGGATGTCCCCGCCGTGCGTCCTCAAGGAGGCCGACGGGACCTGGACGGTGGAGAACAAGGCCGGCGAGAAGCTCATCATCACGCTGGAGGAGGTGCTGCACGACTCCTCGCACGAGCTCGGGGTCGACCCCGGCCTGATCAAGGACGGCGTGGAGGCACACCTCCAGGTGCTGCTGGCGGACCGGATGGAGGTGCTCGGCGCCGGCTGGTCCCTGATCCGCCGCGAGTACCCCACCGCGATCGGCCCGGTCGACATCCTCTGCCGCGACTCCGACGGTGCCACGGTCGCCGTCGAGATCAAGCGCCGCGGCGAGATCGACGGCGTCGAGCAGCTCACCCGGTACCTGGAGCTGCTCAACCGGGACCCGCTGCTCGCCCCGGTCAAGGGCATCTTCGCCGCGCAGGAGATCAAGCCCCAGGCCCGCGTCCTGGCCACCGACCGCGGCATCGGCTGCGTGGTGCTGGACTACGACGCGCTGCGCGGCATCGACGACGACAAGCTGAAGCTGTTCTGACCCGGATCGTGCCGATCCGGGCCCTGCCCTGATCCGTCAGGTCGACGACGCAGGCGCCGTCGGGCTCGCCGAGCCCGACGGCGTCGCGCTTCCCGAGGGGCTCGCGGTCGTCGGCGGCGGGGTGGTCGGGGTGGTCGGCCCCGGGGTCGTCGGGGCTCCCCCGCCGGTCTGGCCGCCACCGGAGCCGCCGTTCGCGCCGCCCGGGCCGGAGCCGCCGTTCCCACCACCGTTGCCACCGCCGGCCGAACCGCCGGGCGGCGGCGGGTTGCCGCCCGCACCGCCCGCCGGCGGCGCGGTCCGGTCCGGAGTGGGCGGCGCCGTGCTCTCGCCCGCACTCGGCGACCGGCTCGGCTTCTTCGACGCGGACGGCGAACGCGACGTGCTGCCGCTGCTCGACGACGGCTCCGGCGCGGTCTCCTCCGCCGCCGGGGCCGACGCGCCGTCCGGGCTCCCGGGGCCGCCGGAGACCGTCGCACCGGGGCTCGGGCTGGACCGGGGCGACGGCACGCCCGCGGGCACGCCGGTGCCGTCGTCCGAGCTGCTGTGCGGGTCGGTGCCGCGGTGCTCCTCCGGGCCGGCGGCGCTCAGCCCGACCGCCGTCCCGAGGACGCCGAGGGCCAGCACCGCGGCCGAGGCCGCGATCGCCGTGCGCCGGCTGCGGCCGGCCGTCCCGGGGGTGCTCTTGAACCGCCACGGCACCTGCGCGATGGCCCGGATGACGGGGCGTCGCGGCGGCACCGGACCGGCCGGCGCGGCGGGCAGCTGTCTGCCGTCGGCACGCAGCAGGTCGAGCATCCGGCCGGCGCCGGCGACCCCGCGGGGTTCGCCGAGGGCCGCCCGCACGGTCAGCGCGGTCTCCAGCTCGGCGGCCGCCCGGCCGGGCTCCCGGACGCAGATCGCGTACACGCCCAACTCGTGGTGGAACCAGGCCTCGTCGGCCCGCGAGCCGGTCTCCCGGGCGGCCTCCAGGCCGAGCACCAGGGCGCGCTCCCAGGCCCCCCAGCGCAGCGCCAGGGCCAGCGCCGGGGCGGCGGCCCTGGCCAGCCGGACGACCGCTGCTGGCCGGCCGGCGGCCCGGTCGGCCAGCAGCACGCCGATCACCACCTCGGCCTCGGCCGCGATCTGCCCGGTGGAGACCGAGCTGTGCCCGACCCACCAGGCGAAGTGCTGGGCAGCGCCGTCGACGCTGCCCCGGGCCGGCCAGTGCGGGGCGAGCAGGTCGAGCGCGCCCGCGGTGAGCCGGTGGTGCCCGCCGATGGACACCGCGAGCCCGGCGTCGGCGAGTTCGTGCAGCGCGCCCTCGCCCTGGCCCACGTCGATCAGGGCGGGCAGGTGCGGGGCGGTCGGGCACTCCCCGCCGAGCGCCACGGCGAGCCGCAGGACGGCCTGGGCCGGCTCGCTCAGGCCCTCGGCGAGCCGGACGGCGGGCGAGGCGCTCTCCGCGACGGACGGCAGCGGGACGGTACGGCGCAGCTCGCCCTCGCGAACCGCCGGATCCGGGTCCTGGGAGGGCTCCCGGACGGCGCCGAAGACGTCCAGCCGGTCCTCCTCCGCGGCGACCAGCGCGTCCACCGCGACGTCGCGCTGCCGCAGCAGCGCGGCGGCCTGGACGAAGCGCAGCGGGAGTCCCTCGGACTCGAACCAGAGGTCGACCGCCCAGGCCTTCTCGGTCGCGTCCAGCGGGCGGCCGGCCAGCCGGGCGGCCAGCGCGAGGCAGGCCGGGCGGGAGAGGCCGGCGACCAGGTGGTCTTGGAGTCGGGAGTCGGCCGGCAGCGGCGGGCTCTCCGGCGCGACGGAGAGCAGGAAGGCGCAGTCGGGGGCGGCGGCGAGCAGCTGCTCCAGCTCGGGCCCGGCCGGTTCGACCTCGTCGATCACCACGATCGCGCCGACCCGGGCGAGGTACTCGGCCAGCCCGTCCGGGTCGGGGCGGAAGTCGGGCGCCCGGTGGGTGGCGGCGAAGAGGTCCTGGAGCAGGTCGGCGGCGGTGCGGCGGTGGCCGCAGAGCTGGACGACACCGCCGGGGGCGAGGTCCCCGGCGGCCTCGGCGACGGCCGACAGCAGGGCGCTGCGCCCGGAGCCGGCCTGGCCGACCAGGCGTATCGAGCGGCCTTCGGCGAGCAGCCCGAGCAGTTGGGCGATGTCGGCCTCGCGGTCGAGCAGCGGCAGGTCGGCCGGCCCGGCGCCGAGGGCGAGCGGGCCGACCGCCCGGCCGGCGCCGCCGGCCGGGCCGCGGGCGGGCTCGGTGCGCTCGATCCGGCGCGGGCGGGGGCGCCACTCCTCGGGGCAGGGGCGGACCTCGGAGCCCTCGGGGGTGCCGACGGTCACCAGCAGGCCGCCGGAGACCAGCTCACCGCCCCGGGTGCGTACGGCCTCCTGCCGGAACTCACCGGATGGCTGTCCCACGATCTGCTCCGCCCCTGCTCGACCGACGACTTGCTGCGGCCGCTCCGGGGCAGGCCGGAGCTTGACCCGGCGGCCGTCTTCTGACGGCAGACTCTTGCACATCCGCGACCGGCCGCACAGCGCGGTCCCCCGCCCGGGGCGGGGAGGGGTCGTCAGAGCACCGGCCCCAGTGCGGGCAGGCCCGCCCCGCGGGGCTCCGCCACGACGCCCTCGACGGCGAGGATGCGGTGCAGCCTGGTGGCCACCAGGAGCCGCTGGAGCTGGGCGGGGACGGAGCGCAGCACCAGCCGGCGGCCGATCCGGCCGGCCCTCCGGTGGGTGCCCATGATCACGCCGAGGCCGGTGGCGTCCCAGAACTCCAGCCGGGCAAGGTCGAGGACGAGGTCGCCCCGACCGCCGTCGACGGCCTGGTGCAGCCGGACCCGCGCGTCGGCGGCGGTGCGCACGTCGAGGTGGCCCTCGATGGCCAGCGCGGCGTGGTCGCCCGTGATGCGCATGGTCTCCTCCTCCGCCTGGCGGGTCAGTGGTGTCGGGTCCTCCTGCCCCGGCCGCGCCGGGCCCGGGAGCGGGGGCCGTCCGGGCGGGCCTGAGGCCCCGCGCCCGGGACCGGCCGCAGCAACGCCGGCGCGGGTCGGGCTCCCCCTCATCTGACGGTGAACCAGGTCCGCAGGTTGCTGGTTCCGGCCAGATCTGAAGCAACTTCACTCGTCCGAGGGAATATACGCAGGAAGTCTCCACACCTACGCTCGATTACCGCCCAAATCACCCGTCTGCGGCACCCGGCGTGAGGAAACTCACCCGCCCCCGGCGCGGCGGGCCGTACGGTGTTCCGACCGTACGACCCGGCCGCTCACGCACCCGCGAAGGTCACTTCCCCGGGTACGGGTAGAAGCCGCGACCGCTCTTGCGGCCCAGGTCACCGGCGGTGACCATGCGCGCCATGATCTCCGGCGCGGCGAACTTCTCGTCCTGGGTCTCGTCGTAGATGTTCCGGGCGGCGTGCAGCAGGATGTCGACGCCGGTGAGGTCCGCGGTCTCCAGCGGGCCCATCGGGTGGCCGAAACCGAGCCGGCAGGCGGTGTCGATGTCCTCGGCGGTGGCCACGCCCGACTCGTAGAGCTTGGCGGCCTCGACCACCAGCGCGGTGATCAGGCGGGTGGTGACGAACCCGGCCACGTCGCGGTTGACCACCACGACGTCCTTGCCGACGCCCTCGGCGAAGGCGCGCGCGGTGGCCAGCGTCTCGTCGCTGGTCTTGTAGCCGCGGACCAGCTCGACCAGCTTCATCAGCGGCACCGGCGAGAAGAAGTGCACGCCGACGACCGACTCGGGGCGCTGCGTCGCGGCGGCGATCCGGGTGATCGGGATGGCGGAGGTGTTGGAGGCCAGCACCGCACCGTCCTTGGCCAGCTTGTCGAGCTCCCTGAAGACGCCCTCCTTGACGTCGAGCCGCTCGAAGACCGCCTCGACCACGATGTCGGCCTCGGCGACCGCGCCCAGGTCCGTGGTGGTGGTGATCCGGCCGAGCGCCGCCTCGGCGTCCTCGGCGGACAGCCGGCCCTTCGAGACGAACTTGTCGTACGAGGCACGGATGCCCGCGAGGCCGCGCTGCAGGGCCTCCTCGGTGACGTCCCGCAGCACCACCGGGTGCCCCGCCTGGGCGGAGACCTGCGCGATGCCGGCCCCCATGAGGCCGGCGCCGATCACGGCGATCTGCTGGCTGGACGCATTGCTCATGGCTTGGTCTCCCGGATGCCGTCGCCGCCCCGTGGGCGGGCCCTGAAGGCGGCTCAGCGCAGGGATCACCCACCGAAGAGCCGCGTCGCTCTGCGCGGGACTCTAATGCCCTTCACACGCCCGTGGTGCCATCCGGGAGTGTGATCTGTGACCGACCCACCCGGCCGCCGGACGGACGGGCGGGGCAGGCGCACGGCGGGCGCGCGGCCGGCAGTCGGGGCCGGCCGTCGGGGCCGGCGGCCGGCCTCAGACGGTCAGCCCGAGGTCCTGGGCCAGGATCGCCGCCTGCACCCGGCTGCGCAGCCGCAGCTTGGCGAGGATCCGGCTCACATGGGTCTTGGTGGTCGCCTCCGCCATCTCCAGCCGCCCGGCGATCTCACCGTTGGAGAGCCCGGCACCGAGGCAGGCCAGCACCTCGCGCTCGCGCGGTGTGAGCCCGGCCACCGCCTCCCGGACGTCCGGCCCCACGGTGCGCCCGGGGCGGGCGAAGGTGCCGATCAGCCGCCGGGTGACGGACGGCGCCAGCATGCCGTCCCCGCGCGCCACCGTCCGGATTCCCTCCACCAGGGCGTCCGCCTCCAGGTCCTTCAGCAGGAAGCCCGCCGCACCCGCCCGGAGCGCGCCGTAGACGTACTCGTCCAGGTCGAAGGTGGTCAGGACGAGCACCTGCGCCGCGCCCGCGGCCACCACCTCGCGGGTCGCCGAGACCCCGTCCAGCCGCGGCATCTGGACGTCCATCAGGACGACGTCCGGCCGGAGCTCCAGGGCCAGCCGCACCGCCTCCTCGCCGTCGGCGGCCTGGCCGACCACCTCCAGGTCCGGTTCGGCCCGCAGGATCATCACCAGCGCCGCCCGGACGGCCGCCTGGTCCTCCGCCACCAGCACCCGGATCGTCATACCCGCCCCTCCTTGTGGTCGCTCACCAGTGCCCGCGGCAGCACCGCGCGCACGCTCCAGCAGTCCCCCTGCGGCCCGGCCTCGAAGGCGCCGCCGAGCAGGGCGGCGCGTTCCCCCATGCCGACCATGCCCGCCCGGGCACCGGGCAGTTCCCGGCCCGCGCCGTTGCGGTACGGGCTGTCGACCGCGATCCGCAGCTCCTCCGGCCGGTACTCCAGCAGCACCCGCACCCGGCCCGGCCCGGCGTGCTTGAGCGCGTTGGTCAGCGACTCCTGCACGATCCGGTACGCCGCCAGCCCGACCGGCACGGCCAGTGCGCCGTGCTCGCCACGCTCCGTGAGCTCGAAGTCCAGTCCGACGGCGCGGCCGGCCGCCCGGGCCTTGACCAGCAGCGCGTCGACGGCGTCCAGCGAGGGCGCGGCGTACGACTCGTCCGCCTCGCCGCCGCCGCTGTCGCGCAGCAGGCCGATCATGCGGCGCATTTCGGCCAAACCCTGGACGCTGTTCTCCCGGATCACCGCCAGCGCCTCCACCAGGGGGTCGTCCTCCGGCCGCTGCCGGCGGCGGGCCACCGACTGCGCGCCGGTGGCGTGGATCGCGATGGCCGACAGGTGGTTGGCCACCACGTCGTGCAACTCCCTTGCCATCCTGGCGCGTTCGGCGACGACCGCCTCCCGCCGGTCCATCTCGGAGAGCAGCGCGGTCTGGTCGGCCCGCAGCCGCTGGTTGTCCGCCTCCTCCCGGTGCTTGCGCACGAGGTCCCCCGTCCAGACCGGCGCCAGGTAGATCAGCGTGGTGAGCACCACCACCGCCACCGCCGTCGGCGCGTCGCTGTACACCAGCACCAGCGTGGAGAGCACCAGCACCGACGCCCCGCCGGTGAGGTGCAGGATCCGCGACATCCGCGGCGAGCCGTAGAGCACCGCGGCGTACAGCAGGTCCGTGTACATCAGGCTGGTGGCCAGCATCGCACCGCAGAAGATGCTGACGCCGAACGCGATCCCGCCGACCGTGACGGCGAGCACCGGTCTGGTCCGCCGGACCAGCTCCAGCGAGGCCATCACCAGCATCGGCGGGACGACCGTCCAGCGCGCGATGTGCTCGGAGCCGTCGTAGACCTTGAGGGAGATCAGCAGGGTGCCCCCGAGCAGCCCGAGGAGCGCGATCGCCCGGTCCTCCTGCCGCGGGGTGAGTGTGGGTCTGCGCACGCTCCCATCAGATCATCCGCGCCACGGTGCCCGGCTCCGGTCCACGGAGGAGCCGCCGTACATCGAAAGGTGCAGGCCAGACTCGGCTCCGGCGACGACGACTAACGCGCCCGCTCCGGCGAGGCTGGAGGCACCGCAGACCGCCCGGGGAGCACACCATGATCGTCACGCTGATCGTCGCGGCCGAGGCCGCCTTCTGGATCCTGCTCGGGCTCGGCCTGGCCACCCGCTACCTGCTGCGGCTGCGCGCCCTGAGCACCGTGCTGCTGATCGGCCTGCCGGCGGTGGATCTCACGCTGTTCGTCCTCACCGTGCTCGACCTGCGCGGCGGCGCCACGGCGAGCTGGACGCACGCCCTGGCCGCGGGCTACGCGGGCTTCTCGATCGGCTACGGGCCGTCGCTGGTCCGCTGGGCCGACCGGCACTTCCAGTACCGCTTCGCGGGCGGGCCCAAGCCCCTGCCCTCCCCCAAGTACGGCCCCGAGCGGACCCGCCACGAGTGGCAGATCTGCGGGCGGACGGTGGTCTCGGCGGGCATCACGCTGGCACTGATCACCGCCCTGGTGCCGCTCTCCGCCGACGCCGCCCACTTCACCGACTTCACCGGCTGGTACCTGCGGCTCGGCCTGACGGCCGGGATCAACGTGATCGTCGCGGCCTGCTACTCGCTCTGGCCCAAGGAGGCCCCGGCCGGCACGATCGTCGAGAACGGCCGGCCGGTCGGCCGGGAGACCCCCCTGGGGCAGTGAGTCAGCGGTTCTCGCCCGGCACCCAGAGCACGTCGCCCCGCTCCTTGTTGGCCGCCCGGGCCAGGATGAACAGCAGGTCGGAGAGCCGGTTCAGGTACTTGGCGGTCAGCGGGTTGATGCTGTCGCCGTGCACCTCGACGGCCGCCCAGGTGGCCCGCTCGGCCCGGCGCACCACCGTGCACGCCAGGTGCAGGTACGCGGCGCCCGCCGTCCCGCCGGGGAGGATGAAGCTGCGCAGCTTCTCCAGCGACTCCAGGTACTCGTCGCAGTCGGCCTCCAGCCGGTCGATGTAGGACTGCAGCACCCGCAGCGGGGGGTACTTCGGGTCCTCCACCACCGGGGTGGCCAGGTCCGCACCGACGTCGAAGAGGTCGTTCTGCACCCGGACGAGCACCGCGGTGACGTCCTCGGCGAGCCCGCCGGCGGCGATCGCGACGCCGATCGCGGCGTTCGCCTCGTTGGTGTCGGCGTAGGCGATCAGGCGGGGATCGGTCTTGGTGGTCCGGCTCATGTCGCCGAGCGCGGTGGTGCCGTCGTCGCCAGTACGGGTGTAGATGCGCGTCAGATTGACCATGACGCCAAGACTAGCGAGCCGGTTAGGCCGCGTTAACCGCACCCGGCCCCGGGAGGTTCCCCCACCCCGAGAGTGTCGGCGCTACGCGACGTTGACCCTCCCCCAGCCTCCGGCCGGGGGGACCCCCACCCCCCGAGAGTGTCGGCGCTACGCGACGTTGACCCTCCCCCAGCCTCCGGCCGGGAGGTTCCCCACGCCCCGAGAGTGTCGGCGCTACGCGACGTTGACCCTCCCCCAGCCTCCGGCCGGGGGGACCCCCACCCCGAGGGTCTCGTCGCTACGCGACGTTGACCCTCTGCCCGGGGGGTGCGGCTTCGAGCCAGGCGAGGAAGCCGGTGAGGGCGTCGTCGCTCATCGCGAGCTCCAGCGGGGTGCCGTTGTGCAGGCAGCGCAGGACGACCGAGCCGGAGAGGAGGGCGAGCTCCTCCTGGCCCTCGGGGTAGCGCCGGCCGAGCACCTCGATCTCCCGGCGCGGCAGCACCCTGCGCGGGCGCGGGGCGTACGAGAAGACCCGGAACCACTCGATCGAGTCACCGCTGTAGCGGCCGATACCAAAAACCCACCCCTTGCCGTCGGTCTGCGGAACCGGGGCGGAGGTGGGTTTGCCGTTCTCGTCGAGGTCGGGCTGCGTCGAGGCGTCGGCGGGCATTTTGAGCCGGTAACTGCAGTCGAAGGTACCGCCTACCCGCTGGATCACACGGCGGCGTACCGCGAACGCGACCAGGCCGATCACGCCCGTAGCCACGACCGCCGCACACACCACAAGGGCGAGGACCATGCTCACCTACCTCCTCGCTACCCGCGTTCCCCGTATCGGTCGTATCAGGCGACCGCGTTGACCTACCAACTGAGACGACAGTCCCGGGGTCACGCTCACGCGTCCCCGGGACCGTCGGTCGACCCCGTCAGAGGGTCTGTCGCACTCAGGCGTGGGCCTTGAGACCGCGCGCCGCGAACAGTCGCACCTCGGCGCGACGCTCGGCGTGCTCGTCCAGGCCCGACTGCGCCTTCTCCAGTGCCCGCTCGGCACGGGCGACATCGATCTCGTCCGCCAGCTCGGCGATCTCCGCGAGCAGAGACAGCTTGTTGTCGGCGAAGGAGATGAAGCCTCCGTGCACTGCGGCGATAACCGTGCCGCCGTCCACCGTGCGGATGGTGACCGGACCGGTCTCCAGCACGCTCAGCACCGGGGTGTGGCCCGGCATGATGCCGGTGTCACCGGAGGCCGTACGGGCGACGACGATGGTGGCCGCACCGGACCACACCTTGCGGTCGGCTGCGACCAGCTCGACGTGCAGCTCAGCCAACGTGGGCTCCTAGGCTCATGCAACCCCCGATTACTCGGGAGTTTCGGTAAGAATAACGGGCCCGCGCCCCCGGCATGAAACCGGCGGCACGGATTTGACCGGAATCACAACCGATGCGGCGCGAGGGGTGGTCCCCAGGCCAGGGGGCCACCCCTCACGGTCACTCAGCTGCTACCGGCCGCGATTACTTCTTCGCCAGCTCGGCGGCGTTGCGCTCGAGGTCCTCGATGCCACCGCACATGAAGAAGGCCTGCTCGGGAATCGCGTCGTACTTGCCGTCCGCGATCGAGTTGAAGGCCTCGATGGTCTCCGACAGCGGGACGGTCGAGCCCTCGACACCGGTGAACTGCTTCGCCACGTAGGTGTTCTGCGAGAGGAAGCGCTCGATGCGACGGGCACGGTGAACCGTGACCTTGTCCTCCTCGGACAGCTCGTCGATACCGAGGATCGCGATGATGTCCTGGAGGTCCTTGTACTTCTGCAGGATCCCCTTGATACGGAGGGCCGTGTCGTAGTGGGTCTGCGCGATGTACCGCGGGTCGAGGATGCGGGACGTGGAGTCCAGCGGGTCGACGGCCGGGTAGATGCCCTTCTCCGAGATCGGGCGCGACAGAACGGTCGTCGCGTCCAGGTGGGCGAAGGTGGTGGCCGGCGCCGGGTCGGTCAGGTCGTCCGCGGGGACGTAGATCGCCTGCATCGAGGTGATCGAGTGACCGCGGGTCGAGGTGATGCGCTCCTGGAGGAGGCCCATCTCGTCGGCCAGGTTCGGCTGGTAGCCCACCGCGGAGGGCATGCGGCCGAGCAGGGTCGACACCTCGGAACCGGCCTGGGTGAACCGGAAGATGTTGTCGATGAAGAGGAGCACGTCCTGCTTCTCGACGTCACGGAAGTACTCCGCCATGGTCAGCGCGGAGAGCGCGACCCGCAGACGGGTGCCCGGCGGCTCGTCCATCTGGCCGAAGACCAGCGCGGTCTTGTCCAGAACGCCCGAGTCGACCATCTCGTCGATGAGGTCGTTGCCCTCACGGGTGCGCTCGCCGACACCGGCGAACACCGACACACCACCGAAGTTCTCGGCGACGCGGTAGATCATCTCCTGGATCAGAACGGTCTTGCCGACACCGGCACCACCGAACAGACCGATCTTGCCACCCTGGACGTACGGGGTGAGAAGGTCGATGACCTTGATGCCGGTCTCGAACATCTCCGTCTTGGACTCGAGGTCCTTGAAGGCCGGGGCCGTGCGGTGGATCGGCCAGCGGACCTCGACCTGCTTGTCGAACTCCGCCTGGTCGACGTTCAGCACGTCACCGAGGGCGTTGAAGACCTTGCCCTTGGTGATCTGGCCGACCGGCACGGAGATCGCCGCACCGGTGTCGGACACCTGGGTGCCACGGACCAGGCCATCGGTCGGCTGCATCGAGATGCCGCGGACCATGCCGTCGCCGAGGTGCTGCGCAACCTCGAGGGTCAGGGTCTTCTTGCCCGAACCGTCGGGGTTCTCGACCTCGACGTGCAGGGCGTTGAACATGTTGGGAATCGCGTCGACGGGGAACTCCACGTCGACGACCGGGCCGATGACCCGCGCGACGCGGCCCGTCGCCGTGGTCGGCTCAACAGTGGTGGTCATTCTCATTCGCTCCCGCGGCTAGCGTCGGCGAGGGCGTTGGCACCGCCGACGATCTCGCTGATTTCCTGGGTGATCTCGGCCTGACGGGCCGAGTTGGCAAGCCGCGTGAGCGACTTGATGAGCTCGCCGGCGTTGTCGGTCGCGCTCTTCATCGCGCGCCGACGAGCGGCGTGCTCCGAGGCGGCCGACTGCAGCAGTGCGTTGTAGATCCGGCTCTCGACGTACCGCGGCAGCAGTGCGTCGAGGACGCCCTCCGCCGACGGCTCGAAGTCGTACAGCGGGAAGATCTCGTTCTTGGCCTTCGACTCGTCGCTGAGCTCGACCTCGTCGAGCTTCAGCGGCAGCAGCCTGGCGTCGACCGCCGTCTGCGTCAGCATCGACTCGAACTTGGTCGAGATCAGGTGCAGCTCGTCGACGCCGCCGGTCTCGGCCGTGAAGGCCTCGATCAGGTCGGCAGCCACGGCCTTCGCGTCACCGTACGTCGGCTTGTCGGAGAATCCCGTCCACGAGCCGGTGACCGCGAGGTCACGGAAGCCGTAGTACGAGACGCCCTTGCGGCCGACGATGTACGTCACCACGTCCTTGCCCTCGGCACGAAGCTTCGCGCTGAGCGCGAGCGACTGCTTGATGGCGTTGGTCGAGTAACCGCCCGCCAGGCCGCGGTCCGCCGTGATCAGCAGGACGGCGGCACGGGTGGCGTTCGGGTTCTCGGTGGTGAGCGGGTGCTTGGCGTTGGACCGGGTGGCCACCGCCGTCACCGCCCGCGTGAGCTCATCGGCGTACGGAGTGGAGGCGGCCACCGCGCGCTGCGCCTTGACGATGCGCGACGCGGAGATCATCTCCATCGCCTTGGTGATCTTCTTCGTCGCGGTGACAGAGCGGATCCGGCGCTTGTAGACCCGAAGCTGTGCTCCCATGGGTCGTTACGTCCTTTCCCTCGCTACCGGACTCAGGCCTGCTCGCCGAGGAGCTTGCCGTCGGCGGTGGTGAAGCCCTGCTTGAACGAGGCGATCGCCGTGGTCAGCGCGTCGACGGTGCCGTCGGCGAGCAGACCGGTCTCGACGATGCCGGCCAGCAGGTCCTTGTGCTGCAGGCGCACGTGGTCCAGGAACTCACGCTCGAAGCGGCGGATGTCCGCCACCGGAACGTCGTCCAGCTTGCCGGTGGTGCCGGCCCAGATCGAGACGACCTGCTCCTCGACCGGGAACGGCTGGTACTGACCCTGCTTCAGCAGCTCGACCATGCGCGCACCGCGCTCCAGCTGGGCCTTGGAGGCCGCGTCCAGGTCGGAACCGAAGGCGGCGAACGCCTCCAGCTCACGGTACTGGGCGAGGTCCAGGCGCAGACGGCCGGCGACCGAGCGCATGGCCTTGATCTGGGCGGAGCCACCGACGCGGGAGACCGAGATACCGACGTTCACGGCCGGGCGGATGCCGGCGTTGAACAGGTCGGACTCCAGGAAGCACTGGCCGTCGGTGATGGAGATGACGTTGGTCGGGATGTACGCCGAGACGTCGTTGGCCTTGGTCTCGATGATCGGCAGACCGGTCATCGAGCCGCCGCCGAGGGCGTCGTTGAGCTTGGCGCAACGCTCCAGCAGGCGGGAGTGCAGGTAGAAGACGTCGCCCGGGTAGGCCTCGCGGCCCGGCGGGCGGCGGAGCAGCAGGGAGACGGAACGGTAGGCCTCGGCCTGCTTCGACAGGTCGTCGAAGATGATCAGGACGTGCTTGCCTTCGTACATCCACTCCTGGCCGATGGCCGAGCCGGTGTACGGGGCGAGGTACTTGAAGCCGGCCGGGTCGGAGGCGGGAGCAGCCACGATCGTGGTGTACTCCAGCGCGCCGGCCTCCTCCAGGGCGCCGCGGACGGACGCGATGGTGGAGCCCTTCTGGCCCACGGCGACGTAGATGCAGCGGACCTGCTTCTCCGGGTCGCCCGAGCGCCAGTTGTCACGCTGGTTGATGATCGTGTCGACAGCCACCGCGGTCTTGCCGGTCTGGCGGTCGCCGATGATCAGCTGGCGCTGGCCGCGGCCGATCGGGGTCATCGCGTCGATGGCCTTGATGCCGGTCTGCAGCGGCTGCTTGACCGACTTGCGGGCCATGACGCCGGGGGCCTGCAGCTCCAGGGCGCGACGGCCGGTGGAGGCGATGTCGCCCAGACCGTCGATCGGGCTGCCCAGCGGGTCCACGACGCGGCCGAGGTAGCCGTCGCCGACCGGGACGGAGAGGACCTCGCCGGTGCGACGCACCGTCTGGCCCTCTTCGATGCCACTGAACTCGCCGAGGATGACGACACCGATCTCACGGGTGTCGAGGTTCAGCGCGAGGCCGAGCGTGCCGTCCTCGAACTTCAGCAGCTCGTTCGCCATGACCGAGGGCAGACCCTCGACATGGGCAATACCGTCCGCCGCGTCAGTAACAGTGCCGACCTCTTCACGCGAGGCGGCGTCCGGCTGGTACGACTGGACAAAGTCGGCCAGCGCGTCCCGGATCTCCTCCGGACGGATCGTAAGCTCCGCCATCAGGCTTCCCTGCTCTCCTAGTTTGCGATCCTCGGCCCGCCATTGAGGGCCGCAAGTATTCGACTCTCGGCCGGGTCTCTCGAACCGGCCGTACGATTTGCCGGCTCCGGTGGAGCCGGTTCCCGACCGAGGGTCGGACGTGCTTTGGGTGCTCAGCCTTCGAGCGACTGGCGAGCGCCTTCGAGGCGGCTCGACACAGTGCCGTCGATGATCTCGTCACCGATCTGGACCCGGACACCGCCGACGACCTCGGGGTCGACGTCGATGTTCAGGTGCACCTGGCGGCCGTACAGCCGGCCCAGAGCACCCGAGAGGCGCTCCTTCTGGCCGTCCGACAGCGGCACCGCGGTGGTGACCAGGGCCACCACGCGCCCGCGCCGGGTGGCGGCGAGCTTCGAGTAGGACTCCAGGCCCTGCTCAAGGCTACGGCCACGCGGGTTGTTCACCAGGGTGGTGACCAGCCGCACGGTGCCGGCGTTGGCGCGGCCGCCGAGCAGCTTCTTGATCAGCGCAGCCTTGGGGGCGGCACCGGCCTTCGGCTCGGTCAGCGCGGCGCGCAGCTCGTGCGAGCCGCTCACCACCCGGCCGAACCGGAACAGCTCGTCCTCGACGTCGTCCAGAACACCGGCCTTCTCGGCGGCGATGACCTCGGCGTACGCGGCCAGCTGCTCGACGGCGTCGACCAGGTCACGCGCACCCGACCAGCGGGAGCGGACGAGGCCGGACACCAGGTCGATGACCTCGCCGGAGACCTGACCGGTCAGCAGCGAGGAGACCAGCTGGGCCTTGTCCTGACCGGACCGGGACGGGTCGGTCAGGACGCGGCGCAGCGACACCTCACGGTCCAGGAGGACCGTGACGGCGGTGAGCTCCTCGGCGAGCTTGGCCGCATCCACCGAAGTGGAGTCGGTCAGGCCTTCGAGGTTCTGCCGCCCGGCGGCGAGGGCCTCGCGGCTTGCGCCGATCACTTGGCCGCACCCTGAGCAACGGTGGCCTTGGCCTCCAGCTCGTCCAGGAAGCGGTCGATGACGCCGCTCTGCCGCGCGTGGTCCTCAAGGGACTCACCCACGATGCGGGTGGCCAGCTGCGAAGCGAGCGAACCCACGTCCTGGCGCAGGGCGGCGGTCGCCTGCTTCTTGTCGGCCTCGATCTGCGCGTGGCCGGCGGCGACGATGGCCTCGCGCTGACGCTGGCCCTCCTCGCGCATCTCGGTGAGCTGGGCGGCGCCCTGCTCGCGAGCCTGCTCGACGATGCGCGCAGCCTCGTGGCGCGCCTCGGCGAGCTCGGCGCGGTACTGCTCAAGCAGGGCCTGAGCCTCGGCCTGAGCGGCCTCGGCCCGCTCCATCCCGCCTTCGATGGCGTCCCGGCGCTCCGACAGCACCTTCTCGATGCTGGGGAGGAGCTTCTTGCCGAGCAGGCCGAAGACGATGAAGAAGCAGAGCAGGCCGATGATGATCTCGGGCCACGCGGGCAGGAGAGGATTCATGATCTCCTCCGTCTCCGCAAGCTGAGCCACGACGCTCATATCTGGACCTTCCTCGAAGGGTCTACGGCGGGGATTACTTGGGGCCCTGGCCGAAGACGAACGGCATGACGATGCCGATGAGGGCGAGCGCCTCGGTCAGCGCGAAGCCGATGAACATGTTGGAGCGGATGAGGCCGGCGGCCTCGGGCTGACGGGCCATGGCCTGCACACCGTTACCGAAGATGAGACCGACACCGATGCCGGGGCCGATCGCGGCGAGGCCGTAACCGATCGAAGCGACGGAACCGTAGACGCCGACCTCAGCGAGCATGCTCATTGCAATGTGTCCTTTGCGGGGATGGTGTACCGGTGGTGATTGGCCACCGGGCGTTCCGGGAGTGGTTCAGGAGGGCCGTGGCCCCTGGCTCAGTGCGCCTCTTCGAGGGCACCGGCGATGTAGCTGCTGGCCAGCATCACGAAGATGTAGGCCTGCAGGAACTGGACCAGCAGCTCGAAGGCGGTCAGGCCGATGGCGACGATGAACGAGGCCGAGCCGTAGAGCGCACCCAGGGTCGGGCTGAGCAGGTACCAGGAGGCGATGGAGAACATCACGATCAGCAGGTGGCCGGCGAACATGTTCGCGAAGGCTCGGACCGCGAGCGTGAAGGGGCGCACGAAGATGTTCGAGAAGAACTCGATCGGCACCAGGATGAACATGACCCAGCCGGGAATGCCCGAAGGCCAGCAGAGGTTCTTCAGACCGCCGACGAAGCCGTGCTTCTTGAAGGTCAGCGTCATGTAGGTGACCCAGACGACGGCCGCGAGGCCGGCCGGGAACGCGATCGCCGCCGTCACCGGGAACTGGGCGAACGGGATGACCGACATGATGTTCATCAACCAGACGAAGAAGAACATCGAGACCAGCATCGGGACGTACTTCTCGCCCTTCTTGCCGATCGTCTCCAGCACGATGGAGCGCTTGACGAAGTCGTAGCCGATCTCACCGACCAGCTGCAGCTTGCCCGGGACGAGGCGCGGCTTCGCGAAAGCGGCCCAGAAGAAGACGATCACCAGGAGCGCGACGATCATCGACAGCAGCATCGGCTTGTTGAAGTCGACGCTGCCGATCGAGAAGATCGGCTCGAACTGGAACTCGTTCAGGCCCGGGGCCGGGAAGCCGCAGCCAGCGTCCCCGAAGTGGCAACTGCCTGAGGCGAGAGACGTGAGCTGATCAGCACTCACCACGGACTCCTTCGTCGTGACGCATGATTACGGCAACCTCGGTGTGTCGGCGTGGCCTGCGGCCACGGTGCGGCACTGGAACTTGATGGGTTTCTCGCGGATCCCGCTCGGCAGTGAGCTGCGCCACAGCGGGATCATCGAAGACTGCGCGAGTCCGGGGGGCGATCCGTCCATTGACCGGACAGACCTGGCCGCTTCCCGTACTCCGTTGTTGCGACGGACGATAGCAGCCCGTCAGGTCGGCATAAACACCGCCCCCCTCGTTGGGGGGACAGCTGGGCCTCGTCACTGTTGACGCCCCTTGTCCGAAGGCTTGTCCGCCTTGTTTTCGGAGGCGTTGGGGTCGACGTAGAAGGTCTTGGCCTTGAGGGCACCGCGCACCTGGAAGCCCGTCCAGATCAGGGCGCAGCCCAGCAGCGTGAAGGCGAACGCCTGCCGGTTGAAGAGCTCGGTGTTCTTGAAGACCGCCAGCACGATCCCGACCAGCAGGATCTGAGTGGTGTAGACCAGCAGCGCCGCGGCCATCATGATCTGCGGGTTCGACCTGGTCAGGCGGTCGAGCGCGAACTGGCCGGAGGCGAAGAAGGCCATCACCAGCAGCGTTCCGAAGAGGGCGCCGAGCAGTCCCTTGCCTCCCGCGACGGCAAAGGAGATCACCATCGCGATGATTCCGGCGACCGCAGTGGGGATCGCGGCGCCGCGGAGGATCCGCGCGTCGTTGGACGGCATGTCGGCAGCTCCGGCGGCATGTCGATGTGGCAGGGGGACGGGCACAGAACGTGGTGGGTGACACCGGACCGAGGAGCCGCCGCAGGCCGGCCGCTCCGCGGCGAGCCCGTCGAGGGAGACCGGCCAGGGACGGAAGTCATCCACCTGTGTGGTCTTTCGGCGTGTTCTCGGTACTCGTGAACGGTATCACAAACTATTTGATGAGAGCTTTACCATGATTGTGTGGCACCTGTCACACTGACGGCCCAACGGTGCCGCCGTACGGGTGAAGGACCTTGACGAGCCGTCAGTTCACCTGATGGCCACGTCCGCGGCCTTGACCGCGGCCGCCGGCGGCCGACGAACCCTTGGGCAGCTCACCGAGCAGTTCCTTGTCCTTGGCGGACAGCTCGGCCATCGGCGCCGAGGTCGGCGCGGCCACCGCGGCATCGCTCCCGGTCTCGTCCCCCACGGCCGGAGCGGCCGGGGCGGTGGTGACCACGGGTGCGACCGGGGCGGCGTTCCGGCCCGGGCCGCGGCGCCGGTAGCGCGGCGGGACGAAGGCCTGCACGGCGCGCGGGGCACGCGGACGGAACCGCGGGGTGAGCAGCACCACCAGGCCGACCAGGCAGAGCCCGGTCAGGGTCAGGATCACCGTGCGGCCGGTGTTGGTGACCGAGAAGGCGACCGTCCCGAAGGCGATCAGCGCGGCCCAGAAGTACATGATCAGCACGGCCCGGCTGTGCGAGTGGCCGACCTGCAGCAGGCGGTGGTGCAGGTGCCGCTTGTCGGCGGCGAACGGCGACTGGCCGGCCCAGGTCCGGCGGACCACGGCGAGCAGCAGGTCGGCGAGCGGCAGCGCGATGACGGTCAGCGGCAGCAGCAGCGGGATGTAGATCGGGACGAGGGCGTGCACGGTGGCGGTCTGCGAACCCGTGGTGCTGGTGATGAGGTCCGGATCGACCCGGCCGGTGATGGAGATCGCGGCGACGGCCAGCATCAGGCCGAGCATCATCGAGCCGGAGTCGCCCATGAAGATCCGGGCCGGGTGCAGGTTGTGCGCCAGGAAGCCCAGGCACATGCCGATCAGCAGCACGCTGAACAGCACGGCGGGGGCCGCGTCCATGATGTTGTAGCCGTACCAGAGCCGGTACGAGTAGAGGAAGAACGCCATCGCGGCGATGCAGACCATGCCGCCGGCCAGGCCGTCCAGGCCGTCGATGAAGTTCACCGCGTTGACCATGACGACGACCATGGTGACCGAGATGACCATGCCCTGGGTCGGGCTCACCGCGACCGCGCCGACACCGGGCACCGGCAGGGTGATCACGGTGACCCCCTGCCAGACCATCACACCGGCGGCGATCATCTGGCCGCCCAGCTTGACCAGCGCGTCCACGCCCCACTTGTCGTCGAGCACCCCGAGCAGCCACATGATCCCGGCGCCGGACAGCAGCGCGCGGATGTCGGTGCCCTGGGAGAAGACCTTGGACAGGTTGTCCAGCTGGGAGGCGACCAGGATGCCCGCGCAGAGACCGCCGAACATGGCGATGCCGCCGAGCCGCGGCGTGGGCTCGCGGTGCACGTCACGGGCGCGCACCGGCGGCATCGCGCCGGCAGCGATCGCGAACTTCCGGACCGGGCCGGTCAACAGGTAGGTGACGGCCGCAGTGCAGAACAGCACCAGCAGATACTCACGCACCACTGGCCTCCTGCGTCACTGTCCGACGGGTCGGTACCGAAGGTACTCCCGTGCCTGTCCGGGGTTCGAGGTGCGTCGCCACGGCACACACCTTATTGACTCGGACGCCCAGGACACGCATCGCGGTTCGCCCTACCGGGTAGGAGGCCCGAATACCCGGCTACCGCCGGTCGGCGAAGGCCCGCGCGAGCTCCCGGACGCGCGCGCCGATCCGTACGTCCGCCCCCTCCGCGAGCAGGCGTCCGACCAGGCCGGCGATCTCGGCGAGCTCGGCCTCGCCCATGCCCTGCGACGTGACCGTCCCGGTGCCGAGCCGGATCCCGGAGGCCTCGGACGGCGGGGCCGGGTCGTACGGGAGTGCGCACTTGCCGAGCATCAGCCCCGCGACGGCGCAGCGCCGCTCGGCCTCGGCGCCGCTGACCCCGAGCGGGCCGACGTCCACCGTCACCAGGTGGGTGTCCGTCCCGCCCGTCAGCGGGCGCATCCCCGCCTCCGCGAGCCCCGCGGCCAGCACGCGCGCTCCCGCGACGGTTCGGTGGGCGTACGCGCGGTACTCGGGGGTGGCCGCCTCCGCGAACGCGACCGCCTTGCCGGCCACCTCGTTCATCGCCGCACCGCCCTGGCTGAACGGGAACACCGCCCGGTCGATCCGCTCGGCCAACTCCGCGGTGCTCAGCAGCAGACCGCCGCGCGGGCCGCGCAGCAGCTTGTGGGTGGCCGCCACGGTGACGTCCGCGTACGGCACCGGGGAGGGCGCCACACCGGCCGCCACCAGGCCCGTGGTCTGCGCGACGGAGGCGATCAGGTAGGCGTCCACCTCGTCGGCGATCTCCCGGAACGCGGCCCAGTCCGGGTGGCGGGGGTAGGAGATGGAACCGGCCACGACGGCCTTCGGACGGTGGCGGCGGGCCAGCTCGCGGACCTCGTCGAGGTCGATCCGGCCGTCCTCGCGGCGCACCCCGTAGCCGATGAAGTCGAACCAGCGGCCGGAGAAGTTGGCCCGGGAGCCGCAGCTGAGGTGGCCGCCGTGCTCCAGCGACATCGCGAGCACCGCGTCGCCCGGCCGCAGCAGCGCCGCGTACGTCGCCAGCATCGCCGAAGTGGCCGACCGGGGCTGGACGTTGGCGTGCGGGGCGACGAACAGCTCACGGGCCCGGTCGATCGCCAGCAGCTCGGCGGCGTCCGCCAGCGCGCAGCCGGTGTGGTGGCGCCGGCCGGGGTAGCCCTCGGCGTACTTGTCGATCAGCGGGCCGCCGAGGGCGGCGAGCACCGCCGGGCTGGTGAGGTTCTCCCCCGCCAGCAGCTGGATGCTCTCGCTGCGCCGCTCGGCCTCGGCGGCGAGCAGATCGGCCAGCTGCGGATCCGCCCGACGCAGCACCTCGGCCCCCCACCGGCCCCCCGTCGTCTCGGAGGAGCCGGTCGCGGCATCGGTGACGGTCATGGCGGGGCTCCCGGGGCGGCATCCTGGGCTGACCCCCGGCCGCGGTTCGGGCGCGGAGGGGTGGTCCCTCCAGCGTAGGTCCGCGGGGAGCGGCCGTCCTCCCGACGCGGGGCCGGTGCACCCGGCCGGGCGGTACCCCGTGGCGTTCGGGTGCGGCCGCGGTCAGGTCCGGCGTCGGGAGGGCCCGGTCCGGCGACCGGAGCCGCGATCAGACACGGCGTGCGGGTACGCCGGTGAGTGCGGTGACCACCGGGTCCACCGCGTGGAATATCTCCTCGCCGCAGTTGCGGAACATGCCGATCGGGGCGCCGTACGGGTCGTGCACCTCGTCCGACTCCGGGCTGGCGGCGAGCAGCCAGCCGCGCAGCGCGGCGGCGGCCCGGACGAGGGCGCGGGCGCGCTCGGTGACGTCCGCGCCGCGGCGCGGGTCGGGCAGGGTGCCCGGGTCTATCGTCCGGACCAGTCGGGTGAACTCCTTCAGGGTGAAGGTGCGCAGCCCGGCCTCGTGGCCCATCGAGATCACCTGGGCGCGGTGGTCCAGCGTGGCGGTGAGCACGAGGTCGGCCTCGACCACGTGCTCGTCCAGCAGCTCGCGGCCGGTGAAGCCGCCGCTGTCGGCGCCGTACTCGTCGAGCACGGTGGCGGCGTGGTCCTCCATCGGCGCGCCGACATGGCCCCAGGTGCCGGCGCTCTCCACCAGGATCCGGCCGGCCACCCGCGGGCTCAGCCGGGTGTCCAGCTCACGCCGGGTGAGCCGCTCCGCGATCGGCGAGCGGCAGATGTTGCCGGTGCAGACGAACAGGATCCGGAAGTGGTCCAGCGGCCTGGGGCCCACGCTCAGGTACGGCGATATGCCGGGCCCGGAATGGAGGGAGGCGGTCGTCAACTGCCGGCCTCCAGGTCGGGGACGACCTCCCTCAGCTGCTCGGCGCTGATCGCGCCGGCCCGCAGCAGGACCGGGACCTTGCCCGTCACATCGACGATGGAGGACGCGGTGGCGTGGTCGGCCTGCCCGCCGTCCAGGTAGACCGAGATGGCGTCGGCGAGCTGCTGCTCGGCCTCGTCGCAGGTGGACGGCGAGGGGCCGCCGGTCTTGTTGGCGCTGGAGACGGCGAGCGGGCCGGTGGTGTTCAGCAGCTCGATCGCGACCGGGTGCAGCGGCATCCGGACGGCGACGGTGCCGCGGGTCTCGCCGAGGTCCCAGCGCAGCGAGGGCTGGTGCTTGGCGACGAGGGTGAGCCCGCCGGGCCAGAACGCGTCGACCAGCTCCCAGGCCTGCTCGGAGAAGTCGGTGACCAGGCCGTGCAGGGTGGTCGGCGAGCCGACCAGGACCGGCGAGGGCATGTTTCGGCCACGGCCCTTGGCGGCCAGCAGCGCGGCGACCGCGTCCGGCGAGAAGGCGTCCGCACCGACCCCGTAGAGGGTGTCGGTGGGCAGCACGACGAGTTCGCCCCGGCGGATGGCCGAGGCGGCCTCGCGCAAGCCGGTGGCGCGGTCCCCGGCGTCGGCACAGTCGTAGCGGCGGCTCATCGGTGCGGTCCCCTTCCGAGATTGCTCATGACGAAGCACCGCGACGCCTCGCGCGCCGTGGTGCGGGTCCTGCTGGTCACAACGACACCCTTCGGGCGGTCGTGAAGCGCGGCCGGTTGTTCAGGTCGCGGTGGTCGGCGGTGTCGGTCCAGCCGCCTTCCTCGTTGAAGATCCACGGCACCTGGCCGCCCTGGGTGTCGGCGTGCTCGATCACCACGGCGCCGCCCGGGCGGAGCAGCCGGGCGGCCACCCGCTCGATGCCGCGGATGGTGTCGAGACCGTCCTCCCCGGAGAACAGCGACATCTGCGGGTCGTGGTCGCGGGCCTCCGGCGCGACGTACTCCCACTCGGTGAGCGGGATGTACGGCGGGTTGGAGATCACCAGGTCGAAGCGGCCGTCCCAGGAGCGGTCGTCGGCGAAGGCCCGGGTGGCGTCACCGGCGTGCAGGGTGACCCGGGCCCGGTCGGAGCTGGCCTCGATGTTGCGCCGGGTGTACCGCAGGGCGCCCTCGTCCAGCTCGAACGCGTGCACGGTGGAGCGCGGCAGCTCCTGGGCGAGGGCCAGCGCGATGGCGCCGGAGCCGGAGCAGAGGTCGACCACCAGGGGTTCGGCCACGTCCATGTCGCGGACGGCGTCTATGGCCCACTCGACGACCGACTCGGTCTCCGGGCGGGGCACGAACACCCCGGGGCCGACGGCCAGCTCCAGGTACCGGAAGAACGCCCGGCCGGTGATGTGCTGGAGCGGCTCGCGCGCCTCGCGGCGGGAGACGGCCTCCCAGTAGCGGGCGTCGAAGTCGGCGTCCTTCACCGTGTGCAGCTGGCTGCGCTTGACGTTGTGGACGTGTGCGGCGAGCTCCTCCGCGTCGAAGCGCGGCGACGGCACACCGGCCGCGGCCAACCGCTGGGTGGCTTGGGCCACCTCGGCGAGCAGCAGGTTCACGTACGACCTCTTGTTTCTGCGCTGCGGCTTCTCAGGGGCATCCGGGCCCGGGTGCCGGTCTCAGTTCTGCTGGGCCGAGGCGAGCTTGGCCGCCGCGTCCGCGTCGACGCAGGACTGGATCACCGCGTTCAGTTCGCCGTCCAGGACCTGGTCCAGGTTGTACGACTTGAAGCCCGTGCGGTGGTCCGAGATGCGGTTCTCGGGGTAGTTGTACGTGCGGATCCGCTCGGAGCGGTCCACCGTGCGGACCTGGCTGCGGCGCGCGTCCGAGGCCTCCCGCTCGGCCTCTTCCTGCGCGGCGGCCAGCAGCCGCGAACGCAGGATGCGCATCGCCTGCTCCTTGTTCTGCAGCTGGCTCTTCTCGTTCTGGCAGGAGGCCACGATACCGGTCGGCAGGTGGGTGATCCGGACCGCCGAGTCGGTCGTGTTGACGGACTGGCCGCCCGGGCCGGAAGACCGGTAGACGTCGATGCGCAGGTCGTTGGCGACGACCTCGACCTCGACCTCCTCGGCCTCGGGGGTGACCAGCACGCCCGCCGCCGAGGTGTGGATGCGGCCCTGCGACTCGGTGGCCGGCACGCGCTGGACGCGGTGCACGCCGCCCTCGTACTTGAGCCGGGCCCAGACGCCCTGCCCGGGCTCGGTGCCGCCCCTGGTCTTCACGGCCACGGAGACGTCCTTGTACCCGCCGAGGTCGGACTCGTTCGAGTCGATGATCTCGGTCTTCCAGCCGATCCGCTCGGCGAAGCGCAGGTACATCCGCAGGAGGTCCCCGGCGAACAGCGCGGACTCCTCGCCGCCCTCGCCCGCCTTGATCTCCAGGATGACGTCCTTCTCGTCATTCGGGTCGCGCGGCACGAGCAGCAGGCGCAGCTCCTCGGTCAGCACCTCGCGGCGGGCCTCGGAGTCCTTCACCTCGGCGATGAAGTCCGAGTCCTCGGCGGCGAGTTCACGGGCGGCCTCGATGTCCTCGCCGGCCTGCCGCCACTGCCGGTAGACCCGGGTGATCGGGGTCAGCTCGGCGTACCGCTTGGCCAGCTTGCGGGCGTTGGCCTGGTCGGCGTGGACGGACGGGTCGGCCAGCCTCGCTTCGAGGCCCGCGTGCTCGACGAGGAGCTCTTCGACTGCCTCGAACATGGGTGGCCTTCTTCCCGTGGGTAGCGGTGGTGGGGGTCGCGGGGCGCTCGGGCGCCGGGGGATGCGAACGGCGCCGGTCCCCAGCGCCCCCGGAACGAGTACGGGGGCGCCGGAAACCGGCGCCGAGGGAGCGCTAGGCCTTCGCGCTGTGCTGCTTGCCGAAGCGGGCCTCGAAGCGGGCCACGCGGCCGCCGGTGTCGAGGATCTTCTGCTTGCCGGTGTAGAACGGGTGGCACTGCGAGCAGACCTCGGCGCGAATGACGCCACTGGTCTCGGTCGAGCGGGTGGTGAACTCGGCGCCGCAGGTGCAGGTCACATTGGTGACCACGTACTCGGGGTGAACGTTGGGCTTCAAGGGGTTCTCCTAGTGTTCGGGAGGGCACCGGGTCGGCGACTGGAACGCCGCACGTGAACCGGGACCGACGGACCAGTCTGCCAGGACCGGCCGCTTCTTCCCAAACCGGGTGGCGTTCCGGGATATTCCGGGCCTCGCTCAGCGGCTGGTGGTGGCCTTCGCGGACGGCCTGGCGGTGCCGGCCGGTGCGGTCGCCGGGGCCTTCGCCGGGGCCGTGGGGGTGGCCTGGGCGGGGTTCTGCGGCTGCGCCGCCACGACGGCCTCCGGGAGCGCCCGGTCGGCCTTCAGGGCCGCCCAGAGCTGGTCGGCCTGCGGCTCCTGCGGGACGACCCGGTTGGGGTCGCCGGGGGCCGTCACGACCGGCAGGGTGACCATCGAGAGCTGGTCCGGGCCGATCCCCTTGAGTTCCTGGGCCAGTCCCACCAGTGAGTTCACCGAGGCCAGCGCCGAGTCGGTGGTGATCGAGCGGGTCAGCGTGTCGCCGACCGACCAGAGCTTGACCGGGTTGGTGAACAGCCCCGTGCCGCCGGCCTGGCCGAGCAGCGACTTCACCATCTGCTTCTGCAGCTCGATCCGGCCGAGGTCGCTGCCGTCGCCGACGCCGTGCCTGGTCCGGACGAAGGCCAGTGCCTGCTTGCCGTCCAGGTGGTGCACGCCGGCGGCGAGGTCGAGCCCGCTGTCCTGGTCGTGGATCGGCACCGTGGTGGTCACGGTGGCCCCGCCGAGCGCGTCCACGACCCGGGCGAAGCCCTCGAAGTCGATCTCGACGTAGTGGTCCATCCGCAGCCCGGTGAGCTGCTCGGTGGTCTTGACGGCGCAGGCGGCGCCGCCGGTCTCGTACGCGCTGTTGTACATCGCGCGCTTGGCCGCGGGCGTGGGCCTGCCGGTCGCGTCGGTGCACTCCGGCCGGGTGACCAGGGTGTCCCGGGGTATGGAGACCACCTCGGCCCGCGAGTGGTCCTGGTTGACGTGCACCACCATCGCGGTGTCCGAACGCGCGGTGTCACCGGTGTCGCCGCCGGCCAGGGTGCCGTTCTGCCCGGCGCGCGAGTCGGAGCCCAGCACCAGGATGTTGAACGAGCCGTCGGTGGCGGACGGCGGGCGGGCGGTGCCCAGCCGGGCGTCGATGTCGACGCTCTTGATGTTCCCGTTGAGCCGGTAGTAGGCGTAGCCGGCCGCGCCGGCCCCGAGGACGACGAGTGCGGCGAGCGTGCACGCGGCCAGGCGCAGGACCCTGCGGCGGCGGTTCGGAACCCTCTGGTGCTCGGCCATACGTTCCAGAGTAAATCGGACAACATGATCCAAAGGGCTCGAAATGTCCCAACTCCGGAACAAGCCCGGAACAGGCCCGGAACAAGCGCAGAACCCCGGTCCGCTCGCGCGAACCGGGGTTCTGTGCTGCCGAGTTGCCCCGGTACGGTCAGTCGCTGGACCCGGGGGTCGTCTTGGCGATCTGCATCAGGAACTCGGCGTTGGACTTCGTCTGCTTCATCTTGTCCAGCAGCAGCTCGATCGCCTGCTGCGAGTCGAGCGCGTGCAGCACCCGGCGGAGCTTCCAGACGATGGCCAGCTCCTCGCTGCCCAGCAGGATCTCCTCCTTGCGGGTGCTGGAGGCGTCGACGTCGACGGCCGGGAAGATGCGCTTGTCCGAGAGCTTCCGGTCGAGCTTGAGCTCCATGTTGCCGGTGCCCTTGAACTCCTCGAAGATCACCTCGTCCATCCGCGAGCCGGTCTCGACCAGCGCGGTGGCCAGGATGGTCAGCGAGCCGCCGTTCTCGATGTTGCGCGCGGCACCGAAGAACTTCTTCGGCGGGTACAGCGCGGTCGAGTCGACACCACCGGACAGGATGCGGCCGGAGGCCGGCGCCGCCAGGTTGTAGGCACGGCCCAGTCGGGTGATCGAGTCCAGCAGGATCACCACGTCGTGGCCCAGCTCCACCAGGCGCTTGGCGCGCTCGATGGCCAGCTCAGCGACGGTGGTGTGGTCCTCCGCCGGGCGGTCGAAGGTCGAGGAGATGACCTCACCCTTCACCGACCGCTGCATGTCGGTGACCTCTTCCGGACGCTCGTCGACCAGGACGACCATCAGGTGGCACTCGGGGTTGTTGTGGGTGATCGCGTTGGCGACCGCCTGCAGCACCATCGTCTTGCCGGTCTTCGGCGGCGCGACGATCAGACCGCGCTGGCCCTTGCCGATCGGCGACACGAGGTCGATGATCCGGGTGGTCAGCACGCCCGGGTCGGTCTCCAGGCGGAGCCGATCCTGCGGGTAGAGCGGGGTCAGCTTGTTGAACTCGGGGCGGCCGCGGCCGCTCTCCGGGTCCATGCCGTTGACCGAGTCCAGCCGCACCATGGCGTTGAACTTCTCGCGGCGCTCGCCGTCGCGCGGCTGGCGCACCGCACCGGTGATGGCGTCACCCTTGCGCAGGCCGTTCTTGCGGACCTGGGCGAGCGAGACGTAGACGTCGTTCTGGCCCGGCAGGTAGCCGGAGGTGCGCACGAACGCGTAGTTGTCGAGGATGTCGAGGATGCCCGCCACGGGGATCAGCACATCGTCGTCACCGACCTGCGGCTCCGGCGGGCCGACCTCGAAGCCCTCGCGGCGGCCACGGCCCCGGCGGTCGCGGTAGCGGCCGCGGCGGCCACGACGGCCGTCACCGAACTCGTCGTCCTCGTAGCCGCCCTGCTGGGCCTGCGGCTGCTGAGCCTGCTGGCCGCCCTGGCGGGGCTGCTGGGCGTCGCTCTGGCCGCCCTGCTGCTGGCCGCCCTGGCGGTCGGCACGCTCGGTGCGCTCGGTGCGCTCGGGGCGGTCGGTGCGGTCCCGGCGGTTGCGGCGGTCACGACGCGACTCGCGGGAGTCGCCGTCCTGGCCGGCCTGGGCCTCGCCGGCCTCCTGGCGGACCTCGCGCTCGCCGCCCTCGCGGCGGTCCCGGCGGTCCCGGCGGTCGCGGCGGGTCTCGGTGCGACCCTCCTCGCGGCCCTCGAAGGCGCGGGTCTCGGCCGTGCGGGCCTCGGCCTGCTTGGCCTCGGTGACGACCGCGGCGGGCGCCTCGGCGGCAGCGGCGGCGGCGTCGGCGGTCGGGGCGCCGGCGGCCGAGGTGGCCCGGCGGCGGGTGCGCTCGGCGCGGGCCGGCGCGGCGGTCTCGGCCGCGGCCTGGACCGGGATGTCGATCTGGGCCTGCGCCTCGGCGGCGGCGGCCTCGGCCTGCGCGGCCTTGGTGCGGCGGGCGGGCTTCTCGGCCGGCTCCGCGGCGTCCGCCTTGGCGGCGGCGCGCTTGGCGGCCGGGGCGGCCGGAGCGGCCCCGCCGGCGGCGAGCAGCGGGTCCCCGCCGCTCTTCTCCTTGATGGCCTCGATCAGCTGGCTCTTGCGCAGGCGTCCCGTGCCGCTGATCCCGAGCGTCGAGGCGAGCTTCTGCAGCTCGGCCAGGACGAGGCCGTCCAGGCCCGCGGCGGCGGTACGACGGCGCCGGGCCGGGGCCGCGGGGGCGGCGGCTGCGTCCGACGCCTCGGCGTCCGGGCGCGCGCCCATCAGATCGGTGGTGTCGCTCACTAAGGGTCCTTCCCTGGAGCGGACGTCGGCCTGTCTGGCTCGGCGACCGGTTGTGCTGTCCTGACCAACGCTCGACTGCGTCGGTCCGAGGCGGTGAACCCCCGAATGGCGGGTAGCCGGTCGGGAGTGGGCTGCGAGGTGCGGTGCTTGAAGCACGGTGGTGCTGGTGCCGGGTGGCGCGATGGGACGGCCACGTGCCGGCCCTCCCCCGGCCATCGGCCGGGACGTGCCGCCACCCCGGCCTCGGCCGGGCGGTTCCCCCACGCTGCCTGCGAATCCCGGACCCCGTCGCGTGACGGTGGCCCGCGCTCCGCCCGTCCTGGCCTCAAGGTGGGAGGCTTCGGGTGGGAGTCAGGTGCCGTCACGGCTTCGGGATGCGGCCGCAGGTCGCGCAGGCAGGCTGCGTACGCGCTGCGGTGGGCTCCCGGAGAATCGTCGCCCCGTGCATCGCCGGGACTCCGCTGGTGCGGAGTGCTGGGATGGGGACGCGGCGCACCGAGCCCCGGAGGGCACCTGGTGCAGCAATGAGGTTAACACTACCGACCCCCTCACACATTCCCCAGCCTTGCGCTTGCCAATCGTGTCCGGACGGCCCGGCTCCGGACCCTTCCGGTCCGGGCGCCGGACGCCCTGCCGTCCGACCGGGCGGTGCCCGGACACCCCGTCGGACGTGCCGTTCAGCCGTCGAGCGGGAGGACCGAGGCCCCGGTCCGGTCGAGCTCCAGCCGGTGCGCGGCGAACACCGGTCCGCCCCGGCCGTGGTCGTCGGCGAAGGCCAGCACCTTGTCGGCACCCGCCTCGTCGGTGAGCGCCAGCACGGTCGGGCCGGCGCCGGAGATCACCGCGGGGACGCCCTCCGCGCGCAACGCCCCCACCAGCGCGGCACTGTCCGGCATCGCGGAGGCCCGGTAGTCCTGGTGCAGGCGGTCCTCGGTGGCGGCGAGCAGCAGCTCGGGCCGCCGGGTCAGCGCCTCCACCAGCAGCGCGGCGCGGCCCGCGTTGACGGCGGCGTCGGCCAGCGGGACCGTCTTCGGCAGCAGGCCGCGGGCGGTCTCGGTGAGCACCTCGGTGGCCGGCACGAAGACCACCGGGACGACCTGCGCGGACGGCTCCAGGGTGACGGCCTTGGCCGACTCCTCGTCGGTCCAGGCCACCGTGAAGTTGCCGCGCAGGCAGGCCGCGACGTTGTCCGGGTGGCCCTCCAGCTCGGAGGCGAGGGCCAGCAGCGCGTCGTCGTCCAGCGCGGACGGGCCGCCGATGGTGACGGCGCGGGCGGCCACGATGCCGGCGCAGATCGCGGCGGACGAGGAGCCCAGGCCGCGGCCGTGCGGTATCCGGTTGGCGCAGACGACTTCGAGGCCGCGCGGCTGGCCGCCGAGGCGGTCGAAGGCGGCGCGCATCGAGCGGACCACCAGGTGGCGCTCGTCGCGGGCGAGTGTGCCGGCGCCCTCGCCGGCGATGTCGACGGACAGCCCGGAGTCGGCGACCCGGACGACCACGTCGTCGTACAGACCCAGCGCGAGTCCGAAGGCGTCGAAGCCGGGGCCGAGGTTGGCGCTGGTCGCGGGAACCCGGACCCGGACGGCGGCGGCACGGAACGCAGGACCGGCCATGCGGTGGACTCTCCTGGGGAAATCGGGCGGCGCGAAGCGCGTCGGTGCGAGGGTGCGGGTGCGGGGGTGGGAGGGGCGAAGGGCCGAGGGCCCCGGCCGGGGCGGGCGGTCACAGTCGTCGGCGCGGCCCGTGGACGGGCCGGACCCGGGGCGTGTGCCACACGGCCGTCCCCAGAGTATCGAAGAGAGGTTCCACAGTGGTACACCCCGTGGGCCTTCGATCTGGTGTGTTGCCGTTTCTGGCCGGAATGCGTGCCGGAATCGCCGTGGAATGCGCGGCCGAATTGACACAAAAGTGTCAGCCGGGAACGGCCGCGGGCCGACCCCCGAAAGGGTCGGCCCGCGCACCGGTCACGGGGTGACGGAGCTCAGTCGAGCAGGCCGAGGCGCTGAGCGGCGGTCTCCGCGTCGATCGGCACGATCTGCGGCTGCGGCGCGCCGGCCACCGCCCAGTCCGGGTCCTTGAGGCCGTTGCCGGTCACGGTGCAGACGATCCGCTGGCCCGGGTCGACCAGACCGGCCTCCGCCTTGGCCAGCAGACCGGCCACCGAGGCGGCCGAGGCGGGCTCCACGAAGACGCCCTCCTGCGCGGCCAACAGCCGGTAGGCGGAAAGGATCTGACGGTCGGTCACCTTGTCGATGAGACCGCCCGACTCGTCCCGCGCGGCCAGCGCGTAGTCCCAGGAGGCCGGGTTGCCGATCCGGATCGCGGTGGCGATGGTCTGCGGCTTGAGCACCGGCGCGCCGTCCACGATCGGGGCCGAGCCGGAGGCCTGGAAGCCCCACATCCGCGGGGTGCGGGTGGCCAGGCCGTCGGTGGCGTATTCGCGGTAACCCCGCCAGTACGCGGTGATGTTGCCCGCGTTGCCGACCGGGAGGACGTGGATGTCCGGCGCGTCGCCGAGCATGTCGACGATCTCGAAGGCCGCGGTCTTCTGGCCCTCGATCCGGACCGGGTTCACCGAGTTGACCAGCGCCACCGGGTACTTCTCGGACAGTTCACGCGCAAGGGTGAGGCAGTCGTCGAAGTTCCCGTCCACCTGAAGGATCTTCGCGCCGTGCACCAGCGCCTGGCCCATCTTGCCGAGCGCGATCTTGCCCTGCGGCACCAGCACCGCCGACACCATCCCGGCCCGCACCGCGTACGCGGCGGCGGAGGCCGAGGTGTTGCCGGTGGAGGCGCAGATGACGGCCTGGGCGCCGTCCTCCTTCGCCTTGGAGATGGCCATCGTCATCCCGCGGTCCTTGAAGGAACCGGTCGGGTTGGCGCCCTCGACCTTGAGGTAGACCTCGCAGCCGGTGCGCTCGGAGAGCACCTGGGCGGGAACGAGCGGCGTGCCGCCCTCCAGCAGGGTGACCACGGGAGTCGTGTCGCTGACCGGCAGGCGGTCGCGGTACTCCTCGATCAGGCCTCGCCACTGGTGGGTCTGCGCCGCCACTCGCCCGGCGATCACGTCGTTCATGGCTCTTCCTACTCCCCTTCGACCCGCATGATGCTGGCCACGTCCCGCACGCTGTCCAGCGCGCGGAGCTTGTCGACCGTCGCCGACAGGGCGGCGTCGGTGGCACGGTGGGTGACCACGACGAGCGAGGCGTCGCCGTCGCGGCCCTGCTGGCGCACGGTGTCGATGGAGACGCCGTGCTCGGCGAAGACGGACGCCACCTGGGCGAGCACGCCCGCGCGGTCGTCCACGTCCAGGCTGACGTGGTACCGGGTGACGACCTCGTCCATCGGCTTGGCCGGCAGCTGGGTGTACACCGAGTTGCCGGGGCCGATGGATCCGGCGAGCTTGTTGCGGCAGACCGCGACGAGGTCGCCGAGGACCGCCGAGGCGGTCGGCGCGCCGCCCGCGCCCGGACCGTAGAACATCAGCCGGCCGGCCGCCTCGGCCTCGACGAACACCGCGTTGTACGCCTGCCGGACGGACGCCAGCGGGTGCGAGAGCGGGATCATCGCCGGGTGGACGCGTGCGGTGACGGACGCGCCGTCGGCGGCCCGCTCGCAGATCGCCAGCAGCTTGACCACGCAGCCCATCTGCTTGGCGGAGGCGATGTCGGCGGCGGTCACCTCGGTCAGGCCCTCGCGGTAGACGTCCGCGGCGGTGACCTTGGTGTGGAAGGCGATGCCGGCCAGGATCGCCGCCTTCGCGGCGGCGTCGAAGCCCTCCACGTCGGCGGTCGGGTCGGCCTCGGCGTACCCCAGCGCGGTGGCCTCCTCCAGCGCCTCCGAGTAGCCGGCGCCGGTGCTGTCCATCTTGTCGAGGATGAAGTTGGTGGTGCCGTTGACGATCCCGAGCACCCGGTTGACCCGGTCGCCGGCCAGCGACTCGCGCAGCGGGCGGATCAGCGGGATCGCGCCGGCCACCGCGGCCTCGTAGTAGAGGTCCACCCCGGCCTCGGCGGCCGCGGCGTGCAGCTCGGCGCCGTCCTTGGCGAGCAGCGCCTTGTTGGCGCTGACCACCGACGCCCCCTGGCGGAACGCCGACAGGATGAGGTGTTTGGACGGCTCGATGCCGCCCACCACCTCGATCACCACGTCGATGTCGCCCCGGTTGACCAGGGCCTCGGCATCGGTGGTGAACAGGTGCTCGGGCACGCCCGGGCGGGGCCGGCCGGCCCGCCGGACCGCGATGCCGGCGAGCTCGACCGGCGCGCCGATGCGCGCGGCGAGGTCGGCGGCGTCCGTCGTCATGATGCGCGCCACCTCGGAGCCCACCACACCACAGCCCAGCAACGCCACCTTCAGCGGCCGCGTACGCATCATCCGACTCCGCTCTGCATTCGTCCTGCTCCGGTATTTCCGGCGGGATTCTCTGGGCCCGCCGGAACTTCGATCTGTACCAGTCTCCGGGACTTTCCGCACGGATCTACGGTCGTTCCATGATCTGAGACAAGGATTTCGTCATCCGATATCGAGACGCAGGAGATCCTCCTCCGTCTCGCGCCGGACGATCACCCGGGCCGCTCCGTCCCGGACGGCCAGGACGGGCGGCCGGAGGGCGTGGTTGTAGTTGCTCGCCATCGAACGGCAGTAGGCACCGGTGGCGGGCACCGCGATCAGGTCGCCCGGGGCCAGGTCGGCCGGCAGGAAGGCGTCCCGGACCACAATGTCACCGGACTCGCAGTGCTTGCCCACCACCCGGGACAGCATCGGCTCCGCGTCGCTGGTGCGCGACACCAGGGCCACCGAGTACTCGGCGTCGTAGAGCGCGGTGCGGATGTTGTCGGACATGCCGCCGTCCACGCTGACGTAGGTGCGCAGACCCTCCAGCGGCTTGACGGTGCCGACCTCGTACAGCGTGAACGCGGTCGGGCCGACGATCGCCCGGCCGGGCTCGACGGACAGCCGCGGCGCGGCGAGGTCCGCGGCCGCGCACTCGCGGCGGACGATGGCGGCCAGCGCGACCGCGATCTCGGCGGGCTCGCGCGGGTCGTCCTCGCTGGTGTAGGCGATGCCGAGGCCGCCGCCGAGGTCGATCTCCGGCAGCTCGACGCCGTGCTCGTCCCGGACCTCCGCCAGCAGGCCGACCACCCGGCGGGCGGCCACCTCGAACCCGGCCATGTCGAAGATCTGCGAGCCGATGTGCGAGTGGATGCCGCGCAGCTCCAGGGCCTCCGGGTGCGCGAGCACCCGGCGGACGGCCTCCGCGGCCGTGCCCCCGCTCAGCGAGAGGCCGAACTTCTGGTCCTCGTGCGCGGTGGCGATGAACTCGTGGGTGTGCGCCTCGACGCCGACCGTCACCCGGATCAGCACCGGCTGCCGGACGCCCTGCCGGCCGGCGATCACGGCGAGCCGCTCGATCTCCTCGAAGGAGTCGACCACCACGTGCCCGACGCCCGCCTTCACGGCCTGCTCCAGCTCGGGGACGGACTTGTTGTTGCCGTGCAGCGCGATCTGCCCGGCGGGCATCCCGGCGGCCAGCGCGACGTGCAGTTCGCCGCCGCTGCACACGTCGAGGTTCAGGCCCTCCTCGTGCAGCCAGCGCACGACCGCCTTGGAAAGGAACGCCTTGCCGGCGTAGTAGACGTCCGCGTCGCTGCCGAAGGCGTCCCGCCAGGCGCGGGCCCGGGCGCGGAAGTCGTCCTCGTCCATGACGTAGGCCGGGGTGCCGAACTCCTCGGCGATCCGCCGGACGTCGATGCCGCCGACGCTGACGACGCCGTCGGCGCCGCGGGTGACGGTCTGCGACCAGACCTTGGGGTCGAGCGTGTTCAGGTCCGCCGGCGGGGCCTGGTAGTGGCCCTCGGGCAGCACGTCGCCGTGACGGGGGCCTGCGGGGTGTGCGGAGCGACTCATCTCTGCTGACTTCCTAGACCTATGGCGAGGGGCGGCGACGGTCCCCGTTGACCGTCCGCCGCCCCCGCTCTGCGCTTGGGGGGAGGTACTACATCCGCTCGGGCGCCGTCACGCCCAGGAGCGTGAGGCCGTTGGCGACGACCGTGCGCGTCGCGTCGGCCAGCCAGAGCCGGGCGCGCGTGAGGTCCGTGACCTCCTCGTCGCCCCGCGGCAGGATGCGGCAGTTGTCGTAGAAACGGTGGTACTTGGCCGCGAGCTCCTCCAGGTAGACCGCGACCCGGTGGGGCTCGCGCGTCTCGCCGGCGAAGGCCAGCACGCGCGGGAACTCGCCGAGGTGGCCGAGCAGGTCGGACTCCCACTCGGAGTCGAGCAGCTCGGGTTTGAACGCCTCGGCCGCACCGCGGGTGATGCCCTGGGTGTCCGCGTTGCGCTGCACCGCGCACATCCGGGAGTGCGCGTACTGGACGTAGTACACGCGGTTCTCGTTGGTCTGGCTGGTCAGCACGTTGATGTCGAGCGTGATCGTGGAGTCGGTGGAGGAGCGCGCCAGGGTGTACCGGGCCGCGTCCACGCCGATCCAGTCGACGACGTCGTCGATGGTGATGATGTTGCCGGCCCGCTTGGACATGCGGACCTCTTCGCCGTCGCGAAGCATCTTCACGAACTGGCCGATCTTGACCTCGATGTTGCGGTCCATGTCGTCGCCCGCGCAGGCCGCGATGGCCTTGAGCCGGTTGACGTAGCCGTGGTGGTCCGCGCCCAGCATGTAGACCGAGACCTCGGAGCCGCGGTCCCGCTTGGACAGGTAGTACGCGGCGTCGGCGGCGAAGTACGTGGTCTCGCCGTCGGCCTTGATCAGGACGCGGTCCTTGTCGTCACCGAAGTCGGTGGTGCGCAGCCAGATCGCGCCGTCCTGGTCGAAGACGTGGCCCTGCTCGCGCAGCCGGTCGATGGCCTTCTCGACGGCGCCGGAGTCGTGCAGCGACTTCTCCGAGAACCAGACGTCGAAGTGGGTGCCGAACTCCTCCATCGAGCGCTGGATCTCGGCCACCATGAGCTTGAGGCCCTCGGTGCGGAAGGCCTCCAGCTGCTCGTCCTCGGGCAGGTCGAGCACGCCCGGGACACCGTCCACGATCGCCTTGGCGATGTCGGCGATGTACTCGCCGACGTACCCGTCGGCCGGCACCGGCTGCCCGTTCGCGGCGGCCTTCAGCGAGCCGGCGAACTTGGAGATCTGCACGCCGGCGTCGTTGAGGTAGTACTCGGTGGTGACCTCGGCGCCGGAGGCCCGCAGCACCCGGGCCAGCGAGTCGCCGACGGCGGCCCAGCGGACGCCGCCGATGTGGATCGGGCCGGTCGGGTTGGCGGAGACGAACTCCAGGTTGATCTTCAGGCCCTGGAGCGCGTCGTTGCGGCCGTAGGCCTCGCCCGCCTCGACGATGCTCCGCGCCAGCGCACCCTGGGTGGCGGCGTCGAGCGTGATGTTCAGGAAGCCGGGCCCGGCGATGTCGACCTGGGCGACCCCGGGGAGCTCGCGCAGACGGGCGGCCACCAGGTCGGCCACGGCTCGCGGCGGCCGGCCGGCCGGCTTCGCGAGCTGGAGGGCCACGTT
Organism: Kitasatospora sp. NBC_01560; assembly: GCF_045208415.1. Taxonomy (NCBI): domain Bacteria; kingdom Bacillati; phylum Actinomycetota; class Actinomycetes; order Kitasatosporales; family Streptomycetaceae; genus Kitasatospora; species Kitasatospora sp. NBC_01560. Next base: position 5,955,810 of record NZ_CP109364.1, on the reverse strand, counting down.
CGTCGCGTAGTCGCCGTGGTCCCTGTTCTTGGGCCGCTCGATCGTCACGTGCTCGGGCACGGCGACGGCCAGCTCGCCCGCCTCGACGGCGGCGCTCACTGCGGCCTGGACTGCCTGGGAGAGTTCTGCGGGGGTCACGACGCAAGCGTAGGCGAGACGGGGTGCCCGCCCGCCACTCGGTTTACCGGTTGAGACGCCCGAGGGCCCCGGTCGGCGGCGCTCAGCCGCGATCCGTGCGCTCTGTTCGCTCAGGGCGAAACCCGTCGGACTCCCGGCCCCGCGTCATCAGCCGCCGGACCAACGCCACGAGGTCCGCCGGATCGAAGGGCTTCCCCAGGTACCCGTCCACCCCGGCCGCCGCACCCAGATCCAGATCGGCCGGCGTGCAGGCGCTGACGATCGCGATCGGCAGCCCGCTCGTCCCCGGCGCGGCCCGCAGCCGGGCCGCCGTCCGCAGGCCGTCCAGCCGCGGCATCATCACGTCCAGCGTCACCACGTCCGGCTTCACCCGGCGGACCACCTCCAGGCATTCGGCGCCGTCGGCGGCGGTCACCACCTCGAAGCCCTCAAGCTCCAGGTTGACCCTGATCAGCTGGCGGATCACCTCGCTGTCGTCCACCACGAGGACCCGCCCGGACACTCCTGACACCTCACCGAGGGTATCGGCGGCCCTGCCACCCCGTCCGGCCTTTCCGCACTTCCGCTCCCCCGCCCACCGCCCCCGGTTCGAAACCCGTGCACGGACCACGCTCCGAGCCTGGTAATGTTCTCCACGTCGGAGCGAACGCGACGACAGCAACACAGCAGGCCCCCGTAGCTCAGGGGATAGAGCACCGCCCTCCGGAGGCGGGTGCGCAGGTTCGAATCCTGCCGGGGGCACTTCGCGAGAAGTGCAACTGAGGCCCAGGTCAGTGGAGTTCATCCACGGATCTGGGCCTTTGTCGTGTTCCGGGGCGAGTCGGGGGGGACGGCGGCCCGGCGGGCGGCGGGTGCCGCCGGCCGGGCCGGGGTCGGGTTGCGGGGCAGTCAGGAGGCGGCCGCCACCGCCGCGTTGTAGAGCGTCGCGACGGTGTGGTCGAAGTACGCGCTGTACGAGGTGTCGTCGCTGTCACCGCCCTGCTGGTAGCCGCCGATGATGCCGATGACGTGGCCGGTCGCGGTGTCGATCCACGGGCCGCCGCTGGTGCCGCCGGGGTAGTCGGGGCAGTCGACGACGCGCTGGTAGCTGCTGTGCCGGTCGGTGGCGTTGGTGCAGAGGTTCGGCTCCTCGCCGCCGCCGGGGTAGCCGTAGAGGCGGACGGTGGCGGCGAAGGACACGTCGGTGCCGAGCTGGTTGGCGCCGACCACGTCCTCGATCCGGTGACCGTCGGAGGGGGCGGTCTCCAGGATCGCGAAGTCCTCGTCCGGGTCGCCGTTGCGCGACCAGCCGCTACTGGTGTGGATCGCGGTGACCCGCCAGGTGCCGTACGGAGCGTCGCCGTCACGGTAGCCGGGGGCGAAGACCACGCCGTCGGTGCTGCTCATGCAGTGGGCGGCGGTGAGCAGCAGGTTGCCGGTCGGGCTGTGCAGGACGCTGGCGGTGCAGAAGTGGTTGCCCGCCTCGACCGCGCCGCTGAACAGGGCGCCCACGGTGGCCGCCTCCGGGGTGGCCGCGGCCTTCGCGGTGGTGCCGAGGGCGGCCGCGGGTGCGGGCAGTGCGGTGGCGGCGGTGGCCACGGCGGCCGGCGAGGTGGCGGGGGCCGCCGCCCGCACCGGGTCCGACGGCTCGGCGGCGTCCGACTCCTCGGCCTGGTCGGTCGGCTCCGCGGCCAAGGCTGACGGTGCCGGTGCGGACGGCGCCGGAGCAGAGGGCGCAGGCGTGGAGGGCGCAGGTGCGGACGGTGACGCGGCGGTCGACGCCGGTGTGGAGACCGCCGCCGACGGCCCGCCGACCGCCGTCGCCTCGGAGGTCAGGCTGTGCGTGCCGAGGACCAGCGCGGCGACGGTCAGGGCCGAGAGCGCGGTCAACAGCGTGGGCGCCAGGAGGCGGTGGCGGTGCGATCGGCGGCGGCGCTGGCCCATGTCCGTCTGCTCCTGCCCTGTGAGTCGGTGCGGATACGGACCCGACTATGGCGGAAGCAGCTGGGAGCGTCGTTATCCCCGACTGGGAGGTGGATGAGAAATCCCTCACCGGGCGAGGCCGGCCGCCAGCCCGTCGGCGGTGATGAACGCGGTGTGCGTCCCTGCGGTGGTGCAGGCGAACGCCCCGGCCACCGCACCGGCACGGGCGCACTCCGGCAGCGGGCGGCCGCGGAACCACGCGTACAGGAAGCCGGTCACGAAGGCGTCCCCGGCGCCGTTGGTGTCGACGACCGGGCGGCCCGGGTCGACGGCGGGCAGGTGCAGGGCCGGGGCGTCCGGGGCCTCGCGGGTGAGCAGGTGGCAGCCCTCGGCGCCGGCGGTGGCGATCACGGCGGTGGCACGGCCCGCGGCGAGGACGGACCGCATCACCTCCTCGTGGCGGCCCCGGCAGCCGGCCACCGAGAGGAAGACCAGGTCGGAGTTGACCGCGTAGTCGCGGTGGTGGGGGTCGTGGCCGTCCCAGTCGTGCAGGTCGGTGGAGCTGGTGCGGCCGAGCCGGTGCAGGTCCGGGTACATGTCGCGGTTGGGGCCGGTGATGGAGAGGTGGACGTGCCGGCTGCGCTCCACGTACGGGAGGTAGAACTCGCGCGGGAGGCGCAGCTCGGCGGGGTGGCGGCCGTCGTAGAAGGAGAACCGGCGGCCGGCCGCGTCGACCAGGTTGACCGCGCGCGGGGTGCCGTGCGGGGAGACCAGGTGGGCGAACGGCAGGCCCTGGCGGGCGTACTCGGCGAGGATCAGCTCGGCCTGCGGATCCTCGCCGAGGTGGTCGAGGAAGGCGGTGCGAAGGCCGAGGTGGTGGGCGCCGAGGGCGACGCCGTTGCCGGTGTGGGCGACGTAGTCGAGCACCGGCGGCACGGAGTGCGAGTCACCGTCCGGGACTTCCAGCCGGTCGACCCGGACGATGGTGTCCACGCCGGCCCCGCCGACCACCAGCAGGTCGTACCCGGCCGCGGGGCCGTCGGGCGGGACGGCGGTCGCCGCGGCGGGCGCGGGCACGGACGGTGACACGGACACGGGCACGGACACGGCGGCGCCTCCTCGATCCCTGGGGGTGGCCAGGAGTCAAGCAGGCGCCGGAGGTTGACTGCAAGACCTTGCGGCAAGTTTCAGGATGCCCGTTGACGCTGACCCGGGGCCGGGGCTCCCGCCGTCTTGGCGGGCGCCGCCGCCGGGCCGGTCGCGCCGGCGTCGGCCACCGCGGCCTCGTCCGCGGCCGTACCCGTGCCCGTGCCGCCGGTGGCCTCACCGGGTGCCGGCCGGTGGTTGATCATCAGGAACGCGATCACCGCCGCCAGCAGCAGGATGCCCATCGCCACCCAGGTGGCGACCACGTACCCGTGCACCGCGCCCTCGGCCTGGACCGCCGGGTCGGAGGCGATCCGGGTGGCCAGGAAGGTCGCGGTGGCGCTCGCCGCAATGGTGTTCAGCAGCGCCGTGCCGACGGAGCCGCCCACCTGCTGGGCCGAGTTGATGGTGGCCGAGGCCGCGCCCGCCTCGTGCGGGGCGACGCCGAGGGTGGCCAGGCTCATCGAGGGCATGAAGATCAGGCCCATGCCGAAGCCCAGCAGCAGCTCGGCGGGCAGCACCATGCCGGCCCACGGGCTGTCCACCTTCATCTGGGTCAGCCAGGCCATGCCCGCCGCGGCCAGCAACAGCCCGGGGCCGATCAGGTTGCGCGAGGGCACCCTGGTCATCAGCCGGGCCGCGAACCCGGTGGAGCTGATGACGATGGCGGCCGTCATCGGCAGGAACGAGACGCCGGACATCACCGGCGAGAAGTGCTTGATCACCTGCAGGTAGTAGGTGAGGAACAGGAACAGCCCGAACATGCCGATCATGGCCAGGCCGATCGAGAGCGCGGCGCCGCCGCGGTTTCGCTCGCCGACGATGTGGATCGGCAGCAGGGCGTGCTCGGTCCGCCGCTCGACCAGGACGAACACCAGCAGCAGGAGCGCGCCCAGGATCAGTGAGCCCAGCACCAGCCAGTCGATCCAGCCGCGGCTCACGGCCTCGGACGTGCCGAAGACGATGGCGAGCAGGCCGCCGCAGCCCAGGAACGCACCGGGGAGGTCGAGTTTGACCCGGCGCCCCTTGGCGATGTGGTCGGCGGTGAGGACGTAGGAGGCGGCGAACGCCGTGGCGATCGCGATCGGGGTGTTGACGAACAGGCACCAGCGCCAGTTCAGGTACTCGGTCAGCAGACCGCCCAGGAGCAGCCCGATCGCAGCGCCGCCGCCGGCGATCGCACCGAAGATGCCGAAGGCGGTACTGCGTTCCCTCGGATCACTGAAGGTGGTCGAGAGCAGCCCCAGCGCCGACGGAGCCAGCAGCGCGCCGAACGCGCCCTGGAGGGCACGGGCCCCGAACAGCATGGCCGGTCCGGACGCGGCGCCGCCGATCGCGGAGGCGAGGGCGAAGCCGAGCAGGCCGACGGTGAAGACGCGTTTGCGGCCGAAGAGGTCGCCGAGCCGGCCGCCGAGGAGCAGCAGTCCGCCGAACGCCAGCGTGTAGGCCGTGATGACCCACTGCCGGTTGGCGTCGGAGATGCCGAGGTCCTTCTGGGCCGAGGGCAGCGCGATGTTCACGATGGTGATGTCGAGCACGATCATCAGCTGGGCGATGGCGATGACCGCCAACGCCCACCAGCGGCGGTTGCCCGCCATCCCGGCCTGAGGACCGGTAGCAGTTTGCGAAGACACTGGGGGAGCCTTCCGTCGGGTGCGGAGAGGTCACGCAGTCGCCTTCCAGCCAAACGCTCGGGACGCCGATTGGCAAGGAAAAAACTCACCAAATATGGTGAATTGGGACAAACGACCCAGGGCCCCGGGACCAGCGGACGAGGGCCTCGGAACCAGGCCCGGGGGCCCGCCGCGCCGGGCCGTACGAAGGCGCGCGGGAACGCGCGCAGGCGGACGCACCCGGGCGCGGGAACGCGCACAGACCGACGCGCGCAGGCGCGGGAACACACGCGGACGGACCCCGGGTGTCCTGCGACACCCGGGGTCCGCGTGCGTCCGGCGGGGCCCGCCGGCCGGCCGGCTAGAGCGCGGCCAGCTCCGCGACCAGGTCGTCCAGGCCCAGCGAGCCCTGCGACAGCGCCGCCATGTGCCAGGCCTTGAGGTCGAACACCTCGCCGCGCCCCTCGTGCGCCTCGCGGGCCGCCGCGCGGCCGCGCAGCCAGGCGCGCTCGCCCAGCTTGTAGCCGATCGCCTGGCCGGGCATCCCCAGGTAGCGGACCAGCTCGCTGTCGAGGAAGTCCGCCGAGAGGCCGCAGTACAGGCCGAAGAACTCCCGGGCCGCGTCCGGCCCGACCGGCTCGCCCGGCCGGTACGGCGAGTCGGCGGGGAACTCCAGGCCGACGTGCATGCCGATGTCGATGATCACCCGGAGCGCGCGCATCATCTGGGCGTTCAGGTAGCCGAGCCGGTGACCGGGGTCGGTGAGGTAGCCCAGCTCGTCCATCAGGCGCTCGGCGTACAGCGCCCAGCCCTCCAGGTTGGCGCTGACCCCGCCGATGCTGACCTGGTAGGTGGAGAGCCGGTCGGCGACGTAGTTCCACTGCGCGAGCTGGAGGTGGTGGCCGGGGACGCCCTCGTGGTACCAGGTGGAGACGAGGTCCCAGACCGGGAAGGCCTCCCGCCCGAGGGTCGGCAGCCAGGTCCGCCCGGGGCGGGTGAAGTCCAGCGAGGGCGCGGTGTAGTACGGCGCGGCGGCGCTGCCGGACGGGGCGATCATCGACTCGACCCGGGTGACCGGCTCGGCCAGGTCGAAGTGGGTGCCCTGGAGGTCACTGACGGCCTGGTCCATCAGGCCCTGGAGGTACTCACGCGCGGACTCGGCGCCCTTGATCGTGGGGCCGTCGGTCTCCAGCCACTTCATCGCCTCCATCGGGGTGGCGCCGGGGAGCACCTTCGCGGCCTCCGCCCGCATCTGGGCGAGCAGGTCGTGGAACTCCTGCCAGGCCCAGCCGTACGCCTCGTCGAGATCGAGGTCCGCGCCCGTCCAGTAGCGGACCCAGCGGCCGTAGCGCTCGCGCCCGGCGGTGTCGGGGGCAGCGGCGGCGGCCGGACCGTAGACGTCACGCATCCAGTCGCGCAGCCCGGCCAGTGCGGCGGACGCGGTCACGGCGTGTCCGGCCAGGCCCTCGCGCAGGCCCTCCGGGGCCTCCCGGACGAACTCGCCGAACCAGCCGCCGGGCACCTCGCCCTCCAGCCACTCGCCCAGCTGCCCGACCATGGTGGCGACCTGGCGGGGGCCGGAGAGCAGGCCCCGCTCGATGCCCTCGGCCAGGGTCTCGCGGTACTGGTCCAGCGCGGCGGGCACCCGGGCGAGCCGGCGGCCGACCACCTCCCACTGCTCCGGCGTCTCGGTGGGCATCAGGGTGAAGACGTCACGCAGGTTGTGCACCGGCGAGCCCATGTTGCGGATCGCCCGGAACTCCTCCCCCGCGTCGTGGACGGCGAGTTCGGCGGTGAGCCGCTCGCGCAGCAGCCGGGCGCAGCGGCGCTCGGCCTCGTCCGTGGCCGCCCCGGCCGCCTCGACGTCCGCCAGCACCGCCAGGGTGTGCCGGGCCAGCGCGGCCAGCCGCTCGGTGCCGGCCGGGGACAGGTCGGGCAGGCGGTCGTCATCGGGGTTGATCCCCAGGTACACCGCGGTCAGCGGGTCCAGCTGGGCGAGGGCCTGCACGTAGGCATCGGCGATCCGGCGCGGGGTGGTGCCGTCGGTGCTGATCAGTTCTTCAACCATCCGGACATCATTTCGTGACCGGAGCCGATTGCAAGCCCCTACCGGGTGGCATGGACCGGCCAGATCAAACGTGGCGTCGACCTGCCTGCCACCGGCGGTACACCAGGCCCGGATCCCAGGTGGGCCGTCCGCGCGCGAAGCGGAAGAAACCGAGGCCGACCAGCACCGCGCTGAAGTGACCGAGGTCCGTGAACGTGCGCGAGGTGATCAGCGGCAGCAGGTAGAAGACCAGCACGCCGCCGCCGTAGAGCAGGCGCCAGCGGCCGGCGAAGTGGTAGGTGAGCACGGCCACGACGCCCGCCAGCGCGTACGAGACGCCCACGTCGACGGTGTCGGCGAGGTCGTCGTGCAGCCGGCCGCGGGCGATGCCCCAGGCGACGACGCCCTCGCTGACGAAGGTGGCCAGCACATGGGCGGTGGCCGCGACGATCAACCAGCGCAGCGTGCCGAGCCAGCGCTCGGCGTTCGCGTGGAAGAGGTTGAACAGCACGAAGTAGAGGAGGAAGCTCGACGACTCCGTCCAGAGCGCACTGGCCACCAGGACGTGCACCGGGTCCGAACGCAGGTGGTCGAGGTTGGTCGACCGGGAGGCCAGGAACCAGTCCAGGTTGGCCGGGTCGATGCGGGCCACCACGAAGCTGGTGGCGGCCAGGATCAGCAGCCACACGTACGTCCCGGGGGCCGAGCGGATCCACGCCCGCACCACCCGCAGCAGGCGGCGCGGCGGGCTCGGCGGCTCCGGCGTCTGCGACATCCCGCGCCCCTTCGTCGGCGGTGGAGGCAACACCTCCATCCTGGGCGAGCCGGCCGCGCCCCGCCCGGGCCGGCCGGCCCGGGGTTCACCCGGCCGGGTGAGACCGGCCGCCGGGGCGGGCCGTCCGGCAGCGGCCGGGGCGGGGCGGGCCGGGGCGGCGACGGGGACGGGGACGGGGACGGCCGTTCGAGAAGTACCACGCAGGCAAGGGCCGGAACCGTGGGGCGGCCATTACGCTGGCCGCCATGGACGCCAGCTCAGCCCCCTCCCCCGCCACTCCCGAGGCCCGCCCGCGCCGCACCGGGTACCGACGGCTGCCCATCCAGCAGCGGCGGGAGCAACTGATCGCGGTGGCGCTGGAGCTGTTCGCCACCCGGGCCCCCGAGGAGGTGGGCCTGGACGACGTGGCCGAGGCCGCTGGCGCGTCCCGGCCACTGGTCTACCGGTACTTCGCGGGCGGCAAGCAGCAGTTGTACGAGGCCGCGCTGCGCACCGCTGCCGAGGAGCTCACCAGCCGCTTCACGGTGCCGCTGACCGGCACCCCGACCGCGCAGCTGGCGGCCGTGCTGGACAGCTACTTCGCCTTCGTGGCCGAGCACGACGCGGGCTACTCGGCGCTGCTGCGCGGCGGTTCGGTGGTGGAGACGGCGGGCACCTCGGCGATCGTCGACGAGGTGCGGCGGGCGGCGCTCAAGCGGACGCTGCGCCACCTGGGCGTGCGGGAGGCCGGCTCGCGGCTGACGCTGCTGGTCCGCTCGTGGATCGCCGTGGTCGAGGGCGCCTCGCTGACCTGGCTGGACGAGGGCCGGGCGGTGCCGGTGGCCGAGCTGCGGGACTGGCTGGTGGACCAGTTCGTGGCGATGGCGGCGGCGACGGCGGTCGGCGACCGCCAGACCGCGGACGTCCTGGCCGGGCTGCTGGCGCTGGAGAGCCCGGACGCCCCGCGGATCACCCGGCTGCGCGCGGCACTCGAAGGCCGCGCCTGAGCGGCCCCTGCCCGAGTGGCCCCTGCCCGGTGACGGCTGCCCGAGTGACGCCTGCCCGAGCAGCGGCGGGCCGGTGGCGCCGAGGCGCCGGGGAGGGCCCGCAGTGCGGGCGACCCCGACCCCCGTGCCCGGGGTGAGGGTCGCCGGCGGGTCAGGCCTTGCCGAGTACCTGGCGCTGGCGGCCGAGCCCGTCGATCTCGATCTCCACGATGTCCCCCGGGGTGAGGAACGGCGTGCCCGGGTGGCCCAGGGTGACGCCGGCCGGGGTGCCGGTGACGATCACGTCGCCCGGCTCCAGCACCATGAACTGGCTGACGTACCGGACGATCTCCAGGACCGGGAAGATCATCTGCCCGGTGGAGCCGTTCTGCCGCAGCTCGCCGTTGACCCAGAGGCGCAGCGGCAGGCCCTGCGGGTCCGCCACCTCGTCGGCAGTGACCAGCCAGGGGCCGAGCGGCGTGAAGGTCTCCGCCGACTTGCCCTTGTCCCACTGGCCGCCGCGCTCGAACTGGAATGCCCGCTCGGTGACGTCGTTGGCGATGGTGTAGCCGGCGATCACCTCCGCCGCCGCCCGGTGGTCCGCCAGGTAGCGGCCGGTGCGCCCGATCACGATCGCCAGCTCGGCCTCGTAGTCGGTCTTCTCGCCGCCGCGCGGCACCAGCACCTCGTCGTACGGGCCGACCACCGTGTTGCTCGGTTTGAGGAAGATCACCGGCTCGTCCGGGATCGCCGCCCCGGCCTCGGCGGCGTGGTCGCGGTAGTTGAGCCCGATCCCGACCACCTTGCCCGGCCTGGCGACCGGCGCGCCGATCCTCCCCCAGCCTTCGGCCGGGAGGTCCCCCCAGCCCGCGGTGTTCAGCACCGGCAGCAGGCCGGCGGCCACGTCGCGGGCCAGCGCCGCCGGGTCGAGCCCGGCAAGGAAGGCACCGTCGATGTCCCGGGCACGCCCGGAGAGGTCGTACGCGGTGCCGTCCTGACCCAGCACGACCGGACGCTCGGCGCCCGGCGGTCCGACACGGAGGAGCTTCATCTGAGCGTCACCACCATTTCGTCGCAGCTGGCCGGGGCGGCCGCACACCGCTCCCGGACTCTTGCTCTGCGAGGTATATCAACGCCGCCCACCTGCGAACCAGACCGTCTCGGTGGGCGAATTCCTATCAATTCCTACAAGCGGCGACGGTGCCGAATCGGCTGCCCGTACGGTTGACAGCCTCCCGGGCCGGCCGCGACCGGGCCCCCGCCCGCCCGCAACACGGCCCCCGTACGGCCCCCGTGCGACGCCCGTACAGCCCCCGAAAGGCTCCACCGTGGGCGAACCGCCGCACGCCCGGGGCGCCTCAGCCGCGCTGCGGTGCGCCGTCGAGGAGTCGGCGCAGGGTCAGCCCCCGCGGTCTGCCGGGGCCGCTGCGGTCGCGTTCGCGCCGCCAGCGGTCCAGGTCGCGCGCCGCGTCCGCACGGGCGTCCGGCTCGTCGGCGAGGGCCGCGAGGGCCTGGTCCAGCTCGCCGAGCAGCGTGACGGCCGCGCCCGGGCTGCCGTCGCGGGCCAGCCAGAGGGCCAGGTCGTGGCAGGTGCGCAGGGTGCGGAGGTCGGCCGGCCCGCAGATCCGGGCGAGCTGCGGGATCAGCTGGACGAGGATCTCGACGGCCTCCCCCGGCCGGCCCTCCGCCCCGTACTGCCAGGCCCGGTCGGCCCGCCTGCGCAGCGACTCCTCACTGGGCTCCTCCGGGCCGAGGCGGATCTCGCGCAGCCGGCGGCGGACCTCGGCGGCGTCGGCGGGCCGGTCGGCCGGGTCCTTGGCGAGCAGCTGGCGGATCAGCACGGCGAGCGCCGAGTAGGGGGTGCGGACCGGCGGCGGCGGGTCGTTCAGGTGCTGGTACATCATGGTGACCGGCGTGCCCGCGTTGAACGGCCGCTGCCCGGTGCAGAGCTGGAAGAGCACCACACCGAGCGCGTAGAGGTCGGCCCGGCCGTCGATCGGGGCGCCGGACCAGCACTCGGGCGCCAGGTAGGGCGGCGTGCCGATGACCACGCCGGTGGAGGTGAGGCCGCCGCCGGACTGGGTGAGCAGCCGGGCGATGCCGAAGTCCAGCACCTTCGCCTCGCCGCTGTCGGCGATCATGATGTTCTCGGGCTTGATGTCCCGGTGGACGACGCCCGAGCGGTGCGCGGCGTCCAGGGCCTTGCAGACCTGCCGGACCCACTTCAGGGCCAGGGCGAGGTCCGGGGTGCCCTCCTTGAGCAGCGCGGACAGCGGCCGGCCGGACACCAGCTCCATCACCAGGTAGTGGGTCGACCAACCACCCTGCTGCACCCGGCCGTAGTCGTGCAGGGTGACGATGTGCGGATGGGAGAGGCTGCCGGCGGTCTTCGCCTCGCGGATGAACCGCTCGACCGCCTCCTGGTCGCGCGCCTTCTCCTCGGAGAGCACCTTGACCGCGACCGGCCGGCCGATGTTGCTGTCGTGGGCCGCCCACACCACCCCGAAGCCGCCCGCGCCGAGCTCGCGGTCCAGCCTGTACCGGCCGTCGAGCACCTCCCCAGCCCTCATGTCTCCCCCAACCACCAAGTCCACCGGATCCGAACGGTGTTCACCGTGACCGGGGCCACGATAGCGGTGGGGGAGAACAGGAGGGTGAACAGCTCGCGGCTACTGCTTCGGCAGACCCAGCGGGTTGAGCTCGGAGGTCTGCACGGCCTCGTTGTCCAGGCCCCAGCGCTTCAGCACCTGGGCGTAGCTGCCGTTCTTGATCACCTCGTTGAGCGCGCCGTTGAGCGCCTGGACCAGCCCGTTGTCCTTCTTCGTGGTCGCCGCGATCTTGCCGAGGACATCGGCGCCGCCGCCCGAGTAGGTGCCGATCACCTCGGTCTCACCGGTCTGCGCGGCGTGGAAGGCCAGGTTGGGGTTGGGGCCGAGGTAGGCGTCGATCCGGCCGGAGGAGAGCGCCAGGTAGTAGTCCGAGGCGTTCTGGAAGTACTTGATGTCGGTCGGCTTGAGGCCGTTCTTCTTGTTCTCCTCGTTCCAGGAGATCAGCAGCTTCTCCTGGTTGGTGCCGGAGCTGACCGCGATCGTCTTCCCGGCGACGTCCTTGGCCCCGCTGACCTTCCAGCCGCTGCCCTTCTTGGCCTCGAAGCCGAGGATGTCCAGCCGGTAGGTGGCGAAGTCGTACTTCTCCTTGCGGGTCTCGGTGACGGTGATGTTGGAGATTCCGACGTCGAACTTGCCGCTGTCCAGACCGACGAAGACGTTCTCCCAGGAGACCGGGTTGAGCTCCACCTTGAGGCCGAGCACGTTGGCGATCAGCGAGGCGATGTCCGGCTCGACACCGATGATGGTCTTGTCGTCGTTGGCGTAGAACTCCAGCGGTGGCGTGGTGCCCAGTGACTCGGCGACGGTCAGGGTGCCTCTCTTCCTGACCTCCTCCGGCACCAGTGCCGCGATGGCGTCGACCTTGGGCGTGGTGACCCGGTTCTGGTTCGGCGTGAGGTTCACCGTGATGCCGTTCGGCGCGGTGCTGCCCTTGGCGGGAGCGAGCTCCGCCGAGGCGTCCTTCGAGCTGCCGCAGGCGGCCAGCGTGAGGGTGGCGGCGAGGGCGGCGGCGGCGGTCACGAGGGCGCGACGGGGTAGGGACATGGCGGGACTCCTCCGGGTTGGGGGGTGACGTGCGGGACGGGGGCGTACAGAACGGGGGCGTGCGGGACGGGGTTCGCGGAAGGCGGGGAAAGGGGAAAGGGGGGAGGGGCGCGGCTCAGAGCACCTTGGCCAGGAAGGCCCGGGTGCGCTCGTGCTGCGGGTCGTCCAGGACGGCCTTCGGCGGGCCCTGCTCGACGACCACCCCGCCGTCCATGAAGACGACGGTGTCGGCGACCTCGCGGGCGAAGCCGATCTCGTGGGTCACCACGATCATGGTGGTGCCGGCCTTGGCGAGGTCCTTGATGACGTCCAGCACCTCACCGACCAGCTCCGGGTCGAGCGCCGAGGTGGGCTCGTCGAAGAGCAGGACCTTCGGCTCCAGCGCCAGCGCCCGGGCGATCGCCACCCGCTGCTGCTGGCCGCCGGAGAGCTGCCGCGGGTAGGCGTTCGCCTTGTCGGCCAGGCCGACCCGCTCCAGCAGCTCCAGCGCGGCCGCCCGGGCCTCGGCCCTGGGCCGGCGCAGCGCGCTGACCGGTGCCTCGGTGATGTTCTCCAGCACGGTCAGGTGCGGGAAGAGGTTGAAGTTCTGGAAGACGAAGCCGATGTTGGTGCGCTGGCGCAGGATCTCGCGTTCCTTGAGCTCGTGCAGCCGGTCGCCGGAGCGCCGGTAGCCGATCAGCTCGCCGTCGATCGCGACGAAGCCCCGGTCGAGCTTCTCCAGGTGGTTGATCGCCCGCAGCAGGGTGGACTTGCCGGACCCGGACGGGCCCAGCACCACCGTCACCGAGCCGGCCGGTACGTCGAGGTCGACGCCGCGCAGCACGTCGAGCGCTCCGAAGCTCTTGTGCAGGCCCCTGACCTGCACCATCGGTTCAACGGCTTCCACGGTGGTGGCGGTCACGAGCGTCCTCCGGAGGCTTTCGGGCCGGCAGCCCCGGCGGGCGTGCGGTCGGCGGGCGTGCGGTCGGCGGGGCGCAGGCTCCGGGCGAAGGCCCGGACCCGCTGCAGCGGGGTGGGTGGCGGGGTGCGCTCGGCTCCCCGGGCGAAGTACCGCTCCACGTAGTACTGGCCGATCGACAGCACCGTGGTCAGCAGCACGTACCAGACGGTGGCGACCATCAGCAGCGGCACCACCCGGCCGGTCCGGCCGTAGACCACCTGCACCTGGTAGAAGAGCTCGCCGATGGCCATCACGTAGACCACCGAGGTGCCCTTGAAGAGGGAGATCACCTCGTTGGCGGCGGCGGGCAGGATGCCGCGCATCGCCTGCGGCAGCACGATCCGCCAGGCCTGGCGCCAGCGCGGCACGCCCAGGGCGGCGGCGGCCTCGCGCTGGCCGGCGTCGACGGAGATGATGCCGCCGCGGATGATCTCGGCGGCGAACGCGGCCTGGTGCAGGCCCAGTCCGAGGACGGCGGCGCCGAGCGCGCCCAGCACGCCGATCGTCTCGAAGTCGGCGAAGGTCGGCCCGAACGGGATGCCGATGCCGAACCGCTTGTAGAGGTAGGACAGGTTGAACCAGAACACCAGCTGGACGATCAGCGGGATCGACCGGAACGCCCAGACGTAGGCCCAGGCGATGGACTGCAGGATGACGCTGCTCGACAGCCGCATCGCGGCCACCACGGCGCCCAGCAGGAAGCCCAGCACGGTGCCGTAGACGGTGAGTTCGAGGGTGCGGCCGACGGCCCGCAGGATGGTGTCGGCGGAGAAGTACAGCCGGAACGTGGCCCAGTCCCAGCCGGGGTTGGTGAGCAGCCCGTGGGCGAACTGGACGAGCACGACGAGGGCGACGGCGCCCGCGGCCCAGCGCCAGGGGTGCCGGGCCCGAACGGTGCGCAGGCCTTCCAGGGTGTCCACGTCGAGGCGGCCGACGGGTCTGCCGGTCGGTTTCGCCGGCGCGGAGGCGGCGGCGGTGGTGGTGACGGTCATGGTGGGATTCCTCCAACAGGCCCGGGGCCCGGACAGGGGGTCACGCGTGCTCGGGCGGGCTGATCAGGGACTCCTTGATCGCCGAGTCGGCGACCCCCCACTTCTTCAGGATCTTGTCGTACGTCCCGTCCTTGATCAGCTGGTTGACCGCCGCCTGGAACGCGGGGGTGAGCGTGGAGCCCTTCTTGAACGCGAAGCCGACGTCCAGGCGGTGGAACTCACCGAGGAACTTCGTCCCGGCGGCCTCCTGGGCGGCCTGGTAACGCAGGCCGTTGATGGTGGACATCACGATGTCCACCCGGCCCTGCTGGAGACCGGTGAGCACGGCCCCGCTGTCGCTGAACGCCTTGACCTCGTACGGCTTCTTGCCGGCGTCGGTGCAGACGTTCTTCTTGCTGTTGAGCGTCGTCTCGAAGGTGGTGCCGGCGCCGGTGCCGATGGTCAGACCGCAGAGCTGGGCGAGGTCGGTGACCGGCTGGATCGCGGTGTTGTCCTTCTTGACCGCGAAGCCCTGGCCGTCGTCGATGTAGGTGACGAAGTCGATGGTCTTCAGCCGGGTGGTGGTGACGCCGAAGTTGCCGGTGCCGACGTCGAACTTGCCGCTGCCGAGCGCGGGCAGGATGGTCTCGAAGGCGGCCTCCTCGCGCTGCACGGTCAGGCCGAGCACCTTGGCCACCGCGTCGGAGAAGTCGATGTCGATCCCGGCCGCCTTCTTGGTGGCCTGGTCGGAGTAGAAGGCGCCGGGCGGGTAGCCGAAGGAGGCGCCGAACTTCACCGCGCCCGCGGTGCGGACGTCCTCGGGCAGCAGCGCGGCCGCCGCGTCGGACTTGGCGATGCCCGCGACGATGTCCTGGGCGGCGGCGTCCACCGCCTGCTTGCCGACGGCCGGCTGGGCGGTCTTCGGGTCCGAACCGCACGCGGCCAGCGCCAGGACCGGCAGCAGGGCTGCGGTGGCGAGCAGGCGGCGGCGGACGGTGGTGGTTCTCACGGGAGTTGACGCCTTTCAGCTGGGCAGGTGCTTCTCGAACGGGAGCTTGCCGATGGTCAGGGGGTCGGCGGCGAGGTCGAACAGCGGGGTGTAGCCGGTCGCCAGGTAGAGGCCCCGGGCCTCGGGCTGGAGCGGGCCGGTGGTGAGGAAGATCCGGGTGTAGCCGACGGCCGCCGCGGCCGACTCCAGCTCGGCCAGCACCCGGCGGGCCAGGCCCCGCCGGCGGTGCGCGGAGTGCGTCCACATCCGCTTCACCTCGGCGGTCCGCGCGTCGTAGCGCTTGTACGCGCCGCCGGCCACCGGCTCGCCCTCCTCCAGCAGGAGCAGCAGGACGCCGGCGGGCTCCGCGAACGCGTCCTGCGGGTACCGGGTCATCTCGGTACGGCCCGCCTCGCCGTACCGGCCGACGTACTCCTCGGTGAGTCCCTGCAAAAGCGGCCCGGCCAGCGGGTCGTCGATCGTGGCCCGGCGGACCTCCACCGCCAGGCCGGCCCCGGCGGCCCGGCTCACGCCTGCGCCGCGATCAGCCGGTGGCTGTCCTGCGCGGCCCGGGCCTCCTTCGCGGCCTCCGCCGCGGCCCTGGCGGCGTCCCGCTTGGCCACCTCCTCGCGGACGATCGGGATGACGTGCCGGCCGAAGTCGATCGCGTCGTCCACCAGGGCGTAGCCGCGGGCGGAGAGGATGTCGACGCCGAGGTCGTAGTAGTCCAGCAGGGCCTGGGCGACCGTCTCCGGGGTGCCGACCAGGGCGTTGGAGTTGCCGGCCCCGCCGGTGGCGGCGGCGGTCGGGGTCCAGAGCGCGCGGTCGTAGCGCTCGCCGGCCTCGGCGATCTCGATCAGCCGCTGCGAGCCGGTGTTCTCCGGGGCCCGGGAGCCGGCGATCCCCTCCCGGCGGCCGCCGCGGACCAGCCCGCCGGCGTCGCGGCGGGCCCGGATCGCGGCCACCGTCCGGTGCGCCTTCTCCCAGGCCAGCTCCTCGGTCGGGGCGATGATCGGCCGGAACGCGACCTGGATCCGCGGCACGTCGGTGCGCCCGGCGGCCCGCGCCGCCTCCTTCACCCGCTCGATCTGCTCGGCCGTGCGGGCCAGCGGCTCGCCCCAGAGGCAGTAGACGTCCGCCTCGGCGGCGCCGGCCTCGTAGGCGGCGTCCGAGGAGCCGCCGAAGGAGACGGCCGGGCGGGGCTCCTGCACGGGGAAGACGTCGGAGACGAAGTCGTTGAAGCGGTAGTACTCGCCCTCGTGGTCGAACGGCTCCCGGCTGGTCCACGCCCGCTTGACGATCCCGATGTACTCGCGCGTCCTGGCGTAGCGTTGATCCTTCGTCAGGAAGTCGCCCTCGCGCTGCTGTTCGTGGTCGTTGCCGCCGGTGATGAAGTGGACGGCGAGCCGGCCCTCGCTGATCCGGTCCAGCGTGGCGAAGGTCTTGGCGGCGAAGGTCGGGTAGGAGACGTTCGGCCGGTGGGCCAGCAGGATCTGCAGCCGGTCGAGCCGGGCCGCGAGGAAGGCCGCGGCGGGCGCCGGGTCGGGGGCGCCGGCGCCGTAGGCGAACAGCACGCGGTCCCAGCCGTGGTCCTCGTGGGCGCGGGCCAGCCGCAGCGTGTAGTCGCGGTCGAAGGCCGCCGTGGAACGGGGGGTGGTCTCCGAACCGTCGCCGGTGGCGGCGATGCCGAGGAATTCGACGGGCATGGTGACTGAACCTTTCGGGGTCGTACGTGTCCGGTTGGCTGCGGGTGGGCAGGCCGGAGGCGGCTCGGGCGGGGCCGGGCCGGGCGTGCACGGCACCGGTGCGGGCCGGTGGCGGTGGCGGGACGCGGAACGGTGCGGCGAGGTGCGGCGGAGTACGGGAGCGGAGACTGCCGGAGCGCAGTGGTGAGGTGGCGAGAGAAGTGGCGGCAGCGTGCGCCTGACGAACCGTCAGCGGCTGACGGCTCTCCCGGCCCGCGACGGGGCACCGAGGGAGGGGGCTCCGCAGGAGCGGTCTCCGCAGGCGGAGGCTCCTACTGGAGTGGGGCCGGTTGGGCGGCCCGCTGCCGGGTCAGCCGCGACACGCCGCGGACCACACCCGACCGAAGTCGATGTGGTCGCGGGTGACCAGGGGCAGCTCGGCGTACATGTGCTCAAGTTGAGCAGTGAAGGATGCACTGCGTCAACCACCTTCCATTACCGCTCTGTTGCGATCATCTGTCGTCCGTGGCCGAACGCGGACAAGGCCGGTCCCGCCCTTGACAGGCGCAGATCGCTCATGCGTACGATCACAGCGGAGTGCAGTAGCAGGGCCGGACCGTGTTGAGGGACGCGGGCCGGCGAGACGGCCGTACGTGACCGCATCCGTACCCCCCGCCCGCCCGCACTCGCGCCGCCTGGAGCCCCCTCATGGCCACCCCGCAGGACGTCCTCCCCGCCCCCGCCCCGACCGTCGTGGAACCCGGCCCGCCGGCCGCCTCCCACCCCGACCCCGGCGCCCGGATCGTCTCCCGCCGCCGGCCCGGTCAGTGGATCTCCGCGGGCATCGCCCTGCTGCTCTTCGCCATGGCGCTCAACTCGGTCGTCCGGAACAAGGCGTTCCAGTGGAGCGTGGTCGCCGACTGGTTCACCGCCACCTCCGTCCTGAACGGCCTCACCCTCACCCTGTGGCTGACCGCCGTCACCCTCGGGCTCGGCTTCGTCCTCGGCACCGTGCTCGCCACCATGCGGCTCTCCGGCAACCCGGTGCTGCGCACGCTCAGCTGGGTCTACATCTGGATCTTCCGCTCCACCCCGGCCCTGGTTCAGCTGCTGCTCTTCTTCAACATCGGCGCGCTCTACCCGACCCTCGGCCTGGGCATCCCGTTCGGCCCCGAGTTCGTCACCGTCAGGACGGTCAACCTGGTCGGCCCCACCCTCACCGCGGTGATCGGCCTCACCCTGCTGGAGGCCGCGTACGCCGCCGAGGTGGTGCGCGGCGGCATCCTGTCCGTCGACCGCGGCCAGCTGGAGGCCGCCTCCGCGCTCGGCCTGGGCCGGTGGCGGGTGCTGCGGCGGATCATCGTCCCGCAGGCGATGCGCTCGATCGTGCCGACCGCCGGCAACATGCTGATCAGCGCGCTCAAGGGCACCAGCATCGTCAGCGTGCTGGCCGTCTCCGACCTGCTCTACTCGGTGCAGCTCGTCTACCTGCAGTCCTACCAGGTCATCCCGATGCTGATGGTGGCCACCATCTGGTACATCGTGATCACCACGATCCTCTCCGTCGGGCAGTACTACGTCGAACGGCACTACGCCAAGGGCGCCACCCGCGAGGGCCTGCCACCGACCCCGCTGCAACGCGCCCGCGCCGCCTACCGCCGGCTGCGCGCCGCGGCCGACGCCGAGCCGGCCGCCGCGAAGGGGGTCCACGCATGAGCACCCTGGTGATCGTCGGGGCCGGGCCGCGCGGCACCGGACTGCTGGAGCGGATCGCCGCCAATGCCGGCGAACTACTGCCCGCCGGGCACCCGTTGGCCATCCACCTGGTCGACCCGTACCCGCCGGGCGCGGGCCGGATCTGGCGCTACGACCAGTCCCCGCTGCTCCGGATGAACTCGATGGCCGAGGACGTCACGATGTTCACCGACGAGCGCTCCACCCTCGACGGGCCGGTCCGCCCGGGCCCGTCGCTGGCCGAATGGGCCTCCCGGAGCGAGGAGTTCGCGCCGTACCGGGAGATCCCCGACCCGGCCGTCCGGGCCGAGCTGCGCGCCCTGGCACCGACCGACTTCCCCACCCGAAGGGTCCAGAGCGCCTACCTGGACTGGGTGTTCCGGCGCGCCGTCGCCGACCTGCCGGCGCACGTCACCGTCACCGTGCACCGGGACACCGTCCGCCGGATCGAGGGCCCGGCCGACGGCCCGCAGCTCGTCCACCTCGGCGACCGGGTGATCACCGCCGACCACGTCGCCCTCACCCTCGGCCACCTCGACTCCTCCCCGCACCCCCGGCACGCCGCCGACGCCGGATTCGCCGCCCGGCACGGCCGCTTCCACCTGCCGCCCGCCTACTCCGCCGACGCCGACCTCAGCGGCATCGCCCCCGGCGAGCGGCTCGTGCTCCGCGGCTTCGGCCTCGCCTCCGTCGACCTGGTCTCGCTGCTCACCGAGGGCCGCGGCGGCCGCTTCGAGACCACCCCCGCGGGCCTGGTCTACCGGCCGTCCGGCCGGGAGCCGGTGATCCACCTCGGCTCCCGGCGCGGCGTGCCGTACCACTCCAAGACCGGCTACCGGCTCCAGGGCCCGCCCGCCCCGCTCCCCCGCTACTTCGACGAGACCGCCGTCGACGCCGTGCTCCGCCGGCCGGGCCCGCTCGAACTCCGGCGCGACTTCTGGCCGTTGATGGCCAAGGACATCGGCTTCGGGTACTACCACGAGCTGTTCCACGCCCACCCCGGGCGGACCACGCTGCCCTGGGCCGAGTTCCTCGCCGGATTCGACCGGCACGACTGGTACTCCCCCGAGTTGGCCCGGCTGACCGCCCTGGCCGTCCCCGACCCGGCCGACCGGCTCGACTTCGAACAGCTCGACCACCCACTGGCCGGTCTCGAACTCGGCTCCGACGACGAACTCCAGCGCCACCTGCGGGCGTACATCGACGGGGACGCCGACCGCCGCAACGACCCCCGCCACAGCGCCGACCTCGGCGCCTTCCTCGCGCTGCTCTCGCTCTTCCGCCAGCTGCCCCGGGTGCTCGCCTCCGGCCGGCTCACCGCCCGCTCGGTCGCCGAGGAGATCGACCAGTGGTTCTTCGGCTACTTCAACTTCCTCGCGTCCGGCCCGCCCGGCTTCCGGCTGCGCCAGCTGGTCGCGCTCTCCGAGGCCGGGGTGGTCCGCTTCCTCGGCGCCGGCATCCGGGTCGAACGGGAGGAGGCCACCGGCACCTGGCTGGCCTCCGGCGCCACCGTGCCCGGGCACACCGTCCGCGCCACCGCCCTGATCGAGGCGTACCTGCCCAAGCACGCCCTGGCCCGCACCCGCGATCCGCTGCTGCGCGACCTGCACCGGGCCGGGCGGATCGTCGAGGAGGTGATCGCCGACCCCGAGCACACCCACCGCTCCGGGCTGCTCACCATCCGCCCCGCCGACAGCCGCGTGCTGGACCCGGCCCTGGACGGCGAGCCGCACCCGCGGCGCACCGCGCTAGGCCCGCACACCAGCATGCGGGCGGACGCCGCCTTCGCCCGGCCGCGCACCAACTCGCCCGGGTTCCGGCAGAACGACGCCGCCGCGCGGGCCCTGCTGAGCGCACTGGCCGGGGTACCGGCGGCGCTGGCGGGGAGCCGCTGACCGAACGGGCCGACGCGGTGCACGCCGTGGCGCCGCGCACCACGTGCGGCGTCCGGTGGCACGGCGGCGTCACGCGTCACCCGGCGCGGGGCGTCACGGGCCGTACAGCTCCTCCACCAGGTCCTCGGCCGTGACGTGGTCCGGGGCGGAGAGGATCCAGTCCCCGATCCCCTTGATCCCCGTCCCGCGCTCCAGGGCGCCCACGCAGGTGTCGGCCTCCTGGTCCGAGGCGAAGTCCCAGGCCAGCAGCCGCCGGACGAGCACCAGGGCCTCGGCCGGGCCGATCCGCGGCCTCCGCACGGTGCGGGCGCGGCGGGCCGGCTGCGCCGCCCGCTGCTGGAAGGCCGCCAGGTCGTGCCAGGCCTGGACGGTGGTCGGGTGCTGCTCGCCGAGTGCCCGGGCGAGGTCCGGCAGCAGGACGTGCAGCTGGTGCACGGCACCGGGGAGGTCGCCCCGGTTGGCCGTGTACACCGCGAGGTCGTGCCGGGCCTTCAGCACCCGTGCGTCGTGACCGCCCCAGGTGGCGTGCAGGTCCGGCAGCAGCTGGGAGAGCCGGCGGACGGCGCTGACCGTCTCGCCGCTCTCGCCGATGCACCAGGTCAGGTGGTACCGGGCGGACAGGGTGTCCGGGTCGGCCGGGCCCAGCGCGAGGCGCATGTCCTCGACCAGGGTGGTGAGCAGCCGGATCGCGCCGTCGAGGTCCCCGGCGCGGCTGAGGTACCAGGTGAAGTCGCACCACGCGTTGAGGGTGTCCCGGTCGGTGGAGCCGAGCGCGGCCACGGCCTCCTGGGCGACCGCCTGGAGCTGGATCGCGGACTCGCCCGCGGTCGGCGCCCGGAAGGCCGCGTCCCGGCGCTCGCGCAGCGCGGCCCGGACGGCCTCGTTCGCCGCGGGCGGGGCGGTGACCGGCGGGGTGGTGAGCGGGGAGAGCACGGGCGGCGGCCCCCCGACCGGCGGCCCGACCGGCGGCCCGACCGGTGCCGGCGGCAGCGGGGACAGCGACAGAGGGGACGACGGCAGCGGGGACGGCACGGCGGACGGCACGGGCGGGGCCTCGGGCACGGCGGGCGGGGCCGCCGGCGGGGGCGGCAGCGGGCGGGCCGGCACCGTCGGGGTCGCGGCGGCCGGTGCGGCCGGTGCGGCCGGCTCCTCCGCCGCCCGCCACCCGGCCAGGGCGGCCAGCCGCCGCTCCACCGTCCGGGCGTCCGCCGGCCGGTCCGCCGGATCCTTGGCGAGCAGCTCGGTGACCAGCCCGGCCACCCCGGCCGGCAGCCCGAACTGCGCCGGGTCCAGTGCCGGCGGCGGCTCGTTGAGGTGCTGGTACATCAGGACCGGCGTCGAGTCGCCACTGAACGGCCTTACCCCGGTGCAGAGTTCGACGAGCACGCAGCCGAACGCGTAGAGGTCGGCCCGGCCGTCCACCCGGCCGCCGGTCCAGCGCTCGGGCGCCATGTAGGCCGGGCTGCCGATGACCGTCCCGGTGGTGGTCAGCCCGCCCGCGCCGACGTCCAGCTGCGCGATGCCGAAGTCCAGCACCTTCAGCGTGCCGGTGTCGGTGACCATGATGTTGTCGGGCTTGATGTCCCGGTGCACCATGCCCGCGTCGTGGGCGGCGGCCAGCGCGGAGCAGATCTGCCGCCCCCAGCGCAGGCTCTGCTCCGGGTCGGGCAGGCCGGCCCGGAGCAGCGCGGTCAGGGTGCGGCCGACGAGCAGCTCCATCACCAGGTACGTCACCTCGCGGCCGGCGAGCTCGGCCTCGCCGAGGTCGTGCACGGTGACGATGTGCGGGTGCGAGAGGTTTCCCGCCGCGCAGGCCTCCCGGACGAACCGCAACGCGGCCTTCTGCTGGTCCGCACCGTGGTGGCCGATGACCTTGACCGCCACCTGGCGCTGCATCCGGGTGTCGAAGGCCCGCCACACCACCCCGAAGCCGCCCTGGCCGAGCCGCTCCACCAGCTCGTACCGGCCGTCGAGCACGTCGCCGACCCTCACCCGCCCCACCCCCGCCTCTCGAAAACCGTCACACTCTACCGACGCGGCGGGGCCCGCCGACCGCGCCGCCGGGCACCGGTTTCCCGCCCCGGCCACCCCTGCCGTCCGCCTGCCCCGGGTGCGAGGATGGGCTCGGGCCCCCGCGACGAGGCGGCGGGCCGGACGAGCAGAGCCCAGGAGCGCAGTCATGGCCAAGCAGGCCCCGCAGAGCGACCCGGCGCAGGACGCCCCCGAGGTGTCGGCGCCCCAGCACGCGGCCGCCGGGCTGCCCGCGGTCGGCCACAGCCTCCGGATGGCCGCCGAGCAGATGGGCGCCCGCCGCACGCTCGCCACCCTGCGCAAGGTCAACCAGCCGGACGGCTTCGACTGCCCCGGCTGCGCCTGGCCCGAACCGGGGAAGACGCACACCGCGGAGTTCTGCGAGAACGGCGCCAAGGCCGTCGCCGAGGAGGCGACCGAGCGCCGGATACTCGCCGAGTTCTTCGCCGCCCACCCGGTGGCCGAGCTGGCCGAACGCTCCGGTTACTGGCTGGGCCAGCAGGGCCGCCTCACCGCGCCGATGCTGCTGGACGAGGGCGCCACCCACTACACCCCGATCGGCTGGGACGAGGCGTTCGCGCTGATCGCCGAGGAGCTGCGGGCGCTGGACACCCCGGACGGCGCCGCCTTCTACACCTCGGGCCGGACGAGCAACGAGGCGGCCTTCGCCTACCAGCTGTTCGCCCGCCGGCTGGGCACCAACAACCTGCCCGACTGCTCCAACATGTGCCACGAGTCGTCCGGCTCCGCGCTGACCGAGACGCTGGGCATCGGCAAGGGCAGCGTCAGCCTGAAGGACCTCTACCAGGCCGACCTGATCATCGTGGCCGGTCAGAACCCGGGCACCAACCACCCGCGGATGCTCTCCGCCCTGGAGCGGGCCAAGCGGGCGGGCGCCACCGTCGTCAGCGTCAACCCGCTGCCGGAGGCCGGCCTGGAGCGGTTCAAGAACCCGCAGAACGCGCGGGGCCTGGTCGGGCACGGCACCAAGCTGACCGATCTCTTCCTGCAGATCCGGCTCGGCGGCGACCTCGCGCTGTTCCGCGCGCTGAACCAGCTGATCCTGGAGAAGGACGCCGTCGACCACGCGTTCGTCGCGGAGCACTGCCACGGCTTCGAGGAGTTCGCCGCCGAGGCGCGGGAGACCACCCGTGCGGAGGTCCTCGCCGCCACCGGCCTGCCGTGGGAGCAGATCGAGGAGCTGGCCCGGCTGGTGCTGGCCTCGGAGAAGGTCATCGTCTGCTGGGCGATGGGCCTCACCCAGCACAAGCACTCGGTGCCGACCATCCGCGAGGTGGTCAACTTCCTGCTGCTGCGCGGCAACGTCGGCCGCCCCGGCGCCGGCGTCTGCCCGGTCCGCGGCCACAGCAACGTGCAGGGTGACCGGACGATGGGCATCTTCGAGCGCCCGTCGCCGGCCTTCCTGGACGCGCTGGGCGGCGAGTTCGGCTTCGAGCCGCCGCGCGAGCACGGCCTCGACGCGGTGGACACCATCCGCGCGATGCGCGACGGCCGGATCGGCGTGTTCTTCGCGATGGGCGGCAACTTCGTCGCGGCCACCCCGGACACCGAGGTCACCGAGGCGGCGATGCGCCGCTGCCGGCTGACGGTGCACGTCTCCACCAAGCTCAACCGCTCGCACGTGGTGACGGGCGCCCGCGCGCTGATCCTGCCCACCCTGGGCCGGACCGACCGGGACGTCACCGCCGGGGGCGCCCAGTTCGTCTCGGTCGAGGACTCGATGGGCCAGGTGCACTCCTCGCGCGGCGGCCTGCGCCCGCCCGCGCCGGGCCTGCTCTCCGAGGTGGCGATCGTCTGCCGGCTGGCCCGTGCCACGCTCGGCCCGCAGGACAGCGTGCCGTGGGAGGACTTCGCCGCGGACTACGACACCCTGCGGGACCGGATCGCCCGGGTGGTGCCGGGGTTCACGGACTTCAACGACAAGGTCCGCCGGCCCGGCGGCTTCACCCTGCCGCACGGCCCGCGCGACTCCCGGACGTTCCCGACCGCGACCGGCAAGGCCAACTTCACGGTCAACCCGCTCACCGCGCCCGAGGTGCCGGCCGGCCGGCTGCTGCTGCAGACGCTGCGCTCGCACGACCAGTACAACACCACGATCTACGGCCTGGACGACCGCTACCGCGGCATCACCGGCGGCCGCCGGGTCGTCCTGGTGAACCCGGAGGACGCCGCAGACCTCGGTCTGGCCGAGGGGGCGTACGTCGACCTGGTGGGCGAGTGGCGGGACGGCGTCGAGCGCCGCGCCCCGCACTTCAGGGTGGTGCACTACCCGGTCGCCCGTGGCGGCGCGGCCGCCTACTACCCGGAGACCAACGTGCTGGTGCCGCTGGACTCCACGGCCGACATCAGCAACACCCCGACCTCCAAGGCCGTGGTGATCCGCTTCGAGCCGGACAGCGGCGCGAGCTGAGGACGACGACGAGGGGGCGGCGGGCCGTGGTGGCCCGCCGCCCCCTCGGGCGTCCGGGTCAGTTCTGTCCGGCCGGCAGCGGGGCCGCCGAGCCGGAGCCCGGGGCGGAGGCGCTCGCGGAGCCGGTGCCGGTGGCCTTGGCGGAGGAGGCCGGCGAGCCGCTCTGGGCCGGCGTACCCGTGCCGCTGGGCGTGCCCGTGCCGGTCGGGGTGCCGGTGGGCGTGCCGGTCGGGGTCCCTGTCGGAGTGCCGGTCGGCGTGCCCGTGGGCGTCCCGGTGGGCGTGCCCGTCGGGGTACCGGTGGGGGTACCAGTGGGGGTGCCCGTCGGCGTCCCGGTGGGCGTGCCCGTCGGGGTACCGGTCGGCGTGCCCGGGTCGGCCGGCGTCGGCGTGCCGGGGGTGGGCGTACCGGGCGCGGGGGTGCCGGGCGCGGGGGTCTCGGGCGTCGGCGTGCCCGGGGCCGGCGTCACCGGCACCTGGTTGGCCGGGCTCGGCGCGATCGGGGTCACGGTGTCCCAGCCGGCCGGGAGGTCGGGCACCTTCCAGGCGCCGCCCGCCTCGTCGGAGGCGGTCTCCGGGTCGGGCCGGACGGCACCGAGGATCGGCATCGAGCCGATCGGCGACACCTTGATCACGGCCCCCGGCCGCGGTGCCTGGACGACCAGCCCGCCGCCGATGTACATCGCGACGTGCGTGGCGCCCTCGAAGTAGATGACCAGGTCGCCGGGGCGCAGCTGGTTCAGCGCGACGTGCTGGAGCTGGGCCCACTGCTCCTGGCTGGTCCGCGGGATCGGCTTGCCGGCGTGCAGCCAGGCCTGCGAGGTGAGGCCGGAGCAGTCGAAGACGTCCGGGCCGGCGCCGCCCCACACGTACGGCTTGCCGAGCTGCGCCAGCGCGTACGCGACGGCGCCGCGGCCGATCTGCGAGGGCGTGCGCTCGCCCTTGCCGAGCGCGCCGGAGGCGAGGAAGGCCAGCTGGGCCTCGTCGGCCTTGGCCTTCTCCAGCTTCTCCAGCTCGGTGCGCTGGGCGCCGGTGAGCGAGGAGACCAGCTGCTCGACGGAGGCGAGGTCGGTCGCGACCTTCGCCTTGGCGGCGTCCTGCTGGGTGACCAGCGCCTGCGAGTTCTTCAGCGCCTCCTCGTTCTGCTTCTGCAGCCCGGTGAGCGCCTCGCGGTCGCTCTTCAGCCGGTCGAGGAACTCGCTCTGCGAGCGGCTGGCGGCGGCGAGCAGCTCGGCGATGGTGACGGCCTCGTACGGGTCCTTGGAGAGCAGCAGCTCGGCGTAGGCGGAGGCGGCGCCGTTGCGGTACTGGGCGGCGGCGAGCTGGGCGGCGACGTCGGTGCCGGCGTCCACCTGCTTCTGCTGGCGGTCCAGCCGGTCCTTGAGGTCGGCGAGCGCGGCCTGCTGCTCGGTGACCTTGGCGACGGCGGCGTTGTACTGCTCGGTGGCGGCCTCGGCGCCCTTGTACAGCTCGTGCAGCTGGTCGAGCAGCGGGCCGAGGGTGGCCTTGGCGTCGGCGAGCGGGTCGGTGCCGGGCACGGCGGCGGCCGTCGTCCCGGGGCCGCCCGGATCGGGCGCGGCGTACGCGGCCTGGGTGGCGAGCGGGAGGGCGAGTGCCGCGGCCGCGAGCACTGCTCCGCACCGCAGGGCGGCCCGCACCCACGGTCGCAGTCCGGCCGGCTCCGTGCGCTGTGCTGCCCCGCCCATGGGTGTGTCCTCCGCGTCCCGAACGATTCCGGGACGCCCGGATCTCCCCCGGCTGCAGCCGGGCGGTGCCCCCGCGCCGATCCTGCCACGGGTCACCCGTCAGAAACAGACCGCGCCGGTACGGGTCGGTGAATTCTCAGGTCGCGTTGTGAGACAGGTCTCAGCAAACCGGCGCCAATCGGGACGTTCTGCGCCAATGCCCAGGTCACCATGGTCAAAGACACCTCGCGGCAAGGTCCCGGACATCGCTCGGACACTGCCGGAACCGCGAATCCCGGCTCAGTTCATCTTCCGTTCACCGAGCCTCCCTACCGTCGCGATCGACACCAACGTCAGTGCGACAACTACGACGATTGTTTGGGTATGGAACACATCTCGTTCCTGGTGGCCGTTGTGATCATCACGGCGCTCGCCTTCGACTTCACCAACGGGTTCCACGACACCGCCAACGCGATGGCCACCTCCATCGCGACGGGAGCCCTTCGGCCCAAGGTCGCGGTCACCATCGCGGCCGTCCTCAACTTCGCGGGGGCGTTCCTCTCCGTGAAGGTCGCCACCACCATCTCCGGCGGCATCGTCAACGAGAAGACCGGTATCCATCCGGAGATCATCTTCGCCGCACTGGTCGGCGCGATCCTGTGGAACCTGCTCACCTGGCTGAGAGGCCTTCCGTCCAGCTCCTCGCACGCGCTGTACGGCGGCCTGATCGGCGCCACCGTGGTCGGTGTCGGACTCAACGGCGTCAACTTCGACACGGTGCTCACCAAGATCCTGATCCCGGCCGTCGCCTCCCCGCTGGTCGCCGGCCTCGCCTCGTGGGGCGCCACCAAGCTGGCGTACGCGATCACCCGCAAGAGCGACGGCGGAACCGTCACCAAGGGCTTCAAGACCGGCCAGGTGTTCTCCTCCTCGCTGATCTCGCTGGCCCACGGCACCAACGACGCCCAGAAGACGATGGGCATCATCACCCTGACCCTGGTCTCGGTCGGCGCCCTGCCCAAGGGCGCGCTGCCCCCCACCTGGGTGATCGTCTCGGCCGGTGCGGCGATCGCGCTCGGCACCTACATGGGCGGCTGGCGGATCATCCGCTCGATGGGCAAGGGCCTCGCGGACATCCAGGCGCCGCAGGGCTTCGCCTCCGAGTCGGCGGCCGCCACCGTCATCCTGACCTCCTCGCACATGGGCTTCGGCCTCTCCACCACCCAGGTCTGCTCCGGCGGCATCATGGGCGCCGGCCTCGGCGGCCCGAAGGGCCAGCTGCGCTGGAGCCTGGTCCGCCGCATGGTCTACACCTGGGGACTGACCCTGCCCGCCGCCGCCACGGTGGCCGGCGCCGCGGCCTTCGTGGCCCAGCAGGGCGGCTGGGGCGTGGCGCTGGTCGGCGCCACCCTGGTGGCCGGCTCGGGCGCGATGTGGGTCGCCTCCCGCCGCCAGCCGGTCGGTGCCGACAACGTCAACGACGTCTCCGACGTCACCCCGGTCGAGGTCGGCCCGGCCGGCACGCCGGCCACCCCGACCCCCGCCTCGACCACGGTCGCGGCCTGAGCGCCGACGGCTGAGGAGCACACACCATGCACATCAAGTGGAACGCGCTGGCCCAGACCGCCGGCTTCAGCTTCGGCATCACCGTCGCCGTGGTCGCCGTCTTCGCCCTCGGCATCCTGGCGCTCTCCCGCCGGGAGGCCGCTCTCACCGCCCGCGGCGCAGCCTCCGGCGACGCCCCGGCCGCGGGCTCGGGCCGACTGGCCCTGGCCGGCGCGTACGCCTGCTTCGCGGTCTGCGGGGCGGCCGTCCTCTACGGCCTGTCGCTGATCGCCGGTCACTGACACCCGGACGCACCGGCACGAAGGGCCGGGGCGGGCGAGCGGTTCCCACCGCTTGCCCGCCCCGGCCCTTCGTCGTCCCCCGCCGGCGCCGCCCCGACGGCGCCGGCACTGGTCCCCCGACGGCCGTCCCCGGCCGCGGTCAGTCCTGCTGGGTGGTGCGCAGCACCGTCTCCCGGATGAACAGC
Organism: Kitasatospora sp. NBC_01560; assembly: GCF_045208415.1. Lineage (NCBI taxonomy): Bacteria > Bacillati > Actinomycetota > Actinomycetes > Kitasatosporales > Streptomycetaceae > Kitasatospora > Kitasatospora sp. NBC_01560. The sequence continues at coordinate 5,927,180 of NZ_CP109364.1, read as the reverse complement.
ACGGTGACGAAGGCCAGCAGCGCGAACGGCGCGGCGACCAGGAAGACCATGCCCACGCCGTGCCCGAAGGCGTCGGTCACCAGCGGCACGACCGCGGCGGGCAGCTTGTGCAGGTCCGGGATGCCGCCGCCGGCCGCGGCACCGCCGGCCGGGATGTGCGCGGCGGCGAGGTTCTCCGTCAGGTAGTGGCCGACCTTGTTGCTCATCAGGGCGCCGAGCGCGGAGACGCCCATCGCCCCGCCCATGGTGCGGAAGAAGGTGACCACCGAACTGGCCGCGCCGAGCTCGTGCCGGGGCACGGTGTTCTGCACGGCGAGGACGAGGTTCTGCATGGTCAGGCCGAGGCCCACGCCGGTGATCGCCATGTAGACGGAGAGCAGCCCGTAGGAGGTGTCGGCGCGGGCGGTGCCGAGCAGCCCGAAGCCGATCGCCAGCAGCAGCGTGCCGGAGACGAGGTAGATCTTCCACTTGCCGTACTTGGTGATCAGCCGGCCGGCGACGGTGGAGGAGACGGCCAGGCCGAGGATCATCGGCAGGGTCATCAGGCCGGCGATGGTCGGGGACTTCTCCTTCGCCAGCTGGAAGTACTGGCTGAGGAAGGTGGTCGCGCCGTACATCCCGACGCCGACCAGGACGCTGGCGATCGCGGCCAGGGTGACGGTGCGGAAGCGGAAGAGGTCCGGCGGGATGATCGGCTCCGCGGCGTGCTTCTCGACCACGACGGCCAGGGCGCCGAGCAGCAGGCCGCCGCCGACCATGACCGCGGTCTGCCAGGAGAGCCAGGCGTAGTTCTTGCCGGCGAGCGTGATCCAGATCATCAGCAGGCTGACGGCGCCGGTGATGACCAGCGCGCCCAGGTAGTCGATCTTCACCTTGCGCCGGACCACCGGCAGCTTCAGCGTGCGCTGGAGCACCGCGATCGCGGCCAGGGCGAACGGGATGCCGACGTAGAAGCACCAGCGCCAGCCCAGCCAGGAGGTGTCCACGATGACGCCGCCGACCAGCGGGCCGCCGATGGTGGCCAGCGCGAAGACGGCACCGAAGTAGCCGCTGTACCGGCCGCGCTCGCGCGGCGGGACCATCGCGGCCAGGCAGATCTGCGCCAGCGCGGTGACACCGCCGGCGCCGATGCCCTGGAGGGCGCGGCAGGCGATCAGCTGGCCGGTGTTCTGCGACAGGCCGGCCAGCGCCGAGGAGGCGATGTAGATGACCAGGGCTATCTGCAGCAGCAGCTTCTTGCTGGCGAGGTCGGAGAGCTTGCCCCAGATCGGCGTGGAGGCGGTGAGGGTGAGCAGGGTGGCGGTGATCACCCAGGTGTAGGCGGACTGGCCGCCGTGCAGGTCGGTGAGGATGCGGGGCAGGGCGTTGGAGACCACGGTCGACGAGAGCACGGCCACGAAGAGGCCGAGCAGCAGGCCGGACAGCGCCTCCATCACCTGCCGGTGCGTCATGGGGCGGTCGTCGGTGGTCGCGGCTCCGGTCGCGACCGGGGTGGTGACGGTCATCTGGGTCCTTCGGCGGGGGTGCGGGGGCGGAACGGGGTCGGCGGACGAGGGAGAGAGAATCGTTGCCTTAAGCAACCATAAGTCGGATGGTTGCTTAGGGCAACTTTCTTCAAGCCCAAGTAAAGTCCGCTCCCGGCCCGCACCCGGCCCGCCCGCGACCCCGTGCCCGACTCCCGTCCCCGGGGGCCCGGCTCCCGCCCGCGGCCCCGCCCCCGACTCCCGTCCCCCGGGGGCCCGGCTCAGACCCCGGTGGCCTCGCCGACCACGTCGTTGAAGCGGTGCAGCAGCTCCGCGAAACGGACCACGTCCTCCTCGGACCAGTTGGCCATCAGCGCCCGGACCCGCTCCATCCGCGCATCCCGCGCCCCCAGGAAGCGCCGCCGGCCGTCCTCGGTCAGCGAGACCAGCGCCGACCTGCGGTCCAGCGGATCCACCTCCCGGCTCACCAGGCCCAGCTCCTCCAGCGCCCGGATCTGCCGGCTCACCGTGGCCTTGCCCACGGAGAAGTGCACGCCGACGTCGGTCACCCGCACCTGTCCGGCCTGCTCGACGTAGGCGAGCATGCTGTACGCCATGCCCTCCAGCCGGGGGTGCACCCGGCGGGACATCTCCGCCACCCGGGCCCGGCCGCGCCGGAACAGCAGCGCGACCTCGCGCTCCACCGCCATCAGGTACTCGTCGTCACTCACCGTACTCACGGCGCCAGTATCCCGCAGCCGGCCCGGCCGGATCGCGCCGCCGGAGCGGCGCGGGAGCGGCACCGGACCAACTAGTTAATGATATGAAGTATTTGGTTTCCCCGACTTTCCACCGATCCGCGAGGAGATGTGCATGACCGCCCCAGGACAGGTACCGAGCCCGGGCCTCGTCGCCGAACTGAAGGGAGCGGTCACCCCGCGCACGGCGCTGCTGGTGATCGCCGTGCTCCTGCTCCAGTTCGGCTTCATCACCTCCTACGTCGGCGCCCTGCACCACCCGACCCCGCACGAGCTGTCGATCGCGGTGGTCGCCCCGCCACAGGTCTCCCCCAAGCTGGTCGCGGGCCTGGAGTCGGTGCCGGACGACGCCGTGAGGGCCAGTACCGCACCGGACGCCGAGACGGCCACCGCGCTGATCAAGGACCAGAAGATCTACGCCGCGCTGGTCTTCGACCCGGCCGGCACCGAGGACACCCTGCTGGTCGGCGGCGCCCGCGGCCCGTCCGCGGCCCGGGCCGCCGACACCATCGTCACCGGACTGGAGAAGTCCCAGGGCCGGACGGTGAAGACCGTGGACGTGGTGCCGCTCGCCAAGGGCGACCCCAACGGCCTCACCTCCTTCTACCTGGTGATCGGCTGGTGCGTCGGCGGCTACCTGGTGGCCTCGATCCTCGGCGTCAGCGCCGGTGCCAAGCCCGCCAACACCAACCGCGCGGTGATCCGGCTCGGCGCCCTGGCGCTGTACTCGGTCGCGGCCGGCATCGGCGGAGCGCTGATCGTCGGCCCGGTGCTGGACGCGCTGCCCGGATCGTTCTGGGGGCTGGCCGGCGTGGGCGCACTGGTGGTCTTCGCGGTCGGCGCCTTCACCATGGCGCTGCAGTGCCTGTTCGACATCATCGGCATCGGCATCGCGGTGCTGATCTTCGTGGTGCTCGGCAACCCGAGTGCGGGCGGCGTCTTCCCACCGCCGCTGATGCCGCCGTTCTGGCGGGCGATCGGCGCCTGGATCCCGAACGGCGCCGGCACCGACGCGACCCGCTCGATCGCCTACTTCGGCGCCACCGGCCTCGCCATGCCGCTGCTGGTCCTGCTGGCCTGGGCGCTGGTCGGGGTCGCGATCACCTTCGCCGCCGTCCTGCGCGGTCCGCGCGGCGGCCGCGAGCTCGTGCGCCTGTAAGCGGCGCCCCTGGTCCGACACCTGAGCCGGCACCTCGGCCCGCACCTGGGCCCGCGCCGGCCGGGTCAGGCGTCCAGCCGCCCCGGATCGGCGACGATCGCCCGGACCACGCCGACCGCGGCCCCGAGCAGCGGGCCGCGGCGGCCCAGCCGGGAGACCGTCAGCCGCTCGTCCGACCAGGGCCGCACCGTCACCCGGGCCGCCAGCTCGGCCCGCATCGCCGGGAGCAGCCAGGGCGCCAGCTGGGCGTAGCCGCCGCCCAGCACCACCTCGGCCGGGTCGAGCAGGTTGACCGCCCCGGCCGAGGCGGTGCCCAGCGCCCGGCCGGCCCCGGCCAGCGCGGTGTGGACCTCCTCGTCCCCGAGCTCGGCCCGCTCGGCGAGCAGCGCCACCCAGTCCCCGCGGATGCCGTCCAGGCCGGCCGCCCGCAGCACCGCGGCCTCCCCCGCGTACTGCTCCAGGCAGCCGTGCGACCCGCAGGCGCAGCGGGGGCCGCCGGGGTGGACGGGTACGTGGCCCAGCTCGCCCGCGAAGCCGCGGGCCCCACGCAGCAGCCGGCCGCCGATCACGATCGCGGCGCCGACCCCGGCCTCCGCGGAGACGTGCAGGAAGTGGTCCGGCGCACCGCCCAGCCAGAGCTCGGCGAGCCCGCCCAGATTGGCCTCGTTCTCGACGTCGAAGGGCAGTTCGGCCAGCCGGTCGGCGCCCGCCGCGCGCAGTGCGAGCCGCAGCTCGGCGGCGAGCGGCACGTCCTGCCAGCCGAGGTTGGCGGCGCGCTGGAGCATGCCGCCGCCACCGTCGCCGACCAGCCCGGGCACCGCCAGGGTCAGCCCGGCGGGGCGCAGTCCGGCGTCGGCGACGGCCCGGCGCAGCAGCTCGGCCAGGTCGGCCATCACCGCGGCGGGCTGCCGGTCCCGGTTGCGGATCTCCTGGCGGCGCCAGGAGCGCACCTCGCCGCGCAGGTCGACCACGCAGGCGCCGAGGTGCTCCACGCCGATCTCGGCGCCGAGCCCGCCGGGCCCCCGCGGGTTGAGGCCCAGGGCCGTGCCGGGCCGGCCGACCTTGCCGCTGGGCGTGGCCGGGCCCTCCTCGACGACCAGGCCGGCCGCGATCAGCTCCTCGGCCAGCGAGGAGACGGCCGCCCGGGTCAGGCCGGTGTCGGCGGCCACCTCGGCGCGGGAGCGCGGGGCGCGGGCGATCACCCCGAGCACCAGGGCCAGGTTGGCCCGGCGCATGCCCTGCTGGCTGGCGGGCCCGGCCCGGAGGCCGTCCGTCTCGCGCATCGCCCTCACCCCGCTCGGCCGCCGGTCACCCGCCTCGGGGTGCGTCCCTCATTGGCAGCGTAGCCGCGTTCGCACCACGGCTCCCGGCGGGCTGGGACGGGGCCGGGCGGACCGGGCTAGGAGATCCGCTGGGGCTGCTGCTCCGCCCGGGTGGCGGCCGGCTCGGCGACGCCGGTGAAGACCCAGCGGCGCATCGCCCAGTAGCGGAACAGCATCGCGACGAAGGTGCCCACGACCATCCCGCTGAGGAAGTCGGCGACCTCCTGGGTGAGGGCCGTCACCTGGGGCTCGCGCAGCTCCAGCAGGTAGCGCGAGGCGATCAGCGGGAGGTCGTTGACGGCGATCGCCACCGTGCTGACCAGCAGGAACAGCGGCAGCTCACGGCGCCGGCCGACGGCCCGGAAGGACCACTGGCGGTTGAGCACGTACGAGACCGCGGTGCCCACCACGGTGGCCGCGGTGAGCGCCACGACCGGCTTGTGCGCCAGCACGGTGAACTTCAGCGAGAAGTTGAGCACCGTGGTCAGGGCGAAGCAGGCACCGCCGACCAGCAGGAACTTCACCAGCCGGCGGTGCCTGACCAGGAACGGGCGCAGCCCGGCCGGCACCCTGGCCAGAGCGCGCTGCGTGGGGGACGGCATCCTCGCAGTCTGACCACGGTGCCCGCCGGCCGCTACTCCGCGGTGATCCGCAGCACCCCGGTGGTGGTGCCCTGGTAGACGACGCCGCCGGGGGCGATCGAGCCGACCATCTGGAGGGTGTCGAAGAGGAACCCGGCGCCGGTGTACCGGGTGCGCACCACGGCGCCGGTGCGCGGGTCGATCTCCGCGTAGTAGTAGGGGTCCAGCACCGAGGTGGCGTCGGTGCCGGGGATCACGGGCCTGCGCAGCACGGTGTGGATCAGGCCGTCGGCGGTGGAGAGCCGGGGGACGGCGGCGGAGCGCACCTTGTTGTCCCAGGCCAGGTCGCAGCCGGAGCCGTCCGCCCGGACGTCCACCCGGCTGAGCCCGCCGGAGAACGTGCCGGAGGACGGCACGGCGGGCCCCGCGTCGGCGGGCAGCTTCGGGTACGGGTAGCCGTAGGTGGAGGCGACGAAGACGGCGTTGCCGACGGCCACCGGTGAGTTCTCGCTGCCGCTGCCGCCGGCCTTCAGTACCGGGACGGAGCAGACGGGTGTGCCGTCGGAGGTCCGGTAGACCAGCAGGTTCACCGTCGGTGCGGCGTTGTCGACGACGGTGACGTAGTCGGTGCCGGTGCGCGGCCCGAAGAAGGTCGGCGTCGAGCCGGTGCCCCAGCTGAGCTGGCCGGGCTTGCGGCCGGGCCCGCGGTCGTAGGCCCGGCGCCAGGCGATCCGCGGGGTGCCGTCGGCGTCGGCGGTGAGCAGGTAGGTGGCGTGGGTGGTGGCGACGGCGGTGCCGGCCGGGGCGGTGGAGATCGAGTTGGCGACTCTCTCGCCGGCGGGCAGGGCCAGTGTGCGGACGGTACCGGTGCGGTCGTCGGCGGTGCCGGCCACGCCGTTGCCGGTGGCGAACCAGACCCGGCCCTGCCAGTCCGGGGAGATCCCGGTGACGGCGTCGCCGTCGGGCACCGCGCCGGCCAGCGGCAGGCTGCTGTCGACGGTCAGTGCCCAGGCGCCGGAGGCGGTGCGGTGGTGCCCGATCCGCAGCAGCCGGCGCTCGCCGTCGACGGCCACCAGGCGGTCGTCCTGGTCCAGGTAGGCGTAGACGCCGCCGAGCAGCGAGCCCTTGGCGAGCGGCAGTTCGGCGAGCGAGCCGCCGTCCGCCGGGTCGAGCAGGTGGACGGTCGGGGTGAGGCCGAAGATGGTGGTGCAGAGCGCGACGGGGTAGCCGTCCGAGCCGACCAGCACGGTCGGGCAGGCGGACTGCAGGGCCACCCGGTCGGAGGTGAGCGGTCCGGGCTTCGGCCCGGGCAGCGGGGTGGCGTCCGAGGAGCCGGTGTCGCCGTGCATGGTGGCGGTGCCGTCCGGTCCCGCGTACGGGTTGTGCGGCGGCAGCGGCGCGTACGGGGTGTCGGCGCGGGCCGGGGCGGCGCACGCCAGGAGGAGGGCGGCGGCGAGCACGGCGGCGCGCGAAGGCAGGGCGAGGCGCATGGGTTGTCGTCCCATTCGGGTGAGTGGAGAGGCGGACCGCGGACAGCGGTGCGCACCACCCGGAGGGGGTTCCCGGCGGGCTGCCGGGTGGGTCACCGCGCTGGTCAGAGCGCGCGGCGACAGATCGCGGAGCATGCGTGGGCCAGGTCGACGTCGAGTCGACGGCTCAGGTACGCATGGCTGGTCACCCCGCCAGCCTGCCCGGCTGACGGGGTGTCTCACAAGAACCGTCTCACCCTGCGGTCGGGCGGCCCGGTGCGATCCGTCGATCGCACCGGGCCGCCCGGGCCGCAGCACCGTTGTCGGGCTCAGGCGGCGACCAGCACCTCGGCCGGCTCCAGGGCCAGCTTCAGCACCTCCCGGACGTCCGAGACCGGGTGGACGGTGAGCCGCTCCAGGACCTCGGCCGGGACGTCGTCCAGGTCGGCCTCGTTCCGCTTGGGGATGATCACCGTGGTGACCCCGGCCCGGTCGGCGGCGAGCAGCTTCTGCTTCACCCCGCCGATCGGCAGCACCCGCCCGGTCAGCGACACCTCGCCGGTCATCGCCACGTCGGTGCGCACCTTGCGCCCGGAGAGCAGCGAGGCCAGTGCCGTGGTCATGGTGACGCCGGCGCTCGGGCCGTCCTTGGGGACGGCTCCGGCGGGGACGTGCAGGTGCACGCCGCGGTCCCGCAGCGAGGTGACGGGCAGCTCCAGCTCGGCGCCGCGCGAGCGGAGGAAGGAGAGCGCGATGTGCGCGGACTCCTTCATCACGTCGCCCAGCTGCCCGGTCAGGGTGAGCCCGGTGCCGCCGGTCTCCGCGTCGGCGAGCGAGGCCTCGATGTAGAGGACGTCGCCGCCGGCGCCGGTGACCGCCAGGCCGGTCGCCACCCCGGGGACGGCCGTGCGCCGTTCGGCCGGCTCCTGCGCGGCCTCCGGCACGTGGTGCGGCCGGCCGATCAGGGCGCGGAGGTCCTCGGCGCCGACGGCGACGGGCAGCTCGCGCTCGCCCAGCTCGTGCTGCGCGGCGATCTTGCGCAGCACCCGGGCGATCGAGCGTTCGAGCGTCCGGACGCCGGCCTCGCGGGTGTACTCGCCGGCCAGCCGGCGCAGCGCGGACTCGTCGACCGCGACCTCGCCGTCCCGGAGGCCGGCCTTCTCCAGCTGGCGCGGGAGCAGGTGGTCGCGGGCGATGACGACCTTCTCGTCCTCGGTGTAGCCGTCCAGGCGGACCAGCTCCATCCGGTCGAGCAGCGGCTCGGGGATGGCCTCCAGCACATTGGCGGTGGCGAGGAAGACCACGTCGGAGAGGTCCAGCTCGACCTCCAGGTAGTGGTCGCGGAAGGTGTGGTTCTGCGCCGGGTCGAGCACCTCCAGCAGGGCGGCCGCCGGGTCGCCCCGGTAGTCGGAGCCGACCTTGTCGATCTCGTCCAGCAGGACGACCGGGTTCATCGAGCCGGCCTCCTTGATGGCGCGGACCAGGCGGCCGGGCAGCGCGCCGACGTAGGTGCGCCGGTGGCCGCGGATCTCCGCCTCGTCCCGCACGCCGCCGAGCGCGACCCGGACGAACTTGCGGCCCATGGCGCGGGCCACCGACTCGCCCAGCGAGGTCTTGCCGACCCCGGGCGGGCCGACCAGCGCCAGCACCGCGCCGCCCCGGCGTCCGCCGACCAGGCCGAGGCCCTGGTCGGCCCGGCGCTTGCGCACCGCGAGGTACTCGACGATGCGCTCCTTCACGTCGGCCAGGCCGGCGTGGTCGGCGTCCAGGACGGCGCGGGCGCCGGCGATGTCGTAGGCGTCCTCGGTGCGCTCGCTCCACGGGAGCTCCAGCACGGTGTCCAGCCAGGTGCGGATCCAGGAGCCCTCGGGCGACTGGTCGCTCGCGCGCTCCAGCTTGTCGACCTCCTTGAGCGCGGCCTCGCGGACCTTCTCGGGCAGGTCGGCGGCCTCGACCCGGGCGCGGTAGTCGCCCTCCTCGTCGGCCGGGTCGCCGTTCAGCTCGGCCAGCTCCTTGCGGACGGCCTCCAGCTGGCGGCGGAGCAGGAACTCCTTCTGCTGCTTGGCGACGCCCTCCTCGACGTCCTTGCGGATGGTGTCGTTGACCTCCTCCTCGGCGAGGTGGTCGCGCAGCAGGCCGAGGGCGTACTCCAGCCGGGCCACCTGGTCGGCCTCCAGCAGCACCTTGAGCTTCTGCTCGGCGGTGGCGAAGGACGCGTAGCCGATGTTGTCGGCCAGCTCGCCGACGCCCTCGATCTGGGCCACCCGGTCGACGATCTGCCAGGCGCCGCGCCTGCGCAGCCACTGGGTGGAGAGCGCCTTGTACTCCTTGACCAGCTCGGCGGCGCGCCCCGCCACCGGGGTGCCGACCGAGGACTCCCGGAACGGCGTGGTCTCCACCCAGAGCGCGGCCCCGGGCCCGGTGGTGCCGACGCCGATCCGGACCCGGCGCACGGCGCGGACCAGCGCGGCCGGCTCCCCGTCGGCCAGCCGGCCGACCTGCTCGACGGTGGCGAGGGTGCCGGCCGCCGCGTACGAGCCGTCCACCCGCGGGACCAGCAGGACCTGGGGCTTGCCGGTGCCGCCGGCCGCCGCCCGGGCGGCCTCGACCGCGGCCCGCACCTCGGTGTCCTTCAGGTCCAGCGGGACGACCATGCCCGGGAGCACGACCTCGTCGTCGAGCGGCAGCACGGGCAGGGTGAGCGGTGTGGACGTCGATGCCATGATCTCTCCCCAGTCAGTGAAGTTGAGTTGACCTGACTAAGGTTTGGCAACAGCCGATTGTTCCCCCGGATCTGTTCGCCGTGAGCGAACAGGGAAGGGCCCGGACGGCACCGGAGGGCACCGTCAAAAACACCTGGGGCGGGTCAGCGTCCGAGAGAGCCGGTCAGCGACCGAGGGGGCGGGTCACGGCCGGTCGAGCACGGCCGCGCCGCGGGAGGCCGGGGCGGCGGCGACCGCGGAGGCCGCGGGTGACGGGGCCGGCGCGGCCGGGCCGGGCCGGTGCGGGCGGCGGTCCACGTCCCGCCGCAGCCGGCGCCAGAGCGCCACACCCACCAGCAGGGCCACCGGGTGGCCGATGCCGGTCACCAGGTCCTGGTCGCTCGCGTACTGCTCGGCCAGCAGCGCACCCGCCGCACCCAGCGCCAGCAGCCGCCCGCGCAGCGGGAGCAGCCCGGCCAGCGCACCGAGGCTGGCCAGCACGCCGTAACTGACACCGATGTCGAGGTAGTCCATCGCCTCCGGCTCCACCCGCCCGGTCTCCACGCCGATGACGACCACCGACTGGGAGAGCAGCGTGGCGGTGATGTGCCCGGCCGCGAAGACGGCGGCCGCCCGGCCCGGCCCCACCCGGCGCTCCAGCGGGGCGACGGTGAAGGCGAAGGCCCACAGGTAGGGCATCCAGATCGTCCCGGCCACCCAGAAGCCGCTGAACAGCAGCGCACGCAGCGGGTGGTGCAACAGGTTGTGGCCGTCCGAGCTGGACGCCTCCTGGAGGCGGAGCACCAGGCCCGGGTCGGCCAGCTTGGCGAAGGTGGTGGTCGCGCAGACCACGGCGAGGTACCCGAGCGCGAAGGGGTTGCGCCGCGGCGTCGGCAGCCGGCCGAGCAGCCACTCGGCCACCCCGGTCCGCAGCCCGTGGCGCAGCATCGCGTACGGCGGTCCGGCGCCCGGCCGCACACCGGGACGCGTCCCGTTCCGCCCAGCACCCTTCAGCAGCCCCGCCATGCCGCCTCCGCTCCAGACCCGCAGCAACCGGCTCCCGTCCGGTGCCCAAGGTACCGGCGCGCGCCGGAATTCCCACCCCCGCGAATCTTGTCGTGCCCACGGTACGTTGCGGTCCTGGGAGCCCGCTGGGAAATCCCCGTGAACATCTACAAATCGATCGACCCCCCGGAACCGCCGCCTTGGTCCAGACCTTCCCTCTGTTTACGCACGAGTAGCGCCCCTGACCGGCGGCTCGGCGTCAACTGGAGTGCATACGTACCGTTACGGAGTGAAAAATCGCCGGGTAAGGTAGCGGCCCGTGCCCACTCCCGAGTGGGTCCGGGGGCGGCCCGAAAGCCCGCCCGCGGGCCGGAAACGTCCGGTCCACCTGCCGGGAGGCAGCCGCGGTCCGTACGCTGCGAAGTGTGCGGGAACGGTGGGCGGTCCACACCTGCCCTCCGGTCCACGCACGCGCTACGGGACGGCGGACCCGGCACAAGTCCACGACGGAACAAGACTACGAGCGGAGCCCCGCCATCCCCACAGGTGGCCGGCCCGCAGCCCTGGGGGCGGTGGCGTGACCGTGACAGAAATTCAGCAGGACAACCAGAACAGCGGCGGCACGGTGAGCAGCCAGCGCAGAGTGCTGGTGGTGGAGGACGAGCCGACGATCGCCGAGTCGATCGCGGCCCGGCTGGGCGCGGAGGGCTTCAAGGTCGCCGTGGCTCACGACGGCCCGGGTGCCGTCGACGGCTTCCACACGTGGCAGCCCGACCTGGTCGTGCTCGACATCATGCTGCCCGGATTCGACGGCCTCGAAGTGTGCCGCCGGATCCAGGCCCAGCGCCCGGTACCGGTGCTGATGCTGACGGCGCGCGACGACGAGACGGACCTGCTGGTCGGCCTCGGCGTCGGTGCCGACGACTACATGACCAAGCCCTTCTCCATGCGCGAACTGGCGGCACGGGTCAACGTGCTGCTGCGCCGGGTCGAGCGCGCCCAGCAGGCCGCCCGCACCCCCGCACTCGGCTCGCTGCGCTTCGGCGAGCTGGAGATCGACCACGTGCAGCGCCGGGTCCGGCTGGCCTCGGGCGACGTCCACCTGACGCCGACCGAGTTCGACCTGCTCGCCTGCCTGGCCGCCCAGCCGCGCGCGGTCCTCACCCGCGAACAGCTGCTGGCGGAGGTGTGGGACTGGACGGATGCCTCCGGCACCCGCACCGTCGACAGCCACGTCAAGGCACTGCGCCGCAAGATCGGCGCCAGCTGGATCCGCACCGTGCACGGTGTCGGCTACGCGCTGGAGGCCCCGCTCTCCTAGCGGCGCCTCGGGCGACGGGCCTCCGGGGGGCCCGTGTCCCGAACCGCCGTGACCGCGCGGGCGTCACAGCACGTGCGGGGATCACAGCACGCGGGGGATCAAGGGGAGCAATGACCTTTCCACAGCAACGCAACGGGGACGCCGGCAGCACCCGGCGGCCCACCCTGGCCGCCCGCGCCGCCCACCGGGTCTGGGCCGACATCCGGCCGCTCGACCCGGTCCGCTCCATCAAGGGCAAACTCGCCCTGCTGGTGATCGTCTCGGTCTTCCTGGCCACCGGCATGGTCGTGGTGGCGATCCGGTCCGAGACGCAGATCCGGATCATCATGGTCTTCTCCATGATCGCCTCACTGCTCTTCATGCAGTTCCTCGCGCACGGGCTGACCGCCCCGCTGCGCGACATGACCGCCGCCGCCCGCGCGATGGCCTCCGGCGACTACAGCCGCCGGGTCGAGGTGAACTCGCGCGACGAGATCGGCGAGCTGGCGGCCACCTTCAACCAGATGGCGGCCGATCTGGAGGCCGCCGACCGGCACCGCCGCGAGCTGGTCGCCAACGTCTCGCACGAGCTCCGCACGCCCATCGCGGCGCTGCGCGCCGTGCTGGAGAACGTGGTCGACGGCGTGGTCCAGCCGAACCCGGCCACCCTGGGTGCCGCGCTGGAGCAGACCGAGCGGCTCGGCCGGCTGGTCACCCACCTGCTCGACCTCTCCAAGATCGACGACGGCGTGGTCGACCTGGACGCCCGCCCCTTCGAGGTGCGCGAGTTCCTGGACGGCGTGCTGCGCGGGGTCACCGTGGACGGCGCGACCGCCGGCGGGGCGTTCTCCCGGCGCGGGGACGTCCGGCTGGCCCTGGAGGTCAGCCCGGCCGGCCTGACCGGCGTGGCGGACCCGGAGCGGCTCCACCAGGTGGTCGCCAACCTGGTCGACAACGCCTGCAAGCACTCCCCGCCCAACGGCACCGTCACGGTCCGCGCCCGGCCCGGGGACGGCCCCGGCACGCTGCTGCTGGAGGTCGAGGACGAGGGCCCGGGCATCCCGCCGGCCGACCGCAGCCGGGTCTTCGAGCGGTTCAGCCGCAGTGGCACCGCCACCGCCCAGGGGCCCGGCTCCGACGGCGGGACCGGCCTGGGGCTGGCCATCGCCCGGTGGGCGGTGGACCTGCACGGCGGTCGGATCGAGGTGGCCGAGGCGGCCCGCGGCTGCCGGATCGAGGTACGGCTGCCCGGCCCGCGCTAGGGTCCGTCCGGGGACGACGGACTCCGGGGCGCCCGGTGTTCGGACGTTCGGACGGACTTCGCCCCCATGTCACAGAACCGACACAGACGCATACGGATCTTCCTGTGACGTTTTGTCCGGTTCGGTCCAGATATTGGCGTCGATCAGGCGTGATCGGTTCCCATCCCCTGCGGCTTTCTAACGCACATTTTCAGCCAAACTGCAGGTCAGGACTGTGATCTGGGCGACGCCTGAGCCCTGGGGACTGCGCGATCACTGGTCAGGGGCGTAGCCTTAATCCCCGCTGTCCAAACATCCCAAAAGGAAGCGGAAGAGGGCGGTTGCCGCCGTGTCGCCACAGTCCCAAGAAACCCCCAACAGCTCGGCAAGCTCCACTGGCTTCGGCCCCAATGAGTGGCTCGTCGACGAGATCTACCAGCAGTACCTCCAGGACCCGAACTCGGTCGACCGAGCCTGGTGGGACTTTTTCGCCGACTACAAGCCCGGTACCGAGGTGACCCCAGTGACCCAGGCCGCGACCCAGGTCGGCCCCACGCCGACCCCCGTTGCCGCCCCCGCGCCCGCCGCTGCCGCTCCTGCCGCAGCCCCCGCCGCACCGGCCGCGCCCGCGCCCGCTGCTGCGGCCCCGGCGCCCGCACCGCTCGCCGCAGCCCCCGCCGCGCCCCCGGCCCCGAAGGCCGCCGCCGCTCCGGCGCCGGCCGCTCCGGCCGAGGCCGGCCCCGAGCTGATCCAGCTCCGCGGCCCGTCCAAGGCCGTGGCGACCAACATGGACGCCTCGCTGGAGGTGCCGACGGCGACCTCCGTGCGCGCCGTGCCGGCCAAGCTGTTGATCGACAACCGCATCGTCATCAACAACCACCTGCAGCGCGCCCGCGGTGGCAAGGTCTCCTTCACCCACCTGATCGGTTACGCCCTGGTCCAGGCCATCAAGGCCTCGCCGGGAATGAACCACAGCTACCAGGTGAAGGACGGCAAGTCGTACCTGGTCAAGCCCGAGCACGTGAACCTGGGCCTGGCCATCGACCTGGTGAAGCCCAACGGCGACCGCCAGCTCGTCGTCGCGGCCATCAAGAAGGCCGAGACGCTCGACTTCTTCGGCTTCTGGCAGGCCTACGAGGACATCGTCCGCCGGGCCCGCGCCAACAAGCTGACCATGGACGACTTCACCGGCGTCACGGTCTCGCTGACCAACCCCGGCGGCATCGGCACCGTGCACTCCGTGCCGCGCCTGATGCAGAACCAGGGCACCATCGTCGGCGTCGGCGCCATGGAGTACCCGGCCGAGTTCCAGGGCTCCGCCCCGGAGACCCTGTCCCGCCTGGGCGTCTCCAAGATCATGACGCTGACCTCGACCTACGACCACCGCGTCATCCAGGGCGCGGCGTCGGGCGAGTTCCTGCGCGCGATCCACCGGCTGCTGCTGGGCGAGAACGGCTTCTACGACGAGATCTTCGAGTCGCTGCGGATCCCGTACGAGCCGGTCCGCTGGGCCACCGACGTCGCCACCACGCACGACGACGAGGTCAACAAGACCGCGCGCGTCATCGAGCTGATCCACTCCTACCGGGTCCGCGGCCACCTCATGGCCGACACCGACCCGCTGGAGTACAAGCAGCGCAAGCACCCCGACCTGGACGTCACCACCCACGGCCTCACCCTGTGGGACCTGGAGCGCGAGTTCGCGGTCGGCGGCTTCGGCGGCCAGCGGATGATGAAGCTCCGCGACATCCTCGGCCTGCTGCGCAACACGTACTGCCGCACCGTCGGCATCGAGTACATGCACATCCAGGACCCGACGCAGCGCAAGTGGCTGCAGGAGCGCCTGGAGAAGCCGTACACCAAGCCGGAGCGCGAGGAGCAGCTGCGCATCCTGCGCCGGCTGAACTCGGCCGAGGCGTTCGAGACCTTCCTGCAGACCAAGTACGTCGGGCAGAAGCGCTTCTCGCTGGAGGGCGGCGAGTCCCTCATCCCGCTGCTGGACGCGACCATCGACTCGGCGGCCGAGCACCGCCTGGACGAGGCCGTCATCGGCATGGCCCACCGCGGCCGCCTCAACGTGCTGGCCAACATCGTCGGCAAGCCGTACGGCAAGATCTTCGGCGAGTTCGAGGGCAACCTCGACCCGAAGTCCATGCACGGCTCCGGCGACGTGAAGTACCACCTCGGCTCCGAGGGCACCTTCACCGGCCTGGACGGCGAGACCATCAAGGTCTCGCTCGCCGCGAACCCCTCCCACCTGGAGGCCGTGGACCCGGTCGTCGAGGGCATCGCCCGCGCCAAGCAGGACATCCTGGACCAGGGCGGCACGACCTTCCCGGTGCTGCCGATCCAGATCCACGGCGACGCGGCCTTCGCCGGCCAGGGCGTCGTCGCGGAGACCCTGAACATGTCGCAGCTGCGCGGCTACCGCACCGGCGGCACCGTGCACGTCGTGGTGAACAACCAGGTCGGCTTCACGGCCGCCCCGGCGTCCTCGCGCTCCTCGATGTACTGCACCGACGTGGCCCGGATGATCGAGGCCCCGATCTTCCACGTGAACGGCGACGACCCGGAGGCCGTGGTCCGCGTCGCGCGGCTCGCCTTCGAGTTCCGCCAGGCGTTCCACAAGGACGTCGTGATCGACCTCATCTGCTACCGCCGCCGCGGTCACAACGAGGCCGACAACCCGTCGTTCACCCAGCCGCTGATGTACGACCTGATCGACAAGAAGCGCTCGGTGCGCAAGCTGTACACCGAGGGCCTGATCGGTCGCGGCGACATCACCATGGAAGAGGCGGAGCAGGCGCTCCAGGACTTCCAGGGCCAGCTGGAGAAGGTCTTCGCCGAGGTCCGCGACGCCGCCCAGACACCGGCCCCGGCCGCCAACGGCAAGCCGCAGGCCGACTTCCCGGTCAACATCCAGACCGGCATCTCCCAGGAGATGGTCAAGCGGATCGCCGCCTCGCAGGTCAACCTGCCGGACTGGCTGACCGTCCACCCGCGCCTGCTGCCGCAGCTGCAGCGCCGGGCCGCCTCGGTCGAGGACAACACCATCGACTGGGCGATGGGCGAGACCCTCGCCATCGGCTCGCTGCTGATGGAGGGCCACCCCGTCCGCCTGGCCGGCCAGGACAGCCGCCGCGGCACCTTCGGCCAGCGCCACGCGGTGCTGATCGACCGGGTCTCCGGCGAGGACTACACCCCGCTGCTGTACCTGACCGAGGACCAGGCCCGCTACACCGTGTACGACAGCCTGCTGTCCGAGTACGCGGCGATGGGCTTCGAGTACGGCTACTCGCTGACCCGGCCGAACTCGCTGGTCATGTGGGAGGCGCAGTTCGGCGACTTCGTCAACGGCGCCCAGACCGTGGTGGACGAGTACATCGCCTCCGCCGAGCAGAAGTGGGGCCAGCACTCCGGCGTCACCCTGCTGCTGCCGCACGGCTACGAGGGCCAGGGCCCGGACCACTCGTCCGCCCGCCCGGAGCGCTTCCTCCAGCTCTGCGCGCAGAACAACATGACGGTCGCCATGCCGACCCTGCCGTCGAACTACTTCCACCTGCTGCGCTGGCAGGCGCACAACCCGCACCACAAGCCGCTCGTCGTCTTCACCCCGAAGTCGATGCTGCGTCTGAAGGCCGCGGCGAGTGCCACCGAGGAGTTCACCTCCGGCTCGTTCCGCCCGGTCATCGGTGACAACACCGTCGACCCGGCGAACGTCCGCAAGGTGGTCATCACGGCGGGCAAGTTCTACTACGACGTCGAGGCGGCCCGTACCGAGCGCGGGGTCACCGACACCGCGATCGTCCGGGTCGAGCGGCTCTACCCGCTGCCGGTGGCCGAGCTCCAGGAGGAGCTGGCCAAGTACGGCGACAACGTCCAGTTCGTCTGGGCGCAGGAGGAGCCGGCCAACCAGGGTGCCTGGCCGTTCATCGCGATGAACCTGGTCGACCACCTGCAGGTCGTCATCGGCCGCAGCGCCAACGGCTCGCGGCTGCGCCGCGTCGCCCGCCCGGCCTCCTCGGCCCCCGCGGTCGGCTCGGCCAAGCGCCACGCTGCCGAGCAGCGCGCGCTGCTGGAGGAGATCTACACGATCTGACCGCCGCGCACGCGTCGACAGGGCGAGGGCCCGCCCCCGGTGTCACCACCGGGGGCGGGCCCTCCGCCGTTTCACGGCCGGGGCGGGCCGGACGCCCGGAGCGTCCGGTGGTACTCCCGCACGGAGTCGGCCACCTCGCGGCTGCGCATGCCGAACCTTCGGAGCCGACACGCGCTCCCCTTCCGGCGGCGATCCGGGCAACTCCGTGACGCATCGGCCGTGTTGTCGGGTTCCACCAATCCCGGAACGGCATCTGCCGGATCGCCCGCCCGCTTCACGGCGCCGCCATGCCAAGGTCGCAGCTCTGCAACCAAAACCGGGCCGACCTGCAGGACCACCTGACGGATCGATAGGTTATGCCTCGCCAGACCGCCGCCCGGGAGCCCGTCACCGCCCCCGCGCCGGCCGGACGACGACCTCACCGCTCTCCCAGGGGGACCACCGCATGACCGCCGACACACCACGGGACGCCGCCTCCTCGCCGCTCCCGCCGGTCTTCCAGCCGCTGCATCCGGACGACCCGCGGGAGGTCGGCGGCTACCGGCTGTTCGCCCGGCTCGGCGCCGGCGGCATGGGCCGGGTCTACCTGTCGTACACCCCGGGCGGCCGGCCGGTGGCCCTCAAGGTGGTCCGCCCGGAGTTCGCCGAGGACGGCGAGTTCCGCCGCAGGTTCGCCCAGGAGGTCACCAACGCCCAGCGGATCCACGGGCTCTACACCGCCCAGGTGATCGACTCCGGCCTGGACACCGAGGCCCCGTGGCTGGTCACCGCCTACGTCCCGGGCCCGTCGCTGCAGCAGGTGGTGCGGGAGAACGGCGCCCTGCCGGTGCGCACCGTCCTGCTGCTGATGGGCGGCATCGCCGAGGCGCTGCAGGCGATCCACAGCGTCGAGGTGGTGCACCGCGACCTCAAGCCGGCCAACGTGCTGGTGGCCGGCGACGGCCCGCGCGTGATCGACTTCGGCATCGCCCGGGCCGCCGACGCCACCGCGCTGACCGGCACCGGCTACCGGATCGGCTCGCCCGCCTTCATGTCCCCCGAGCAGGCCCAGGGCCGCGCCGTCACCCCGGCGACCGACGTCTTCGCGCTCGGCGCGCTGGCCGCCTACGTGGCCGGCGGCACCGCGCCGTTCGGCGACGGCCCGGACACCGCCGTGCTCTACCGGGTGGTGCACGAGCAGCCCGAGCTGGAGGCCGTCCCCGCCGACCTGCGCGAGCTCGTCCTGCGCTGCCTGGCCAAGTCCCCCGAGGACCGGCCGAAGCCCGCCGAGATCATCGAGATCGCCCGCAACCACCCGTCGGTCGGCGGTCAGCTGCGGTTCACCGAGGACTGGCTGCCCCGGCAGGTCAACACCGAGATCACCCGCCGCTCGGACCTGCCGCGGACCCCGCCGACCCCGCTGCCGGCCGCGCCCGCCACCGCGCCGGCCGCCCCGGCCACGCCCCCGAGCGGCCCGCCCACCGTTCCGCCGCCGCCCCTCGCGCAGCCGACCCACCCGGCCACCGCACCCTCCTTCGGCGCGCCCGACCTCGGCACCCCCCGGCCGCAGCCGGTCACCCCGCCGCCCGGCTTCGCCCCGCCGCCGATCGGCGCGTACGGCGCCCCGCAGCCCGGCCACGAGGCCCCGACCGGGCCGGTGCTGCCCTCGCCGCCGACCGTGCAGCTGCGCCAGGAGCCGCCGTCCTACGACACCCCGCCGCCCGGCCCGGTGGTGACGGACGCCCCTGCGGCGGCGCCCGAGCCGCGGCGCAGGGGCGTCTCCTGGAAGGTGCTGCTGGTGGTCGCCCTGGTGATGGCGCTCGGCGGGACGGCGGGCGGCATCGTGCTGGTCAAGCAGATGGACAAGGACTCGAAGGACAAGGCGAACAGCGCCTCGACCGGGGGCCCGGCCCCCGCCCCGACCACCCCGGCCGCCGCCCCGGTCACGGCGAGCAGCCCGCCGAGCGCGCCCCCGAGCGCCACCAGCGCCCCCGTCACGGCCGCGCCCTCGCCGTCCAAGTCCGCGGGCAACGGCATCACGGCGCCGGCCCGCCCGACCGGGTACACCCCGCTGCTCGACAAGAAGCCGCTCGCCATCCCCGGGGCCGAGTACTCCTCGGAGTCCTACCGGATCGACCTGGACGCCGGCACCGTCGTGCCGCGCGGCACCGACCTCAAGTGGGGGCTGGGGGTGATGGCCTCCGGCAGCAGCAACAAGGCCAACGCCTTCACCAGCTACGGCGACGAGAAGTCGGACTTCGCGGTGATCACCGAGGCCGCCGTCACGCCCGAGCAGTGCGCCGTCGCGATCGACTCCCGCCCCGACACCGACCTGTCCTTCAACCGGGTCGCGCCCGGCCGGCTGCTCTGCATCCGCGACCGCATCACCCGCAACATCGCCGTCGGCGTGGTCGAGGTCGCCGACTCCACCACCGGCACCGCCAAGATCACCATCAGCACCTGGCGGGCGAGCTAGGGCCTGCGGTCCCGGACTATCCTGACCGGATCGAATCCCCACCGGACCGGAGTGAACCGTGTACTTCACCGACCGCGGCATCGAGGAGCTGGCGAACCGGCGCAGCGACGAGGAGGTCACCTTCGAGTGGCTGGCCGAGCGCCTGCGCGAGTTCGTCGACCTCAACCCCGACTTCGAGATCCCGGTCGAGCGGCTGGCCACCTGGCTGGCCCGGCTCGACGACGAGGACGACGAGTGACGCGGTAGACCGCAGTTGAGCAGGGCCCGGGAGGCAGCCGCCTCCCGGGCCCTTCGCGTGCTCCCCGTAGGGGACGCCTCGGGGGTGCGTCCGGGACGGCTCCGGGTCGGCCTCCGGGCCGGATCCCTTGACTTCGCCGTCACGCGATATATCGTCTTTAGAAGAGAACGCGATACATCGCGAGTCACAACGGGAGGCGGCAGACATGAGCCAGTGGACGGTCGAGGGGCCCGACAGGATCACCATCGACGAGGAGATCCGGACGCTCCAGGTGCGGATCATCGACGGCACCGTGAACGTGGTCGCCGCCGAGGGCCCGGCCCGCCTGGAGGTCACCGAACTCCAGGGCGAGCCGCTCCACGTCACGCTCGTGGACGGCGTGCTGACGGTCACCTACCAGGACCTCAGCAGCTGGAGCGACTTCGGCGACGTGCTCAAGTCGGTCGAGTCCGTGAAGGGCTTCTTCTCCTCCTTCAAACGCAAGCGGAAGGCCGCCGTCACCCTGACCGTGCCCGCCGCCACCGAGGTCAAGGTCGGCACCGTCTCGGCCGGCGCCACCGTCTCCGGCTTCACCGAGCACGTCTCGGCGCAGACCGCCAACGGCGACGTCACCCTGGTCGGCCTGACCGGCCGGACGTCCGCCAACACCGTCACCGGCGACGTCGACGCCCAGTCGGTCGCCGGCCTGCTCAAGCTGAACACCGTCTCCGGCGGGCTCACCGTGCTCGCCGGCACCGCCGACAAGGTGCAGATCAACGCCGTCACCGGCGCGGTCACCCTGGACCTCGACGTGCTCACCCCGACCGACATCAAGGTCACCACGGTCAGCGGCCCGGTCGGTGTCCGGCTCCCCTCGCTGGCCGACACCAAGGTCGAGGCCGGCACCAACAGCGGCGACATCTCCAGCACCTTCGAACAGCTGAAGGTCGGCGGCACCTGGGGGGCCAAGCGGCTCTCCGGCCAGCTCGGCGACGGCAAGGGCAACCTCTCGGTGACCACCGTCTCCGGCGCCGTCACCGTGGTCCGCCGCCCCGACGCCGAGGACGACGGCCCGGTGGTCGTCAAGGAGCTGCCGGCCGGCCCCGACCTGCCCAAGGGCCCCGACCTCACCAAGGAGGCATGAGATGAGCCCCGTCTTCGGCCACGGCCGGCTCCGGCTCTACCTGCTGAAGCTGCTCGACGAGGCCCCGCGGCACGGCTACGAGGTGATCCGCCTCCTGGAGGAGCGGTTCCAGGGCCTCTACGCGCCCTCGGCCGGCACCGTGTACCCGCGGCTCGCCAAGCTGGAGCAGGAGGGCCTGGTCGCGCACAGCACCGAGGGCGGCCGCAAGGTCTACCGGCTCACCGACGCGGGGCGCGCCGAGCTGGAGGCCCGCGGGGGCGAGCTGGACGAGCTGGAGCTGGAGATCCGCGATTCGGTGGCCCAGCTCGCCGGGGCGATCCGCGAGGACGTCCGGGACAGCGCCAAGGACCTCCGCGAGGAGCTCTGGGGCGCGGCGAAGCAGGCTCAGCCGCAGGAGCGCACCGGGGACGGCGACCCGTGGGCCGGCCCGTGGGGGGACAAGGACTCCTGGCAGCGCGCCAAGGACGAGTTCGCCCAGTTCAAGAAGCAGGCCAGGGAGCAGGCCAAGCGCGCCAAGGAGCAGGAGAAGGCGGCCAAGGCCAAGGCGAAGGCCGCCGAGGAGGAGGCCCGCCGGCTGCGCGAGCAGTCCAGGGCGGCCCGGACGGCGGCCCAGCAGGAGGCCCTGCGGATCAAGCGCCGGGTCGA
Organism: Kitasatospora sp. NBC_01560; assembly: GCF_045208415.1. NCBI lineage: Bacteria > Bacillati > Actinomycetota > Actinomycetes > Kitasatosporales > Streptomycetaceae > Kitasatospora > Kitasatospora sp. NBC_01560. Next base: position 5,905,620 of record NZ_CP109364.1, on the reverse strand, counting down.
GCAGCAGGTGCGCGACCACGCGGCCCGCGGGGACTGGCCGACCGGGCTGGCCGAGGGCCTCTCCGAGCTGACCAAGGGCCTGGCCGGGCTGGCCGACGCGGCCCGCTGGGGACACCCGGCGGAGGAGCGCACGGCGCCCGCCGAGAAGGTCACCGTCACCCGGATCGACCTGGACAAGGACGAGCAGGCCGGGGCCCCCGCCGACCTGCCGCAGTGGGCGGCCACCGACCCGGCCGGCGAGCCGGCCCGGGAGCTGGAGCGGCTGCTCGACCGCTTCCGGGACCAGGTCCGCGACGCGGCCCGGGACGGCGGTGTCACGGCCGACGGGCTGGCCGAGGCCCGCGCGGTGCTCGGCACGGCGGGCGAGCGGCTGCGGAGGCTGCTGGGCTGACCGGTTGCGGCGCGGGCCCGGCACTCCTCCGGGGGGAGGGTGCCGGGCCCGCGCGCGCCGTACGGGGGCCGGGCAGCCCCGTCGGGTCACGGGGTCACGGGGTCAGCACGATCTTCCCGAAGACGTCGCCCCCGGCGAGCCGGGCGAAGCCGTCCCGGGCCCCGGCCAGCGGCAGCACCGAGTCGATCACCGGCCGGACGCCGGCCGTGGCGCAGAGCGAGAGCAGCCCGGCCAGCTCCTCCTTGCTGCCCATGGTCGAGCCGACCACCTTGAGCTCCAGGAAGAAGATCCGGTTCAGCTCGGCGGTCTTCGGGCTGGGGCCCGAGGTGGCCCCCGAGATGACGATGGTGCCGCCGGGCCGCAGGGCCTTCACCGAGTGCGCCCAGGTGGCCGCGCCGACCGTCTCCATCACGGCGTCGACCCGCTCGGGCAGCCGCGCGCCGCTCTCGAAGGCCGCGTCGGCCCCGAGCCCGACGGCCCGGGCCCGCTTGGCCTCGTCCCGGCCGGTGACCCAGACCCGTAGGCCGGCGGCCTTGCCGAGGACGATCAGCGCGGTCGCCACGCCGCCGCCGGCGCCCTGCACCAGCACGGTGTCGCCCGGCCGCACCCCGGCGTTGGTGAACAGCATCCGGTACGCCGTCAGCCACGCGGTGGGCAGGCAGGCGGCCTCTTCGAAGCTCAGCTCGGCGGGCTTGGGCAGCAGGTTCCAGGTGGGGACGGCCACCTGCGCGGCGAAGGTGCCCTGGTAGCGCTCGGTCAGGATGGAGCGCGGCTCGTCCGGCCCGACGCCGTGGCCGCTCTGGCCGATCACCGAGTGGACGACCACCTCGTTGCCGTGCTCGTCCGTCCCGGCTGCGTCGCAGCCGAGGATCATCGGCAGCTTCCCGGCCGGCAGGCCGACCCCGCGCAGCGACCACAGGTCGTGGTGGTTGAGGCTGGCGGCCCTGACCGTGACGACGCTCCAGCCGGGGCGCGCCTGCGGTTCGGGGAGTTCGCCCAGCTCCAGCCCGCTCAGCGGGTCGTCGGCGTCGATTCGTGCGGCGTAGGCAGCAAACATGCCCCGGACGATAGCGGCGGCGCCGCGGGCCGGGAACCACGTGTGGGTGTGACGCGTGTCCCGGGGCCGGCGGCCCCGGTCGCTCCCCCCGGGGGGCCGGGGCCCGCCGTGGGCTCCCGGGGGGAGCGCCCCCTGTCGGGCGCGCTCCCCACCGACGGCGTCAGCGCCGGGCGACGCCCTCGGCGCGGGCGGCCTCGGCCACGGCCTTGGTGACCGCCGGGGCGACCCGCTCGTCGAACGGCGAGGGGATCACCTTCTGCGGGGTCAGCTCGTCGGCGACCACGCCGGCCAGCGCCTTGGCGGCGGCCAGCTTCATGCCCTCGGTGATCCGGGTGGCCCGGACCTGCAGGGCGCCGGCGAAGATGCCGGGGAAGGCCAGCACGTTGTTGATCTGGTTCGGGAAGTCGCTGCGACCGGTGGCGACGACCGCCGCGTACTTGTGCGCGACCTCGGGGTGGATCTCCGGGGTCGGGTTCGCCATCGCGAAGATGAACGCGCCCTCGGCCATGGTGGCCACGACCTCCTCCGGCACGGTGCCGCCGGAGACGCCGATGAAGACGTCGGCACCGGCCAGCGCGTCGGCCAGCGAGCCCTTGACGCCGGTGCGGTTGGTGAGCGCCGCGATCTCGGCCTTGACGTCGGTGAGGTCGCCGCGGCCCTCGTACACCACGCCGCGCCGGTCGCAGACCGCCACGTCGCCGATGCCGGCGGCCACCAGCATCTTGGCGATGGCGATGCCGGCCGCGCCGGCGCCGGAGATGACGGCCCGCAGCGCGCCGATCTCCCGGCCCGTCACCCGGGCGGCGTTCCAGAGCGCCGCGGTGGTGACGATGGCGGTGCCGTGCTGGTCGTCGTGGAAGATCGGGATGTCCAGGGCGTCCTGGAGCCGGCGCTCGATCTCGAAGCAGCGCGGGGCGGAGATGTCCTCCAGGTTCACGCCGCCGAAGGAGGGCGCGAGCCGGACGACGGTCTCGACGATCTCGTCGACGTCGGTGCAGGCCAGCGCGATCGGGACGGCGTCCACCCCGCCGAACTGCTTGAACAGGATGGCCTTGCCCTCCATCACGGGCAGCGAGGCCTCCGGGCCGATGTCACCGAGGCCCAGCACGGCGGTGCCGTCGGTGACCACGGCCACCGTGTTGGCCTTCCAGGTGTAGTCGTTCACCAGCTCGGGCTGCTCGGCGATGGCCGTGCAGACCCGGGCCACACCGGGGGTGTACGCGAGGGACAGGTCGTCCGCGTCGCGCACCGGAACGGTCGCCCGGACCTCCATCTTGCCGCCGCGGTGGAGCGCGAAAACGGCGTCGACGGGATCGTCGGTGTCCTGCGTGCTGCTGTGAATGATCTCCGCTGCCACGATGACCTCTTCGTCATTGATCAGCGAGGACACGGACCGACGGGCTGGCGACCCGGCGGAAGCCCGAAACCGGGTACGCCGAGGCGGACCCGGGGTGGGCGGGGTCGGGGCGCCGCCGTCGGGCCGCGCCCTCGGATGAGGGTTTTGTCCAGTTGTCTGCGTTGTGCTTCCGGGCCGAGCGTAGGTCGGACGATGGCATCGCACCTATGCCTTTTCGTCCTCGTCACGCACATTTCATCCCCAATGCGGCCTCTTGACGGGCCCGGCTTCGGAAGCGCCGGACTCCGGAGGCGGCAACGGCGGAAACGCGCGCTACCCGCAGGAGTGAACGCAGACACGAAGGGGAGCCGGTGCCTCGGATACGGAGTCCGCGTCGTGGACTTCCGTTCCTTCGCACCCCGAGCCTGTCTCGACTCGGCGGTCTGGGTTCAAGCACCGGGGGTCACCCGGTACCGAATTCTGACACACCCGCCGCCGGGCCCGGCAGGGAGGGATGGGAGGATCCGGTGTTCCGCCATCTCGCGTACACCCCCGCGACGCCGCGGCGCCACCCCATTCCTCCCACAGGAGCACCCTCATGCACCACCGCCGCCACCCGCGACGCCCGGCCGCCGCCGCCCTCACCCTGGCCACCGCCGGAACCCTGCTGCTGACCGGCTGCGGCGGCGGTGAGGAGCCCGCGAAGGACCCCGTCCAGACGGCCCGCGGCATGGTCCCGAAGGCCCAGCGCAGCGCCGGTGTGCTCAGGATCGGGTCGGACCTCAACTACGCGCCGGTGGACTTCCGCGGCACCGACGGCAAGCCCGACGGCCTCGACCCGGACATCGCCAACGGCCTCGGCAAGATCCTCGACCTGCGGATCGAGATCGTCGACACCCCCTTCGCCAAGCTGATACCGAACCTGCACGGCAAGCAGTTCGACGTGGCGATGTCCGCGCTGAGCGACATCCGCCAGCGCCGCGAGGGCGTCGACGACGCGGGCACCCGGACGGACCCCGGCGTCGACTTCGTGGACTACTTCATCGCCGGCAGCTCGATCACCGTCCCGAAGGGCAACCCCAAGGGCATCCACACCCTGGACGACCTCTGCGGCCGGGTGGTCTCGGTCCAGCAGGGCACCACCCAGGACGAGATCATCGGCCGCCAGGTGACCGCCTGCTCCCGCGCCGGCAAGCCGCTCACCGTGCACAAGTTCGACAGCGACGCCAAGGCGCTGGCCGAGGTCGCCTCCGGCGCCGCCGCGGCCGGCCTGAACGACTTCCCGGTGGCCGCCTACGCGGCGAAGACCACCGACGGCGGCAACCGCTTCGAGGTCACCGGCGCCCAGTCCAAGTCCAACCCGTACGGCATCGCCCTGCGCAAGGAGGACACCGAGCTGCGCGACGCCCTCTCCAAGGCGGTGGACCAGCTGATCCGCAGCGGCGAGTACGACAAGATCCTCGCCAAGTGGAACGTCTCCGCGGGCGCGGCCCAGAACGCGGTGGTCAACGGCGGGATCTGAGCGGGGCGGAGGGGGACGCGGGCGGGCCGGATCCGGGCGGGATCCGGCCCGCTGCCGCGCGGGCGGACCAATCCCCCGAGCCACCGGGCGGGCCTCCGGGCAGAGCGCAGGGAGATCTGCATACTTATACGCAGGGTGACAGGGCCACGGTATTCGTCCGAATAGCGGACAGCGCGCCCCCTCGTTATCCGATTTTGATCTGAATGAGGGCCACCCGACTGTCATGAGATGGCAGGATTCCCCCCATCTCGGATCGAGCCGACCACTGGTCGAGGCGGTTCGATCAACGTCCACCTCGGCGGAGGGTGGCGGAAGCACTACTGGCACCACCCTGCGCGACCTCCCTGCCCAGGCCATGAACGACCGGCTCTGCCGTACGACGTACAGCGAAAACACCACCCGTACAGCGCCGTACGGCCCGCTGTCCCGGTGTGCCGCTCCCCCGCGGCGCGCTCCGCCCGACCTCTCCATCAGGAGGAGATCCCCCTCATGACCGTCCGTACCCAGCGCAACCGATTCCTCGCGGCCGGCGTGGCTGTCGCCTCACTCTCGCTCGCCCTGACCGCCTGTGGCAGCAGCGGCAGCAGCGACGGGGGCAGCAGCGCCCCGAACGCCTCCGCAACCGTCAACGAGGTCAAGGCCGACGAGAAGCTCGCCGCGCTCGTCCCCGCGGACGTCAAGTCGGCCGGCAAGGTCGTGGTCGGCACGGACGCCTCCTACGCGCCGAACGAGTTCAAGGACGACAACGGCAAGATCGTCGGCATGGACGTCGAGCTGGCCAACGCCATCGCCGCCAAGCTCGGGCTCAAGGCCGACGTCCAGGACTCCCAGTTCACCGCCATCATCCCCGGCATCCAGTCGAACAAGTTCCAGCTCGGCATGTCGTCCCTCACGGACAACAAGGAGCGCGAGCAGACCGTCGACCTGGTCACCTACTTCAACGCCGGCAGCGCGATCGCGGTCAAGAAGGGCAACCCGGACAAGATCAACGCCGACGACCTCTGCGGCAAGAAGATCGCCGTCCAGACGGGCACCACCCAGGCCCAGGAGATCACCGACACCCGCAACCCCGCCTGCGTCAAGGCCGGCAAGCCGGGCATCGTCAACGACGGCGACAAGTTCGACCTGCAGACCGACGTCACCAACGCGGTGGTCTCCGGCCGCGACCAGGCGATGATGGCCGACTCGCCGGTCGTCGACTACGCCATCAAGCAGTCCGGCGGACAGCTGGAGAAGCTCGGCGCCACCTACGACTCCGCCCCCTACGGTGTCGCGGTCGCCAAGGGCTCGGCGCTCGCCCCGGCCGTGCAGGCCGCGGTGCAGTCGCTGATCGACGACGGCACGTACAAGCAGATCCTCACCAAGTGGGGCGTCGAGGCCGGTGCGCTCGACAAGTCCACCCTCAACGGCGCCGTCAGCTGACCGTCCGCCGCTCTCTCTCCCCCGAGGCCACACCGTGAACTCTCTGGACAAGGGGAAGGCGGAGAAGGGACGGCCTGAGACCATCAAGGCCGTCCCGGTCCGCCACCCCGGACGCTGGGCGGGCGCAGTCGTCATCGCCCTGCTCGCGGCGATGCTGCTGAGCGCCCTCTTCACCAACCCCGCCTTCAAGTGGGACATCGTCGGGAAGTACCTCTTCCACGACAGCATCGTGCACGGCATGCTCGTCACGCTGGAGCTGACCGCGCTCGCCATGATCATGGGTGTGGTCGGCGGCATCATCCTCGCGGTGATGCGGCTCTCCCCGAACCCGCTGCTCTCCGGCACCGCCTGGGTCTACATCTGGATCTTCCGCGGCACCCCCGTGCTGGTGCAGCTGGTGTTCTGGAACTTCCTCGGCCTGATCTGGGCCAAGCTCTCGATCGGCGTGCCGTGGGGGCCGGAGTTCTGGTCCGCGTCCACCAACGTGCTGATCCCGACCTTCGTCGCCGCCCTGCTCGGCCTCGGCCTGAACGAGGCCGCCTACATGGCCGAGATCGTCCGCGGCGGCATCCAGTCGGTCGACGAGGGCCAGACCGAGGCCTCGCACGCGCTGGGCATGAGCCGGTTCCAGACCATGCGGCGGATCGTGCTCCCGCAGGCCATGCGGGTGATCATCCCGCCGACCGGCAACGAGACCATCTCGATGCTCAAGACCACCTCGCTGGTCTCGGTCATCTCCCTGGAGGAGATCTTCCGCGCCGGCCAGGTGATCTACTCTCGGAACTACCAGAACATTCCACTGCTGATCGTGGTCAGCCTCTGGTACCTGTTCTTCACCTCACTGCTGACCATCGGGCAGTACTACATCGAGCGGCACTACGCCCGCGGCTCCAACCGGACCCTCCCGCCCACCCCGCTGCAGCGCCTGCGGGGGCTCTTCGCCGGGAAGCGCACTCCGAAGACCACGGCCGACGTGGTCCCCGGGATCGAGGGAGGTGGTCACGTATGACCGATCTGACCAAGGCCACCGACAGCACCGCCGCGGCCGGCAACCCGATGGTCCGGGCCGAGGACGTGCACAAGTCCTACGGCACCGTGCAGGTGCTCAAGGGCATCGACCTGGAGGTCAAGCAGGGCGAGGTGTTCTGCCTGATCGGCCCGTCCGGCTCCGGCAAGTCGACCTTCCTGCGGTGCATCAACCACCTGGAGAAGGTCAACGCCGGCCGGCTCTGGGTCGACGGCGAGCTGGTCGGCTACCAGCAGCGCGGCGACCGGCTCTACGAGCTCAAGGACCGCGAGGTGGCGCTCAAGCGCCGCGACATCGGCATGGTCTTCCAGCGCTTCAACCTGTTCCCGCACATGACGGCCATAGACAACGTCATCGAGGCGCCGGTCCAGGTCAAGGGCGAGAGCCGGGCCGCGGCCCGGGAGCGCGGGATGGCCCTGCTGGAGCGCGTCGGGCTGGCCGACAAGGCCAAGAACTACCCGTCGCAGCTCTCCGGCGGCCAGCAGCAGCGCGTCGCGATCGCCCGCGCGCTGGCCATGAAGCCGAAGCTGATGCTCTTCGACGAGCCCACCTCGGCGCTCGACCCGGAGCTGGTCGGTGACGTCCTCGACGTCATGCGCGGCCTCGCCGAGGAGGGCATGACCATGGTCGTGGTCACCCACGAGATGGGCTTCGCCCGCGAGGTCGGCGACGCCCTGGTGTTCATGGACGGCGGCGTGGTCGTCGAGGCGGGCAACCCGCGCGACGTCCTCACCGACCCCCAGCACGAACGCACCCGCGCGTTCCTCTCCAAGGTGCTCTGAGCCCGCCGATCCCCGGCGCCCGGCAGGCCCGTCCTGCCGGGCGCCGACGTTTTCCCCACCCGGGTAATAGGCTGGAAGCAGTCAGCCCGTTACCGATGTTTGGAAGGACCACCGTGGAGCTCGCCTCGTACGCCGATCTGGCCGTCCGGCTGGTGAACACCGAGGAGCCCGAGCGCGGCACCGACGCGCTGACCTCGGTGGACGCGGTGCGGGGGCTGTTCTCGGAGTCGTCACGGGCCGCCGCGCTCGCCGACGAGTCGGACCTGCCCCGGCTGCGGGCCGTCCGGACCAGGCTGCGCGGCGTGTTCGAGGCCGCCGCCGAGGGGGACGAGGTCCGCGGCGTCGACCTGCTGAACAGCCTGTTGATGGAGTACCCGGTCAGCCCGCTGGTCTCCGGGCACGACTACCTGGACGACGCCGGGCGGCCGCGCTGGCACCTGCACCTCGCCGACAACTCGCCGACCGCCACCGCGCACTTCAGCGCCGTCGCCTGCATGGGGCTGGCCGTCCACCTGACCGAGCTCGGCGCCGACCGGCTGGGCATCTGCCAGGCCTCGCCCTGTCGCAACGCCTACCTGGACACCTCCACCAACCGCTCCCGGCGGTACTGCTCCGACCGGTGCGCGACCCGCGCCAACGTCGCCGCGTACCGGGCCCGCAAGCGCCAGGAGGCGCAGGACGCCACGTCCCCCGCCGGCCAGGGCTGAGGCAACGACTCAGGGGCCGTCCGGGTCGATCCAGACGCCGAGCCGGCGGGCCAGCCCCGGCACCCGCGCCGGCGGGCCGGTCAGCAGCAGGCGCTCCAGCCCGCGACCCGGGGCCAGCCAGGCCGGCCGCGGGCGCAGCCGCAGCAGCACCCGCCCGAGCACGAGTTCGTCCGGGACGGCGCCGTAGCTGCGGCTGTCGCTGTCCACCGGCCGGTTGTCGGAGAGCAGCCACCAGCCCTTCGGGCGCCGCTCGGCGGCGCGCTTCACCACCAGCAGGTCCTGCTGGAAGGGGTGGCGGAACACCACCACCGCGCCGGGCCTGATCCGCGCGCCGTAGCGGACCAGCAGCTGGTCGCCCTCGCGCAGGGTCGGCACCATCGAGGGCCCCGCCACGTCGATCAGCCCGAACAGTGCGCCACCGCCCGGGCCGCCGCCGTCCGGTTCCGTCATCCGCGCCACGACTCCTCCTCCCGGCTGCCGCGTCCCAGTCTGCCGTACGGGCCGCCCACCTCCGATGTCCGGATTGGCCCGTTTCCGGCTCCGCCTTTTGCCCTAGGCCCACCGCCCGGCCGCGAAACCCGGTGGCCGGAAGGGTAATCTCAGCCGCGGGAAGACGATCTAAGGAAGGACTCCCATGTTCTCTCGTCTGTTTGCACCGCGCGCCACCGCCCACGCCCACTGTGACCTGCCTTGCGGCGTGTACGACCCGGCGCAGGCCCGGATCGAGGCCGAGTCGGTCAAGGGCACTCAGGAGAAGTACCAGGCCAACGAGGACCCGGCGTTCCGGACCCGTGCCCTGATCATCAAGGAGCAGCGCGCCGAGGCCGTCAAGCACCACATCTCGGTGCTGTGGAGCGACTACTTCAAGGCCCCGCACTTCGAGAAGTACCCGCAGCTGCACCAGCTCATCAACGACACCCTGAAGGCCGCCTCGGCCGCCAAGGCGTCGACGGACCCGGCCACCGGCCAGGCCCTGCTCGACCTGATCGCCGAGGTCGACAAGATCTTCTGGGAGACCAAGCAGGCCTGATCCTCGATCAGGCTCCACCGACCACCCCCGTCCGGACTCCGGACGGGGGTGGTCGGTTTTCGGCCACCGCACTGCCCCTGTAAGGGTTGCTCGCCCCGAGCGCTTGTTATGCTGCCAGGGCGTCCCGTGGGGGAAGCCGGTGCGAATCCGGCGCTGACCCGCAACGGTAGGCGGAGCCCTGCGCCCGCGAGCCCGATCGCCCCGGGACGCTGACCTCCCGACAACTCGCCGTGGACTGCGAGGGGATGGCGGCCCGCACCCCCGCGCCCGGGCACGCCGCCCCGCGCCCGGCCACGGCCCGAGGCGAAGGCCCGCCCCCGTGAGCACCGCAGTGACCGCACCGGCCCCCGCCGCGCCCCCGGGCCCGGCCGCCCGCCGCCCACCCGCCGCACCGCTGGCCGCCGGCCTGGCCGCGGCCCTGCTGCTCTCCCTGGTCTGCGGGGTGGCCCTGGGCTCCACCGGGCTCGGCTGGTCGCAGGTACTGCGGCTGCTCGGCGCCGGGCTGACGGGCGGTCGGCTGGAGGCCGACGAGGCCGCCGCGTACGCGATCGTCTGGGAGATCCGGCTGCCGCGCACCGTGCTGGCCGCCGTGGTCGGCGCCGGGCTCGCGGCCACCGGGGTGGCGGTGCAGGCGATGGTCCGCAACGCACTGGCCGACCCGTTCGTGCTCGGCATCTCCTCCGGTGCGGCGGTCGGCGCCAACGCGGTGCTGCTGCTGGGCGCCTTCGCCTCGCTCGGGGTCTGGGCGATCTCCGTCTCGGCGTTCGGCGCGGCCCTGCTGGCCATGGTGCTGGTCTACGCCGCCGCCCGCACCGCCTTCGGGCTCACCCCGCTGCGGCTGGTGCTCACCGGCACCGCGATGTCCTACGGCTTCTCCGCGGTGACGGCACTGATGGTGTTCGGCGCCGCGCGCGGCGAGGCGGCCCGCAGCGCCATGATGTGGCTGCTCGGCAGCCTCGGCGGCGCCACCTGGGGATCGGTGCCGATCGCGGCCGCCACCGTCCTGGCCGGCCTCGCCCACCTGGCCTGCGCCGCCGGACGGCTGGACGCGCTCGCCATGGGCGACGAGACGGCGGCCTCGCTCGGGGTCGACGGCGACCGGCTGCGCCGCGAACTCTTCGTGGTGACGGCGGCCGTCACCGGCACCGTGGTCGCCGTCAGCGGCGCGATCGGCTTCGTCGGGCTGATGGTGCCGCACCTGACCAGGATGCTGGTCGGCGCCGGGCACCGCCGGGTGCTGCTGATCGCCCCGTTCGCCGGCGCGCTGCTGCTGGTCTGGGTGGACATCGTCTCGCGCACCCTGCTGGCCCCCGCCGAACTGCCGGTCGGCGTGGTCACCGCGGTGCTCGGGGTGCCCTGCTTCCTGCTGCTGATGCGTCGTCGCGGCTACAGCTTCGGAGGCCGCTGATGGACCTCGACCTCGACGGCCTCTCGGTCGACCTGGCCGGCACCAGGCTCGTCCACGACATCACGCTGCGCGCCGCCGCCGGACAGGTGGTCGGCCTGGTCGGACCGAACGGCAGCGGCAAGTCCACCCTGCTGCGCTGCGTCTACCGGGCGCTGCGGCCCGCCGCCGGCACCGTCCGGCTGGACGGTGCCGACCTGCACGCGCTCGCCCCGCGCGAGGCGGCCCGCCGGGTGGCCGCGCTGCCGCAGGAGCACTCCGCCGAGTTCGACTTCACCGTCGCCGAGGTGGTCGGCATGGGCCGGCTGCCGCACCGCGGCGGCTTCGCCCGCCCGGACGACGGCGACGACGGGCGGTGCGCGGCGGCCCTGCACCGGGTCGGCGCCGGGCATCTGGCGGGGCGCGGCTTCCTGCGCCTGTCCGGCGGCGAGAAGCAGCGGGTGCTGATCGCCCGCGCGCTCGTCCAGGAGCCCCGGGTGCTCGTCCTCGACGAGCCCACCAACCACCTCGACATCGCCCACCAGTTGGAGGTGCTGGCGCTGGTCCGGGAGGCCGGCCCGACGGTGCTCACCGCCCTGCACGACCTCAACCTCGCGGCCGGCCACTGCGACCTGCTGTACGTCATCGCGTCCGGCCGGATCGTCACCTCCGGGCCGCCCGCCGACGTGCTCCGCCCCGCGCTGCTGGCCGAGGTGTTCGGCGTCCGCGCGACGCCCGTCCGCCACCCGGACACCGGCGCCGTCCAACTGCTCTTCGACCGCCTCGACCGACCCTAGGAATCCCCGTGCGCACCAAGGCCGTTGCCTCCGCCGCCCTGCTCACCCTCGCGCTCACCGCCTGCGGTGCCGAGATCGCCCCCGCCGGGGACGCCGCCACCGGCTCCGCCCACTACCCGGTGACCGTCGTCAACTGCGGTGCCGAGGTCACCTACCGGGCGAAGCCGGCCCGGGCGGTGAGCAACGACGTCGGCATCACCGAACTGCTGCTGGCGCTCGGCCTCACCGACCGGATGGCCGGCTACGTGATGCCCGACGACAAGGGCCGGGTCGACGAGGTGGCCTGGAAGGACGGCTATCGGCGGACCACCTGGCTCTCGAAGCAGCAGATCACCAAGGAGATCGTGCTGGAGGCCCGGGCCGACCTGGTCTTCGCCGGCTGGCACTACGGCTTCAGCGACGCCGACGGCTTCACCCCGGAGGCGCTGTCCGGCCTCGGCATCGACTCGTACGTGCTCAGCGAGTCCTGCCGCAGCGGCAAGGGCCCGGAGCGCGGCGTGATGTCCCCGCTGGACGCGCTCTACACCGACCTGGCCAACCTCGGCGAGATCTTCGACGTCCGCGACCGGGCCGACCGCCTGATCGCCGACTTCCGGGCGCAGGTCGCCGCGGTGCCGCAGCCCGAGCGCCGACCGCGGGTCTTCCTCTACGACAGCGGCGAGGACAAGCCGTACACCTCGGGGAGGTTCGCCGCCCCGCAGGAGATCATCGCCAAGGCCGGCGGCGAGAACGTGATGGGCGACATCGCCGACTCCTGGACCACGGTCGGCTGGGAGAGCGTCGTCCAGCGCGACCCCGAGGTGATCGTGATCAACAACTACGGCGCCACCGACGCCGAGGCCAAGCGGAAGTTCCTGAAGTCCTTCCCGCCGCTGGCCGGGGTCTCCGCCGTCCGGAACGACCGGATCGTCGTCCTCGACTACGTCGACCTGGTGGAGAGCCCGCGCAACCCGGCCGCGATCACCACGCTCGCGAAGCACCTGCGCCTGCCGGCGGGCGGCTGAGCGGGCCGCCGCACGGCCGGGCGGGAGGCGGCGGGGCGGGCGTAGGCTCGGAGGTACGAGCCGACGGAACCGACCGGAGGAGCGAGAACATGACCACCATGGCCGCGCCGTCCGCCTTCGACACCACGGCACTGCGCGAGGGCATCGAGCACAGCGACGCGGACGCCCTGCTCGCGCTCTACGCGGACGACGCCGAACTGCGCATGGTCGACCGCAAGACCCAGCCCAGCCACCCGCTCGTGGTGCGCGGCCGGGGCGAGATCGGCGCGATGCTGAGCGACGTCTACGGCCGGGAGATGACCCACCGGCTCGAACAGGTGGTGCTCCAGGGCGACCGGCTGGCCTTCCTGGAGTCCTGCGAGTACCCCGACGGGATCCGCGTCCTGGTCAGCTCGGTGGCCGACCTGCGGGACGGCCGGATCACCGACCAGACCTCGATCCAGGCCTGGGACGAGAACGAACCCGCCCAGTAGGCTCGTCGCATGATCCGCACCGCCGCAGTCACCGACGTCCCGGTCGTCCACGCCATGATCCGCGAACTCGCGGAGTACGAGAAGGCGCCGCACGAGGCGGTCGCCACGGAGGAACAACTGCGCGACGCGCTGTTCGGCGCCAACCCGGCGCTGTTCGGCCTGATCGCCGAGGACGACACCACCGGCGAGCCCGTCGGCTTCGCGGTCTGGTTCCTCAACTTCTCGACCTGGCGCGGGACCCACGGCGTCTACCTGGAGGACCTCTACGTCCGCCCGGAGGCCCGCGGCGGCGGCCACGGCAAGGCGCTCCTGCTGGAGCTGGCGCGGATCGCCGTCGAGCGCGGCTACTCGCGGATGGAGTGGTCGGTGCTCGACTGGAACGAGCCCTCGATCAACTTCTACAAGTCGCTCGGCGCGGTGCCGATGGACGGCTGGAGCGTCTACCGGCTCGCCGGTGAGGCCCTCACCGCGGTCGGCACGCGCTGAAGTTCGGGAAATTCCGAGCGGTGGCGCCCGACCACTGACACCCTGTGTCGCGAGGGCTTACCATGAGTGACTCCCGCACCGGGTCCAAAAGCGGTAACGTCTCGTGCGGATGCGCGGCGTCCGGCCACCCCCGGAGGGGTATGACCGGTACGTACCGCACCACCCCTCTGGACAGTTGGGGCGAAGCAGTTGAGCCAAGCAACAGACAGTCCCGCGGCCACCGGCCCGGAAGCACAGCGCGTCACCCAGGAGGTGAGGGTGTCCCAGATCGACGGCGAGCCCGGAGTGCAGGACTTCGTGGAGGTCCGGCTGCCCGCGGCGGGGGCCTACCTCTCGGTGCTGCGAACAGCGACGGCGGGGCTGGCGGCCCGGCTGGACTTCACGCTGGACGAGATCGAGGACCTCCGGATCGCGGTGGACGAGGCCTGCGCCATCCTGCTCCAGCAGGCGGTGCCCGGCTCGGTCCTCTCCTGCGAGTTCCGCCTGGTCGGCGACTCGCTGAAGGTCATCGTCTCCGCCCCGACCACGGACGGCCGGGCCCCGGAGCGCGACACCTTCGCCTGGACGGTGCTCTCCGCGCTGGCCGGCGAGGTGGAGTCCTCGGTCAGCGAGGACAACACCGTGTCGATCAGCCTGCACAAGAAGCGCGGCGGGTCCACCGCCCATTAGAGCCGCAGCGCAGCAGCACCGCGACAAGGGCCGTCCGCCCGGCACCCCACCCGGGCCGGCGGGCGGCTCCCGGTACCGCCCCATCCGCGGTACGACCGACAAAACGGATCCGGGACCGCCCCACGGTCCCGGTGCTCCCGGAACGGAACGGGGGAATGGCCGTGAGTGATCTGGACCGTACCGGCCTCGCGACGGCGGGCCCTGCCGTACCGACCCAGGCGAGCGTTCCCGGCCTCGCCGCCAACGACGAAGCGCACCCGAAGGACGCCCACCGGATGAGCCAGCCGACCGAGCCGACGTCCGAACCGTCGCAGACGCCCTCGCCCCCGCCGTCCCCCGTGGATCCGGCGGCCGCCGAGGCGCTGCGCGCTGCGGTGCCCGCCCAGGCCCCGCACCGGTCCGGCGCGCCGGACCGGGAGGCGGCCCGGGCCCTGTTCGTCCGGCTGTCCGCGCTGCCCGAGGGCTCCCCGGAGCGCGTCGAGCTGCGCAACCAGCTGGTGCGGATGCACATCCCGCTGGTCGAGCACCTGGCGCGGCGCTTCCGCAACCGCGGTGAGCCGCTGGACGACCTGACCCAGGTCGCCACCATCGGGCTGATCAAGTCGGTGGACCGGTTCGACCACGAGCGCGGGGTCGAGTTCTCCACCTACGCGACGCCGACGATCGTCGGCGAGATCAAGCGGCACTTCCGGGACAAGGGCTGGGCGGTCCGGGTGCCGCGCCGGCTCCAGGAGCTGCGGCTGTCGCTCACCACGGCGACCAGCGAGCTCTCCCAGCGGCACGGCCGCTCCCCCACCGTGCACGAGCTGGCGGAGCACCTGGGGATCTCCGAGGAGGACGTGCTGGAGGGCCTGGAGTCCGCCAACGCGTACTCCACGCTGTCGCTGGACGTCCCGGACAGCGACGACGAGTCGCCGGCCGTCGCGGACACCCTGGGCGCCACCGACGAGGCGCTGGAGGGCGTCGAGTACCGCGAGTCCCTCAAACCCCTGCTGGCCCAACTGCCGCCCCGGGAGCAGAAGATCCTGGTGCTGCGGTTCTTCCGGAACATGACGCAGTCGCAGATCGCCGCCGAGGTGGGCATCTCGCAGATGCACGTCTCGCGGCTGCTCGCCCGCACGCTGGCCCAGCTGCGCGAGAAGCTGCTGGTCGAGGAGTAGCACCGGCGGCCGCCCCGCGGCCGCCGGGCCCGACCGCGGCCCTCTGCGCTCAGCCCTCGTGCGGAGCGTAGAGGGCCGCGGTCGACTTCGGGCTGAGCAGGGCGCCGATGCCGACCAGACCGAGCAGGCCGACCACGACGCCGACGGCCGCCGTCGTGCCGCCGTTCTGCCACATGTAGTAGGCGACCGGCAGGCAGATCGAGTTGGTCAGCACGGCCGGGCTGCGCCCCCAGCGCCGGCCCTTCAGCAGCGCGCGGGCGGCCAGCAGCGGCAGCGCGCCGAGCAGCACGATCACCAGCCCGCCGAACTCGTTGAGCGCGAGCTGCTTCGACTGGCCGGACAGCGCGGCCACCATGTCCCAGACGCCGACGACGGCCAGTGCGCCGCCCGCCAGGGCGGTGATGGCGGCGCCCACGGTCAGGGGCACCGGTCGGCCGGGGCCGGGCACGGGTACGGGTGCGGAGGATTCTGCGGTCACTCCAGCAGGGTAGCCGCCGGTCGGTCCGTACCGACCCGTAGGCTGAGCACATGCGCGCTCTCCTGGTCGTCAACCCGAAGGCGACCACCACCAGTGGCCGCACCAGGGATGTCCTGATCCACGCCCTGCGCAGCGACCTCAAGCTGGAGGTCGCCCAGACGGAGTACCGCGGCCACGCACGCGACCTGGCCCGCGAGGCGACGGAGGACGGCACGGTCGACCTCGTGGTGGCCCTGGGCGGCGACGGCACGGTCAACGAGGTGGTCAACGGCCTGCTGGCGCACGGCCCGGGCGAGAAGGTCCCCCGGCTGGCCGTGGTGCCCGGTGGTTCGACCAATGTCTTCGCCCGCGCACTGGGCCTGCCCAACGACCCCGTGGAGGCCACCGGGGTCCTGCTGGACGCCCTGGAGCACCGCCGGGAGCGGCCGATCGGCCTGGGCAAGGCGATGACCGAGGGGCTGCCGGACCGCTGGTTCACCTTCACGGCCGGCCTGGGCTTCGACGCCGGCGTGGTCGGCCGGGTGGAGGAGCAGCGGCGGGCGGGGCGCAAGTCCACCCACGCGCTCTACATCGGGCAGGCACTCCGGCACTACGTCACCCAGCGTGAGCAGCGTCGATCCGGCCCCGTCACCCTGCAACTGCCCGGCCGCGAACCGGTGCCGGGCCTGGTGCTGGCCATAGTCAGCAACACGTCCCCGTGGACCTTCCTGGGCAACCGCCCGGTCTACCCCTCGCCGCTCGCCTCCTTCGAAACGGACCTCGACGTCTTCGGCATCACCCGGATGACAGCGTTCGGCACTGCTCGAACGGTCCGTCAGATCCTGCGGTCGCACAGCCCTTCGAGCGATGGCAGCACGCCTCCGGGCCCTTCCGGCAAGCACGTCGTCACCTACCACGACGCCCGGCACTTCACCTTGGTTTCACAGGAACCGACCCCGTTCCAGGTGGACGGGGACCACCTTGGAGACAGGAGTCGCGTCAGTTTCACAGGCGTACGGCGGGCACTGCGTGTGATTGTGTGACCGGAAGGGGGGTTCACCCTTCTTCTCGAACGCACAAGCCCCCTTCACTCCATAGAAGTACTGGCTGTGAGCTAGGCGACACCGAAGAATCAAAAATTCCTCCCTGAAGGGGGTTGTATCCGGGCCCGAGGTTTGCGAACCTCTACATGGCGATCGGGACACATCGCAGCGACGGCAACCTCAGACACCTGAAGGACGCCGACCGCGGAGTGTCCCTCGAATCGCCGAATCCCTCCCCAGCACAGACCACCCGGGCCCGTCGGGCCTTTGGTCTCTTTTGCTGTTGCGGGATTCGTGAAAGCGTTCACATTCACAAGCCATCGATTATGCCGATCGGGTGACCCCCGCCGGCAGGAGGAGTTGGACGACCATGGACTGGCGCCACCGCGCTGTCTGCCGCGAAGAGGACCCGGAGCTTTTCTTCCCGATCGGGAACACCGGTCCTGCTCTGCTGCAGATCGAGGAAGCCAAGGCCGTGTGCCGCCGCTGTCCGGTCATGGAGCAGTGCCTGCAGTGGGCGCTCGAGACCGGCCAGGATGCCGGCGTCTGGGGCGGTATGAGCGAGGACGAGCGTCGCGCGATGAAGCGCCGCGCAGCCCGCAACCGCGCCCGCACCGCCTGATCACACGCCGTAGTACCAGCAGTGACCGCAGTGCCGATCAACACATGATCAAGGGCTTCCCTGCTTTTCCTGGTGAAGCCTTCCGCACAAAGGACCTTGCTCGACACGGTCCTGCGACACCGAGCCGCCCAGGCACTTGATACTGTTCACAGAGAGCAATATTGTGGACTTGAGGCGCTCACCGTGTGCAACGCATCGGTGAGGTGTCGTACCACCCAGAGCCCCCGTTCCGGCCGACTCCCCCCGACGGCCGGAACGGGTTGAGAGGCCCTGTCGACCCACCCCCCCCGGTCGACAGGGCCTCGTTTCTGTTTCTGCCGCCGGTTGCCCCGGCCTCCGCGCGCCGTGGTGCGGGAGCGCACGCCCGGCTCCCCCGCCCGGCACGCGCCCCCACCGCGCCACCGCACACCAGGACGGCCCGGCAGCACCGGGGCCCCGGCGCCTCAGCAGCAGCACCTCAGCGCACCGGGATCTCCAGGATCACCTTGGTGCCGCCGTTCGGGCCGGCCACCATGTCGAAGGTGCCGCCGAGCTCACCGGTGGCCAGCGTGCGGACGATCTGCAGCCCGAGGTTGCCCGCCTGCTGCGGGTCGAACCCCTCCGGCATGCCCTTGCCGTCGTCCTGCACCGTGATCAGCAGGTACTCCTCCGGCCGGGCCCCGCCGTTCCAGCTGTCCGACCAGCCCATGCCGGTGGCCGGCGCCCGGCCGCGCAGCGCCGAGACCTCCAGGTTGCCGGAGGCGGTCGGACCGAAGGCGTGCTCCAGGGCGTTCTGCAGCAGCTCGGTCAGCACCATCGACAGCGGGGTGGCCACCTCGGCGGAGAGGATGCCGAAGCTGCCGGTGCGCCGGGTCGCCACCCGGCCGTCCTGGGACAGCTCCATCACCATCGCCAGCACCCGGTCGGCGATCTCGTCGAAGGCGACCTGCTCGTCCAGCGCCTGCGAGAGCGTCTCGTGCACGATCGCGATCGAGCCGACCCGGCGGACCGCCTCGTCCAGCGCGGCCCGGCCGGCGTCGGAGTCCATCCGGCGGGACTGCAGCCGCAGCAGCGCGGCCACCGTCTGGAGGTTGTTCTTCACCCGGTGGTGGATCTCCCGGATGGTGGCGTCCTTGGTCATCAGTTCCCGGTCGCGGCGCCGGAGTTCGGTGACGTCGCGGCAGAGCACCAGGGATCCGGTCAGGGTGCCCTTGGGCTTGAGCGGGATGGCCCGCAGAGTCACCACACCACCCTGCACCTCCACCTCGGTCTGCCGGGGTGCCCAGCCGCTCGCCAGCTTCACCAGGGCCTCGTGCACGGCCGCGCGCGAGGGCGGGACCAGCTCGGCGGTGGCGCGGCCGAGGTGGCTGCCGACCAGGTCGGTGGTGAGACCGAGGCGGTGGTAGGCGGAGAGTGCGTTGGGGCTGGCGTAGGTGACGATGCCGTCGGCGTCCACCCGGATCAGGCCGTCGCCGACCCGGGGGGCCGCGTCCATGTCGGTCTGCTCGACGCCCGGGTAGGGGAAGGTCCCGGCGGCGATCATCTGGGCCAGGTCGGAGGCGCTCTGCAGGTAGGTGAGCTCCAGCCGGCTGGGGGTGCGGACGGT
Organism: Kitasatospora sp. NBC_01560; assembly: GCF_045208415.1. Classification (NCBI taxonomy): domain Bacteria; kingdom Bacillati; phylum Actinomycetota; class Actinomycetes; order Kitasatosporales; family Streptomycetaceae; genus Kitasatospora; species Kitasatospora sp. NBC_01560. The sequence goes on along the minus strand of NZ_CP109364.1, from coordinate 5,886,666 downwards.
CAGCAGATTGGTGTTGCGGGCGATCACCCCGAGCACCTTGCCCTCGCGCCGCACCGGGATCGACTCGACCCGGACCGGCACCTCCTCGCGCCACTCCGGATCGCCCTCGCGCACGATCCGGCCCTCGTCGAAGGCCGCATCCAGCAGCGGACGGCGGCCGCGCGGGACGAGGTGGCCGACCATGTCGTCCTGGTACGAGGTGGGGCCGGTGTTGGGCCGCATCTGGGCCACCGAGACGTACCGGATGCCGTCCCAGGTGGGGATCCACAGGACCAGGTCGGCGAAGGAGAGGTCGGAGAGCAGCTGCCACTCCGAGACCAGCATGTGGAGCCACTCCACATCGGCACCGGTCAGGGTGGTGTGGCGGCGGACGAGTTCGTTCAGCGAGGGCACAGGGCGAGCGTAGCTCCAGGCCGCCCCGACCGGCCTGCCGCACCCGCCCGCGCCGCCCTCCCCATGTTGTCCAGACCAATTTTCGGGGAGCCCTGGACAAGCAAGATTGGTCTAGTCCACAATGAAAGGGCACCAAGGAGAGACCCCCCGCGCAACTGCCCTGACCGCGCGAGGTCGCTCCTCGGTCGGACGCCACCGAACGAGGACCCCGCACAGTTCTCGATCGAACACGGCGCCCGACGACAGCTCCGGGCTGCGGTGCCGCATGGGTTGAGGGTCCCGTGTCGGCGCCGTGGCCCGTAGTGTTTTCCGTCCCCGCGGCAGTGCCCGCCGACAGCTCCGGGCTGCGGATCCGCCCGGGCGTACCGGTGCACCGAAGCCTTTCTCCGCCGCTCACACGACGAACCCCCGTCCACAGCCTGTGGACGGGGGTTCTCGTGCGCCGTGCCGGGCGCGGGGCGGGGTCAGTGGGTCTCGGTGACCTTCGCCAGGGCACGCGGGGCGTCCGGGTCCTGGCCGCGGGCGATGGTGACCTCGTAGGCCAGCTGCTGGAGCGGCAGGATCTCCAGGATGGTCTGGACCTCCTCGGGCACCCCGGCCGGCAGCGCGAAGCCCGCCGAGGCGGCGTCCACCTGCGCCTGCTGGCCGATCACCATGAGGTCCGCACCGCGGCCGCGCAGCCGGTCCAGGACGGGCTGCAGGGCCTCGCCGCCCTTGCCGTCCGGGACGATCGCGATGACCGGGGAGACGTTGTCCACCATGGCCAGCGGGCCGTGCAGCAGGTCGGCGCCGGAGAACGGGGAGGCCGGGATGTAGGTGGTCTCCATCAGCTTCAGCGCCGCCTCGCGGGCGGTCGGGTAGCCGTAGCCGCGCGAGGTGATGACCAGGCGCTGGGCGAAGCGGTAGCGCTCGGCCAGGGCCTTCACCTCGGCCTGGCGGGACAGGATGCCGGCGGCCAGCGACGGCAGCTCCTTGGCGGCCGCGCCGTCACCCCCGCGCAGGCCCTCGACCAGCAGGTAGAGCGCCAGCAGCTCGGCGGTGTAGGTCTTGGTGGCGGGCAGCGCCTTCTCCGGGCCGGCCAGCACGTCGATGTGGAACTCGGAGACCTCGGCCAGCGGCGACGCGGCGTTGTTGGTGACCGCCAGGGTGATGGCACCGGCCTCGCGGGCGGCCTTGGTGGAGGCCACCAGGTCCGGCGAGCCGCCGGACTGGCTGACGGTGATCACCAGCACGTCGGTGAGGTCCGGCTTGGCACCGTAGGCCGTGGTGGTCGACATGGAGGTCAGACCGGCCGGCTTGCCGAGCAGGATCTCGATCAGGTACTTGGCGTAGAGCGCCGCGTTGTCGGACGTGCCGCGCGCGGTGAGCAGGACGAAGCGCGGGTTGCGGGCGGCGATCTGGGCAGCGATCTCGAAGATCTTCGGGGCACCCTCGTCGAGGATGCGCTGGAGGACGGCCGGCTGCTCGGCCATCTCCGCCGCCATGATCCGGCCGGGGACGGGGACAGTCTGCGTGTCGGACATCTGGATGTGCCTCCGATGAGATGGTTCGACCCCACGCGGGCGGGGATGCCCGGCGGGGACCTCTACGGCGGCGAGTCCGCACACTCGCTGCGGTGATTCCTGCGGCAATCCTACGGGGCCGTCCCGCGGGCGCACATTCGAGAGCCCCTCCCGGAACACCGGAAGGGGCTCCGGGAGGGGGCCGGCGGCGTGGCTCCCGGCCCGGGAACGGCCGCGTGCACGCCGCGGGACGGCCACGTGACGACCGGGGACGGCCGCACGGACGCCGCACGGACGCCGCGGGGCGCCGCACGACGGCCGTGCGGCGCCCGCGGGCCCCGGGGTCAGCCCGCCTTGTTGATCAGCTGGTCGATCGCCGCGTCCGCGTCCTTGGCCGCCTGGTCGACCGGCTTGTTGTTCTTGAGGATCGCGGTGAGCATGTCCGGCAGGATCTTCTGCTTCTCGATCGCGCCCCAGCCCGGTGCCAGCGGCGTGAACCAGGCGTCCGGCACCGCGTTGGCCGCGGCGGCCGTGGCCGGCTTGCTCTTCAGCGGGTTCAGCTGGGTCAGGTTGTTCGGCAGGATGTCCTTGTCGGCCAGCGCCTGCTGCGACTTGGTGCTGGTGAACATCCGGATCCAGTCCGCCGCCGGTGCGGCCGACTGCGACTTGGCGGTCACGGCGAGGTCGGAGCCGCCGATGAAGGTCGGCAGCGGCTTGCCGCCCGGGCCGGGCATGGTGGCCACCTTGACGGCGTCCTTGAGGCTCGGGTCCCCGGTGACCGGCGCGGTGACGCTGGCCGCCTCGTAGCCGTTGCCGTAGAAGGCACCGGCGTGCCCGCGGGCCATCGCCTCGTACTGGTTGAGCTCGTTCACCGCGAGGTCGCCCTTGTTGTACTTGCGCACCAGGTCGACGAAGTGGCTGAGGCCCTGCTGCGACTTCGGGTCGCTGAGGGTGCCGTGCCAGTTGCCGCTGCTGTCGAAGCGGGCGATGGAGCCGCCGTACGCGGAGACGTAGCTCATCGCGGCGTACCAGTACGGGCCGGGCAGGTAGAGCGAGGAGTAGGACTTGTCGGCCTTGTTCTTGTCGGCCACCTTGTCCAGGGCCACGCGCAGGTCGTCCTCGGTCTTGGGGAAGTCCGCGCTGCCGGTGGCCGCCTGGAAGGCCGCCGAGTTGTAGATGGCCACCCGGGCGCCGGCGTAGTACGGCACGCACCAGAGCTTGTCCTGGTAGGTGCAGGTGTTGGCGAGCGCCTTGATCCAGCTGTCGGAGTTGTCGAAGCTGCTGCGCTCGACCGGGGCCAGCGCGCCGGACAGCACGTACTTCATGGTCTCGGTGTTGCCGAGCTCCACCACGTCGGGGGCGTTGCCCTCGGCGAGCGCCTTGTCCAGCTTGGTGACCTTGTCGGCCCAGCCCTGGTAGGAGAGCTTGAGGGTGACGTTCGGGTACTTGGCGGCGAAGTCGTCGTTGACCCGCTGGACGAGGTCGGGCCAGTTCTTCTGGGCGTCCTCCATCAGCCAGACCGTGACCGTCCCGCTCGCCGCCTTCGGGTCCGCCGAGCCGCCCTTGCCGTCCGCCGACGGTGAGCCGCCCGAGGAACAGGCCGTCAGTCCGGCGGCGAGCGCCATGGTTCCGATTGTCGCGATGAGCTGACGCTTCTTCACGCCATCCTCCGAGGGTGCTAGAGCCTGGGTGCCCGCCGGCAGCGTGCTGGCACCCGTCGGGGAGTGGGCTCCGGGAAGGGGCGGCGAAGTGCTTAGGGAAGGGCCAATACCACATCCGGTGAGGTTGAAGTTCGAACCGGATTGACTGGAGCCTGGCCTAGACCACTGATGGTGTCAACGCCAAATGGCCGGTCAGCAAGGGACGTTGCAGACCTGTTGTACCGCGTGGCGATCAGTCGTGGCGTCATTACCCTAAGTAGAACTTAAGGCTGGCTTAAGGCCGATTTGAGAGAGCACCGTCAGGCGGTGATTCCGCAGGTCAACGCGGGGGTGACGACGCGAAAAACGGAGCGGGCCCGCCATGCGACATGCGCATGACGGGCCCGCTCTCGGATGCCTTCCCGGCAACCTGGGTGACGCTCCGGCAGGGGGTGTCCCCCGGCCCGGGGTCGGGGAGGGATCAGCCGACTGCTCCCGGCTGACCGGTGAGCACCTCGACGGCCGCCAGCCCGCAGACCCGGGCGGCACCGTGGGTGGCGATGTGCAGCGCGCCGACCGGCTGGGACTGCGGCAGGCCCATCTCGACCACCGCGGCGTCCGGCCGGGCCGCCACCAGGCGGGCCAGCGTGGCCGACATCCACTCGTGGCGGTGGGCGTCCCGGACCACCAGCACCAGGCGGCGGCCCTCCGCGCCGGCCAGCACCTCGGCCAGCAGCGCGTCCAGCTGCTCCGGCGCGGCGTCCTGCGGGCCCACCTCGCGGGTGCGGGTGCCGGGGAACCGGTCGGCCAGCATGCCGGCCACGCCCCACGGCGTGACGTCGCCGACGGCGATGTTGGGCTCGTCCGAGAACGAGGCCACGTACGGGCGCTCCGTCACCGGCAGCACCTCGCGGCCCGGTGCCCGGACGACGCGCAGCGCCCGGCGGGCGGCACGCAGGCCGACCGCGAGGTCCGGCTCCGGGCGCTCGCCCTGGGCCGCGATCCGGCCCCAGCTGCCGAGTGCGCGCACCCGGGCGGCGGCGTCGGCGAGCCGCTCCTCGGCCAGCTTGCCGGACTGCACGCCCGCCACGATGGCGTCGCGCAGCATCAGCACGGTCTCCTCGTCGGCCAGGCCGCCGCCGACGCAGATGGCGTCCGCGCCGGCCGCGAGGGCCAGCACGGTGCCGTCGCCCATGCCGAAGGTGTCGGCGATGGCGCCCATCTCGATCGCGTCGCTGACGATCAGGCCCTCGTAGCCGAGGCCGCCGTCGGCGGGCTTGGCCCGCAGCAGGTCGCGCAGCACCAGCGGGCTGAGCGTGGCCGGCAGCTTCGGGTCGAGCGCCGGGATCATGATGTGGGCCGTCATCACGGCCTTGGTCCCGGCGGCGATGGCCGCCTGGAACGGGATCAGGTCGCGGGCGCGGAGCACGTCCAGGTCGACGTCGATCACCGGCAGGCCGTGGTGCGAGTCCACCGCGGTGTCGCCGTGCCCGGGGAAGTGCTTCGAGCAGGCGGCCACGCCGGCCGACTGCAGGCCCTCCACCCAGGCCGCGGTGTGCCGGGCGCACAGCTCCGGGTCGGCGCCGAACGAGCGGACGCCGATCACCGGGTTGCGCGGGTTGGAGTTGACGTCCGCGGTGGGCGCCCAGTTGTAGTTGACGCCGGCGGCGGCCAGCGCCCGGCCGAGCTCGCGGGCGACGTCGCGGGTCAGCGCCGGGTCGTCGATCGCGCCGAGGGCGAAGTTGCCCGGCCAGGAGGAGCCGGAGCCGGCCTCCAGGCGGGTGACGTCGCCGCTCTCCTCGTCGATCGCGATGAGCAGGTCCGGGTTCTCCTCGCGCAGCGCCTTGGTGAGCGCGGCGAGCTGCTCCAGGTCGGCGACGTTGCGGTCGAACAGCGCGACCGAGCCGAGCCCGCCGGCCAGGTGGCGGCGCACCCACTCCGGCGGCTCGGTGCCGACGAAGCCGGGCTGGAGGACGGTCAGCGCGTCACGGTGCAGCTGGTCGCTGCCAGGCAGGGTGGGAATGAGGATGCTCACGTGGGGTCAGCCCTTCACGGCGCCGTCGGTCAGTCCGCCCACGGCCTTGCGCTGCAGGAAGACGAAGAGGATCAGGATCGGGACCGAGAAGAGGGTGGAAGCGGCCATGGTGGCGCCCCAGTCGGTGCCGAAGTTGGTCTGGAACGAGGAGAGCCAGAGCGGCAGGGTCTGGAACTCGTCCTTCTTGTTCAGGATGTTCACCAGCGGGAACTCGTTCCACGCGGTGATGAACCCGAACAGCGAGGTCGACATCAGACCGGGCGCGAGCAGCGGGAAGATCACCTTCATGAACGCCTGGGTGCGGGTGCAGCCGTCCACCATGGCCGATTCCTCCAGCTCCTTCGGCACCGCGGCGATGAAGCCGCGCAGCGTCCAGATCGTGAAGGGCAGCATCATCATCAGGTAGAGCGCGGTGAGCGGGACCAGGCTGTTCAGCATGTCCATGTCGCGAACCAGCAGGTAGGCCGCGATGATCATGACCTCCCAGGGGGCCATCTGCGCGGCCATCACGACCAGGACGAAGCCCTTTCGGCCGCGGAAGCGCATCCGCGCGATGGCGAAGGAGGCCAGCGTGGCGATCACCAGCGAGCCGATCACCGCACCGATGGTGACGATCAGGCTGTTGGTGACGTACGTCCAGAAGTGCGGGGCGTCGACGGCCTTCTGGAAGTGCTCCAGGGTCGCGTCCAGCGGCACGAAGACCGGCGTCCGGCTGATGATGTCCTTGTTCTGCTTGAAGGCAGTCGCGAACATCCAGTAGACCGGGAAGATGAAGAAGACGAGAAGGACGAGCGCGATCACGTTCGGCCAGGCACGTCCGATGAGCGAGCGCCTCACAGCTCGTCCTCCTGCTTCAGAATGATGCGGAAGTAGTACGCCATCAGCGCAGTCAGCATCAGGATGGTGAGCACCGCGATCGCGGACCCGACGCCGAAGCGCTGCGAGCCGAAGCCCTCCAGGAAGGCGTGCACCGGCAGGGTCCGGGTGAGCCCGTCGGGGCCGCCCTTGTTGATCAGGTAGACCTGCGTGAAGGCCTTGAAGATCCAGATGACCTCGAGGAAGGTCGTGGCGAGGAAGAACGGCTTCATGATCGGGTAGATCACCGCGCCGAAGATCTTGAAGGAGCCGGCGCCGTCCATCCGGGCCGCCTCGTACAGCTCCTTCGGGATGGTCGTCAGACCGGCGTACATGTTGAACGCCACGAACGGGACCGAACCCCAGACCATCAGCAGGACGATCACGAAGAAGGTCGAGTACTGGCCCTCGGTCCAGTTGAAGTGGACCATGCCGTGCCAGCCCAGCCGGTCCAGCAGCCAGTTGACGACGCCGAAGTTCTGGTCGAACAGCCACTGGTAGACGGTGGTCGCGGCGACGACCGGCATCGCCCAGGCCAGGATCAGCGCGATCGACAGCGCGAGCCGCATCCGCTTGCCGAGCCGGTTGAGCAGCAGGCCGACCAGCGTGCCGAAGACCATCGTCAGCACGACGTTGACCACGGTGAAGACGACCGTACGACCGGTGACCGACCAGAACTCGGCGTTGCCCAGCTGGTCGGAGTAGTTCTCGAAGCCGTTCCACTCGGTCAGGTGCTGGATGAACTGGCGCTTGTTGAGGTTCTGGAACGAGACCACGACGGTCTTCAACAACGGCCAGCCGAGCAGGACCACGGTCGCCGCGATGGCCGGCAGCAGCAGCAGGTAGGGCGTGAGGCCTGCGCCGCCGGCGCGCGGCCGGCCCGGTCTGCCGCTCTTCTTCGGGGTGCTTCCGGCGACGAGGAGGTCGCCCTTCTCGGTACTGGCCACAACAGCCTTCCCTGACTCCGGGGACTGTGTCTGCACCCGCTCCGAATGCACAGCCATCGTTCTCTCTTCCTGACAACCTGACCAACGACGGGTAGGCGTCGCCCACCGGCCCCCCGCCGGGGGCCGGTGAGCGACGCCGCTCAGCTGCTTACTGCTTCTGGTTGAGACGCTTCGCGATCTCGTCGTCGGCCTTCTTGGCCGCAGCGGCGTAGTCGCCGGTCAGCGCGCCGGTCAGGAACTCCTTGACCGGGTTCGGCTCGTTCTCCACGTTCACCCAGGTCGGGGTGTTCGGGGTGATCGCACCGACGGCGGCGGCCGGCTGGGCGGCCTTCGCGAAGTCACCGGCGACCTGGCCGTTCAGCGAGGCCTTGTTCGGGATGTTGCCCGAAGCGGCGACCAGACCCTCGTTCTTGTCGTTCAGGGCGATCTTCAGGAAGTCCTTCGCCATGTCGGAGTTCTTGCTCGCCTGGGCGATGGCCAGGTTCGAGCCACCGAGGAAGACGGCGGAGGGCTTGTCGGCGGTCTTGCCCGGGAGCGGGAAGAAGCCGATCTTGTCCTTCGGCAGGGCCTTCTCGTCCGGGAGCTCCCAGCCGAGGCCGATCATGGTGCCGATGTCACCGTGACCGAAGACGTCCTTCTGCTGCGGGGTGGCCTCGTCCTTGTCCTTCGGACCGGTGGTCGAGTAGCTCTGGAGCTTCTTGTAGGTCTCGAAGGCCTTCTGGCCCTCGGGGGAGGACAGGCCGCCGACCCACTTGTCGCCGTCCTTCTTGGCGATCTTGCCACCCTCGCTGGTGAGGAGACCGAAGTAGACGTACCACTCCTGGCCCGGCATGTAGATCGCGTCCGCGACGCCCGCGGTCGTCTTCAGCTTGTCGAGGTCGCCGTAGAACTCGTCGAGGGTCTTCGGGGCGGCGGTGATGCCGGCCTTGGTCCAGAGGTCCTTGTTGTAGGCGACGACGCGGTTGCTGACCCACCACGGAGCGGCGTACTGCTTGCCGTCCAGGATCGCGGACTCGTTCTGGTTGGCGGCCCAGTCGGCACCGCCGAGGGCAGCCTTGTCCTTGGTGATGTCGAGCAGACCACCGGTGGCCGCGTAACCCGCGGTCTGGGTGTTGCCGACCTCGAGGACGTCGACCGAGCCCTCGGACAGCGCGGCGGTGACCTTCGCGCCGATGCCGCCCCACTTCTGGATCTGGAAGTCGACCTTGGAGCCCGGGTAGGCGGTCTCGAAGTCGGCCTTGACGGTGTCCGTCCAGCCCTTCGGGGCGGAGCCGTCCATCAGCCACACGGTCAGGGTCTTGCCGCTGTAGTTCTTCGCCGCACTGGTGTTCGAGGAACCGCTGTCGCCGCCCGACTTGGCATCCGAACCACAAGCCGCCACACCGACGACCATTGCTGCGACGCCGACCGCCGCGATGAGCTGACGCTTCACGCCATCCTCCTGAGGGATGCCTGAGTTACCACCGTCGGGTGGCAGCGGCAGACCCGCACAAAGCGGGAGGAAAGGTGCCGCGGACGCCTTCGAACGGGTGGGGGGATTCATAGTTACCGATCTAGTGGTGTAGACCAGATGCCTGGAGCTTGGCCTAGACCAATGGGCCTGTCAACGGCTGTTCAAGCGATCCGGACCACCCGTTATCAAGCCGACACCGCACATCGTTCATCGCGTGATGAGGTATTCGTTCCGTAGCCATACATGCAACGATGTGAGTTGTTAACGATGCGGCGCGGCACCCAAGGCCCGCGCGAGAAGCGGGAGACAGGTCCGATGAGCAGCGACGGGGGCAGCACGGCCCAGGTCAACGACCCCCAGGTGAAGAACCTCCCCACGCAGGCCGGCGCGGACCCGACCGCACGGGTGCCGAAGTACTACGGCCTCAAGCGCCACCTGCTCCAGCTCACCGAGACCCAGCCCGCCGGTACCCCCGTACCGCCCGAAAGGGCACTCGCCGCCCAGTTCGACACCTCGCGCACCACCGTCCGCCAGGCCCTCCAGGAACTGGTGGTCGAAGGGCGGCTGGAGCGCATCCAGGGCAAGGGCACCTTCGTGGCCAAGCCCAAGGTCGCCCAGGCCCTCCAGCTCACCTCCTACACCGAGGACATGCGCGCCCAGGGCCTGGAGCCCACCTCCCGGCTGATCGAGATCGGCTACATCACCGCCGACGACCGGCTCGCCCCGCTGCTGGACATCAAGCCGGGCGGCCGGGTGCTGCGGATCGAGCGCCTCCGGCTGGCCAACGGGGACCCGATGGCGATCGAGGTGGCCCACCTCTCCGCCAAGCGCTTCCCCGCCCTGCGCCGCAACCTCGCCAAGCACAACTCCCTGTACACGGCCCTGCGCGAGGTGTACGGCGTCACCGTGGCCGAGGCCGAGGAGACCATCGAGACCACCCTCGCCACCCCGCGCGAGGCCGGCCTGCTCGGCTCCGACCTCGGCCTGCCGATGCTCCAGCTCGCCCGGCACTCCTTCGACGCCGAGGGCGACCCGGTCGAGTGGGTGCGCTCGATCTACCGCGGGGACCGGTACAAGTTCATCACCCGCCTGAAGCGCCCCGAGTAGGCCCCGGCCGCTCCCCCGCCACCCCCGGGCACCGGCGCACCCCCGTGCGCGCCGGTGCCCGTTGCGTACCCGGGCCGCGGGGGGCGTGGCCCGGCGTGCGGCCCACCGCCCGGGCGCTCGGGACCCCGGGTCGGCGCGCAGGCGTCCGGATAGCGGAAAGTTCGGCCGTTTCCGGTGACACGGATCACGCCATGCTCTAGATTTCGCAGCCGTATTGACTGCCGATCACCAGTGGTGCTGCTCGGCGGGCCACGGGGGGTTGTGCGGCCCCGCGGGGCTGCGGCGCCGACCGGGTGAGCCCTCCTCCGGAGCGGAGCCGAACCATGTCGTCAGATACCGGTACCACCGAAGCTGTCATGCCCGAGCCACCCGGCACACCGCCGGCGGTCACGCCGGAACGCGTGCTGGCCGCGCTCGCCCTGCTCGTGCCGATCGTCGCGATGCTCTGGGTGTCCTCGTACGACAAGACCGCCCCCGACGTGGGCGGGGTGCCCTTCTTCTACTGGTACCAGCTGCTCTGGGTGCCGGTCTCGGCCGTCTTCACGGTCGCCGCGTACCTGCTGATCACCCGGGACGAGAAGGCCCGCAAGGCCGCACGGAAGGCGGGTGGCGCGCGATGAGCGGCATCAATGTCACGGCCCTCACGGTCTTCGTCCTCTTCTTCGCCCTCGTCACCGTGATGGGCTTCCTGGCCTCGCGCTGGCGCAAGCCCGACAACGCGCAGCACCTGGACGAGTGGGGCCTGGGCGGCCGCAGCTTCGGGACGTGGGTCACCTGGTTCCTGCTCGGCGGCGACCTCTACACCGCCTACACCTTCGTGGCCGTCCCGGCCGCGGTGTACGCGACCGGCGGGGCCGGCTTCTTCGCGGTGCCGTACACGATCATCGCCTACCCGCTGGTGTTCCTCTTCCTGCCCCGGCTCTGGTCGGTCTCCCGGGTGCACGGCTACGTCACCCCGGCGGACTTCGTGCGCGGGCGGTACGGCTCCAAGCCGCTCTCGCTGGTGGTCGCGCTGACCGGGATCCTGGCGACCATGCCGTACATCGCGCTCCAGCTGGTCGGCATCCAGGCGGTGCTGGACGTGCTGGGCGTCGGCGGCGGCGAGAACGCCAACTGGTTCGTCAAGGACCTGCCGCTGTTCATCGCCTTCGGCGTGCTGGCCGCGTACACCTACTCCTCCGGGCTGCGGGCGCCGGCACTGATCGCGTTCGTCAAGGACACCCTGATCTACATCGTGATCATCGTCGCGGTGATCTACATCCCGATGCGGCTCGGCGGCTACGGCCACATCTTCGACGCCGTCGGCGAGAAGTTCAGCGCCCCCAAGGCGACCGGCTCGCTGACCGTGCCGGAGAACAAGCAGTGGACGTACGCCACGCTGGCGCTCGGCTCGGCGATGGCGCTGTTCATGTACCCGCACTCGGTGACCGGCGTGCTGGCCTCGAAGTCCCGCAGGACGGTGCGCCGCAACATGGCGATCATGCCCGCGTACTCGCTGATGCTGGGCCTGCTGGCGCTGCTCGGCTTCATGGCGATCGCGGCCGGCATCGGCAAGGGCGACAAGAAGTTCAACGCCCAGCTCTCGGTGCCGCAGCTGTTCGAGAACATGTTCCCGGACTGGTTCACCGGCGTGGCCTTCGCCGCCATCGGGATCGGCGCGCTGGTGCCGGCCGCGATCATGTCGATCGCGGCGGCCAACCTGTTCACCCGCAACGTCTACAAGGACTTCCTCAAGCCGACCGCCACCCCGGCCGACGAGACCCGGGTCGCCAAGATCGCCTCGCTGCTGGTGAAGGTCGGCGCGCTGGCCTTCGTGCTCACCATGGACAAGCAGGCGGCGATCAACCTGCAGCTGCTCGGCGGCCTGTGGATCCTGCAGACCTTCGTCTCCATCGTCGGCGGCCTGTTCACCCGCTGGTTCCACCACTGGGCGCTGTTCGCCGGCTGGGCGGTCGGCATGATCTACGGCACCTGGGAGGCGTACGACATCGCCAGCCCCGCCACCAAGCACTTCGGCGGCAACGCGGCCGAGATCCCCGGCATCGGCGAGCTGGGCTACATCGGGCTGACCGCCTTCGTGCTCAACCTGGTGGTCTCGGTGGTGCTCACGCTGGTGCTCAGGGCCGCCAAGGCGCCGGAGAACCCGGACGAGACCCGGCCCGGCGACTACAGCGCCGAAACCGGCGACGAAGAGCTGAAGAACGCGCCGGAGCCCGTGGCGGCGCACTGATTGCCCCCGCGCGCGCCCTGTGATCGCGCCGTCCCCTCCGTGAACACTGGAGGAGACGGCGCGATCATATGTATGAACGGCCGTACACCGGGCACCACCGGGTCGGTCGCCGGCCGGCGACCGACCCACGGATCGACCCACGGGGAGCAGCGGCGATGGCAGAACTCGGCACCACGCTCAACGGCCAGCACCAGTCCACCCACGCGCCGGGCGCACCGCAGGCGCCCGCGGGGGCCACGGCCGCCCCCGCAGCACCCGCCGCGGCCCCCGTGACCGGGACCAGGCTGCCGTCCGTCCTGATCGCCACCCGGCACGGCGAGTCCACCGCCAACGTGGAGTTCCAGCTCGCCGAGGCGGCCGGAGCGCTGAGCGTCCCGATCAGCTGCCGGGACGCCGACATCCCGCTCTCCCTGCACGGCCGGCAGCAGGCCCAGTCGCTCGGCCACTGGTGGGCCGGCCTGCCCAGCGCCGACCGGCCGCGCAGCGTCTGGTGCTCGCCGTACGTCCGGACCGCCGAGACCGCCCGGATCGCGCTCGCCCAGGCCGCCGGGCTGGGCGCGGTGCCGGTCTCCCTGCCGGTCCGCTACGACGAGCGGCTGCGCGACCGCGAGCTCGGCGTGCTGGAGATGCTGCCCAAGGCCGCCATCGAGGCCAAGCACCCGGAGGAGGCCGCCAGACGGCGCAAGATGGGCGAGCTGTACTACCGGCCGCCGGGCGGCGAGTCCTGGGCGGACGTGGCGCTGCGGGTGCGCAGCCTGCTCCGCGACCTCGGCGAGGAGGAGGCCGGCCGGCCCGTGCTGCTGGTCGCGCACGACTGCACGGTGCTGATGCTCCGCTACGCGCTGGACCGGCTCACCGAGGCGCAGCTGACCGCGCTGGAGCCGGTCCGCAACTGCTCCACCAGCCTCTGGCGGGCCGAGGGCGGGCGGCTGCGCCCGGCGCACTGGAACGAGACCGGGCACCTGGCCGCGGGCTGAGGCCGGCCCCGCCCGCGGGCCCGGTGCGGGCGGGTGCGCCCCGCCGAGGCCCCCGCGGTGCGGCCCGTCGAGGCCCGGCTGCGGCCCGGCTGCGGCCCGCTTCAGCTCGCGAGCGGCTCGGCGAAGCAGCGGCGGTAGGCCAGCGGCGTCGTCCCGAGCCGGCGGCCGAAGTGGTGCCGCAGGGTGGCCGCGTTGCCGAAGCCGCACCGGGCGGCGATCGCGTCCACCGGCTCGGCGGTGGACTCCAGCAGCCGCTGGGCCAGCAGCAGCCGCTGCCCGATCAGCCAGCGGTGCGGGGTGGTACCGGTCTCCTGCTGGAACCGGCGGGCGAAGGTGCGCGGCGACATGTGGGCCCGGGCCGCCAACTGCTCGACGGTGCACTCCTGGTCCAGGTGGTGCCGCATCCAGTCCAGCAGCGGGGCGAGCGAGTCGCCGTCCCCCTCCGGCAGCGGGCGGGCGACGAACTGCGCCTGACCGCCCTCCCGGTGCGGGGCCACCACCATCCGGCGGGCGATCGCCCGGGCCACCTCCGCGCCCTGCACCTTGCGGACCAGGTGCAGGCAGGCGTCGATGCCGGCCGCCGTGCCGGCCGAGGTGATCACCGGGTCGTCGTCCACGTAGAGCACGTCCGGCTCGACGGTGGTCCTCGGGAACCACGCCGCCAACCGGTCGGTGTAGCGCCAGTGCGTGGTGGAGCGGCGGCCGTCCAGCAGCCCGGCGGCGCCGAGCACGAAGGCGCCGCTACAGATGGAGAGCACCCGGGCGCCGCCTTCGACGGCCGCCCGGACGGCCTCCACCACCGGCGCGGGGTACTCCTCGCGCACGCCGACGGCCGTGACCACCACGAGGTCGGCCCCGGCGAGGCGCTCCGGGCCGTACGGCACGTCGACCGCGAAGCCGGCGTGCGTGCGGTGCGGCCCCGGGCGGGCACCGGCCAGCGCGAAGTCGTACGTGGGCAGGCCCTCCTCGCTCCGGTCCAGGCCGAACACCTCGCAGGCCACCCCGAGTTCGAAGGGGTGGACCTCCTCCAGCACCACCGCGACCACGTTCTTGAGCATGCCGCCCAGCATGCCCGGGAAGCGGCCGACGGGGAAGAGCCGGGGTGGCAGGATTTCGAGGCAATCGGTCATTCCTGCCACTCGTGGCCGTCGACCGGCGCCGCGAGAGTGGAGCCATGGACTCCGACACACTCGCAAGCGCACTCGCCCTCGCCGGGGTCGTCGGCGGTTTCGGCCTGCTCGGCACCCTGGTCGGGCGTGACGTGGCCCGCGGGGCCGCCAACGGCCGCGACAACTGGCACCGGCCCGGCGGTTACCCCGTCGACCCCGCCCTGCCGGACCGGCTGCTCGGCACCATGCCCGCCGCCTCGCTCCTCCCGTCCGCCGACCCGGCCACCGCACCGCGGCCCGCCTCCGACCGGCCCGCCTCCGACCGCGGCGCCGCCGTCCGTCCCACGCCCCGGCCCGCCGTCGCCCGGCCCGCCGAACCGCAGCCCGCCGGACCGCAGCCCCCGGCGCCCACCGCCGGCGCGGGCTCCGGCAGACTGGCCGGATGGACATCGTCATCCGCCCCGCGCTCGAAGCGGACCTCGAAGCCGCCGGCCGCATCACCGTCGAGGCCTTCGTCGGCGACGGCCACACCTCGCCCACGAGCGACTACGTCGGCCTCCTGCGCGACACCGCCCGCCGGGCCCGGGAGGCCGAGCTCCTCGTCGCGGTCGACGCGACCGACGGACGGGTCCTCGGCTGCGTGACCTTCGCCGTGGGCGGGACGGAGTGGGCCGACATCGCCTCACCGCAGGAGGGCGAGATCCGGATGCTGGCCACCGCCACGGCCGCCCGCGGCCGCGGGGTCGGCGAGGCCCTGGTCCGCGCCACCGTGGCCCGCAGCCGCGAACTGGGCCTGGCCGGGATGGCCTTCTCCACCCGCCCCGAAATGAAGGCCGCCCACCGCATCTACGACCGGGTCGGCTTCCACCGGACCCCCGGGCGCGACTGGTCCCCGGTCCCGGGGGTGGACCTGCTGGTGTACACCGTGGCCTTCTGACGCCCGGTCCGCTCCGACCCACCGCCGGTGCCCGCCCTGGTCAGAGCGCCCGACGGACGATCAAAGCAGGTCTTTTGATATAAACCTCTGATCGAGACACGTCGTGGTTTGCCCATCGATTCGGGGAGTTGCACCTCATGTACGACGGGCCAAGCCTCGGCGCGCCCTCCACGGCGGGCGGCCCCACGCTGCAGGACATGCGGGAGGCCCGGGGCATCCCCGCCCCGCGCGGCAGCCGGTACGCCATCCCCGCCGAACCGCCCGAACCCCGCCGACCGGTACCGCCGTCGGTGCGCTTCCAGGCGGTGGACGGACTGCGCGGCCTGGCCATCGCGTCCGTCCTGCTCTACCACACCAACTGGTTCCAGAACGGCCTGTTCGGCGTGGACGCCTTCTTCGTCCTCTCCGGCTTCCTCGTCACCCTCGTCCTGATCCGCGAGCTGGACCGCACCGACGGGATCGCCCTCGGCGTCTTCTACCGGCGCCGGGCCAAGCGGCTGCTGCCCGGTCTGCTGGCCACCGTCGTACTGGTGGTCCTGCTGTCCGCCCTGGTCAGCCCGCTCAAGGACGTCCGGGAGCTGAAGCCGCAGGCACTGGCCGCGCTGGCCCAGATCGCCAACTGGGCCCAGCTGGAGCGCGGTGACGCCTACTGGCAGCACTTCGCCGGGATCGACCCGCTGGCCGCGATGTGGTCACTCAGCATCACCGAGCAGTTCTACGTGGTCTGGCCGCTGCTGCTGCTGGTCATCTACGCCGCCTGCCGCCGCTCGCTGACCGCGGCCGGCGTGGTGACCGGCGTGCTGTTCGCCGCCGCGGCCGCCGTGGCCCCGCTGATGTGGAACGGCTCCAACAGCGACCGCCTCTACCTCGGCACCGAGTCCCGCGCGGTCGGCTTCGCGGCCGGCGCCGCCGCGGCCTTCGTGGTGTACCTGCGGCTGCGCCGCAAGGCCCAGGACGCCGGGGACACCGGCTCGCGCTCCGAGCGGCGCACGCAGGCGAAGTCCGGGCCGGCCGGCACGGTGCTGCTCACCGCACTCGGCACCGTCGCCCTGGGCGGCCTGGTCTGGGCCAGTCTCAGCGTCGACAACTACCACGAGCCCTGGCTCTACCAGGGGGGCCTGGCCGGCGTCGCGCTGCTGTCGGCCGTCCTCGCCGCCTCGCTCTGCCACGACCGGGGCCCGCTGGTGCGGGTGCTGTCGCTGGCCCCGCTGCGGCTCACCGGCACCATCTCGTACAGCCTCTACCTGCTGCACCTGCCGGTCTACTGGATGCTCCAGCGCTTCGTCGACGACATCTCCCCGGGGCTGCTGCTGGCGATCGGCGCGCCGGTCTCCTGGGTGCTGGCCTGGCTCCTGCACACCGCGACCGAGCGGGTGCGGGTGATGCGCTGGCGGCCGTTCCCGACCATCCCGCTGCTCGCCGCCGCCGCGCTGACGGCCACGGCCGGCGCCTGGTACCTGCCGGCCTGGGTCGAGCACGACATGCGCTCCGGCGCGGACGCCAAGCCGCTGGTGCTCGCGCTCGGCGACTCCTTCTCGGAGGACCTCGCCACCGGCCTGTACCGGCACGGCGACGACTTCCGGGTGGTCGACGGCGGGATCAGCGGCTGCGGCGTGTTCGGCTCGGAGAAGGTCCGCGGCACCTCCCAGGTGGAGTTCGAGACCTCGGACGACTGCCGGGACCGCACCGCGCTGTGGAGCAGGCAGCTGGACACCTCCGGCGCCCGCGCGGTCGTCCTGCACCTCGGCTGGGACGCCGCCGAGCAGTACCTGGACGGCAGCTGGCTCAACCCGTGCGACGACGACTACCGCACCCACTACACCGCCGAGCTCGGCCGGGCCGTGGACCTCGTCCGCGAGCGCGGGCACGGCGCCCGGGTGCTGCTGATGAACGAGCGGGTGCAGAACGGCGCGATCAGCAAGACCTGGGGCACGTGCTACAACCAGCAGATCAACGACTTCGTGAAGGCCTCCGGGGGCTCCGTCCAGCTGCTCGACCTGAACGCCTTCTACTGCCCCGGCGGCACCTGCACCTGGAAGGACCGGGACGGCCACCTGGTCTCCCCCGCCACCGACGGCGTGCACCTGACGCCGGCCGGCATGCGGCTGGTGACGCCGTGGCTGGAGAAGCAGATCACCGAGGCCCTGGCGGCCCCCCAGCCGGCGCCGCAGCCCACGCCGACCGCCACCGCCGTGCCGCCGGCCGACCCGCCGGTGCCGACGGAGCAGCCGACCACGGCGGCGCCGAGCAGCCCCACCTCCTCCCCCAGCCGCAGGCCGACCACCGCCCCGACCCGCAAGGCCACCACGACCCCCCGGCCGAGTCAGCCGGCCGGGGCCCCCGCGGCCGGCTGAGCCGGCGGGGCGGCCGGGGCCGCGGGCACCTCGTAGGTCTGCGCGAAACAGCCGCGGATCGCCTGCTCGGAGGCCGGACGCCCCGCGAAGTCCATCCGCGGGGTGTCCTGGTTGGTCGGCAGGGTCGGGTCGATGCCGAAGTAGAGCGACCAGAAGTAGACCCCGGCCAGCTTCCGCTCCTGCGCCACCTGGCAGACCGCGGTGAACCAGGCGGCCTGCACGGGCTCGTTGAGCTCGCGCTTGGTGTAGAAGTCACCGGGCGCCTTGTAGGCGCCCTTCTGCGCCGGGATGCCCACCTCGGTCAGCTTGGTGGTGGGCTGCGGGCCCTTGCCGCGCTTGTCCAGCCAGCCGTTCCAGCTGGCCGCGAGGTCGGCCACCGAGGCGTCGTCCCCGGCCTGCTTGGCCGGGAAGTAGGCGTCCACACCGGTCTGCTCGGTCGGCACCGGGATCGCGCCCCGGTACCAGTTGTCCCAGTTGGCGTCGTACACCAGCTCGCCGTGGAAGGTCTTCTTCGCCTGGTCCAGCAGCCCGGCCCACTGCGGGGCGCTCTCCAGCGAGTTGAACTCCGTCCCGATGGTGAACTCGGTCGCGCCGTGCTCCTGGGCGGTCTTCAGGTACGGCGTCAGGAAGGTCGTGTAGCTGGCGAACCAGGCGTCCTTGTCGGCCGGGGCGATGGTGCCCCGCCAGCCGTCCTTGGACGCCGTCTTGAGCGACTCCTCGTCCAGGATCGGGCGGACGGTGGTGCGCAGGCCGGCCCGGTGCGCAGCGTCCAGCAGCAGCGCGAGCCGCTCCGGGGTGGGCGTGGTCGGCCGGGCCGCGACCGCACTGGACCTGCTGCCCACGGTGTAGAACGGGAACGAGACCGAGAGCGCGTTGGCGTTCAGGCCGACCACGTAGTCGACGATCCGGTCGGCCTTGCCCTGGACGAAGTTCTCCGGGTCCGCCGGGTCGTCCAGCCAGTAGACCTGGACGCCCCACTCGGGGCTGCCCTTCGCCCACGGGCGGGCCACCTTGGGGCCGGTGTCCTCGGCCGGCGGCGCGTCCTTGCCGAAGCCCCAGACCCGGCCCTGCTCGTTGGCCGTCCCGGCCCAGTGCACCTCGGTCGGCCGCCGGTGGTCGAACTTGATCGGGTGGTCGCCCCAGATGATCGGGACTCCCACGGTGATGCCGAGCACGGCGGTCGGCAGGATGAAGATGACGAAGCGTTTCATAGTCCTGGCAGCAGTTCCTGGCAGCTGTTCCGCCGCCGGTCAGGCCGGCGGTCAGGCCGGCTTGGCGATGACGACGAACTTGTTCTCCTCGCGGCGGACGAACTTGATCAGCCCCCGCAGACCGCCCCAGCCCTCCAGGAAGGAGAACAGCGGGATGGCCGCGACCACCACGATCGGCTCCCACCACTTGCGGCGGTGGTTGGCCGAGCCCACCACGTTGAGCCGCAGGCCCTCCCAGTACGTCCAGATGACGTAGGCGAAGTTGATCGACCAGAGCAGCACCACGGACTGGGTCACCGGCGAGGTGTTCATCGTCCCGGTGAACCAGGCCACCAGCAGCACCAGTCCGACGTGCTGGAGCGGGCCGAGCACCCAGCTGACCATGCCCATCCCGATGAACAGCCGGAACCGCAGCGGGATGGTCTTGTTGAAGCAGAGCGCCACCAGGCCCCAGGCCCAGCGCTCACGCTGCTTGAGGAAGTCCTGCACCCCGGCCGGCGAGGCGCCGTAGCAGCGGCCGTTGAACCAGTCGCTGCGGCCCGGGTAGCGCAGGCAGAAGTTCAGCGCCATCTGGGCGTCCTCGACGATGGTCTTCGGCCCGAAGTCCCAGCCGATGGTGGCCTCCACCGAGGAGCGCACCAGCAGCAGTTCGCCGTGCACCCCGGCGATCGGCGTGCCGGTGCCGGTCATCGCGCGGAACCGGGCGATGTCGTCGGCCGGGCGGATCGCGTCGGCGAGCCAGGTGAAGGTGGAGACGGCGTTCTCGCGCGGGTAGGTCAGGATGCCCTGCGCCATGTGCTTGGCGTCGTCCCCGGCGCGGCGCTGCCGGTTGATGAACTGGGCCACCGCTGCGGCGGTGTCCGGCCCGACGCCGGTGTCGTCGTCCATGTGCAGCACCCAGACGTCGTCCTCGGCCTCGCCCTCCTCGATCCGCAGCTCGTGCGAGTAGTGGTTGGCGCGGGCCTTGAACTTGGTGCCGTTGGGCGTCTCGTACGCCTTCGGCACGGTCACCACCCGGATCAGCGGGTGCTGGGCGGCCAGGTCGTCGATCTTCTCGCCGGCCGCGCAGCCCTCCTCGGTGAGGATGTCCACCCGCATCCACGGGAAGTACGCCGGCAGGTGCTCGACGTACGAGAGCACCGAGCGCTCCAGCGCGGGGTAGGTGTCGTGCCGGCCGATGGTCGGCACCAGCACGATCAGGTAGTCGTCCTCGGCCGGGGACGGCGGCGTCATCCGGTCGACCTGGCGCAGCCGGCGGCGGACCATCAGCACGCCCTGGAAGCCGATCAGCACGCCGAACACCGGCATGCCCCAGAGGATCGTGATCGCCCAGCCGAGCGGGGTCGGGTTGGGGACGTAGGCCCAGATCGAGAAGGAGAAGATGACCAGGAAGGAGACGTAGAACGGGGAGACCCGGGGCTTCCACGACATCTGCCGGTCGGCGAGCCGGGCCGCCTCGCGGGACGTGGTCAGGACCGTCCGCACGGGCGTCGCTGATGTCATGGTGAAAGCCGTTCCTCGTCTGTGACGTCGGTCGTTCGACCGCCCGGCGCGGGCGGTGGTTCTGGTGGGTCAGCCCTGGTACGGGGGCGGCGGGACGGGGCCGGGCGCCACCGGGCCGGGGGTGACCGGGCCGGGCGCCACCGGCGGGGCCGGCCAGGCCTGCTGCGGCGGCGCGGCCTGCGGGGGCACCGGCGGCCGGGCGGGCGGCTGCTGCGCCGGCCAGGCGGGCTGCGGCGGCTGCTGGGCGGCGGGGTGCGCGGGCTGCGGCCAGTCCGGCCGGGTCGGGACGGGCGCCTGCGGCTGGGTCTGCGGGCGGGCCTGCGGCTGGGTCTGCGGCTGGGTCTGCGGCTGGGCGGCCGCCCCCGGGGCGGCCTGCTGCGGCGGGCCGAACAGCTGCTGCTGGGGCACGGGCTGACCGAGCGCCTGGTCCTGCGGCAGCGTCTGGCGGAGCGACCAGTGCAGCTGCTCCGGCAGCGGCTGGAACGGCGACGGCCCGCCGGCCGCCCACGGCGCGGGCGCCGGCGCCCAGCCCGTCCCCGCCCCCCGGCGCAGTGCGGCGACCAGCAGCACCACCAGCGTCGTGGTGACGAGCACACCGGCCCCGAAGGTGGCCAGCTTCAGCCAGCCCTCGGTGGTGCCGGTGAACCAGTGGCGCTGCGGCGGGTCCAGCAGGGCGCCGGTCAGGCTGCGCACCCGGTTGTAGCCCTCGACCAGCGCCACGCCGACGGCCACCCCGCGCGCCCAGTCCCGGCCGCGGAGCAGCAGGATGCCGGCGGTCAGGTACAGGGCCGCGTAGTTGAGGCTGCCGGTCTCGGCGCCGACGGAGGAGCCGCCGTAGAAGAAGATGCCCTTGACGAAGGTGGCGAAGCCGACCTGTCCGAAGCAGTTGTAGAGCGCCCAGCCGAGCAGCACCGTGCCCCAGGCCACGGCGAGGCCGCCGGCCAGGCGGTGCGGACGCGCCTGTGTCATCTCCCGTACCCCCGCCCCTGCCGGGCGTTCCCGGCGTCAACCCGATTCCGCGCCACAGAATGCCACACGGGCCAACGGACCCGGAATTCCCGGGGTTCAGCGGGCCTGCGACGTGTAACCGAACTCACCGGGGCCGCCGCCGGGCTCACCGGACGTGCAGCCCGCTCCAGTCGATGCCGGGGGCGAACGGGCCGGAGCCGCCGGTGAGGGCCAGCCCGCTGCCGTAGGTGGCCTTGACGTCGGCGTTCGAGTTGCGCGGCTGGTCCGGGGTCAGGTTGCCGGCCGTCAGCGACTGGCCCCAGACCGTCCAGATCGTCCACGGGGTGCGGCGCAGGGTGTCCGGCTGGCGGGCGTTGACCGGGACGGCGAAGGACTCGGCCAGGATCCGCGGCTTCCCGTAGGCGGCCAGCCCGTCGTAGTACCGCTCGGTCCACACCTCACCGGTACCGATCGGGTGCGCCGGGCTGCCGCTGTAGTCGTCCACGCCGACCACGTCGACGTACTGCGCGCCCGGGTAGTAGTCCCAGGGGTCGACGCCGGGTGCGCCGTCCCAGGAGACCGGCGTCCAGGCGAAGAGCAGGTTGTGCAGGCCCCTGGTCTCCACCAGGTAGTGGTAGGTGATCCGCCAGAGCGCCTGGTACTCGGCCGGCTTGCGGCCGGACCACCAGAAGCCGCGGGCGCAGTCGGCCGCGTTCATCTCGTGGTACGGGCGCAGCAGCACCGGGACGTCGTGCGCGGCCAGGTACTCCAGGTGGTCCGCCAGGTAGGAGAGGTCCTTGAGCAGGGCCTGGTACTCGGGGGTGCCGCCCGTGCTGTCCACGACCCGGCCGAACCAGCCGGGGTCCTTGGCGGCGGGCGAGGAGGAGCAGAGCACCCGGTCGAAGGACTTCACGTCCGAGCCCGGGTAGGGCTGGTGGAAGGACATCCCGACCAGCCCGGCCGGGGCGCCGCCGTTGTCGGGCAGCTCGGTGGTGGTGCCGTCGCAGTTCTTCTGCACGCCGGACGCGCCGTAGCTGCCGTCCTCGGCGCGCGGGTGGCCGGACCAGACGGCTGTCATCAGGTCGACCGCGTCGTCGGTGTACTGCCAGCCCGTCGCGCAGGCCGGCCAGCGGCCCTGCGAGTACGAGCGCGGGTTGCCGACGCCCCAGCCGCTCTGGCCGTAGCCGGGGCCGAGGTCGGTCTCCACGAAGCCGGGCAGCTTGCCGGTGATGTCGGCGGCCTTCTTGTAGTAGTAGCCGACCGGTTTGGTCCCGGGGTAGTCACCGTACTCGGGGTTGTAGAGCTCGTTGTGCGCCTCGACGTGCTGGCCGATCACCGTCCCGGCCGAGTGGCCGGCCCGGGCCTGGCTCTCCAGGTCGGCGAGGAGCTGCTGCACGGCCCGGGCGTTCGGGGAGGCCTTCGGGTCACGGGCGACGAGCCCGCGGCCGACCTCGGGCGGCAGGGTGCGCCCGGCGCTGCCCAGGGTGAGCTCGCTGCGGGTGGCGGGCCCGGGCGACGGCCGGCCGCCGTCGCCGTCGGCCCGGCCGTCGTGGCCGGCCAGCACGACCGTCCCGGCGGCCAGCACCGCACCGGCCGCGGCCAGCACGGCGGGCTTGGCGCGCAGCGCTCGGGGCAGGGGCACGGACACTCCTCCGGATGCTGACCGGCACCGGCCTGCGCCGACCCCACCGGAACACCTGTACGACGGACTGGCGGTGAGCCTGCCACACTCCCCCGGCCGGGGCGAACGGGCCCGGCCGGGGCGGACGGGCCCGGCGGCCGTCAGCCCGTGGGGGCGGCGGCCGGGGCGCCGGCCTTGACGCGCTGGAGCAGCTGGTTCTTCACGTGCTCGCCGAAGCCCACGGCCGCCGCGGTGGCGGTGGCGTCCGCGGTGTTGCCGCCCTTGGCGGAGCCCTCGACGGTGAAGTACCCGTACCGGCCCAGGGTGCCCTTGGTGTTGGTGCAGCCCGGGGTGGTGCAGAAGGCCGGCGAGCCGGGGGCGGCGGCGCCCTTGAGGTGGCCGACGTAGTTCTTCAGCGCCGTCTCGGCCTGCTGCTTGTGGTCGAAGACCGCGACCCCGACCGTCACCGCGCTGTCGCCGGAGACGTACGTGGCCCGGAGCACCTGGCGGCAGCCCTGGTCACCGAGGGCCTTGCCGAGGCCGCCGACCGTGGAGTTGCCGTCCCAGCAGGGCGAGTCGAGCGAGACGACGGTCCGGTTCCAGGTGGCGCCGTTGACCGTGACGGTGAGCGCGGAGAAGAGCGCGGCGGCGTCCTGCGGCGCCGGGTCCGTGGCGGCCTCCCAGAGCGCCTTGGACGGGTCCTCCGGCGGGGTGGCGGTGGCGCTCGGGGTGCTCGTCGGGGACGCCTTGCCCGAGGGCGCCGTCGACTGGGCGGCCGTCGCGCTGGGCCCGGCAAGCGGGTCCTTCTTGCCGCCGTCGTCCTTCTTCAGGAACATCAGGCCGCCGGCGATCAGGCCGCCGACCACGACCACGGCGACCGCCGCGCCGATGATCCTCCGCCGGCCCTTGCGCTTGGCGTCGGCCTCGTTCCGGTCGGCCAGCGCCGCCCAGTCCGGCTCGCCGTGCGGCTGCGGGGCGGGCGGCTGGGCCTGCCACTGCTGCTGCGGCATCTGCGGTGGCATCTGCTGCTGCGGGAACGGCTGCCCGGGGTGCGGCTGGACCGGCTGCTGCTGCACCGGCTGCGGCGGCTGCGGGGCGGGCGGCTGGGCCTGCACGGGCGGCTGCGGCGGCTGCTGGCGGACCGGCTGGGGCACCGGCTGCTGGTGGACCGGCTGCGGCTGGACGGGCTGCGGCGCGGGCGGCTGCGGCACCACGGGCACCGGCGGAACCACCGGCTGCTGCGCGGGCACCGGCGGCCCGTAGGAGGCGGGCGGCGGGCCGAATCCGCCCGGCGCCGGCGGTGCCGGCTGTGCGCCGGGGTACGGCGCTGGTGGCACCGGCCCGGGCGGCTGCTGCCCCTGCGGTGCCTGTCCGGGTGCGCCCGTTCCGTCGCTCATGCGTCCCCCTCGCTCCGCTCCCTCATGAGCCGTGATCGTAGGGCATGCTCCTGACCGAACTCCCGCCCGGTGACCATTCCGTTTCCCAATCCGGACACCCCCGGGCGCCGGCCGCGCACCCGCCCGGGCCGGGCCCGGGCGCCGCCGGGGCCCCGGCCCGGCCCTGCAACGGGCCCGTTCCGGTACCACCGGTCACCGGGCCGACACGCGGCGCCGCACAAGATGTGGTGTCGCATCGAGCGGACACCACTAGATGTATGCTCAATCCTGCTGTCGACGCAGGGGAACCCGGTGCGAGTCCGGGACTGCCCCGCAGCGGTGTGCGGGCGGCTCCGACCAGAGCCCGCGAGTCCGAGTACCTGCCGACGGCGTGCCGTCCGGCCTCCCCGCAGGGGCCTCCAGCACTGCACCACTTCCGGGCCTCGCGGGCGGGCCGGGGATGTCACCGTCGCGCGACGCCTTCCGGCCGTCGCGCCGTGCTCCCCTGCCCCGAACGGCCCGGCGCCCCCCGATCCACAGCCGCCGATCGCCGCCAGGAGAGAGCGCCTTGACCACCGCTGCCTCAGTCACCCTGCCCGCCCAGGGTTCCCCCGCCGTCCCGACGGTCTCCGACCCGGGCGGCGCGCTGCTCCGGCTGCTGACCGACCGCAGTGTCGACCTGCCGCAGGTGGACCCCGGCCATGTCGCCGCCGCCGCGCTGCGCGGCCGCCACGCCGGCTCGGACTTCGCCGAGCTGCGCGGGCTGGCCGTGGACGCCGCAGCGTCGATGATCGCCGAGGACCCGCAGTACTCGAAGCTGGCCTCCCGCCTGCTCGCACTGGAGATCGTCGACGAGGCGGTCGGCCAGGGTTCGGTCTGCTTCTCCGCCTCGATCGCCGTCGGCCACGCCGAGGGCCTGATCGGCGACACCACCGCGGCCTTCGTCGCCAAGCACGCAGACACCCTGGACGCGCTGGTCGACCCGCAGGGCGACGACCGCTTCGAGTACTTCGGCCTGCGCACCGTGCAGTCCCGCTACCTGCTGCGCCACCCGATCACCCGCAAGGTGGTCGAGACCCCGCAGCACTTCCTGCTCCGCGTCGCCTGTGGCCTGGCGGTCGGCGACAACGAGCAGTCGGTGCGCGAGGTGGCCGAGCTGTACCGCCTGATGAGTCGGCTGGAGTACCTGACCTCCTCGCCGACCCTCTTCAACTCCGGCACCAAGCACCCGCAGATGTCGAGCTGCTACCTGCTCGACTCGCCGCTGGACAACCTGGACTCGATCTACTCCCGGTACGCCCAGATCGCCCGCCTCTCCAAGCACGCCGGCGGCATCGGCCTCTCCTACTCGCGGATCCGCTCCCGCGGCAGCCTGATCCGGGGCACCAACGGCAAGTCCAACGGCATCGTCCCGTTCCTGCGCACCCTCGACTCCTCGGTCGCCGCCGTCAACCAGGGCGGCCGCCGCAAGGGCGCGGCCTGCGTCTACCTGGAGACCTGGCACGCGGACATCGAGGAGTTCCTGGAGCTGCGCGACAGCACCGGTGAGGAGGCGCGCCGCACGCACAACCTCAACCTGGCGCACTGGATCCCGGACGAGTTCATGCGCCGGGTCAACGCCAACGCCGACTGGTCGCTCTTCTCCCCGGCCGACGTGCCCGAGCTGGTCGACCTCTGGGGCGCCGACTTCGACGAGGCGTACCGCAAGGCCGAGCTGGCCGGCAAGGCCGTCCGCACCATCCCCGCGCAGACCCTCTACGCCCGGATGATGCGCACCCTGGCGCAGACCGGCAACGGCTGGATGACCTTCAAGGACGCCTCCAACCGCGCCGCCAACCAGACCGCGCTGCCCGGTCGCACCGTGCACTCCTCCAACCTCTGCACCGAGATCCTGGAGGTCACGGACGACTCCGAGACCGCCGTCTGCAACCTCGGCTCGGTCAACCTCGGCGCGCACGTCGCCGCCGGTGCCACCGCCGCCGACCTGCTGAACGCGATGGACTGGGACCGGCTGGACGCCACCGTCCGCACCGCCGTGACCTTCCTGGACCGCGTGGTGGACATCAACTTCTACCCGACCCCCGAGGCCGGCGCGTCCAACTCGCGCTGGCGCCCGGTGGGCCTGGGCGTGATGGGCCTCCAGGACGTCTTCTTCCAGCTGCGGATCGACTTCGACTCCGCCGAGGCCAAGCGGCTCTCCACGCTGATCGCCGAGCGCATCATGCTCACCGCGTACGAGCGTTCCGCCGACCTGGCCGAGCAGCTGGGCCGCCACGAGGCGTACGGCGAGACCCGTGCCGCCCGCGGCGAGCTGCACATCGACCACTTCCCGAGCGCCGCGCCCGAGTGGGCCGGCCGCTGGGCCGAGCTGCGCGTGCGGATCGCCGAGACCGGTCTGCGCAACTCGCTGCTGCTGGCCATCGCGCCGACGGCCACGATCGCCTCGATCGCCGGCGTCTACGAGTGCATCGAGCCGCAGGTCTCCAACCTGTTCAAGCGCGAGACCCTCTCCGGCGAGTTCCTCCAGGTCAACCCGTACCTGGTGCGCGAGCTCAAGGACCTGGGCGTCTGGGACCAGCAGACCCGGGACGCGCTGCGCGACGCCAACGGCTCCGTCCAGGAGCTCAACTGGCTGCCCGCCGAGGTCCGTTCGCTCTACCGGACGGCCTGGGAGCTGCCCCAGCGCGCGCTGATCGACCTGGCCGCGGCCCGTATGCCGTACCTCGACCAGAGCCAGTCGCTGAACCTCTTCATGGCCGCGCCCACCATCGGCAAGCTCAGCTCGATGTACGCGTACGCCTGGAAGGTCGGCCTGAAGACCACGTACTACCTGCGCTCGCGCCCGGCGACCCGGATCGCGCAGGCCGCGTCCGGCACCGCGCGCGCCGCCGTCCCGGTGCCGGCCGGCCCGGTGAGCGTGGGCGCCCCGACCCTCACCCCGGAGGAGGAGGCCGCGCTGGCCTGCTCCCTGGAGAACCCCGAGTCCTGCGAGGCCTGCCAGTGAGCACCCCCGACCGCGAGAAGATGCTGCTCGACCCCGGGTTCGAGCTGACCCTGCGCCCGATGCGCTACCCGTCGTTCTACGACCGGTACCGGGACGCGATCAAGAACACCTGGACCGTCGAGGAGGTGGACCTGCACTCCGACGTCGCCGACCTCGCCAAGCTGAGCGAGGGCGAGCGGCACATGATCGGCCGGCTGGTCGCCTTCTTCGCCACCGGTGACTCGATCGTCTCCAACAACGTGGTGCTGAGCCTCTACAAGCACATCAACTCCCCGGAGGCGCGGCTCTACCTGTCGCGCCAGCTGTTCGAGGAGGCCGTGCACGTCCAGTTCTACCTGACGCTGCTGGACACCTACCTTCCGGACCCGGAGGACCGCAACGCGGCCTTCGCCGCGGTGGAGAACATCCCCTCCATCCACCAGAAGGCCCAGTTCTGCTTCAAGTACATGAACGCGGTCGACCACATCGACTCGCTGCAGACCAAGGACGACCGCCGCGCGTTCCTCCTGAACCTGATCTGCTTCGCGGCCTGCGTCGAGGGCCTGTTCTTCTACGGCGCCTTCGCCTACGTGTACTGGTTCCGCTCGCGCGGCCTGCTGCACGGGCTCGCGACGGGCACCAACTGGGTGTTCCGCGACGAGTCCATGCACATGGACTTCGCGATGTCGGTGGTGGACACCGTGCGCGAGGAGGAGCCCGACCTCTTCGACGACAAGATGGCCCAGCAGGTCACCGAGATGCTGGAGGAAGCCGTCGAGGCCGAGCTCCAGTTCGCCCAGGACCTCTGCGGCGAGGGCCTGCCCGGCATGAACACCGCGTCGATGCGCGAGTACCTCCAGGCCGTGGCCGACCAGCGCCTCGCCCGCCTGGGCATGCCGATCCGGTACGGCTCGACGAACCCGTTCGGCTTCATGGAACTCCAGAACGTCCAGGAGCTGACCAACTTCTTCGAGCGCCGTGTGTCGGCGTACCAGGTCGCCGTCGAGGGCTCGGTCGCCTTCGACGACGACTTCTAGAAGACGGCTACCAGAAGACGGCTACCAGCACAGCCGACTTCCAGCACAACAGCGTCCCGTAGGCAGCGGAGCTGTCGCAGGTGAGAGCCCCTCACCCGCGGCAGCTCCGTTGTCGGATCCCCGGTGTCCAGGAGCAGCCCGAACATGTCGCGTCGCAAGGTACCCCTGTCCCAACAGCACGTGGTCGACAGCCCGTTCGGGCGGATACAGATCGACTACGACCGCTGGCCGTCGGTCGTCGCGCGCCTGCACGGGGCGGGAATCCCGGGCGTCACCCTCGTGCCCGACCGCGACCACGGCGCGATGACCGTCAACGGGCATCACGTACCGACGGGCCGGAAGAGCAGCGGCTGGGACCCGAGGCGGGCGTCGCGCACCCGCACCGCCCTGGTGGGCGACCGCAGTTACGAGTTGCGGCCGACCGCCCTGCGCCGGGCCGAGCTGTGGCGCAACGGGGTGCTCCTCGCCCGGGCGCGCGGCACCCTGCGCGCGTGGGCCCCGGGCCGTTCGATCCCCGGCCTGGACGCCCGGGTGACGTGGTCCCAGGGCGTCGACCCCACCGACGTCGCGATCGGCCAGGCCATGGTGACCGGCTTCGGCGCCGGCGCTCCGGGCGCCCTGCTGCGGATCCCGCTCTTCTGGCTCGACAACATCTGACAGGCGGGCACCGGCAGGGCCGGGGTGGGCGCTGATGGCCAACCCGCGGGGTTGATCGTATGAACATCATCTGAAGCGACTCCGGAGCAGGGGCCGGCTGCCTAGGCTGCGGCCGTCCACGCTGATCACTCCAGCCCCGGGGGCCCCACCATGCTCGTCCTGTCCCTGCTGTTCCTGGCCGTCGGCCTCGGCCTGCTCATACTCCGGTGGCGCGGGATCGGCTCCTGGCCGGTCACCCTCGGCGGCATCCTCGCCGGCGCCCTCGGGCTGCTGCTGGGGCTCACCACCTTCGTCCACGTGGTCGAACCGACCGAGGTCGCGGTGCCCACCAGCCTCGGCAAGGTCGGCCGCACCTGGCAGCCGGGCCTCCACCTCAAGTCACCGCTGACCGACGTGACCACCTTCTCGACCCGCCCCACCGATCTCGACCTGACCGGTGACTCCACCGTCGAGGTCCGCTCCTCCGAGGGCGGGGTGCTGTACGCCGACCTCACGGTGAAGTGGTCGATCGACCCCGAGCACACCACCGAGCTGTACAAGCTGGCCGGCAGCGCCGACGCCGTCCAGCAGCGCCTGGTCTACCCGGACAGCCGGGAGATCGTCCGCAACGTCTTCGCCCGGCACACCGGCGTCGAGGGCTACAGCTCCCAGCGGGAGGCCATCGCCGCCGAGATCGACAAGCTGATCACCGCCCGGCTGGCCCCGCGCGGCATCCTCGTCAACGGCGTCAACCTGCGCAACGTCCGGCCGAGCGACGGCCTGCAGAAGGCCATCGACCAGAAGATCCAGCAGGACCAGGCCACCGCCCAGGCGGAGGCGGCCGTGCGCACGGCCAAGGCCGAGGCCGAGAAGCGCAAGATCGACGCCGACAGCACCGCCGCCGCCAACGCCGCGATCGCCAACTCGCTCACCGACAAGATCCTGCTGAGCCAGTGCATCGAGGCCTTCAAGGCCGCCGCCGAGAAGAACCCCGTCTACGCCAGCCCCTGCGGCAGCAACGGCACGCCGGTCATCGTGGACGGCACCAAGCGCTGAGGCCGGCCGGCGCGCCGCGGCCCGGGCCCGCGGCGCCCGGGCAGCACGAAGGCCGGTGCGGTCACCCCGCACCGGCCTTCGGCGGACCGTCAGGCGTTGGGGACGGTCGCGTACCGCGGCGTGCCCTCGGCCATCTGCCGCAGCGCGTCCTTGCGGTCCCGCTTCGACAGCTTGTCGATGTAGAGGAACCCGTACAGGTGGTCCGTCTCGTGCTGCAGGCAGCGGGCGAAGAAGCCGGTGCCCTCGACGCGGACGGGGTTGCCGTCCTTGTCCTGGCCGGTCACCGCCGCGTAGTCGGGGCGCGGCAGTTCGGCGTACGCGGTCGGCACCGAGAGGCAGCCCTCGTTGCCGTCGTCCAGCACCCGCCGGCCGCCGGCGGGCAGCTCCTCCAGCACCGGGTTGACGACGTGGCCGATGTGGCGCACGCCCTCGTCGTCCGGGCAGTCGTAGACGAAGACCTTGAGGTCCACGCCGACCTGGTTGGCGGCGAGGCCCACGCCCTCCGCCGCGTACATCGACTGGAACATGTCGTCGATCAGGGCCGACAGCTCACCGTCGAACGCGGTGACGTCCTTGACCTCCCGGTGCAGCACCGGGTTGCCGTACACGGTGATCGGGCGCGCGGTGCCCTTCGAGAGGTCCGGCTCCTCGCCGACCACCTTCACCGGCCGGTCCTCGCCCTGCGCGGACTCGTGGTCGTGCTCGTGGTCGTGGTCGTGCTCGTGGTCGTGCTGCTCAGCCATCGCTGTTCTTCCGCTTCGGTGTCCGGGGGATACCGGTCAAGGGTAAGCGGCCCGCTCAGCAGACCTCTTCGAGATCCCGGTAGGCCCGCGCCCCCGGAGCGGCCGAGACCCAGCGGTCCAGCAGGGTCCGGACCACACCGGCCGGCGCCGCGATCCCGCACTCCCGCTCGACCAGCCAGGACATCCCGCCCGCGCCCTGGCTCAGATGGCTCAGGTGCCCCGGATGGGCCGCGTCCCCGTCGTCGTGCGGATCGTGGTGCGCCGTGTGCCCGTCGTCCGAGGCCATCCGGCTCTCCGAACAGGCGCGGCAGAGCAGCCGCACCGAGGACGTCCAGTCCTCCGCCGCGTAGCCCGCGTCCGCGACCAGGCCCTCCAGCGCGTCCCGGTCCTGGGCGGTGGCGGCCTGCAGCAGCACCACGTACGTCGGCACGGGGGACGGCGCCCACAGCTCGATCTCGTCGAACACCGGGTAGGCCACACCGTCCGTGACCCGCTCGCCGTGCGGGGCGCCGTCGTGCAGCACCACCTCGCCCCAGCGCCGGCCGGAGGACGGCAGCGGGATCGACAGCACCTCGATCCGGGCCGGGTCCAGCCGCCGGCCCCAGACCACCTCGGACTCGCCCTCCGGCGACAGCCGCACCGGCGTCGTCCCGAGGTCCAGGCTGACCGGGCCGTCCGGCTGCACCCCGGGGCCGCCCGGCAGCCGCAGCCCGTACGCCTGCCAGGACCGCCGGGCCAGCGGCCAGTCCTGCAGCGCCGTCGCGGTGATCCCCAGGTTCCACCAGTCCGGGGCGCCCTGTTCGCGGTCCAGCAGTGCCACCGCCCGCAGCCCGGCCGAACGCGCCTGCTCCCAGTCCCGGCGGAACTTGTGCAGCAGCGCCAGGTTGAACCAGGAGTCCGACAGCCAGGGCTCCAGGTCGGCCGCCATCACCAGCAGGGCACCCGCGTCCTCGAACCGGCCGTCGCCGATCAGCGTGAAAGCCCGGTCGGTCGTCTGCCGCCAGGTGGCGGACGGCCGGTGCCGTGCCCGGTGGAAGATCCTCACGTTCGTCCCTGCCGTCGTCGTCCGCTCAAGTCCCGTATCCGCTCCCGCGTCACGGGCCCGGTACCCCGGGTCGGTGTTCCACGCTACGACCGCATCCAACCACGCCCGCCGCCGCCTGCGCTCCCCACCGCCGCGGTTGCCCCCGCGGCCGGCCCGCGCCCCTACCCAGCCTGCCCGCCCCGCCGCGTGGCCTCAACCCCAGGGACCGGACCGCCTCCGGTCGACCGCCCGCGGGGCCGGCCCGGCCCGCCGCGCGGACCGGGCCCGGCCGCCTGCCACGGGCCCTACCCGCGCACCCGGACCAGCGCGTCGACCACCCGGGCGTCGTAGACCCGCCCGCGCCCCAGCCGGAGCAGCTCCAGCACCTCCAGACGGCCCACCGCCTCGCCCACCCCGCGGCCCCGCGCCGCCGTCAGCAGGTCGTCGTGCGCGTTGGCCACCCGGATGATCCGCGCCGCCAGCGGCACCGCCGGGCCGTCCTCGTCCGGCCGCCCGCTCCAGGGATCGGCCAGCCGGGCGACCTGCTCGGCCACCTGCCGCGGCACCCCCGTCCGCCGGATCACCTCGCTGCCCAGGCGGGCGATCCGCTGCTGCTCCTCGTCCGGCAGCAGCGCCGTCGCACCGTCCGGCACCGGCTCGACCAGCGACAGCTGCCCGACGTCGTGCATCAGCGCCGCGTACTCCAGCAGGGCGAGCTCCCGGGTGCCCAGCCCCAGCTCGCGCCCGACCGCGCACGCCGTGTCGGCGACCCGGCGGGCATGGCCGGGCGGGGTGTAGCCGGCCACCTCGGTGGCCCGGGCCAGGCTCGCGATGGTCTGCCCCGTGGTGGCCCGGACGGCGGCGGCCCGCCGGAACGACACCTGGGCCAGCAGCAGCGGCGCGCAGAACAGCGGCAGCGCCCAGAGCCCCACCTCGCCCGCGGCCAGGCTGACCAGCAGCCCGGTGGCGGTGATCGCCGTCCCGATCCCGAACAGCGACCGCAGCTCGTCCTCCAGCGCCGCCGGGAACCGCAGCCCGCTGCGGTCCCTCCGCAGTACGGCCGCCAGGGTGGCGTCGCAGAGGGCGGCCAGCGCGGCCACCAGGGTCAGGAACACCCCGTACGCGGGCCCGTACGCCGAGATCCGGTCGACCAGTCCGCTGTTGTAGAGCGGCTGGAACACCGCCGCCGCGAAGCCCGCGCCGAGCAGCCGCCGGGCGGCGCCGTCCCACCGGGCGCGGTCCCGCCACGGGGCGGACCGGTGCCGCCGGGCGCCGCGCGGCAGCAGGACGGACGACAGCAGCGCCGGTACCAGGGCGAGCAGCAGGCCCGCCCCGGTCACCGCGACCACCTGGATCACCCCGTGCGCCGTCGGCAGCCCGCGCAGCGGTCCGAGCAGCGCGTACGCCAGGGCCCCGGCCGCCCCGATCGGCGCCTGCTCGCGGTCGCCCGGAAGAGTGATCCGGACGCACTCCCCGAGGGCGATCAGCACGGTGAAGGCCAGCGCCACCCCCGGTTCGGCGACCCCGCGCACCGCTACCGCCCCGAACGCCAGGGTCAGCAGCGCGAGCGCCCCGCCGTGCACCGCCAGCGTGCCCCCGTGCACCGGCTCCGCCCCCGCTCCGGGCCCGCCCCGCCCCGGGCGGCCCGGATGGCGCCGGTGCGCCCGCGCACCGCCGCCGGTCGCCGCGATCACGACGGCCCGGCCGTCGGCACGGTGCCGCCCTGCGCCGGCACCCGGCGCGGGGCCGCCCGGACCGGCTCGGGCACGCCGAGCGGAATGTCCGGCACCGCGCGGATGCAGTCGCCGGGCGCCGGCAGCACCGGCTGCCAGTCGTACCCGGCGAGCGCCTCGACCAGCGCCCGGACCATCACCGGGTCGAACTGACTGCCCGAGCAGCGCTCCAGCTCGGCCACCGCCTCGGTCACCGGCCGGCCGCGCCGGTAGGAGCGGGTGGAGGTCATCGAGTCGAAGGCGTCGGCGACCGAGATGATCCGGGCGAACTCGGGGATCTGGTCGCCCACCAGCCCGCTCGGGTAGCCCCGGCCGTCCATCCGCTCGTGGTGGTGCAGGATCCCGGCGTGCGCCTCGCCGAGGAAGGAGATCCCGCGGACCAGCTCGTAGCCGTGCACCGGGTGCACCTCGACGGCCCGCCGCTCCGCCTCGGTGAGGGGACCGTTTCTGCGGAGCAGCTCGGTGGCGACGCCGAGCTTGCCGACGTCGTGCAGGATCCCGGCGAACCGCAGGGTGCGCAGCCGCTCGGACTCCATGCCGAGCTGATCGGCGATCAGCACCGCGGCCCGGCCGACCCGTTCGCTGTGGCCCCGGGTGTAGGCGTCCTTGATCTCGACCGCCTGCACCAGCGCCTGGACGGTGGCCTGGTGGGCGTCCCGCTCGCGGTGCCCCTGGGCGAACACCCACGCCGAGATGGAGAGCGGCAACAGCGCCAGCACCGCGGCGAAGGCCCCGTACGGGCCCTGCCAGAGCACCGCGACCATCAGCCCGCCGGCCGCGTGCACCAGGACGGGCAGCCCGATCGCCATGGCCGGGCCGCGCAGCAGCACCCGCGGCCCGCGGCCCTCGGCCAGCACCAGCATGCCGCCCACCAGCACGCCGTTGACCAGGCAGAAGGCGGCGAGGCAGGCGAAGCCGGGCAGCAGCGCGGCCGGGAACCGGGAGCCGAGCAGCAGCTGCGGGCCGGACAGCAGGTGGAAGACGGCCGAGGAGGCGAAGGCGGAGACGGCGAGCTGCGCGCCGTTCCACAACTGCCGCCGCCGGCAGTGGGCTTCGGCGGGGGCGAACAGCGCGGGCGGCACCGCGATCAGCGCGGCGGCGGCCGGCGGCAGCATCAGCACGCCGGCGAACAGCACCGGGAAGAAGGCGTTGACGCAGGGCCTGGCCGGCGGCCGGACGGACAGCCGCGGCCGGCGCAGCACGATCCGGACGAGGCGCAGGCAGGGTGTGGGCAGCCCCTGGGCGAGCGACTCCCAGCACCCGTGCAGGAAGGCCAGCAGGCCGACCTTGGGCCAGTCGACCGGAGCGCCGAGCCAGCGCGGCAGGCCGGGCGGCAGCGGCGCGGGGAGCAGCGGCACGGCCAGCAGCGGCAGCAGGCAGCAGAGCGCCAGCACCGGCACGGCCACCAGGTAGCGCGCCGCAGCCGTCGGCAGGTCCGCGTCTCCACTGTCGGTAGCGATCTCGACCTCCCCGCCGTACTGGCCCGGTCCGCCCGGCACGCCGGTGGAACCGACGGTGAGCGTTCGTCAGGAGGATAGGCCGCTGGTCCCGTGCAGGGATGCATGATCGCGGAATGCCGCAGTTGGCGCACCACCAACTCACTCGAACGAGTGACGGCGCACGCAAGCAGAATGGGAGCGGCCCCCGGAGCACGCTGCTCCGGGGGCCGTTGGGTCCGTCCGTGGGGCCGGCCGCGCGGGGCCGGCCGCGGCGTCACTCCGCCTGAGCGCCCGCCTCGACCGGGGTGCCCGGTCTGGCCGCAGCCTGGACGGCGTCACCGGTCGCGGCCTCCCGGACCGGGCGGTCCTGCCCGGCGGCCTCGCCGTGCACCTCCGCCGTGACGTCGACCGAGACCACCACCGGCTCGCCGGAGCGCTGCCCGGCCCGGATCGAGTCGATCCTGGCCAGGACCTTGCCGCGCAGGTCGGCCGGGGTGTCGTCGCACCCGCAGCAGCGCTTGATCAGCGCCTTGATCGCCTGCTCCAGGCCGTACTTCTCCAGGCACGGCGAGCACTCCTCGAAGTGCACCCGCAGCTTGGCGTAGTCGCCCTCGGCCATCTCGTTGTCGAGAAATTCGTAGAGGTGGTCGAGGACCTCGCCACACTCGGTGTCGTGCGGATCGCCGCAGCTCATGAGCCCGAGCCCTTCGCTTCCTGCCCTGCCCCGCTGCCGGCCGGGACGAGCCCGCGCTCACGGGCGTAATCCTCCAGCATGCCGCGCAGCTGACGACGGCCGCGGTGCAGCCGGGACATCACCGTACCGATGGGAGTACCCATGATGTCCGCGATCTCCTTGTACGCAAAGCCCTCGACGTCCGCGAGATAGACGGCGATGCGGAATTCCTCCGGAATGGCCTGGAGGGCGTCCTTGACGTCGCTGTCCGGGAGGTGGTCGAGCGCCTGGGTCTCGGCGGACCGCAGGCCGGTCGACATGTGCGACTCCGCCCGGGCCAGCTGCCAGTCCTCGATCTCCTCGGCCGCGGTGCGCTGGGGCTCCCGCTGCTTCTTGCGGTACGAGTTGATGAACGTGTTGGTGAGGATGCGGTACAGCCAGGCCTTGAGGTTGGTGCCCTCACGGAACTGGTGGAAGGACGCGTACGCCTTGGCGAACGCCTCCTGGAGCAGGTCCTCCGCGTCGGCCGGGTTGCGGGTCATCCGCAGCGCCGCCGAGTACATCGGATCCAGGTAGCCCAGGGCGTCGCGCTCGAAGCGCTCCCGCCGGGCCTCCTCGCTCTCCTGTGCCGACACCCGGAAGGTGTCCTCACCGATCGCCTCGGCCAGCTCCTCACCGGTGAGCGCCTCCCCCGCGGGGAAGCCCTCCTCCGGGCCCCGGCCCGGCTCGGCCTCGTGCTCGGTCCCGACGACCGGACCCACCTCCTCGGCATGGCGGGCACGGCCCACTGCGGGCCGCCCCGAAATGGAGGATATCGGGCTGACGGGCTTCTCGCCCGCGACAAGCCACTCCGACCATTCGGGAGCGAAGGCCGCGGCGGCCTTGCGCTCCTCCGGCCGCTCGGGGCACGCGATCGAACCCATCTGTGCTGCCTTCCACCGGGACTCAAGCTGACGAGGGTGTCAACCACGTCGGGGACTCCCGCATTCCCGCCCCCGGGCCGATCTTCACCCGAACGGGCGAGCGGAGCGCCACCGTCCCGCGGGCCGCCGAGGTCCCGCCGGCCGCCGCCCGTCGGCTCAGAGCAGGGCCAGCACCCAGTCGCCGACCGCCACGGTGATCAGCTCCAGCACCTCGTCCTGCCCCACCGGCGCCCGCTTCGGCACCTCGAAGCCGTGGCTCCCGTACGGCACCGGCACCATCGTGTGCCCGGCCGGCAGCGCGGGGAACTCGTCCGGACCGCCGAACGGATCCGCCGCGCTCTGCACCACCAGCGTCGGCAGCCCCGACTCCAGCAGCTCCGCCGCCCGGCTCTTCTCCGGCTTGCCCGGCGGGTGCAGCGGGAAGGCCAGCGCCACCACCCCGGCCGCGCCCGTCGCCGCGCCGGTCCGGCAGGCCACCCGGGCGCCGGCGCTGCGCCCGCCGACCACCAGCGGCAGCCCCGCCCCGGCCAGCCGCAGGGCCACCGGCGTCCACGCCTCGTCCAGCGTCCGCGGCGCCGGCCCGAGCCGCTTCCCGGCCACCCGCCAGGGCTGTTCGACCAGGGCCACGGTGATCCCGCGGTCCGGCAGCGCGGCGGCCAGCGCCACCAGGTCGCGGGCCCCGGTCCCGCCGCCGGCGCCGTGCCCGAGGGCCAGCACGGCCTTCGGCCCCGCCGCGCGGTGCCAGGTGATCCGGGCGTCCCCGACCGGGGTCGGGACGAGTTCGGCGGTCATCGTGCAGGTGCTCCCGTGCTGGTTCGGTTCGGATCGGCTCGGGCCGTGTCAGGTCAAGCCAGGTCAGGTCAGGTCAGGTCGGGCAGACCGGCCCGCGCCGGCGGCTCAGAACAGGGTGGTGACGTGCTCGGCCTCGTCCCACGGCAGGGTCAGCTCGGGCCCGTTGTTGCGGATGCTGCCGACCGCCGGCGAGACCGGGGTGACCCGCAGCACGCCCGGCGGCGGGGGTATCAGGAGCCGGCGCAGCTCGTCCGGGTCGCTCAGGCCCGGGTCCAGCCAGTCGTCGAAGGACTCCCGGTCCAGGAAGAGCGGCATCCGCTCGTGGATCGGGGCGAGCAGCTCCTCGGCCTCGGTGGTGACGATGGTGAAGGTCACCAGCCAGGCCTCCGGGTGGTCCGCGGGGACCGCCCGGTTGCGCCAGAACTCGTACAGCCCGGCCAGCGCCAGCGGGCTGCCGTCCGTCCGGGAGACGAAGAACGGCTTCTTCCGCGGCCGGCCGCGCTCGCCCGGCAGCGTCTGCCACTCGTAGTAGCCGTCGATCGGCAGGATGCACCGCCGGGACGCGAAGGCCTGCCGGTAGGAGGGCTTCTCGTGCACGGTGTCGGCCCGGGCGTTGATCATCTTCACCGCCGTCTCCGGCGACTTCGCCCACTGCGGCACCAGGCCCCAGCGCAGCACCCGCAGCTGGCGCACCGGCTCGGCCTGCCCACGGGGCACCCGGTCCAGCACCACGAAGGCGCTCTCGGTCGGGGCGACGTTCCAGCTGGGTGCCAGCGTCTCGGCCGGATCCCACTGCCGGACGCCGAACAGCTCGACGATGTCCTCGGGCTTGCTGCTGGAGGCGAAGCGACCGCACATGCCGTCAGCTTGCCACGCCGCCCGTTCTCACCACTTCCTCATTCCACGGAGCGAACCGCGGCCTCCCGCCCGGCCGTCCCCGCATGGGAGGCTGCCACCCCGGCCGCCACCCGCGGCGCGGGCGAACGGAGGCGGAGGGCGGACATGGACGTACAGAGCATCGGCGAGGTGTGGGACCGGGTCACCGGCACCCAGCCCGCCCCGCCCGACTGGCTCGTCCTGGCCACCGGTGCCGCCGCCCTGGTCCTGGTGGCCGTGCGACCGCTCTGGCGGGTCGGCCGCAACGCCGTGACCATCGCCCACGAGGGCGGCCACGGCCTGGCCGCGCTCCTGACCCGCCGCAAACTGGCCGGCATCCGGCTGCACTCCGACACCTCCGGCCTCACCCTCTCCTACGGGCGCCCGACCGGCCCCGGCATGGTGCTCACCGCCGCCGCCGGCTACACCACCCCGGCCCTGCTCGGCCTCGGCTGCGCCGCGCTGCTCGCCGCCGACCGGATCACCCTGCTGCTCTGGCTGGCCATCGCGCTGCTGCTGGCCCTGCTGGTCCGGATCCGCAACGCCTTCGGCTTCTTCTCCGTCCTGCTGGCCGGCGGCGCGTTCTTCCTGGTTTCCTGGTTCGGCACCGCCGAGGTCCAGGCGGGCTTCGCCTACCTCGGCAGCTGGTTCCTGCTGCTGGGCGCCGTCCGGCCGGTCCTGGAGCTCCAGCAGCAGCGCCGCCGCGGCCAGGCCCGGGACTCCGACGCCGACCAGCTGGCCCGGCTCACCGGCGTCCCCGGGCTCGCCTGGATCACCCTCTTCCTGGTCACCGCCCTGGCCTGCCTGGCCCTCGGCACCAGCTGGCTGCTCGCCGTCGGCTGACCCGCGGGCGCACGCCACGGCGCCGCGCGCCCGCGGGCGAGGGCGCCCGCCCCGGGCCGGGGGCGCGAGCCGCCGTCCGGCATCCGGCCGCCGCGCGGACGGTTCCCGTACGGCCCCTAAACTTGCCCCATGACCGAGACCCTGTGGCCCGCCCCCGTCGCGACCACCCCCGTTGACGCCACCGTCACCATCCCCGGCTCCAAGTCGGTCACCAACCGGGCCCTGGTGCTGGCGGCGCTCGCCGACGAGCCCGGCTGGGTGCGGCGCCCGCTGCGCAGCCGCGACTCCCAGCTGATGGCCGACGGGCTGCGCGCCCTGGGCGT
Source organism: Kitasatospora sp. NBC_01560 (assembly GCF_045208415.1). Lineage (NCBI taxonomy): Bacteria > Bacillati > Actinomycetota > Actinomycetes > Kitasatosporales > Streptomycetaceae > Kitasatospora > Kitasatospora sp. NBC_01560. The sequence continues at coordinate 5,847,387 of NZ_CP109364.1, read as the reverse complement.
CGGCATCGAGGAGCGGGTCAACAACGACTCCGGCGGCCTCGGTGGCGGCGAGGCCTGGCGGGTCATCCCGGCGCCGGCCCTGCGCGGCCCGGCCTCGGTCGACGTCGGCAACGCCGGCACGGTCATGCGCTTCCTCCCGCCGCTCGCCGTCCTCGCCGACGGCCCGGTGCACTTCGACGGCGACCCGCGCAGCTACGAGCGCCCCCAGCACGGCGTGATCAACGCGCTGCGCGCGCTCGGCGCCCGGATCGACGACGGCGGCCGCGGTGCCTTCCCGCTCACCGTGCACGGCACCGGCGCGCTGGACGGCGGCCCGGTCGAGCTGGACGCCTCGTCCTCCTCGCAGTTCGTCTCCGCCCTGCTGCTCTCCGGCGCCCGCTACAACCAGGGCGTCGAGGTCCGCCACGTCGGCGGCCCGGTGCCGTCGCTGCCGCACATCCGGATGACGGTCGAGATGCTGCGCCTGGCCGGCGTCCAGGTCGACGCCCCCGAGGACGGCGGCGAGAAGGACGTCTGGCGGGTCACCCCCGGTGCCCTGCTCGGCCGCGACATGGTGGTCGAGCCGGACCTCTCCAACGCCGCGCCGTTCTTCGCGGCCGCGCTGGTCACCGGCGGCCGGGTCACCGTCCGGGACTGGCCGAAGCACACCACCCAGCCCGGCGACCAGCTGCGCGACATCTACACGCAGATGGGCGGCGTCTGCGAGTTCACCGACGAGGGCCTGCAGTTCACCGGCACCGGCCGGATCCACGGCATCGAGGCCGACCTGCACGACGTCGGCGAGCTCACCCCGGTGATCGCCGCCGTCGCCGCGCTCGCCGACTCCGAGTCCCACCTGTACGGCATCGCCCACCTGCGGCTGCACGAGACGGACCGGCTGGCCGCGCTCGCCAAGGAGATCAACGACCTCGGCGGCGACGTCACGGAGACCGAGGACGGCCTGCGGATCCGCCCGCGCACGCTGCACGGCGGCGTCTTCCACACCTACGAGGACCACCGGCTGGCCACCGCCGCCGCGGTGATCGGCCTGGCGGTCGAGGGGGTCCGGGTGGAGAACGTGGCGACCACCGCCAAGACCCTGCCGGACTTCCCGAAGATGTGGGACGAGTTGCTCTCCGGAGTGGTGGCGGGCGGCTGAGCGGGAGACTGGGCACATGCGCCGTTACGGCAAGGACGCCGACGAGGACGACATCCGCAACCGCCCCGCGCGCCGGGGATCCCGGCCGCGGACCAGGATCCGCCCCAAGCACGAGGACGCGGCCGAGGCGATGGTGCTCACCGTCGACCGCGGCCGGCTGACCTGCCTGCTGGACGCGGGGACGAAGCACGAACGCGAGATCGTCGCCATGAAGGCCCGCGAGCTGGGCCGCAAGGGCGTGGTGGTGGGCGACATCGTCAACATCGTCGGTGACCTCTCCGGGGACGCCGACACCCTGGCCCGCATCGTCCGGGTCGAGGAGCGCAGCTCCGTCCTGCGGCGCACCGCGGACGACGACGACCCGTACGAGCGGATCGTCGTCGCCAACGCGCAGCAGCTCGCCATCGTCACGGCGCTGGCCGACCCGGAGCCGCGGCCCCGGCTGATCGACCGCTGTCTGGTGGCCGCGTACGACGCCGGCATGGAGCCGCTGCTGGTGCTCACCAAGTCCGACCTGGCCCCGGCCGAGCCGCTGCTGGAGGCCTACGCCCCGCTCGGCATCACCTACGTGGTGACCAGGCGGGACGAACTGGCCACCGCCGGCGCCGAGGCGGTCCGCGCGTACCTGCGCGGGCGCTCGACGGTGTTCATCGGCCACTCCGGCGTCGGGAAGACCACCCTGGTCAACGCACTGGTGCCGGCCCACCAGCGCACCACCGGGCACGTCAACGCGGTGACCGGCCGCGGCCGGCACACCACCGTCTCGGCGCTGGCGCTGCGGCTGCCGCCGCCCCCGGGTGCCAAGCCGGGCTCGAAGAAGGCGCTCGACCCGGGCTGGGTGATCGACACCCCGGGGTTCCGCTCCTTCGGTCTCTCGCACATCGACCCGTCCCGGGTCATCCACGCCTTCCCCGACCTGGAGCCCGGCACGGCGGACTGCCCGCGCGCGTGCAGCCACGACGAGCCGGACTGCGCGCTGGACGCCTGGGTCGCGGACGGCCACGCCGAGCAGGCCCGGCTCTACTCGCTGCGCCGCGTGCTGGCCAGCAAGGAGGCCCGGGAGGGCGACTGACGCGCGCGGACCGGCCGTTTTCGCGCGTTCGAGGTGTCGGACCGGCCCAGCCTGGTGATCATAGGAAAGTCGGCCGGACCGCCGCCCGACCCTCGATCGACAGGGAGAGCACGCGATGGCATGGGCTCTGGTGATCCTGGCCGGTCTGCTGGAAACCGGCTTCGCGATCAACCTCAAGCTCAGTGACGGCTTCACCAAGCTCTGGCCCACCATCAGCTTCTGCGTCTTCGCCCTCAGCAGCTTCGGCCTGCTCACCCTCTCCCTGAAGAGCCTGCCGGTCGGGCCCGCGTACGCGGTCTGGACCGGCATCGGCGCGGCCGGCACGGCGATCTACGGCATGCTCTTCCTGGACGAGACCACCTCGGTGCTCAAGCTGGTGTCGATCTCGCTGGTGATCGCCGGCGTGATCGGCCTCCAGCTCAGCGGCTCGGCCCACTGAGCCCGCCCGGGCCCGGGCACCCGCCCGACCGGACGGCCCGGGCCCGGTCCCGCTCCGCGAGCCGGACTGTCCCGATCAGAACCGGCTCGCTAGGGTCTTGGTCATGGCCGATTACCACGACGACCTCCGACTCGCCCATGTCCTCGCCGACTCGGCCGACTCGATCACCCTGGAGCGGTTCCGCGCGCTCGACCTGAAGATCGAGACCAAGCCCGACCTCACCCCCGTCAGCGACGCCGACAAGGCGGCCGAGGAGCTGGTGCGCGGGGTTCTCCAGCGCGCCCGGCCGCGCGACGCGGTGCTCGGCGAGGAGTTCGGCCTCCAGGGCTCCGGCCCGCGCCGCTGGGTCGTCGACCCGATCGACGGCACCAAGAACTACATCCGCGGCGTCCCGGTCTGGGCCACCCTGATCGCGCTGCTGGAGGACGGCCCGGACGGCGTCGAACGCCCGGTGGTGGGCATCGTCTCCGCCCCCGCGCTGAACCGCCGCTGGTGGGCGGCCAAGGACCTCGGCGCCTACGCGGGCCGCAGCCTGACCAAGGCCTCCCGGATCCACGTCTCCGGGGTCTCCCGGATCGAGGACGCCTCGTTCTCGTACTCCTCGCTCTCCGGCTGGGAGGAGCGCGGCCGGCTCGACCCGTTCCTCGACCTCACCCGGGCCTGCTGGCGGACGCGCGCCTACGGCGACTTCTGGTCGTACATGATGGTCGCCGAGGGGGCGGTGGACATCGCCGCCGAGCCCGAGCTCTCGCTGTGGGACATGGCCGCCAACTGCATCATCGTCGAGGAGGCCGGCGGCCGGTTCACCGGCCTGGACGGCGTGCCCGGCCCGGGCGGCGCCGACGCGGTCGCCTCCAACGGCGTGCTGCACGAGGAGACGCTGCGCCGGCTGAGCGTCTGAGACCGCTCCCCCGCATGGGTGCGGGCCCGGTGACCGGTCATCCGGTCACCGGGCCCGCTGCTTCGGGGGGTCCTGCTACTGCTGCTTGCGCAGCTCCCGGACGGCCGTCTCCAGGCGCTGCCCGTAGTCGGCGTCGGCCTTGCGGAAGTTCTCGATCGCCCGCTCGACGATGTCCTCGCGGTCGGCCGAGACCTTCGCGATGAAGCCGGCCAGGTTGGCGATCAGCCGCTGCTTCTCGTCCTCGCCGAACAGCCGGTACAGGGTGCCGGCCTGCACGAAGTCGTTGTCCTCGGCGTGCGAGGGCGCCTCGTGGGTGCCGGTGGCACCGGTGACGGCGGTCGGCGCCCAGAGCGGGCGGCCGGTCTCCACCGGGCCGCCGAAGCTGTTGGGCTCGTAGTTCTTCTGGCGGCCGTGCCGGCCGTCGTACAGGTGGCCGTCGCGGCTGTTGGTGCGCGCCTCGGCGGCGTGCGGGCGGTTCACCGGCAGGTGGTCGGCGTTGATGCCGACGCGGTAGCGGTGGGCGTCCGCGTACGCGAACAGGCGGCCCTGCAGCATCTTGTCCGGGGACGGCCCGATGCCGGGCACGAAGTGCGCCGGCGAGAAGATCGACTGCTCGACCTCGGCGAAGACGTTGTCGGGGTTGCGGTTGAGCTCCAGCTTGCCGATCTCGATCGGCGGGTAGTCCTCGTGCGGCCAGACCTTGGTCAGGTCGAACGGGTTGAAGCGGTAGGCCGCCGCGTCCGCCGCCGGCATGATCTGGACCTGCACCGTCCAGCTCGGGAACTCCCCGCGCTCGATCGCCTCGCGCAGGTCGCGCTGGTGGCTGTCCGGGTCCTCGCCCGCGAGCTTGTTGGCCTCGTCCTGGGTCAGGTTCCTGATGCCCTGGTCGGTCTTGAAGTGGTACTTGACCCAGAAGTACTCGCCGGCCTCGTTCTGCCACTGGTAGGTGTGCGAGCCGTAGCCGTTGAGGTGGCGGTAGGTGGCCGGGATGCCGCGGTCACCGAAGAGCCACGTCACCTGGTGGGTCGACTCGGGCGACAGGCCCCAGAAGTCCCAGACGTTGTCCGCCTCCTGCGAGCCGGTGTACGGGTCCCGCTTCTGGGTGTGGATGAAGTCGGGGAACTTGATGGCGTCCTTGATGAAGAACACCGGGGTGTTGTTGCCGACGAGGTCGTAGTTGCCCTCCTCGGTGTAGAACTTCAGCGCGAAACCGCGCGGGTCGCGGACGGCGTCGGCCGAGCCGAGGTTGCCGGCCACGGTGGAGAACCGCAGGAAGGTCTCGGTCTGCTTGCCGATCTCGGCGAGGAAGCCGGCCCGGGTGTAGGCGGTGACGTCGGCGGTCACCGTGAAGGTGCCGTACGCCGCCGCGCCGCGGGCGTGCACCACGCGCTCCGGGATGCGCTCCCGGTTGAAGTGGGCGAGCTTCTCGAAGAGCAGCTGGTCCTGGATCAGCGCCGGACCGCCGACACCGGCGGTCTCGGTGTTCTGGTTGTCGGCGACGGGGGCACCCGCCTCCGTGGTGAGGGTGGGGCGCAGCTCGTCCTGGGTCGTCATAAGAGGGTGCCTCCGCGTGATCCGATCGTGACGGACTCGATCCTAACTTGGACTTTGTCCAAGTCAATACTGGAACCAATCTCGGAGAGTGACTTACCCTGTCCCCATGAGCGACCTGCTGGAACGACTTCGCGGACGTGGGTGGCGGCTGACCTCGCAGCGCCGGGTCGTGGCCGAGGTCCTCGACGGAGAACACGTCCACCTCACGGCGGACGAGGTGCACGCCCGCGCCGTGGAGCGCCTGCCCGAGATCAGCCGCGCGACGGTCTACAACACGCTCGGCGAGCTGGTCTGCCTCGGCGAGGTGCTGGAGGTCGCCACCGACGGCCGGGCCAAGCGGTACGACCCCAACGCGCACCACGCCCACCAGCACCTGGTCTGCTCCGGCTGCGGCGCGATCCGCGACGTCCACCCCCAGGGCGACCCGCTGGCCGCCCTCCCCGCCACCGAGCGCTTCGGCTTCACCGTCTCCGGGGCCGAGATCACCTACCGCGGTCTCTGTCCGGACTGTACGAACAGACCCTGACCCGCACTCCCCCGGTCTCTCTCCCCCGCCTTCCCACGGCCTCCCCGGCCTTTCCCCCGCGCGCCCCCGTTCCCCCGCGAGCGCTCCTGCGTACCGCTACGCGCTGAGTTCCGCGTGCAGCGCGCCCAGCAGCCGGCCGGCCCGCTCCGCGACCTCGGCAGGGCCGTAGTCGGCGGCCCGCCGGCACCAGTTCTCCGCCTGCACCGGCTCGCCGCGGCGCAGCGCCAGCAGGGCGAGCCGCAGCGCGGCCCGGCCGTGGCCCGCGTCGGCGGCCCGGGTGTACCAGAGCATCGCCTCGGCCTCGCTGTCCTGCCGGGCCAGCAGCAGGCCGAGGTTGAACGCGGCGCTGCGGCTGCCCGCCGCGGCCGCCCGCCGGTACCAGCTCTCGGCGATCTCCAGCGCCCCCCGCTCGGCCGCCCGCACGCCCATCCGCACCTGCGCCCGCCGGTGACCGGCGTCGGCCGCCAGCGCGTACCAGTGCTCGGCCTCGTCGTCCGCGTCGCCGCGCCGGTCCAGCACCGAGGCCAGCCGGAACGCGCCCTCCGCCGAACCGCCCGCCGCGGCCTGCCGGTAGCGCTCCAGCGCACCCGCCAGGTTGCCGCGCTGCTCCTGCGCCACCGCCAGCTGGAGCGCCGCCTCGCCGTGGCCCTCGGCCGCGGCCCGCGCGTACCACTCCTGCGCCTGCCGCTGCTCACCGCGCCCGGCGTGCAGGACGCCCAGGTTGAAGGCGCCGTCGACGCTGCCGGCCTCGGCGGCCTTGGAGAACCACGGCTCCGCGCCGGACTCGTCGCCCCGCTGGAGCAGCACCACGGCCAGCGCGTTGCAGGCCTCCCGGTGCCCGGCGTACGCGGCCCGGCGGTACCACTGCTCGGCCTGCTGGTCGCGGCCCGCGCCGGCGCAGAGCAGCCCGAGGTTGAAGGCGCCGTTCTGGTCGCCGGCGTCCAGGGCGCTGCGGTACCAGCGCTCGGCCTCGGCGGACTCCCCGCGCGAGGCGTGCAGCGCGCCCAGGGCGTTCGCGGCGTTGCCGTCACCGGCCTCGGCGGCCTCCAGCCACCACTCGGCGGCTGCCGCGGCGTCCCCCGAGTCGCGCAGCAGGAAGCCCAGGGCGCAGGCGGCCCGCGGCTCGCCGTTCTGCGCCGACTGCCGGTACCAGCGGGCGGCCTCGTCCAGCAGGGCCGGCTCGCCGCCGGCCCGCTCCTCCAGCAGCACGCCGAGCCGCAGCGCCGCGCGCGCGTGGCTGCGGGCTGCCGCGACGCGGTACCAGGCCTCGGCGGTCTCCTTGTCCCCCGCGGCCTCGCGCATCCGGGCCAGCCGGTAGGCGGCCTCCCGGTGCCCGGCGTCGGCGGACACCTTGAACCAGCGCTCGGCGCGCACGTCGCGCCGGTGCTCCATCAGGTCGCCCAGCGCGTAGGCGCCCAGCGGGTGGCCGTGGTCGGCGGCGAAGTGCAGCCAGTACTCGGCGGCCTCCTCCTCGCCCTGGTCGCGCAGTTGGAGGCCGAGCGCGTGCGCGGCGGGCGCGCTGCCGGCCACCGCGGCCTGCCGCCACCACTGGGCGGCCTCGGCCCGGTGACCCTGCTGGTGCAGCAGGACCCCGAGGTTGTTGGCGGCCGCGCGCTGCCCGGCGGCGGCCGCGTTGCGCAGGTACGGTTCGGCGTCCTCCAGGTCGCCGCGGCGCAGCAGCAGGGTGCCGAGCCGGCCGGCGGCGTCCGGGTCGCCGTCGTCGGCGGCCTGACGGTGCCGCGACTCCAGGGCGGCCTGCTCACGGGCTGCCAGGGCGGTCTCGAAGCTGGCCGGGTCGAAGCCGGCCGGGTCACGGCCGTCGCCGGCCTCCGCGCCCTCGGTCATGGCGCTGTACGGGCCGATGGCCGCGGCGAACTGGCCGGCGGAGACGTGCACCAGGCTGTCGGGGCCGTAGCCACCGGCGGGCCGGCGCTCGGTCAGGCCGCTGGTGCGCTGGGCGGGCAGCGCCCCGGGGTGGTTCTCCGGACTCTCCGACCAGGCATCGGTGTCCGCCTCGGTGGTCGCCGCGGGCTTGGCCCCTGGCCCGCTCCTGCCGATCAGCCTCATGCCGACTCCCGCTCCCCCAGAGTGTCGCGGCACTCACCCCCGGCCAGCGGCCAGGAGGGCCCCCAGGGGGAGTGCCGGATCCGACGGCCGGTCAGCAGCCGCGCAACATCCCCCATGTGTCCCATCGTCGCATCACCCGCAACCCGCGTACACCTGCCCCGGCCGAATTCGGCGCGGCGGACCCGAAGCCGACGAAATTGCTTCGACGCTTTGTCGATTTCCCGACACTCGGGCCCTGCAAACCCCGCCGCCGGCGTCCTCGGCGACGGTCGATAGTACCGGAGGGCACCCACAGGCCCGGGAAACGCCAGAGGCCCGGAGGATGATCCTCCGGGCCTCTGCCTGCTACTGAGTAGCGGGGACAGGATTTGAACCTGCGACCTCTGGGTTATGAGCCCAGCGAGCTACCGAGCTGCTCCACCCCGCGTCGGTAACTGAACAGTAGCACGGGTGCGGAGCGGAACAGAAATCAGCTTTCCCTGCTCAGCGGGGCCGGCCGGCCGTCGAGCCCGGCCGGCCCCACCGGGCTCACGGGCTCGGGCTCGCCGCCCCGCCCGGGGTGGCGCCCGCGGTCGGGGCCGCCGTGGAGGGCGCCGTGGGGCTGCCGCCCCGCGCCGCCTCCGCCGCCTTCAGCGCGTCGCCGAGCGCCTTGTACGCCTTCTCCGCGTCGGACAGCGCCTTCTGCAGCTCGGGCGAGATCGTCCCGCCCGGCGCCGGCGTGGCCGGCGGGGTCGGCGTCCCCGTCCCCGGCGTGGCCGGCGAGGTGGGCGTCCCCGGCGCCGGTGTGGCCGGCGTCCCCGTGCCGGGAGTGGTCGGCGCCGTCGGCGTGGTGGCCGGGGCGGCTCCCGCGAAGACCTTCTTCAGCGCCTCCTCCAGGGTGTTCTCGAAGGCCACGTTGTCGTTGCCGTAGACCGCGAGCACCTTCTGGAGCGTGGGGTACTTGGCGCCGCGTCCGCGCACGTACACCGGCTCGACGTTGAGCAGGCCGCCGCCGACCGGCAGGGTCAGCAGGTTCCCGTACTCCAGCTCCGAGTCACCGCCGCTCTTCAACAGGGTGATCTGCTGGGCCACTTCCTGGCGCGAGTTGAACTGCGACTGCACCAGGTTGGGGCCGAGCGTCTTGGAGTCCGCGGGCACCTTCAGGATCCGGATCTTCCCGTAGTCCGGGCCCGGGTCCGCGCTGACCGCCATGAACGCCGCCAGGTTGTCCCGGTCCTTCGGCACGAAGGTGGTGGTCAGCGAGAAGCTCGCCGAGGTGACCGCCGGGTCCGGCATCCGCACCGTCAGGTAGTACGGCGGCTGGAACTGCTTGGTGTCGCTGGTCGGGTCGACCGGGATCTGCCAGACGTCGCTGCCGTTGAAGAACGAGTTGGCGTCCGTCACGTGGTACTGGCCGAGCAGGTCGCGCTGCACCTTGAACATGTCCTGCGGGTACCGCAGGTGCGACAGCAGCGTCGACGGGATGTCGGCCTTGGGCTTCACCGTGTCGGGGAACGCCTTCATCCAGGTCTTCAGCACCGGGTCGTTCTCGTCCCACTGGTACAGCGTCACCTCGCCGGTGTACGCGTCCACGGTGGCCTTGACCGAGTTCCGGATGTAGTTGACCTGGTTGGCGACGGTCAGCAGCTCGCCGCGCTGGTTGGTCAGCGAGTCCTTGGTGGCGCTGCCCAGCGTCGTCTTGGACGAGAAGGGGTAGCCGTCGGAGGTGGTGTAGCCGTCCAGCACCCAGACCACGCGGTTGTTCTCCACGACCGGGTACGGGTCGGCGTCGATCGACAGCCAGGGCGCGACCTTCTCCACCCGCTCCTTGGGCGTCCGGTCGTAGATGACCTTGGCGCCGTCGGTGATCGCTCCCGCGTACAGGATCTGCGGCTCGGCGAACTTCACCGCGTACGCGGCCCGGGTGATCGGGTTGTCCAGCGAGACGCCGCTGCCCCCGGTGTACTGGTACTGCTTGTTCTCACCGGAGTCGGTGGTGTAGTCGATCTCCTGGTTGGCGCCGCCGACGATCGAGTACGTCCCGGTCTTCTCGCCGTAGTAGATCCGCTGCTGGTAGTCGCCCAGCGAACCGTTGGCGGGCAGGCCGGACTCGGTGAAGACCGGCTGGCCCTTGTCGTTGACCTGGTTGCCCTTGGCCACCACGGCGCCGTAGCCGTGGGTGTACTTGAAGTGGTCGTTGATCCAGTTCCGCTGCACGCCGTTGAGGTCCAGCTCACGCAGGCCGATCACGGTGTCCTGGGCGGTCTCGCCCTTGCCGTAGCGGTCCACGTCCAGCGTGGACGGGAAGGCGTAGTAGGAGCGCTGCTGCTCGATCGACTGGAAGGTCGGCGAGACCACGTTCGGGTCCAGCAGCCGGATGTCCGCGATGGTCTGCGCGTCCGGCTTGATCGCATCCGCCGTGGTCGACCCCTGCGGGGTGTACTGGGTGGTCTGGCTGTCCGCGATCCCGTACGCCTGCCGCGTCGCGTCGATGTTCTTCTGGATGTACGGCGTCTCCTTGGCCTGCTCGTTCGGCTTGACCTGGAACTGCTGCACGATCGCCGGGTACACCCCGCCGATCAGCACCGCCGAGAGCACCATCAGCCCGAGGCCGATCAGGGCCGGGGCCCAAGTGCGGCGGATCGGGGTCAGGAAGAACAGCACCGCGCAGATGATCGCGACGAAGAACAGGATCGTCTTGGCCGGCAGGAACGCGTTGGCGTCCACGTAGCGCAGCCCGGTCCAGCCGCCCACCGTCTTGTAGGAGCCGGTCTTCACGGCCAGCGCGTACCGGTCCAGCCAGTAGGCGACCGCCTTCAGCAGCACGAACACGCCCAGCAGCACGGCCAGGTGGCCCTGCGCGCCGGCGCTCGCCCGGCGGCCCGGGCCCTGCAGCCGCAGGCCGCCGTACAGGTAGTGCACCAGCACCGAGGTGAGCAGCGAGACGATCACCGCGCTGAACGCGAAGCCGAGCAGGAACTCGTAGAACGGCAGCTCGAAGGCGTAGAACGAGACGTCCATGCCGAACTGCGCGTCCTTCACGCCGAAGGAGGTCCCGTTGGTCCAGAGCAGCCACGTCCGCCACTGGCCGGACGCCGCGGCGCCGGCCACCAGGCCGATCACCAGCGAGATCCCGATCAGCGCCCAGCGCTTGAACGGTGCCAGCCCGGCCCGGTAGCGGTCGAGGCTCTGCTGCTCCACCGACATCGCCGACAACGGCGGCCGGAGCCGGTGCGCCAGCCAGACGTTGAAGCCGACGACCACCGCCATCAGCAGCCCGAGGACGGCGAACAGGCCGATCTTCGTCCACAACTGGGTGGTGAACACCGAGGAGTAGCCGACCGACTTGAACCAGAGCCAGTCCGTCCAGAACCCGGCGAACATGACGAACAGCAGGAAGAGCACCGCGAGCACGCCCAGGGTCAGCAGGAGCACCCGCGCCCGCCGCGAGGGCGGGCCTACCCTGCGCCGGAATCCCGGCCCTGAGCGTTCCGGCATCTGGAATACCACGGTGGCACCTCAGCTGTGTCGTCTGGATGGGGTCGTCGTCAGTGCAACTTAACCAGGCTTTAGCCGAGTTCCCACCGTTAGCAGACGGTTACGACAAGGTTCCCCGGCCGCACCCGCCGGCCCCGGCCCCGCCGGTGGCACCCTGCGGGGCACCCGTCGTGTGAGGATTGGGACATGTCCGATGCCTCCAATTCCCCCGACGACGTCTCCAAGCTCCCGGCCGCGACCCCGCTGACCCGGGCCGCGCTGGAGATCGACGAGTACGCCGCCACCCTCGGCTGGGACCTCCCGGCCCGGCTGTTCGCCCTCGTCGACAGCCGCGCGCTGCGCAAGGCCGACCCCCGCATCGCCGAGCAGCTCGGCCTCGGCGACAGCGAGGAGCCCGGCCTCACCCCGATCGAGCAGGACGAACTGCCGGCCGGCATGGAGCTGGACAAGTTCCTCGGCACCATCGCCTGGCCCGACTCGGTGGCCGGCTGCGCCCTGGTGGTCGAGCGGCTGATGCTGCCGCCCGGCGCCGAGCAGTCCCGCCCGCGCAACGCCTCCGACGCCCAGCTCGCCGACTGGGTGGCCAACCACCCCAAGCGCGAGGAGGTCCGGATCACCGCGGCCGTGCTGCGGGGCGGCAAGAAGGAGATCGCGCTGCGGCTGCGCTCCAAGGACGTCGCGCGCGAGGTGCTGACCGGCCCCGACCTCGTCCCGGGCCTGACCGAAGCACTGCTGGCGACCTTCTCCTGACTCCTGAGGCCGCTCCCGCCGGTGACCCGCCCGGGGTGACCCGCCCGGTCGCCCGGCGGGTGCCCCGGCCCGGCTACCGGATCCCGGCCCGGCTCCCGCTCTAGGCGGCGCAGGACGGCAGCGCGGAGGTCTGCCCGGAGCGGATCTGCTCCAGCGACTTCAGCGCACCGTCCAGCGTCTCGGCCTTGACCAGGGTCAGACCGGACGGCGTGTTCTTGCCCGCCTCGGCGCAGTTGGCGGCCGGGGTGAAGAAGTACTGGGCGCCGGCGTCCCGGGCGGCGATGAGCTTCATCGATATCCCGCCGATCGGACCGACCTTGCCGGCGTCGTCGATGGTGCCGGTGCCCGCGACGAACCGGCCGCCGGTGAGGTCCTCGGGCGTCAGCTTGTCGATGATGCCGAGCGAGAACATCAGCCCGGCGCTCGGCCCGCCGACGTCCTGCAGGCCGATGTCGATCTGGAACGGATAGGTGTGCCGCACCCCGGGCCGGATGCCGACCATCGCGGCGCCGGTGTCCGGGGACTTCACGGTCGGCACGGTGATGTCCGTCCGGGCCGCCGCCGGATCGGCCTTGCCCGCGTCCTTGGCCATCGGCACCACGGTGAAGACCGCCGACTCTCCGGGCTGGTGCTTGGTGACGGCCTTGGCCACGCCCTCCGCGTCGGTGACCGGCGTGCCGTCGACCGCGACGATCCGGTCGCCCGCGTGCAGCCGGCCCTCCGCCGGGGCGCCGGCGGTGACCGACTGGACGATCAGCTCACTGCCGATCGGGATGCCGAGCTGGGTGAGCGCCGCCGTCCGCGCGTGGTCCTCGGAGAGCGCGAACTCCTCCGCGTTCTGCTTCTTGGCGTCCGCGTCGCTCTGCCCCTGCGGGTACACGTTGTCGTGCGGCACCACCAGGACGTCGTCCCGGAGCCAGCCGACCACCGCGTTCACCAGGCTGGGCTCGTAACGGGCCCCGGTGACCTGGACGGTCGTCATGTTGAGGTGGCCGCTGACCGGGTACGACTCGTGGCCGGTGACGGTGATCACCGGCGTGCCGGTCTTGTCCTGCACGCCGAGCGTGTTGTACGTCGGCCCCGGGCTCATCTCGGTGTACGGCACCTTCATCAACACCGAGGCGCAGAGCAGCGCTATGAGCAGCAGGGTGGCGGCGAGCATCGTCGCAGAGCGGCGTGGCATGCCTCGACAGTACGGGACGCGGCCGACGACGCGCCCGCCGGGCTACCGGCCGGGGCCTTCGCCCGGACCGGAGCCCGTGGTGGTGCGTTCCATCGCCGCCATGAAGCGCCGGTGCTCGGCGAGTGAGGCGGGGTCCCCCGTGGCTCTCGGTGCCCGTTGGGCCCAGCCCGCCCACACGGCGGCGAGCAGAGCGGCGACAACCGGAATGATCAACCAGGCGAGCGCAGCCATGTCCGTACTCCCAGCTCGTCGTGTCTATGAGCAGATTAACCACCCCGGCGGACAACGTGGGTGGCGCCGTCCGGGTTACGGGACGGCCGATCGGCTCACTGCCAAGGAGTATTCGGCGCAGCGGCCCACACCCGTTCGAGTGAGGGCACGGCGCGCCTGCACGCCGGTCCGGTCCCCGCGGGGCACCGGGCCCCGCCACGGGGCTGCCGGCGGGCCGACCGGGGCCTGCCTGGGGGCTGACGGGGGCGGGTCAGCAGCTTCCGGCGCCGACCCACTCCTCCTCGCCGTCGGTGAAGACCTGGTGCTTCCAGATCGGCACCTCGTGCTTGAGATCGTCGATCAGCCGGCGGGCTGCGGCGAAGGCCTCACCGCGGTGGGCACAGGAGACGGCGACGATCACGGCCTTGTCGGTGATCTCCAGCCGGCCGATCCGGTGGACCGCCGCGAGTGCCCGGACCGGGAAGTCCGCGACGATCTTCTCGGCGATCCGGCGCATCTCCTGCTCCGCGGAGGGGTGGCAGCTGTACTCCAGTGCTGCCACCGACTTGCCGCCGTCGTGGTCACGGACCGTCCCGACGAAGACGGTCGTACCGCCGGCCGCGTCGTCGCCGACCGCCTCGTACACCTCGTCGAGCGAGAGCGGGGTGTCGCGGACGGCGAGCAGGCGGATGGGGTCGTGGTTCTCGGACATGACCCCATGATTCCTCATCCCGGCCGGGGGCGGGCAAGTGGCTTCCGTATCACGATTGTGAAATTTCGCATCGTGAGAAACCGGGCCCCTGAGGGAGCGGGCAGGGCGGGGCGGACGGGACGGGACGGCAGGGCCCGGGAAGGCCGCCGGGCCGGCAGGCCGGTGCCCGTACCCGGGAACCCCCGGCCCGCCCGCCCCGCCCGGGGCCCGTCAGAAGCGGCGCCGCTTGCGCGCCCGCCGGACCAGCGCCGCCGTACCGACCAGTGCCACCGTCGCACCGGCCGCGCCCAGGCTGGTGGCGGCCTCCTTGCCGCCCAGCCGCCGGCCGGCCACCGCGTGCTTGCCCGAGACCTGCGCCAGCAGCTCCGCCAGCACCTGCTCATTGGTGTGGGCGGGCCGCCATCCCGCCTCGTGCAGCCGGCTGCCGGAGACCACCCACGGGTACATGGTGTACGCAAGGTCGCCGGCCGGGGCCGGGGTCAGGCCGAGCCGGTGCAGCCGGGCAGCGGTGCCGAGCGCCAGCGAGGCCGGCAGCTCCATGCGCCGGATCCCCGACAGCCGCTCCACGTCCTCCTGCTCCAGCCAGCCGTCGCAGCCGACCGTCACCTCGCCCTCGACCAGGCCCAGTGCCGCGTACTCCAGCGCCGCCGCCAGGTCGTCGACGTGGCAGAACTGCCAGCAGGGCCGCGAGCCGGCCACCACCAGCAGCCGGGGCGCCTCGAAGTGCCGGGTCAGCACGGTGTCGATGCCCGGCCCGACCACCACGGCCGGACGCAGCACCGTCACCTGGAGGCCCGGGTGGGCGCGCGGGGCCCGCCGGGCCAGGCGCTCGATCTCCAGCAGGTCCCCGACCAGCGAGGCCTCCTCGGTGGCCCGCAGCTCCGAGTCCTCGGCCAGCGGCACCTCGTTGTCGGCCAGCGCGCCGTAGACCATCGCCGAGGTGCAGAGCACCACCCGGTTCACCCCGGCCGCGGCGGCGGCGGTCAGCACCGTCTGCGCGCCGCGCACGTTGTAGGCGCTGCGGGCGCGCGGGTCGGACTCCATGCCGAGGTCCATCGCCAGGTGGACGACCACGTCCACCCCGGCCAGCCGCTCGGCCACGGCAGGGTCCCGGACGTCCAGCACGCGCCACTGCACGCCCGGCACTTCGCCGCGGCGGTCGTCCACGGCGAGGACTTTCTTCACCCCCGGCGAGGCCACCAGGCGGGCCGCGACCCGCTCACCCAGGACGCCGGCGGCGCCCGTCACGGCCACGGTCAGCGGCCTGCCGCCGTAGGCTGGAGGCGGCGACGCCGTGATGTCCGGGGCGTCCTCGTCTCCGGTCAGCCCAGAGCGAACGTCCGAAGGCGGGGAACTCACCGACCATCCTCCACGGTTAGCTTATGTGCGTACGTACGTGTGTCACGTACGTCCATCCTGCCCGAGGCGGAGGCCCGGCGGTGCACCCGGCGCGGGCCAGCCGTGCGGGAGCCGCCCACCGGCCGCGAGTCCCCCACTCCGCCGACCGCCCCGGGCGTGCAGACTTTTCCGCCACCACCCCGCATGACGGCCGACCGGATCGAGGACCCCGTGAGCGACCTTCCCTTCGGATTCGGCGTTCCGCCAGAGGAGCCCGAGGACGGCAAGGCCAAGCCCGAGGACGCCAAGGGCAAGCCCGGCGACGAGCAGAAGAAGGAGCCGGGCGGCCCCCAGCCCTTCGGCTTCGGCAGCAACCCGCTCGGCGCGCTGTTCGGCATGGGAATGCCCGGCGGCCCCGGTACGCCCGGCACCCCGGGCGCTCCCGGCGGGGCCGACAACCCCTTCGCCGCGATGTTCGGCGGCCTCAACCCCAACGACCTCGGCGCCGCCTTCCAGCAGATCGGGCAGATGCTCTCCTTCGAGGGCGGCCCGGTGAACTGGGACCTCGCCAAGGACATCGCCCGCCAGACCGTCGTCGCCGAGCCCGTCGAGGGCAGGTCCAAGGACCGCTCGGTCAGCGCCACCGAGCGCTCGGCCGTCGCCGAGTCCGTCCGGCTGGCCGACCTGTGGCTGGACGGCGCCACCGAGTTCCCCTCCGGCGCCGGCACCGCCGTCGCCTGGAGCCGGGCCGAGTGGATCGAGGCCACCCTCCCGGTCTGGAAGGACCTGGTGGACCCGGTCGCCGAGCGGGTCGGCAACGCCATGGGCGGCGTCCTGCCCGAGGAGATGCAGGCCATGGCCGGCCCGCTGATGGGCGTGATGCGCTCGATGGGCGGCGCCATGTTCGGCACCCAGATCGGCCAGGCGCTCGGCGCGCTCGCCGCCGAGGTGGTCGGCTCCACCGACGTCGGCCTGCCGCTCGCCCCGGCCGGCAAGGCCGCCCTGCTGCCGCAGAACATCGCCGAGTTCGGCGAGGGCCTGAACGTGCCCGCCGAGGAGGTCCGGCTCTACCTCGCCCTGCGCGAGGCCGCCCACCAGCGGCTCTTCGCCCACGTGCCGTGGCTGCGCGCCCACCTGTTCGGCGCCGTCGAGGCCTACGCCCGCGGCATCAAGGTCGACACCTCCCGGATGGAGGAGCTGGTCGGCCAGCTCGACCCGGCCAACCCGGAGGCGCTCCAGGAGGCGCTGGCCGGCGGCCTGCTCCAGCCCGAGGACACCCCCGAGCAGAAGGCCGCCCTCGCGCGGCTGGAGACGGCGCTCGCCCTGGTGGAGGGCTGGGTCGACGCGGTCGTGCACACCGCCGCCGAGCCGCACCTGCCGCAGGCCGGCGCGCTGCGCGAGACCGTCCGCCGCCGCCGCGCGGCCGGCGGGCCCGCCGAGCAGACCTTCGCCACCCTGGTCGGGCTGGAGCTGCGCCCGCGCCGGCTGCGCGACGCCGCCCGGCTCTGGGCCCTGCTCGCCGACGCCCGCGGCGTCGGGGGCCGCGACGACCTCTGGCAGCACCCGGACATGCTCCCCACCGCCGCCGACCTCGACGACCCGGACGCCTTCGTGCACCGGGACACCGCGGGCGGCCTGGAGGGCGGCCTCGACTTCGACGCGATCGACAAGCTGCTCGGCGAGGCCGCCGCGGGCGGTGCCTCCCCGGAGTCCGGCCCGCGGCCGACCCTCGACAAGAAGCCGGCCGAGGGCGACCAGAACACCGAGGGCGGGAACGGCGAGGACGGCAAGGGCGGGGCCGGCGCATGACGCTCACCGGGACGGGCTCCTCCGCCCTCCACGCGGACGCCGTCCGCACCCTGAGCGGCTGGCAGCCCGCCGAGCCGGAGCAGGACCAACTGCGCCGCGACTACCTGGAGCACCTGGCCGGGCAGCCCGAGGGGCTGTTCCGGTCCTGCCTGCCCGCCCACATCACCGCCAGTGCGGCGGTCGTCGACCCGGCCGCCGGGCGGGTGCTGCTCACCCTGCACCCCAAGGTCGGGATCTGGCTGCAGATGGGCGGCCACTGCGAGCCGGGCGACGCCGGCCTGGCCGCCGCCGCGCTGCGCGAGGCCACCGAGGAGTCGGGCATCCCGGACCTCGCCCTGCTGACCGTCGACGGCCTGCCGGTGCCCGCGAAGCTGGACCGGCACCAGGTGCGCTGCACCGGCAAGGACCGGCCCGAGAACACCCATCTGGACGTCCAGTACGTCGCGGTGGCCCCGCCCGGCGCGCAGGCGCTGATCAGCGAGGAGTCGCTGGACCTGCGCTGGTTCGACTACGACCACCTGCCGGAGCTGACCGACCACTCGGTCCGCGACCTGGTGGCGCGGGCCCGGAAGCTGACCGCCTGAGACCGGCGTTGGGGTGAAGGCATGAGGAGGGGGCGCGGACGACGTGGTCCGCGCCCCCTTCGACGTTCCCGGTGTTCGACCTTTCCGGCGGTCCCGGCGTTCTCGGCGGTCCCGGCGTTGAGCGCGCCCAGGACCGGCCGGCCCGCCGCGTCGCCGCTCAGCCGCAGGAACCGGCCGGTTCGGGCTCCGCCGGGCCGCCCGCGTTCCGGGCACCGGGGATGTGCGGCAGCCGGGCCGCCGAGACCACGCCCTCCAGGTAGCCGCGGGCCCGCTCGGTGCGCGGGTAGGCCTCCAGCAGCGCCCAGAACGACGGGCCGTGGTCCGGCACCAGCAGGTGGGCCAGCTCGTGCAGCAGCACGTAGTCGACGACGTACTCCGGCATGCCCTGCAGCCGGTGCGAGAGCCGGATCGTCCGCTCGCTGGGGGTGCAGGAGCCCCAGCGCGAGTTCTGGTTGGTGACCCAGCGGACCTGGGCGGGCCGGGCCCGGCCACCGAGGTAGGCGGCCGACAGCTCACGGGCCCGGGTGGCCAGGGCGTCGTCGCCCAGCACCCGCCGGCTCTCCTGGGCGGCCAGCTTCTCCAGCATCTGGGTGACCCAGCGCTGCTCCTCGGCGAGCGACATCCGGGCCGGGATCAGCACGATGGTGCGGTCGCCCTCGCGGTACGCGGAAACCGTACGACTGCGGCGGGCGCTCCGGCGCACTTCGACCCGGGAGCGGTCGAGGTGCTGTTTCTCGACGTGGCCCTCCGCACGGCTCTCCGGGTGCGGAGCGGGCTGCGGGGCTGCGGGGGAGGTCGGCCGCTGATCCGGGCGCCCGCGCGTACTCGGCGCCGCCACCTGCGACCCTGACGCTGCACGGGCACGCCGACGCGACGCCGGGGGATGGGAGTCCCGTTCGGCTGCCATGGCACACGACGTTACCCGGTAGCACTGACAGAAGTCCGCTGCCGTGGCCGAAATCTTTCGTGGAGTGATCGGGAACGAAAGGCCGACAGAAGGTGTCCGGAATCCGACCCGGGGCCGGACGGCCGGTTATCCACAGGGCATGCGAACCGATCATCGGATCATGCGGCCGCGCCTGTGGACAACGCGGCGCACGCCGTCGGACCGATCGGGCATGCTGCCGTCAGCCGTCCGGAAACGATCGGAAGGGGATCCCCCGTGCGTCTTCTGCTGAAGCCCGCTCTCTCCCGCAGCTGGCGGGACTCCGAGACCTTGCAGCTGGGCACCGTCCGGCGCTACGCCGGCGTGCTGGAACAGGTGGACCGGCCCGTCCGCGACTTCCTCGGACTGATCGACGGCACCCGCGACCGGCCCGCACTGCTGGCGGCCGGCGAGCGGATCGGCCTCGCCCGCGAGCCGGCCGAGGCACTGCTCGACCGGCTGGAACGGACCGGGCTGCTCGACGACGCGGACGCCACCGATGCCGCACTGGCACGCTACCCGCAGCCGCACCGCGAGCTGCTGGGCCCGGACGCCGCCTCGCTCTCGCTGGTCCACTCCGGGCCCGGCACCGGGCCCGCCGTCCTCGCCCGCCGGGCCGGGCAGCGGGTCGAGGTCCGGGGCGCCGGCCGGGTCGGCGCGGCGGTCGCCGCCGTGCTCGCCGC
This sequence comes from Kitasatospora sp. NBC_01560, assembly GCF_045208415.1. NCBI lineage: Bacteria > Bacillati > Actinomycetota > Actinomycetes > Kitasatosporales > Streptomycetaceae > Kitasatospora > Kitasatospora sp. NBC_01560. The sequence continues at coordinate 5,828,019 of NZ_CP109364.1, read as the reverse complement.
GGGCGGCGCCGGCACCGTCACGGTGGTGGACGACGGCCGCGTCGGCCCCGGGGACTGCTCCCCGCCGGGCTGCCGCCCTCCGACATCGGGCGCTTGCGGGCCACCGCCGGCCGCGAGGCGGTCGGCCGCGCCTGCGGGCGGCGCCCGGTGCCGCCCGGCCGCCGCGCCGCCGACCGGCGCCCGCCCGACCTGGTGGTGCTGGCGCCCCGCGACGGCAGCGGCGCCTTCGCCGGCGGCAGCCACCCGGCCAGGCAGCTGCTCCGCGGCGGCATCCCCCACCTGTACGTCGGGGTGGTGGAGGAGACCGGGGTGGTCGGACCGCTGGTGGTGCCCGGCGTCTCGGCCTGCGGCCACTGCCTCGTGCTCGCCCGGGAGGACGAGGACGCCGCCTGGCCGCGGCTGCTCGCCCAGCTGGCCGACGACGGCCCGGGCCGGGCCCGCACCCCGGCCTGCGACGCCGCCCTGGCGACGGCGGTGGCCGGCCTCGCCGCACTCCACGTGCAGCTCCACCTCGACGGCATCCCACCGCCCAGCGTGGACGGGTGGTGCGAGGTCTCGGCCGCCGACGGCATGGCCCGGCGGCTCCGGCTGAAGGGCCACCCGGACTGCGGCTGCCTGTGGCAGCCGGCGCCGCCGCGGTGAGCGGTGGGGAGGTCGGCGGTGGGGAGGTCGGCACCGACCGGTGATCCGGGTCACACGACGGGGCCCCGACGCCCGCACCCACGGGGCCACGGGCACCGGACGGCACCGGACGGACGGGCCGGAACGACCCGGCCGCGGGCCCCGGCCCCACTTCGCGGGGGGCCGGGCCGCCACCGGCCGCGGAAGGGTCCGGAAATGCGGCCGGGCCCGGGGGGTCGAGCGGGCACAATGGCGTCATGACGACCGGCCCCCGACGGCGGGTGCCGGGGGGCGTGTGAATTGGAGACCCGGGTGAGCGATCTTCCGCGCAAGGCAGTGACCCGCACGGCACGACTCGCCGCCCTGCCGCTGGGGATCGCCGGCCGGGCCACCCTCGGGCTCGGCAGGCGGATCGGCGGGCGGTCGGCCGAGGTGGTCACGGCCGAGCTCCAACAGGCCACCGCCGACCAGCTGTTCAAGGTACTGGGCGAGCTCAAGGGCGGCGCCATGAAGTTCGGGCAGGTGCTGTCCGTCTTCGAGGCCGCGCTCCCGGAGGAGGTCGCCGGGCCCTACCGGGCGGCCCTGACCAAGCTGCAGGACGCCGCTCCCCCGATGCCCGCCGCCTCGGTGCACACGGCGCTCGCCGAGCGGCTGGGCAAGGACTGGCGCGAGCTGTTCCGGGAGTTCGACGACCGGCCGGCCGCCGCCGCGTCCATCGGCCAGGTGCACCGGGCGATCTGGCACGACGGCCGCGAGGTCGCGGTGAAGGTCCAGTACCCGGGTGCGGGCGACGCCCTGCTGGCGGACCTCTCCCAGCTGAGCCGGGTGGCCTGGCTGCTGGGCCCGCTCATCCCCGGTCTCGACATCAAGCCGCTGATCACCGAGCTGCGCGAGCGGGTCGCCGAGGAGCTGGACTACGAGCTGGAGGCGCAGGCCCAGCGCCGGCACGCCGAGGAGTTCGACGGCGATCCGGACATCGTGGTGCCGGGCGTGGTCGCGCAGGCGGACCAGGTACTGGTCACCGAGTGGATGGCCGGCACCCCGCTGGCCGAGGTGATCACGGGCGGCACCCAGGAGGAGCGGGACCGGGCCGGGCACCTGCTGGCGCGGTTCCTGTTCGCCGGCCCGTCGCGGACCGGTCTGCTGCACGCCGACCCGCACCCGGGCAACTTCCGGCTGCTGAAGGACGACGGGCCGGTGGAGGGCTGGCGGCTCGGCGTGCTGGACTTCGGCACCGTCGACCGGCTGCCGGGCGGGCTGCCCGCGCCGATCGGGGCCTCGCTGCGGATGGCACTGGCCGGTGACGCGGCGGGCGTGCTGGAGATGCTGCGCGAGGAGGGCTTCGTCAAGCCCTCGATCGAGCTGGACCCGGACGCGGTGCTGGACTACCTGCTGCCGATCATCGAACCGGCCGAGGTGGACACCTTCCACTTCACCCGGACCTGGATGCGGGCCCAGGCGGCCCGGATCGCCGATCCGCGCTCGCCCGCCTACAACCTGGGCAAGCAGCTGAACCTGCCGCCCGCGTACCTGCTGATCCACCGTGTCACCCTGAGCACCATCGGGGTGCTCTGCCAGCTCGGTGCGAACGCGCCGTTCCGGGCGGAGATGCTGCGCTGGCTCCCCGAGTTCGCCGAGCAGCCCGCACCGGCCGAGGGGCGCGGGGCGACCGGCAAGGGCTGACCGCACCCGCTCACGGCCGCAGGCCGCTCCCCGGTCCGGGGGGGCGGCCTGCGGCACGACGGGGGTACTGCGGTGGTACGGGGGCCGGCCCTACATCAGGGCGACGGCGAGGGCCTTGCGGGCCCGCAGCGAGGCCCGTTCGGCCTTCTGCCGGAGCCGCTGGGCCCGGACGACCCGGGAGACGAGCTGTTCGTGCTCGGCCTCCTGGAGGCGCTCTTGCATATGCGCCCGGGCCAGGGATTCGTGGAGAAGTTGCATTTCGAGGGTCCTGTTCTGGATCTGAAGTTCAGTGGTCTGCTCGGCGCGGACGGTCGGATCGATGGCGGCGGCGGTCATGTGGTGGTCCTGCTCGTGGTGCGACGTGTGGAAGGGGACGGTGCGGGCTGCGTCGGCCTTGGCGGCGGCGCTGCGGACGGAGCGGCGCAGTGCGCTGTCCAGCGGGGGCTGCTCTCCCCGGCGGACCGACTCGGCGCCGAAGGCGCGGGTCACGCTGCGACCTCGGTCTTGCGCGGACGGCCACGGGGCCGCTTGCGGGCCACGATGACGCCCTGGACGAAGAGCTCGCCGCCCCAGACGCCCCACGGCTCGCGCCGGTCGAGGGCACCGGCCAGACAGGCCTCCTTGACCGGGCAGGTGCCGCAGAGGGACTTCGCGTACTCGACGTCGGCGGGGGTCTCCGCGAAGAAGACCTCCGGGTCGAAGGCGCGGCACGGGATGGGGACACCGAGCGCCTCGGCCTGGTCGATCGAGTTGAGCTGCATCAGGGAAACCTCCGGGGGGTCGGCCTGGTCGGCCTGGGTGTTCTGGCTTGTCTTCGGTACGGACGGGATGGGCGGCGTGATGACCGTGGACACTGTGGGCGTCTTCCTCGTCTATTCAGTGGGTCCGGCTCAGCTGACTGGTGGGGCTGGGCCGGAGGCCCCGGAGGGCCTGGTCGGTCTTGCGTACCGGACAAAACAGAAGGGCCGCGGATCCCGGTGTGACGGGTTCCGCGGCCCTGGAGGGTGCCGACCTGAGGTGACTCAGGTTCGTTCTCTCCAGGGTTCAGGCCCGCGGAAGGCCCGCATCCGGACGGCCTCGGCCTCGTCGGTAAAGACGGCCATGGCCTGGTTAATCTGCTGCTCGTTCTGCTTCTGGGCGTTTCCGGCACCGATGACCTGCGCATAGCCGCCATGCATGGCTTCGGCTACGGCTGCCTTCGGTGCCTGGGTCGGTCGCTCGTTGCGCAGGGAGCGCGACGTGCTCACGGACGCCCAGTCACGGGACAGACCGGTCTCGACAGAGGTGCCGTCGATTCCGCCCCTGAGGCCCGTGCTGCACAGATCAGTGTGTCCAAGACCACTGACAACGGAGCCGCGGGAAACAGGGAGGGTGGAGACACCGGTGACATCGAGACCCAGACCTGATCCGCCCAGCTCGGCGAGGGCCCGCAGACGGGCGGCACGCAGGGAGGCAACGACGGCGGTCTGGCCAGTCATTTTGGTGATCATGATGGTTCCCACTGCCTTCGCCTCCTCTCGGCGTCTCGCAGAGCCTGGTTCCCCGGGCTCCGAACTGTTCGGATGTCTGTCTCGGTGATGCTGGTGAAGCTGGTGATGCTGGTCAAGCCTTCCGGTGCAGGCGGATACGGCACAGGCGTCACCCTGTGCGATCTCGTCCCCTTGACCGCTCCGGCAGGCTATTGCGCTCCTGGTACGGCGCGCAAACTATTTTTCCGGCGAGTTTCCCGATGAGTTCCCCGGCGGGTTCCGAACCGTCCCGGAGCGCCTGTCTGCACCGCCCCGGACCGGCTCAGGCCGGTTCGTCCGGACCGTCGTCGACGACGTCGGCCGGCTCCTCCTCGGGCTCCTCCCCCGCACACAACGAGAGCACGGCGGCCCCGTACTTGTCCAGCTTCATGGCACCGACCCCGGAGATGACCGCCAGCTCCTGCCGGTTGGCGGGGACGTCCTCGGCGATCGCCATCAGCGTCGCGTCGGTGAAGACGACGTACGCCGGGGCGCCCTGCTTGCGCGCCTGCCCGGCCCGCCAGTCGCGCAGCCGCTCGTACAGCGCCTCGTCCATCGAGGAGGGGCAGCTCTCGCAGCGGCGCAGCTTGCGCTCGACCGCCTCGGTCAGCACCCGCTCGCAGACCCGGCACTTGACCGGCCCGCGGACCCGGCGCCCGGCGGAGCGCTCGCCCGGCTCGACGACGCCGCGCCCGCCCCGTCCCCCGGCGCGCGCGCCCGGTGCGCCGGAGCCCGGCCGCAGGCCGTCCAGGAACCGGGTCGGCTTGCGGCTGGCGCGGCCGCCCGGGGAGCGGGAGAGCGCCCAGGAGAGCGAGAGGTGCCGGCGGGCCCGGGTGACGCCGACGTACAGCAGCCGGCGCTCCTCCTCGACCTGCTCGTCGGTCTTGGCGTAGATGATCGGCATGGTGCCCTCGGTGAGGCCGACCAGGAAGACGGCGTCCCACTCCAGGCCCTTGGCGGCGTGCAGCGAGGCCAGCGTGACGCCCTCGACGGCGGGGGCGTGCTGGGCGGCGGCACGGGCGTCCAGCTCGGCCACGTACGCGGCGAGGTCGGCGGCCTCCCCGGCGGCGGTCCTGGTCCGCTCGAACTCCTCGGCGAGCCGGACGAGTGCGGCCAGCGACTCCCACCGCTCGCGCACCGCGCCGGAGCCGGCCGGCGGCTCGGGGGTGAAACCGCGGGTGGCGAGCACCGCGCGGACCTGGGCCGCCAGCCCGGGGGCGCCGTCGGTGAGCGGGTCGGAGCCGGCCCGGGCGGCGCCGCGCAGCAGCACGCCGGCGTCCCGCACCTCGGGCCGCTCGAAGAACCGCTCGGCGCCCTTGAGCTGGTAGGAGACGCCGATGTCGGCGAGCGCCTGCTCGTAGACCTCGGACTGCCCGTTGGTACGGAACAGCACGGCGACCTCGCTGGCCCGGACGCCGGTGGCGAGCAGCTCCTGGATCCGCCGGGCGGTGGTCTCGGCCTCGGTGGGCTCGTCCTCGTACTCGGTGTAGACGGGCTCGGGGCCGGCCTCGCGCTGGGAGACCAGTTCGAGGCGGTGCCGGGCGGCCTCGCCGCGGGCCTGGGCGAGCAGCCCGTTGGCGAGGTGGACGACCTGCGGGGTGGAGCGGTAGTCGCGGACCAGCTTGACGACCGTGGCCTCGGGGTGGCGGGTCCGGAAGTTGAGCAGGTAGTCGGGGGTGGCCCCGGTGAAGGAGTAGATGGTCTGGCTGGCGTCGCCGACCACGCAGAGGCTGCCGGCGGCGGTGCCCGTCCACTGGTCGAGCAGGCGCTGCTGGAGCGGGGAGACGTCCTGGTACTCGTCGACGGTGAAGTGCCGGTACTGGGAGCGGACCTGGTCGGCGATGTCCGGCCGGTCCTCCAGGATGGCGGCGGTCAGCAGCAGGACGTCCTCGAAGTCGATGACGCCGCGGCGGCTCTTGGCCTCCTCGTAGACCCGGTAGACCTGGGCGGTCTCGGCCGGGTCGCGGGGGGCCTCGCGGCCGGACTTCTGGACGGCGGCGGGGTAGTCGTCGGGCCCGATCTGGGTGACCTTGGCCCACTCGATCTCGGCGGTGAGGTCGCGCAGCTCGGTGCGCTGCACGCGCAGGCCGCAGCGGCCGGCCGACTCGGCGACCAGCTGGACCTTGCGCTCCAGCAGCTGGGGCACCGGCCCGCCGACGGCGCGCGGCCAGAAGTACTGGAGCTGGCGCAGCGCGGCGGCGTGGAAGGTGCGGGCCTGGACGCCCTCGGCGCCGAGCTGGCGCAGCCGGCCGCGCATCTCGCCGGCGGCCCGGGCGGTGAAGGTGACGGCGAGGACCTGGGCGGGCTGGTAGACACCGCTGCGCACGCCGTAGGCGATCCGGTGGGTGATGGCACGCGTCTTTCCCGTCCCGGCGCCGGCGAGGACGCAGACCGGCCCGTGCAGGGCGGTGGCGACGGCCCGCTGCTCGGGGTCGAGCCCGGCGAGGACGGCATCGGGGCCGGTGGCGGGCCCGGCGCCGGCGAAGTCGAACGGGCTGCCGCTCAGAAGGTCTTCCTGCATGCGTTCCATTCTCTCAGCCCGGTGCGACAACCCGGGCGGAGTTGTCCACAGCGCCGGTGAGATCGCAGGATGATCGCTGCGCGACCCGGCGTGCGAGCCGGCTCGCGCCCCGGGCGCACCCGGAATGACCACTGTGCGGCGGGCGTTCTCCCCGGAGACCGCACGCCCTCTTCCCGAAGGAGCCCCCTCGATGTCCGGCAGCGTCACGATGTACAGCACGACCTGGTGCGGCTACTGCAACCGGCTCAAGAGCCAGCTGGACCGTGAAGGCATCGGCTACACGGAGATCAACATCGAGGAGGACCCGTCGTCGGCGTCCTTCGTCGAGTCGGTGAACAACGGCAACCAGACCGTGCCGACGGTCCTGGTGCAGCCGGAGGGCGGCGGCGAGCGGATCGTGATGACCAACCCGAGCCTGATCCAGGTCAAGAAGGCCCTCGCGGCCTGACCCCTCCGACCGGCCCCGTCGGCCCGGCCCCGGCAGGCGCGTCACGGCGCGTCGGCCCGGGCCGGGTCGACGGGTGCGGCGGGCGCGGGCAGCTGCGCGCGGGCACCGAGGTCGCCGACGCCGTACACCAGCCGGCTGCGGTCCGCGGAGTAGCGGGTCTCGATCACCCGGACCGGCCCGCGCCGGTCGTACGTCACCCGGGTCTGGACCACCAGCGGCACCCCGGGGCCGCCCTGGAACCACTGCGCCTCCTCGGGGCCGGGCATCCGGGCCACCAGGTGGTCCACGGCGCCGACCTCGGTGCGGCCGAGCGCGGCGAGCACCGCCTCGTCACCGCCGTCGATCTGGTCCGGCTCCATCAGCGGGGTGCCGGCGGCGAGGCCGGCCCGGTAGTGGCTCTCCTCGATCGAGTAGGGCTCGCGGTCCAGCATCCGCAGCTGGCGGCGGACCACGATGGCCTCGCCGGGCCGGAGCCCGAGCCGTTCGGCGATGTCCACCCGGGCCCGGACGATCATCATCTCGAAGTCGACGGTGAGCTCCCGGCCCGCTTCGGCGGCCTCGCCGAGGTAGACGGCGGTCGGCACGGCCAGGCAGTCCCGCGGTGCGGCCCGGTGCTCGCGCGGCGACGCCGTCGGCGTGGGCCCGTAGGCGCGGTGGTCCAGGACCGGGTGCTCCCGGAGGTAGGTGCCCTTGCCCTGGAGGCGGACCAGCCGGCCCTCGTTGACCAGGACGTCGACGGCCAGCCGGACGGTGTTGCGGGCGACGCCGTACTGGCGCTCCAGTTCGCTCTCGACCGGCAGGGCGGCCTGGGCGGTGAACTCGCCCTCGGCGATCCGGCGGCGGAGATCGGCGGCGAGGCGCTGGTATTTGGGGGATTGGGTGGTACCCCGAGGGATTGTCACCCGAGTGAATGTAGCGAGGGCGGTGAGGCCGTTTCAGCCGATTCGGCCAATGTCGGCCCGGATCGGCCGGGGCGGAACCGGTCGGTCCGGCGGCGGGACCGGCCCGGGGGGTGGAGCGGTTGGAGGAGGCGGACCCTCCGGATACGAACATCAGAGCGCCCGGCCTGCGGCAAATCGGCGCTCCGGTCACCCGTTCGGCCGATCAAGGCCGGGTCTGACCGCCGGGCAACCGGTGCGGAACGGGGCAGGAAAGAGAAATGGGGGCGCACGGCAATATGCTGCACGCCCCCATTCGCCGGAATTACCAGCGCGCCGCCGACGGCAGCGGTCCGCCGTACCAGAGTTCGACCAGGTGACGGGCGATCGAAATCCCGGACGGCGGAAGAATCTCCCCGGCCGCCATCCCCGCCTTCAGCTCCTCCCGGGAGAACCAGCGCGCCTCGGCCAGCTCCTCCCCGTCCACGGTGATCGCCGTGCCGTCCGGGTGGGCCCTGCCCAGGAAGCCGAGCATCAGGCTGGACGGGAACGGCCACGGCTGGCTGGCCACGTAGGAGACCTCGGCCACCCGCACGCCGGCCTCCTCGAAGACCTCGCGGACCACCGCCTGCTCGATCGACTCGCCCGGCTCGACGAACCCGGCCAGCGTCGACCAGCGGCCCTCCGGCCAGAGCGCCTGGCGCCCGAGCAGGCAGCGGTCCTGCTCGTCGGTGATCATCATGATCACCGCCGGGTCGGTGCGCGGGTAGTGCTCCGCCGCGCAGGAGGTGCAGCGCCGGACGTGGCCCGCGCCGGCCTTCTCGGTCGGGTGCCCGCAGCGCGAGCAGAAGCTGTGCAGCCGGTGCCAGTGCTCCAGGGCGACGGCGTGCACCAGCAGGCCCGCGTCCCGGTCCGAGAGCAGCGCCCCGACCTCGCGCAGACCGGCCGGGCGCGCGTCGCCGTCCAGCCGGCCGGGCAGGCTCTCGCCGGCCAGCGCGAAGTACGAGACGCCCTCGTCGTCGGTGCCGAGGAAGTAGCGGTCCCCGGTCTGCGGCGCCTCGAAGGAGGGCAGCAGGACCAGCTCGGTGCCGCTCCCGGAGTCCACCACGAAGGCCTCGCCGCCGGCGATCGGCAGCACCTTGGTGGCCGGGTGGCTCCAGGCCGCCGCCAGCCAGGGCTCGTCCAACCGGTGTTGGGCCGCCCGGTCCACCCCGGCCCGGGCCAGCGCCAGGTTGAGCGGTCGTCCGGTCTCAGGCACGGTGCTCACTTCGTTCCATCCCCACGTGATGAGTCAGCTGGATCGGTGGTTGCCCGCCGGAGCGGGCGGCGGTGCCCTCAGGCACCTCGGCCGGTGCCTTCCGCGGCGCCGTCGCCGCCCGGGCGCCAGGTCTCGGCCAGGTCGGCCCAGAGGTAGGCGGCCGTCTCCACACCCTTGGCCAGCAGGTCGAGCTCGACCTTCTCGTTGACCGAGTGCCAGCCGTCCGAGGGCACCGAGATGCCGAGGAAGAGCACCGGCGCGCCGAGCACGTCCTGCAGGTCGGCGGCCGGGCCGGAACCGCCCTCCCGGGTGAACAGGATCTCCTGCCCGAACGCCCGCCCCATCGCCCGGACGGTGGACTGCAGCGCCGGGTGGTCCAGCGGGGTCAGGCACGGCCGGGTCGCTCCCGGGAACACCAGCTCGTACCGGATGCCCTCGGGCACCCGGGCGGCCACCCACTCCCGGACGGCCTCCCGGACCTTCTCGACCTCCTGGCCGGCGACCAGCCGGAAGGAGAGCTTGAGGTGCGCCGAGGCCGGGACGATGGTCTTGCCGCCGGGGCCGGTGTAGCCGCCCCAGATGCCGTTGACCTCGGCGGTCGGCCGGGCCCAGATCCGCTCCAGGGTGGAGTAACCGGCCTCGCCCCGCGTCCCGCGGGACTTGGCGACCTTCAGCCACTGCTCCTCGTCGAAGGGCAGCTGGGCGAAGAGCTCGCGCTCGCGCGCGGTCAGCTCGATCACGCCGTCGTAGAAGCCCGGCACGGCCACCCGGTGGTCCTCGTCGTGCAGCCCGGCGGCCAGCTCCGCCGCGACCGCGGCCGGGTTGGGCACCGCGCCGCCGAAGGAGCCGGAGTGGATGTCGGTGTCCGGGCCGTACAGGTCGATCTGGGCGTCCGCCAGGCCGCGCATGCCGGTGCAGACGGTCGGCGTGGTCTCCGACCACATGCCGGTGTCCGAGATGACCACCACGTCGGCGGCCAGCCGCCCGGCCTCGCGCCGGACGAGGTCGGCGAAGTGCGGCGAGCCGGACTCCTCCTCGCCCTCGATCAGCAGCTTCAGGTTGACGGCCGGGGCGGTCCGCCCGGTGGCGGCCAGGTGGGCCCGCAGGCCGAGGGTGTGGAAGAACACCTGGCCCTTGTCGTCCGCGGCGCCGCGGGCGAACAGCTGCTTGCCGACCACGGTGGGCTCGAACGGCTCCGTCGCCCAGCCGTCCTCCTTGGCGGCGGGCTGCACGTCGTGGTGCCCGTAGACGAGCACGGTCGGCGCGGACGAGTCCCCGGAGGACCACTCGGCGAAGACCGCCGGCAGGCCGTCCGTCTCCCAGACCTCGGCCACCGGGAAGCCGGTCTCGCGCAGCTTCGCCGCCAGCCACTCGGCGGAGCGGCGGACGTCCCCGGCCCGCGCCGGGTCGGCGGAGACCGAGGGGATGCGCAGCCAGTCGGAGAGGTCGGCCAGGAAAGCGGCCTGGTGCTGGGCGATGAAGGAGCGGACGACGCTGTCCGGGGTTCTCGTCATACGGACGACTTTAGTTCGCCCGTGCGGGTGCCCGCCCCGGCCGTCCGGCCACCGGGCGCCGCAGGGCCTGTAACCTCCGTCACCCCGGCACCGCCCCGGAACGCCGCCCGGCACGCCGCCGCCCCCGGGCGCGAGGGGCGTCCGGGGGCGGCGGGGCGGGCGGGCCCGGGTCAGACGGAGCGCCGCAGCAGCGAGATCCGCGAGCGGGTCAGCAGCGCGGCCAGCCCCACGGCGAGCAGCGGCAGCAGGACCACGGTGACCCCCACGTTGAGCCACGGGAAGACGATCACGCTCCGGTCGGCCAGCTCCGCGGGGTCGATGCCCGGGTAGCCGAGCGCCGTCCCCTCCACCTTGCGCAGCGCCACCGCCGGCACCACGCCGGCGACCACCCCCAGCAGGGCCCCCATCGCCGCGATCACCCCGCACTGGAAGCCGGAGAGGGTGCGGCGGATCCGCGGTTCGGCGCCGACCGCCGCGAGGGTGGTCAGGTCGCGCTGCGAGTCGGCGGCGGCGAGGCCGGTGGCGATGCCGGCCGCACCGAGCGCGACGAGGCCGGCGAAGACGGTCAGGCCCAGGGAGATCAGCGTCCCCCGCGACTGGTAGCCGCGCTCGACGTTGAACTGGAGGCCGTCGGAGAGCTTGGAGAGCGCCGCGTTCGCCTTCTGCTCCGCACTGTCGGACGGTGCCGCCGCGGGCAGCCAGACCGATCCGGCGTCGCTCGTCGTCAGCCCGAGCCGCTGCGCGGTCTCCGGGCTCATGACGGCCTGCCCGCCGCCGGTCGGCAGGCCGGCGGTGGCCAGCACAACATCGGTGGCCACCTGGTGGCGGACCGGCTCGTGGTCCGGGCCCGCCGCGGCGTTCGGGTCGTCCGGCTCGGTCATCTCCAGCAGGATCCGGCCGTCCTTGACGAAGGAGGCCTCGAAGGCGACGACCTTGCCCGCGGCGAGCGCCTGGCCGGCGGCCGGGTCGGTGACGCCGTACAGGTTCCGCAGCAGGGTGGCGTCACCGATCGTGATGTCGCTGAAGGGGCTGCTGCGGTACGTCACCCGCCCCTTGCAGCGGTCGTCCTCCCGGCGCAGCCGGCTTGCCTCCGCGTCGGGGAGGTCCTTGACGTCCCGGTCGTAGAGCGGGCACATGCGCTCCTTGGGCAGCGTGGTGTTGACGTACCCGCAGTTGCCGCGCATCGAGGAGCAGTCGCCCTTGTAGTTGGCCTTCTGCACGTCGGCCCGGGTGCCGAGGTCCGGCATGTTGTTCTGCACGGCGGCGCGCAGCTGGGGCAGCAGCTTGCCGTCCGAGGCGGAGCCCCAGCCGCCGGCCAGCACGACCGCGTTGGCCGGGGCCGCGGCGGAGTACTCGCGGCGCTGCTGCTCGTCGCTGCTGGCGGTGTAGATGCCGACGGCGACGGAGCCGGCGACGGCGGCCATCACGGCGGCGACGGCGGGGGCGGTGCGCCCGCGGTGGCGGACGGAGTCGCGCAGCGCCAGGCGGGGGCCGAGCGGCAGCCAGCGGCCGATCCGCCCGAACAGGCCGACCAGGTAGGGCGTCAGGGCGACCATGCCGAGTTCGGCGACCACCGAGCCGCCGAGGACGGCCAGGCTGCGGTTGCCGATGCCGCTGGTCGCCCCGAGGAGGGCGAGCGCGGCGCCGCCGGCCAGCATCAACAGGCCGAGCACGGCGAGCTTGCGGCTCGGCGGCTTGAGCGAGTCGCGGCCGGTGAGCGCGGCGACGACGTCCTGGCGGGAGGCCTGGACGGCCGGCACGACGGCTGCCAGCAGGCCGGTGACCAGGCCGATGGCGAGGATGCCGAGCAGGTCGACCGGCTGGAGGTCGAGGTGCCCGAACCGCATCCCGGCGTACTCCTCGGCCCGGGTGCGCAGCACCGCGACGAGGACGAGGCCGAGGACGAGGCCGACCGCGGCGCCGGTGACGCCGAGGACGATGCCGCCGCCGAGGACGACCCCGCGGACATTGGCCCGGTCACCGCCGCCGGCGGCGAGCAGACCGAGCTGCCGCCGGGAGCGCCTGGCCCCGACGGCGAAGGCGGGGCCCGCGAGGAGCACGATCTCCAGCAGCGCCATGCCGACGACGGTGGCGAGGATGACGACGGAGGTCCGGTCGAACAGGCGGCCCGAGGAGCCCTCGCTCGCCTGGGCGTAGTACGGCACCTCGGAGCGGGCCGGCGGGTCGAGCAGGACGGTGCGGGAGGCGGCGGTGAAGCCGTACTTGTTGAGCTCCATCACCTTGGGCCAGTCGACCGCGGCCCCGGCCGTGAGCTTGACCAGCCAGTGGTCGGCGCCGCCCGTCCGGTCGAACCGGCTCCTGGCCTGGTCGGCGCCGGGCAGCTTGCCGAGCGGGTCGATCAGCGCGCCGGGGCGGCCGATCAGCCCGACGCTCTTGAGGTCGTCGGGGTACTCGGCGACGGCGGTGATGGTGTACGGGGTGGCCTCCAGGCCGCGCGGGGAGGTCTTGTCCCCGAGCTTGAGGCCGGAGCGGTCGAGGAACTCGCGGGTGACGGCGACCTCGTGGCCGGCGCCCGGGGTGCGGCCCTGGACGACGTTGATCCGGCCCTTCCAGACCGGGTCGCCGAGGTCGGCCTCGACCACCTGGACGCTGAGCAGGCCCTCGGCGGTGCTGGTCGCGGTGTAGGGGCCCTGGGTCAGCGGGACGAGCGTGGCACCGGCCGGGAGCAGTTGGCGGAGCAGGTCGGCGGGTTCGGCGTCGAGGCTGCGGCGCTGCTCGGGGGTGTACTTGGGCAGGCCGTTCTCCTTGGCCTCACCGGGGGCCTCGAAGTGGAAGTTCTCGCTCGGGTCCGGCTGCTGGAGGAGGATCGCGCCGCGCTCGATCATCCGGATCTCGGCGTCGGCCCGGCCCATGGTGCGGACCACCCGCTCACCGGGGTCGAGTTCGGCGCTGCGGTAGACCACGTCGGCGCCGGCGACGCCGAGGACGGGCAGCGCGACCATGGCGACGACGAGGGCGCTGCGGCCCTTGGCGCGCAGGGCGTCGCGGCGGGCGATGCGCAGGGCGACCCGCCAGGCGCTGAGCCTCACTCCCCCACCGGGCCCTTCGCGTTGGTGGCCGCGGAGACGAGCAGGCTGCCGGCGTCCTGGCTGACGCTCTCGTCGACCATCCGGCCGTCGCGCAGGAAGACGACGCGGTCGGCCCAGGCGGCGTGGCGGGGTTCGTGGGTGACCATCATGGCCGCGGCGCCGGCGTCGCAGCGGGCGCGCAGGACGGAGAGGACGGCCTCGCCGGTGGTGGAGTCGAGGGCGCCGGTGGGTTCGTCGGCGAGGACGAGGCGGCGGTCGCCGATCAGGGCGCGGGCGATGGCGACGCGCTGCTGCTGGCCGCCGGACATGTCGTCGGGGAACCGGTCGGCGAGCTCGGGGATGCCGAGCTCCTCCAGGGCCGTGATCGCCTCCCGGCGGGCGGCGCGGCCGGAGACGCCGTCGAGTTCGCGCGGCAGCGAGATGTTCTCGGCGGCGGTGAGGGCCGGGATCAGGTTGTAGTCCTGGAAGACGTAGCCGACGGAGCGGCGCCGCACCTGGGCGAGCCGCTTGCGGCTGAGGCCGCCGAGGGCGACCCCTTCGACGAGGACCTGGCCGTCGGTCGGGGTGTCCAGGCCGCCCGCGAGGGTCAGCAGGGTGGACTTGCCGGAGCCGGACGGGCCCATCACGGCGACGAACTCGCCCGGGTGGACCAACAGGTCGACACCGCGCAGCGCCTGGACCTCGCCCGCGCCCTGGCCGTGCACCCGGGTGACGTGGTCCAGGTGCAGCACCGGACTGGCGGCGCTCCTGGTCGGATCGGTGTGGGACACACTTCCCCCTGCTGTTGTGGGCCCGGGTCGGGTCGGGACGACCGCCGGGCCGGGTGGTTCCTGTGGTCGGGCCGAAGGGCCCTGGGGGTCCTCGGGGTTGTCTAGGACCTGGTCCGGCGGCGCCCGAGCCGGGCGGCGACCCCGGTGGGGGGCGCGGGGTCGGACCTGCGCGCCTCGGCGGCCCGGGCCTGCTCGATCCCGGCCTGCTGGGCGAGCCTGGTCTCGCAGTGGTCGAGCCAGCGGATCTCGGCCTCGGTCTGGAAGATGAGCTGTTCGAGGACGAGCAGCCAGGCGAGGTCCGCGCCGGGGCCGGCCGGCCGGCCGGCGCCACCGGGCCGGGTCTCACCGGCCAGGGCCCGGCCCTTGAGCCGGGTGTAGTCCTGGAGCGCCTTGATGCTGTGCCGGCGCTGGCCCTGGACGACGGCGGGCACGTCCACCCCCGGGACGGTCACCGCCATGGCCAGCTTGATCGCCAGTTCGTCGCGCGGCGGGTTGGTCCGGGGCACCGGGGTGTCGAACCAGGCGCGCAGTTCGGCGCGGCCCGCCTCGGTCACGGCGTAGAACTGGTGGCCCTCGGCGTCCTCGCCCGCGGGCTCGACCAGGCCGTCACGTTCCAGCCGGGACAGCGTGGTGTAGACCTGGCCGACGTTGAGCGGCCAGGTGGCGCCGGTGCGCGCCTCGAACTCGGTTCGCAGCTGGTAGCCGTAGCGCGGGCCCTGGTCGAGCAGGGCGAGCAGGCCGTGACGGATGGACATACCGAGTATGTATACCCGGTATGCCCGGCGGTCTCAAGCGGCGCCCCCGCCTCCGGCGAGCGGGTACCGTCGTGCGGTGTGAGCCAGTTGCGCATCGCCACCTTCAATCTGCTGCACGGTCAGCCCCTCGCGCCGGACGGGGCGCCGCGGCCCTATCCGGTCGACGCCGGCGGGCCGCTGGCCGAGGCGGTGGCCGCGCTGGACGCCGACGTCCTGGCGGTCCAGGAGGTCGACCGGTACCAGCCGCGCTCCGGGGGCACCGACCAGACCGCCGTCGCCGCCAAGGCCATGGGCGCCTCGGACTGGCGGTTCGCGGCCGCACTGCACGGCCGACCGGCGCCGGTCGCCGGCTGGCTGCCGGAGCCCGCGGCGCCCACCGGGATCCAGGTGTACGGGCCCGGCGAGGTCGGCGACGACGCCCCGCCCGCGTACGGCACCGCCCTGCTCACCCGGCTCCCGGTGCGGCACTGGCGGGCCCGCCGGTTCGCGCCGGCGCCGTTCGGGCTGCCGCTGCGGGTGGCCGGACGGCGCGGGCTCACGCCCGTCCCGGACGAGCCGCGGGCCGCGCTGGCCGCCGTCCTGGAGGGCGCCCACGGGCCGTTCACCGTGGTGGCCGCGCACCTGTCGTTCGTGCCGGGCTGGAACATGGCGCAGCTGGCCGGGATCCGGCGCTGGATCGCCGACCTGCCGCAGCCGTACCTCGTCCTGGGGGACTTCAACCTGATCGGCGCGGTGCCCCGGACGGTGCTCGGCGGGGCGACGGCGCTGGACCGGACGGCGCCGCGGGCCCGGCTGCGCGAACTGCGCACCGCCCGGCGGGCCCGGCCCGCCCTGCCGGAGCCGCGCCGGCGGCGGGTGCGGGAGCCGCGGCCCCGGCTCCAGGGCTGGTACGACCTCGCGCGCACCCCCACCTACCCCTCGCACCGGCCGGCCGTGCAGTTCGACCACGTGCTGGCGGTGGGCGTGCCGCGGTCCGCCGTCGGCCCGGCCGAGGCTCCGCGGGCGGCGGTCTCGGACCACCGCCCGCTGGTCGTGCAGGTCAGCCTCTAGGCCGCGCCACCACCCCGTTCTGGTGCGGCAGGTGGATGCCGGACGCGGTCTGCGGATCCCCCGGGCCGAGCGCCGGGGGCGGGTCGTACTGGAGCAGCAGCATCGCCGCGTCGTCACCGAGCTGACGGCCGACGTGGCGCACCACGTCCTCGTGCAGGCGTTGCAGGACGTCGGCCGGGTGGCCGTCCGCGCAGTGCGGCAGCCGCTCGGCGAGCGGGTAGAAGGTGCCGGCCCGGTCGCGGGCCTCGATGACGCCGTCGGTGAACAGCAGGACGCGGTCCCCGCCCCGCAGCGGCATCCGGTGCACCGGCGGCCGGACGTCGGCCGGGTCGAGGACGCCGAGCGGCGGGACGGTCTCGGCGAGCTCCAGCGCGCGGACGGGCTCGTCCCCGCGCAGCAGCAGCGGCGACGGGTGGCCGCAGTTGACGATCTCGGCGGTGCCGTCCGGCCGGACGCCGATCAGCACCAGGGTGACGAACTCCTCCTCCACGCCGGGGTGGTCGTTCTCGTGCAGGGCGCGGTCGAGGCTGACGGCGAGCCAGCCGGCCACCCGGTCCAGCGCAGGCTCCTGGTGGGCGGCCTCGCGGAACGCGCCGAGCACGGCGGCCGCCGTCTCCACCGCGCCCAGGCCCTTGCCGCGGACGTCGCCGACCACGGCCCGCACGCCGTGCCGGGTGTTGACCACCTCGTAGAGGTCGCCGCCGATCCGGGCGTGCGCGGCGGCGGCCTCGTAGTGGACGGCGGCCCGCACGGTGCCGACCCGCTCGGGGACGGGCCGCAGCAGCACCCGGCGGGCGATCGAGGCGACCAGCTCGGCATCGGCGAGCGCCTTCTCCTGGCGCAGCCGCAGGGTCGCGCTGACCCAGCCGATCGCGGCGACCAGCACGATGGCGAAGACGGTGGCACTGTGCACGGACTCGCCGAGCACGTCGTTGTGGAAGGCCATCAGGAAGGCGGCGGCCTCGGTGCAGAGGCCGATCGCCAGCGGGTACCAGGTACGGCGGCTGACCACGGCGGCCAGCGCGGGGACGGCGGTGAGGGCCGGTTCGACCGTCACCGCGGCGTCAGTGAAGTAGTCGAGGACGACGACCAGCGCCATGCCGATGAACGGCAGCGACAGTGCCGTCCTCGGCCAGGTGCCGGTCGCGCCCGGAGCGGCCCCCGGGGTCGGCCCGGCGAACCGCTCTCTGATCCATCCGGTCGCGCTCAACTTCGGTCTCTCCAGCAGAAGACGCCGATGCCCGGGGGCACCTGCGGTGATGACTGAGGGTTGGGGACTACGGGCCTCGCTGGCGGCCGGAGTACGGGGGTTGACCGGTTACCGACCCCACAATAGGCACGAAACGTGCACTACGCACAGGTTTCGCCCGATGCCGTGATGACTTGAATGCTCTCCGTGACTCATTCTTCACTGTTCCCGATCAGGAGCCGTTCCAACTCTTTTCGGTCGGGAAGTCCTGCGGGTTGTTCGATCCGACCACTGCGGACGTACAGGAACGAGGCCGTGACCTGCTCCAGCGGGACGCCCGCCTGTTCGGCCCAGGCGACCCGGTAGACCGCGAGCTGGAGCGGGTCGGCGGTCTCCTCGCGGTGCGTCTTCCAGTCCACCACTTCGTAGCGTGACGCACCGCCCGAAACCGACCGGCCGTCACCTTCGCGGTACACCGCGTCGATCCGGCCGCGCACCACCCGGCCCCCCAGCACCAGATGGAACGGCGCCTCGACCCGGTGCGGTTCCCGGTTCGCGTACGGAGTGCGCAGGAACGCCTCCTTGAGCCGCTCCAGGTCCTGCTCGTCCTCGATGCCGTCGTCGTCCGCGCCGGGCAGCGCGCCCGGCTCGATCAGCAGCAGCGGCTCGATCCGGGACTGCACCCAGGCGTGGAAGCGGGTGCCCCGGCGCGCGGCGGGCTGCGGCGGGCGCGGCATCGGGCGGGCCAGGTCGTGCGCGAAGCCGTCCGGATCGGCGGCGAGCCGCAGCAGTTGGGTCGCGGACAGCGCGGGAGGCAGCGGCACCTCCCGGACGCTGCGCCGCGAGCGCTCCAACTCGCCGACCAGTGCGGTGAGATCGCGGTCCCAGGACTCCACCTGGCGGCGGTCCTCGGGGGCCATCGGCTCCGGCTCGGGCGCGGGCTGCCCGGCGAGGCGCCGGTGCACCACCCCGGCGACCCGGCGGCGCGCGAGCTGGGCGGCCGCGTCCAGCGGGAGCGGCCAGGGCCGCTCCACGGGGGCGGCCAGCGCCGGGTTCACCGCGCCCTTCTCCGGCTGCTCGGCCCAGTGCTCGATCTCGCCCGTGCCGGGCCGCTCGCAGTGCTCGCGGAGCTGCTCCAGGAAGGCGGACGGGCCGCGCGGGGTCTTCTGGCTGGGCCCCCACCAGTGCCCGGAGGCGAGCAGCAGCGACCGCGGCCGGGTGAAGGCCACGTAGCCGAGCCGCAGCTCCTCGGTGCCGGAGTGCTCGGCCAGCGCCTGCTTGAAGGCCGTCATGGACTTTCCCGTCCAGCCGCCGCGGACGTCGGGCAGGGTGGCCGCGTCGCCGCGCAGGGCGTGCGGGAGCACCCGCTTGGTGCTCGTCCAGCGCTCCCGCGCGGTGCCGGACGGGAACGCCCCCCTGACCAGGCCCGGGACGGCGACGACGTCCCACTCCAGGCCCTTGGACTTGTGCGCGGTGAGCACCTTCACGGTGTCCTCGCCGCCGGGCAGGCTGCTGTCCAGGCCGCGCTCGTACTCCTGGGCGGCGCGCAGGAACCCGAGGAAGGCCGGCAGGCCCGGATCGCCGTCCAGGTCCGCGAAGCCCGCCGCGACGTCCAGGAAGGCGTGCAGCGTCTCCCGCCGACGGGCCGCCAACGCCTGTGGGGAAGCCGCGAGTTCGACCTCCAGGCCGGTGACGGCGAGCACCCGGTGCAGCACGTCCATCAGCGGCTCGGCGAGCGAGCGGCGCAGCTCGCGCAGCTCCCGGGCGAGCCGGGCGAAACGGATCCTCGCCTCGGCGGAGAACGCCAGCTCGTCGGGCTGGTCCGGGCCGAGGAAGGTCTCCAGCGCGTCGGCCAGCGAGACCACCTCGGTCGGGTCCGTCCCGGCGACGGCGGCGGCCAGTGCCTCGACGCCCTCGGGCCGGGCGGTGCGGACGAGGTCGGCGGCGCGCCGGCCGAGCAGGGCCAGGTCGCGCGGGCCGATCCGCCAGCGCGGGCCGACCAGCAGCCGGACCAGCGCGGCATTGGCGGTCGGGTCCTGGAGCACCTCGCAGACCGCCACCAGGTCGGCCACCTCGGGGAGTTGGAGCAGCCCGCCGAGGCCGACCACCTCGACCGGCACCTCCCGGGCGACCAGCGCCGCGTGGATGTCGGGGAAGGCCGCGCCGCCCCGGCAGAGCACCGCGATCCGGCCCGGCGGCGTACCGGTGCGGACGAGGTGGGCGACGGAGTCGGCGAGCCAGTCGATCTCCTCGGCGTGGGTGGCCAGCAGCGCGGCCCGGACGTGGCCGTCCTGCTCGGCGCCGGGGGCCGGGCGCAGCGCCTCGACGCCCTCGTGCATCGCGCGCAGCGGCGCGGCCAGCTCGTTGGCGAAGGCGAGCAGCCGGCCGCCGCTGCGGCGGTTCTCGCTCAGCGCGTACCGGGCGGCGGGGGCGCCGCCGGCCTCCGGGAAGTGCCGGGGGAAGTCGTCGAGGTTGGCCACCGAGGCCCCGCGCCAGCCGTAGATCGCCTGGCAGGGGTCGCCGACCGCGGTGACCGGGTGGCCGGTGCCGCGCCCGTCGGGGCCGGCGCCGAAGAGGCCGGCCAGCATCAGCCGCTGGGCGACGGAGGTGTCCTGGTACTCGTCCAGCAGCACCACCCGGAACTGGCCGCGCAGCAGCTCGCCGACCTGGGGGCGCTGCTGGGCGAGCCGGGCGGCGGCGGCTATCTGGTCGCCGAAGTCCATCAGCCCGGCGCCGGCCTTGCGGCGCCGGTACTCCTCGACCAGGCGCAGCAGCTCCAGCCGGGCCCGGGCCGCCCCGGGGACGGCCCGCAGGTCGTCGTTGGTGAGCCTGGCGGTGGCGAGGGTGTCGAGCAGCTCCTCGTCGAAGGCGCGCAGGGTGTCCGGCTCGACGAGGTGCTCGGCGAGTTCGCCGTCCAGCGCGATCAGGTCCGCGACCAGGTTGGCGAAGGTGCCGGTGAGCGCCGGGAAGGGGCCCCGGGCGGTGCGCAGCACCTTGGCGGCGAGCTGGAACCGGGTGGCGTCGGCGAGCAGCCGGACGTCCGGCTCGATGCCGATCCGCAGCCCGTGCTCCTTCAGCAGCCGGCCGGCGAAGGCGTGGTAGGTGGAGATCTCCGGCTCGCCGAGCGGCTCCTCGTCCGGCCCGGCCACCCCGCCGCGCTGCAGGGCCGCGCGGACGCGTTCCGAGAGCTCGCCGGCGGCCTTGTTGGTGAAGGTGAGACCGAGCACCTCCTCGGGCCGCACGGCGCCGGAGCCGACCAGCCAGACCACCCGGGCGGCCATCACCGTGGTCTTGCCGGAGCCTGCGCCGGCCACGATCACGGCCGGCGCCAGCGGGGCGCCGATCGCCGCCATCTGCTCCCGGTTGAAGGGGATGCCGAGCAGCTCCTTGAGCTGGTCGGGATGGCTGAGCACGGCGGTCACCCCGCAACGTTAACGGGGGGCACCGACAGGACGGGCCCCCGGCCGGGGTGACCCTCGCTACTCGACGAGCTGCGCGCCGTCCCGCTGGGCCGAGCAGCTGCGGCGGAACGAACAGCGGTCGCAGCCGCCGCCGGTCTGCGGCACGAAGCGCTCGGCGAGCACCCGCCCGGCCGCGTCGGCGAGCAGGTTCTCGATCCACGGCTCGCCCTCGGGAGGGTCCTGCCGCTGCACCTTGGGCGCGTCCGGGACGCCCTTGTCGGGCTTGCGCAGCTGGACGAGCTCGGCGCCGCCGGACTCGGGCGCGCGGCCGTCGAAGCCGGGCAGTTCGTTGAGCGCCCCGGCCCGGACGGCGAGCTGGTAGACGGCGAGCTGCTTGTGCTCGGGCAGCGACTTGTCGGTCGGCGCCTCCTTGCCGGTCTTGAAGTCGACCACGTAGGCGCGCCCCGCCTCGTCCCGCTCGACCCGGTCCATCGAGCCGCGGATCCGCACCGCGACACCGCCGGTGTCCAGGGTGACGTCGAAGCCGTGCTCGGTGGCGACGACGTCCCGGCCGCGCTGCAGCACGTGCCAGTGCAGGAAGCGCTCCAGGGCCGCCCGGGCCTCGCCCTTCTCCTGCTGGGACTTCCACGGCGCGTCGAAGGCCAGCGCGTCCCAGACCGTGTCCAGCCGCTCCATCAGGACGGCGAGGTCGGCCGGGGTGCGGCCGGAGCCGACCTCGTCGGCGAGGGCGTGCACCACGTTGCCGAAGCCCTGGGCGGCGGAGGAGGAGCCGCGGGCCTTGACCTCCTTGTCCAGGAACCACTGGAGCGAGCAGTTCTCCAGCTGCTCCAGACCGCTGCCGGAGAGCCGGACCGGCAGGTCGGCGCTGCGCAGCGGGTCGGGGGCGGCGGTGGCGTCGTCCAGGCCCCACCAGCGGTCCGGGTGGGCGGCCGGGACGAGCGGCAGGCCGTCCTCGTCGGCGGCCAGCGCCAGGGTGGCGAGCCGTTCGGCGGCGGCGCGGCGCAGCTCCGGCGAGCGGGACCGGTCGACGGTGACCGCGCGCAGCTCGGCGACGAGCGCGGCGACGTTGAGCGGGCGGCGCGGGCGGTGGGTGACGTCCTCGACGGTGGCCGGCGGGGTGCGGCGCAGCACCCGGCCGGTGCGCGGGTCGACGTCCTCGCGGTAGAGCTCGCGCAGGAAGCGGGAGGGCTTGTCGCCGTCGTCGGCGGGCGCCTTGACCGCGGTGACGATCAGCCGTTCCCGGGCCCGGGTCGCGGCGACGTAGAAGAGCCGGCGCTCCTCGCCGAGCAGGGCGGCCGGGGAGAGCGGCTCGGCGAGGCCGTCGCGGCCGATCCGGTCGGCCTCCAGCAGCGAGCCGCGGCGGCGCAGGTCCGGCCAGAGGCCCTCCTGGACGCCGGCCACCACGACCACGCGCCACTCCAGGCCCTTGGAGCGGTGCGCGGTCATCAGCCGGACGGCCTCCGGGCGGACGGCCCGCACGGTGAGGGTGTCGGCGGCGATGTCCTGGGCCTCCAGCTCGGCGAGCAGGTCGAGGGCGCTGCGGTGGCCGGTGACCTGCTCCTCGGCGCGGGCGGCCGTCTCGAACAGGGCGCAGAGCGCGTCGAGGTCGCGGTCGGCGTTGCGGCCGGCGGCGCCGCCGCGCAGCGCGGCCCGCTCCAGCCGCTCGCGCCAGCGCCGGCTGCCGTCCCAGAGCTCCCAGAGCGCGTCCTCGGCGGTGCAGCCGCCGGCCAGCCGCTCGCGGACCTTGCGCAGCAGGGTGCCCAGGTCGCGGGCGCGCCGGGCGTAGGACGGGTCCAGGGCGATCAGCCGCTCGGGCTCGGCGAGGGCCTCGCGGATCAGCTCCTCGGCCGGGCGCGGCACGGCGGCGGGCCGGCCGTCGGCGCGCAGCGCGGCGCGCTCCTCCTCGCGCAGGGCGCGGCCGAGCCGGCGCAGGTCGGAGCCGTCCATGCCGCCGAGCGGGCCGGTGAGCAGGGCGTGGGCCAGCTCGGTGGTGAGCGGCCCGGGAGCGTCGGCGGGGGTGTCGGCGCGGGCGCCGTGCCGGTCCCGGGCGGCCTGCTCGGCGCAGACCCGCAGGGCGAGCAGCAGCTGGGCGACGGCCGGCTCCTCGCGCAGCGGCAGGTCGTCGCCGTCGATCTCCAGCGGGACGCCCGCCGAGCCGAGCGCCCGCCGCACGCCCGGGATGGACCTGCCGCCGGCCCGGACCAGGACGGCCATCTCGCCCCACGGCACGCCGTCCTCCAGGTGGGCCCGGCGCAGCAGGTCGGCGATCGAGTCGAGCTCGGTGCCGGGGGTGGGGTAGGTGTACACCTCGACCCGGCCGCCCTCGCGGGAGGGCAGCAGGGCGCGGTGCTGGGCGAGCTTCTCGGCGGGCAGCCGGCCCATCGGCATCCGCCGGGCGAGCTCCCGGGAGGCGGCCAGCAGGACGGCCCCGGAGCGGCGGGAGACCCGCAGCACCCGGACCTCGGCGGGGCTGCCGTCGGCCTGCGGGAAGGCGTGCGGGAATTCCAGGATGCCGTTGATGTCGGCGCCGCGGAACGCGTAGATCGACTGGTCCGGGTCGCCGACGGCGATCAGCTCGCGCCCGCCGCCGGCCAGCCGGCGCAGCAGCCGGACCTGCGACGGGTCGGTGTCCTGGTACTCGTCGACGAAGACCACGTCGTACCGCTGCCGCAGCTCCTCGCCGACCTCGGGGCGCTCCGCGAGCAGGACGGCGCGGTGGACGAGCTCGGCGTAGTCGAGCACGCCGCGCAGGTCCAGCACGTCCAGGTAGTCGGCCAGGAAGTGCGCGGCGGCGGCCCAGTCGGGCCGCTGCACGCCCTCGGCGAAGCGCTCCAGCTCGGCCTCGCCGAGGCCCAGCTCGCGGCTGCGGGCGAGCACGGCGCGGACTTCGTCGGCGAAGCCGCGGGTGGTCAGGCAGGCCCGCAGGTCGAGCGGCCAGCCGATCCGGCCGCCCGTCGCGGGGCCGTCGGGGCCGCCGGCCGCGGCGGCGAGCCGGGCGTCCTCGGCGCCGCCGGCCAGCAGCTCGCGGACCATCACGTCCTGTTCGGGGCCGGAGAGCAGCCGCAGCGGCTCGGCGTAGTCCTGCGGGTCCTGGTGGGCGCGGAGCAGGGCGTAGCTGAAGGAGTGGAAGGTGGTGGCCTGCGGCACCCCGGCCCGGGGCGCCGGGGAGGTGCCGAGCCGGGCGGACATCCGGTCGCGCAGCTCCATCGCGGCCTTGCGGCTGAAGGTCAGCACCAGGATCCGCTCGGGGTCCGTGCCCTGCTCGATCCGCCGGGCGACGGCCTCCACCAGCGTGGTGGTCTTCCCCGTCCCGGGCCCGGCGAGCACCAGCAGCGGGCCGCCCGTGTGCTCGGCCACGGCGCGCTGGTACTCGTCCAGCACGGGCGGGTCGGGCTGTACGAGAGGGTTGCGCACCAGACGGTAGGGGGAGCTCACGAATGTCCTGGGGGTTGTGCTGCGGGCCACGGAAGGCGGGCCCCGCCGGGGGCCCGTCCGTATCGAGCCTACGATCCTGCCCCGTCATTCCCGTCCGCGCACCCGGTTCGCCGCAATCCGGCGGGGTGCGGGCCGCGGCCCGCGCCCCCGGCAGCGGGCACGGTCAGCCGTCGGCCGGCCGGCCGTCCCAGCGGGCCCGCCGGAGGTCGACCCGGGGCGGGTCGGCGAGCTCGCGCAGCGGGGTGCCCTCGTCTCCGTAGTGGGCGAGGGCGCGCTGCTCGTGGCCGGGCAGGAAGCGGCCGTCCGCACGGATCACCCGCCACCAGGGCACGGCGGCGCCGTAGAGTGCCATCACCCGGCCGACCTGCCGGGGGCCGCCCTGGCCGAGGTACTCGGCAACGTCCCCGTAGGTCATCACCCTGCCGGGTGGAATCCGCTCGGTCAGGTCGAGCACCAGTTCGGCGAAGGGCGGAAGTGCGCCCCCGTCACCGTCGTCGTCAGCGTCCGTCACCTGCGGCATTCTTCCGCACGGGGGCCCGCACGGGGAGCCGTACGAACGATCCGCCGCGCCCGATCCGCCCCCTGTCCAGCACGGGGCGCCGCGGCATGCCACCATCTTCGGGGCGGTGAGTGGTGATACGAGGACAAGACCAGATGACCGGGACGGCTGACGTGGGCGTGGACGAGGACTCCGACGAGTCCACCGACGCCGTGCCCGCAGCTCCCGGCGGTGTGCCCGCCGCCGGGCCGTCCCCGGAAGTCTCCCTGATCAAGGACCGGACGATCAAGACCCCCCAGCCGGGCGTCGCCGCGGCACCCGAGCACCTGCCGGCCCCCGCGGCCACGCCGGCGCCGTCCGGTGTCCCGGCCCAGCCGCCCGCCGGGCCCGTCCCGCCCGCCGGCCCCGACGACGCCGCGGACACCGACGAGGCCCCCGACGACACCCCGCACCTGGACGTCGACGAACCGCTGCTCGCCGCCCGCGCGCACCGCCCGTCCGACCTGATCCGGTTCCTGGCCGGCGTCTTCGGCATAGTCGCCGTGTTCGTCCTGGCCGGCGTGGCGACGTCGACGACCACCGGCATCGAGCTGGACATCGCCTCCAACGCCCCCCGCTTCTCCCCCGTCCTCGCCACCATCACCGGCCTGGTCTCCAGCGTGGCGGTGCTCGCCGTCCCGCTCGCCTTCGCGGTCGAGCGGCTGATCAAGCGCGACGGCCTGCGGGTCGCCGACGGCGTGCTCGCCTCGGTGCTCGCCTACGGCGTCTCGCTGGGCATCGACTGGTGGGTCGCCGAGGGCGCCTCCGACCACATCCGGGACGCCCTGACCCGGCTGCCGCTGGACAGCAACGGCGCGCTCACCGACCCGGTGCACGGCTACCTGGCCCCGGTGATCGCCTACATGACGGCCGTCGGCATGTCGAGCCGGCCCCGCTGGCGGGTCGCCCTCTGGGTGGTGGTGATCTTCAGCGGGATCACCGAGCTGCTCGGCGGCTACACCACCCCGCTCTCGCTGCTGCTCACCGTCCTGATCGGCTGGTCCGTCGCCTACGGCACGCTGTACGCGATCGGCTCGCCGAACATCCGGCCCACCGGCCAGCACCTGATGATCGGCCTGCGCAAGGTCGGCTTCACCCCGGCCAGCGCCCACCGCGCCCCGGACGCCCCCGGCGGCACCCGCCGCTACTTCGTCGCCCAGCAGAGCGGCCCGCCGCTGGACGTCCACATCGTCGACCGCGAGCAGCAGGCCTCCGGCTTCTTCTACCGGGCCTGGCGGCGGCTGAGGCTGCGCTCGGTGGCCGTCCGGCGCAGCCCGCAGTCGCTGCGCCAGGCGCTGGAGCAGGAGGCGCTGATCGCCTACGCGGCCGCCGCCTCCGGCGCCCGCGCCCCGCAGCTGGTCGCCACCTCGGAGCTGGGCCCGGACGCCGCGATCCTGGTCTACGAGAACGTCGAGGGCCGCCAGCTGGACGACCTCGCCGACGAGGAGGTCACCGACCAGGTGATGGCCTCGCTCTGGGAGTCCGTCGGCGCCCTGCACGAACGCCGGATCGCGCACCGCCGGCTCACCGGCGAGTCGCTGCTGGTGGTCGACGGGAAGACGGCCTGCCTGGTCAACCTCTCCGGTGGCGACATCGCCGCCACCGACCTGACGCTGCGCATCGACGTCGCCCAGCTGCTCACCACCTTCGCCCTGCGGATCGGCCCGGAGCGGGCGGTCGCCACCGCCAACGCCGTCCTCGGCGCCGACCGGGTCGCCCAGGCGCTGCCGCTGCTCCAGCCGGTCGGGATGAGCCGCTCCACCCGCGTCGACCTGAAGAAGCTCACCAAGGAGCGCAAGGCCGCGGCGCAGGCCCGGGCACTGGAGCAGGTCGCCGCCGGCGAGCGCACCCAGGAGCAGGCCGAGGAGGACATCGCGGCGGCCGGCGAGGACCTGCTCAGCCGGATCCGCGGCCAGATCCTCCAGATCGCGCCCGAGGCGCCGATGGAGCCGGCCAAGCTGGAACGGCTCAGGCCGAAGACGCTGATCATGGTGATCGCGCTCACCTTCGCCGCCTACCTGGCGCTGACCACCATCAAGCCGGCCCAGCTCAAGCTCTCCCAGATGGACTGGGCCTGGGCGGCGGTGGCGCTCGCCGCGGCCGCGTTCAGCTACGTCGCCGCGTCGATGAGCCTGACCGGCTTCGTGCCGGAGAAGCTGCCGTTCCGGCGCACCGTCGCCGCCCAGCTGGCCGGGTCCTTCGTGAAGCTGGTCGCGCCCGCCGCGATCGGCGGCATCGCGCTGAACACCCGCTACCTTCAGAAGGCCGGCATCCGCTCCGGGCAGGCGGTCGCCTCGGTCGGCGCCTCCCAGCTGGCCGGCCTGGCCGGGCACCTGCTGCTGCTGTTCAGCTTCGGCCTGATCACCGGCAGCCAGACCAACGGGGACCTCTCGGCCTCCCGCGCGGTGATCATCGGCGTGCTGACCGCCGCCGTGCTCGCCCTGGTGGTCGCGGCGGTCGCCCCGCTGCGGCGGTTCGTGCTGAACCGGCTGCGCTCGCTGTTCTTCGGCGTGGTGCCGCGGATGCTCGACCTGATGCAGACGCCCAGCAAGCTGGTCACCGGCTTCGGCGGCATCCTGCTGCTGACGCTGTCGTTCACCGCCTGCCTGGACGCCTCGGTGCAGGCCTTCGGCGGCTCGATCAGCTTCTCGGCGGTGGCGGTGGTCTTCCTGACGGCCAACGCGGCCGGCTCGGCCATCCCCACGCCGGGCGGCATCGGCCCGGTCGAGTTCGCCCTGATCGGTGCGCTCACCGTGGCGGACGTCCCGCCGGCCGTCGCCACCCCGGCGGTGTTCCTCTACCGGGCGCTCACCTTCTGGCTGCCGGTGCTGCCCGGCTGGATCTCCTACAACGTGCTCCAGCGCCGGGGCGCGCTCTAGGGCTTCTCCGACGAGCCCCAGGGCCCCGGGGCTCGTACCCCGCCGCGGCGGGCGCGGCCGGACATGCGGAAGGGCCCGCCGGAGCGGGCCCTTCGCACGTGCGGACTCTAGTAGGCGGGTCTAGTAGGCGGGCTTGTGCGGCTCGATCTGGCTGACCCAGCCGAGCACGCCGCCGCCCAGGTGGACGGCGTTGGCGAAGCCGGCCGACTTCACCACGGCCAGCACCTCGGCCGAGCGCACGCCCGACTTGCAGTGCAGCACGATCTTCTTGTCCTGCGGCAGCGACTCCAGCGCGTTGCCCATCAGGAACTCGTTCTTCGGGATCAGCACCGCGCCGGGGATGCTGACGATCTCGTACTCGCCGGGCTCGCGGACGTCGATGAGGTAGATGTCCTCCTCGTCGTCCTGCCACTCCTTCAGCTGCTTCGAGGTGATCGTCGACCCGGCGGCGGCGGCCTGCGCCTCCTCCGACACGACGCCGCAGAAGGCCTCGTAGTCGATCAGCTCGGTGACCGTCGGGTTCTCGCCGCAGAGCGCGCAGTTCGGGTCCTTGCGGACCTTCACCTGGCGGTAGTTCATCTCCAGGGCGTCGTAGATCATCAGCCGGCCGACCAGCGGCTCGCCGACGCCGGCCAGCAGCTTGATCGCCTCGGTGACCTGGATCGAGCCGATGGACGCGCAGAGCACGCCCAGCACGCCGCCCTCGGCGCAGGACGGGACCATGCCCGCCGGCGGGGCCTCCGGGTAGAGGCAGCGGTAGCAGGGGCCGTGCTCGGCCCAGAACACGCTGGCCTGGCCGTCGAAGCGGTAGATCGAGCCCCACACGTAGGGCTTGCCGAGCAGCACCGCGGCGTCGTTCACCAGGTACCGGGTGGCGAAGTTGTCGGTGCCGTCGACGATCAGGTCGTAGCCGGAGAAGATCTCCATCACGTTGTCGTTGTCGAGGCGCTCCTCGTGGAGGATCACGTCGACGTAGGGGTTGATCTCCTTGACGGAGTCCCGCGCCGACTCGCCCTTGGACCGGCCGATGTCCGACTGGCCGTGGATGATCTGACGCTGCAGGTTGGACTCGTCCACCACGTCGAACTCGACGATGCCGAGCGTGCCGACGCCCGCCGCGGCCAGGTACATCAGCGCGGGCGAGCCCAGGCCGCCGGCGCCGACGCACAGCACCTTGGCGTTCTTCAGCCGCTTCTGCCCGGCCATGCCCACGTCGGGGATGATCAGGTGGCGGGAGTACCTGCGGACCTCGTCGACGGTGAGCTCGGCGGCCGGCTCGACCAGGGGTGGCAGCGACACGGGGACTCCGTTGGTCGTCGGTTCAGGTGGCCGGGGCCAACCTCTTGTGGCTTGTGCTCCGCCACCGAAGTGGCTCTGCTACGCCAACAGTGTCATGCCGCCCCGGTATTCCGAGACAGCCCGTCCGACTGGCGAGACACCCGGCACCGGATGCTGGGACCGCCCTGCCGGGCCCCGTCACCGCAGGTCGGGGGCGCAGCAGCCGGGCCCCGCCGGGCCGTTGCGCCCCCGGCCGGGGCCCGGCCGGAGCACCCCCCGACGGTCAGACCCGGCAGGCCGTCTCCAGCCAGACGTCCCCGAGCGACTCCTCCAGCGGCACCTGCGTCCGCCAGCCGAGACGGTCCCGCGCGGTCCGCACGTCCGCCTGCCGCCACGGCACCGGCTCGCCCGCCGGCATCCGGCCCTCCGCCGGCCGCGGCTCCGGGCGGTGCCCCGGCAGGTGGTGCTGGCCCAGGTGCGCGGCGGGGTGCTCGGCCGGCCCGCCCGCCTGCGCGGGCAGCAGGACCTGCCGGTTCTCCTCCACGATCGCCCCCTCGTACCCGGACGCGCGGACCAGCAGCTGCGCCGCCTCACGGGCCCGGACGGCGTGGCCGCTGCCGATGTTGATCACCCCGGTGGCCGCCGACACGGCCGCCGCCCGGATCGCCCGCGCGACGTCCCGGACGTCGACGAAATCCCGGTATCCGGACAGGTCCGGCATCCGCACCTGCGACTCGTCCCGTTCCAGCGCCCGCCGCAGCCCCTCGGCGAGCCGGCCGAACAGCGAGGCGGTCGGCGCCCCCGGACCCACCACGTCGAACACCCGCAGCACCGCCGCGTCCAGCCCGGAGGAGAGCACCAGCTCGGTGCCGGCCAGCTTGGACACCCCGTACGGGCCGACCGGGCGCGGCTCGGCCGCCTCCGAGACCGGCACGCCGCCCGGGACCGGCCCGTACTCGGCCGCCGACCCGACGTGCACCAGCCGGGCCGGTTCGCGGCTGCGCCGGATCGCCTCGCAGACGGTGGCGACGGCCAGCGTGTTGGCCCGGATCAGGGTGCGCGAGCTGCCGTAGGTGGCCCCCGCGCAGTTGATCACCACCTGGGGGGCGACGGCGTCCAGGAACCGGGCCAGCGCACCCGGGCTGCCGGTGGTCAGGTCGAAGCGGATGTCGGCCGAGTCGCGCCGGCCGAGCACCGTCACCTGCAACTCCTGGTCCACGAGCAGACGATCGGTGACCCGGCGGCCGATGAAGCCGTCGGCGCCCAGCAGCAGCACCCTCATCGGGGGCGTCCTTCCACGAAGCGAGGTCGGGTACGACCTGGCGGACCTTGTGAGAACAGAGCAGTTCGGACG
This sequence comes from Kitasatospora sp. NBC_01560, assembly GCF_045208415.1. NCBI lineage: Bacteria > Bacillati > Actinomycetota > Actinomycetes > Kitasatosporales > Streptomycetaceae > Kitasatospora > Kitasatospora sp. NBC_01560. Next base: position 5,797,868 of record NZ_CP109364.1, on the reverse strand, counting down.
GTCGTGCGGCCCGTCGGCCGGTCCGGGCGGACCGGTCGGCGGGCGGTCAGCGGTGCGCGCCGGCCCGGCCGAGCACCGGCCAGGCGTAGGCGAACAGGGCCAGTGCGACGGCCCCGCCGCCGAGCAGCCAGGCCACCTGGGCCGGCCGGCCCAGGGCGAGCGGCACCGCGGCGGCGGCCGGCCCGGCGAGCGCGCCCAGCGCGGCGGCGCCACGGCGGTCGCAGTGGGCCAGCAGCACCGGCAGCACCAGCAGCAGGCCCAGCACGCCCTGCACCGCCCACTGGACGGGGCCGGCGCGCTCGGCCGCCAGGTGCAGCAGCCCGCCGCCGTGGCCCGGCCCGGGGCGCGGGGCGACGGCCGTCAGCACGGCGAGCGCGGCGAAGCTGAGCACCGCCAGCACGGCCAGGTGCAGGGCGACCGCCACCGGCAGCACCGGCCGCATCCGGGCCCGGAACTCGGCGAGGGTGCCCGCCGTCCGCAGGTGGCCGCGGCCGACCCGGCGGAACCAGCGCGCGGCCCACTCGGCCGAGCCGGCCGACAGCGCCGCGGCCAGCGCCAGCGCGGCCGTCACCCGGCCGTCCCCCGCCACCCCGGCGAGCGGGAGCAGCAGCAGCCCGGCCGCCCCGGCCCCGTGACCGAGCGCGGCCGGCCCCGGCCACCGTGGCCGGCCGGCCACGGCAGGGCCCGGACAGGGATCCGGCGCGGGCGCGGGCCCCGCCGGCCGGGCCCCCGAGAGCGCCGGCAGCAGGACGAGCGGGACGGCCGCCGCCAGCAGCACCGGCCGGTGCCCCCCGAGCGCGGCGGCGGCCGCCACCGGCAGCACCGCCAGCGCCGACGAGCCCAGGACGGCGCCCGGCCCGCGCGGCCGGCCGGTCTCCGGGCCGTCGGCCGGTGGCGGCGGGCGGCGCGGCACCCGGGCGTACAGCTCCTCGGCGAGCCCGAACAGGTCGGCGTGCCGGCAGCGGGCGGCCTCCTCCGGGCCCAGCCCGGCCTCCTCCAGACCGGCCACGATCTCCAGCGGGTCGACCGCCCGCTCGCAGAGCACCCGGTGCTCCGCCATCACCTCCCGGACCGGGTCCCCGGTGACCCCGGTGACCCCGGTGACCCTGATGCCCCCGACGGCTCCGGGGATCCCGCCGGCCCCCGGGCCCGCCGGCGGCCCGGCCGCCCCGCCGTCGCCGGCCATCAGACCGCCTCCGCGAGGGCGCCCGGCCGGCCGGGCGCCGCGTCCGCATCCGCCCCGGCCGGCTCCTCGACGCTCCCGTCCTCCTCGCCCGGCCGCTCCTGCGCCGCGCCGCCCCGGCGGTCCGCGAGCCAGTACTCGGCGGGCCGGGCGAACGGGCGGGGTCGCTCACCGGCCGGGCCGGTGCCGGCGGCCGGGAAGGCCGGCCACTGCGAGACCAGCTCCAGGTAGATCTCGCGGAACGCCCCGACCACCGGTTCCACGGCGAAGCGTTCCTGCGCGCGCAGCCGCCCGGCCAGCCCGAGCCGTGCCCGGCGTTCCTCGTCGCGCAGCAGCGCCAGACAGGCCCCGGCCAGCGCCCGGGGGTCCCGCGGGGGGACGAGCAGCCCGGTCGGGCCGACGACCTCGCGGACCACCCCGACATCGGTGGAGACGACCGCCCGGCCGCTCAGCATCGCGTCGGCCGGCAGCCCCGGGTTGCGCTGCGAGAGCGCCGAGAAGACCACCACCGTGCCGCTCTCCCAGGCCGCCGCGGACGACTCCGGCCGCCCGGCGAACTCCACCGCGCCGGCCACCCCCAGCCGTCCGGCCACCGCCTCGCAGTGCGCGCGGTACCCCGGGGCGGCCTCCTCGCCGTACACCAGCAGCCGCGCCGCGGGCAGCTCGGTCCGCACCCGCGCGAAGGCGTGCAGCATCAGCTCGGTGTCCCGGCCGGGCTCCAACGGGCCGGCCCAGACCAGGGTGGGCGCGGCCGGTTCGGGGCCGGCCGCGGCCCGGGCCACCGCCGGGGTGCCCTCGTAGACCACCCTGGTGCGGGCCGGGTCGGCGCCGCAGCGCTGCTGCCACTGCTGGTCGTAGGCGCTGCCGGGGGTCAGTATCGCGGCCTGCCGGTACGTCTCCTCGGTGAGCGCCCGGAAGTAGGCGAGGAGCAGCGCCCGGACCGGCCAGCGGTACGGCGCCTCGCGGTAGCCCAGGTACTGCTCGCGCAGGTGCAGACCGTGCTCGGTGACCACGAACGGCACCCCGTGCAGGTGCTTGGCGACCAGTGCGGGCAGGGCCGCCGGGCCGCCGCCGACCACGTGGCAGAGGTCCGCCGCCCCGAGGCCGCCGGGCCCGGTGCCGTACCAGGGGGCGGAGAGCGGTCGCAGGCACTGTTCCAGCAGGTCGGCCGCGACCAGCACGTCGCAGACCAGGGGCTGACCGGCCGAGGTGTCCGCCCCCGGGGCGCGCCAGACCCGTTCCAGCGTGCGCCGGGCGTGTGCCGAGGCGAGGAAGCCCGGCAGCGCGCCGTCCTCCCGGGCGAGCGCCGCCAGCCGCTGGAGCCCGGCCCCGAAACCACCGCGCGCGCCCGGCATCACCAGCGCCCGGACCAGCTCCTCGTACGCCCGCACGTACTGGCGTCTGCGCAGGGCCGACGGCACCCGGCCGGCCGGGCGGCGGCCCCACAGAGCCAGCTCGTGGACCCCGAGCCAACGGCCCCGGGGGTCGGCGCCGATCCCCGAGCCCGTCCCGGAGCCGGCCGCACCGGCCGTCACGTACAGCTCGAAGTCGTGCTCGCGCAGGCCCTCCAGCAGCCGTGCGCACCAGCCGCCGACGCCACGCTGGGGGTCCGGACGCCCACCCTCGGTGAGCAGAGCAACGCGCACGGGAGACCTCCAGAGCAGAGCGGATCATGGCTGACCAGGGCGGATCGGGGCAGATCAGGGTGGATCGAGGCGGATCGGGGTGGATCGACGGAGTGCTCGGCCGGATCGACCGGCTCCCGGTGCCCCGCGGGACGGCACGGGGCGGAGCTCGGGGCGGGGAGAGGCCGGGCTGCCGCCCGCACCGCGGCCGGACGCACCGCGGCCCGGCGGTCGCACCGGCGGCCGGCACCCCGGCCCGCGACCGCCCTCCGGTTCATCCGGCGGCCGCGACTCCCCCACACCTGTTCGGTCCGACAGCAGAAAGGTAGGACCGGGCCCCGGCGATGCATCGGTCACATGCCTGGTTGCCACCTGAACGAGTGAACCGGCGTGACCTCGCCCACGACGGGGGCGTTATCGCGCCCTCCGGTCCGGGGGCCCGCTCCCTGCTTCCCCGCTCCCCTACTCCCTGTCCGCTTGCTCCCGGGCCCCTGCGCCCTGCTGCTCCTACTGCTCCTACTGCTCCTGCCCGGCCGCTGTCCCGCCCGGGGCGCGGGTCCGGGCCCGGACCCGCGCCCCGGGCTCAGACCCGCGCCAGCAGCTCCCGCACCGCCCGGGCCACCTGCTCGGGGTGCTCCATCATCGCCACGTGCCCGGAGTCCGGCAGCACCAGCAGCCGGGCGTCCGCGAAGGCCAGGCAGGCCCGCCGCGCCGAGCGGTACGAGACCAACTTGTCCCGCAGCCCGTACACCAGCAGCGTGGGCACCTTCACCTGCCCGGCCTGGCGCCAGAGCGCCTGGTCGCCCCGCTCGGTGTACGCCGAGACGATCCCGCGCGCCGAACCGGCCAGCGCCCGCATCGCGTGCGGCACCTCCACGCGTCGCCGGTACTCGGCCACCGCCTCGGCCCGGGCGGCCGGCGACAGCCCCTCCGGGTCGCCGTACACCAGCCGCAGCAGGCCCTCGGTGGCGTCCTCCGGGGTCCGCCCGTTCGCCGGCAGCCGGCGCAGCAGCGCGGGGAGGCCCGGCACCGCGAGCAGGCCGGTCGGCCAGGCGGTGCGCTGCGGAGGCAGCTCGGGCAGCGCGGGCGAGATCAGGGTGAGGCTGCGGACGAGGTCCGGGCGGACCGCGGCGAGGCGGACGGAGACGGCGCCGCCCAGCGAGTTGCCGAACAGGTGCACCGGCCCGCGGCCGGCCGCCTCCAGGTAGCCGATCACCGCGCGGACGTGGCCGGAGACGGAGAGGTTGCCGTCGGCGGGCGGGGCGGAGTGGCCGAAGCCGGGCAGGTCCACGGCCTCGCCGTCGACCAGGCCGGCGAGCCTCGCCATCAGCACCGTCCAGTTGCCGGCCGAGCCGCCGAGCCCGTGCACGAAGAGGGCCGGCGCGCGCCCGCCGGCCGGGCCGCGCCCGCCGTCGCCGGCACCTGCGGCACCGTGCACCGCCAGCACCGCGCCGGGCACCTCGACCGTGCGGAACGGTGCGGGCTCCCCCGCCTCTGGACGTATCTGCTGCTCAGCGCTGCTCATGGTGGACGATGGTAGTGAGGGCGGGCCCCGGTACGGCCCCCGACAGGACCGCCCGCCGCCGGTCCTGTCACACCACTGCCGCTGCCCTGATCAGCGTCGTATTGTGGGCTACTGACAAGGGGGGTCCGTTCTTTTCTCGCGTTCGCCAAGCGCGGACGCGGTTACCGAAAAGTAGAATCGGTCTTCCTTGCCAGCCCCGAACAACCCGTGAAGTGAGGAGCGCCGTGACGGCCATCCAGGAGGCGCAGGAGCGCCCGCGCGGTGCCCGCCTGCCGCGAAGCGCCCGCCGTGAACAACTGCTCGGTGCCGCCCAGGAGGTGTTTGTCGCGCAGGGGTACCACGCGGCCGCCATGGACGACATCGCCGACCGCGCCGGGGTCAGCAAGCCGGTCCTCTACCAGCACTTCCCCGGGAAGCTGGACCTCTACCTGGCGCTGCTGGACAAGCACTGCGACGCCCTCGTCGAGTCGACCCGCGAGGCGCTGTCGACGACCACCGACAACAAGCTCCGGGTCGCCGCGACCATGGAGGCGTACTTCAACTACGTCTCCAGCGAGTCCGGCGCGTTCCGGCTGGTCTTCGAGTCGGACCTGACCAACGAGCCGGCCGTGCGCGAGCGGGTCGAGCGGGCCTCGGAGGCCAGCGCGACGCTGGTCAGCAAGGTCATCCAGGAGGACACCGACCTCCCGGAGGCCGAGTCCAAGCTGCTCGCCGCCGGCGTCTGCGGCCTCGCCCAGATCACCGCCCGCTACTGGCTCTCGCAGGGCCTGGCGATCCCGCGCGACGAGGCCGTGCGGCTGGTCGCCAGCCTGGCCTGGCGAGGCCTGAAGGGCTTCCCGATGCACCCCGTCTCCGAGCAGGACGAGGCTGCCGACGAGGAGTGATCCACCGAGCTTCGCCTCGGCCTTGATCCGGTGCTCTATGGTGAAGCCGTACGGCGCGGTCGCCGCGATCACCTGTCCCGGGCGGTCCGGATGCCGCGCGTGGATGGCTGCAACCCCGGAGGGACGGAAGCCGTGGAGGTCAAGATCGGCGTGCAGAACGCGCCGCGCGAGATCGTGATCGAGAGCTCGCAGAGTGCCGAAGAGGTCGAGAACGCGGTCGCCAAGGCACTGGAGGGCACCTCGAAGCTCTTCGCGCTGACCGACGAGCACGGCCGCCGCGTCATCGTCCCGGCCGAGCGCCTGGCGTACGTGGAGATCGGCGAGCAGGCCGCCCGCAAGGTCGGTTTCGGCACGCTCTGAGCAGTACTCCGGTGCCCCGCTCCCCCACCGGGAGCGGGGCACCGCTGCGTGTACGGCCCGGCCGACCGGGGTACGGCGACAGTGCGGCCGTCCGTGCGCCGCACGCCCGTACCCCCGGGGAGGCCCCCTTGCTGGTCGAGACGCTCGCCTTCGCCCTCGTCGGCCTGGTCGTCGGCGCAGCCGCGCTGCTGTCGCTGCCCGCGTACTTCCCGGCCGGGCGGCTGCTGACGACGGGGACGGCGGTGGTCTCGGCCCTGCTGGCCGGGGTGATCGCGCACTTCACGCTGAACGGCGCGTTCCCGGCGGCCAGCATCGGGATCTCGGCGACCGCCTCGGCGCTGCTCACCTCGGTACTGGCCCGGCCCGACCTCGCGGCCGACCGCAGGCCCGTCCACCGGCACCGCCCGCACCGGGCCGGCGCGCACCGCCGGCACCGGCCCGCCTGAGCACGGGTCCGCCCGAGCACGGGTCCGCCCGAGCACGGGCCCGGCAGCCTAGGAGGCCAGCCCCAGCGCAGCCATCCGCTTGGTGTGCGCCTCGGTGATCCGGTTGAACATCTTGCCGACCTCCACCAGGTCGAAGCCCTGCACCTGGACGCCGCCGACCAGCAGGTTCGAGAGCGCGTCCCGCTCGGCCACCACCCGCTGGGCCTGGCTCAGCGCCTCGCCCATCAGCCGCCGGCCCCAGAGCGCCAGCCGGCCGCCGGCCCGCGGGTCGGCCTCGATCGCCTGCCGCACCTTGTCGACGGCGAACTGGGCGTGCCCGGTGTCCGACATCACGCCGAGCACCAGATCACGGGTGTCGTCGTCGAGCCGGACGGCCACCTCGCGGTAGAAGTCGGTGGCGATCGCGTCGCCGACGTAGGCCTTGACCAGGCCCTCCAGCCAGTCCGAGGGCGCGGTCATCCGGTGGAACAGCTCCAGCGGCTCGACGAACGGCTGCATCGCCTCCTGCGGGTCCGCGCCCACCTCGGCCAGCCTGTCGTGCAGGCGCTGGTAGTGCTGGAACTCGGCGGAGGCCATCCGGGCCAGCGCGGCCTTGTCGGCGAGGCCCGGCGCGAGCTTGGCGTCCTCGGCGAGCCGCTCGAAGGCGCTCAGCTCGCCGTACGCGAGGGCGCCGAGCAGGTCCAGCACGGCCGCCCGGTAGCCGGGGTCGGCCGAGCGTGCCGCCCAGTCCCCGATCGAGCCGGCCGCGTCGTCCTGCGTCTCACCATGGGTCTCCATGACCTGCCACCTTAGTCCCGCCCGGCCGCCCGCACACGCACGGCGCCGCCCCCTCCCCGGCCGCCGCCGCACGGGCTGCGAGCAGCGGTGCACCCCCCTGCCGCCGGGACCGTTCCCGCCCCCGTTCCCGCCCCCGCGCCCGGCGGCCGCCGCACGGCCCGCGAGCAGCGATGTCATGCGCGTCACGTGTTCGAGTCGTCGCGTGACTGTATGGTGGTAGCGAGGTCCGTAGTGCTCGCACGGTGTCACCGCCGTCTCGGTGCGCCGGGCAAGCCCGCTTCGTAGCGGCACCGTCCAGCAGGACGTGCCCGCACCGGAAGCCGGGCACTCACGTACGCGGATGCCCGGTCGGAGAGCCGATCGGCTCCGACCATGGCTTGGACTTCAAGCCTTGGCACCGCATCAGTGGCCGAGCGAGGGCCGCCGAGACCGCGCCGCACGGCGAACGGTCCCGCGCAGGTCCCTCAAGGGAATCCTCCCCGACGCCGCCGTGACCGCGCCCCTCACCGGGCCCCGCGGACCGGCCGGCCGCAGGGACCGGCGCGGTTGTGCGTCCACGCAGTTGTAGCAGGGCCGTCCAGGCCCGTACGCAGCCGCGCGGCTGCCCGCCCGCCGCTCGTTCTCGGCCCCTCCACACGGAAGAGGCAGCACCCTGTCCACCACCGCTGAACCCATCAAGACCACCTTCCGGGACCTGGGGATCCTCCCGGAGACCGCCGAGGCCCTGGAGGCCGTCGGCATCATCCACCCCTTCCCCATCCAGGAGATGACCCTCCCGGTCGCGCTGACCGGCCACGACGTCATCGGCCAGGCCAAGACCGGCACCGGCAAGACCCTCGGTTTCGGCCTCCCGCTGATCGAGCGGGTCGTCGTCCGCGCCGACGTCGACGCCGGCCGGGCCACCGAGGAGCAGCTCCACGAGTCCCCGCAGGCGCTGATCGTCGTCCCGACCCGCGAGCTCTGCACCCAGGTCACCAACGACCTGCAGACCGCCGGCAAGGTCCGCGACGTCCGCGTGCTCGCCGTCTACGGCGGCCGGGCCTACGAGCCGCAGGTCGAGGCGCTCAAGAAGGGCGTCGACATCGTGGTCGGCACCCCGGGCCGCCTGCTGGACCTGGCCGGACAGAAGAAGCTGGACCTCTCCCGGGTCCGCTCGCTCGTCCTGGACGAGGCCGACGAGATGCTCGACCTGGGCTTCCTGCCCGACGTCGAGAAGATCCTGACCATGCTGCCGGCCAAGCGGCAGACCCTGCTGTTCTCGGCCACCATGCCGGGCCAGGTCATCAGCCTCGCCCGCCGGTACATGAGCCAGCCGACCCACATCCGCGCCGCCGCGCCGGACGACACCGGCACGACCGTCGCCAACACCGAGCAGCACATCTTCCGTGCGCACTCGCTGGACAAGGTCGAGCTCGTCTCGCGCATCCTGCAGGCCGACGGCCGCGGGCTGGCGATGATCTTCTGCCGCACCAAGCGCACCGCGGCCGACGTCGCGGACCAGCTGACCCAGCGCGGCTTCGCGGCCGGCGCCGTCCACGGCGACCTCGGCCAGGGCGCCCGCGAGCAGGCGCTGCGCGCGTTCCGCAACGGCAAGGTCGACGTCCTGGTCTGCACCGACGTCGCCGCCCGCGGCATCGACGTCGAGGGCGTCACGCACGTCGTCAACTACCAGTGCCCCGAGGACGAGAAGACCTACCTGCACCGGATCGGCCGCACCGGCCGGGCCGGCGCCTCCGGCACCGCCGTCACGCTGGTCGACTGGGACGACATCCCGCGCTGGCAGCTGATCAACAAGGCGCTGGACCTGTCGTTCAACGAGCCGGAGGAGACCTACTCCACGTCTCCGCACCTGTTCGAGCTGCTGAAGATCGCCAAGGGCACCACCGGTGTGCTGCCGCGGTCGGAGCGGACCCGGGCCGGGCTCGGCGCGGAGGAGGTCGAGGACCTCGGCGAGACCGGCGGGCGCGGTTCGCGTCCGGCCGCCGGTGGCCGCGGCCGTGCCGGGGCTCCCCGGACCGGCCCGGGCAAGCCCGCCGCCACCGAGACCACCGAGGAGAAGCCGGCCCGCCGGCCCCGTGAGCGCCGCCGCACCCGTGCCGGCAGCTCGGTCGAGGGCGACGCGGTGACCGCCGACGGCGCCGTCACGGTCGAGGCCCCCGCGGCCCCGGCCGTCGAGGGCGTCGAGGGCGCCGAGGGCGAGGCGGTCCCGCGCCGCCGTCGCCGCCGTCCGCGCAGCACCGGCGCGGGCGAGACCGCCGTCGCCGCGGTGGCCGAGGCTCCGGCCACGGTCACCGAGGCCGCCGCACCGGTGGCCGAGCCGGCTGCCGACGCCGCCACCGAGAAGCCGGCCGCCAAGCGGACCCGCAGCCGGGCCAAGGCCAAGGCCGAGCCGGCCGCCGAGGGCGCCGCTGCGCCCGAGGCCACGGCGGACGCCCCGGCCGAGGCCCCGCGCCGCCGGACCAGGAGCCGCCGCCCGGCCGCCGCGGAGGCGACGCCGGAGAGCTGACCGGCCCAGCCGCCGAAGGCACCGCCCGGAGGGGGCGGCCGCGTCCCGCAGGTCGGGGCGCGGCCGCCCCCTCCGGCGTGCCGGCCCCGCTACGCTCGGGGGTTACCGGCCGGTACCCCGGTACCCCGGTGCACCGCCGGTACACCGCCGCAGCGCCCGCCGCGCCGCCACGCCGCCACGCCGCCACGCCGCCGGAAGAACCGCCGCACGCCCGGAGACCCAGGAGATCCCCCCATGAGCACCCCGCCGTTCCTCACCCTCCCCGGCTGCGCGCGGGCCCTGCGCCTGGCGACCGCGCGCGGCGAGTTCGCCGCACTGCGGGCCGAGCCGACGGGTGCGCCGCGCGGGTCGGCGCTGCTGGTGCCCGGCTTCACCGGCAGCAAGGAGGACTTCATCGCGCTGCTGGAGCCGCTCGCGGCGGCCGGCTACCGGGTGACCGCGGTCGACCAGCGCGGCCAGTACGAGACGGGCGGCCCCGACGATCCCGCCGCCTACGCGGTCGACGCGCTCGGCGCCGACGTCCGGGCGCTCTCCGCGGCGCTCGCCGCCGACGACGACGGGGGCCCGCTGCACCTGCTGGGCCACTCCTTCGGCGGCCAGGTGGTGCGGGAGGCCGTGCTGGCGGCCGCCGCCGAGGGCCCGCTGCCGTGGAGCTCGCTGACCCTGATGGCCACCGGGCCGGGCGCGATCGACCCGGCCGAGGCCGAGCGCACCAAGCTGCTGATCTCGGTGCTGCCGACGATGAGCCTGGAGGAGATCTGGCAGGTGCTCCAGCAGATGGAGGAGGCCTCCGGCGAGCCGGCCCGGCGGCCGGACGCCGAGGTCGCGGCCTTCCTGCACCGCCGCTGGGTGGCCAACGTGCCGCAGTCGCTCGCCACCACGGGCGGGCACCTGGTCTCCGCACCCGACCGGGTCGACGAGCTGGCCGCCGCGAGCGCCGCGCTGCCCACCCTCGTCCTCTCCGGCGTCCGGGACTACGCCTGGCCGGTGCCCGAGCAGACCGCGATGGCCGAGCGGCTGGGGGCCCGCCGGGTGGTGGTCGAGGACGCCGGCCACTCCCCCAACGCCGAGCGACCGGCGGTCACCGCCGAGGCCCTGACGGGCTTCTGGGGTGCCGCCCGGGCCTGACCGCGCCGGGCGGTGGGGCCCGCACCCCGCCGCACCCCGCCGGGCCTGACCGCGCCGGTGCCCCGGACCTTGCCGTCGGGGCCCGGCCGGTACCCCTGGCGGGTTTCTCACAGGACAAAATTCGTTAGTTGCGGTAATATTTGATTCTGTCCGGGAATCATCGTCGATCTCGACGTCGGCGCGGATCAGCCGAAACCAGGACTTTACGGACGGGCAACGGCCCGGTAGCAGCACCACGACAGAGTGGTTCACGAGGGACCGGGCGTCCCCGGCAAGCAGGGGGGAGCCCTTTGCCGCAGCACATCGTCGATCGTGCGACACGACAGACCCCGAAAGGGCTGATACCGACTCAGCCACGACCGCCCCGCGAGACGGGGCAGGAACAGGAGAGGCCCATGCGCTTCGAGATTCTCCGACTGGACGACACCCGCGGCACCGCCACCGACCGACTGATCGCCGACGCCGAAACCGTCCGCGAGTTCGTCCAGGCCGCCGCCCGCACCGGCGAGCGCCTGCTCATCCGTCCGTGCCCGACCGTCTGACCCGGCGCGGCGCCTCCGACCGGGAGCCCTCACCCGCCGCCGAAGACCCGGGAGCGTCCGACCCCGACGTTCCGATACCCGACTGACGCCCCGTCACCGCAATCGCCGATGACAGGGCGTCAGTGCGTTGCGGGCCCCCTCCGGCCCGCGCTCGCCACCACCCGTCGGAGCAACCGACGTTTGCCGCCGCCCGCCGCTGGACATTTCCTACCGGGAGCCGCCGGCACCACGCCCACCCCGCGCCGGACGGGCACCCGCCACCGACAGGTGCCGCCGAGCCCTCCGTACGGGTGATCGTCCTTGACGCGGCGGTCCGGAGGGAGGAGCGTTGTCGGCTATGAGGGGCGAGCCAAGCTGCCCGAGGTGCGCCGGCCGGGTCCGCGCCCCCGGTCTGTTCTCAGACACCTGGCAGTGCGACCGGCACGGAGCCGTGCACCCGATGCAGCCGGTGCTGCCCCCGAGCGTGGAAGCGCTCGGCGTCGCCGTCGTCCGTTCGCAGGTCCCCGTCTGGCTGCCCTGGCCGCTCCCGGTCGGCTGGCTCTACACCGGCATCGCCCACGTCGGTGACGACGTCTCCGGCGCCCGGGCCACCGCCGTCGCCTGCTCCGGCCCGGCGCCGCTCGGCGGCTTCGGCGAGCTGGTGCTGGTCGCCGAGGAGCTGGGCGTCGGGCTCGGCGCCCGGTACGCGGGGCTGTCCGGACCGGACCCGGGCGAGTCCGTCTCCCTCTACAAGCCCGCCGACGCCAAGCTGATGGCGGCCGGGCGGCCCACCCCGATGTTCCACGTCCCGGACGCACCCCCGGACCGGGCGGTCTTCGTCGGCGAGGCCCGCGGGCTCTGGCTCTGGGCGGTGGCCTGGCCCGAGCAGTCGGCCCTCGTGATGTACGACGAGCTGGTGCTCACCGACCTGCGCGAGGCCGGCGCCGAGCTGGACCTGCTGCCCTGCGGCGCGCTCTCGCCCCGCCTGCTCGGCTGAACCCGCCCCCGCACCGAACCCGCCCGGCCACTGGACCCGCCCCCGCACCGGACCCGCCCGGGCACTGGACCGCTCGATCCGGGAGCGGCCCCGGGCTGTGCGGGCTCCCGCCCGGAGCACCCTCGATCGGCCGACCGGCCCGCCGCCGGCTGACCTATCCTGGGCGGCACCCGCCGCCCACCCCAGGAGCCGACCCCGTGCGCATCGACCTGCACGCCCACAGCAACGCCTCCGACGGCACCGACAGTCCGGCCGAGCTGGTCGCGGCGGCGGTCGCCGCGGGCCTGGACGTGGTCGCGATCACCGACCACGACACGGTGGCGGGCCACGCCGAGGCCACCGAGGCGGTGCACGCCCTGCCGCCCGGCACCCGGCTGACCCTCGTGCCGGGCGCCGAACTCTCCTGCGTCGTGGACGGCATCAGCATGCACCTGCTGGCCTACCTGTTCGACCCGGCCGAGCCGGAGTTCGCCCGCGAGCGCGAACTGGTGCGCACCGACCGGTTCCGGCGCGGGCGGGCGGTCGTCGAGCGCTGCCGCGAGCTGGGCGCGGAGATCAGCTGGGAGCAGGTCGAGCGGATCGCCGGGGCCGGCTCGGTCGGGCGGCCGCACATCGCCAGCGCCCTGGTCGAGGCCGGCGTGGTGGCGACCGTCTCCGACGCGTTCACCCCGCAGTGGCTGGCCAACGGCGGGCGGGCGGACGTCCGCAAGCACGAGACCGACCCGGTCGAGGCGGTCCGGCTGGTCCGGGCGGCCGGCGGCATGCCGGTCTTCGCCCACCCGGGCGCCGTCAAGCGCGGCCGGACCGTCTCCGACCAGGTGATCGCCGACCTCGCCGCGGCCGGGCTGGCCGGGCTGGAGGTCGACCACACCGACCACGACGAGGCCGCCCGGGCCCACCTTCGCGGACTGGCCGCCGAGCTGGGCCTGCTGACCACCGGCTCCAGCGACTACCACGGCAGCCGCAAGACCGTCCGGCTCGGCGAGCACACCACCGACCCCGCCGTGTACGAGGCGCTGGTGGCCGGCGCGACCGGCGCGAAGCCGGTCGGCGGGTAGGGCGGCCCCCGCCCGCACGCCGGGGCGCGGGGGCGTCCGGCGTGGTGCGCGACGGGCCGCGGGCCCCAGCACCGGAGCGTCGGCACGCCGGCGAGGGTCCACTCCGCCGCGCGGCCGGGGCGTGATCCGCCGTCAGTCCAGCGGCACCGCGCGGCGGTCGGGATCGCGCAGGTCCGTCCCGTGCTGGAGCCAGCGCTCCTCCAGCGCGCCCGCGCCGTGCACGCGCTTCCAGCCGGCCTCGTTCGGCGTCATCGGCAGCAGCGGCAGGAAGCGGACCGGGTCGGCCGGCTCGTCCAGCTCCAGATCGGGCACCAGGCCGCCCGGCTCGGCGGCCAGCACCGAGGTGAACGGCGCGCCGTCCCAGAGCGGGGAGCCGAGGTCCAGCGAGCCGCCGGGAGCCAGCACCAGGCCCTCCACCTGCGGCGTCGCGGCGAAGGTGGCCAGCGTCCGGAGCACGCCGTCGCGCCCCCCACGGACCGTCAGGACCAGCTCGGCGCGGGGGCCGCGGACCTGGTCGGCGACCGGGGCGGTCGGGTCGGCCATCGGTGCGGCGGACATCCCGAGCGTGGCGTAGCGGACCAGCCCCTCGGCGTCCGGGCCGAACCGCAACACCTCGATCCGGTCGGCGCCGAGGAAGGTGACCGCGGCGCGGCCGCTCGGTTCACCGAAGGTGGTCAGCAGCCGGGCCTCGACGGCGGCCAGCACGGCCTCCCGGGAGAGGCCGGAAGGGTCGTGGGAGCCGCCGGAGGGGTCCCCGAAGAGCGGGAAGTCGTGCGCCATGCCGGTGAGCGTAACCCGCGGCACCCGCGGGCTTGTCACGAGCGTCACGTGAACGCAGCAGCGACGACGACCGGTCAGATGTTAGTGTGAGCGACTGGCTACCGGGGATCCTCACCTCCGGGGCAGCGGCGTGAAGGAGGTGGTTGCGGTGGATACCAGCCGACCATGCAGTACCGGCAGCTCTACCCGGCCCGGACGCCTTCCCCGTACCCCTCGCCACGCAGGCTGAAACAGCCCCAGTAGGAGCTGACCGCCGCGTCCGCGGAGACGACCGAGGCAGTGCCGGTCCGGCCGGGAGAGCACCTTCACGGCGTCCGTTCGCTCCATCGCGTGCCCCAGCAAGGCCGAGGACCGATCGCAGGCGCCCTTCCACCGGTGTTCCTCCGCCGTCGCACCACGGCCAGCCGCCACCATGCCGCCGTGCGGCGGCTCCTGCCCCAGGGAGCCTGCCATGTCGATGATCAACAGCCTGCGCGCCGCCGTCCGCACCAACCGCCGCCGTTCGGCGGCCGGCCTGTTCGACTCGATCCACCCGGGCGCGTCCACCTCGGCGGTGGTGGACTGCGCGGTCTACCAGCAGGGCAAGCGGCACGGCGAGAGCTGCAGCCCGCGCGAGGCGGTCCGCCGCGTCAAGGCCTCGCAGCAAATGCCGGACGGCGCGGGATCGTTCAGCTGGATCGGGCTGCACGAGCCGACCGAGGCGGAGTTCGAGGGCATCGCGCAGCGGTTCGGCCTGCACCCGCTGGCCGTCGAGGACGCCGTGCACGCGCACCAGCGGCCCAAGGTCGAGCGGTACGACGACGTGCTGTTCGCCGTCTTCAAGACGATCCGCTACGTCGAGCACGACCAGCTCACCCCGACCAGCGAGGTGGTCGAGACCGGCGAGCTGATGGTCTTCGCCGGGCAGGACTTCGTGATCACCGTCCGGCACGGCGGGCACAGCTCGCTCCAGGAGCTGCGGCAGCGGCTGGAGGCCGACTCCGACGGCGCCGGGCTGCTCGCCAAGGGGCCCTCCGCGGTGCTGCACGCGATCGCCGACCACGTCGTCGACAACTACCTGCTGGTCGCCGACCGGCTGCAAACCGACGTGGACGAGATCGAGTTCGACGTCTTCTCCAACAAGGGCGGCCGGGGCACCGACGTCGGGCGGGTCTACCAGCTCAAGCGCGAGGTGCTGGAGTTCAAGCGGGCCGTGGCGCCGCTGCTGCGGCCCATGCAGCAGCTCTCGGAGCCCCTCCAGCGGCTGGTCGACCCGGACATCCAGAAGTACTTCCGGGACGTCGCCGACCACCTCGCCAGAGTCACCGAGCAGGTGCACGGCTTCGACGAGCTGCTCAACTCGCTGCTCCAGGCCAACCTGGCGCAGGTCTCGGTGGCGCAGAACGAGGACATGCGCAAGATCACCGCCTGGGCGGCGATCTTCGCCGTGCCCACCATGATCACCGGCGTCTACGGCATGAACTTCGACTACATGCCGGAGCTGCACCACAAGTACGGGTACCCGATGGTGCTCGGCAGCGTCGTGCTCATCTGCATCGGGATGTACCGCGGCTTCCGCCGCAACGGCTGGCTGTAGCGCTCACACGCCCGCCCGGCGGGCCCTCACCGGCGCCCGCCGCGGGCCACCAGGACCAGGCCCAGCAGGATCAGCACCACCGCCGGGTAGGCGGCCACCGGGGGCCACTGGCCCAGCCAGAGCGCGGCGATCAGCGCGGCCCCCGGGGTCTCCAGCAGGATCGCGGTGGAGGTGACGGAGGGGCCGAGGGTGCGCACCACCCGGTTGCTGAGCGAGTGCCCGAGCAGCTGGGCGGTGACCATCAGCAGCACGATCTGCCACCAGACCCCGGCCGGCCAGCCGCCCATCGGCGTCCCGGCCACCAGGCAGATCACCAGCAGCACCACCGCCGTGGTGGCGTAGCAGACCAGGGTGTACGCGGTGGTGCTGACCGTCCGGCGGACCTCGGCGCCCAGCAGCATGTACCCGGCCGCGGCGAGCCCGGCGCCGAGCGCCAGCGCGTCACCGAGCAGGGCGCGGGGCGAGAGCGAGAGGTCGACGCCGGTCAGCACCAGGACGCCCGCGAAGGCCACCGCCGTGCCGATCCAGACCGGCCGGGGTGCCCGGACGCCCATCAGCCGCATCAGCACGATGGTCCAGAGCGGCGTGGTGGTCACCAGCGCCGTCGCCGAGGCCACCGAGGTCATCCGCAGGCTGGGCATCCAGAGCGCGAAGTGCACGGCGAGCAGCGCCCCGGCCGCCACCGCCAGCAGCAGCGCCCGGCGGCCGATCCCGCGCAGCTCGGCGCGGTGCCGCAGCAGCGCGTACGGGCCCAGCACCCCGACCGACATGACGTTGCGCCAGAACGCGATCGCCAGGGCCGGCGCGGCGGTGGCACTGATCAGCGGTGCGGAGAGCGAGATGCCGGAGACGGAGACCGCGAGCAGCAGCAGGTCGAGCCTGGGGAGCGGGTGCGCGGGGGCCTCGGCGGTCGCGGTGGTGGCGGGGGCGGCGGCGGTCTCGGGCCGGGCGGCGGGCACGGTGCTCCTCGGGGCGCGGGGTCGGCAGGGCGGGCGGCCGGGGCCGGCAGCGGGTGCGGACGGCCGGGGCGGGCGGGCAGACGGGGCGGGACGGGCGGCGGGCGGAGCAGATGGGGCGGGCGGCTTATACGGTAAGGCCCGTGCGGCCTTCACGGAACTGTCGCCCGACCGGTGAGACACCTCGTGGACGGCCCAGGCCGTACGCTGTCCGGCATGGACCGTACGCCCGCCGCAGCCCCCACCGCCGACGACTTCCTCGACCAGGCCCTGGTGGAGGAGGCCGCGAAGAAGTCCGGACTGCTCTGGGTCCGCGCGGACGGCCAGGAGCAGAGCCGGGCGGTCTGGCACGCCTGGCACGACGGCGCGGTGGTGGTGGTCGGCGACGGCGCCGAGCAGCCGCTGCACGGGCTGGCCGCCGGGACGGGCGCGGTGGTCACCGTCCGCAGCAAGGACAAGGGCGGCCGGCTGACCGGCTGGCCGGCCCGGGTCTCCGAGCTCGCGCCGGGCAGCGAGGCCTGGCTCGGCGCCGTCGAGGAGCTCAAGGGCAAGCGGCTGAACGCGCCCGACACCGACACCATCACCGATCGCTGGGCCCGCGAGTGCCGGGTGCTGCGGCTGGAGCCGGCCGGACTGACCGAGCACCCGGGGGCGATGCCGGACGCCTCGCACGCCGCCGTCCCGATGCCCACCCCGGCCACCACCCGGATGCCGATCCCGGCCGGCCTCCCGAAGCTGCTGCTCAAGCGTCGCAAGGGCTGAGCCGCGCCGCCCGCGGCGGGGCCGTGGCTCGCCGGGCCGGGCCCCGAACGCCCGGGTAGCCTGGGCCCCGGGGCGCGCCCGCGCGCCCGCCGGGGCGTGGAGCAGGTCGAGCGAGCTGAGGGAGTCCATGGCAGGGGCAGGCAGCCGGGTCTTCATCTCGCACCTCTCCGGCGTCGCCGTCTTCGACCCGATCGGCGACCAGGTCGGCCGGGTCCGCGACGTGGTGGTCACGCTCCGTCTGGGCGGCCGCCCGCCCCGCGTGCTCGGCCTGGTGGTCGAGGTGATCGGCCGCCGCCGGATCTTCCTGCCGATGACCAGGGTGACCAGCCTGGAGTCCGGCCAGGTGCTGACCACCGGCGTGGTCAACATGCGCCGCTTCGAACAGCGCTCCTCCGAGACCCTCGTCCTCGGCGAACTGCTGGACCGCACCGTCACCTGGAGCAAGACCGGGCAGGACGTCACCGTCCTGGACGTCGCGATGGTGCAGACCCGGCTGCGCGAGTGGGAGATCAGCAAGGTCTTCGTCCAGGCCGGCCGGCCCGGCCGGCTCCGCAAGTCCAAGGGCGAGACGCTCACCCTGGACTGGAAGGACGTCACCGGCTTCGCCCTCGCCGAGGAGAACCAGGGCGCCGCCAACCTGCTCGCCACCTTCGACCAGCTGCGCCCCGCCGACCTCGCCAACGTCATGCACCACCTCTCCGCCAAGCGCCGCGCCGAGGTGGCCGCCGCACTGGACGACGAGCGGCTCGCCGACGTCCTGGAGGAGCTGCCCGAGGACGACCAGGTCGAGATCATCGGCAAGCTGAAGGACGAGCGCGCCGCCGACGTGCTGGAGGCGATGGACCCGGACGACGCCGCCGACCTCCTCTCCGAACTGCCCGGCGACGAGGCCGAGCGGCTGCTCCAGCTGATGGAGCCGGACGAGGCCGAACCGGTCCGCCGCCTGCTGACCTACGAGGAGAACACCGCCGGCGGTCTGATGACCACCGAACCGATCGTGCTGGAGCCGGACGCCACGGTGGCCGAGGCGCTGGCCCGGGTGCGGGTCTCCGACAACAAGCCCGCGCTGGCCGCGCAGGTCTTCGTCTGCCGCCCGCCGAACGAGACGCCGACCGGCAAGTACCTGGGCACCGTGCACTTCCAGCGGCTGCTGCGCGAGCCCCCGTACACCCTGGTCGGTTCGCTGGTGGACGACGACCTCGACCCGCTGCCGCCGGACACCCCGCTGCCGCTGATCACCAGCTACCTGGCGACGTACAACATGGTCGCCGCCCCGGTGGTCGACGAGGCCGACCACCTGGTCGGCGCGGTGACCGTCGACGACGTGCTCGACCACCTGCTGCCCGAGGACTGGCGCGAGGCCGCCCTGCACGGGCCGGCCGACGAAGGCGCCGGCGAGAGCGCCGACGAGAGAGAGGTGACCGGTGGACGCTGACCGCAAGGGCCGGCGGGACGACACCCCCCGCCAGCGCCTCCAGGGCGAGCTGCGCCAGCTGCGCGAACTGCGCGCCCGCGAGCGCGGCCGCACCCAGCGCGCCGAGCCCGCCGCCCCCGGCGGCGGCCGCAGCCGGCTCGACCAGCCCCGCACCACCCGCCCCGGCCTGATCACCCTGCCGACGTACGACCCGGAGGCCTTCGGCAAGCTCTCCGAGCGGATCGCGCGCTTCCTCGGCACCGGGCGGTTCATCGTCTGGATGACGATCGTGGTGGTCGTCTGGGTCGGCTGGAACACCGTCCTGCCGGACTCGGTGCACTTCGACGACTACCCGTTCATCTTCCTCACCCTGATGCTCTCGCTCCAGGCCTCGTACGCGGCGCCGCTGATCCTGCTGGCGCAGAACCGCCAGGACGACCGGGACCGCGTCAACATGGAGCAGGACCGCGCCCGCAGCGACCGCAACATCGCCGACACCGAGTACCTGACCCGCGAGGTGGCCGCCCTGCGCCAGGGCCTCGGGGAGGTCGCCACCCGCGACTTCCTCCGCTCCGAACTCCAGTCCCTGCTCAAGGAGATCGACGAGCGCCGGGAGACCTCCGAGGTGCTGTGACCCTCGGCACGCTACCGGCGGGTTAAGCGGTACGCCCGGCGCCGTACCATCAAGGCATGGCCAACGAGACAGAGGTCGCGGCCGGCGTCACGGAGGACTCCGTACGCCAGGCGCTGGCGACCGTCAACGACCCGGAGATCAACCGTCCGATCACCGAGATCGGCATGGTGAAATCGGTCGAGATCGCCGAGGGCGGCTCCGTGCGGGTCGCGGTCTACCTGACCGTCTCCGGCTGTCCGATGCGCGACACCATCACCGCGCGGGTCCGCGAGGCGGTCGGCAAGGTCCCCGGCGTGACCGGCGTCGAGGTCGAGCTCGACGTGATGAGCGACGAGCAGCGCAAGGAGCTCTCCCAGCTGCTGCGCGGCGGCGCCCCCGAGCGCGAGATCCCCTTCGCCAAGCCCGGCACGCTGACCCGCGTCTACGCGGTCGCCTCCGGCAAGGGCGGCGTCGGCAAGTCCTCGGTGACGGTCAACCTGGCCGCCGCGATGGCCGCCGACGGCCTGAAGGTCGCCGTGGTCGACGCCGACATCTACGGCCACAGCGTGCCCCGCATGCTGGGTGTCGAGGGCCGGCCCACCCAGGTCCAGGACATGATCATGCCGCCGCAGGCGAACGGCGTGAAGGTCATCTCGATCGGCATGTTCACCCCGGGCAACGCCCCGGTGGTCTGGCGCGGCCCGATGCTGCACCGCGCGCTGCAGCAGTTCCTGGCCGACGTCTACTGGGGCGACCTCGACGTCCTGCTGCTGGACCTGCCGCCCGGCACCGGCGACATCGCGATCTCGGTCGCGCAGCTCGTGCCCAACGCGGAGATCCTGATCGTCACCACCCCGCAGATGGCCGCCGCCGAGGTGGCCGAGCGGGCCGGCACCATCGCGGTGCAGACCCACCAGAAGATCGTCGGCGTGATCGAGAACATGTCGGGCATGCCCTGCCCGCACTGCGACGAGATGATCGACGTCTTCGGCACCGGCGGCGGCCAGACCGTCGCCGACGCCCTCACCCGGACCGTCGGCTCCACCGTCCCGGTGCTCGGCTCGATCCCGATCGACGTCCGCCTCCGCGAGGGCGGCGACGACGGCCGCCCGGTCGTCCTGGCCGCCCCCGACTCCCCGGCCGGCGCCGCCCTGCGCACCATCGCCGGCAAGCTCGGCGGCCGCCGGCGCGGCCTGTCCGGCCTCTCCCTCGGCCTGACGCCCAAGAACAAGTTCTGAGAGCACGCGGAAGGGGCGGGCGCCGTCGGCGTCCGCCCCTTCCGCGTGTCCGGGGGTGCTACGGGGTGTCCGGGGGTGCTACGGGCGGGTGTAGGCGACGAGGTCGGGGACGGTCGCGAAGCCGGTGCCGTAGGCGCTGACGCCGCGGCCGTAGGCGCCGAGCAGGACGCCGGGGGCCTCGCCGGCGAGCACCCAGCCGTACTCGGACTCGCGGTAGCGGAAGGGCTGCGGCAGGCCGTTGACCGGGAGGCTGAGGGTCGACCAGCCGGGGCCGGCCAGGTCGTCGGCGAGATCCCAGGCGAGGGTGGACTGCTGGTCGAGCCAGTCCTGGCGCAGTGCGCGGTCCAGCTGGCCGGGCCAGGTGGCGGCGAGCAGGCCGGAGCCGGCCAGCCAGGCGGCGGAGGAGGCGGAGGTCGCCTCCAGGGTGCCGGTGTTGTCGGCGCTGCGGCGGCTGTCCCGCCGGGCGACGGTGACGACGGCGGCGAACTTGCGCATGTCGCGCGGCTCGTAGTGCCGGGCCGGCTCCTCGCCGTGGCCGAGGGTGCCGTAGTCGACGCTGCCGGCCGCGCCGGTGCGCGGGCCGCCGGCGCCGGCCTGCATCAGGTAGCGACGGCCCGTCCAGGCGTCGTCCAGCCCGTACCAGGGGAAGTCCGCCGACAGGTAGGGCACCAGCGGGTCGGCCGGGCCCGCCTGGCCGCCGACCACCCGGCCACCGGCCGTGGCCGTCCCCACCGCATGACTCGTCGCGTCCATCCCCGGGCCTCCTCAAACGCACGTATCCCTGCCGCAGTGCGCTCCCATCGTGGCGTACCGCGGCGCTCCCGCCGTGCGTCTTCGGTCGGCAACGGACCGGAAGTGACCGACGGCACAGCGGGAACAATCAGCACAATAGCGGCGCGAACGCCGCCGCCCCGCTCAGCCGGGCGGCCGGGCGGGGCGGCGGTTTCGCCGTAACGGCGCGGATCAGGTGGCGTCCGGGTCGAACGGGGGGCGCTCGCCGGGCTGGAGCGGGGCACCCGCGGCGGCGGCCGCCGGGGCCGGGACGGAGGACTTGTCCATGCTCACCGTGCCGGCGCGGCCGTGGCCGTTCACCGCGGCGGCGGGCTTGTCGTCCAGCACCGAGCGGATGTCCAGGCCGTCCCGCATCTCCTTGAGGCCCAGCGGGTCCTCCTGGCCGCCCATGAGCTGCTTGCGGACGAAGGTCTTGGGGTGGAGGTCCTCGAACTCGAAGTCCTTGAACTCCGGGCCCAGCTCGCTGCGGATGTCCTCCTTCGCGTTGTCCGCGAAGGAACGGATCTTCCGGACGAAGCCCATGGTGTCCTGGATCAGCTTCGGCAGCTTGTCCGGACCGAAGATCACGATGGCCATGATGACCAGGGTCAGGATCTCCAGCCCGCCCACGTCGCTGAACACCTGTGCTCCCTAGCTCGTCGGACCGGTTCCTACAGCGTAATGGCCACCGGCCGGTCCGGACCCCACCGTGTGATGAAGCCGTGATGAAGACCTGCCGATGGCGGTGGCCGTGGCGGCCGGAGTGCGCTAACGGTTCTCGCGGTGCAGGCCGGCCAGTCCGGAGGCCGGCGTCCGGTCCGGCAGGCTGTCCGGCGGTGGGGCGCTGCGGGTGGCGGCCACCGGGTGGACGGGGAAGTCCACCGGGATCTGCGCGGTCATCGGGACGAGGCCGCCGCTGCGGCCGGTGCCGGCCGGGCTCACCGAGGTGCCGTGCTGGTCCTCGCTCTGCGCGGTGAAGCCGCCCACGCCGCCGAGCGTCACCGCGGCCACCGAGAAGGCACCCGCGGCGGCGAAGACGAAGCGGCGCCCGCGCGGCGGGGCCTGGCGGACGACGGCGGCGGCCGGCTCGGGGCGGGCGGCCGCGGGGCGCGCGGCGGAGTCGGCCGCGGCGGAGTCGGGGCGGCCGGTCCGCCGGCCCATCAGCGGGCGCAGCACCGAGCCGCGGCCGAAGGCCCGGGGGTCGATGCCGGGCACCGGGGCGTCGGCGCCGAGGGCGCCCCCGCCGAAGGAGGCGCCGGCGCCGCGGCCGAAGGAGCCGCCGTTCAGCCGGCTGCCGCCGAGCGTGCCGCCGGCCTCGGGCCGGGGAGTGCCCCAGGCGGCGGGGAGGCCGCCGCCGGGCAGGTCGTCGTCGTCCCGGCGGGGGCGGTCGGCGGCCGCCGGGCGGTCGTCCGGGAGCTCGTCCGGCAGGGCGCCGACGGCCATCAGCCGAGCCATCAGCGACGAGGACGGGCCGGGGGTGTCGGTGCGGGTGAGCAGGTGCTTGACGGCGCGGCCCTCGTCGGCCTCGGCGAGGCACTGCGGGCAGGTCGCCAGGTGGGCCTGGACGCGGTCGCGCGAGTCGTGGCCGAGCTCGCCGTCGACGAAGGCGGAGAGCCGCTCGCCGAGGTGGTGCTCCTCGGCCGCGGGCTCGGTGGGGCGGACGGCGACCGCGCGCAGCGCGGGCTCGCCGGGCAGGGCGGCGGGCGGCACGGGCAGCTCCGGCTCGTCCTGGCCGCGGCGGCCCAGCTGGGGCCAGCCGCTCCGACGGGTGACAGCCTTGCCGGAGACGTCCGGCCGGCCCGGTCCCGACCGGCCGGTTCCGCTCACGATCGCCTCCGTCCGCGCCCGCCCGGCGCGACCGCGGCCTCACCGGCGGCGGCGCCGACCGGCACCGGCTCCTCGGAGCCGCCCCGGCGCTCCCGGCCGGGGGCCGCGCCGGGGGCGCGGTGCTTGAGCGCGGCGCGCAGGTGCGACCGGCCGCGGTGGATCCGGCTGCGGACGGTGCCGAGCTTGACGCCCAGGGTGGCCGCGATCTCCTCGTAGGAGAGGCCCTCGATGTCGCACAGCACCACGGCCGCGCGGAACTCGGGGGCGAGGGTGTCCAGCGCCTGCTGGACGTCGGCGTCGAAGTGGGTGTCGCTGAAGTGCTGGGCCGGGCTGGGCTCGCGGCTGGCGAGGCGCTCGGCCGCGTCGTCGCCGAGCGCGTCGAAGCGGATCCGCTGGCGTCGGCGGACCATGTCCAGGAACAGGTTGGTGGTGATCCGGTGCAACCAGCCCTCGAACGTGCCGGGGGTGTAGGTCGACAGCGAACGGAACACCCGGACGAAGACCTCCTGGGTGAGGTCCTCGGCGTCGTGCTGGTTGCCCGTCAGGCGGTAGGCGAGGCGGTAGACGCGGGCGCTGTGCGCCTCGACGATCTCCTCCCAGGAGGGCGGAGTCCAGGTCTGCGCGTCGGGGCCCTCGGCGAAGCTCGCGAGGGCGGCGGGGGCCTCGGTGGCACCGGCGGCCGGCGTCTCGGCGGCCGGCTGGTCCAGGGGGGAGTGCGCAGGCTGGTTCATCACGGGCTTCGGCGTACGGACCGACGTGGTGCCGCGGCTGTGCCACCGCACGGGGACGTCGCCCTCGGCCACACCTCCTCGGTCGGCTCTTCTGCCCAGCAGGGCCACCACCATATCCACCTCACCCGTCAAGCCCGGATAAAAGTGCCCCGGGGGACGTCCCGGGGGTCTCTGTTCACCCGGTCCCTGCTCCCCCCAACGGCCCGCCGCCGTACGCGGTTCCCGGTCGGCCAGTAATCTGTGGCAGGAAATATCGACATCCGCTTCGACATCCGCTCCGCACCGGGCCGCCACCCGGGGCTCCGAAAGAGGCAGCCATCAGCGAGTTCGGGCCCGCGCGCGTGGCCCTCGCCGACACCTACGTCGGCGAGGATGCGGTGCTGACCTACGCCCGGGCACAGTCCGCGCGGACCGGCATCAAGGCGATCGGGCCGAGCGGCGGGGCGTGTCTGCGCCTGCTGGCGGCGGCCCTGGACGCCAAGGCGGTGGCCGAGATCGGCACCGGTACGGGCGTCTCCGGGGTGTACCTGCTGCGCGGGATGCGGCCGGACGGCGTGCTCACCACCGTCGACTCCGAGCCGGTGCGCCAGCAACTGGCCCGGGAGGCGTACCACGCGGCCGGATTCGCGGCCAACCGGTCCCGGTTCATACCGGGGCGGGCGCTGGACGTGCTGCCCCGGCTCGCGGACGGCCAGTACGACCTGGTCTTCTGCGACGGGGACCCGGCGGAGTCCAGGGAGTACCTGGCGGAGTCGCTGCGGCTGCTGCGGCCGGGCGGGATGGTCTGCTTCGAGGGCGTCTTCCAGGAGGGCCGGCTGGCCGAGCCGGAGCTCCAGGACCCGCAGACGCACGCGGTGCGCGACCTCGTCCGGGACGTCCGGGAGAGCGACGTCCTGCTGCCGGCCCTGCTGCCGGTCTCGGACGGGCTGCTCTGCGCCGTGAAGCGCTGAAGGCCGCCGGGGGCCACCGGGGTTGCTGGGGCCGCCGGGGGCGGCCCCGGCAGGCCCGGCGGGCGGGCGGCGGCGGGCGGGTGGTGGCGCGACCGGGGCCGTCGGGCCGGCCGGAGCCGGCGGAACGCCCGGGAACCACAGAGCCCGGGCCGACGAGATCGTCGTACCCGGGCCCGGCAGCACATCTCCAGGAGATGGGGGAGCACCCGCTGCGGTCAGCCGCAGGCCTTCTTCAGGGCCTCGCCCAGGGCGTCGGCCTCGTCAGGCGTGAGCTCCACCACAAGGCGTCCGCCGCCTTCGAGCGGAACGCGCATGATGATGCCCCGCCCCTCTTTGGTGACTTCGAGCGGGCCGTCACCCGTCCGCGGCTTCATGGCCGCCATGCTCGTTCCCCTTCCTGCAACCGCTCAGCTACGCACCGGCAGTCCGTCCACCGCCGGTATCGAACGCATTGATCGGAAGCCATTATCCCGCATGCCACGGCCTGATGACCAACATCACTCTCGGTGCATCCAGGGCCGGACCGGCCCCAACCGGCACATTTCCTGCCAGAAGCCCCGGCGCGGCGCCGGTCCCCGTACCGCCGGAAGGTGCGATACCTCACACTCCCCACCCGGCCGCGTGCTCCGGCATCCTGACACACGACCGACTCGTGACCACCACAAGGGAGCCCCTCGCCCATGTCCGATTCCGTGCTGTACGAGCTGGACGGCGGCCTGGCCGTCATCACCATCAACCGTCCGGAGGCGATGAACGCCCTGGACACCCCGACCAAGGTGGCGCTGCGGGACACCGTGGTCGCCGCGGCCGAGGACCGGGCGGTGCGGGCGGTGCTGCTGACCGGGGCCGGTGAGCGGGCGTTCTGCGTCGGGCAGGACCTCAAGGAGCACCTGGGCCTGCTCAGGCGGGCCGAGGAGACCGGCGAGGGCGCGCTGCGGACCGTCGCCGAGCACTACAACCCGCTGCTGCGGGCGCTGGCGGGGATGCGCAAGCCCACCGTGGCGGCGGTCGGCGGGGTGGCGGCGGGCGCGGGCGCCTCGCTGGCCTTCGCCTGCGACTTCCGGATCGTCGCGGACACCGCCGGCTTCAACACCGCCTTCGCCGGGATCGCGCTGACCACCGACTCGGGCGCCTCCTGGACGCTGCCCCGGCTGGTGGGGCACGCCAAGGCGACCGAGCTGCTGATGCTGCCGCGCACGGTGAAGGCCACCGAGGCGATGGAGCTGGGCCTGGCCACCAAGGTCGTCCCGCAGGCCGAGCTGGCCGCCACCGCACGGATCTTCGCCAAGGAGCTGGCCGAGGGCCCGACGGTGGCGTACGGCGCGATCAAGGAGTCGCTGGCGTACGGCGCCTCGCACTCGCTGGACGAGCTGCTCGACAAGGAGGACGAGCTGCAGACCATGGCGGGCGACAGCGAGGACCACCGGATCGCGGTCCGCGCGTTCATCGCCAAGGAGAAGCCGACCTACCTCGGCCGCTAGGCGAGGGGGCGCCGGCAGGCGGGCCGGCAGGGGACGCGCCCCGGGGCGGAGTGCCCCGTGGCGGTGCTCCTCGGGCCGTGCGCCTCAGGCCCCGGGGGTCGCGAGCGCCCGGCGGACGTGGCAGTCCGCCAGGTGGTCGTCGACCAGGCCGCAGGCCTGCATCAGCGCGTAGGCGGTGGTCGGGCCGACGAAGCGGAAGCCCGCCTTCTTCAGCGCCTTGGCCAGCGCCGTCGATTCCGGCGTGACGGCCGGCACCTCGTCCAGGCTGCGGGGCGCCGGCCGGTCCGGGTCGCCGGCGTGCTCCCAGATCAGCGCGTCCAGGCCGCCGTCGAGGTCGCGGGCGACCCTGGCGTTGGCGACGGCCGCCTCGATCTTGGCGCGGTTGCGGATGATGCCGGTGTCGCCGAGCAGCCGCTCGACGTCGGCCGGGCCGAACTCGGCGACCTTCGCGATCTCGAAGCCGGCGAACGCGGACCGGAAGCCCTCCCGGCGGCGCAGGATGGTCAGCCAGGACAGCCCCGACTGGAACGCCTCCAGGCAGACCCGCTCGAACAGCGCGTCGTCGCCGTGCACCGGACGGCCCCACTCGGTGTCGTGGTAGACCCGGTAGTCGTCCGTCGAATCGCCCCAGGCGCAGCGCCGCAGGCCGTCCGGCCCGGTCACCGCGCCGCCGGCGCTCACTGCTCCGCCACCGGCTCGGCGTCCTGCGGCCCGCCGGCCGGCGCGGCCGGCTTGCCGAGCTGAACGGCCGGCTCGACCACCTTGGCGAACTCCTCCAGACCGGGCAGCGGCTCGGCGCCGGCGTCCGGCCCGTCCCCCGCCTCGATCGCGCCGCGCACCGTGGCGGCGGCCTCCAGCTCGGCGATCCGCGCGTCCCGGTAGGCGAGCTCGGCGCCGAGGCGGTCGAGGACGTCGTCCACCTCGTCCATCCGGTAGCCGCGGACGGCCATCGGCAGCCGGATGCCGTCCACGTCGTCCCGGCTCAGCGGACGGTCCTGCGGCAGCCGGGCGGCGATCCGGTCCTGCACCGCCTCCGGCAGTGAACCGCCCCCACCCAGTGCCACCAGCGCGGCGCCGCCGACCACCACGGCCATGGCCACCACGATCACCCAGAACACGTGCTGTCCTCCCGACTTCCCGGCCGGCCTCCGTACTGGTGGGATCATGGTTCCCGAGAGGCCGGGGGCCATCATCGCACCCGCAGCAGCTGTGGAGGAGACATCGGTGGCACTGCGCCTGGGACCACGGGAATTCGGTGACGACGAGCTGGTGATCATGGCGATCGTCAACCGCACCCCGGACTCGTTCTTCGACCGGGGTGCGACCTTCGCCGACGAGGCCGCGTTCGCCGCGGCCGACCGCGCGATGGCCGACGGCGCCGCGATCCTGGACATCGGCGGGGTGAAGGCCGGGCCGGGCGACGAGGTCACGGTGGAGGAGGAGCTCCGGCGCACCGTGCCGTTCGTGGCGGAGCTGCGCAAGCGCCACCCGGAGGCCGTGATCAGCGTGGACACCTGGCGGCACGAGGTCGGCGAGGCGGTCTGCGAGGTCGGCGCGGACCTCCTGAACGACGCCTGGGGCGGGGTGGACCCGAAGCTCGCCGAGGTGGCCGCCCGCTACGACGTCGGCCTGGTCTGCACCCACGCGGGCGGCGCCGAGCCGCGCACCCGCCCGCACCGGGTCGGCTACCAGGACGTGATGGCGGACATCCTGCGGGTGACCGTCGGGCTGGCCGAGCGGGCGGTGGGGCTGGGCGTCCGGCGGGACGCGGTGATCATCGACCCGGGGCACGACTTCGGCAAGAACACCCGGCACTCGCTGGAGGCGACCCGGCGGCTGCCGGAGATGACCGCGACCGGGTACCCGGTGCTGGTCTCGCTCTCCAACAAGGACTTCGTCGGCGAGACGCTGGACCGCCCGGTGAACGAGCGGCTGCTCGGCACCCTGGCGACCACCGCCGTCTCGGCCTGGCTGGGCGCGCAGGTCTACCGGGCGCACCAGGTGGCGGAGACCCGCCAGGTGCTGGACATGGTGGCCTCGATCCGCGGCACCCGCCCCCCGGCGGTGGCCCGCCGGGGGCTGGCGTAGGCGGCCCCGCTCCCGCTCCGGCCCCCGCTCCGGCGCGGGCCGGAGCGGGGCCCGCAGGGCGCGCCCGGCACCTCCTAGATCTCGCCGGCCGGGCGTCGGGCGTCGGCGAGGATCTTCATCACCTCGTCGATGTCGTCGGTGATGTGGAACAGCTCCAGGTCGTGCGGGGCCGCCTTGCCCTGCGCGACCAGGGTGTTCTTCAGCCAGTCGAAGAGACCGCCCCAGTACTCGCTGCCGAACAGGATCACCGGGAACCGGGTGACCTTCTTCGTCTGCACCAGGGTGAGCGCCTCGAACAGCTCGTCCAGCGTGCCGAGGCCGCCGGGCAGGACGACGA
The DNA here is from genome assembly GCF_045208415.1 of Kitasatospora sp. NBC_01560. NCBI lineage: Bacteria > Bacillati > Actinomycetota > Actinomycetes > Kitasatosporales > Streptomycetaceae > Kitasatospora > Kitasatospora sp. NBC_01560. The sequence continues at coordinate 5,769,334 of NZ_CP109364.1, read as the reverse complement.
ACCCCTGCGCGTACTTCACGAACATCGTCTTGCGGACGAAGAAGTAGCGGAAGTTCAGCCCGAGGTCGACGAACTCGTTGAGCCCCTGCTCGAAGGGCAGCTCGATGCCGAGGCCGACGCTCAGGCCGCCCGCGTCCGAGGCACCGCGGTTGGCCGCCTCCATCGCGCCCGGGCCGCCACCGGTGATCACCGCGTAGCCGGCCTCGGCCAGTGCCCGGCCGATGGCCACGCCGGCCGCGTACTCGGTCGAGTCGACCGAGGTCCGGGCCGAGCCGAAGACGCTGATCGCGGGCGGGAGTTCGGCCAGGGCGCCGAAGCCTTCGACGAACTCGGAGGTGATCCGCAGGACCCGCCACGGGTCCGTGTGCAGCCAGTCGGTCGGGCCGGTGGTGTCCAGCAGACGCTGGTCCGTCGTGCTCTCGCCGACCTGGTCCCGGCGCACCAGCACCGGGCCCTTCTGCTTCTCGGGCCAGGCCTTCTTCGGGCGCGGCTCGCCAACCTGCTCGGGACCGTGACCGTAGTGCTTTTCGTCTCCAGTGCCTGTCATGACGAAACCCTACGCCCGTTGATCCCGGTTTTCAGGCAACGGTGGGGGGTCGGTTGGGCAACCGGACGGTGGCGTTCTGCCCCCGCCGCCGCAGGCCGGCGGCCGGTCCGTCCGCCGCACCGGCCGGTACGGCGGACGTGCGGCGGACCCACCGGACTGACGTGCGGCGGACGTTCAGCGGACGTGCGGCGGACGGCGCGGGCCGGCGGCCGGTCTCAGCCGGTCAGCCAGTCGCGCAGCCGCTCCTCGGTCTCGGCGATCGCGGCCAGCGAGCAGTGCTCCTCCCGCTTGTGCGCGAGATTCGGGTCGCCGGGGCCGTAGTTGACCGCGGGGACGCCGAGCGCGCTGAAGCGGGCGACGTCCGTCCAGCCGAACTTGGCCCGGGCGACGCCGCCGGTGGCGGCCAGGAAGGCCCGCGCGGCGGGCTGGCCGAGGCCGGGCAGCGCGCCCGGGGCGGAGTCGGTGACGGTGACCTCGAAGCCGTCGAACACCTCGCGGACGTGCTTCTCGGCCTCCGTCTCGTCGCGGTCCGGCGCGTAGCGGAAGTTGACCGTCACCACGCACTCGTCGGGGATGACGTTGCCGGCCACGCCGCCGTCGATGCGCACCGCGTTGAGGCCCTCGCGGTACTCCAGGCCGTCGATCTCCACCCGGCGCGGCCGGTAGGAGGAGAGCCGGGTGAGCACCTCGGCGGCGTGGTGGATGGCGTTGTCGCCGAGCCAGCTGCGGGCCGAGTGGGCGCGGACGCCGGTCAGCCGGACCTGCACCCGCAGGGTGCCCTGGCAGCCGCCCTCGACGGCGGCGCCGCTCGGCTCCATCAGCACGGCGAAGTCGGCCGCGAGCCAGTCGGGGCGCTCCCTGGCGAGGTGGCCGAGGCCGTTGCGGTGGGCCTCCACCTCCTCGCAGTCGTAGAAGACGAAGGTGAGGTCCCGGTTGGGCTCGGGCAGGGTGGCGGCCAGCCGGAGCTGGACGGCCACCCCGGACTTCATGTCCGAGGTGCCGCAGCCGTAGAGCAGGTCGCCCTCGACGTAGGACGGCAGGTTGTCGGCGATCGGCACGGTGTCCAGGTGGCCGGCGAGCAGGACGCGCTCGGCCCGGCCGAGTGAGGTCCGGGCGACGACGTTGTTGCCGTAGCGGTCCACGGTGAGGTGCGGGTAGCCGCGCAGGGCGGCCTCCACGGCGTCGGCGAGCGCCTGCTCGTCGCCGCTGACCGACGGGAAGTCGACCAGCCGGGCGGTCAGCGCACCGCCGTCGAGGGTGAGGTCAAGGGGCGTGTTCGGGCTGCTGCTCATGGTGGTCCAGCCTAGTGCGGGGCGGGCGGACCACCGGGAATCAGAGAACCGCGGGCGCCGCACATCCGTCCGAGTGGGTACGGTGTCGGATCAGGAAGACGGCGGAGAGGGGTGGCGGTGGCCAGGAGGAAGAACGGCGCGCGGGGCGGCGACGCGGCGCCCGGGCGGCGCCGTAGGCGGCCGCTGCGCCTGGTGCTGGCCGCCCTGCTGGTGCTCGCGGTCGTCGCGGCGGGCCTGTACTGGCTGCGCGACCAGAAGCTGCTGACCCCCGAGGGCTGCTCGGTGAAGACGCCGGCCGGCGAGGGCACCCTGGAGGTGCCGCAGGCGGCCAACGCGGCGACCATCGCCGCCGTCGCGCACGCCCGCGGCCTGCCGGACCGGGCGGTGACCATCTCGCTGGCGACGGCGATGCAGGAGTCCAAGATCCGCAACCTGACGGGCGGCGACCGGGACTCGGTCGGCCTGTTCCAGCAGCGGCCCTCGCAGGGCTGGGGCACGGTGGAGCAGATCCAGGACCCGGTCTACGCGACCAACAAGTTCCTCGACGGCCTGGTGAAGGTCCCCGGCTACACCCGGCTGCCGCTCACCGACGCGGCCCAGCAGGTGCAGAAGAGCGGCTACCCGCAGGCCTACGCCAAGCACGAGACCAAGGCGACGCTGCTGGCCTCCGCGCTGACCGGCCGTGAGCCGGCCTCGTTCAGCTGCGTGGTGCACGACTTCACCGCGCCGGAGACGGACGACGCCTCCGCCCCGGCGGCCGCGTCCGCCCCGGCCGCGGCCCCCGCCACCGACGCCGCCTCGCCGGCCGCCCGGCCGGACCGGGCCCAGGTGCTGGGCGACCGGGTGCGCCGCGAGTTCGGCCGCACGGTGACGCCGGCCACCGGGTACAGCTCGTCGGTGAAGGGCGCCGAGAACGCCGTCTCGCTCACCCCCGACCCGGCCGCCAGCACGGACGCCGGCCCGGACGCCGAGCGGCAGAACGGCTGGGCGGTGGCGCACTGGGCGGTGGCCCAGGCGCAGCAGCTGGGGATCGAGACGGTCGCCTACGACGGGAAGATCTGGCGCAGGGCCAAGTCCGAGAACGGCTGGAAGCCGCAGCCGACCGGCACCTCGACCAAGCTGGTCCTGGTCTCGCTGACCGGGTCCTGAGGCGGCGCCCGCGGGGTGCTGACGCACTGGTGTCCGGGTTGCCGCCGTACGGGTGATTGCGGTCAACCCCGGTGGACGGCGGTGCGGTTGCCGCCACCGGGGCGCAGAACCGTCCCTGCCCTTGTGCCGTCGCGGCTCCACGGCCGCGAGCGGGCGCCCGTCGGCACCGCCGCACCGGACATACGATCGGATCGTCGGCCTGTTCTTTTCCTTGCTCCGGCCGAAACCTTCTGGCTTCTCAAGCGGTAATACCCTCGTCCGCCCGGCGGACGGGACGTACCCAGACCCATCGAGGAGCCCCATGTCTCACCCCCTCACGCGCCGGATCGCCTCGGCCGCGCTGCTCGTGGCGGCCGGCGCGACCCCGCTGGTCGCGGCCGGCTCCGCGTCCGCCGCCGACGCCCTGCTGCCCAAGTCCGACCTGGCCGCCCCGCTGGGCCAGCTGACCAACACCGACGCGGGTTCCACCCTGCAGCACACCACCCACGAGCTGGGCCGCGCCGCCGGTGACACCGGCGCCGCCACCGTCGCCGCGGGCGTCCCGGCCACCGCCGACGCCACCGGCAACATCGTCGCCCACCAGCTCCCCGAGGCGAACGAGAAGGCCGGCTCGCTGACCGCCCCGGTCGACAAGACCGCCGCCACCACCGGCCAGCTCTCCGCCATCACCCCGAGGGTCGCCTCCACGCTGGCCGGCAAGGTCGGCGAGGCCGTCACCGGCGGCCACGGCGCGGCCGGCCGCAGCGCGGGCGCCGGCGCCAACCCGGTCGGCGGGCTCTCGCAGACCGCCGGCCTGACCCAGGGCCTGCCCGGTACCGGCGCGCTCACCGGCGCCGTCCCCGGTGCCAACTCCGTCACCGACGCGCTGCCGCTGAGCGCCCTGGGCCGGGCGCTGCCGGCCGAGGCCACCTCGGCGCTGCCCGGCGCGGACGTGCTGGGCCTGGCCGAGCACGGCTCGGCGAACCGCCTCGGCGGCGCCGACCTCGGTCCGAACTCCCCGCTCTCCGCCCTCTCCCCCCTCACCGGCCTGCTCGGCGGCATCGGCGGCGGCGGCCTCGGCGGCCTGCCGATCGGCTGACCCGTCGACCGGCCGAGCAGCTGAGCAGCCCGGCCGGCCCGCTCCGCCCCCCGCACGCGAAGGGGCCGGTGTCCCGTCCTGGACACCGGCCCCTTTCGCCGTGCGCGCGGGCTCAGCCGCGCAGCCGCTCCACGGCCGCCGCGACCCGCTCGTCCGTCGCAGTGAAGGCGACCCGGACGAACTGCTCGCCGGCCGGCCCGTAGAAGTCGCCGGGCGCCACCAGAATGCCCAGCCCGGCCAGTTCGGCCACCGTCTCCCAGCACGGCCGGTCCTGGGTCACCCAGAGGTACAGGCTCGCCTCCGAGTGCTCGACCCGGAAGCCGTACGCCTCCAGCGCGGCCCGCAGCGCCGAACGCCGGGCCGCGTACCGCTCGCGCTGCTCGGCCACGTGCGCGTCGTCCGTGAGCGCCGCGACCGTCGCCGCCTGGACGGGCGCCGGGACGATCATGCCGCCGTGCTTGCGCACCCCCAGCAGCTCCCTGACCACCACCGGGTCGCCCGCCACGAAGGAGGCGCGGTAGCCGGCCAGGTTGGAGCGCTTGGAGAGGGAGTGGACGGCCAGCAGGCCCTCGTGCTGCGTCCCGTCGCCGGGGTCGCCGCAGACGTCCGGGTGCAGGACGGAGACCGGTTCGGCCTCCCAGCCCAGCTCCAGGTAGCACTCGTCGCTGACCAGCAGCACCCGGTGCTCCCGGGCCCACTCGACCGCGCGGCGCAGTTCGTCCCTGCCCAGCACCCGGCCGGTCGGGTTGGACGGCGAGTTGACCCAGAGCAGGCGCACCCGGGAGCCATCCAGCTCGTCCACCGAGTCGTACTCGACCGGCTCCGCGCCGCAGAGCCGTGCGCCGACCTCGTAGGTCGGGTAGGCGAGGCGCGGGTAGGCGACCTGGTCGCCGGGGCCGAGGCCGAGCTGCGTCGGCAGCCAGGCCACCAGCTCCTTGGAGCCGACGGTCGGCAGGACGGCCTGCGGGCCGATCTCGGCGCCGACCCTGCGGTGCAGCCAGCCGGCGATCGCCTCGCGCAGCTCCACCGGGCCCCAGACGGTCGGGTACCCGGGGGTGTCGGTGGCGGCGGCCAGGGCCTTCTGGATCACCTCGGGGACCGGGTCGACCGGGGTGCCCACCGAGAAGTCGCAGAGCCCGCCCGGGTGGGCGAGCGCGGTCCGCTTGTACGGCTCCAGCTTGTCCCACGGGAAGACCGGCAGGAGGTCGGAAACGCGGCGCGCCGCCCCCGGGTGGCCCGGGAACGGCGCGTGCGTGCTGTTGTTGTTCACAGCTCAGTTGCCACCGATCGTCAGTGGTCGGCGTTCTGCGGCGGCAGAGCGGCGATGAAGGGGTGGTCGCGCTCGATCAGGCCGAGCTTCGAGGCACCACCGGGCGAACCGAGGTCGTCGAAGAACTCGACGTTCGCCTTGTAGTAGTCCTTCCACTCCTCCGGAGTGTCGTCCTCGTAGAAGATCGCCTCGACCGGGCAGACCGGCTCGCATGCGCCACAGTCGACACACTCATCCGGGTGGATGTAGAGCGATCGCTCGCCCTCGTAGATGCAGTCAACCGGGCACTCTTCGATGCAGGCCTTGTCCTTGACGTCGACACAAGGCTGCGCGATGACGTAGGTCACGCTGTCGTTCCTCCTCGGAAGGGCTTTGGCGGCCCATTCTGTTCTGCTCGCGTGCGCGGGTGAGCGCGGCGTCGTCGATGCCCGCCCCTAGTATCGCGGGTCGGAGAGCGCAAATGCACAGGAGGTGCCCAGATGGCGGCCGGAGAACCGGTTCAGGACCGTCCGGAGGTCCGGATAGACCGCTCTGACGTGGGACGACGAGTCTCCGTTCGGCGTGTCGCGGAGTTCGCCGACGGCCGCCCCGTGTTCCGGGATGTGATCGGCGTGCTCACATCCTGGGACGATCGTGGGCTGACGGTCGACCCCCGCAACGGCGATCCGGTCTCTTTCGACGAGAAACTGCTGGTCGCGGGCAAGGTCGTGCCGCTCTTCCCCGCGCGGCGCGCCGCACCCCCCGCCGCCGCCCCGGCCGAACTCCAGCGGATCGCCGCACGCGGCTGGCCCGCCGTCGAACAGGAACCACTCGGCGGATGGACGCTCCGCGCGTCCGCCGGATTCACCCGGCGGGCCAATTCCGTCCAGACGCTCGACGACCCCGGCCGGCCGCTGCCCGACGCGCTCGCCGCCGTCCGGGCCTGGTACGCCGCCCGCGGACTGCCCGCCTGGGTCGAGGTCAGCACCCCCGGCTCCCCCGCGGCGCTCTGCGCCGAGCTGGACCGGCTGGGCGCCACCTACGCACCCACCCTGGTCCGGGTCGCGGAGCTCGCACCGCTGGCGAAGCTGGGCGACAAGGCCGGCCGGGACCGGGTGCGGCTGGCCCGCACCGCCGGCGCCGACTGGATGTCGCTGTACCGGCGGGTCACCGACGACCCGGCCGTCGAGGAGGCCGCCCGCACGGTGATCCACGGCGGCCCCTCGGTCTGGTTCGCGACCGTCCACGACACCTACGGCTGCGAGACCGAGGGCGACGGGACACCCCCCGTGCTCGCCGTCGGACGCTGCGTCATCGACGGCGCCTGGGCGGGCTTCGGCGCGATCGAGGTCGCACCGTGGGCCCGCCGCCGTGGCCTCGCCACCGCGCTGATGGCGGTCCTCGCCGCCCGGGCCGCCGAGGAGGGCGCCACCGGCGCCTACCTGCAGGTCGAGGCCGAGAACGACGGGGCGATCGCGCTCTATGACGGACTCGGCTTCACAACCAGTCACACTTACCACTACGCCCGCCTCCCCCAGAGGTAGGGCGCCGCACGCGAGCAGTCCCGATCCGCCCGTTCCCACGAAAGCCGTCGCAGCCACCGTGACCGAGCAGAGCAGAGCACGCTTCCGGACCGAGGCCCGGGCCGAGCATCCCGATCCGGTGCTGCTCTGCCTGCTCGCGGCCGCCGAACACAGCCCCGCCCCGGACCCCGGCGACCCCCCGGAGCCGCCCACCCTCCAGGCGCTGCTGGCCGCCTGCGAGGCCGCGCTGGAACGGCACGCCGCCGCCGTCCGGCTGGCCGTCGCCGAGCGGGCGCCCGCCGGACCGGAGGAGACCGCCGCCCTGCTGGCCGCCGTGCTCGGCGGGCGCGAACGGTTCCACGGGCGGCAGTCCGACTACCGGCGGCTGGAGTCCTCGCTGCTGCCGGAGGTGCTGCGGCGGCGGCGCGGGCTGCCGATCATGCTCTCGCTGGTCTGGATGGCCGTCGGCCGGCGGGCCGGGCTGACCGTCCACGGCGTCGCCCTGCCGGGCCACTTCATCGTCGCGGTCGGCAGCCCCGACGGCGGCGACGAGTACGTCCTCGCCGACCCGTACCACGGCGGCCGGCTGCTCGACCAGGAGGACGCCGCCGCCCTGGTGCAGCGCGCCGGCCACCCGTTCGGCACCGAACTGCTCACGCCCGCCCAGCCGCTGGACATCGTGCACCGGGTGCTCGGCAACATCCGGGTCTGGGCCGCCGAACGGCCCGAACACGCCCGCAGCCAGCTCTGGGCCACCGAACTCGCCCTGCTGCTCCCCCGCCACCCGGCCCAGCTGCGGCTGGAACGCGCCGAGCTGCTGGTGCGCACCGGCGACTTCCTCGGCGGCTCGGCCGAGATGGAGTCCTACGCGGAGATCCTGGACACCTTCGACCCGGACACCGCCGCCCGGGTCCGGCAGGACGCCCGGGCGGCCCGGCACCGGCTCAACTGAGCCGGCCGGCACGGGAGCGCCGCTACAGCCAGCCCTTCTCGCGGGCGATCCGGACCGCCTCGGTGCGGTTACGGGCCTCCGTCTTCTGGATCGCCATCGACAGGTAGTTGCGCACCGTCCCCTCCGAGAGGTGCAGCCGCCTCGCGATGTCCGCGTTCACCGCCCCGTCGGCGGCCGCCGCCAGCACGTCCCGCTCGCGGGCGGTCAGCGGGTTGGCCCCCTCGGCGAGCGCCGCGGCCGCCAGTACCGGATCGATCACCCGCTCACCGCGCAGCACCCGGCGGATCGCCTCCGCCAGCTCGGACGCCGGGGCGTCCTTCACCAGGAAGGCATCCGCACCGGACTCCATCGCCCGCCGCAGGTAACCGGGCCGGCCGAAGGTGGTCGCGATCACCACCTTGGTCTGCGGCCGCGCCTTCCGCAGCAGCGCCGCCGCCTCGATGCCGGTCATCCCCGGCATCTCGATGTCCAGCACCGCGACCTGCACGTCGTGCGCGACGGCCGCCGCCACCACCTCGTCGCCCCGGCCGACCTGCGCGACGACGTCGATGTCCCCCTCCAGCCCGAGCAGCGCGGCCAGCGCCTCCCGGACCATGCCCTGGTCCTCCGCCAGCAGCACGCGGACGGACAGGGCCCCACCGTTCTGAATCTCACTCATGGGACCAGACCCTAGAGGCCGGTACCGGGCCGCCGCTCCGGCACCGGCCCTCCGTGCTACCGGGCCGGCGCCGCCTCCGGGCAGTTGTGGTACGCCGCGACCAGCCACCGGCCGTCGCGGCGGACCAGCGTCCAGGTGGCCAGCACCGGTCGGTCGGCGGGCGCCTCCTGCTCGCCCGCCAGGAGCACCGTGCTGCGGCTGACCAGCACGGCGGTGCCCTCCACCGGGAAGCCCACGCTCAGCAACTCGTCCCGTACCCGGGAGCCCTTCAGCGGCCCGGCGAAGCCGTCGGCCATCCGGTCCCGGATCTCGCGGCGGCCCGCGCGGTACGAGCCGGGGAGGGTGGCGGTGGCGTCCTCGCCGTAGTGGGTGACGAAGGCGTCGGCGTCGTTGGCCGCCCAGGCGGCGTAGAGACCGTCCAGTACCGCCCGGACGTCCTGCTCGGCGGCCGCCCTGCTGGTGGTGGTCGCGTCGGTGGTCGCGTCGGTGGTCGCGTCGGTGGTCACGTTTTCGGTGGTCACGTCTTCGGTGGTCGCGTCGGTGGCGGTCATGTCGGAGTCCTCTCGTAGGGTGTGCCTCCCGCCCGGTCGCCGGACGGCTCACCGGTACGTACTCGGCCGCCGCCCCGGATTCATCGGCCCGGGCACGGCAATTTCCTCAGGGGGAAGTCATGGGAACGGCCGACGAGTTCGCCCGTGCCACCGACCCGTACCGGCGCGAGCTGCTCGCGTACTGCTACCGGATGCTCGGCTCGGTCCACGACGCCGAGGACCAGGTGCAGGAGACGCTGCTGCGGGCCTGGCGGGCCCACGACCGGTACGACCCGGCCCGCGCCTCGCTCCGCACCTGGCTCCACCGGATCGCCACCAACGTCTGCCTCACCGCGCTCGACCAGCGGGCCCGGCGCCCGCTGCCGTCCGGGCTGGGCGGCGGGCCGGGTGCCTCGCCGGACGAACCACTGGTCCGCGGCGAGGAGGTGGCCTGGCTGCAGCCGTTCCCCGACGCCACGGCCCGGCCGGGCGACCCGGCCGCCGACCCGCTCTCGAACGGCGGGCTGCGGCTCGCCCTCGTCGCCGCCATGCAGCAGCTGCCCGCCCGGCAGCGAGCCGCCCTGATCCTGCGCGACGTGCTCGGCCGGCCCGCCACCGAGGCGGCCGACGCGCTGGGCCTGACGCCCGCCGCGGTCAACAGCGCCCTCCAGCGGGCCCGGGCCGGCCTCGTCGCGGCCGGGCTGCGCGAGGAGGAGATCGCCGAACCGGCCGAGCCCGGCGCCCGCGCCGTCGTCGACCGCTACGTGGCCGCCTTCCGGGCCGCCGACCTCACCGCCCTGGCCCGGCTGCTGGCGCAGGACGTGGTCCTGGAGATGCCGCCGTTCACCAACTGGTACGCCGGGCGCGCCGCGTACACCGATTTCATCGCGCGGGTGTACGCACTCCGCGGCACCGACTGGCGGATGCTGCCCGTCGGCGCCAACGGCCAGCCGGCGGTGGCGGCGTACGCCCTCGACCCGGACGGGACGTACCGGCTGCACACGCTCCAGGTGTTCGACGTCGCGGGCGGGCTGGTCCGCCGGCTCACGGTGTTCCAGGACCCGGAGGTGTTCGCGGTCTTCGGCCTGCCCGCCGTGACGGCTTGAGTCTCCCGTGGGGGGAGACGCCAGGGTGGGGAACGTGAACGACGACGACCTGAACGACGCCCTGACCGTGGCCGTCCGCACCGAGATCGGGGCGGCGCTGGCCGCCGGTCTCGCCCCGGACTCCCCGGCGGCGGCCGCGTGCTCGACTCGCTGAGCCGGCGTTACGCCGGGACGTTCGGCCGGCCGGACGACGCCGAGCTGCGCGGCCGGCTGCTGCGCCGGCTGGAGGCGGCCGGCGACCCGCGTGCGGAGCGGTACTGACAGCTGCTGTCGGTGATCAACGGCTGGCCGGTACCGGAGAGCCCGGCGGCGGTCTCCCGGTGGTTCACCGGGGCGCTGCGGGCGCGGGCCGCCCCGCGGTAGCCGCACCCGGCGGAAACCGGGGTGCGGCCGACCGGGCGCACCGCCGAGAATCCGGCCATGACCCATCGGATCGAAGCCGCCCGCGCATCCGACGCGGCAGCACTCGGCCGGGTGCTGTTGAGGGCCTGGCTGGAGACGTACCCCGACGAGGCGGCGGGGATCGACGAGGCGTGGATCCGCGAGCACCGCGGGGCCTCCGCCACCGCGGAGGGCGCCGCCCAGTGGCGGGCGTTCATCGAGGACGCCGCACTCCGGCCGGACGAGCTCTTCTGCCGCGTCGTCCGCTCCGGGTCGGGGGTCGTCGGCTTCCTCTGCGGCCGCCGGGACGAAGCGGTCACCCTCGGACCGATGTACCTGCTCGGCGAGGCCCGGGGCCGGGGCGTCGGGCAGCGCCTGATGGGCGAGTTCCTCGCCTGGGCGGGCGGCGCGGAGATCCGCCTCTGGGTGACCGCCTACAACGCGGGGGCGGTCCGCTTCTACGAACGCCACGGCTTCGCACGTACCGGCGAGCGCGAACTCTGGAGGGGCAGGCTGCCCAACGTACGCATGGTCCGCGACGCGGTGCCGCGCCCCGCCGCACCCGGTCACCCGCGCGTCTAGGCTGCGGAGATGATCAAGCCGATAGAACTCGTGATCTTCGACTGTGACGGCGTGCTGGTCGACAGCGAACGCATCGCGATGCGCGTGCAGGTCGCGCTGGGTGCCGAGCTGGGCTGGCCCCTCACCGAGGAGGAGGTCGTCGCCCTGTTCATCGGACGCTCCCAGGCCTCGATCACCGCGCAGATCTCGGAGCGGCTCGGCGCCGGGACGGCCGCCGTGTGGTGGGAGCGGTTCGAGCAGCTCCACCGGGAGGCGGTGGACAACGGGCTGGAGGCCGTCGACGGGCTGCCCGAGGCCCTGGCGGCGATCGACCTGCCGGTCTGCGTCGCCTCCAGCGGCTCGCACGAGAAGATGCGGCACACCCTCGGCCGGACGGGGCTGTACGAGCGGTTCGCCGGGCGCATCCACAGCGCCACCGAGGTCGCCCGCGGCAAGCCCGCACCGGACCTCTTCCTGTACGCGGCCGAGCGGATGGGCGTCGACCCGGCCGCCTGCGCGGTGGTCGAGGACAGCCGCCCCGGCGTCGAAGCCGCCCGCGCCGCGGGCATGCGCGCCTTCGGCTACGCGGGCGGCCTGACGACGGCGGAGCTGCTGGAGGGCCCGGACACGGTGGTCTTCGACGACATGCGCAAACTCCCGGGCCTCCTCGCCGGAGCGTGACCCGTGGCGCGGAGCAGGAAGTCGGCCCGGCCGACTTCCTGCTCCGCGGGGGCCCGGCGGGCCGTCCGCGGGCGCGGGGGTGGCGTGCCCGCGTAGCGCGCTCGACCGAAGCCGCACACGCACCGTTTCCGCTGTGCTACGTTCCGTGGCGACATCAGAACAGGGAAGACCCCGGCAGTGCTACCAACACTCCGGGGTCCGGCACCAGGAGACATCAACTCCAGATGCACATTCATCGTAGCGCTCACGCACGCCGATTCACCGTCCTTCCGAACGGCCTGTTGCAGGATCGTCGGCTCAGCTACACCGCCCGCGGCCTCCTCGCCGACCTGCTCTCCCGCCCCGACGGGTGGCGCGAGGACGGGCGGCAGATGGCGGACACCAGCCCGCAGGGGCGCGGGGCGGTCCGCCGGGCGCTCAAGGAGCTCACGGACGCGGGCTACTACCGCGTCGACCGGATCCGGCTGCCGGACGGGACGATCCGCAGCGAGGCCCACGTCTTCGACACCCCTCAGCCGGGCCCACCGGGTATCGCCCGCCCGGGAGCCGGTGAGGCAAAGGCCGGTCGCCGTGGCGCCCCTCCCGTAAAGGAACGGGAGCAAGAACCCACCCTCCCCGCCGCTGCACCCGTCGAACGACCCGATCCCCCCGAGCACGTCCGCACCGCCGTGGCCGCGCTGTTCCGGGCGATCCACCCCGAGCCGAGACTGCGCCCCGGCGGGGCGGAGGCCCTGGCACTCGCCCCGCTCGTCGCCGAGTGGCTCGAACGCGGCAGCAGCGCCGCCGACTTGGCACGCGCGCTGCTGCCCGGCCTGCCGCCCACGGTGCACTCGCCGGTCGGCGTGCTGCGCGACCGGCTGACCAGGAAGCTGCCGCCGGCCCGCGCGCCTGAGCAGCGGGCAGCTCCCCGGTACGCGGAGTGCGGCCGGTGCCACGATCCGGTGCCCGAGCCCGGCATCTGCCGCCCGTGCGCCGGGCTCGCCACCCGGGAGTCGGCCGGCGCCGAGGTCGGGGCGGCCACCGGCGCCGAGCGGGCCCGGGCGGCGCTGCGATCCGTCAGAGCGGCGACGGCGTAGCCGGGGCCTCAGCGGCGGCGCAGCCGGGCGGTCAGCACGGCGAGCTCCTCCACCCGCAGCAACCGGCCGAGCAGCAGGTAGACCACGGCCAGCGTCAGGCCGCCCGCCGCCAGGCCCGTCCACGCCTCCCCGGGTGCCCGGGAGGCCGCCCGGGACACCGCCCAGGCGGCCGCCGCGGCCGGCAGTGCGGCGAGCAGCAGCCGGGCGTGGGTGCCCAGGATCCGCGCGGTGTCCAGCCCGCCCAGCCGGCGGCGCAGCAGCAGGGCCGCCCCGGCGACCGCCAGCAGGAAGGAGCCGCCGTAGCAGGCCGCCATCCCCGTCACCGCCCAGCGCAGCGGCAGGCAGCGGTAGCAGACCAGGGAGCCGACGGCGGCGGCCGCGACGGGCAGCAGGTTGAGCAGGAACGGCGTACGGCTGTCCCGCATCGCGTAGAACACCCGGGTGAGGCCGTACGCCGCCGAGTAGAGCACCAGCCCGGGGGCGAAGGCCGTCAGCATCCACCCGATGGCCCGGACGTCGGCCGCCCCGGCCCGGCCGTGGCCGAACGCGATCTGCGCCAGCTGCGGGGCGAGGACGGCGAGCCCGCAGGCGGCCGGCACGGTGACGACGGCCACCGTGCGCAGGGCCCGGGAGGCGAGGGCGCGCACCTCGGCCAGCGCTCCGCCGGCCGCCGCCGCGCTCATGCCCGGCAGGACTGCGGTCACCAGGGACACCGTCATCACGCCGTGCGGCACGATCCAGAGCAGGTAGGCGCTGCTGTAGGCGGTGTAGCCGACGCCGCCGGCCACGCCGACCGCCGCGGCCTGCTCGCCGACGCCCGTGGAGAGCCGGGTGACCACCCAGTAGCCGAGCTGGTCGGTCAGGACGAGCAGCAGCGTCCACCCGGCGGCCCGCAGCGGGTCGCCGAGACCGGCCTCGCGCCAGTCCCAGCGCGGCCGCAGCCGCACCCCGGCGGCCCGCAGGCACGGCACGAGGGCGAGGCTCTGGACGACCACGCCGAGGGTCGTCCCCGCGCCGAGCAGCATCACCTGCCCCTCACCCAGCCGGTCGGTGCCGAGCATCGAGCCGAAGACCGCGATCACCACCAGGTTGTTCAGCACCGGCGCCCACGCCATCGGCGCGAACCGTTGCCGCGCGTTGAGCACCTGGCCGAGCACCGTGAACAGGCCGTAGCAGAAGACCTGCGGCAGGCAGAGGTACGCGAGCAGCACGGTGCGGTCCAACTGGCTTCCGCCGTACGAGGTGTAGGCGCGGACGATCAGCGGCGCGGCCGGGACGACCAGCGCCGTGATCACCACCAGTGCCGCCACCAGCAGGCTGACCAGCCGGTTGACGTGGGCGGCGCCGCCGTCCTCGGACTCGCGCGCCGCCTTGACCAGGTGCGGTACCAGCGCGGTGTTCAGCGCGCCGCCGATGAGCAGCACGAAGAGGATGTTGGGCACGGTGTTGGCGACGTTGTAGCCGTCCGCGAGCGGCCCCGCGCCGAGGACGGCGACGACCAGGGCGGCCCGGACGAAGCCGGTGGCCCGCGAGACGACGGTGCCGCCGGCCATCAGCAGGCTGGGCGGGAGCCGCCGGCGGGGGCGGCGATGGCCGGCAGGCTGCACGGACGGCCTCCCCCCGTCGGCCCCGACCATGGTGTTCTCAGCCAGCGTCGTACTCAAACGACTCACCCCTTCCGCCGTGCGAGATAGCGCCGGAACGCCAGGTGCAGCGGCCGGTTCAGGGCCAGCTCCCACTCGCCGACGCCCTCCACCACCCGCCCGCCGGTGCCGAGCTTCCAGCGCAGCAGTCCGTAGTCCGGGCCGGCCCGGTCCAGCGACGGCTGCACGCCGCGCAGGTCGTACGTCTCGGCGCCGAGCCGGTGCGCGGCCCGGATCATCGACCACTGCAGCGCGTTGCTGGGGCGCACCTGCCGCTCGTGCGAGGCCGAGCCGCCGGTCAGGTACCAGGCCCGCCGGCCGGCCGTGACGAGGGTGTGCGCGGCCAGCAGCTCGCCGCGGTACTGGGCCAGGAACAGCCGTATCCGGCCGGGGAGTTCGGCGTTCAGCTCGGCGAACTGCCGCTGGTAGTAGGCGAGTCCGCGGCCGAGGTCGAAGCCGCCGCGCAGCTGCGTCTGCGCCACCAGTGCGTAGAAGGCCTCCACGTCCTCGGCGGCGCCCTCGGTGACCGTCACTCCGGACGCCTGCGCGCGGCGGATGTTGCGCCGCCACTCCGGGCTCAACCCGGCCCAGAGGTCCTCGGGTTCACGCCCGGCGAGCGGCAGCCGGAAGGTGAACCGGGGCTGGGTGTCCCGCCCGGCCGGCTCCCAGCCGAGCCCGCGCAGCCGCTCCACGACCCTCGTGCCGACCGGGTCGACGGCGTCCGGCAGTACGTCCCGCAGGCCGACGCGGTCGCCGGTCCGGACGGCCGCCCGGACCGTCCCCGCCGTCCAGACCCGCAGGTCCAGCGGCGGCCCCAGCCGGAGGGTGAACACGCCGCGCGAGCGCAGCAGTTCGACGAGCGGCTCCAGCCAGCGGCCGAGATCCGGCCGGTCCCAGTCGATCACCGGCCCCTCCGGCAGGTACGCGAAGCTGCGCCCCAGGCCGGGGATGTCCCGGTACAGCACCAGTGCCGCGCCGACCGTCCGCCCCTCGGCGCCGGTCCAGGCCAGGCTCTCGGCGCGCCAGCCGGCCTTCACCCGCCCCCAGGACGGGGATTGCAGGAAGCTCACCGCGCCGTGCGCCGCGGCCCAGGCGGCGTGCTCCGCCGCCGGCACCGGCACCACCCGCAGCGGAGCGGTGTCCGTGCGGCGGACCGGACGGGCGGTCGCGGCCTCCGGGAGGACTACGGTCATCGGCGTGCCCCTCTCGCGTCGGGCGCCGGCGGGAGGTGCCGGCGGACGGCGAGAGCATGCGCCGGGGCGCCTGAAGCGGGGCTGAGAAAGCTGAAAGACGCTTAAGGAACGTTCGGAGCCGCGATGGCATCCTCATCCCCATGGAGATTCTGGTGGTGGAGGACGACGCCCAGGTGGCCGCCGCGGTGCGGCGCGGGCTGGAGGCCGAGGGCTACACCGTCGACCTCGCCCCGGACGGCCTGACCGGCCTGCGGCTGGCGCAGCGGCACGCGTACCGGGCGATCGTGCTCGACATCATGCTGCCCGGCCTGAACGGCTACAAGGTCTGCGAGGCGCTGCGGGAGGGCGGCAGCACCACCCCGATCCTGATGCTCACCGCCAAGGACGGCGAGTACGACGAGGCCGAGGGCCTGGACACCGGCGCCGACGACTACCTCGTCAAGCCGTTCTCCTACCTGGTCTTCCTGGCCCGGCTGCGCGCCCTGCTCCGGCGCAGCGGGGCACCGGGCGCGCTGCTGCGGGTCGGCGACCTCTGGATGGACCCGGCGGCCCGCCGGTGCGGCCGCGGCAGCGCCGAAGTGACGCTCACCGAGCGCGAGTTCGCCGTCCTGCGGTTCCTCGCCCAGCACCCGGGCGAGGTGCTCTCCAAGCGCCGCATCGTGGACGAGGTGTGGGACATCGCCTTCGACGGCGAGGACTCCATCGTCGAGGTGTACATCAGCATGCTGCGCCGCAAGGTCGACGCCCCGTTCGGCCGGCACTCGATCACCACGGTGCGCGGCGCCGGCTACCGGCTGGAGGCATGAGCGTGCTCCGCCGGGCCCGCGCCGGGCTGCCCACCCGGGTCCGCACCTCGCTCGCGGCCGGCCTGGCGGCACTGGCACTGCTCGGCGGCGGCTCCTGGTGGCTGCGCGGCCACATGTACGACGCCCAGCTGGCCGCCGCCGAGTCGGAGGCGCAGTACCAGGCGCGGGAGATCGGCCGCGGCTTCCGCCTGGACCGGCCGTCCACGGACCACGACCTGCTGCCGTACGTCGTCCTCGACAAGGACGGCCGGATGGTCACCCTCGGCGGGCCGCTCACCACCCAGCACCTGGCCGGCCCGCTGCCGCCGATCGCCCCCGAGCACGCCCCCGAGAACTGGCAGCCCGAGGGCCGGCGGATCACGGTCGGCCCGGCCAGCCCGGCCGCCGCCAACCGGTACTCGGGACGCACCTTTACCGCCATGGGCAGCTGGAGCATGTACTACCGGGTCACCGACACCACCGGGCCGACCACGCCCCCACTCGGCCCGATCACCGTGTACGTACTGGCCACCCCGTTCGCCGCCGAGGCCGCCCTGCACACCATCGACCCGATCCTGCAGGCCGGCGTGCCGGCCGCCGCACTGCTGGTGGCGCTGATCGCCTGGGTGGCGACCAGCTGGGCCCTGCGGCCGGTGGAGGCGATCCGTGCCGAGCTGGCCGAGATCGGCGAGCACCGGCTGGACCGCCGGGTGCCGGTGCCGCGGTCCTGCGACGAGATCTCCCGGATGGCCACCACCACCAACGCCACCCTGGACCGGCTGGAGCGCGCAGCCGTCCAGCAGCAGCGGTTCGTCGCGGACGCCTCGCACGAACTGCGCAGCCCGATCGCGGCGCTCCGGACCAACCTGGAGGTCTCGCTCGCGCACCCGGAGCGCACCGACTGGCCGGCCGCCACCCGGGAGGCGCTGACCTCCGTCGAGCGGCTCCAGCACCTCACCGAGGACCTGCTCTTCCTGGCCCGCGGCGGCGGGGCGGCCCCGGGTGCGCCGGACACCGTCGTCGACCTCGCCGCGGTGGTGCGCGAACTCGCCGACCAGTACCGCCCGGTGATTGGCGGCCGGCTGACCCTGCGGGTGGACGCGCCGGATCCGCTGCCGGTCCGCGGCAGCCGGATCCGGCTGCACCGGCTCGTCCGGAACCTGCTGGACAACGCCCAGCGGCACGCGGAGTCCGAGGTCGTGCTGGCCGCCCGCAGGACGGTGCACGGCTGCGTCGTGGAGGTCCGCGACGACGGCCCGGGGGTGCCGCCCGCGGACCGCGTACGGATCTTCGAGCCGTTCACCCGGCTGGACGAGGCGCGCAGCCGGGACGCGGGCGGCAGCGGCCTCGGGCTGGCCATCGCGGCCGACATCGCCACCCGGCACGGCGGCACCCTGCGGGTCGCGCCGTCGCCGCGCGGCGCGCGCTTCGCGCTGGAGCTCCCGGCGGCCCGGCCCGCTCCGGCGGCCGGAGCCCTCGACGCCGGATCCCTCGACGCCGGATCCCGGCACGTCGGTGCCCCGAGGAGCGGGGCACCGACGGCCTGAGCCCGGACGCCCGAGCCCGGCTCTCGGGGCCCGGACGCCGGAGCCCCGAGGACCGGGCCCCGGGAGCCGGGCCGAAGCGCTACCCGCCCTTCGGCGCCGGCGCCCCCGCCGGGGCCGGGGCCGGGGCGGGCGCCGGGGCGGAGACCTGCCGGAGCGGGACGAGTGCCCGCAGCCGGAAGCCCCGGCCGCGCTCGCCCGGCCCGGTCTCCAGCCGGCCGCCGACCAGCGCGAGCCGCTCGTCCAGCCCGGACAGCCCGTTCCCCGGAGCAGACTTGCCCGGCCCGGCCCCGTCGTCGGTGATCTCCAGGACGGCGTACCGCTCGCCGCCGCCCTCCCAGAACTCGTCCCCGCGCACCGTGCAGAGCGTCGCGCCCGCACCGTGCCGGACGATGTTGGTGACCGCCTCGCGCAGCGCCCAGGCCAGCGCCCCGGCCTCCTCGGTGGCCAGCCCGGGCCAGGCGTCCACCAGCTCCGGGGCCGCCTCCAGGCGGACCTGTGCGGCGGCCAGCGCCGTCCGCGCGGCGGCGAGCTCGACCGGCAGGGTCGGCCGGCGGAACCCGGTCACGGCCTCCCGGACGTCTATCAGCGACTGCCGGGCGACGTTCTCGATGTCGGCGACCTGCGCCCGGGCCGCCTCCTCCTTGCCGGCGTCCATGAACCGCCCGGCCAGCTCGCTCTTCAGCGTGATCAGCGACAGCGAGTGCCCGAGCAGGTCGTGCAGGTCCCGGGCCAGCCGCAGCCGCTCCTCGGAGGCGGCGAGGTGGGCGACGGCGGCCCGCGCCTCGCGCAGCTCCCGCATCGTGGCGACCAGCCGCTGCAGGCCGGTCATCGCGGCGCCGGAGAGGAAGGCGGTGAGCGCGATGGTGGGGATCGCTCCCGCGTCGGAGCCGCTGAGCAGCCCGACCACCACGGTGAGCCCGGCCATCGCACCCACCCCGGCCAGCGCGTACCGCGCCGGCGCGATGATCGCGACGGCCACCGACGCGTAGGTGAACAGGGTCAGCCAGGAGGTGCCGAGGCCGAAGGTGGTGACCACCGCGACGATCGCCATCATCGCGACCACCGCCTGAGCGACCCGGGCCGGCGCACCGGGCCGGGAGCGGAGGACGACCAGGCCGACGTAGGCGGTCACGAAGACGGCCAGCGCGATCCAGCCGCCGACGGTGGCGGCCGTCCCGTGGTTGTGCTGGAGCAGATCGCCGACCGGGTAGGCCAGGTAGACCATCCAGAGCAGCATCCAGCTGATCTTGACCAGCAGCTGCCGCCTGGTCTCCACCGGAGATCCGGGGATGTTCATGAACGACGCGCGCCCCGCCCCCGCCTCCGGCTGCTCGTCGGTGCGGTGGGTACGGGGCGTGTCGGACATGGTGGTCATCATGCCTGCCGGGTGTCCCGGCGGTACAGCAGGGCGGCGGCGGCGACGAAGACCACCAGGAAGCCGGCCAGGCCGGCCACCGCGGTGAGGTCCAGCGACTCCCCGGGCCGGGTGAACGAGGCGAGCCGGTTGTACAGGTACACCGGGTTGAAGCGGGCGATGCTCTCCAGCGTCCCGCTCACCGGGAACCACGTGCCGCCGAACAGCGCCATCGCCATGTAGGCGATCATCACGATGGTCTGCACCGAGTCCGGGGCCGCCGCGTAGCCGAACGCGACACCGAGCGCCGCGAAGACGAAGCTGCCCAGCCAGAGCGCGACCGTCAGCCCGGCCCACTGCCCGGCACTCAGCGACACGCCCTGGGCGGCACCGACCGCGAAGACCACCAGGATCGCCGGCAGCGTGGTCACCGCGCTGGAGGCGACCTTCGCCAGGGTGTAGGCCCGGCCGGGCAGCGCGGTCAGCCGCAGCTGCCGCGTCCAGCCGCTCCTGCGCTCCAGCGAGATCCGCTGGGCGCTGCCGGTGAGCACCGAGCCGACGGCGCCGAAGGTGGCCATCGAGACCATGAAGTAGGTCTTCACCGGCAGGCCGCCGGCCAGGGTGCTGTCGCCGTAGGCGTTGATGAAGAAGACGTACATCAGCGCCGGGTAGAGGATCGTGAAGAGCAGGTACTTCTTGTTGCGCAGGGTGCGCATGATCTCCAGCTGGACCAGGGTGGTCATCGCGCGGCCTCCGTCGCGTACTCGGTGCTCCCGGCGGCGTCCTGCTCGCCGGTGATGGTCAGGAAGGCCTGCTCCAGGCCCAGGCCGGTGACTTCCAGGCCGCGCGGGTACAGGCCCGCCCGGTAGAGGCCGGCGACGCCCGCGTCGGCGTCCGCGGTGCGGATCCGGACCGTCCGCACCCCCGGCACCCGGGCGGTGACGTCCAGCGCCAGCGTGCCCGGCAGGGCGCGCAGCACCGCCTCCTCGAACGGGCCGTCCACGTCGTGGAGTTCGAAGGTGATCCGGCGGGCGCCGGCCTTCGCCTTGATCTCGGCGGACGTGCCGTCGGCAATCAGCCGGCCCCGGTGCAGGACGAGGACGCGGTCGGCGATCGAGTCCGCCTCCTCCAGGTAGTGGGTGGCGAAGAGCACGGTGCGCCCGGCGTCGGCCTGGGCCCGCATGCTCGCCCAGAAGGCCTGCCGGACGGAGACGTCCATGCCGGTGGTGGGCTCGTCCAGGACGATCAGGTCGTTGGCGCCGGCGATGGCCAGGGCGAAACGCACCCGCTGCTCCTGGCCGCCGGAGAGCTTGTCGACCCGGCGCTCGGCGAGCTCGGTGATCCCGGCGTCCGCGAGCACCTCGGGGACGGGCCGGCCCTTGGGGTGGACGGCGCAGGCGAGCCTCACCAGCTCGCGGACCTTCACGTCCGCCATCAGCCCGCCGCTCTGCAGCATCGCGCCGACCCGGCCGGCCGCGATCGCGGCGCGCGGGGCGCCGCCGAACAGCGAGACGGTGCCGTGGTCCGGCTCGCGCAGGCCGAGCAGCAGGTCCAGGCTGCTGGACTTGCCGGCGCCGTTCGGGCCGAGCAGGGCGACGGTCTCGCCCGGCCGCAGCACCAGGTCCAGGCCGTCGACGGCCCGCACCTTCCCGTAGTTCTTACTGACGCCCCGGAAGGCGGCCACCTCTGTGCCCATCGCTCCGGTCCTCTCGCCTGCTGGTGTCGTTCGCACCACCAAAGAGTCCCGCGCGGGCCCGGTCCGCCGGCAGTGCCCGCCGTCGTGCCTTCGGTATGACGGATGTCATGCCGGCGGCCGGCGCCCCGTCACGGGTGCCGGCCGCCGGAGCCGCAGGTCCGGGGGGGTGGGCGGGCCGAGGGGCGGGCGCCGTCCCCGCGCGCCCTCCCCGCCCGACCCCCGCCCGACCCCCGCCCGATCCCCCGTCAGATCCTCCGCGTCAGATCCTCCGCGTCAGATCCCGAGCGACTTCTTCACGAAGTCGACCTGGAGCAGCAGCAGGTTCTCGGCGACCTCCTCCTGCGGCGTCATGTGCGTCACGCCCGACAGCGGCAGCACGGTGTGCGGCCGGCCGGCCGCCAGCAGGGCCGAGGAGAGCCGCAGCGTGTGCGCGGCCACCACGTTGTCGTCCGCGAGCCCGTGGATGATCATCAGCGGGCGCTCCAGCCCGGCCGCGTACCCGCTCAGCGAGTTGGCCGCGTACACCGCGGGCCGGTCGGCGGGGTGGCCGAGGTAGCGCTCGGTGTAGTGGGTGTCGTACAGCTCCCAGTCGGTCACCGGGGCGCCGGCGACGGCCGCGTGGAAGACGTCCGGGCGGCGCAGCACGGCCAGCGCGGAGAGGTAGCCGCCGTACGACCAGCCGCGGATCGCGACCCGGCCGAGGTCGAGCGGGAACTCCTCGGCGAGCCCGTGCAGCGCGTCCACCTGGTCGTCCAGGGTGGCGCCGGCGAAGTCGAAGGCGATCGACTTCTCCCAGGCCGGCCCGCGGCCGGGGGTGCCGCGGCCGTCGGCGACGATCACCGCGAAGCCCTGGTCGGCGAACCACTGCGAGTTGAGGTGCGGGTTGTGCGCCTGGACGACGCGCTGGCCGTGCGGGCCGCCGTACGGGTCCATCAGGACGGGCAGCAGGCCGTCCCGCTCCCGGTCGTAGCCGGTGGGCAGGAAGACGGCGGCGGGGATGCGGCGCTCGCCGGCGTACCGGAAGACCGGACGGGCGGTGATCACCGGCTGCTCGGCGTGGGACTCGATGGTGGCGATGTCGTCCACCACCACGCCCTCCGGGAGGTCCCGGGAGACCTTGACGAGCGTGCCGGGCAGGTCGGGCTCGGCGGTGGCCCGGACGCTGATCCCGGCCGCGTGCACCACGGTGGTGACGGAGGTGAACGGCCGGCCGTTGGCGGACTCCCAGGCCAGCCGCTTGCCGTCGTGGCCGATCCGGCCGACGCCGACCCAGCCGGGCTCGGGGTCGGTCTCCGCGGCGCCGCCGGAGGCGGAGAAGAAGACCTCCTCCGCGGTGACGGCGAGCACCGCGCGCAGGTGGAGGTCGGCCCCGGTGACGCTCTGGTCGCCGACGACGAGCGCCCGCACCCCGCCCTCGTCGGAGATCCGGACCAGCTTGCCGTCCGGCGTCCAGGCCGGGACGCCCGGGAAGAGCTCCAGCCAGGCGTCGTCGCGCTCCTCGTGCAGCACCTCGGTGGTGCCGGTCGCCACGTCGAGGCCGAGGATCTGCTGGCTGCGCTGGTCACGGGCCTGGACGAGGAGCAGCGGCACGCCGCCGTTCGACCAGTGCACCCGGGCCAGGTACGGGAAGGCCGCACGGTCCCAGGCCACCTCGACGCGGGCGCCGTCCAGGCCGATCACCCAGAGCCCGACCTCGGCGTCGGCGGTGCCGGCGGCCGGGTAGGCGATCTCGGCGGGCTCGCTGCCCGGGTTCGCCGGGTCGGCGATCCACCAGCGGCGCACCGGGCTGTCGTCGGCCCGCTCGACCAGCAGCCGGTCGCTGTCGGGCGACCACCAGAAGCCGCGGTCCCGGCCCATCTCCTCCTGCGCGATGAACTCGGCCTGGCCCCACGTGACGTTCGGCCCGTCGGGCTGGGCGACGACCCGGTCACCGGTGCCGTCGGTACGGGTGAGCCGCAGCTCGCCGGCGGTGTTGGCGTAGGCGACGAAGGCGCCGTCCGGGGAGAGTCGCGGGTCCAGCAGCGGGCCCTCGGCGGGCAGCTCGGTGCCGGTGCCGGCGACCAGGTCGGCGGTGAAGAGCCGGCCGGAGAGGGCGAAGGCCGCCAGCCGGCCGGTGCCGTCCAGGGCGTAGCCGACGATGCCTGCCGAGCCCTCGCGGCTGCGCTCGCGGCGGGCCTTCTCGGCCGGGGAGAGGTCCTCCTCGCCGCCGCCGAGCAGGACGGCCGGATCTGCGGCGATCCGCTGCTCACCGGTGGCGGTGTCGAGGGTCCAGAGCAGGTTGGCGCGGTCGCTGCCGGAGCGCGACCGCAGGAAGACGACCCGGGAGCCGTCGGATGCGACGGAGAACGACCGGGGCGCGCCGACGGTGTAGCGCAGGGTGCGCGCGTACTGCCTCGGGAAGGTGTCCGCAGGGGTGTGGGAGGTCATGGCTCCGACCCTATGACGTTCCCGTCCCGCCACCCGGTGGATTGTGATCACTCGTTCGGAGCATCCCCCGGACGAGTGCGCCGGACGGGTCCACACCCCTTCCCACCGGCCCATGCGCCCCATCGGTGCCGCCGTGCCCCGGCGTGTGCGGGCTCACCGAACGTCATGGACTGCTCACTCATCGGGTATGACTGGTTCAACGAGTGATCGTCGGCCCCGTCCCGGGCCCCGGTCGCCCGGCCGCAAGTCCCGCACGGTCCCGACCGCCGCCCTCCCCGGGCGGCGCACCCGAGAAGGGGTGTGAGCCGCCATGGCTTTGTCCATCTCCGCAGCCATGCTGATGCTGGTCATCGTGGTGGTGCTGATCCGCCGGTCCGGCCTGAAGCTCGCGCACGCCATCGTCTGCGCGCTGCTCGGCTTCTACCTGGCGTCCAGCTCCATCGCCCCGTCGATCAGCCAGGTCACCAGCAACCTCGCCGGGATGATCAACGGCCTGAAGCTCTGACCTCCACCGCGCGGTCGTTAGGCTTCCTCCCATGACTACCGGCCGCCGCCTGCTCCTGGTCCACGCCCACCCCGACGACGAGTCGATCGGCAACGGCGCGACGATGGCCAGGTACGCCGCCGAGGGCGCCCGGGTGACCCTGGTGACGTGCACCCTGGGCGAGGGCGGCGAGGTGATCCCGCCGGAGCTGGCCCACCTGACGGCGGACCGCGACGACACCCTGGGGCCCCACCGGATCGGCGAGCTGACCGACGCCATGCGCGCGGTCGGCGTCGCCGATTTCCGCTTCCTCGGCGGCGCCGGCCGCTACCGGGACTCCGGGATGATGGGCCTCCCCGAGAACGACGCCCCCGGCTGCTTCTGGCAGGCCGACGTGGACGAGGCCGCCGGCCACCTGGTCGCGGTGGTCCGCGAGGTGCGACCGCAGGTGCTGGTCACCTACGACGAGAACGGCGGCTACGGGCACCCCGACCACATCCAGGCGCACCGGGTCGCGATGCGCGCCCACGACCTGGCCACCGACCCGGCGTACCGGCCCGAGCTCGGCCCGGCCTGGCGGATCGCCAAGGTGTACTGGAACCGGATGCCCCGCTCGGTGCTCGCCGAGGGCCTGGCCCGGACGGCCGCCGGGGCGAGGTTCCCCGGCGTCGCCCAGCCGTCCGACGTCCCCGGCGTGGTGGACGACGGCGTGGTCACCACCGTGCTGGACGGCACCGCCCAGGCGGGCCGGAAGGCCGCCGCGATGGCCGCGCACGCCACCCAGATCACCGTGGCCGGCGACGCGTTCGCGCTCTCCAACGACCTCGGCCAGCCGCTGATCGCCACCGAGTACTACCAGCTGGTGCGCGGCCAGGCCGGTCCGCGGCAGCCGGAGGACGACCTCTTCGCCGGCCTGGACACCACCGCGGACGACGCCCCCACGAGCACCGGCACAGCCGCGCGCACAGCCGGCCGCACTCCCGCAGACCGCACCCCCGCCGACCACCGCAATGCAGACCGCCGCACCGAGGAGAGCACCCGATGACCGAGCCGGCCACGAAGCAGCCGCCGCGCCGCTCGATCCCGGCGGCCGTCCTCGGCACCCGGAACGAGCGGCTGAACGAGCCCCAGCCCCCGCTGATCGGGCGGATCGCGGCATATGTCCTGTTCTTCCTGCTGGGCATCGCGGTATCGGTGTGCGGAGCATTTGTGCAGGCCTTGTGGCCACCCGTGGGAGTCCTGCTGGCCCTCGCCGCGACCGCCGCGACCTTCTACGCGGGCCTGCGGGTGACCGGCACCCGGCTCGGCGCGGCACTGCCGGCGGCCGGCTGGTTCCTCGCCCTGCTGCTCCTGATGGTCCCTCGGCCGGAGGGGGACAATGTGCTCTGGACCAATGCCACGTCGCTCGCCTGGCTGTTCGTCGGATCCATCCTGGGCGTGATCTGCGCCACCCTGCCGACCCGGACCAGCTGGTTCCCCGGGGTGCCCGGCCCCCCGCGCTGACCACCCCGGCGGGCCGCGTACGGTACCGCGTACGACGAGCAGTCAGGACCACACGGTCGTACTCTCATACCGGAGGAACCGGACGTATCAGGTTCTATCCGAACCGGTTCACCGCTCAGTTCTTCCCAGTATGGTGGTGCCGCAGAACGCCGTACCCGACCGCCGCCCGCCCGCCAGGCCCGGCGCCCACGAACCCGCGGTCGCGCCGCACGGCCCGCCCGCGAACCCGGAGCAGAGCAGCATTGAGCAGCCGCGAATCTGAGAACGCCCACCCGACGCCTCGGCGCACGGGCCCGGACGCCTACCCGTCGGGCACCCCGCCCTACGGCACTCCGGGTTTCCCAGGCGGCGACCGCGCGGGTGCCGGCGCCGGCCAGGGCTCCGCGCCGGGCGACGAGGACGAGGCCCCGAAGACCGAGACCACGCTCACCACGCGGGTCCGGATCAACATCCCCGGCTCGCGTCCGATCCCGCCGGTGGTGGTCCGCTCGACCGTCAAGAACGAGGACGGCCCCGGCGAGGACACCCCGCCGGCCGCCCCCGAAGCGGCCGGCCCCCGGCACCGCTCGGCCGCGGCCACCTCCCCCGTGCTCGGGGTGATGGAGGGCGGCGCCCGGACGGCCACCCCGCCGAACCTGCCGCCCGAGTGGGAGATCCCGCCGGCCACCTCCGAGTCGGAGTCCACCGGCGCCTGGTTCCGGCCGCGCCAGAAGAAGGGCTCGGCCACCGAGCCCGCCCCGGTCCCGGCCGGCACCCAGGGCGCGCCCGCGCCCGCTGCGGCCGCACCGGCGCCCGGCGCCGAGGCCCGGCCGAACGGCACCCGCCCGCAGGGCGCCGAGCGCCGGCAGCAGGGCCCGGCCGCGGGCCGCTCGAACGGCCGCCCGGTGCCCGCACAGGCCGCCCCCGCGCCCGCCCCGCGCCCGACCGGCGCGCCCGCCTCGCCGTTCGCCCCCGGCCCGGACGCCCAGGCCGACGAGGCCGGCGTGTACGAGGAGAACCCGTTCGCCCCGGCCGACCCGTTCGCCGTCTCCGCCGACCCGTTCGCCCCGGCCGACCCGTTCGCCGCGGGCGGCGCGCTGCCGCGCCGCAACCCGCAGGGCCAGGGCCGCCCGGCCGGCGCCGTCCCGGGCTCCCCCGCGGCCCCCGGTGCACCCGGGATGCCCGGCGCGGCGAACCCGGAGGACACCTCGGTCGACGGCTTCCGGCCGATCCGCGAGGACACCCCGCCGCCCACCGCCATATCCGGCGCGCAGCAGAACGGCCACGGCGGCCCGCAGAACGGCCGCTCCCAGCCGGGCCTGTTCGCCTCGGCCCCCGCCGGTGCGGACCCGTTCGCCGCCCAGCGGCCCGCGGGCGGCACCGACCCGTTCGGCACCGCCGCCCCGGGCGGCCTCTTCCCCGGCGCCCCCGGCCGCCAGGGCGAGCCCGCCGCCCCCGCCGACCCGTTCGGCACCGCCGCCGCCACCCGGCCGCAGCCGGGCCCCGGCACGGAGGACCCGTCCGCCCCCGCCCCGGCGCCCGCTCCCCGGCCGGCCGAGCCCAAGGCCGCGACCCCGGCACCCAAGCGTGGCGGCGGCGGCAAGAAGCTGGTCAAGCTCGGTGTCTACGGCATCGGTGGCGTGCTCTTCCTCGGCGCCGCCGCGTACGGCACCGGCCTCATGCTCAACCAGTCGGACATCCCCAAGGGCACCGTGGTGCTCGGCACCGACATCGGTGGCAGCAACCGCGACCAGGCGATCCACCAGCTCGACGACAGCGTCGGCAAGGCCGGCCAGCAGCCGGTCAAGCTGAAGGTCGGCGACCAGGCGGTCGACCTCGACCCGGCCGTCGCCGGACTGAGCTTCGACACCACGGCCACCGTGGACCGGCTCACCCAGCACTCGTACAGCCCGGTCGACGTGATCACCTCGCTGAAGGGCGACGAGAAGGCCGTGCCGCCGGAGGTCAAGGTGGACCGGGCCAAGCTCAAAGCGGCCCTGGACGCCCTGGCCACCGGCTCCGGCCAGGGCCTCAGCGAGGGCTACGTCAAGTTCGGCGACTCCGGCGAGCCGGTCGTGGTGCCCGGCAAGGCCGGCCAGGCGGTCGACTCCGCCTCCGCCGTCGACCAGGTCGAGCAGGCCTACCGCGACCGCGCCGCCGGCAAGCCCGAGCAGCCCGTCGCGCTCACCGTGACGGCCGCCCAGCCCAAGGTCTCCACGCAGGCCCTGCAGGCCGCCGCGGACAGCCTCGGCAAGTCCGCCGTCAACGGCAAGATCCACCTCGTGGCCGGCGCCAAGACCTGGGACTTCGGCCCGAAGACCGCCCCCAAGACGCTCACCCTGGTACCCGACGCGGCCGGCAAGATCGTGCCCAAGTGGGACTTGGACGCGCTGAACGGCCAGCTGGGCAGTGTGTTCGACAAGGTGAAGGTCAAGAAGAACGGCCAGACCGCCGTGATCACCCCGCAGGACGTCGCCGACGCCATCACCTCGGTGATGGACAAGACCGGCGACAAGGACCGCACCTTCAAGTTCACCACCGCCTGAGCCACTGCCCGCACGACCGCCGCCCGGGCCACCGCCCGGGCCCCGGTCCGGCAGGTTCTTCCGAGGGGTGGGCCCGATCCGGGCCCACCCCTCGACAATTGCGCTCCACGGTCAGCAAGATGTGACGCCACACCACCCGCACCACCTGTCACATCTGCATCGGGAGAACCGCCATGGGCCGCCGCCGCCACCTGTCACGCCGCACGGCCCTGCTCGCCTGTCTCAGCGCCGTCTCGCTGACGCTCTGCGCCTGCGGCAACGGCGCCGACAGCGGCCAGGCCCTCCCGAGCACGCTGGAGACGCCCAAGCTCACCACCGTCGACGTCAACCCGCACGGGCGCGCCGAACTGCGCCAGGGCGGCACCCTGCACGTCGCGGTCGCCCAGTACTCCACCCAGTGGTCGCCGATCCAGACCGACGGCACCGAGTCCTCCACCGTCACCATCACCAAGCCGCTGCTGCCGACCTTCTTCCGCTCCGACGCGGCCGGCACCCAGACCGTCAACCCGGCCTACTTGCAGGACGCCCGCTCCGAACTCCGGGACGGCCACCAGGTGGTGACCTGGACGCTCAACCCGAAGGCCCGGTGGTCCGACGGCACCCCGATCACCTGGCGCGACATCGAGGCCAACTGGCGCGCGCTGAACGGGAACGACCCGGCCTTCAAGTCGTCCAGCAGCACCGGCTTCGAGCTGGTCACCGCGGTCGAGAAGGGCAAGGACGACTTCCAGGCGGTGATGACCTTCGACCGGCCGTTCTCCGAGTGGCAGTCGATGTTCAACGGCGCCGCCAACGCCCCGCTGCTGCCCGCGAGCCGGCTCGCCACCCCGGAGCTGTTCAACACCGCCTACCTGGACGCGATCCCGGTCACCGCGGGGCCGTTCAAGGTCGAGAAGATGGACCGGGCGGCGCAGACCGTCTCCCTGGTCGCCGACCCGGCCTGGTGGGGCGAGAAGCCGCTGCTGGACCGGATCGTCTTCCACGCGATGCTGCCCGACGCGATGGCCTCCGCCTTCGCCAAGGGGGACGTCGACCTCTTCAACAACGGCCCCGACGTGGCGGGTTACCAGCTGATCAAGAGCACCCGGGGGGCCGCCGTCCGCCGGGCCGGCGGGCCGGACTTCCGCCAGTTCACGCTGAACAGCAAGAGCCCCGCGCTGTCCGACCAGGCCGTCCGCCAGGCCGTGTTCCAGGCCATCAACCGGGACACCATCACCCGCTCCGACCTCAACGGCCTGGACTGGCCCACCGTCACCCTCAACAACCACCTGCTGGTCGCCAACCAGAACGCCTACCGGGACAACTCCCTCGGCCTCAGCCGCTACGACCCGGCCGACGCCGTCCGCAAGCTCGACGCGGCCGGCTGGAAGCTCGACGGCGACGTCCGGAAGAAGGACGGCAAGGAGCTGAACCTGCGGATGGTCATCCCGGCCGGCGTCACCCAGGCCCGGAACGAGGCCGAGGTCACCACCCGGATGCTCAAGGACGTCGGGATCAAGCTCACCACCGTCACCGCCAGCCCGAACGAGTTCTTCGACAAGTACGTCAACCGGCGGGACTTCGACCTCGCCGCCTACTCGCTGCTCGGCACGCCCTTTCCCGCCAGCGGCAGCCGGGCCAACTTCGTCCAGAACGGCGGGACCAACCACTCCCAGGCCGGCAGCCCGGCCGTCGACGCCGCACTCGACCGGGCCGCGGCCGCGACCGACGCCGCCACCGCCTTCGAGGCCATCAACCAGGCCGACGGCGAGCTGTGGAAGGTCGCCGGCGTCCTGCCGCTCTACCAGCGCCCGCAGTTGTACGGTGCCCGCGCCAACCTGGCGAACATCGGCGCCCAGGGCCTCTCCGACATCGTCTGGGAGAACGTCGGCTTCACCAAGTGAGCCGCCCGGCCGGGGGCTTCAGCACCTGACCGGCCGGGAGCTTCACCACCCGACCGCCCGGCCGGGCCCGGAACCGCGCGCTCCGGGCCCGGCCGTCCGCACGGTCAGCCCGCGCCGATCACGTCCCGCACCTCGGCGAAGTGGCAGGCCGACTCGTGCGCGGCCGGCCCGGTCAGGCCGGGCGGCGCCGCCAGCAGCGGCACCTCGGTGGAGCAGCGCTCCTGCGCCTTCCAGCAGCGGGTGCGGAACCGGCAGCCGGACGGCGGGTTGGCCGGCGAGGGCAGGTCGCCGCTGAGCAGGATGCGCTCGCGCTGCTCACGGCCGGTCGGGTCCGGCACCGGCACCGCGGAGAGCAGCGCCTGGGTGTACGGGTGGGTCGGGTGGGAGTAGATCTCGTCCTCCGTCCCGATCTCGACCAGCTTGCCGAGGTACATCACACCGACCCGGTCGGAGATGTGCCGGACGATCGAGAGGTCGTGCGCGATGAACATGTACGACAGCCGGAACTCGCTCTGCAGCTGCTCCAGCAGGTTGATCACCTGCGCCTGCACCGAGACGTCCAGGGCGGAGACCGGCTCGTCGCAGATGATCACCTCCGGCTTGAGCGCGAGGCCGCGGGCGATGCCGATGCGCTGGCGCTGGCCGCCGGAGAACTGGTGCGGGTACCGGTTGATGTACTCCGGATTCAGGCCGACCACGTCCAGCAGGTCCTGGACGGCCTTGCGGCGGTCGCCCTTCGGCGCCACCTCCGGGTGGATCTCGAACGGCTCCCCGACGATGTCACCGACGGTCATCCGCGGGTTCAGCGAGGTGTACGGGTCCTGGAACACCATCTGGATGTTGCGCCGCACCGCCTTCAGCCCGGCCCCGGAGAGCCGGGTGATGTCCTCGCCCTTGAACAGCACCTGGCCCGCGGTGGCCCGCTCCAGGTTCATCAGCACCTTGGCCAGCGTGGACTTTCCGCAGCCCGACTCGCCGACGATACCCAGCGTCTCCCCCTTCGCGAGCTCGAAGGAGACGCCGTCCACCGCCTTCACGGCGCCGACCTGCTTCTTGAGCACGATGCCCTGGGTCAGCGGGTAGTACTTGACCAGCTCCTTGACCTCCAGGATGGGCTCAGCCATGGAGGGTCTCCTTCCAGAAGTGGCAGGCGCTGCGGCGGCCCGGCAGTTCCTCCCCGGCGGCGCCCAGCACCGGGAGCAGCCGCGGCGGCTCGGTGCGGCAGCGGTCCACCGCGCGGTCGCAGCGCGGGTTGAACGCGCAACCCTCGGGGACGCGCAGCAGGCTCGGCGGCAGGCCCTGGATGGCGTAGAGGCTCTGGCCCTTCTGGTCCAGCCTCGGGATCGAGCTGAGCAGTCCGCGGGTGTACGGGTGGGCCGGCCGCGCGTACAGCTCGTGCACGGGTGCCGTCTCGACGATCCGGCCCGCGTACATCACCGCGATCTTGTCCGCGACGTCGGCCACCACGCCGAGGTCGTGGGTGATCAGGATCAGCCCCATGTTGAACTCGGCCTGCAACTCGGCGAGCAGGTCCATCACCTGGGCCTGGACGGTGACGTCCAGCGCGGTGGTGGGCTCGTCCGCGATGATCAGGTCCGGCTCCAGGGAGAGCGCCATGGCGATCATGATGCGTTGGCGCATGCCACCGGAGAACTGGTGCGGGTAGTCACCGACGCGCTGCCGGGCGGCGGGGATGCGCACCCGCTCCATCAGCTCGACGGCCCGCTCCTTCGCCTCCTTGCGGGAGGCCCCCTGGTGCACCCGGAACATCTCGCCGAGCTGGTAGCCCACGGTGAGCACCGGGTTCAGCGAGGACAGCGCGTCCTGGAAGATCATCGCGATCTTCCGCCCGCGCACCGCCCGGCGGGCCTTGGCTCCCATGGTCAGCAGGTCGTCGCCGCGGAACCGGATCGAGCCCGCGGTGATCCGCCCGGGCGGCATGTCCAGGATGCCCATGATCGCCTGCGCGGTCACCGACTTGCCCGAGCCGGACTCCCCCAGCACCGCGAGCGTCTCCCCGGCCGCGACCGAGTAGCTCACCCCGTTCACGGCCTTGGCCACACCGTCCCGGGTGTGGAACTCGATGTGGAGGTCGTCGACCTCCAGCAGCGGGGTGCCGGGCACCAGTTGTTCCCGTCCGCCGCCCAGCACCTCCACGGCGTCCAGGCGCGGCACCGCGCCCTTCGACGGCCTCGACGGCCTCGTCACGTCACTCATTCTCGCCAGCCCTCCTCAGCGCAGCTTCGGGTCGAGGGCGTCGCGGACCGCGTCGCCGAGCATGATGAACGCCAGCACGGTGATGCTCAGCACGACGGCCGGGAAGAGCAGCACGTGGGGCGCGGTCAGGAAGCGGGACTGCGCATCGCTGATCATCAGGCCCCAGGAGATCGCCGGGGACTGGATGCCGATGCCCAGGTAGGAGAGCGCGGCCTCGGCACCGATGTAGACGCCCAGGTTGATGGTCGAGACCACGATCACCGGCGCGATCGCGTTCGGCAGGATGTGCCGGCTGACGATCCGCCCGGTGCCGGCACCCAGGGCGCGGGCCGCGACCACGTAGTCGTTGTGCTTGTTGGAGAGCACCGCCGAGCGCATCAGCCGGTAGATCTGCGGCCAGCCGAGCACCGCCATCACCGCGGAGACCGTCCAGGCGTTGCCCTTGCCCCAGGTCGACATGATCAGCATGCCGCCGAGCAGCAACGGGATGGCGAAGAAGATCTCGGTGATCCGGGAGAGGGTGCTGTCCCAGAGCCCGCCGGTCCAGCCCGCCCAGAGACCGAGCGTGCCGCCGACGCCGACCACCAGGGTGGTGGTCAGGATGCCGACGATGATGGAGTTCCGGGCGCCCCAGACGGTGCGGGTGTAGATGTCGCAGCCCTGCACGTCGAAGCCGAACCAGTGGTCGGCGCTGGGCCGCTTCAGCGACTGGCTCAGGTCGCAGAAGCCGGCCGAGCTCGGGTCCCCGTCCGTGAACAGGTTCGGGGCGACGGCGAGCGCCACCATGAAGACCACCAGGAATCCGCCGATCAGGAACAGCGGGTTGCGCCGGAGGTCGTACCAGGCGTCGGTCCAGAGGCTGGCGACCCGCTCGCCGCCCTTGCCGTCGCGGCCGCCCCCACCGTCCTTGGTGAGCGTCGCGGCCCCCGCGGAGCCGGAGCCGGAGCCGGAGCCCGAGCCGGGCTGACCGGCCTGACCGGGGATCGTCGCCGTCGGGTCGTCGCGCTTCGTCGGCTCACTCATAGCGGATCCTCGGGTCCAGGACGGCGTACATCAGGTCGACGACCAGGTTGGCGAACAGGTAGACCAGCACCAGGGCGCTCACGATGCCCACCACGATGGTGCGTTCGCGCAGGTAGACGGACTGGAAGAGCTGGTGCCCGACACCCGGGATGTTGAAGATCCCCTCGGTGATCACCGCACCGCCCATCAGCCCGCCGAGGTCCATCCCCAGGAAGGTGACGATCGGGATCAGCGCGTTGCGCAGCCCGTGCCGGACCACCACCCGGAACGGGCCGAGCCCCTTGGCCACCGCCGTCCGCACGTAGTCGGCCCGCATCACCTCGATCAGGCTGGTCCGGGTGAGCCGGGCGACGTACGCCAGCGAGGTGGAGGCGAGCACGAAGGCCGGCAGCAGGTAGGACCGGAAGCCCGCCTCCTCGTTGAAGGAGACCGGGAAGAAGTCGATGCCGTAGTCGGTGTTGAGCTTCACCCCGAGCAGCAGCTGGAGCACGAAGCCGATCACGAAGGTCGGGATGGAGATGACCATCAGGGTCGAGATCAGCACCAGGTTGTCGATGAACCGGCCCCGCCGCAGCGCGGCGACCACGCCGGCGGTGATGGCCACCACCATCTCGATGACGAGGGCGGTGACGGCCAGGTTGATGGTGTACGGGAAGGCCCGGGTCATCACGTCGACCACCGCGTTGCCGCGGTAGTCCTCGCCGAAGTCGCCCTTGAACAGCCCGACCAGGTAGTCCCAGTACTGGATGAAGAACGGGTCGTCCAGGTGGTAGCGGTCCCGCAGGACGGCCACCACCGCGGGGTCCGTGCGCTTCTCACCGGCCAGTGCCGTGATGGGATCGCCCGGCAGCAGGAAGACCAGTGCGTAGATCAGGAACGTCGCGCCGAGGATCACAGGTATGGCCTGGATGATCCGGCGGACCACATAGCGGCCCATGCGGCCTCCTCGTGGCTCGGGGCACGCCGGGGGCGGGCGGCGCGGGGGTTGCCCGCGCCGCCCGGCGGGACGTACCGGTCGGCTGGGTCGCGATCAGGCGAGTTCGACGTTGGCGAAGTCGATGCGGTTCTGGGCGTCGACCACCACGTTCTTCACGTCCTTGGTGTAGGCCGCGGACAGCATGTAGGTGTAGACCGGGATGTACGGCAGCTCCTTGATCAGCACGTCGTCGGCCTGCTGGTAGAGCTTGATGCCCTCCGCGTCGGTCTTCGCGCTGTCGGCCCTGGCGAGCAGGCTCTCGAAGTCCTCGTTGACGTAGCCGCCGTAGTTGGAGCCGTTGTCGATGGCGATCTTGGAGAAGATCGGCCGCAGGTAGTTCTCGATCGACGGGTAGTCCATCTGCCAGGCCACCCGGAAGGCCCCGGAGTACTTGTGCTCGCCCAGCGCGGTGAGGATCGCGCCGAACTTCTCGAACGGCTTGAAGGTGACGTCGACGCCGAGGTTGTTCTTCAGCTGGTTGCCGACGGCCTCGATCCACTCCTTGTGGCCGCCGTCGGCGTTGTAGCCGATCTCCATGGTGTTCCCGGGCAGCCCGCCGGCCTGCTGGAACAGCTCCTTGGCCTTCGCCGGGTTGTACTTGGCGGCGTCGCCGAGCGCGCCCTGCCGGTATCCCGGGATGATCGGGCTGACGAAGTCGTCGGCCGGCTTGCGGGTGCCGGAGAAGATCGTCCGGGTGATCGCCTCGCGGTCGATCGCCATCGAGATCGCCTTGCGGATCTCCGGCTTCGCGAACGCCGGGTTGGTCGAGATCGGGAATCCGAGGTAACCGATCCCGGATTCCGGCTTGTAGATGTAGCGGTCACCGAACTCCTGGGCGACGCTCGCCATCGCGGAGACCGGCAGCTTGTTGGTGATCTGGATGTTGTCCGCACGCAGGTCGTTGTACGCGGTTTCCAGCTTGTCGTAAATCTTGAAGGTGACGGAATCCAGCTTGGCCTTTCCGTCGGCCGCCGGGAAGTTTTCGTACCGCTTCACCTTGATCTGCTTGTTGTGCTCCCACTTGCCGTCCATCTGGAACGGCCCGTTGCCGATCGGCGCATCCTCGAACGCCTTCGGGTCGGTGAAGAAGGCCTTCGGCAGCGGGTAGAACGCGGTGTAGCCGAGCATGGTCTTGAACTGCGAGAACGGCGCCTTGAGGGTGACGGTGAAGGTCCGGTCGTCGACCACCTTCAGGCCCTTGAGCTCCTTCGCCGAGGGCTTCTTGTCCTTGCCCGGCGCCAGCTCGTCGGAGCCGAGGATCT
The DNA here is from genome assembly GCF_045208415.1 of Kitasatospora sp. NBC_01560. Classification (NCBI taxonomy): domain Bacteria; kingdom Bacillati; phylum Actinomycetota; class Actinomycetes; order Kitasatosporales; family Streptomycetaceae; genus Kitasatospora; species Kitasatospora sp. NBC_01560. The sequence continues at coordinate 5,734,033 of NZ_CP109364.1, read as the reverse complement.
TGTCGAAGAAGGGCAGCGCCTCCTGCGCGTTGTCCTGGTTCGCCCCGTAGTTCCACGCGTCGACGAAGTTCTGCGCGACGAGCTTCTCGCCGTTGTGGAAGGTGTAGCCGTCCTTGAGCTTGATCGTCCAGGTGGTCGAGTCGGCGCTCTCGATCGACTCGGCGGCCCGCAGCTGGGGCGAGTTGTCCTTGCGGTCGTACTCGACGAGGCCGGCGAAGAGCGTCGCGAGGACCTGCGCCCCCTCGGACTCCGCGGTGTTCTGCGGCACCAGGCCGTGTTGCGGCTCACCCGACTCGACGCTGATCGAGCCGCCCTTCTTGCCGGACGCGCCGCCTGCCTCGGAGGACTTCTTGTCGCTGCCGGTGGTGCACGCGGAGATCGCCAGCGCGGTGCAGGCTGCGAGCGCGGTCCAGCGCATCGTCTTGGTGAGCCTCATTCAACTGCTCCTCGTTTTAGGGGCTTACGAACGAACGGCGCCCCGCCACCCGGTGTTTCCGGGCACGGCAGGAGTCGACATCTCAGGGCCGATCCGCACAGTTGGCGAGGTGACCACTGATACGCGCAGAGCAACTATCGATCGTCGGACCCCTCCGGTGGAATCCACGTCACATATCTTTTCAATTACATGCTCAGGCCAAGTCATGACATTGCTCGCCAAATTCCTGCATATCGCGCAGACCCCCCTTGAAACATCTTCCGAATAGCGAACACAAACCTCCGGTATTCGATGCTTTACGGAGCGTAATGATCGCCCCGGCGCCGGGAATTCCCGGTGTTCGGGCAGCACAACGCAAGGGCGCGCCCTCCATGAGGAGGACGCGCCCTTGGTTCGGGATGCGGACGGTGGCGTCAGCCGCTTTCCGGGGCCGCCGGGCCCTGGTCGTCAGCGGGGCCGGCAGGGCTCTGCCCGCCCGCGGGCGGGGCACCGGGGCCGCCGCCCGGGCCGGTGGAAGGCCCGGCACCCGGCCCCTGGCCGGTCTCGCGCCCCGCCGCGCTCTGCCCGACCTCGCGCCCCGCCGCGCTCTGCCCGACCTCGCGCCCCGCCGCGCTCTGCTCAATCTCGCGCTCCGCCGCACTCTGCTCAATCTCGCGCTCCGCCGCGAAGTGACACGCCGACTCGTGCTGCGCGAGCCCCACCAGCCACGTCGGCGCGGCCAGCAGCGGCACCTCCACCGCACACCGCTCCTGCGCCTTCCAGCAGCGGGTGCGGAACCGGCAGCCGGACGGCGGGTTGGCCGGCGAGGGCACGTCCCCGGTGAGCACGATCCGGTCCCGGGTCTCACGCGCCGTCGGGTCCGGTACCGGCACCGCGGAGAGCAGCGCCTGGGTGTACGGGTGCGTGGCGTTCTCGTAGATCTCCAGGTCGGTCCCGATCTCGACCATCCGGCCGAGGTACATCACGCCGACGCGGTCGGAGATGTGCCGGACGATGGAGAGGTCGTGCGCGATGAACATGTACGAGAGGTTGAACTCGCCCTGGAGCTGCTCCAGCAGGTTGATCACCTGCGCCTGGACGGAGACGTCCAGGGCGGAGACCGGCTCGTCGCAGATGATGATCTCGGGCTTGAGCGCGAGGCCGCGGGCGATGCCGATGCGCTGGCGCTGGCCGCCGGAGAACTGGTGCGGGTACCGGTTGATGTACTCCGGGTTCAGGCCCACGACGTCCAGCAGGTCCTGGACGGCCTTGCGGCGGTCGCCCTTCGGCGCCACCTCGGAGTGGATCTCGAACGGCTCGCCGATGATGTCACCGACGGTCATCCGCGGGTTCAGCGAGGTGTACGGGTCCTGGAACACCATCTGGATGTTGCGGCGCACCGCCTTCAGGCCGGCGCCGGAGAGCCGGGAAATCTCCTCGCCCTTGTAGCGCACCGACCCTCCGGTGGCCGGCTCCAGGTTCATCAGCACCTTGGCCAGCGTGGACTTCCCGCAGCCGGACTCGCCGACGATGCCCAGCGTCTCGCCCTGGACCAGGTCGAAGGAGACCCCGTCCACCGCCTTCACGGCGCCGACCTGCTTCTTGAAGAGGATGCCCTTGGTCAGCGGGAAGTGCTTGACCAGGTCCCGGACTTCGAGGATCGGCTCGCCGGGCGGCACCTCCTGGGCGAACGCGATCTCCTCCGGCACCGGCGGCCCCAGCGCACTGGCCCCGTTAGCGGTCATGGAGGGTCTCCTTCCAGAAGAAGCAGGCGCTGCCGCGCCCGGCCACCGCGGTGCCGTCCTCCTCGGTGACCGGGAACAGCTCAGGCACCTCGGCCCGGCAGACGGCCTGGGCCCGCGGACAGCGGGGGTTGAACGCGCAACCCGGCGGGATCCGCAGCAGGTTGGGTGGCAGGCCCTTGATCGCGTAGAGCTCCTGGCCCTTCTGGTCCAGGCGCGGGATCGAGTCCAGCAGGCCGCGGGTGTACGGGTGGGCCGGCCGCGCGTACAGCTCGTGCACCGGGGCGGTCTCGACGATCCGGCCCGCGTACATCACGGCGATCTTGTCCGCGACGTCGGCGACCACGCCGAGGTCGTGGGTGATCAGGATCAGCCCCATGTGGTACTCGGCCTGGAGCTCGGCGAGCAGGTCCATCACCTGGGCCTGGACGGTGACGTCCAGGGCGGTGGTGGGCTCGTCCGCGATGATCAGGTCCGGCTCCAGGGCCAGTGCCATGGCGATCATGATGCGCTGGCGCATGCCGCCGGAGAACTGGTGCGGGTAGTCGTTGACCCGCTGCCGGGCGGCGGGGATGCGCACCCGGTCCATCAGCTCGACGGCCTTCTCCTTCGCCGCCTTGCGCGACGTCCCGTGGTGGGCGCGGAACATCTCGCCGAGCTGGAACCCGACGGTGAGCACCGGGTTCAGCGAGGACAGCGCGTCCTGGAAGATCATCGCGATCTTCTGGCCGCGGATCTTCCGCCGCTCCTCCCGGCCCATCGTCAGCATGTCCTGGCCGCGGAACCGGATCTCCCCCTTGGGGATGCGGGCCGGCGGCATGTCCAGGATGCCCATGATCGCCTGCGCGGTCACCGACTTGCCCGAGCCGGACTCCCCCAGCACCGCGAGCGTCTCCCCCGCGCGCACGCTGTAGTTGACCCCGTTGACCGCTCTCGCCACCCCGTCCCTGGTGACGAACTCGACGTGCAGGTCACGGACGTCGAGCAGCGGCCCCTCGTAGGGCGTCTCCCGCTGCGGCTTGCCCGTGTCGACAGCTGTGGTCACGATGCGTCCCCTCGCTCAGCGAAGCTTCGGGTCGAGGGCGTCGCGGACCGCGTCGCCCAGCATGATGAAGGCCAGCACCGTGATGGAGAGCGCCGCGGCCGGGAAGAAGAGCACGTACGGCGCCGTCCGGATCACCTTCTGGGCGGAGGCGATGTCGATGCCCCAGGAGATGGTCGGGTCCTGCAGCCCGATGCCGAGGAAGCTCAGGGTGGCCTCGGTCGCGATGTAGCCGCCCAGGGCGATGGTGGCGACGACGATCACCGGCGCGAGCGCGTTCGGCAGGATGTGCCGGAACATCAGCCGCCCGGTGCCCGCGCCGAGTGCCCGGCCGGCCATCACGTAGTCGGCCTGTTTGACGGTCAGGACGGCGCCGCGCATGACGCGCGCGATCTGCGTCCAGCCGAGGACGGCCAGGGCGACGACCACGCTCCACACCGTGCGGGCGGAGAAGGCGCCCAGCAGGACGAGTGCGCCGAGCAGCAGCGGGATGCCGAAGAAGATGTCGATGATGCGGGAGATCACGGCGTCCACCGCGCCGCCGAAGTATCCGGCCACCATGCCGGTCAGCCCGCCGAGCAGGGTGACCCCGAGGGTCACGAAGATGCCGACGGTGATCGAGGCCCGGGCCCCGTAGACCACCCGGGCGTAGATGGAGCGGCCCTGGCCGTCGTAGCCGAACCAGCCGGCGCCGAAGAAGTCCGTCCAGTCCGGGCGCTTGAGGAAGTTGTGGATCAGGTCGGCCTGGCGCGGGTTGGCGTCCGTGAACGCCCAGGGGAAGATCGACATCACGATCAGCAGCAGGATCAACAGCGCCGAGATCACGAAGATCGGCCGCCGGCGGAGGTCCCGCCAGGCGTCGCCCCAGAGGCTGCGGGCCTCCTCCCGCTTCGCCGGGTCCGCCTCGACCAGGGTCTCCTGCTCGACCGCCATGCCCTGCTCGCCGGCGTAGTCGAGGTGATCGACACCGGGCGCCGGGTGCGGCTTGAACTCGCCGTCGTCATGCAGGTCAGGCATAGCGGATCCTCGGGTCCAGGACCGCGTAGAGCAGGTCGACGATCAGGGAGGCGACCAGGTAGACGATCACCAGGACGGTCACGATGCCCACCACGGTGGGGCCCTCCTTCTGGTTGATCGCCCGGTACAGGACGTTGCCGATGCCCTGCACGTTGAAGATCCCCTCGGTCACGATCGCGCCGCCCATGAGCGCGCCGAGGTCGGTGCCGAGGAAGGTGACCACCGGGATCAGCGAGTTGCGCAGCAGGTGCCGGGAGATGATGGTCCGCCGCGGGAGGCCCTTGGCCACCGCGGTGCGCATGTAGTCGGCCCGCAGGTTCTCCCCGATCGACGTCCGGGTGAGCCGGGCGACGAACGCGAGGGAGAGCGAACCCAGCACGATCGCGGGCAGGATCAGCTGGGAGAGGTCCTTGGAGTTCTGGACGGTCGGGGTGACCCAGCCCAGGTTGGTCGCGAAGATCGTCTGGGCGATGTAGGCGAGCACGAACACCGGGATCGAGATCACCACCAGGGTCAGGATCAGCACCAGGGTGTCCTGGATGCTGCCCCGCTTGAGGCCGGAGACCAGACCGAGCGCCAGCCCGACGACCAGCTCGAAGGCGAAGGCCATCAGCGCCAGCCGGATGGTGACCGGGAAGGCGTCCGCCATGATGTCGGTGACGGACCGCCCGGTGAAGCTCGTCCCGAAGTCGCCCTGGAACAGGTTCCCCATGTAGTGCAGGTACTGCTTCCACAGCGGCTGGTCGAGGTAGTAGCGGTGCTTCAGGTTGGCCACCACCGCCGGGTCGGCGGCCTTGTCCCCGAACAGCGCCGCGACCGGGTCGCCCGGCAGCGTGTAGACCATCAGGAAGATCAGGAATGTGGAGCCGAAGAACACCGGGATCATCTGCAGCACCCGCCGCAGCACGTAACTTCCCATCCGAGCCTCCTTCCTAGGTGACGGGTCGGCCCGTGACCGGGTGCGGCGGGCCGTTGGACCGAGTGCCCGGGCCCCGCCCCCCGTGCGGGGAGGGCGGGGCCGCGCGGGGCCGGGCCCCTCACCCCCGGCCGGGGGCCGGGAGGTGCCCCCGGCCCGGCGGGCGGGCGGGGAGGGGGATCAGCCCTTGACCTCGACCTGGGTCCAGGCCGGGTTGCCGAAGGAGTCGAACGCCACGTTCTGGACGTTGCTGGAGTAGCCCGAGTTGGTGCGGTAGTACCAGAGCGGGATGGCGGGCATGTCCTGCGCCAGCACCGCCTCGGCCTGCTGGTAGCCGGTCACCGAGGCCTGGACGCTGTCGGCCTGGTCCGCCTGGGTGGACAGCTGGTCGAACTGCGCGCTGCTGTAGCCGAAGTCGTTGGACGCGGCGCCGGTGCGGTAGACGTCGGCGAGGAAGTTGGCGTTCAGCGGGTAGTCCTGCACCCAGCCGGTCCGGAACATGCCGTCGATCTGGTGACCGGTGATCGCCGCCCGGGCGGTCTTGAAGTCGGGCTTCGGGTCACCCGTGCAGTCCACGCCGGTGCTCTGCCGGATCGAGTTGCAGACCGCGTCGACCCACTCCTTGTGGCCGCCGTCCGCGTTGTACGTGATGCTCAGCTTGTTGCCCGGGATGCCGCCGCCCTGAGCGATCATCTGCTTGGCCTTGTCCGCGTTGAAGGTGCAGAAGTCACCGCACTGGCCCGCCTTGTAGCCCTCGACGCCCTCGGCGACCCAGGAGCTGGCGGGCGCGCGCGATCCCTGGAGCACCGTCTTGGTGATGGTGTCGCGGTCGATCGCCATCGAGATGCCCTGGCGGACCTGCGCCTTCTCCGGCGCGGCCCAGTCCGCCTGGTAGAGCGTGAAGCCGACGTTCTGGATGGCGCCCTGCGGGGAGTCGATCGCCCGGTCGCCCAGGTCGCTCTTGTAGGTGGCCAGCGCGGACGGCGGCACCTGGTCCATCACGTCCAGGTTGTTGGACTGCAGGTCGGCGTACGCGGCCTCGGCGGTGCTGTACATCTTGAAGACGACGCCGCCGTTCTTCGGCTTGTCGACGCCCTGGTAGTTCGGGTAGGTCTTGGTGACCACCTGCTGGTTGTGGTCCCAGCTGACGAACTGGTAGGGGCCGTTGCCGACGGGCTTCTGGCCGTACCCGGCCGGGTCGTTGAAGAAGCCGTCCGGCAGCGGGGAGAAGGCGATGTAGCCGAGCTTGTACTCGAAGTACGAGACCTTGTTCCGCAGCTTGATGGTGAAGTGCGTGTCGTCCACGACGGTCAGGCCGGACATCTTGGTCGCGGCCGGCTGGCCGCTGGCCGGGTGGACGTCCTGGTAACCCTCGATGTCGGAGAACCAGGAGCTGTTGATCTGGTTGTTGCTGGTGGTGGCGCCCCAGTTCCAGGCGTTGACGAAGTTGCTCGACTTGACCGGCGAGCCGTCGTGGAACGTCCAGCCGCTCTTCAGCGTGACGTTGAAGGTCTGCGAGTCGCTGGTGTCGATCGTGTCCGCGACCTGCATCCGGATCTTGGCGTTGCTCGGGTCGTAGTCGACCAGGCCCTTGAAGAGGTTCTGGATGATGCGACCGCCACCGGTCTCGTTCGCGTTCGCCGGCTGCAGCGGGTTCTGCGGCTCGCTGCTCTGGTAGCTGAAGGTCTTGCTGGTGTCGGACGAACTGCTGCCGCCGCCGCTGCTGCTGCACCCGCTGGCCACCAGGGCCACGGACGTCGCACCGGCGAGGACCCAACGAGCACGGGGGGCTGCGGGCATGGAGGTCCCTCCTCAAGGTGTGTGTCGCATCACACCCCATGAGAAGCGCGCCCGTGCGGCGGCGCGAGCCAGGTACCCCCGGATGGGTGCACCGCACCCTCTGGGCGAGTTGACGGAACACCGGAAGGGCCCGCGGCGGGTGGCCGCGGGCCCTTCCGGGGGAACGCCTCGGGGATCAGACGGCGGCGGCCGTCTCCCGGACCTCGGCGAAGTGGCAGGCCGACTCGTGCTTGGCCGGGCCGCTCAGCACCTCGGGCACCGCCAGCAGCGGGATCTCGGTGGAGCAGCGCTCCTCCGCCTTCCAGCAGCGGGTGCGGAACCGGCAGCCGGACGGCGGGTTGGCCGGCGAGGGGATGTCGCCGGTCAGGATGATCCGGTCGCGGGTCTCGCGCGCCGTCGGGTCCGGCACCGGCACCGCGGAGAGCAGCGCCTGGGTGTACGGGTGCGTGGCGTTCTCGTAGATCTCCTCGTCGGTCCCGATCTCGACCATCTTGCCCAGGTACATCACGCCGACGCGGTCGGAGATGTGCCGGACGATGGAGAGGTCGTGCGCGATGAACATGTACGAGAGCTCGAAGTCGCTCTGCAGCTGCTCCAGCAGGTTGATCACCTGCGCCTGGACGGAGACGTCCAGGGCGGAGACCGGCTCGTCGCAGATGATGATCTCGGGCTTGAGCGCGAGGCCGCGGGCGATGCCGATGCGCTGGCGCTGGCCGCCGGAGAACTGGTGCGGGTACCGGTTGATGTACTCCGGGTTCAGGCCCACGACGTCCAGCAGGTCCTGGACGGCCTTGCGGCGGTCGCCCTTCGGCGCCACCTCGGAGTGGATCTCGAACGGCTCGCCGATGATGTCACCGACGGTCATCCGCGGGTTCAGCGAGGTGTACGGGTCCTGGAACACCATCTGGATGTTGCGGCGGACGGCCTTGAGGCCGGCACCGCTCAGCTTGGAGATGTCCTCGCCCTTGAACAGGACCTGGCCGGAGGTGGCCCGCTCCAGGTTCATCAGGACCTTGGCCAGCGTCGACTTGCCACAGCCGGACTCACCGACGATGCCGAGGGTCTCACCCTTGGCCAGCTCGAAGGAGATGCCGTCGACGGCCTTGACGGCGCCGACCTGCTTCTTGAAGAGGATGCCCTGGGTCAGCGGGTAGTGCTTGACCAGGTCCTTGACCTCCAGGATGGGCTCAGCCATGGAGGGTCTCCTTCCAGAGGTGGCACGCGCTGCGGCGGCCGGTGAGCTCCTTGCCGTCCTTGTCCGTCACCTGGTGCAGCGTCGGGATCTCCGTGCGGCACAGGTCGGTGGCGACGTCACAGCGGGGGTTGAACGCGCAGCCGGCCGGCACCTTCAGCAGGTTCGGGGGCAGGCCCTTGATCGCGTACAGCTCCTGGCCCTTCTGGTCCAGGCGCGGGATCGAGCGGAGCAGGCCCTTGGTGTAGGGGTGCGCCGGGTTCGCGTACAGGTCGCGCACCGGGGCGGTCTCGACGATCCGGCCCGCGTACATCACGGCGATCTTGTCCGCGACGTCGGCGACCACGCCGAGGTCGTGGGTGATCAGGATCAGGCCCATGTTGTACTCGGCCTGCAGCTCGGCGAGCAGGTCCATCACCTGGGCCTGGACGGTGACGTCCAGGGCGGTGGTGGGCTCGTCCGCGATGATCAGGTCGGGCTCCATGGAGAGCGCCATGGCGATCATGATGCGCTGGCGCATGCCGCCGGAGAACTGGTGCGGGTAGTCGCCCACGCGCTGACGGGCGGCGGGGATGCGCACCCGCTCCATCAGCTCGATGGCCTTCTCCTTCGCCTCCTTCTTCGAGGCGCCGCGGTGCACCCGGAACATCTCGCCGAGCTGGGCTCCGACGGTCATCACCGGGTTCAGCGAGGACAGCGCGTCCTGGAAGATCATCGCGATCTTCTGGCCGCGGATCTGCCGGCGCTCCTCCTCCTTCATGGCCAGCATGTCCTGGCCGCGGAAGAGGATCTGGCCCTGGCTGATCCTGCCGGGCGGCATGTCGAGGATGCCCATGATGGTCTGGGCGGTCACCGACTTGCCGGAGCCGGACTCGCCGAGCACCGCCAGGGTCTCACCGGCGGCGACGGAGTAGTTGACGCCGTTCACTGCCTTGGCGACGCCGTCCCGGGTGTGGAACTCCACGTGGAGGTCCTTGACCTCCAGCAGCGGGGTGCCAACCTCAAGGCGGCCGGTCTTCTGGTTCTTCTCGATCACGGTGGTCATCGGGTCGTCACCTCTTCTCTCAGCGGAGCTTCGGGTCGAGGGCGTCGCGGACCGCGTCGCCGAGCATGATGAAGGCCAGCACGGTGACGCTCAGCACGGCCGACGGGAACAGCAGGACGTGCGGGGCGTTCAGGAAGCGCGGCTGCGCGTCGCTGATCATCAGGCCCCAGGAGATCTCCGGCGACTGCACGCCGATGCCCAGGTAGGACAGGGCGGCCTCGGCGCCGATGTAGACACCCAGGGAGATCGCGGCGATCACGATGACCGGCGCGATGGCGTTCGGCAGGATGTGCCGGAAGGTGATCCGGAGGCTGCTGGCACCGAGGGCACGGGCCGCCATCACGTAGTCGTTGTGCTTGTTGGACAGCACCGAGGCGCGCATGATGCGGAAGATCTGCGGCCAGCCGAGGACGGCCATCACGATCGACACGGTGTAGGCGTTGCCCTTGCCGAGCATCGACATGATCAGCATGCCGCCGAGCAGCAGCGGGATCGAGAAGAAGATCTCGGTGAAGCGGGAGAGGATGCTGTCGAGGATGCCGCCCTTCCAGCCGGCCAGCAGGCCGAGGAGGGCACCGACCACCGTGACCAGGAAGGTGGTCAGGACACCGACGATGATCGAGTTGCGGGCGCCCCACACCGTGCGGGTGTAGACGTCGCAGCCCTGCACGTCGAAGCCGAACCAGTGCTCGGCACTGGGCCGCTTCAGCGAGTCGGCGAGGTCGCAGGCGTTGCCGTCGAACGGGCTGCCGTCGGTGAACAGCTGCGGCACCGCGGAGAGCACCAGCAGGAAGAGGACCAGGGCCGCACCGATGATGAACACCGGGTTGCGACGCAGGTCGCGAACCGCGTCCGACCAGAGGCTGGCCACCCGCTCCTGCTTGGCAGCGGGCTCCGCGGACTGCGGACGGTTGTCTTCGGACGGGGCCTCGGAGCCCTTGGTGATGGTGTCACTCATAGCGGATCCTCGGGTCGAGCACGGCGTACAGCAGGTCCACGAACAGGGTGGTGATGAGGTAGATCATCACCAGGAGGGTCACCATGCCGACGATGACCGTGCCCTGCTTCTGGTACACGGACTGGGCGAGCAGACCGCCGATGCCGTGCATGTTGAAGATCTTCTCGGTGATGACCGCGCCACCCATCAGACCGCCGAGGTCGGCACCGAGGAAGGTGACGATCGGGATCAGTGCGTTGCGCAGCGCGTGGCGGCCGATCACCCGACGACGCTTCAGACCCTTGGCGACCGCGGTGCGGACGTAGTCCGCGCGCATGGTCTCCATCAGGCTGGTGCGGGTCAGGCGGGCCACGTACGCCAGCGAGGTGGACGCCAGCACGAAGGCCGGCAGCAGGTAGGCGCGGAGCCCGTCCTCCTCGTTGAAGGAGACCGGGAAGAAGTCGAAGCCGTAGTCGTTCTTGAGCTTCACGCCCAGCAGCAGCTGGAGGACGAAGCCGGTCACGAAGACCGGGATCGAGATGACGAACAGCGTGCTGATCAGCACCAGCTGGTCCAGGAACTTGCCCTTGCGAAGGGCCGCCATGACACCCGCCAACACACCGATGACCGCTTCGATGATGAAGGCCACCAGCGCGAGGTTCACGGTGTACGGGAACGCCTCACTGATCATGTCGCTCACGGAGCGACCGGTCAGGCTCTCGCCGAGGTCACCCTGGAACACGCCGGTGATGTAGTTCCAGTACTGGACGAGGAACGGGTCGTTCAGGTGGTACTTCTGGCGGATCATGTCCGCCACGATCGGGTCGGCTCGCTTCTCGCCGGCCAGCGCCTGCACCGGGTCACCGGGCAGGTAGTGGACCAGGGCGTAGATCAGCAGGGTCGCACCGATCAGGACAGGGATTGCCTGTATCAGTCGGCGGATCACATAGCGGCCCATCAGACCTCCATACTTTCGGACAAGGAAGGGAGGCGGGAGGACTCGGACTGTAGTCCGAGCCGCCCGCCCCCGTTCGTCTGACTACCGGATCAGCCGGCCATCTCGATCTGGGCCAGGTTCATACGACCCTGGGCGTCGACGTCGAAGTTCTTGATCTTCTTGCTGTACGCCGCGGACGACATGTAGCTGTACACCGGGATGTACGGCATGTCCTGGATCAGGACGTCGTCGGCCTGCTGGTACAGCTTGATGGCCTCGTCGTCCGTCTTGGCCTGGTCCGCCTGGTCCAGCAGGGTCTCGAACTTGTCGTTGACGTAGCCGCCGTAGTTCGAGCCGTTCTCGATCGCGACCTTGGAGAAGATCGGACGCAGGTAGTCCTCGATCGACGGGTAGTCCATCGACCAGGCCATGCGGAAGGCGCCCGAGTACTCCTTGGCACCCAGCGAGTCGAGGATCTTGCCGAACTTCTCGAACGGCTTGAAGGTGACCTCGACGCCGAGGTTCTTCTTCAGCTGGTTGCCGACCGCCTCGATCCACTCCTTGTGGCCACCATCGGCGTTGTAGCCCAGCTCGATGGTGTTGTTCGGGACGCCGCCGGCCGTGGTGAAGAGCTCCTTGGCCTTGGTCGGGTCGTACTTCGCCGCGTCACCCATGGCGCCCTTGCGGTAGCCCGGGATGAGCGGGTTGATGAAGTCGTCGGCCGGGACGCGGGTGCCCGAGAAGATGGTCTTGGTGATCGACTCCCGGTCGATCGCCATCGAGATCGCCTTGCGGATCTCCGGCTTGCCGTACGCGGCCGGGTTGGTGGTGATCGGGAAGCCGATGTAACCGACGCCCGAGTCCGGCTTGTAGATGTAGCGGTCGCCGAACTCGCTCTTCACCGAGGCCAGGGCCGAGATCGGGAGCTTGTCGGTGGCCTGGATGTTGTCGGCGCGCAGGTCGTTGTACGCGGTGTCCAGGTTGTCGTAGATCTTGAAGGTGACGCCCTGGAGCTTCGCCTTGCCGTCCGAGGCAGGGAAGTTCTCGTAGCGCTTGACCTTGATCTGCTTGTTGTGCTCCCAGGAGCCGTCCATCTCGAACGGGCCGTTGCCGATCGGCTTGTCGCCGAAGGCCTTCGGGTCCGCGTAGAACGCCTGCGGCAGCGGGTAGAACGGGTTGTACCCGAGCATGGTCTTGAACTGCGAGAACGGCGCGGAGAGGGTGACGGTGAAGGTCTTGTCGTCGACGACCTTCAGGCCCTTGAGCTCCTTGGTGGTGGGCTTCTTGTCCTTGCCCGGAGCCAGCTCCTCGGAGCCCTCGATCTTGGCGAAGAAGGGGAGGCCCTCGCCCGCGTTGTCCTGGTTGGCGCCCCAGTTCCACGCGTCCACGAAGGACTTGGCGGTGACCTTCTCGCCGTTGTGGAAGGTGTAGCCGTCCTTGATCTTGATCGTCCAGACCTTGCTGTCCGGGGACTCGATCGACTCGGCCACCCGCAGCTTCGGGGCGTTGGTCTTGAAGTCGTAGTCGACCAGGCCGGCGAAGAGCGCGCCCACGACCTCGGTGCCCTCGGACTCCGCGGTGTTCTGCGGAACCAGACCGTGCTGCGGCTCGCCCAGCTCGACGGCGATGCTGCCGCCACCGGACGAGGCCTTGCTGTCACTGCTCTTCGAGCTGGTGCTGCAAGCGGTCGCCGCGAGGGCGATCGCGGTCGCCGCGACAAGCCACTTGGTCTGGGTTGCACCGCGCATGGGGGATGCCTCCTGAAATCGACTTTCCAACGAGGAGAGCACTCCGGGCGACTGACGCCGCTTCCGTTGTGCCGTCCGCGCTCGTGGTTTCGGCGCGCACCCCTGCGCGTTAACCCTTGACCCGAGCCTGACTGGACCCACTATGTGTCACCCACGGACACGAAAGTGACCACTGCCGATCTCAATTAGGTCACATGAACGGTCGGTAAGTTTCGAAAACCGGACATATAAGGCATACCCAGACAGGCATCAAACGGACAGTCGTCATGAATGACGGACTGTCACGTTCGCTCAGCGGACACCTTGCCGTGGTAAGCGCTATTCCGTTTATACCTGCGCCGACAACTTGAAGTGTTGAAAAACGAACGCCCCCCTCTCCATCGGAAAGGGGGGCGATCGATTCAGGCCAAAGGGCCCTCAGAAGCGAGGGATCACGCCTTCTTGGCGCGCGAGGCGGTGCGACCGCGCTCCTTCTGGTCCAGGACGACCTTACGGATACGAACCGTCTCCGGGGTCACCTCGATGCACTCGTCCTCGCGGCAGAACTCCAGCGACTGCTCCAGCGAGAGCTTGCGCGGCGGCACCAGGTTCTCGGTGGTGTCGGAGGAGGCCGCACGCATGTTGGTGAGCTTCTTCTCCTTGGTGATGTTGATGTCCATGTCGTCCTGGCGCGAGTTCTCGCCGACGATCATGCCCTCGTACACCTCGGTGGTGGGCTCCACGAAGAGCGTGCCGCGCTCCTGGATGCCCATCATCGCGAACGGCGTCACGACGCCCGCGCGGTCCGCCACCAGCGAGCCGTTGTTGCGCATCCGGAGCTCGCCGAACCACGGCTCGTGGCCCTCGAAGATGGAGTGCGCGATGCCGGTGCCGCGGGTGTCGGTCAGGAACTGGGTCCGGAAGCCGATCAGGCCGCGCGACGGGACGATGAACTCCATGCGGACCCAGCCGGAGCCGTGGTTCGTCATGGTCTCCATGCGGCCCTTGCGGGTCGCCATCAGCTGGGTGATCGCGCCGAGGTACTCCTCGGGGCTGTCGATGGTCATCCGCTCGACCGGCTCGTGGGTCTTGCCGTTGATGACCTTGGTGACGACCTGCGGCTTGCCGACGGTCAGCTCGAAGAGCTCCCGGCGCATGGTCTCGACCAGGATGGCCAGCGCCAGCTCGCCACGGCCCTGGACCTCCCAGGCGTCGGGACGCTCGGTCGGCAGCACGCGGAGCGAGACGTTACCGATCAGCTCGCGGTCCAGGCGGTCCTTCACCATGCGGGCGGTGACCTTGTGGCCCTTGCCGCCCTTGCCGACCAGCGGCGAGGTGTTGGTGCCGATGACCATCGAGATGGCCGGCTCGTCCACCGTGATCAGCGGCAGGGCGATCGGGTTCTCCGGGTCGGCCAGGGTCTCGCCGATCATGATCTCCGGGATACCCGCGACGGCGCAGATGTCGCCGGGGCCGGCCACCTCGGCCGGCTTGCGGGTGAGCGCCTCGGTCATCAGCAGCTCGGTGATCTTGACGTTCTGGATCGTGCCGTCGCGCTTGATCCACGCGACCTGCTGGCCCTTGCGCAGCTCGCCCTGCTCGACGCGGCAGAGCGCGATGCGGCCGAGGAAGTTGTCCGCGTCCAGGTTGGTGACGTGGGCCTGGAGCGGCGCGTCCTCGTCGTAGACCGGGGCCGGGACGTGCTCCAGGATGGTGGAGAAGAACGGCTCCAGCGAGTCGCTGTCGGCCGGGACGCTGCCGTCCGCCGGCTTGGTCATCGAGGCGACGCCGTCACGCGCACAGGCGTAGACGATCGGGAACTCGATCTGCTCCTCGGTGGCGTCGAGGTCCAGGAAGAGGTCGTAGGTCTCGTTGATGACCTCGTCGATCCGGGCGTCCGGACGGTCGGTCTTGTTGATGCAGAGGATGACCGGGAGCTTCGCGGTCAGGGCCTTGCGGAGCACGAAGCGGGTCTGCGGCAGCGGACCCTCGGAGGCGTCGACCAGGAGCACGACCGCGTCCACCATCGACAGACCGCGCTCGACCTCGCCACCGAAGTCGGCGTGGCCGGGGGTGTCGATGATGTTGATCGTGATCGGGGCGCCACCCTCCTTGGGGTGGTACTTGACGGCGGTGTTCTTCGCGAGAATGGTGATGCCCTTCTCGCGCTCCAGGTCGTTGGAGTCCATCATGCGGTCGTCGAGGTGCTGGTGGGCGGCGAAGGCGCCGGCCTGCTTCAGCATGGCGTCGACCAGCGTGGTCTTGCCGTGGTCGACGTGGGCGACGATGGCAACGTTGCGGATGTCATTGCGCGTGGGCATGCGGAGCGGATTCTCCCGGAATCGTGGGTTACGGCGCCCGGCTGCGTGACGCCGACCGGCGATCCCTGTTGATCGCCGCCGCCCGTACCGCCTGCTACTACCGGTCCACCCGCCGGGCAGGACATGCCACGGCTTCCTCCTATCGTACGTGGAACCCTCCAGGTCGGCCGAAACGGGCAGGTCGGGCGGGATCAAGATCACAAGTGGATCACCGCTCTTCCCCCGCCGGACACCGTGCCGCAAGCTGTGCCGCTGTGATCAAACTCTTCGGCGCTCCCTTCGCCGCCGTGGCGGTGACAGCGCTGTACGCGGGCACCGGCGCCGCCACCGACCCGACCCGCGCGCTGCTCCTCCCCCTGGCGGGCTACGCCCTGTCGGACCTGCTGGCCCAGGTCTGGGTCCTGCTCACCGCACGGCTGCAGAGCAAGCGGGTCCACCTCGTCGTCCTCGGCTCCGGCCGGATCCTGGCCGAGGCCCGGATCGGGACGGCGCTCGTCCAGCTCAGGGCCTTCCCCGGCACACTGAACGTCTACTGGCTCCTGGCGCGGGCTCCGCTGGCCCGGCTGCGGATCTGGCTCGGCACCGCCGTGGCCGCCGGCCTCCAGACCGCGCTGGGCGTCTGGCTGCTGACCGGTGGCACCGCGGCCCGGCCGCTGGGCGTGGGCGTGCTGACCGCGACGGCCTGGCGGATCCTGGCGACCCTGCGCGGCCCGCTCGGCACCGGCCGGATCCTCCTCCTGATGCCCTTCCGGCCGGCCGGCCTCCCGTTCGGCTCCGGGCCGAACGTCCGGGCCGGCATCGCCTTCGCCCAGGGGCGGCTCACCGAGTTCGGCGCGGCGGTCGCGGAGCTGACGCCCGAGGACAACCCCGAACAGGACCGGGGGGAGCTCGCGCTCGCCGAGGGCCGCTACGCCGAGGCGGAGGAGCACGGCCGCCGGGCCCGGGCGCAGGCCCTCACGGTGTCCCATGCGATCGAGGCCGGGATGCTGATCAGCAGCGCGATCGTGGGGGCGGCGGACGCCGGCGAGCTGCCGCCCGACCGGTACCTGCCACGGCTGATGACCGTCCTGGGCGAGTTCGGCGGCCCCCGGAAGGCCCTGGAGCGCACGATCCCCGCCCTGGCCGACCTCGCCCGGCTCGACAACCGGCCCGACGAGGCGCTGGCCATCGCCCGCAGCCAGCGCGCCCTGCACGCCTATCGGCCCTGGCGGGCCGAGTCGGACTGCTCGCTGGCCGCCGCACTGGGCGCCCTCGGCCGTTTCGACGAGGCGCGGGAGGCGCTGGCCAGGGCCCGCCGGACGTACCCCGGGCTGGCCCGGACCGACCTCGTCGAGCGGCAGCTCGACCGGTGGGCCGGCGACGCCCCGGTGGCGGCCGGGCCGGTCAGTGGCGGAGCAGCCCGACGTCCTGGAAGCGGGGCCAGGTGAAGCCCCAGGCGCCGGCGGCGGCCACCTCGGAGCGGACGGCGACGAGCTCCGGGCGCTGGTAGAGCGGGACGGAGTGGCCGAGCTGCCAGATCCGGGTGTCGGCCTCCTGCAGCAGGGCCGGCCGGGCGACCGGGTCGAGCTCGGCGGCGGCGCGGTCGAGGAGCCGGTCGATCTCCTCCGTCCCGGCCCGGCCGTAGTTGCTGCCGGTCTCCAGGGCGCCGTCCGGACCGGGCCGTGGCTTGGCGTAGACCGGGCGCCGGCCGGCCACCGGATCGGGACCGGCCGGCCAGGAGAACAGCGCGAGGTCGAAGTCGCCGACCGCCAGGTGGCCCGGGACGAACGCCTCCACGGGGACGGGCACCGGCCGGACGGCGATGCCCGTCTCGGTGAGGCCGGCGACCAGGGCGTCGGCGGTGCGCCGGGCGAGGGCGGAGTCGGCGGGGATCAGCAGGGTGAGCACCAGCGACCTGCCGTCCCGGGTGCGGGTGCCGCCGCCGGCCGGCCGCTTCCAGCCGGCCGCGTCCAGCAGCCGGCCCGGGTCCGCGGTGCCGAGCGCGCCGCTGTTGTCGCGGTAGCCGTCCTGGTCGCCGGCGAGCAGGTGGTTGCCGAGCGGGGCGGCGGCGAGGCCGAGCGGGGTGAGGGCGGCGTCGGCGATCCGCCGCCGGTCGACGGCCAGTCCGAGCGCCTGCCGGACGGCCGGGTCGGCGAGCGGGGCGCGGGCGGCGTTGAGGGTGAGCTGGGTGAGCGAGGCGGCGGACGCCCGGTGCACGGTGATGCCGGGCAGTGCCTCGGCCCGCCGCAGGGCCGACGCGGAGGCACCCGCGAGGTCGGCCGAGCTGCCGGGGGCCGCCTGGGCCCGGTCGACCGCCGCGGTGAGCGGCGCGATGTCTAGCCGGTCCTGGTCGAGCGCGTCGAGGCGCCGTTCGGCCGGGACGGCCAGGAAGTCGATCCGGTCGGCCTTGGGCGCGTCCCCCCACCAGAGCGGGTTGCGGACCAGGGTGATCCGCCCGGCCGCCGCGTCCTGGCCGGCCGGCACGAAGGGCCCGGCCGTCGGGTGCGGCCCG
Organism: Kitasatospora sp. NBC_01560; assembly: GCF_045208415.1. Taxonomy (NCBI): domain Bacteria; kingdom Bacillati; phylum Actinomycetota; class Actinomycetes; order Kitasatosporales; family Streptomycetaceae; genus Kitasatospora; species Kitasatospora sp. NBC_01560. The sequence continues at coordinate 5,716,451 of NZ_CP109364.1, read as the reverse complement.
TCCGTCGGCGGGCGGTCGAAGGCTGCCGGGGTGGACGTCTCGACCGCGGGGTGGAGCGGCCCGAACAGGGCCCGCCAGCCGGCGTACGGGTGCCGGAAGGTCACCTTGATCTCGGACGGGCCGGCGCCCTGGGTGATCGAGTCGATCGCGTCGTAGCCGGCGGGGCGGGTGGTGGTGTACGCGGGGTCGAGGCCGGAGAGGGCGGCCCGCTGGGCGGTGAAGTCCGCCAGGGCGAGCGGGGTGCCGTCGCTCCAGACGGCGTGCGGGTTGAGCCGGTAGGTGACCACCTGCGGCTGCCGGCCGGGCGGGGTGGACTCCGCGGACTCCAGGTAGTCCGGATCGGCGACCAGCCCGCCGTGCGCGTCGGGCCGGAACAGCGAGGGGTAGAGGGCGTGCGCGAGCAGCGCCGAGTCCGCCGTCGCCGCGGGCCGGTAGACGTCGAACGTGGCCGGGAGGGCGTCCAGCGCCCAGCGCAGCGTGCCGCCGTCCTGCACCCCGGCCCGGTCGTACGGGCGGAGGTCGCCGGTGACGGCCGCGGGGGCGGGGGCTGGCTCCGGGGTGCGGGCCCGGGCCGGGGCGGGGGTGCCGGAGCAGCCGGCCAGGGCCCCGGCGGCGAGCAGCAGCGCGGCGGCTGCGGTGGTGAGCTGGCGGACGCGCATGGCGGCCATGGAACGCCGCCGTGCGGGGCGGGGCACCGCCGACACGGCGGCCGCCGGAGGACTGCACCCGGTCGGCCGATCCGTGCGGGCGGCGGTGGGGCCTGCCGGGCAGGACCTAGATCGACAGCTCGAACCAGACGATCTTGCCCTTGGGCGTGCGCCGGCTGCCCCAGCGCTCCGCCAGCAGGCTGACCAGCTGGAGCCCGCGGCCGCCCTCGTCGGTCTCCTGGGCGCGCCGCTGCCGCGGCTGGGCGTAGCCGTCGTCCCAGACCTCGCAGACCATGCTGCGGTCGCGCAGCAGCCGGAGCCGGATCTCGCCGCGGCCGTGCCGGAGCGCATTGGTGACCAGCTCGCTGACCAGCAGCTCGGTGGTGTCGACCAGCTCGTCGAGGCCGCGGGCCAGCAGCCAGCTGCAGGCCAGCTCGCGGGCCTTGGCCACCGAGGTGGGCTCGGGCGGCAGGAACCAGTTGCCCACGGCGTCGTCGGGGAAGGCGTGCACCTTGGCCATCAGCAGGGCGATGTCGTCCTCGCCGTGGTGCGGGTTGAGCTCACCGAGGACGTGGTCGCAGAGCTCCTCCAGCCCCTTGCCCTCGGCGGACAGCGCGGTGCGGAAGGCCCGCAGGCCCTCGTCCAGCTGGTGCTTGCGGCTCTCCACCAGGCCGTCGGTGTAGAGGCCGAGCACGGCGCCGTCCGGCAGGGTCAGCTCGACCTCCTCGAAGGGCTCGCCGCCGACGCCGAGCGGCAGGCCGGGCGGGACGTCGAGGATCCGGGCGGATTCGCCGGGGCTGAGCAGGACGGGCGGCAGGTGGCCGGCGTTGGCGAAGGTGCAACGGCGGGTGACGGCGTCGTACACCGCGTAGACGCAGGTCGCGAGGTAGACCTCGCGGGCCTCCTCGTCGGCGGTCGAGGTGAGCCGCCCGAACGGGGCGGGCGGGGCGGCCGGCGCGGTGTCGTCGCCCAGGCCGCGGGCGATCTCGTCGAGCGCGGTGAGCACCTCGGCGGGATCGAGGTCGAGCATCGCCAGGGTGCGGACGGCGGTGCGCAGCTGCCCCATCGCCACGGCGGCGCGCAGGCCGCGGCCCATCACGTCGCCGATGACCAGCGCGGTGCGGTTGCCGGGCAGCTGGATGACGTCGAACCAGTCGCCGCCGACCTCGGTGTTGTTGTTGCTGGGCAGGTAGCGGCAGGCGATCTCCAGGCCGCTGGCGGCCGGGTTGCCCGGGGGCAGCAGGCTGCGCTGGAGGATCAGGGCGCGCTCGTGCTCGCGGCGGTAGAGCCGGGCGTTGTCGATGCAGACCGCGGCCCGGGCGACCAGCTCCTCGGCGATCGCGACGTCGCGGGCGTCGAAGGGCTCGCTGCCGATCGCGCGGGAGAGCTGGACGAGGCCGAGCACCTGGTCGCGGGCGACCAGCGGGACGATCAGGGTGGAGCGCAGCAGCGGGTCCGGCCCGGGCTCGGGGACGACGCTGCGGCCGGTGCGCAGGGCCCGGGCGTGCGGCGAGCGGCGCGGGTAGCAGAGCGTGCCGCCGGCCTCGGCGATCGGCAGGCCGGTGACCGAGCCGAGCACCGAGGAGGCGCCGCCGACCACGCTGGAGACGGCGACCCGGCGCAGTTCGCCGCTGCCGTCGGTGAGCACGCCGTCGCCGTACCGGCCGGCGCTGGGGACGGTCTCGCCGGAGAGCAGGGCGGTGTAGAGGTCGACGGTGGCGAGGTCGCAGAACGGCGGGACGACGACGTCCAGCAGCTCCTTGGCGGTGGTCTCCAGGTCGAGGGTGGAGCCGATGTGCGCGCTGGCCTCGTTCAGCAGGGCGAGGTTGCGGCGGACGCCGTCGGCCTCGCGCTCGGCGACGTGCCGGCTGGTGACGTCGGAGACCTGCCCGGCCACGCCGGTCGGCTGTCCGGCGGCTCCGTTGAGCCGGTAGAGCGAGACGGCCCAGAGCCGGTTGCCCTCGCGGGTCGGGACGGCGGAGTGGAAGCGCAGGTCGAAGACGGGCTCGCCGGTGGCGAGGACCTTGCGCAGGGCGGCGGTGAGCCGGTCCGCCTCGGAGGGCGGGAAGAGGTCGTGCGCGGTGAGGCCTTCGAGGTCCCCGGGGGCCAGACCCATGCCGGAGGCGAAGGCGTCGTTGACGCGCTGCAGGCGGAGCCGGTCGTCGAAGAGGACGAAGCCGGTGGGCGTCTGGCCGAAGACGGCCTCGGAGGCGGCGAGGTCGGTCTCGATCCGGCGCAGCCGGCCGAGGTCGACGGCGAGGCAGGTGGCTCCGGCGGTGGGCAGCGCGCTGTCGGGCATCAGGTAGAGCTCGGCGAGCCCCTCGCCGCCGCCGGCGTCGCGGTAGGGCGTGGTGCCGACCCACTCCTCGCCGGCCAGGGTGCGTTCCAGCCGGGCGCGCCCGCGCTGCCAGAGCTCGCGCGGCACGAAGGTGGTGATCGGGTCGGCGCCGACGGCCTCGGAGGCCGCCACGCCGAAGAACTCGGCCGCGCGTTCGCTCCACTGGCTGATCCGCCCGTCCGGGCCGATCGCGAAGGTCGCGACCCGGATGTAGTCGTAGATCGAGCCGGGATCCCCGGCGCCCCAGCGCCTGGTGCCGCTCCCCGGGCAGGCGGCGCGGCCGTGGCCGGCGCCCGTCCCTCCCGGGGCGGCCTGGGCGGCCGCGACGGCGGGCAGGTGCGGCGAGCCGGCCTGCCCGGGCACAGCGGCATGACCGCTGCTGCTCGGCGCGTTACGCGCCGGGGTGCTGTTCAACGGACCGACCCCTCCAAACCCGCGACCGTCCGGATGCCGAGAAGACCGAGTATTCATCATCGAGGGGTACGTTCACACGCCCTCAACATCACAACATCAGATCGGGCGAAGGTTTTTGTCCTACCGCCCGCGCAACCACCATGCCACGCTCGCGCCCCCTGCCGGAGTGCGCGCTCCCCCCGGCGACCCGCTGGCATATGCAGCCCCGTTCTACTCGCGTCCTACTCGGCTCCCGTCTCCTCGGGCTCATTACCCGGCAGGGCCTGCTCGAACCAGACGACCTTGCCCATGCCCTCGGCCCGGGCACCCCAGCGGAGCGCGAGCCGGCGGACGAGTTCCAGACCCCGGCCGCCCTCGTCGGCCTCGGCCGCGTGGCGCTCGCGGGGCGGGTCCGGCAGCGGATCGGAGATCTCCACCAGCAGCGTCTCGCCCAGCGTCAACCGTACTCCGATGGGTGCGCTGGCATACCGGACCGAGTTGGTGACCAGCTCGCTGACCAGCAGCTCCGCGGTGTCGGTCAGCTCCTCGACACCCCATTCGGTGAGCGTCGCGCGGACCAGCCGGCGGGCCCGGGAGACGGCGGTCGGCTCGGCGGGAAGCGTCCAGCCGGCCGTCGGGGTGCCGGCCTGTCCGTGGCCGAGCCGGGCCAGCAGCAGCGCCACGTCGTCCGGCTCGCGGCCCTGCTCCATGGTGTCGAGCACGGCCTCGCAGGCCGCCTGGATCGACGCGTGCGGCTGCTGGAGCACGGTCATCAGCCGGCCGAGCCCGACGTCGAGGTCCTTGTCGCGGGACTCCACCAGGCCGTCGGTGCAGAGTGCGAGCAGGCTGCCCTCGGGGATCTTCAGTTCGACCGCCTCGAACGGGACGCCGCCCACGCCGAGCGGCGCGCCCGAGGGCAGGTCGAGGATCCGGCCGGCCCCGCCGAGCAGCGGGCCGCCGTTGCGGGTCGGCTCGTCGGCCTCCGCGGCCGGCACGATCAGCACCGGTGGGATGTGGCCGGCCTTGGAGACCGTCAGCCGGGCGGTGGCCGGGTCGAACACGGCGTAGATGCAGGTGGCCAGGAGCGCCTCGTCCGGCCCCTGGGCGAGGTCGTCGGCCAGCTCGTGGACGTGCCGCAGCAGGACGTCCGGCGGCAGGTCGAGGGCGGCCAGGACCCGGACGGCGGTCCGCAGCCGGCCCATCGTGGCGGCGGCCCGCAGGCCGTGGCCCATCACGTCGCCGACCACCAGGGCGGTCCGGTCACCGGGCAGCGGGATGACGTCGAACCAGTCGCCGCCGACCTCGGTGCCGCTGCTGCCGGGCACGTACCGGTAGGCGACCTCGACGCCGGTCGGCTGCGGGACCTGCTGCGGCAGCAGGGTGCGCTGCAGGGTGAGCGCGGCGGTGCGCTCGCGCGCGTAGAGCCGGGCGTTGTCCAGCGAGCTGCCGGCCCGGTCGGCCAGCTCGACGGTGAACGCGAGGTCGTCCCGGTCGAAGCCCTCGCGGTAGCCGGCCCGGCTGATCAGCAGCAGGCCGATCACGATGCCGCGGGCGCGCAGCGGCACCACCAGCATCGAGTGCACGCCCAGGTCGTGGGCGGCCTGCATCTTCGGGTCGCCGGAGTAGGTGACGTCGTCCAGCTGGTCGGCGCCGGAGAGCAGCTCCGGGACGCCGGTGCGCAGCACCCGCCCGCAGGCGGAGTCCTCGGCGAAGGTGATCCGGGCGCCGCGCCGCAGCATCACCTCCACCTCCGGGCCGTCCTGGACGGAGGCGGTGCCGAGCTGGAGCAGCGACGTCCGGCGGTCGTGGCCGTGCCGGGGCAGGTCGTCACCGTGCGCGACGGCCTGCAGCAGGATCACCGCGGAGTGGTCGGTGAGCCGCGGGACGACCGCGCTGGCCAGCTCCTGGGCGATCCGCGAGGCGTCGAGCAGGTCACCGACCCGGGAGCCGAACTCGTTGAGCAGGGAGAGCCGGCGCCGGGCGTGCTCGACCTTGGCCACCGCCCGGTAGCGCTCCGTCACGTCCATCACGGTGCCGGAGATGCCGAGCACCCGGCCGGCCCGGTCGGTCATCCGGCTGTAGGAGATCGAGCGGTACCCGGAGCGGGCGGTGACCGGCGAGGCCAGCGTGACGTCGATGACCGGCTCGCCGGTGGCCAGCACCTGGCGCTGGATCGCGGTGATCTCGTCGGCGGCCCGCTCGGGCAGGGTCTCGCCGGTGGTCCGGCCGGCGTGGTCCTCGGTGGCCATGCCGTTCATCTCGGCGAGCGTCCGGTTCACGGCGGTGTACCGCAGGTCGGTGTCGAGGATGGCGATGCCCAGCGGGGACTGCTCGAACAGTGCGTCACGGACGGCGAGATCCCGCTCGACGGCCTGCACGGCCGCCGCCTCCGCCAGGTTGACCTGGAGGAACGGGGTGCCGTCGCCGTCCACCAGCAGGGAGAGCCGGGCCTCCACGGCGACCGCCTCGCCGTCCCGGTCGCGCAGCTCGGCGAGGCCGGCCCAGCGGCCGTTGCGCAGGGTGCCCTGGATCGCCGCGCGGATCCGGACGACCTGCTCCTGGTCCGGGATCAGCTCCTCGATCCGGCGGCCGACCAGCAGCTCGTTCGGCCAGCCGAGCAGCTCCTCGGCGGCCGGGCTCCAGAGCACCACCCGGCCGGCGGTGTCCAGGATCGCGATGGCCACCTTGACCACGTCCAGCAGGTTGCCCTCGCCGTGCGGGCCGGGGCCGCCCGGTTCGGGGCCGGGGCCGCCCGGGAACGGCCGGGCGGGGCGGCTGCGCAGGCCCGGCGGCGGGGGCGGGTCGGTGACCACCAGGGACGGCGCGGGCCGGTCGGGCGGCGGGGCGTCGGAGGCGGGACCCTCCGCTCCGCGGCGGCGGCCAGCCGGCGGCTGCGGCGCGGGGCGCACGCCTCTGCGCAAGCGGGCGCGCGCGGCCGCGCTCCCCCCGGCGCCCGCGCGTCGCGCTCCCCCGCCGCCGTTACCGGTACTCGACACCGACGGGGCCTCCGGCTCTGGTCGGGACCGGCGTCGCCGGCTGGGGCGGCTCACCGATCGTGACGAATAGTACCGAAAAGTGACATACCCAGCAGAACCCAGGCTATCCCGGCTGGCGGGTCGGCTTTTCCGATTGGCCTACCTGGCGTATTGCGCGTCGCGGCGGTGACCGCTCCGGGGGCGGCCCGGCCCCCGGTCAGGAGGCGCCCCGGTCAGGAGGCGGCGGGCGCCCCGGCGAGCAGGCGGGCGACGTGCGGGAGGACGGCGCGGTCGTGCTCCAGCCAGTCCAGCCCGGCCAGCTCCTCCGGGCCGAGCCAGCGCAGCTCGTCGTGGTCCTCCAGCGGTCGGGGCTCCCCCGCGAGCAGCCCGGCCACCCAGATGTGCAGCTCCAGACCCGGCCGGACCAGCCACGCACCGGGCAGCCGCTCCACCGCCCGGGCCCGCACGCCCAGCTCCTCCATCAGCTCGCGCTCCAGCGCCTGTTCCTCGGTCTCACCGGGCTCGGCCTTGCCGCCCGGGAACTCCCAGCGCCCGGCCACGGCGGCGGGCGCGCTGCGACGGGCGGCCAGCACCCGGCCCCGGTGGAGGATGGCGCCGCCGACGACGATCCGGTTCACGCCGGCGGGCGCGGCGGGTCCCGTGTCCTCGGGCCCGGCCGTGGGGGCGTCGGCCGTGGGCGCCCCGACCGCGACGGCGTCGGCCTCGGGGGCCGCCTGCTCCACCCAGTACAGCTGCTTGTGGCCGCGCGCCTCGAACTCGGCCGCCCGGCGCTCGGCCTCGGCCCGGCCGAGGCCCTGGGCGACCAGGAACCGATTGCCGTTGTCGTCCTGCCGCATCACCCGAAAGGTGTCCATGCCGGTGAGCGTAGGACGTCCGGACGGTGGCCGGGGGCACGACCCCCCGGCCCGCGTGGGGGTCGGGCCGGGGGGCGCGTCCAGGGACGCTACGCCCGGCTCGCTACCGGCAGGTACGGTCCCGGTTAACGCCCGGTAAGACCGCGCCCCGGAGGAGGGCCGGGGTCGGTTCCGCCGGGTCAGGTCTGGATCTCGCCGACCTGCTCGCCGGTCGACAGGCCCAGCTCCCGGCGGATCTCCAGGGACAGCTTGGCCGACTTGGCCACCAGCGACCGCGCCTGCCGCAGCTCGCGTTCGAGCGCGGCGCCCGCCGCCGCGTGGGACGCGGTGTCCCAGGTGGTGGCCGCCGCCCGCTGGGCCGCCACCAGCTCGGCCACCTTCGGCTTCGCCCCCTCCGGCCAGAGCGTCGACGCCCTGGAGAGCTCGTCGGCCTCCTTGCGCGAGGCGTCCGCCATCTGCCGGGCCCAGTCCGCGTACTGGGCCGGCGCGTCGGCGATCTCGGCCTCCGGCTCGCTCCAGAACACGTTGTTGAAGGTCCGGGCGGTCTCCAGGTAGGCGAGCTGGGCCGGGGTCAGCTTGCTCCGGTCGGTCCGCACGCTGCCCCGGTGCTGGGCGTAGCGGTCCTCGTAGGTGCAGGTGACGGAGCGCTCGCCGGACTGCCAGTTGGCCCGGCTCGGGTAGAGGTAGACCTCCTCCATCCCGTTCGGCACGGCCCAGTAGTCGAGGGCGTACTCGTCGAGCAGCGGGCCGCAGAGCGCGGCGGCGCGGTCCCGGAGGCGTGTCTCACCCGGGTAGCCGGAGCCGGCGCCGTCCGGGACCCGGGCGATGCCGGCCGCCTCGCCGCGGTGCGGATCGGCGCACGGCGCCTTCAGCACCCAGAAGACGGTCCGGTCCCCGCTCTCAGGGTCCCCGCTCTCGGCGTCCTCACCGGTCGGGTTGTAGCAGTCGCCGGCCTTGAGGGAGGACCAGAGCACGGCCCCCGGCGGGGCCTTCGGGACGCGGCCCGGGCGGTCGGCCCGGTCGATCTCGTCGACGCCGGCCACCAGCCCGAGGCCGACGACCAGCACGACGAGCACCGCACCGAGGGCGCCGGTGATCACGCCGGTCACGGCCATGCCGCGGCCGCGCTCGTTGCGCTTGGGGATCTGCACCAGCGCGACGACGCCGAAGGCGAGGGCCAGCGGCCACATGCAGAGCAGGCCGGTGACCAGCGCGGCAACGGCGAAGCCGTTGGTGACGGTGGGTGCGAGCGGGTACGGGTGGCCGGGCTGGAAGCCGGACAGCGCGCCGGGCGGGACGGCGGCCCAGCCGGACGCGGCCGACGGCGGGACGGGCGGCACCGACGCGCCGGCCCAGGCCCCGGTGGGAGCTCCGGCCGGGGCCTCGGCCCCCCAGGCGGGGGTGGGGGCGGAGGTGGGTACGGCCCAGGGGTCCGCGGGCTCGGCGGTGGGGACGGCGGGCCCGGCGGGGGCCTCGGGGGCCTCGGGGGCCTCGGAGGCCGCAGGGTCGGCGGTGGGGACGGCGGGCGGCGCGGCGTCCGCCGCGACCGGCTTGGCCAGCTCCACCCGGGGGTCCTTGGCCGGGGCGGGGGCGGGCTGGGCATCCGCCACCGGACTGTCCGTCACCTCGCCGGTCGTCACCCCACCGGTCGTCACCTCGCCGGCCGGCGCGGACGCCGCCGGCGGGCCGTCCGGTGCGGGGCCGGGCGCGGGCGCGTCGGGTTCGGGCTTGGACACGTGGACTCCCCCGGCCCGCCGGGGGACGGGCTTCAGCTCGGCAGTTCGACTGAGACGCTCCGCACGCGGAGCGCACTCCGGCGACGGGAACGGACGCGCGACTCTACCCGATCTTGCCGAACAGCCTCCCGCCCTTTTCCGGCCCTCCGGACGGCGCCCTACCCGCGGGCCAGCACCTCCCCGTGCAGCATCGAGAACCACCCGTCCCCGGCCGCCGCCCAGCCCCGCCAGCCGGCCGCGATCCGTTCCAGTTCGGCCCGGTCCGCGAAGCCGCCCGCGACGGCCATCCCGGCGGTGCCGGAGGCCGGCGTCCGCTCGGCCCACATCCCGCCCCACCACTCGCGGCGCTCCGGCGTCGCGAACGTCCAGCTGCTCGACGAGGCGGTCACCTCGGCGAAACCGGCCGCCCGGGCCCAGGACAGCAGCCGCCGACCGGCGTCCGGCTCGCCGCCGTTGGCCCGGGCGACCGTCCGGTACAGCTCCAGCCAGCGGTCCAGCTCGGGCACCTCCGGGTACCAGGTCATGGTGGCGTAGTCGACGTCCCGGGCCGCGACCACGCCGCCCTGCGCCGTCACCCGGCGCATCTCCCGCAGCGCGGCCACCGGGTCGGCCACGTGCTGCAGCACCTGGTGGGCGTGCACCACGTCGAACTCGCCGTCCGCGTAGGGCAGTGCGTGCACGTCGGCGACCTCGAAGGCCACGTTGGACAGGCCCCGCGCCTCGATGTGCGCGGCCGCCGCCTCCAGCACCTCGGCCGAGGTGTCGACGGCCACCACCCGCCCGCCGGGGCCGACCAGTTCGGCCAGGTCGGCGGTGATCGTGCCGGGGCCGCAGCCGACGTCCAGCAGGGCCTGCCCGGGGCGCACGTGGGGAACCAGGTAGGCCGCCGAGTCGGCGGCGGTGCGCGAGCGGTGCGAGCGCAGGACGGACTCCTGGTGGCCGTGCGTGTAGACGGCGGCGGGCTGCTGACCGGTCATGGCGTCCCCCTGGGGCGGGCTCGGTTCTCCGACGCCTCCGACGCTACTCCTCGTCCCGAATCCCGAGAAGATTCGTCTCATATTCCGATCACTCCGGAGCGCGGCGGAGCCCCCGACCGGCCTGCGGTCGGGGGCTCCGCCGTACGAGTGCGCCTAGTTGAGGGTGAACCAGGTGGTGCGGGACTTCTTCCACTCCGGGTGCGTGAGGTCCTTGGCCTCGGTGCCGTCGCCGTAGAGGTCCGCGGAGCCGTCGTCGGTGATCAGCTGCACCCGGGCGCCGGGGGCGGTGAGGTCCGGAACGTCCGGCACGGCCTCCCAGCCGCCCGCGTCGCTGGTCGGCAGATCCAGCACCTTGACCGGCTGCGAGCCCGGCTGGCCGTCCCAGCGGTACAGCGCGTACGGGTCGGAGTTGTCGTCCGCGGCCCAGGAGCCGGCCACGATCAGGTACTGGCCCAGCGCGTTGCGGCGCAGGTCGCGGACGGAGAGCCCGCCGAGGTTCAGCTCGATCGGGGCGCCGAACGTGGCGTGCGCCGAACCGCCGGGCAGCGAGGAGAAGTTGGTGACCGGCACGATCAGCGCCCGGCCACCGGTGACCGCCGGGGCGAGCGGGGCGCGGAAGCCCACGTACACGGTGGTGGAGCTGCCCGGCGCGAACTCCAGGCCCTCCACGTTGAATCCGTCGATCTGCTTGGGCACCTCGCCGGCCGCCGCACCCGCCGTGAAGCCGTAGCGGTCGCCGTTGGCGTGGTCCCAGGCGATCAGGTCGTCCCGCAGGCCGGTGTACTTGCCCGCCAGCGACAGCTGCGTCGAGGCGCCCGAGCCGCTCACCGTGGTGGCGAACACGGTGTGCCGCTGGGTCTTGATCTCCCCGTCCTTGTTGTTGCCGAGCGAGCCCGTCCAGTAGATGGTGTTGCCCACCCGGGTGGCGCCCTCGATGTCGATCTCCTTGGAGACGCCGAGCGCCGAGCTGAAGTCCCAGGTGCGGACCGGCGCGCCGGAGGCGTTGCGGTCGTACAGGCGCAGCACGTTGGACTCGTCGTCGGCCACGACGATGTAGCCGCCGCCCGCGTCGACCGCCGCCGAGGCGTCGCTGGAGCCGGTCAGGTAGCGGCTCGCGGCCGAGAACTGCACGGCCGGCGAGGCCGCGTAGTGCAGCGTCTTCGTCGCGGTCTTGCCGCCGAGCCCGGTGACCTTGATGGTGAGGTCGGCATAGCCGACACCCTGCGCGGCGACCGCGAGGGTGCGGGTGCCGGTGGTGCCCGTGACGGTGACGTCGGTGGTCCGGGCGACCGCGCTGCGGGTGGTCGCCGAGGCGGCGACGGTGAGGGCGGAGACGGCGGCACCGCTCTGCGCGACGGTGACGGTGACCGTCGGGTCGCCGGTGGCGCCGACCGCGCCGGAGAGGTAACCGGCCGAGAGCGTGATCGTGGGGGTTCCGTACGTCACGGCGGCGGCGGCACCGGCGGGCAGCGCGAGCACCGGCAGCGCGGCAACGGCAACGGCCAGCGGCAGCAGGCCGCGGGAGAGACGGGACACGGGGACAGCCCTTCGAGGTGGGGGGCGGTGCGAGGTCCGGACCAGGGTGGGGCCCGTCGGCGAACGCCGCCCCTCCAACACCGGGCCACCGGACGAACAGCAGCCCTCACCCACCCCGCGGCCCCGGCCGGGCCGTACCGTGGGCGGGCACCCGACAGAACGGTTCCCCCATGCCCGCGCCCCGGCCCTTCGTCCTGCTGAGCGCCGCGATGTCGCTCGACGGGCACCTCGACGACGCCTCCCCCGAACGGCTGCTGCTCTCGAACCCGGCCGACTTCGACCGGGTGGACGCGGAGCGGGCCGCCGCCGACGCCGTCCTGGTCGGCGGCAACACGCTGCGCACCGACAACCCCCGGCTGCTGGTCAACGACCCGGACCGGCGGGCGGCCCGGGTGGCGGCCGGCCGGCCCGAGTACCCGCTGAAGGTCACGCTCAGCGCGAGCGGCGCACTCGACCGCTCCCTGCGGTTCTGGCACACCGGCGGCGGGCGGCTCGCCTACACCACCGACGCGGGCGCCGCCGTGCTGCGGCCGGCGCTGGACGGGCTGGCCGAGGTGGTCGCGCTCGGCGGCGCGGTGGAGCTCGGCGCGGTGCTGGACGATCTCGGTGCGCGCGGTGTGCGCCGGCTGATGGTCGAGGGCGGCGGCAGCGTACACACCCAGTTCCTCGCGCAGGGCCTGGCCGACGAGCTCCAGCTCGCCGTCGCCCCGCTGCTGGTCGGGCAGGCGGACGCGCCGCGGTTCGTCCACCCCGCGGCCTTCCCCGGCGGGCCGGCCCGCCGGATGCGGCTGCTGGAGGCACGTACCGTGGGCGACGTCGTCCTGCTCAGGTACGCCCCGAAGGAGCCCGCCCCGTGACCAGCACCACCGCCGACCTGCAGTTCCTGCGCCGGGCCGTCGAGCTCTCCCGCCGCTGCCCGCCCTCCGGGACGGCGTTCTCGGTCGGCGCGGTGGTCGTCGGCGCCGGCGGCGAGGTGCTCGCCGAGGGCTGGAGCCGGGAGACGGACCCGCACGACCACGCCGAGGAGGCGGCCCTGGCCAAGCTGCCGGCCGGCGACCCGCGGCTGCGTGGCGCGACCGTCTACAGCTCGCTGGAGCCCTGCGGGCAGCGCGCCTCGCGGCCGTGCCCGTGCGCCCGGTTGCTGATCGCGGCGGGCGTTCCGCGCGTGGTGGTGGCCTGGCGCGAGCCGGACACCTTCGTTGCCGTCACCCAGGGGACGGCGCTGCTGGAGGCGGCCGGGGTCGAGGTGGTGGAGCTGCCGGAGGTGGCGGAGGAGGCCCGGGCGGTCAACGCCCACCTGCTGGGGTGAGGCCCGGGCGGCGGCGCCGCGGTGGATCTTTTGTATCCTTGGTGAACAATCGTCTCGGATTTTTCGGCACGCCCCCGAGGAGCCGCCCCATGCCCGCCGCCCCCACCGTCTTCACCGTCCGCGCCCTGCTCCTGGACATGGACGGCACCCTGGTCGACTCCGACGCCGTGGTCGAGCGCTGCTGGCACGACTGGGCCCTCGAACACGGGCTCGACCCGGCGCGGGTGATCGCCGTCGCCCACGGCCGGCAGGGCCACACCACCATGGCCACCCTGCTGCCGGACCGCCCCACCGAGCTCAACCTCGCCGACAACGCGCGCCTGCTCGCCCGGGAGAAGAACGACACCGAGGGCGTGGTGCCGATCCCCGGCGCCGCCGCCTTCCTGGCCGCCCTGGCCGGCCTCCCGCACGCCCTGGTCACCTCCGCCGACGAGGCGCTCGCCCGGGTCCGGATGGCCGCCGCCGGCCTCCCGCTCCCGCCCGCGCTGGTCACCGCCGAGTCGGTCGGCGCCGGCAAGCCCGACCCCGAGGGCTTCCTCAAGGGCGCGGCCGCCGTCGGCTTCGCCCCCGCCGACTGCCTCGCCTTCGAGGACTCCGCGGCCGGCATCGCCGCCGCGCTGGCCGCCGGAGTGCCGGTGGTGGGCATCGGCCCGCGGGCCGGCGCCCACCACCCCACCGCCCACGCCGCCACGCTGGAGGACGTGTCCGTCACGGCCGCCGCCGACGGCACGCTCACCGTGACCGTCCGCACCGCCTGACGGCGGGGCCGGGGCCGCCCCACCGGCCGGCCCCGGCCCGGCCGCTCAGCAGTGCGAGCGGGCGGCCAGCCAGCCTGCCATCGCCCGGACGCCGACACCGATGGCCCGCTCGTCCGGGACGAAGGTCTCGTAGTGCGGGTAGCTCGTCTCGATCCCGGCCCCGGGCGTGCGCACCCCGAGGAAGGTGTACGTCCCCGGGACCTCCCGTAGGAAGAGCGCGTAGTCCTCCCCGTTGAAGGGGTACGCCGTGTGGTTGACCGTCACCCCGCCCCGGCCGAGCACCCGGCGCAGGTGCCGCGCCAGCGCGTCGGTCTCCTCCACCGGGCAGACCAGCGCCGGGAAGGCCGGCTTCGGGAACGCGACCACGCCCCCGTACGACTGGGCGATCCGCCGGATCTCCTCGCGGATCCCGGGCGTGCGCTCCTCGGGCCAGCAGCGGAACTTCACGTCGACCGCTACCCGACCCTCGGCGTCCGGGACCTTCGCCGGCCTGGCCTGGGTCACCAGGAACCGGGCCAGCGGCCCGTCCGGCGTCTGCACGTCCGCGACCATCCGCTCCAGGTCCGCGGGCGACTGCGGCAGCGCCACTGTGCCGAGCCGGCCGATCTCGGCCGCCAGCCGGCCCGCCGCCGCGAGCGCGTCCGGCCCGCTCAGCGTCACCGCGGCGTAGTCCTGCCCCGGCAGCCCGGAGCCCGGGGTGACGGCGAACTGCCCGACCGGGTACGGCCCGCAGTGCAGGGCGTGGATCTCCTCGACCCCGTGGCGTGTCAACACCTTCGCGTCGAGCATCGCCTGCGCCCCCACCAGGCCCTCCTCGCCCGGCTGGAAGAGGAAGACCACGGAGCCGCTCAGCCGCTGCCGCAGCTGCGCCAGCACCTGCGCGACGCCGACCCCGACCGTGGTGTGGATGTCGTGCCCGCAGGCGTGCGCCGCCGGGCGGTCCGCGACCGGGGGCATGATGCCGGGCCCCGGCACCGCGTCCATGTCCGCCCGGTAGGCCACCGTCCGCCCGGGCCGCGCGCCCTTCAGCACGGCGACCACGCCCGTCCCGGCCACCGACTCCACGCTCAGGCCCGCGGCGCGCAGCCGCCCGGCCACCGCGGCGGAGGCGAACGTCTCCTGCCCCGTCGTCTGCGGGTTCGCGTGCAGCTCCCGCCGCAGCGCGACCAGGCTCCCGTCGAGCCGCGTGGCGACGGCGTCCACCGCGGCCTGGTCGATCGGATTGCGCCGGCGGTCCGAGTCGGCCGCGGCCGCGGTGCCGGACGCCAGGACGGCCCCCACCCCGGCCACCGCGGTGCTGCCCAGCAGCGTGCGTCGGCTCAGGGCAGGCTGATGCGGACGAGTCATGTGTTCCCCCTGTGATCGTGCAGCGTGTGCGCCCGCGCGACGCTCCGGCGGGCGGTGTAGACACGGACGGCAGCCGGGCGGGGTGACGACGCCGGTGTGGTCACGGCCAGACGTCCGCCCCCGCGGTGCTGCCGGACAGCTCCCCGAATGATCACACAGATTGATCAACTCGCCCCCGGCGCAGCACAAGTGAGAGAAGTGATTCCGATTTGCGCACCCCACCGGAACACCCGGTGGCCAGGCGCCCCGACCAGGCACCCCGGACCCTTGTCGACACACGATGACAGACGTACAATTTCTTGTACCCAGAAGGAGGCGGGCCATGAAGACGATGACCTATTCGGAGTCCCGCGCGCGGTACGCCGAGGTGCTCAACGCCGTCACGGACGACCGCGAGGAGATAGTGATCACTCGCGCCGGACACGAGCCGGTGGTCATCGTTTCACTGGAGGACTACCAGTCCCTCAAGGAGACCGCCTACCTGCTGCGCAGCCCGGCGAACGCGCGCCGCCTCCTGGCCTCCATCGAGGAACTGGAGACCGGCGGCGGAACCGCACGGGAACTGGCAGATCCGGAGTGAAGATCATTTTTTCCTCCCGGGCCTGGGAGGACTACCTGTGGTGGCAGGTCCAGGACCGCAAGATCCTCAGGCGGATCAACACGCTCATCGCCGATGCGGCGCGCAACGGCAACGAAGGCATCGGCAAGCCGGAACCGCTCAAACACGGATTCCAGGGCTATTGGTCACGCCGGATCAATGACGAGCACCGCCTCATCTACAAGGTCGCCGACGACTCGGTCCTGATCGCACAATGCCGCTACCACTACGAGAGCTGACCCGTCGACCGTGACAGGACGAGCGGCCCCCCGGACCGTCGCCCGGGGAGCCGCTGCGGCACGTGCTCAGGTCGGTGCGCCACGGGCCACCGCCGATCGCGCGGCGGCGTTCCGCTCGCAGGGACCGGCGCCCCGGCGCCGCTCGAAGGCGGGCCGGGCGCCGCGACCAACGACGCGTCACACGTTGAAGCGGAACCATTGCCGGTCAGGCCTGACCTGCGGCGGAGTCTCGTTCACACCCCTGACCAGGCTTTTCTCGATTGGCTAGCGACGGGATGCGACGGTCCCGCTCGAACGTCCTGCGGACTACCTGCGGACCGTCACAGACCAGCTTGCTAGAACCACGCGCTGCTATGGCTCGCGCTGCGTGACTGGCGATAGCATCAGCGCATCCATGGTCCATTGGGGGGTCACATGTCATCGCACGTCGTCTCGTACACACTGGATGAACACACCACAGTCGGCTTTGAGATTGAGGCGAGCGACGACTTCCATCCCGTGGGAGCAGAGACGGCCGTCGCCCGGGTCCGCGAGGCCGTCCAGCCCGCTGTGCAGGCAGCGCGGACCGTGCTTGACCAGGTCGCAGCTATGAAGCCGGGCGAGATCCAGCTCAAGTTCGGCATCAAGGTCAATGGCACTGCAAACTGGCTGATCGCCAAAGCCGCAACCGAGGCGAACTTCGAAGTGACTCTCACCTGGCATGCCGACACAACTCCTGTTGGACGGCCGGACCCGGAGTAGTGGCAGCAGCCGAGGCAGTGCGACCTCAGGAAGACCAGGCATGGACAATCAGCCCAGCAGACCACCAAATGACTCCTGGGTTGCTGCAGTCCACCGCACAGAACTCGACGAACTATCCCTCGGGTCAGCATTTGTGCTCGACGCTCACCGAGTCCTCACTTGTGCCCATGTAGTACACGGAGCCCACAGTGCAAGTGATCCACTCTGGGTAGCCTTCCCCAAGGCGGAGGAAAGCGACGCAGCACGCATCAAAGTCCGCGAGATCATCCTGCCGCCTGCTGGTCTCCAGCGCACCCAGGACGCCGCGCTCCTCCTACTCTCCGAACCAGTCCCGGCAACTCGCATACCACGATTGCGATGCCCCGCCCCGACCGACATAGTTGGCCGGGACTGGTGGGCTTTCGGTTTCCCCGGCGGGGAACTTCTTGGAAACTCAGCCGCTGGTACAGTTGGCGAGTCTCTTGGTTATGGCTGGGTGCGCCTTGACACTAGCTCTCGCTACACCGTTAAAAAAGGCTTCAGCGGGGCAGCACTATGGTCGCCGGAGTACGACTCAATCGTGGGGATGGTCGGCCAAGCAAGCGGAGATGGCGATGCCCGCGCGCTATCGCTATGGCAGATAGACCGCATCTTTCCAGGGGAAGGCATCATCGATCGCGCCGTATGGACGGTTGAGGCTGCCGGCGAATCCGCCCTCGCATCTTGGGGATGGTCCCTACGAAACGACCCGGAGGCCGGTCGGCATTGGCGCCCGCGATCTCGCGGAGTCAGTATTGACACAGAGAAAGGGTTCAGGTTCTGCGGACGGACTGCAGCGCTCACGATAATCGTTAATTGGATTGACGAGCCCCCGTCACGAAAGGCGCTCGTAGTCACTGGATCTCCCGGCGTTGGCAAATCAGCCGTCTTGGGTCGGATCGTCACGACGGCGGATCGAGAGATTGCAGATCTGCTACCCGCCAGTGATACTGCCGTACGGGCTAAAGTCGGATCCATTTCCTGCGCCGTACACGCAAAAGGAAAAACAGCGCTTGACGTTGCCGTCGAAATCGCAGCGGCCGCTTCAGCTGCACTCCCCGACGACATCGAGTTCCTGCCGGAACTGCTGCGCGAGGCCCTACAGGGCCGTTCTCTCGCGCAGAGCAACGACCTTCCGCCAGATTTTACCGTAGTCATTGATGCGCTAGACGAGGCGGCAAACCCCCAACAGGCCCGACTTATCATCCGGCGGATCATCACCCCGCTGGTGGAAACCTGCGCAGACCTCAATATTCGCGTGATCGTGGGGAGCAGGCGTCGTGACGATTCTGGAGATCTACTCGCCTCTTTCGGCAGGGCGCTATCTACCATAGATCTCGACCAACCCGATTTCTTCGAACCGGAGGATTTGAGGTCATATACCCTTGCCACCCTCCAGATGCTTGGCGATGAGCGTCAGGATAATCCCTATGCGGACCACGAAATCGCCGAGCCAGTTGCCCATCGCATCGCCTCAATGGCGGACCGAAACTTCTTGGTGGCAGGGCTCGTAGCGCGGGCGCACGGATTGCACGATAAAGAGGCAGTCAACCCGGAAGAAATTGCTTTTATTCCGACTGTGGATGGCGCACTCCATGATTATCTTGAACGAATCCAGCCCGTGCATGGGTGCTCGGCAGAATATGTGCTCACCGCCCTCGCTTTCGCCGAAGCACCAGGATTCTCACTCGCACTTTGGCGGATTGCTGTAACTGCGCTAGGTGGACCCCCGATACCGGAGACAAGCCTTGCCGCCTTCGCCCGATCTTCTGCGGCTAACTTCCTGGTTGAGGCAGGCGGCAGCGAACATCAAGAGTTCATTTACCGGCTCTTCCACCAGGCTCTCAACGATACGCTGATCAGCGCTCGTGGCGAACTGCACACCCGTCGCGACGATGAACGAGCGCTAACTCACGCCATGATTGCAGAAGGTGAGCGGAGAGGATGGGGTGAAGTTGATCCATATCTCAAACGCTCACTACCAGCCCATGCCGAGGCCGGGGAATCGCTGGACGACCTGATTTCGAACGAGCTGTACCTACTTCACGCAGATCTGCGGAGGCTACTCCCAGTAACGGATCGAGCCACGTCCGAACTTGCTCGAAGTAGGACAAAGTATATCCGCCGCACCCCCCAGGCATTTAACGCCGACCCTGCCAGGCGGGTTGCTCTCTTCAGCGTGACAGAGACTCAGCAGCGTCTAGGTCGTATTTACAGTGAGTTGCCCCTGCCTGCGCCCTATCGTGCACGGTGGTCCACTGCTGTGCCCGGCCTGGAAGAAGCAGTCATGGAGGGACACACGCGCTGGTCCTACGTCCTACGCGCGCTCAATGTCGGGGGCCGTGAACTCTTGGCCAGTGCCGGCGGTGACCGCACAGTCCGAATCTGGGACCCGGTACTGGGCGAGGTTGTTCACGTCATGGAGGGGCACACGGACGAGATTCGGGCAATCGTCGCCGTGCGGCTCGGAAGCATCGATGCGATCGCCTCCACCGGGCGAGACGGGGTAATCCGATTCTGGGATCCTCTTACCGGCGAGGTGCTTCATAGCATCGGCGGAGATTTGGGCGGATACTCGGCTCTCTGTTGCTTTACTAGAGACGGTCAGACTTTCTTGGCCGCAGCAACATCAGCAGGCGCCACGATCCGTCTACTTGACCCAATTACAGGTGATCAGGTTGGCAGCCTCGACGGCCACGATGATTGGATCACTGATCTCTGTGAGATTAACGTCGACGGCATTCCTTTGCTCGCTTCCTGCAGCGAGGACGGAACAGTCCGCCTGTGGGAACCCGACACCAATACAATTCGATGGACTATCACTCACCAGGATCCGTGGGACTGGGAGTGGACGCGAGCCCTGTGCGCGATCCAGGTTCGCGATCGCGTCCTGCTAGCTGGCGGAGGGTACGATTCTAAAATTCGGCTTTGGGACCCGCGTAATGGAAATGACGCTGGCATTCTCGAGGGGCACGGCGGCCCTGTCCTCACCCTATGTTCCGCAACACTCGACGGTGTGCCAGTACTCGCAAGCGCTGGCGAGGATGAGACAGTGCGGCTTTGGGACCCGGCTGCCGGGCGCCAACTGGCATTGTGGCGAGGCCATACTGACTCAGTCTATTCAGTCTGCGCGATTCTCATCGGCACCCAGCTCAGACTCGCCAGCAGCGGCGATGATCGATCCATTCGCATCTGGGATCCAGCCACAGGAGAACAAAACGTAATTGCAGAGAATGACCGAGAAGGTCTCTTTGATGCTGCTTGCGCAATTCGGGTCAACTCGGAACTACTTATGGCAACCGCACGCATCGGAGATGATGAGGTCGCTATCCGAAACCCTGCAACCTGGAAAAGGGTACGCACGTTAGCGACTGGCGCGATCAATGCAATGTGCCCAGTGCCATTTGAGGGGATCGCCCACCTAGCCGTTGCTGGATCAGATATTGAAATCTGGAACCCTAGCGGCAGTCTAGTTCGAGTGCTCAAGCGCCCTCGAGCACGCTACACTTCCATTACATCAATCTGCAGCATCAAGCTCGACGGAAACCCTATCCTCGTAGGGTCATTGGGAGATTCCCTGCATTTCTGGGACATCTCACAGGAAACCACTATTCACGGCTTTGATATCGGAAGGACAGGAGCGCGAGAGATCTGCCCCATACCGGTCCACGGGCGACTTGCTATTGCAGGTATCACATTCGATGGACGCGTCGGGGTATGGGAGCCCGGTTCAGGCGAGCTGGCGGCATCTTTGAGTATCGGAAGGGGCTCAATCACCACACAGTGCGCCGTCAGGGTGGACGGGGAAGTACTGCTAGCTACTGGGAATGAGTTTGGTGCAATTCAGCTTTGGAATGCAACAACCGAGCAACCGGTCGCCTCACTTGAAGGGCACTCTGGTAGGGTCAGCCAGATTTGGGTCGCGATTCTCGATGGCCGAAGGGTTCTGGTAAGCAGCGGCGACGATCGATCCATCCGGGTCTGGGATCCGGTGAACCATCGGCCGCTAACTGATATCCCTGTCCAGCACACCATTGTCTGGGCAGCTCAGGCCGGCCCAGACATTACATTAAGCCTCGAAACAGGGATGCTCGCCCTTCGCCTCGACCTTCCCTCGGTCGGCCTTGACTAGATTTCCTGATTGAAATTCAGGATTGATCTTTTTAGGGTCCGTCAGCGAAGGCCGCAAGAATCTCCCCGGTCACGCTGACGCGCAATCCTGTGCTCCTGTGTCAGTAGGTCCAGGTTGAACCAGTGCCCCGGTACTCCTCGATGGGGATCGGGTGGACGTCGGGGCGCATGCGGTCGGTGTAGAGGAGGCCATCGAGGTGGTCGATCTCGTGGGCGATGAGGCGGGCGAGGCCGAACTCGTAGGTGGTGATGGTGATTACGCCGTCGAGGGTGGTGGCGGTGACGTCCATGCGGAGGGGGCGGGGGACCATGCCGCGGACGTCGAAGAAGCTGAGGCAGCCCTCGTACTGTTCATCGGTCTCGTCGGAGACGGCGGTGACCTTGGGGTTGAGCAGGATGATCGGCTCGGCGTCGGCGGTCGGGGGCAGGACGAGGGCGGCGGCGCGGGGGATGCCGATCTGCGGGGCGGCGAGGCCCATGCCCTTGGCGAAGGAGTGGACGCGGCCGATCCGGTTGACAGCGGTGAACAGCTCGTCGATCACGGCCTGCGCGGCGGCGCGTTCGGCTGGCAGGTCGAAGGGTTCGGCGGGGCTGTTGAGGATGGGGGTGCCCTGTTGGACGACGCCGAGGGACTGCATTTGCTGGCTGGGCCGCACCTCGATCACCTGGTCTCCCTGGTCTGTTGCTGGTTGTTGGCGGTGGCGCGGAAGCGCCATTCGAGGCGGAAGCGGGCGTGCAGCGGTGGGTCATCAGTGGCCCAGGCGAAGTGCCGGCGCTCGCCGTCGTCGTGGCGGCTGACGGCGGTGCGAAGAGGTACGGCCTCGGCGGTCATGGAGGTCTCGGTGCCCCAGACCACCGGGTCGAGGTCGGCGGGGAAGTCGAGGCGTACGGCGAGGTGTTGGGTGGGCAGGCGGACGGCGCGCTGGAACCAGTGGCCCCACTTGTCGGCGCCGACGCTGTAGGCGTACTCGATCCAGGTCGCCTCGCCCGGGTAGAGCGGGAAGCGGCCGTGCTCGTTGTCGAACAGGAGCCAGACCTCCTTGAAGGCGTCGCGGTCGTGCTTGACCTGCCACCGCATGTCCTCACCCTGACACGAGGCCGTGAGCGCCAGCTCATCCCAGGTCAGCGGGTGCTCACGGTAGTGGGCGTTGGAACGCTCGGGTTCGCCGGGGTAGCAGTCGACGGCGATGCGGATGAGGTAGCGGGTGACGGGCTCGGCGCCGGTGTTCCGTAGTCGGCGGCGCATGGTCAACCGATAGGTGGAGCAGTCGAATTGGAGCGCAGCCTCGTCGTGTTCGACCACGATCGCGGCCCCCGAGGCGTAGGGCTGCTCGGGACGACGGGGCACCGGCGGCGCGGCTGGCGTGCGGCTGCGGGAGCGGGCGGCGTCGTAGTCGAGCCAGCGCCGCCAGATGGCCTTCCCGGCGTTGAGGGTCTCGTCGGCGAGGCGGGCGAACTCCTCGGTGGGCTTGTGGCGGCCGGACTCCATGTGGCTGACGTACGAGGGATCGAAGCCCATCTTCCCGGCCAGTGCGCGTTTGGAGAGGCCGCGCACCTCGCGCCAGTGGGCGACTTCGGCGGCGAACGCCTCCATGGCCTGGTCGACCGAGTCCTGGTCGGCCCTTGTCTCCATCCGCTCCGCCCCCAGTGAGTGATGAATGAACTGTGAGTGACCTTAGCTCACCATCCCGTCACGGTCCCACCTCCGGCTGTCATTACCCCATCGGACGCGAACTTCGAGCGCCCGACCAGCAACAGTCCTCCATCTGCCCCTATGTCGCGAGGAGTTAGCCGTGTCCGAGTCACCGTCCCGCCGACGAGGTCAGCACCGCGATCCGGTCGGCGCGGTCTTCGGCGCCGTGTGGGCGGTCGGCAACGCCGCGGTGATCGCCCTGCTCGGCGTGATCGTGCACAACGACTTCGACACGGCCCGACTCGGTACTCACCCGGCGGCCAACTCGGCGCCGGACAGCACCTACGCGTAGCGCCCTTCCACCCATCGCCCATCACGGGCTGGACTCCGAACTGGAGCGCACAGCATGGAAACCAGGAACGTGATCGTCCCCGTCCACGACGGCCCCATCGACCTCGCCCGCCCGCACTTCGTGGGCATCGGCGGCGCCGGCATGTCGGCCGTCGCCCGCCTGCTGCTGGAGCGCGGCAGCCGGGTCTCCGGCTCCGACACCAGCGACACCGCCGCCCTGCGCGAGCTGGAGGAGGCGGGCGCCGCCGTCGCCATCGGCCACACAGCCAGCAACCTGCCCGCCGACGCCACCGTGCTCGTGTGGTCGAGCGCGGTGACCCCGAGCAACCCTGAGGTCGCCGCCGCCCGCCGGACCGGCATCCCGGTCGTGCACCGCTCGGACGTGCTCGCGCACTTGATCGCCACCGCCGAGCAGTCGGTCACGGTGGCGGGCACCCATGGCAAGACCACGACCACCGGCATCCTCAGCGCCGCCCTCGCCCACCTCGACCCTTCGTACACCATCGGCGGCACCCCCGTCGGCCGCCCGAACGCCCGCCAGGGCCTCGGCGGCCTCCTGGTCGCCGAGGCAGACGAGAGCGACCGTACGGCGGGGCGCTACCACCCGCAGGTCGCCGTCGTCCTGAACGTCGACGACGACCACCCCGAGCAGTACGTCGACCTGAACGACGTCCTGGACGTCTTCGAGCGCCTGGCCCGCAACAGCTCCGTACTGGTCGTCTCCTCCGACGACCCGGGCGCCCGGCTGCTGACCGAACGCCTCCAGGCGGCGCCCGGCCCCCGCATGATCACGGTCGGTGAGGCCAAGGACGCCGACGTGCGGGTGCTGCGCGTGCTCTGGGGCGGGACGGCCAGCCACGTCACCGTGCAGGACACGGACGGGTCGTGGCACGAGTTCACCCTCGCCGTCCCCGGTCGGCACAACGCGCTGAACGCCGCCGCGGCGTTCGCCGCGGGCCGGGTGCTCGGTGCCGAGCCCGCCGCCCTGGTGGACGGCATCAACGCGTTCCAGGGCATCAAGCGCAGGCTCACCACCACTGGCAGCTACGCCGGAGTGACGGTGCTGGACTCCTACGCCCACCACCCGAGCGAGATCACCGCCGACCTGGCCACCGCCCGGATGCTCACCGAGGGCCGGGTGATCGCGGTGTTCGAGCCCACCGGCTGGACCCGCACCGCAGCCCTCGGCGAGGAGATGGGCCGTCGGCTCGCGGCGGCCGACGAGGTCGTCCTCCTGGACGTGCACGCCTCGGTCGAGTCCCCGCTCACCGGGATCAGCACCGCGCCGATGGCCGCGCACGTCGCGGCCTGCGGCGGCCGGGCCCACACTGCGGGCGACGGGCGCGACGTGGCGGACGTGGTCGCCGAACTGGTCGAGCCCGGCGACTTGGTGGTGACGATGGGCACCGAGACCGCCGGCCGCGTTGGGCGGGCGGTCCTGCTGCGGCTGGCCGAGACCCCGGTCGTCGCCGCGTAATCAGCGCGCGGTGTCGGCAGCGTCGGGCTTGGCGAGCCGCATCGCGGTGTCCTCCAGGCCGACGCTGTGGGAGCCCTTCACCAGCACCACGTCCCCGGGCCTGAGGTAGGTCAGCAGCAGGTCGAGGGCGGCGTCGCGGTCCGGCACCAGCGTGCCGTTGACGCCGCCCTCCACCGCCCAGGTGTGCACCAGCCGGGCCTCCCAGCCACCGACCGCGATCAGGTCGGTGATCCCGCTCCGGGCGACGAGCCGGCCCAGCTCCGCATGGTGGGCCTCGGAGTCCTCCCCCAGCTCCCGCATCTCGCCCAGCACCGCCACCGTCCTCCGCCCGCCGCCGGCCATGGCGGTGAGCGCGGACAGGGCGACGGCCATCGAATCGGGGTTCGCGTTGAACGCATCGTTGATCACCGTCACGCCGTCCGGCCGCTCGGTGACGTCCATCCGGCCCGGCGTCAACTGCCTGGCACCGGTCAGCGCCTCCGCTGCCTGCCGCACGCTCGCGCCCAGGCCGATCGCCACCGCGGCAGCGGCCGTCGCGTTGGACACGTGGTGGGCACCGTGCAGCCCCAGCCTCACGGGGGCGCTCTCGCCCCGGTACGTCAGGTTGAACGACGGCCGGCCCGCGGCGTCCAGTTCAACGTCGACGGCGCGCACGTCCCCGGCCTGCACCCCGAACGTCAGGACCGGCGCGACCGTGCGCGGCGCCATCGACATGACGTACGGGTCGTCGGCGTTCAGCACCGCCAGGCCGTCGAGGGGCAGGGCCTCGACGAGTTCCCCCTTCGCGGTGGCGATCGACTCCTTCCCGCCGCCGAACTCGCCCACGTGCGCGGTGCCGACGTTCAGCACCAGGCCGACCTTCGGCGGGACGATCCCCGTCAGGTACTTGATGTGCCCGGCGCCGCGCGAGCCCATCTCCAGCACCAGCAGGCGAGTGTTCTCGTCCGCCCGGAAGACGGTCAGAGGCAGGCCGATCTCGCCGTTGTACGACAACGGCGTAGCCACCGTGGTGTCCATGGTCTGCAACACCTGGGCCAGCAGGTCCTTGGTGCTGGTCTTCCCGGCCGATCCGGTCAGCCCGATCACGGTCGGCGAGTTCAGCCGGTCGAGCACCGCGCGGGCCAGCGCCCCCATCGCGTCCTGGACGTCCGGCACCACGATCGCCGGGACCCCGACCGGCCGGGCCGCCAGCACGCCCGTGGCCCCGGCGCGAACGGCGGCCTCGGCGAACCGATGCCCGTCGGTGTGCTCGCCCGGCAGCGCGATGAACAGCGACCCGGGCTCCACCAGCCGCGAGTCAATGACCCCGGGCTGGTACACCACCGCGGCCGGATCGGGGGCGTCGTGCAGAGCGCCCCCGACGGCCTCGGCGATCTCTTGCAGGGTCATGGGGACCACGGTGGCTCCGATCCATCGACGCACCCGCCCGCTCGTCCCGGGGCGGCATGCCCTCGACGCTAGCGGCTCCCCGACACCGCGCCCGCTATCCCGCGCATTCCGAACCAGACTGTGACAAAAGGAAGATGAGAATGTCTGCCACACCTCGTATCGCCCTCGTCACCGGTGGCCGCTCCGGCGAACGCGACCGCTCGCTGATCTCCGGCGAGGCCGTACGCGAGTCGTTGGTCCGCCAGGGCCTACCGCACTTCGTCCTCGACCCCACCGACAAGGACTTCGCCGACCGCGTCCGCGAGGCCGACGTCGCGTTCCTCGCCATCGCCGGCCAGTGGGCCGAGGACGGCAAACTGCAGGGCCTCCTCGACAGCCTCGGCGTCCCGTACACCGGCTCCGGGGTGCTGGCCAGCGCGGTCGCGATGCACAAGCCCACCGCTAAGACCCTCGTCCTCGCGGGCGGCGTCACCGTCCTTCCGCACCTTCCCCTGCGTGTCTCCCAGGACGCCCAGGAGGTCGCCCACGCCTGCGCCGACGAGTTCGGCCTGCCCGTCATCCTCAAGCCGGCCTCCGAGGGCGGCTCCATCGGCATGCGGGTCTTCCGCGACCTGAACTCGCTCACCACCACGCTCACCCACGACACCCGGGGCGGCGAATGGTTCATCGAACCGTTCAAGGAGGGCACCGCCGTCACCTGCGGTGTGCTGGAGAAGGACGGTGCGCTCGTCGCTCTCCCGCCGCTGGAGACCGTCCCGACCACCGCCGAGTTCTACGACTACAAGGCCAAGCGCAACCCCGCCGGCCACCGCTACCGCTGCCCCGCACAGTTCCCCGACGCCGTCCTCGCCGCCATCTCCCGCGCGGCCATCCGCGCCCACCAGGTGCTGCACTGCTCGGGATACTCGCGCTCCGACCTCCTCGTCACCGCGGCCGACGAGGTCCACTGGCTGGAGATCAACACACTGCCCGGCCTCTCCCCGAACGGCAACCTCGCCACCATGGCCTCCGCCGCCGGGATCGGCTACGACCAGCTCATCGCGACCATCCTGGCCACCGTCCACACCGATGGGTACCGCCCGTGAACGCCGCCGAACTGCCGCTGTCGGTGGACGACATCTACGACGCCCAGCGCCGCCTGCGCGGCGTGGCCGCCTCCACTCCCGTGCTGTCCCATCCTGCGCTGGACGAGATCGCCGGACGGATCGTGGTCTGCAAGGCCGAAGCCCTCCAGCGCACCGGCTCGTTCAAGTTCCGCGGCGCCTACAACGCCGTCGCCGCCCTGAGCCCGCGCGAGCGCCGACGCGGAATCATCGGTGCCTCCTCCGGCAACCACGCTCAGGCACTCGCCCTCACCGGTCGCCTGTTGTCCGTCCCGGTGACCGTGGTCGTTCCGCACGACGCCCCTGCAGGCAAGGTGAACGGCGCCCTCGCGCTGGGTGCCGACATCGTCGCCTACCACCGGCAGCACGACGACCGCGACGCCATCGTCGCCCAACTCTCCGTCGATCAGGGCCTCGCCGTCGTGCCGTCCGCCGACGCCCGCGCGGTGATCGCCGGGGCGGGCACCGCGATGCTGGAACTGCTCTGGCAGGCACCCATCCTGACCGTGATCCTGGTGCCCGTGGGCGGCGGCGGACTCGCCGCCGGCACCGCCGTCGCGGCCAAGCACATCAACCCGCGCATCAAGGTGATCGGCGTCGAACCCGAGAGCGCGGCCGACACCTACGCCTCCCTGCGAGCCGGGCACATCGCCGAACTCCCCTCCGTGCCCGACACCATCGCGGA
This sequence comes from Kitasatospora sp. NBC_01560, assembly GCF_045208415.1. Classification (NCBI taxonomy): domain Bacteria; kingdom Bacillati; phylum Actinomycetota; class Actinomycetes; order Kitasatosporales; family Streptomycetaceae; genus Kitasatospora; species Kitasatospora sp. NBC_01560. The sequence goes on along the minus strand of NZ_CP109364.1, from coordinate 5,689,195 downwards.
CGGTCTCCGCCACACGTCCCCGGCCGCCCTGCCCTGGCAGATCAACAAGGCCCTGCTCGACGACGTCATCACGGTGACGGACGCTCAGATCGTGCAGGCTATGGGCTGGGCGTTCCAGCACCTCAAGGTGGTGACCGAACCCTCCGGAGCCGTCGCACTCGCGGCCCTGGCCGGCCTCGACCTGCCGCCCGGCCCCGTCGGCGTGATCCTCTCCGGCGGCTCGGTGGACCTGGACGCCTTCCACCGCCTCGTGGCCGCCCCACTGCCCAGGAAGGAACCAGCCCTTGCCTGACCATCCCAAGCGCCACCCGATCCCGCTGATCACCCAGTACGCCACACCGGGTCTGATCAATGCCATCGCCTATGAGGGCCACCCACCCGGCGACGACGAGAACTGGGCCGCCACCGGAGCCCCCGACCGGGACGCCTACGTCTACTGGGCCACCCGCCTGTGCGGTATGGCCTGCCTCCAGATGACCCTGTTCGCCCGCGACGGCCGCGCCCCCACCCTGTTCGCCCTCCTGGACGGCTGCCTCACCTTCGGCGGTTACGTCCAGCACGGCGACGGGAGTGTCGGCGGCCTCTACTACCAGCCGTTCACCGAGTACGCCCTCGCCCGCCACGGGCTTAAGACGGAGATCATCACCGACCTCACCCCGGACCGGCTCCTCGCCGAACTCGATCTCGGCCACCTCGTGATGGCCTCCGTCCACAAGGAGATCCGCCGCCCCGACCACCCGGCACCCGCACGCGGCGGGCACCTGGTCCTCGTCACCGGCCACCAGGACGGCGCGGTTTCGTTCCGCAACCCCTCAGGCCACACTGCTGATTCAGCCGACGCCGTTCTGCCGCTGGACCGCTTCGACGCCTTCGCCGCTCATCGAGGCATCGCGATGCGGGTCTGATGGAGTCCGGGTCCCCTGGGCCGGCTCCGTTGGGCGGCAGGTCCACCGGGACCTGCCGCCCAACGGAACTCTGGGGAGCAGGCTGGGGCCATTTCCGGAAATCCCGGCCCCGACATGTGGAGTTCCGGAACGACCGGTCTGCGCCGCCAGACGCCGCTCGCCCGGTTCCGGATGCGGAATCGGGCGAGCGGTGTGGAGCCGGAGTTGGCAGCCTCGCGGACTCCCTGCGGACCGAAAGGCCGCCCAACCCGCTCCGCCGCAGGTCAGACGGCCTTTTTGCAGTTCGACTAGACGTTGAAGCGGAACTCCACGACGTCGCCGTCCTGCATGATGTATTCCTTGCCCTCGATGCGGGCCTTGCCCTTGCTGCGGGCCTCGGCGACGGAGCCGCAGGCGACCAGGTCGTCGAAGGAGATGATCTCCGCCTTGATGAAGCCCTTCTGGAAGTCGGTGTGGATCACACCGGCGGCCTCGGGGGCGGTGGCGCCCTTCTTGATGGTCCAGGCCCTGGTCTCCTTGGGGCCCGCGGTGAGGTAGCTCTGCAGGCCGAGGGTCTCGTAGCCGACCCGGCCGAGGGTGGCCATGCCGGTCTCCTCCTGGCCCATGGACTGGAGGAGCTCCAGCGCCTCGTCCTCGTCCATGCCGATCAGCTCGGACTCGATCTTGGCGTTCAGGAAGATCGCCTCGGCGGGGGCGACCAGGGCGCGCTGGGCCTCCTTGAACTCCTCGTCGACCAGCTCGTCCTCGTCGACGTTGAAGACGTAGAGGAAGGGCTTGGTGGTGAGCAGGTGCAGCTCGCGCACCGAGGAGGCGTCGAAGCCCGCCTCGAAGAGGGTCTTGCCGGTCTCCAGGATCTTCTGGGCGGCCTCGGCAGCGGCCAGCGTGGCGGCCGACTCCTTCTTCAGGCGGGCCTCCTTCTGGAGCCGCGGGAGCACCTTCTCGATCGACTGGAGGTCGGCGAGGATCAGCTCGGTGTTGATGGTCTCGATGTCGTCCTTCGGCGAGACCTTGCCGTCGACGTGCACCACGTCCGGGTCGACGAAGGCCCGGATGACCTGGCAGATCGCGTCCGACTCACGGATGTTCGCCAGGAACTTGTTGCCCAGGCCCTCACCGACGGAGGCGCCGCGCACGATGCCGGCGATGTCCACGAAGTCCACGGTCGCCGGGAGGATCCGCTGCGAGCCGAAGATCTCGGCGAGCTTGTTCAGCCGGGCGTCCGGAACGCCGACGACACCGACGTTCGGCTCGATGGTGGCGAACGGGTAGTTGGCCGCCAGCACGTCGTTCTTGGTCAGGGCGTTGAACAGGGTCGACTTGCCGACGTTCGGCAGGCCGACGATTCCGATCGTGAGCGACATGAAGCGCAGTCCCGTGGGCTTGGAGGAGTTGGGTCGGCACCGTGCGGGCCGATCCCCCAGTCTACGGGCAGCCGGTCAGGCGCCCGCCGCCGCCGGCAGCGGCTCCAGGAACTCCAGACGGTTGCCCAGCCGGTCGCTGGAGTGGAAGCGGCGGTGGCCGGGCAGGGCGTCGTCCCAGACCACCTCGTGCCCGTGCGCGGCCGGCCGCTCGGCGAGCGCGTCCAGGGCGCGCACCTGGATCCCCGGGGGCCCCTTGCGGGCCGGCCGGAACTCCGGGACGACGCCCAGGTGCACCTCCACCCCGCCGCCTCGGAACCAGCAGCCGCCGCGCGCGGCCGGCACCGGGGGCTTGGCCACCTCGGTCATGCCCAGCACCCCGTGCCAGAAGGCGCGGCACTCGTCCTCGGCGCCGGCCGGGATGTCGAGCTGGACGTGGTGCAGGCGTTCGAAGGCGAATTCGACGGCCATGGATCCCCCTGATCGGGTTGAGCGACGATCACACCAGTACTCCGTTCGAAGACACGGAGCAAGGTACCGACGGCCATTACACAGTGTGGCGATGATCGGACCGTACGTTGGGCGGGTGGAGCAGAGCATCCGAACCCAGCCGCCAGGGCCCAGACGCCGTCCGCCGAACGGCGCGGCCGGGGCCGCCGTCCCCGGCCCGGGGCGGGCCCCCGAGGCCGCCGAGCCGGCCGGGGCGCCCTCGGCCCCCGCCTCCCGGCTACGCCCCGTGGCCGGCCAGCCCGAGCGCGGCCGCTCCGGCGGCGCCCGGCCGCGGCTGCGGCTGCCGTTCGGCCCGCGGACCGGCGAGCGTGTTGACGGCCGGCCGCTGGAACGCACCGGCGACCGGGGTGACGGCCGCCCGAACGGCCGTCTCTACGGGCGCCGGCGCACCGGACGGCCGACCAGGCTCACCGCCGTCGGCACCGGGGTCGCCGCCCTCGTGGCGACGGTCGCGGTGGCCGGCCTGGACCGGCTGGTCTTCGGCGGGCTCGGGGTGCTGTTCGGCATCGGCTACCTGGTGGTCTGCTTCCAGCTGGCCGTCCGGGTGCGGTACGCGGATCTGCTGGCCGCGCCGATCAGCGGGCCGATCGGCTTCGCCGTCGCCCTGCTGCTGCTCGGCCCGGTCACCTCCACCGGGGTGACCGCCCAAGTGGTGGCGCTGGCGACCGGCCTGGCGCTGCGGGCCGGATGGCTGTTCTCGGGCACCGGGCTGGCGGCCGCCATCGTGCTCGCCCGTTTCGTGGCGCAGCGGCAGTTCCACCGGGCCCGCTGAGCGGGGTGGCCGCCCGGCCACCCCCTCGGCGGCGCTTGCCATTCCCCTCCGCGGCGCCGGTCAGGCGGAGGCGCGGGCCGCCGCCATCGCCGCGCCGACGATCCCGGCGTCGTTGCGCAGCTCCGCCGGCACGATCCGGGCCTCCCGCTCGCGCAGCAGCGGCAGGAACTTCTCGTGCTTGCGGCTCACCCCGCCGCCGATCACGATCAGCTGCGGCGAGAACAGCATGTCCACCAGGTCGAGGTACTCGTCGACCCGGCCCGCCCACTGCTCCCAGGTCAGGTCGTGCCGTTCCTTGGCCGCCGAGGAGGCCCGCCGCTCGGCGTCCTTGCCGCGCAGCTCCAGGTGGCCCAGCTCGGTGTTGGGCACCAGGCTGCCGTCCACGAAGAGGGCGCTGCCGATGCCGGTGCCGAAGGTCAGCACCAGCACCACGCCCTCCTGGCCGCGCCCGGCGCCGTGCGCCAGCTCGGCGTAGCCGGCCGCGTCGGCGTCGTTGAGCACGGTGGCCGGCAGGTCGAGCGCCTCGCGGAAGAGCCCTTCGGCGTCCAGGCCGATCCAGCCCTTGTCGACGTTGGCCGCCGTTCTGGTCCGGCCGTTCACCACCACGCCGGGGAACGTCAGGCCGACCGGCCCCTGGTGGTCGAAGTGCCTGACCACCTCGCGGACGGCCGCGACCACGGCCTCCGGCGCCGAGGGCTGGGGGGTGAGGACCTTGTGCCGTTCCTGCGCGAGTGCGCCCCGGCCCAGGTCGACGGGGGCACCCTTGATGCCCGACCCGCCGATGTCCACACCGAATACCGCCGTCATGACGACCGCCCTCCGCCGTAACCCGCAACCTTGCGCACGGCACCGTTGTCCACAGGCCTGTGCATACCTGTGCACAAAACTACGAGAGGGCACCCGGCCGCGCACAGCAGAAAACCCGGCACCTTCGGGAGGTGCCGGGTCCTGCGGGGCGTGACTCGTTACAGCTTGCCCGACTCGTTACAGCTTGCCCGCGGCCTCGGCGCGCAGGTCGCGGCGGAGCTCCTTGGGCAGCGAGAAGGTCAGGTGCTCCTCGGCGGTCTTGACGGTCGAGACGTCGCCGTAGCCGCGCTCGGCCAGCCACGCCAGGACGCCGTCGACCAGGATCTCCGGCACCGAGGCGCCGCTGGTCAGGCCGACCGTGGTGACGCCCTCCAGCCAGGACTCCTGGAGCTCCTCGGCGAAGTCGACCAGGTGGGCGGCCTTGGCGCCGTACTCCAGGCCGACCTCGACCAGGCGGACGGAGTTGGAGGAGTTCTTGGAGCCGACCACGATCAGCAGGTCGGTCTCGGGGGCCATCTGCTTGACGGCCACCTGGCGGTTCTGGGTGGCGTAGCAGATGTCGTCGCTGGGCGGGCTGACCAGCAGCGGGAAGCGCTTCTTCAGCTCGCCGACGGTCGCCATGGTCTCGTCCACCGAGAGGGTGGTCTGGGAGAGCCAGACGACCTTGGACTCGTCGCGGACCACGACGTTGGCCACGTCCTCGGCGCCGTCCACCAGGTGGATCCGGTCAGGCGCCTCACCCATGGTGCCGACGACCTCCTCGTGGCCCTCGTGGCCCACCAGCAGGATGTCGAAGCCCTCGTCGGCGAACCGGACGGCCTCCTTGTGCACCTTGGTCACCAGCGGGCAGGTGGCGTCGATGGTGGCGAGCCGCCCGGCCCGGGCCTCGTCGTGGACGGCCGGGGCGACGCCGTGGGCGGAGAACACCACGATCGAACCCTCGGGCACCTCCTCCGTCTCGTCGACGAAGATCGCGCCCTGCTTCTCCAGGGTCTGCACCACGTACTTGTTGTGGACGATCTGCTTGCGGACGTAGATCGGTGCCCCGTACTGCTCCAGGGCCTTCTCCACGGCGATCACGGCGCGGTCGACGCCCGCGCAGTAGCCCCGGGGGGCGGCGAGCAGGACACGGCGCTGCGCGGTGTTGGACATGGCTCCATCGTACGGGCGCAGGAGAGCCGCGCCGACGGGAGTCGCTTTCGGGCCGGAATCCGTCGAGGATGCTCAAATCTGGAAGTTATGAGCGAGCGAGTCGACGCCGGCGGCCTGCGCCGCACGCTGGGTGTCCGCGATCTGATGGTCTACGGCCTGCTGTTCATCGCCCCGATGGCGCCGGTCGGCGTGTTCGGCGTCCTGGACGCCAAGAGCCACGGCGCGGTGGCCTCGGTCTACCTGGCGGCGACCGTCGCGATGGGTCTCACCGCCTTCTCGTACGCCCAGATGGTGCACGCGGTGCCGCAGACCGGCTCGGTCTACGCCTACGCGCGGGCCGGGCTGGGCGAGGGCGCGGGGTTCGTCGCCGGGTGGATGGTGATGCTCGACTACCTGCTGATCCCCGCCGTGGCGTACCTGTTCTCCGGCATCGCGCTGAACTCGCTGGTGCCGGGCGTGTCGCGCTGGGTCTGGACGGCGCTGGCGGTGCTGGTGACCACCGGGCTCAACCTGGTCGGGGTGCGGACGGCGGCCGTGGTGGGGCTGGCGGTGCTGGCCATGGAGATCGCCGTCCTGGCGGTGTTCGTGGTGTCCGCCGTGGTGGTGCTCGCCCGGGACGGCGCGCAGCGCGGCTGGGACACGCCCTTCACCGCCGTCGGCGGCTTCTCGCTGACCGCGGTGATCTCGGCGGTCTCGGTGGCCGTGCTCTCCTACCTGGGCTTCGACGCGATCGCGACCTTCGTGGAGGAGGCGGTCGGTGCCTCGGCCGCGGTGGCGCGGGCGGTGCTGTGGTGCCTGGCGCTGGCCGGGGTGCTGTTCATGACGCAGACCTACCTGGCGGCAGTGCTGGAGCCGACGACCCCGCAGCAGCTGGCCGCCGACCCGGCCGCCCAGGGCTCGGCCTTCTACGACACGGTGGAGAGCGGCATCGGGCACTGGCTGCACGTGCTGGTCGCGGCGAGCAAGGCGATCGGCGCGGCGTTCGCGGCCCTGGCCGGGCAGGCGGCGGCCGGGCGGCTGGTCTACGCGATGGGCCGGGACGGGCGGCTGCCGCGCGCACTGGGCACCGTGGACCCGGCCACCGCGGTGCCGCGCCGGGCCCTGCTGGTGGCGGCGGTGATCACGCTGGTCGCGGCGGTCTGGGCGGCGAACCGGGACGACGGCCTGGACCGGCTGACCTCCGTGGTGAACGTCGGCGCGCTGACCGCGTTCGCGCTGCTGCAGGCCTCGGTGATCGGCTGGTACGTGGTGAAGCACGGCTCACGGGCCTGGCTGCGGCACCTGGTGGTCCCGGTGCTGGGCATCGCGGTGATCGCCGCGGTGGTCTACGAGGCCTCGCACGCCGCGCAGGTCGTCGGGGCCGTCTGGCTGGCGGTGGGGATCGTCGTCCTGCTCGTCCAGGGATCCGCCGCTGTCGGCAACCGCCGCTAGCCTCGTACGCATGGCCAACACCAGCTCCCCCGAAGCCCCGCTCCCGGTCGGCAAGGTCTCCGCGCTGATCGGCGGCTGGATCGACCGGCTCGGCGCGGTCTGGGTGGAGGGCCAGATCACCCAGCTGAGCCGCCGGCCGGGCGCGGGCGTGGTGTTCCTGACGCTGCGCGACCCGCAGGCGGACGTCTCGCTGACGGTGACGTGCTTCCGCTCCGTCTTCGACCAGGTCGCGGACGTGGTGCAGGAGGGCTCGCGGGTGATCGTGCACGCCAAGCCCGAGTGGTACGCGGCGCGCGGCCAGCTCTCGCTGCGGGCGGCGGAGATCAGGCTGGTCGGGCTGGGCGAGCTGCTGGCCCGGCTGGAGCAGCTGAAGCGACGGCTCGCCGGCGAGGGCCTGTTCGCCGAGGACCGCAAGCGGCCGCTGCCGTTCCTGCCGCAGTGCATCGGGCTGGTCACCGGGCGCGGCTCGGCGGCCGAGCGGGACGTCCTGGAGAACGCCCGGCGGCGCTGGCCGGCCGTCCGCTTCGAGGTGCGCAACGTCCCCGTGCAGGGCGTCAGCGCGGTGGAGCGGGTGAGCGCGGCGGTGCGGGAGCTGGACGAGCACCCCGAGGTGGACGTGATCATCGTGGCCCGGGGCGGCGGCAGCGTCGAGGACCTGCTGCCGTTCTCGGACGAGGGCCTCGTCCGGCTGGTCGCCGCGGCCCGGACGCCGGTGGTCAGCGCGATCGGGCACGAGCCGGACCAGCCGCTGCTGGACTTCGTCGCGGACCTGCGCGCCTCCACCCCGACCGATGCCGCCAAACGGGTGGTCCCGGACGTCGGCGAGGAGCTGGCGAAGGTCCGGAACCTGCGGGACCGGGCCCGCCGGTACGTGCTCGGCCGGGTCGACCGCGAGCAGCACGGGCTGGACGGCGTCCGCAGCCGGCCGGCGCTGGCCGCACCGCACCGGATGCTGGACGGGCGCGGCCAGGACGTGGCGGCCCTGCTGGAGCGGGCCCGGCGCACCCTCGGACACCGGCTCGACCACGCGCAGAGCGACCTCGGGCACACGCTGGCCCGGGTGGTCGCGCTCTCCCCGGCGGCCACCCTGGAGCGCGGGTACGCGGTGCTCCAGCGGGCCGACGGCACGGTGGTGACCGACCCGGCCCGGGTCACGGCCGGGGACGGGCTGCACGCCCGGGTGGCGGGCGGCGGGTTCTCCGTCACGGTGGCCGACGCGCCCGGGCAGCCCGCGGCCGACGGCCCGGAGTAGCCGGGAGCACTACGCCGGGCCCGGGAAGCCGGTGACCGGACGGGCGGTGACCGGACGGGCGGTGACCGGACGGGCGGTGACCGGGCGCGGCGCCCGCCCGCTCAGTGGACGGAGCGCTGCCGGGAGAGTGCGACGGAGTGCTCGCCGAAGCCCAGACTGCGGTAGAGCGCCTCGCCGCCGCTGCTGGCGTGCAGGTCGATCCGGCCGACCCGGCGGCCGTCGAACCAGTCGATCAGCGCCTCGGTGCAGGCCCGGGCGTAACCGCGGAGCCGGTGCGCGGGGTCGGTGCAGATGTTGAAGACGAAGCCGAACAGGCCGTCCGGGTTGCCGGGGGCCGCCAGCCGCCGCTCCAGGGTGCCGACCGCGCAGGCGGCCAGGGCGCCGGGCCGGCCCGGGGCGTCGACCACGAACGCCGGCATGGTCAGCTGCCCGGGCGGGACGGCGAGGCGCTCGCGCAGCACCTCCGCGGCGTTCGCCTGCCAGGGCCCGGGGCCGTGCAGGCCGGCCATGGAGGGCATCGCCTCGAACATCAGGTTGCGGAGCCGGACGAGCTCGGGTGCGTCGGCCGGAACGGCGGGTCGGACCTCGGTCATGCGCCGGAGGCTAGCGCCGGCCCGCGGTCGGGCGCACCCGGTTTGCCCGGCGGGGAGGCGCTGTCGGTGCCAGCCCCTACGCTGGCTCCCATGGCAGATCAGCAGCAGGAGCAGGCCGCGCCGGGGACGCCGGACGACGCGCTGGGGTACGAGCACGCCCGGGACGCGCTGCTGGAGGTGGTCCGGCAGCTGGAGACCGGCGGCACGTCGCTGGAGGAGTCGCTGGCGCTCTGGGAGCGCGGCGAGCAGCTGGCCAAGGTCTGCCAGCGCTGGCTGGACGGCGCCCGTGCCCGGCTGGACGCCGCACTGGCCGCCGAGGAGGACGGCCCGGCCGCCGGCGAGTGACGGCGGCCGGTGGGAGCCGCGGGGCAGCGGTCGGGAGCGGTCCGCCCCGGCCGGGCCCCTGGTGACGCAGCTCACACGGCGGTCGGGGAACAGTTGAAAGTTCACTCATGTTGTGAACGTGTGATCGGCCCGGCCGGTCGGACCGACGAACCCCGCCACTCCATGAGGTGCAGAGAAGCATGACCACCGACGCCCTGGTACTCGACGCCGCCGCTCAGGACCTGCTGTTCCGCGAGGCCCGCACCGCGAACACCTTCTCCGACGAGCCGGTCTCCGACGAGCAGATCCAGGCCATCTACAACCTGGTCAAGTTCGGCCCGACCGCCTTCAACCAGCAGCCGCTGCGCGTCGTCCTGGTGCGCTCCGCCGAGGGCCGCGAGCGCCTCCTGCAGCACATGGCGGACGGCAACAAGGCCAAGACCGCCGCCGCCCCGCTGGTCGCCGTCCTCGCCGTGGACAACGAGTTCCACGAGGAGCTGCCGAACCAGCTCCCGCACTTCCCGCAGGCCAAGGACATGTTCTTCAGCGAGCGCCCGGTCCGCGAGGCCTCGGCCGTGATGAACGGCGCCCTGCAGGCCGGCTACTTCATCATCGGCGTCCGCGCCGCCGGCCTGGCCGCCGGCCCGATGACCGGCTACAACGCCGAGGGCATCAACAAGGAGTTCTTCGGCGACGGCGAGCACTCGGTGCTGGCCGTGGTGAACATCGGCAAGCCGGGCGAGGCCGCCTGGTTCGACCGTTCGCCGCGCCTGTCCTACGACGAGGTCGTCACCACCGTCTGATGCGGTGACGCGCGCGAAGGGCCCCGCACCGGCCGGTGCGGGGCCCTTCTGCATGTCCGGTTCGCGCACCCGACGCCCGGTTCGCGCGCCCGGTCGCGGTGGACCGGGTGCCGTGGCGGGGCGTTGCTACTTGAGCGCCTGCGCCAGTTCGGCCAGTTCCTCGTAGGAGGCGGTGCCGGTGAGCACCGTGGTGGCGCTCCCGCTCTGGATGGTCAGGGCGCGCGTCTTGGGGCCCTGGAGGCGCTCCCAGGACTGCCCGGCCACCTCCGAGGTGCCGTCCGCCTTGCCGTCGGCCACCGTCTCGCCGAGCAGCACGTCACGGGCCACGTCGCTCTGCTCGATCGCCGCGTACTGGCCGGACGGGGTGACGAAGCCCAGGTGCCAGGCGTTGCCCTTGCCCCGGCCCAGCGAGGCCGGGTCGTAGCTCACCGAGGTGGCCCGCCACCGGTCGGAGAGGCCCTCCGGCGACAGCAGCGGGTACGGGGCGGCACGCTTCGCCGAGGCGGCGGCCACCCGGTACTCCTTCGTGTGGACGCCGTCGCCGTTCGCGTCGTGCGGCAGGAACAGGTACCCGATCCAGACCACGACGCCGACCGCCAGCATCGACAGGACCATGTCCCGTACGGTCTGCCGGCCCCTCATCCCTCTGCTCTCTCCAGCCACCCCCACATGGTGACTCATCCGGTCCGGACCACCGGCACCCGGGGTACCCACGGACGGGTGAACAGGGGCAAACAGTCACTTTCGGCCGACCGGCGGCGGCCGGGTGGCGACCCGCGCCACAGACAGTCATCTCGTGGGCAGATACGATCGCAGAACCCTCACCACGGCGTTCGACCAGGCAGTAGTCGGGCGCTTACTGGCCGTCGCGTACAGAGAGGTAACGACGATGACCACGCAGTACCCGCACAACCTCCCCAGCTCGCTGGAGGTCGCGCCGGAGGCTCCGGACCGGAACCTCGCGCTCGAACTCGTCCGGGTCACCGAGGCGGCCGCCATGGCCGCCGGCCGCTGGGTCGGCCGGGGCGACAAGAACGGCGCCGACGGCGCCGCGGTCAAGGCCATGCGCACGCTCGTCTCCACCGTCTCGATGAACGGCGTCGTCGTCATCGGCGAGGGGGAGAAGGACGAAGCACCGATGCTCTACAACGGCGAACGGGTCGGCGACGGCACCGGCGCCGAGTGCGACGTCGCCGTCGACCCGGTCGACGGCACCACGCTGACCGCCAAGGGCATGAACAACGCCGTGGCGGTGCTGGCCGTGGCCGACCGCGGCACCATGTTCGACCCCAGCGCGGTCTTCTACATGGACAAGCTGGTCGCCGGCCCGGAGGCCGCCGAGTTCGTCGACATCACCGCCCCGGCGGCCGTCAACATCCGGCGGGTCGCCAAGGCCAAGGGCAGCGCCGTCGAGGACGTCACCGTCGTCGTCCTGGACCGCCCGCGCCACGAGGGCCTCGTCCAGGAGATCCGCGAGGCCGGCGCCCGGATCAAGTTCATCTCCGACGGCGACGTCGCCGGCGCCATCATGGCCGCCCGCGAGGGCACCGGCGTCGACCTGCTGATGGGCATCGGCGGCACCCCCGAGGGCATCATCGCGGCCTGCGCGATGAAGTGCATGGGCGGCGTCATCCAGGGCCGCCTCTGGCCCAAGGACGAGGCCGAGCGGCAGAAGGCCCTCGACGCCGGTCACGACCTGGACCGCGTGCTCACCACCGACGACCTGGTCAGCGGCGAGAACGTCTTCTTCGTCGCCACCGGCATCACCGACGGCGAGCTGCTGCGCGGCGTGCACTACCGCCAGGAGACCGCCACCACCAGCTCGCTGGTCATGCGCTCCAAGAGCGGCACCATCCGGGAGATCCACTCCACGCACAAGCTCTCCAAGCTCCGTGCGTACAGCGCGATCGACTTCGACCGGGCCAACTGAGCCCGGACCGGACGACATCGGCCACGCCCGCGGCCTCGGCGAAATCCCCCTTCGCCGAGGCCGCGGGCGTGTCCGCCCACCGGGGCCGCCGTGGCCCGCAGCCACCGCGACCCGCGGCCGCCGGGGCCGGCACGTGCACGCCCTGCCGGCCCCACGTACCTCGCAGACCCCGCAGACCTCGCGCTCAGCCCGCTATCCGGCGCGGCCGGGCCGCCTCGCGCAGCTCCGTCTCCCGACGCCGCCGCCGGGCCAGCACCACCCGTCGCTCGGCGGCCGTCAGCCCGCCCCAGACGCCGTACGGCTCCGGCTGCGCCAACGCGTGCTCCCGGCACTCCAGCAGCACCGGGCAGCGCGCACAGACCTGCTTCGCCTGTTCCTCGCGCGCGAGCCGGGCCGCCGTCGGCTCCTTGGAGGGCGCGAAGAACAGCCCCACCTCGTCCCGCCGGCAGGCCGCGCCGGTGTGCCAGGGGTCGTCGTCCCCCTGGGGGTGCGACTGCGGGCCGGGCCGCGGCTCCAGCACCTGGGCGGCGGCAACGGACGATACGGGGCGGGACTCGATCGGATGCAGCACGGCCGTACTCCTGACGAGGCTCTCGGACACGGGGAAGCTCGCACCCCTGCCCGGCTGCGAGCCCCCGCTCTTCACCCCCCGGACCGGCCTCAGGCCGCCTCCCGGTGCGCAGCCGTACAAGAAGCGATGTGCGAGAGGAACTACCCAGTAGCACCGCGATTCATGCACACTGCACGCAATCGACTACAGCCTGCACTCGCGGCAACGACGAGTGCCCGGGCGGGAGTTGTCCCGCCCGGGCACCGGAGTGCGGCCGGACCTACTCGGCGCCGAGCTGCTTGCGCACCCATTCCTTGAGCTTCTTGCCCTTGCGCGGCTTGGCCTCGCAGCCGCCGAACACCGCCGTGCCCTTGACCCGGACCACCGGCGCGTACGGGTCGGCGGCGGTCTGCTCCTTGACGTCGAAGCCGCCGAAGATCCCGACGCCGCTGCCGTGCAGGCTGACGTTCTCCGGCACCTTGATCTCCACCCCGCCGAAGATCGCCAGCACCTCGATGACCACCTCCGGCGACTCGAAGACGGCGTCCGTGAGATCGATCTCGATCCCGCCGAACGCCGCCACCGCACGCAGCTGCGAGCCCACCCGCCAACGGCCCTTGCGGGACGCACCGCCGAAGATCGCCACCATGGTCGGCGCCTCCTGCCGGGCCGGCAGCCGGACCGGGCCGGACGGGCGCACCCCCTCCCCCGGCGCGCCCAGCGGGGGCTTCTCGAAGGAGATCGCGCGGTGCGCCGGCAGATCCCTGGTCAGCGGCACGAGGTCGCCGAGCGTCTTGGCGCCGTAGGCCGCCTCGATCCGCTCGGCGTGCTCCTCGCCGTCCAGCCGGCCCTCGGCGTAGGCGTCGCGCAGCAGTTCGGCCACCCGTTCGCGGTCGGCGTCCGAGGCCCTCATCTCGGCCTCCGCCACCGGGGCGTGGTCGGTCCGGGCGGCCGGCGCGGCCACGGGCTTGGTCATCGGTACGGGCGGCTGCCCCTGGTCGTCCTGGTCGTCCCTCGACGGCGAGTTGTCCACGCGTCAAGACTAGTCATCCGGGCAAGCCCCGTACGCACGTCCGAGTGACCCCGGTCACGCAGGCGTACCTGTCCGCGTGCGACGTTTCGGTGGGTCCTACCCTTGAGGGTGCTTCGCCGACGCAGCCGGACACACTGGAAACCTAAGGACCGCCGCCATGGCTCCCACGCCAGACTTCGAGTACAGCGACCTGCTCCCCCTGGGCGCCGACCCGACCCCGTACCGCAAGCTGACCTCCGAGGGTGTCTCCACCTTCGAGGCCGGCGGCCGCACCTTCCTCCAGGTCGAGCCCGAGGCCCTGCGGCTGCTCACCGCCGAGGCGATGCACGACATCTCGCACTACCTGCGCCCCGCCCACCTCGCCCAGCTGCGCCGCATCCTGGACGACCCGGAGGCCAGCCCCAACGACCGCTTCGTCGCGCTGGACCTGCTGAAGAACGTCAACATCTCGGCCGGCGGCATCCTGCCGATGTGCCAGGACACCGGCACCGCCATCGTCATGGGCAAGCGCGGCCAGCACGTGCTGACCGAGGGCGCCGACGAGTCCGCCATCGCGCGCGGCGTCTTCGACGCCTACACCAAGCTGAACCTGCGCTACTCGCAGATGGCCCCCGTCACCATGTGGGACGAGAAGAACACCGGCAACAACCTGCCGGCCCAGATCGAGCTGTACGCCACCGACGGGGACGCCTACAAGTTCCTCTTCATGGCCAAGGGCGGCGGCTCGGCCAACAAGTCGTACCTGTACCAGGAGACCAAGGCGATCCTGAACGAGGCGAGCATGCTCTCGTTCCTGGAGCAGAAGATCCGCTCGCTGGGCACCGCGGCCTGCCCGCCGTACCACCTGGCGATCGTGATCGGCGGCACCAGCGCCGAGTTCGCGCTCAAGACCGCCAAGTACGCCTCCGCGCACTACCTGGACAACCTGCCGACCGAGGGCAACGCCAAGACCGGGCACGGCTTCCGGGACTTGGAGCTGGAGGCCAAGGTCACCGAGCTGACCCAGAAGATCGGCATCGGCGCGCAGTTCGGCGGCAAGTACTTCTGCCACGACGTGCGGGTCGTCCGCCTGCCGCGGCACGGCGCCTCGCTGCCCGTCGCGATGGCCGTCTCCTGCTCGGCCGACCGCCAGGCGCTGGGCAAGATCACCGCCGAGGGCGTCTTCCTGGAGCAGCTGGAGACCGACCCGGCCAAGTACCTGCCGGAGACCACCGACGAACACCTCGACGACGACGTCGTCCGGATCGACCTCGACCAGCCGATGTCCGCGATCCGCGCCGAGCTCTCCAAGTACCCCGTCAAGACCCGGCTCTCGCTCACCGGCACGCTGGTCGTGGCCCGCGACATCGCCCACGCCAAGATCAAGGAGCGCCTGGACGCCGGCGAGGGCATGCCCAAGTACCTCCAGGACCACCCGGTCTACTACGCGGGCCCGGCCAAGACCCCCGAGGGCTACGCCTCCGGCTCCTTCGGCCCCACCACGGCCGGCCGGATGGACTCCTACGTCGACCAGTTCCAGGCGGCCGGCGGCTCGATGATCATGCTCGCCAAGGGCAACCGCAGCAAGCAGGTGACGGACGCCTGCGCCGCGCACGGCGGCTTCTACCTCGGCTCCATCGGCGGCCCGGCGGCCCGGCTCGCCCAGGACTGCATCAAGAAGGTCGAGGTCCTGGAGTACGCCGAGCTCGGCATGGAGGCCGTCTGGCGCATCGAGGTCGAGGACTTCCCCGCGTTCATCGTGGTCGACGACAAGGGCAACGACTTCTTCCGCGAGACCACCGAGGGCCCGCTGATCACCAGCCTGCGGGTGCGCTCCAAGGAGTAGCCGCCCCGACAGCTCCCGCCCCGCCCCGGCCGCCCACCCGCGCCCGGGGCGGCGGCGTTCGGCGGCCCCGGCATCACCAGGACGACGGCGGAACTCGAAGCCCTGGCCGGTGAGGTGTGAGGAGCGTCCACTTCGATCCGGACGTCTGGGAGGACTTCCAGTAGGAGCGGATCGGCCCCCGCGGCTCCCTCAGGCGTCGAAGTCGTACTCCAGGACGTACGAGGCGGCGTCGAGGGTCATCTCGTTCAGCTCCACGACCTGGCCCTCGTCGGCGAAGGCCGTCCGGCAGATCAGGATGACGGGCGTGCCGGCGGAGAGCTCCAGCCGGGCCGTCTCCTCCGCGCTGGGCATGCGCGAGCGGACCTCCTCGCGGAAGTGCACCGGCTTGGCGCCGATCTCGGCCAGGCGCGCGTAAGTGCCACCGGGGCCGGTGTCCTCGCGGGTGATCGCCGTCCCGGCGACCAGGCCGGCCGGCAGGTACGAGGTGGAGAGCAGCACCGGCTTGCCGTCCAGCACGAACCGCCGGTGCCGGACGCACATCGGCGCCCCGGGATCGACGCCGAGCACCCGCGCCACGTGGTCCGGCGCGCCCTGCTCGGTGACGGCGACCTGGTCGACGACCAGCGTCCGGTTGTCGATGTCCGCCGACCATATCGAGCGGCCCGAGCCCCACTGCCCCTGGGCGAGCCGCTGGATCCCGCGCCGGCGCAGCGGGCGGAAGTCCCGGACGAAGACCCCGGCCCCCCTGCGCGCCTCCGCGATGCCCTCGCTCTGCAGGACGCCGAGGGCCTGCCGGGCCGTCATCCGGGCCACCCCGAACTCGTCCATGAGGTCGTTCTCGCCGGGCAGGCGGTCGCCGGCGCGGTACTCGCCGGCGTCGATGGCCGCCTTCAGCGTGTCGGCGATCCGTTGGTACTTGGGCTGCTTCTCGCCACTGCTGCCGGCCATCGCCTTCTCCCTCGTCTCGCCCAGAAATCCTCAGCGCGCCCGCAGCCTCCGGTATGCCGATAGGACCGGGGCCGTTGACATCTCTAGAGATATTAGCTTCTCTAGAGATGCTGGGTAGTCGCCGAGCAGAAACCGAGCCACGAAAGCGACCAGGGCCGGGCCAGGGCCGGCGCAGCCACCGCCGCGCCCGTACCGGAGCAAGGAGCACTGCGGTGAGCACCCGTGACCGCGACGCCGCGGCCTACCGACCCCGAGCGGGCGAACCCGTCCTCGACAGCAGGACCGGACGCACCGGCATCTACATGGACACCATCGGCGGGGAGCACTACCTGCGGCCCGCCGGCGGCGGCCGCGAGTGGACCGCCCGGCCCGGGCAGCTCGCCCCGGCCCCGATCCCGATCCCGGCCCCTGAGGCCGCCGAGGCCGCCGGCACTGCCGACACCACGGACGCCCCCGTCCCCGACCCGGCGGCCCCCGACCCGGCCACCCCCGACCCGGCCGCCACCAACCGCGCCCGCCTCGCCGCCCGGCTGGCCGCCCGCAACCAGGACTCCCGGCTCAACGAGAGCCAGGTCGCATGACGGCCCGCGCCGGGAGCAGCCCGCGGCGGGCACGACGGCGGGCGGCACGAACGACGAGTGCCCCGCACCCCACGGACTGTGGGGTGCGGGGCACTCACGCCCGAACGGCTACGGACGGCTACGGACGGCTGGCGATGACGCCCTGCGGCTCGTACGGCCCGTCCTTCTCGGTCTTCGGCGCGACGGGCTCGACGACCCGGTCGGCCTCGCCACCGAAGAGGTCGCCCTCCAGGTCGGCCTTCTGGTCGGCGGTCGGCTCGGTGTACTCGGCCTGGTCCGGGGACGCGGCCACCGCGCCCTCAACGACCTTGCCCGCCTCCGCAGCGGCCTCCGTGGTCGGCGCGGGGGTCTCGCGCTGGTCGTTGGCCATGGGCGGCCGCCTTTCGGTCATCAAATGTCTTCAGCCCCACCGGCTTGGTGCGGGCACGCCGTCAGTATCGTAGGGCTGATTAAATGTCCGATAAACATCGTGCGGCTTGCCGGTTCGTCCGGCAGAGTCGGCCCTCCGCCTAAGCTGAAGCCACCACACGGCGGACCGCCGAGCGCCCTTCACGGAATCGACAGCACAGGCCATCGGGGGATTTCATGGAGTTTCGGGAGACGCCGCCCGCACCGGCGCTGCGCTTCCAGGTACTCGGTCCCGTACAGGCCTGGCTCGACGGCGGGCCGGTGTCCCTCGGCTCACCGCAGCAACAGGCCGTCCTCACCGCACTGCTTTTGCACGCCGGCCGGCCCGTCACCACCCAGGATCTCGTCGACGGACTCTGGGGGGATCGACCGCCGACGCAGGCCATTGCCGCATTGCGGACATATATCTCCCGCCTTCGCTCCGTCATCGAGCCGAAGCGTGAAATTCGCCGCCCCGCCGAACTGCTCGTATCGGTCAGTGACGGCTACGCGCTGCGCATTCCGACCGAAGCCCTCGACGTCACGGTCTTCGAGAGCCGGGCGTCGGAGGCCACCGCGGCCCGCACCGCCGGGGACCTGCACGAGGCGCACCGCCTCCTGGTGGACGCGCTGGGCCTCTGGAGCGGCCGGGCACTGACCGGCGTCCCGGGCCCGTACGCGGAGTCGCAGCGGCTGCGACTGGCCGAACGGCACGTCACCGTCTCCGAGGAGCGGTGCGCGGTGGCCCTGGACATCGGCCTGCACGCCGACATGGTCGGCGAGTTGAGTTCGCTCACCGCCGAGCACCCGCTCCGCGAGCGGCTGCGCGAACTCCTGATGCTCGCGCTGTACCGGTGCGGGCGCCAGGCCGAGGCGCTGGGCGTCTACACCGACACCCGGAAGCTGCTGATCGACGAGCTGGGCGTCGAGCCCGGCGCCGGGCTCTCCACCATGCACTCCCGGATCCTGGCCGCCGACCCGGCCCTGACCCTGCCCGCCGTCGCGCCGGTCGGCGCCGCCGGCCGCGAGGACGTGCCGCTGCCGGCGACCCCGCCGGCCCAGCTGCCCGCCGACGTCTCGGACTTCAGCGGACGCACCGAGCTGGTGGCCGACCTCTCCTCGGTGCTGATGAACGCCACCGGCCAGGCCGTGGTCGTCACCTCACTGGCCGGCATCGGCGGCGTCGGGAAGACCACCCTCGCCGTCCACGTGGCGCACCGGGTGCGGTCGGAGTTCCCGGACGGGCAGCTGTACGTCGACCTCCGCGGCGCGGGCGCCTCGCCCGCCGACCCGGCCGTGGTCCTCGGTGACTTCCTGCACGCGCTCGGCGTCGCCGAGACCCCGGACTCGCTCGACCAGCGCGCGGCGCTCTACCGCTCGCTGCTCGCCAGCCGGCGGATGCTGATCCTGCTGGACAACGCGCAGGACGCCCGGCAGATCCAGCCGCTCATCCCCGGGGTGTCCGGCTGCTCGGTGCTCGCCACCAGCCGGTCCCGGCTCGCCGGGATCCCCGGCGCCCACCTGGTGGACGTCGAGGAGCTGACGCCGGCGGAGGCTCTCACCCTCTTCTCGGCCATCGTCGGCGAGCAGCGTGTGGCGGCCGAGCCCGAGGCGGCCATGGCCGTGGTCACCGCCTGCGGGTTCCTGCCGCTCGCCGTCCGGATCGCGGCCGCCCGGCTGGCCAGCCGGCCGCGCTGGAGCGTCTCCGACCTGGCCCGGCGGTTAGCCGACCAACGGCGTCGGCTGGACGAGCTCCAGCTCGGCAACCTGGCGGTGGAGACCACCATCGGCCTCGGTTACGGACAGCTCTCCGCCCCCGAGGCGCGGGCCTTTCGACTGCTCTCCCTGATCGACGCCCCCGACCTCCCGCTCTCCTCCGTGGCCGCCCTGCTGGGCGTCGAGGAGGATCCCGCCGAGGACCTCGCCGAGGCACTCGTCGAGGCGAACATGCTGGAGTGCTTCACTCCCGGCCGCTACCGCTACCACGACCTCCTGCGGCTCTACGCGCAGCGCCAGAACGAGCGGATCGGCGATGTCGAGGAACAGCACGCCGCCGTGCGACGGCTGCTCGACCTGCTGCTCCCCACCGTCCGCAACGCCGCCCGGGCCATCGAGCCGGACGACCAACTGCCGGAACCGCTCAACGGTCTGAGCTCCCCCGGCCTGGACCTGTCCACGAGCGAGTCGGCCCAGGAGTGGCTCCGCGCCGAGGTCGCGCTGCTGCTCAGCCTGGTCGAGGCCGCCGTCCGCGGGCCGAGCGAGCTGCTGCGGCCGGCCGTCGACCTGCTGATCGTCCTGGACAGCCTGGTCGAGGACCCGACCCACGGCCCCCGCGTCCGGCGGATGCTGGAGATCGCCGACCGCAACGCCGAGTCGTACGGGGACGCCGCCGTGCTGGCCCGGGTGCACTTCGCCCTCGGCACCCTGCAGTCGGTCACCAACGACTTCCAGAGCGCCGAGCAGTCGCTGCTGAAGAGCCTGAGCCTGCAGGACAGCGAGGACGTGACCATCCTGCGGTCGATGGCCACCAACACCCTGGGCATCATCCTCAGCGTCGCCGACCGCTCGGCCGAGGCGCTGCCCTTCTTCGAACAGGCCCTCGCCATCAGCCGGGTGGTGGGCGCCCCGATCGGCGAGGCCCGGCTGCTGGGCAACATCGCCCGGGCCCAGCTCGACGTCGGGGACGCGCAGTCCGCCGTCCGCTCCGCCACCGAGGCGGTGGCCAGCGCCCGGGCCTCGAAGAACGGCCCCTGCCTGGCCGACACGCTGTACCAGCTCGGCGTCGTGCTCTCCTCCGGCGGCGCGCCCGGCACCGCCGTCGCGCACCTCCACGAGGCGAACCGGCTCTACCGCTCCCAGCAGAACCGCCTCCGTGAGGGCTACACGCTGGCCCGCCTCGGCGTCAGCCTGCTCGCGGCCGGCCAGCACGCCGACGCTGCGGAGGCGGCCGAGGAGTCACTGGCGATCGGACGGGAGATGGACTCCGCCTACTGCCAGGGCCTCGCCAACGCGGCGCTGGGCGAGGCGCTGCTCGGCCTGGCGCAGCCGGCCCGCGGACTGGCCTGCCTCCAGGAGGCGCACGCGGTCTTCACGCGGCTCGGTGTGCCGGAGGCCTCCCCCGTGGCGGACCTCATCTCCCAACAGCACACCGAGCCCCTCTCTTCTCCCCCCGCGCCGTAGGCCGCCGTCCCCCGATGGCGGCATCCCCCTGAGCGTCCGGTGCTCCCGCAGCCCCCCGGCTGCGGGAGCACCCTCAACGCTTCCCCGGCGCTGGACTCCACTGTGCACCGGACCGATTGACGTTCGATAAACGTCGGATTGTCAGCCCGGGCCGCCGGAAAACCGCAGGTCAGCACGGTGGAACCCGGCCGGGCCGCGGCGTGCGCGCGCCGGCCGCACCACCCCGGCCCGCCACCCCACGCTTCCACAACCCGGGTCACAGCGCCCAACTGTCACGAGTTGGCCGGAAACGGACCCCATGACGCAGTGATCACGCATATTCTCGGATTCCCGTACACACACGACAGCAGGACCGCGGTGGAGCATCCGGAAACGGCAGCGCGCCGGCGCTCCCCCGGGGCAGAGTGTCCCTGTGCAATGTGTCAGAGTGCAGTCAGTGTGACGCGGGGAGCGTGACGTACCGCCACCGGCAGCGGGTCGGCGGGGCAGAGCGGGCGCCGGGAGGACGGCGGCCCGGCCTCGTCCGGCCGACCGGAGGCCCGGGTGGAAAGGTGCCTCTCAATCGTGACGACCGGACAGATATCCGACCCGTTCCCCCTCGACGAGGACGCGGACGACGGCAGCGGTGACGGGACGGACGTGCTGCACCGCCGTGCCGAGCGCGCCCTGCAGGCCGTCGCCTTCGACACCATCGGTGCCGGGTACGGCGAGGCGTTCCCCGCCAAGGACGGACAGCTCGCCTGCGGGAGCCGGCTGCTGGCCCGCCTCGAACCGGGCGCCGCCGTCCTGGACGTCGGCTGCGGCACCGGTGACCCGACCGTCCGCCAGCTGACCGCCGCCGGGATGCGCGTCACCGCCGTGGACCTCTCGGACGTGATGCTCGCGCTGGCCCGCGCCGCACGGTACCCGGGGCCGCACGCCCCGGCCTTCCACCGGATCGACATGTACGACCTGGCCACCGACCGGGCCGGCCGGGCCTGGAACGTGCCCGGGCTCGGGCCCCGCGGGCACGGCGGGTTCGCCGCGGTCACCGCCTTCTTCTCCCTCATCCTGCTCCCCCAGGACGAGATCCCGGCCGTGCTGTCCCGGCTGCGCTCACTGCTCCGGCCCGGCGGGCTGCTGGCGCTCGGTATGGTCGAAGCGGACCTGGATCACGTTCCACTGCCGTTCCTCGGACGCGAGCTGCGGATCAGCGGGTATCTGCGGGAGGATCTGGAACGGGTACTGGTGGAGTCCGGGTTCGCCGTGGAGGAGCAGTTGGGGCATTCGTACGCACCGGCCAGTACCGCGCTGCCGCCGGAGGAACAGCTGTTCCTGTGCTGTCGACGCGTCGGCTGACCCCGGTTCACCCCAGAAGAGGCAGTACTCCCCACCACCCCCCAGGACAGGCAGCCGTGCGCGACCAGCTCAAATCCGAGGCCGGACAGCCGCCTGCCGTACCGAGCCCGCGCCGCCCGCCGCCGCCGGGCACGGACCCGTTCGCGGCCACCGCCGCTGCCGCCGCCTCGGCCGCTGCCTCCGCCTCTACCGAAGTGCCGGACGTGCCCGCCCTTTCGGGCACACCGGCCCCGGCGGACGTGCCGGCCCTTTCGGGCACGCCCACCCCGCCGGCCCGGTCGGAGACCGACGGGGTCGCCGAGCGGCTCGGCTACCTGGAGTCCGCCACCCGGCGGATCAACAGCGCGCTCGACCTCGCCGCCACCCTGCGCAACATCTGCCGGGTCCTGATCCCGACCCTGGCCGACGCCGCCGTGGTGCACCTGCGCGACCCGCTGCCCAACGTCGAACGCGAACCCGGCTTCCCCGACGAGCTGCGGATCCACCACAGCCAGGGCACCCGCCTCGGCCGCCGCGGCCGCCCCAGCAGCGACGACCACCGGTCCGCGCGCTACTCCAACCGCTTCGGCACCCGGTACGGCGCACGCTCGACCGCCGACACCGGGCCGGCCACCCCGATCAACCGCGGCGGCGCCCTCGCCCACGCCCTGCTCAGCCGCCGCCCTGCCGAGGCCGCCGTGCTCGGAACCCCCGGCGCCGAACGGACGGAGGCCCTGCTCCGCGAGCTGTACGGCTCCCGGGGGCTGGCCCGGCTGGGCGCCGGCAGCTCCGTCCTCGTGGTGCCGCTGCGCGGACGCAAGGCCGTCCTCGGCCTGCTGGTGCTGATCCGCCGGCCGCCCGAGAAGACCGGCCGCCCCGGCTTCGACGCCGCCGACACCGCGACCGCCGCCCACCTCGCCACCCAGGCGGGCCTGGCCGTCGACACCGCGCTGCGGTACGCCCGCGAGTGGGAGATAGCCAACGAACTCCAGCGCAGCATGCTGCCGTTGCGCCTCCCCCAGCCGCACGGCGTCCGGCTCTCCCAGCGCTACCTGCCCGGCGAACGCGGCGCACAGGTCGGCGGCGACTGGTACGACGCCGTACCGCTGCCCGGCAACCGGGTCGCGCTGATCGTCGGCGACGTGATGGGCCACTCGCTCACCTCGGCCGCGATCATGGGCCAACTCCGCACCAGCGCACAGACCCTGGCCGCACTCGACCTGCCCCCGCACGAGGTGCTCTACCACCTGGACGAGCAGGCCCAGCGGCTCGGCCGCGAACAGCACCTGGCCACCTGCGTGTACGCGGTCTACGACCCGATCGCCAACCGGGTGGTGCTCGCCAACGCCGGCCACGTACCGCCGGTGCTGGTCCGGCCGGACGGCACGGCCGAACTGCTGGAGCTGGACTCGGGCGCGCCGATCGGCGTCGGCGGGGTCGACTTCAACTCCGTCGAACTGCCCGCGCCGCCCGGCTCCGCGCTGCTGCTGTTCACCGACGGCCTGGTGGAGACCCGCACCCGCCCGCTCAGCGACGGGCTGGAGCTGCTCCGCGCCCGGCTCGCCACCGTGCACCCGCAGGCGCCCGAGCAGCTCTGCCAGGAGGCCCTGCGGATCCTGCCGCCGGGCGACCGCGGGGACGACATCGCGCTGCTCGCCGCCTGCTTCGACGGTATCCCGGCCGGGGACGTCGCGCACTGGTACCTCCAGCCGCGCAACGAGACCCCGGGGCGGGCCCGCCGGCTGGCCGCCCACACCCTGCGCCGCTGGGGGCTCGAAGAGCTCAGCGAGGCCACCGAGCTGATGGTCAGCGAGCTGGTGACCAACGCCGTCCAGCACGCCACCCGGCCGGTCACCCTGAGTCTGGTGCGCACCTCCCGGCTCCGCTGCGAGGTCGGGGACGACAGCCCGCTGCTGCCGCGGCCGCGCCGCACCGGGCCGGAGGACGAGCGCGGCCGCGGGCTGCAGATAGTGGCCCGCTGCGCCGAGCGCTGGGGCGCCACCCGGCTGGGCACCGGCAAGGTGGTCTGGTTCGAGCAGCGGCTGCCGTAGCGCGGAGCGGCCCCGGCGATCGTCGCCGGGGCCGCTCGGTCGTTCAGCCGTTCCGTCCGTCGTGGCCGGTCCGGGGTGTCAGGGCCGGTCCGGGGGTCAGACCCGCTCGGGCTCGGCCGCCCGCGCGGGCTCCTGCCGCGCCTGCTCCGCCAGCCGGGCCATCAGCTGCTCGCCCTCCATGTCCACCCGCGGCACCACCTTCTCCAGGCGCTTCGGGAACCACCAGGCGGCCCCGCCGAACAGCGCCATCGCGGCCGGCACCAGGGCCATCCGCACCACGAAGGCGTCCACCAGCACGCCCACCGCGAGCGCGAAGCCGATCGGCTGGACGATCGGGTCGTGGCCGAAGACGAAGCTGCCGAACACCGAGACCATGATCAGCGCCGCCGCCGTGACCACCCGCGCGCCGTTCTTCACCCCGGCGACCACCGCGTCCCGCGGCGCCATGCCGTGCACGTGGTGCTCCTTCATCCCGGAGACCAGGAAGAGCTCGTAGTCCATCGCCAGCCCGAACAGCACCCCGATCAGCAGGATCGGCACGAAGCTCACCACCGGGCCGACCCTGGGCACGTCGATCACGCCGTCCAGCCACCCCCACTGGTAGACGGCGACCACGGCCCCGAGCGAGGCGGTGATGCTGAGCAGGAAGCCCGCCACCGCCTTCAGCGGCACCAGGACCGAGCGGAAGGCCAGCGCCAGCAGCACCACCGCGATGCCGACGATCACCGCGACGAACGGCGGCAGCGCATCACCGAGCTTGGCCGAGACGTCGATGTTGGCCGCGGTGGTGCCGGTGACGGCGATCCGCGCGCCGGTCGCGGACTGCAGCGCGTCGCGCTGGTCGCGGATCTCGGTGACCAGCGTCCTGGTGCCGGCGTGGTCCGGGCCGGTGTGCGGGATGACGGTCAGCAGCGCGGTGCGGCTCGGCGCGTCGAGGGCCGGCGGCAGCAGCGTCTGCACGCCCGGGAGCCCGGACAGCTTCTCCGCGACGCCCTGCACCGCCTGCTCGGGCCGCGCCGCGCCCCCGGCGTCGACGACGACCACCAGTGGCGCGTTGAAGCCCGGGCCGAAGCTGTCACCGATCAGGTCGTACGCCTTGCGGGCGTCGGTGCCGGTGGCCTGCGAGCCGCCGCCGGGCAGGCCGAGGCTCAGGCTCGCGGCGGGGACGGCGAGGGCGATCAGCGCGGTCAGCCCGGCGAGCAGGACGGCCAGCGGGCGGCGCACCACGAAGGTCGCCCAGCGCTCGCCGAGGGTCGTCCGGCCGGTGGCCGCCCGCGGCGCCCGCCGCCGGACCGGCAGCCGGTCGACGGCCCGGCCCGCGAAGCCGAGCAGCGCGGGCAGCAGGGTGATCGCGACGAGCACCGCCACCACGACGGCCCCGGAGGCGGCCAGGCCCATCACGGTCAGGAACGGCACGTCCGCGACGGCGAGCCCGGCGAGGGCGACCACCACGGTCAGGCCGGCGAAGACCACCGCGCTGCCGGCCGTCGCGTTGGCGCGGGCGGCGGCCTCGCCCGGCTCCAGCCCCTCGGCGAGGTGGCGGCGGTGCCGGGAGAGGATGAAGAGCGCGTAGTCGATGCCGACGGCCAGACCGACCATCAGCGCCAGCACCGGCGCGGTGGTGATGATCTCGAACGGGCCGGAGAGCGCCAGCAGCCCGGCCATCGCCACGCCGATCCCGACCAGCGCGGTCAGCAGCGGCAGTCCGGCGGCGACCAGCGAGCCCAGGGTGACCACCAGCACCACGCCGGCGACCGCGAGCCCGACCGCCTCGCCGCCGTCGACCTGCGCCATCCGGTTGTACGCGTCCCCGCCGAAGGCCACCGTCAGCCCGGCCGCGCGGGCCGGTTCGGCGGCCGCCCTCACCGCGTCGCGCTGCTGGTCGGTGATGTCCCCGAGGACGCGGTCGAAGGAGACCAGGCCGATCGCCACGCTGCCGTCCGGTGACACCGCGTGGGTGGCGTAGGGGTCGGGTGCGGCGGCGACGCCGGGGGTGGCGGCGATCCGGCCGACCGCCTCGCTGACGGCCCTGGCCGCCTCCGGGGCGGTGATGCCACCGGGGCCGGCGGCGAAGACCACCTGTGCGGAGCCGTGGGCCTGCTGGGGGAAGGTGTCCTTGATCCGGTCCAGGGTGGCCTGCGCCTCGGTGCCCGGCACCTTGAACTCGTCGCTGGTCTTCCCGGCGAACGCTCCCGCGGCGCCGCCGACCGTGATCAGCACGGCGATCCAGACGGCCAGCACGGCGCGCCTTCGCCGGTAGCAGTAGCGGCCCAGTCGGTAGAGGTACGTGGCCATGGGTGACCCCTCGGTCGGATCGGTCGGATCGGTCGGATCGGTCTCGTCGCTCGGTGCCGCCCGTGCGGCAGGTGCGCGCAGACGCCCGCCGGCACCTGCCGACAGGTGCCCGGACGGCTCGCGCACCACCGTACGCGCAAGTTGTTCAAGTGACAAAGTCGAGCGACAGGATCATGTGACAGGTTCATCCGACCTGGTTATCCGACCGTGGCGATACCCTGACCCAATGGCCCATGTCCCCGCCTCCGAGCGACGCCCCCAGCTGGTCCAGGCCGCCATCGAGCTGATGAGCCGTGAGGGCCTGGCCGCCGGCAGCACCCGCGCGATCGCGGCCGAGCTGGGCGTGGCACAGGCGACGGTGCACTACACCTTCGGCACCAAGAAGGACCTCTACCGGGCCGTGGCCGAGCAGCTGATGGCCGACTTCATCGACCAGGTGCACGCCGCCGCCCCGGGGGACGGCACCTTCGGCGAGCAGGTCCGGACGCTGGTGCACGCACTCTGGACCAGCACCGTCGCCGAACCGGGCCGGTGCATCCTGCTCGCCGAGGTCGAGACGCTCGCCATGCGCGACCCGGAGCTGCGCGACATCATCCGCGGCCTCCAGGACGAGACCGAGCGGATCGCGTCCGGCATGCTCACCGCCCTCGCCGACGCGCACGGCCTGACGCTGGCGCTGCCCGCGCAGGACATCGCCATCCAGTTCCTGGCGGGCTTCGACGGGCTGTGCGGGCGCCACCTCGTCCTCGGGGCCGGCCACGAGCAGCCCGACGAGGCGGCGCTGCGCGCGCTGGACCTGCTCGTCGGCACCACCGTCCGGCTCTGCCTCCCGGCCGCCTGAGCACCTGCCCGCCCGACCACCGCCGGCCCGGCCCTGCTGCGAACGGCGGCCGGGCCCGGCCCTGCCGCGGACGGCGGCCGCCCCGGCCGCCCCGGCAGTCCCGCTACCGCACGATCACCGCACCGTCACTGCACGATCCGGACCGGGAGCTCCGCCAGCACCTCGCGCAGCGAGGCCGCGAACCGGTCGTACTCGGCGCTGCGGGCCGACCCCGGCCGGGTGGCCAGACCGATCCGGCGGCCGGGCGCGGGAGCGGCGAAGCGCACGGCGGCCAGCCGGTCGGCGCGGCCCGCCTCGACATCCAGCGCGGTGGCGGGCAGCAGGGTGACGCCGAGGCCCCCGGCCACCAGCTGGACGAGGGTGGAGAGGCCGGCCGCCCGGGTGTTGGAGCCGGGGTCGGCGCCGATCTCGCGACAGATGTCGAGGGCCTGGTCGCGCAGGCAGTGCCCCTCCTCCAGCAGCAGCACGTCCAGGTCGAGCAGCGCGTCGCGGGGCACGTCGACCCGCCCGGCCAGCGGGTGCCCGGGCGGGGTGACCAGTACGAAGTCCTCGTCGAACAGCGGGATGTCCCGGGTCGGCGAGCCGCCGCCGGCCGGCAGGGCGAGCAGCAGCACGTCGAGCCGGCCGCCGGCCAGGCCCTCCAGCAGCGAGGGCGTGCGCTCCTCGTGGACGTGCAGCTCCAGCTCGGGGTAGCGGTCGCGGACCAGCCGCAGCACGTTCGGCAGCAGGTACGGCGCCACGGTCGGGATGACACCGAGGTGCAGCGGGCCGGTGAACGGGCGGCGGGCGGCCTCGACCTCCTCGGTGAGCCCCTGGAGGGCCGCGAGCACCCGGCGTGCGTGACCGAGCACCCGCTCCCCCAATGGGGTGATAATCACTCTCCGTGTCGTACGCTCGACCAGCTGGGCGCCGAGCGACTCCTCCAGTGCCGCGACCGCCCCGGAGAGCGCGGGCTGACTCGTCCCGGTGGCGGCCGCCGCCTCACGGAAGTGACGGTGCTCGGCGACCGCGACGAACGCCCTGAGCTGGGCGACGGTCGGCGTGCGGGGGGCGCGGGCTGTGGCACTCGCCACAGCACCCTCGGGTTTGCGCGCGGTGCCCCTGCGGGATTCGGGGCGGGCGGGGGGCGTCGGGGTATTGATAACTCTCTCCGATCAGACACATCGAGTGTAGCTATTTCCCTGATCAGTCCACGATGTGGAATCGTGGAGCACGTTCCGCAATCCGGACAAACCCACCGCAGTCTCACTTCAGGAGAAGCGAACGTGCTCACGATCGGTGACAAGTTCCCCGAGTTCGAACTCAACGCCTGCGTCGACCTGGACGCCGCGAACGCCTTCGCCGAGATCAACCACAAGTCCTACGAGGGCAAGTGGAAGATCGTCTTCTTCTGGCCGATGGACTTCACCTTCGTCTGTCCGACGGAGATCGCCGCCTTCGGCAAGCTGAACGAGGAGTTCGCCGACCGCGACGCCCAGATCCTCGGCGTCTCCGGCGACTCCGAGTTCGTGCACCACGCCTGGCGCAAGGACCACAAGGACCTCCGCGACCTGCCGTTCCCGATGCTGGCCGACGTCAAGCACGACCTGATGCGCGCCTGCGGCGTCGAGGCCGCCGACGGCACCGCCCAGCGCGCGGTGTTCATCGTCGACCCGAACAACGAGATCCAGTTCGTCATGGTGACCGCCGGCTCCGTCGGCCGTAACCCCAAGGAGGTCCTGCGGGTGCTGGACGCCCTGCAGACCGACGAGCTGTGCCCGTGCAACTGGACCAAGGGCGAGGACACCCTCGACGCCCAGGCCCTGCTGGCCGGCTGACCCATGGCCCTCGACGACCTGAAGTCCGCCCTCCCGGACTACGCCAAGGACCTCAAGCTCAACCTGAGCGCGGTCATCGGCAACTCCGACCTCCCCGCCCAGCAGCTCTGGGGCACCGTGCTCTCCTGCGCGATGGCCACCCGCAGCGCCGCCGTGCTGCGCGAGCTGGAGCCCGAGGCCAAGGCCAACCTCTCCCCGGAGGCGTACAACGCCGCCAAGGGCGCGGCCGCGATCATGGGGATGAACAACGTCTACTACCGGACGACGCACCTGCTCTCCGACAAGGAGTACAGCACCCTGCGCGCCGGTCTGCGGATGAACATCATCGGCACTCCGGGCGTCGAGAAGATCGACTTCGAGCTCTGGTGCTTCGCGGTCTCCGCCATCAACGGCTGCGGCCAGTGCCTCGACTCGCACGAGGCCGTGCTGCGCAAGGCCGGCGTCGAGCGTGAGGTCATCCAGACCTCGATCAAGATCGCCGCCGTTCTCCAGGCCGTCGCCGGAGTCCTCGACTCCGAGGCCGCCCTGGCCGCCGTCACCGTCTGACGGCCGCCCACACGCTCAGCGGGCCCGCTCCGGACACACGTCCGGAGCGGGCCCGTCGGCATTCACCGCCGGCATTCACCGGTGGACCGCGCCGGGCGGCCGCCCGGCGCGGCGAACCCGGCGCGGCGAACCCGGCACGGCGACCCCGGCGCAAAGGCCGGCGCCGGACAACTGAGCCCGGAGAGCCGCCCCCGGACGGCTACGCCCGGGGGTCGCCGCCCGCGGCGGCGGAGGCCTGCGGGTTCCGGGCGGCCGCGGCCTCGCGGGCGGCCTCCAGCGCGGTGAAGACGGCCTGGCCGGCCTCGTTGCGGCGGCGCAGGTGGGTGACCACGGTGTTGGTGACCGCGATCAGCGGGACGGCGACGATGGCGCCGCCGATGCCGCCGATGATCGAGCCCGCCGCCACCCCGAGGACGACGCCGAGCGGGTGCACCCGGACGGCCCGGCCGAGGATCAACGGCTGGAGGATGTGGCCTTCGAGCTGCTGGACGGCGATCAGCACCACCAGCACCATCAGCGCCGTCCACGGGGTGGTGGTGACCAGCGCGATCAGCACCGCGACCGTCCCGGTGACCAGCGCACCGACCAGCGGGACGAAGGCGCCCAGGAAGATGATCACTGCGAGCGGCAGCGCCATCGGCACACCGAGCAGCTGGATGCCGATGCCGATGCAGACCGCGTCGATGAAGGCCACGCAGACGGTGCCGCGGACGTACGCGGTGAGCGTCGCCCAGGCCTTCGGCCCGGCACCGGCCATCGCGTAGCGCGAGTGCCGCGGCAGACCGCGCAGCGCCCAGTTCCAGATCCGCGCGCCGTCGTAGAGCAGGAAGAAGGTGGTGAAGAAGGCGAGCAGGACGGTGGTGAGCACCTCGACGGCGATCTGCGCGCCGGTGAGGCCGACCGAGGTGAGCTGGTCGGTGTTGGTGCTGATCGCCTTGGTGATCTGGTCGGCGAAGTCCTTGATCTGCTGCTCGGTCAGGTGCAGCGGGCCGGTGACCAGCCAGTCCCGCAGGGTCGCGACGCCGTCCTGGACCTTGCTGGTGACGTCGGACAGGTTGGTGGTCACCTGCCAGACGACGAACCAGCCGACCAGCCCGATCCCCGCCAGACCGCTCATGAACACCCCGCCGGCGGCCAGCGAGCGCGGTACGCCGTGCCGGCGCAGCCAGGAGACGGTGGGCTCCAGCAGTGCGGAGATCAGCAGCGAGGCCAGCACCGCGAAGGCCACCAGCCGCAGCATGTCGACGACCATGAAGAGCACGTAGAGCGCGGCGCCGAGCAGCAGCAGCCGCCAGGTCGACTCGGCGGCCACCCGCAGGCCCCACGGCACGGCCTCGGCCGGGGTGGCGGGCCGCCCGGGGTGGAGCTCGCGACCGAACGGGCCGTGCGTGGCCGCCGGTGCGGGGGCCGGCGCGGGGGCGGCGGCGGGCACGGCCTGCGGTGCGGGGGCGGTTGCAGCGGCGGCCGCCTCGCGCGGCGCCGGCACTACCGCCGGGACGACGGCCGGCAGCGGCCCCACGTCGACCGGCGGCTCGTGGTACTCCGCCGCGATCGCGGCCCGTCGGCGCCTCTCGATCACGGCGACCGCGCTCGCCACCACCGCCGCGCCCTTGGCCACGGCCTTGAAGGCCTTCCCGCCCCGCGCCATCCTCACTACCACCGCTCGCTCCCCGCTGGGCCGCCGTGCCCGGCGGTACGCCGTGGGTCGTGCCACGGCCGTCGGGAACGAAACTACCCGCCCGGGGGGCGGCGAGTCCGGCGGGCGGGCCGGTTGGGCACGACCGGGGGCGGGACGAACGGCCGGACGGGCCGCACGACAGGGGGCGTTACCGGGGCAAACCCCCCTGATCCGGTGGGTTTCAGGCAGCAGACAACGGGGAGGACTCCGGACGGGACCAGGAGCCATCTGCCGGCGGACCGGCCGGTGCGGGAAGCAACCAGGACCCCTTCCTGCGCCCCGCGTCCGCACCCAGGACCGCACCGCCCGTGGGCGCACTGGTCAGCGCAGCCCGGGCGGCGCGGCCCGCTCCCCTGCCGCCAACGCGAACACGACGCAGCCCCCGGCCGCGCGTCGGGCGGTCGGGGGCTGCGTTCGAGAAGCCTTTGCGGTCGGCGCGGTGGCCGGGCCGGCCTAGTACCAGTGGTGCGACTGCCAGAACGACCAGGCGCCACAGGGGCTGCCGTAGCGGCTGTTCATGTAGTTCAGACCCCAGGAGATCTGGGTCGCCGGGTTGGTGCGCCAGTCGGCACCCGCCGAGGCCATCTTCGAGCCGGGCAGCGCCTGCACGAGGCCGTACGCGCCGGAGCTCTTGTTGGTGGCGGTGTAGTCCCAGCCGCTCTCGCGCTTCACGATCTGGCTGAAGCACTGGAACTGCGCGTCGCTGCCGACGATCTGCTGGGCGAGCGCCTGCACGGAACCGGGGCTGACCGAGACCGGCGGGGCGGAAGTGTCGGTGGCGGCCATCGCCGAGCGGGCCTTGGAGCGGTTGGCGGCGGCCTCGTCGGCCTTCCGCTTCTCCTCGGCGTCCTTGGCGGCCTTGTCGGCGTCGGCCTTGGCCTGCGCATCGGCCTTGGCCTGGGCGTCGGCGGCGGCCTTCTGGCGCGCGGCCTCCTCGGCTGCCTTCTGCTCGGCCGCGGCCTTGGCGGCAGCGTCGGCGGCGGCCTGCTGGGCGGAGGCCTGCGTGCCGATGTTGTCGCTGATGGTCTGCGCCTGGGCGCCGGAGGGGACTTCGGCAAGAAGCGTCGCACCCGCGACGTCGACCGTCTGCGTCGTCTTGACCTCGCTGCCCGAGGCCATGCCCACGACGGCACCGACTGCGGTGACGGCGGTGGCGGAGACGACAGCAACTCCCCGGACCGAGATCCGAGTCACATGGATTCCTTCCAGCATCGCCCACGCGTGACCGTGCGGACGCAACATGCCCCTTGGCACTGCCCTCCGTACGATGCCGGTCACGGGAGGTACTGACCCGGCGCCGGCCGACGTGAGGCGACCAGGCGTTGAGATCGGGCGGCGTACGGCAGATCGGTGTTCAATTGTGCGTCCACCCACCGGAGTTGGCGGACCGTCCGGACCGGGCCCCCGGTCTCCCGGAAGCCCTGTCATGCCGTACGCGGGGCCTGACAGAACCCTCACCATGCCGCACCGGGCACTGTCGACGCAATTCCCCGTTGCGTGGCGCATCTCACATTCACCGCACCGGAGTTCTCCGGACAGAAAGCACTCGATGTGATGAAAGGGACGGGGACCCGCCCCGTCAGGAGCGGGCCCCACGCCCGGAATTGACCCTATTGTCCGACTATGCCCTTTGTGGGCGGATCACGGGTTGATGTCCTCCAGCATCTCCGTGACCAGCGCGGCGATCGGCGAACGCTCGGACCGCGTGAGCGTGATGTGCGCGAACAGCGGATGCCCCTTCAGCTTCTCCACCACCGCGACCACGCCGTCGTGGCGGCCGACCCGGAGGTTGTCGCGCTGCGCCACGTCGTGGGTGAGCACCACCCGCGAGCCCTGCCCGATCCGGGACAGCACCGTCAGCAGGACGTTGCGCTCCAGGGACTGCGCCTCGTCCACGATCACGAACGCGTCGTGCAGCGAACGCCCACGGATGTGCGTCAGCGGCAGGACCTCCAGCATCCCCCGGGAGATGACCTCCTCGATCACGTCCGGGGTGGTGACGGCGGAGAGGGTGTCGAAGACCGCCTGCGCCCAGGGGCTCATCTTCTCCGTCTCGGAGCCCGGCAGGTAGCCCAGCTCCTGGCCACCCACCGCGTACAGCGGCCGGAACACCATCACCTTGCGGTGCTGCTGCCGCTCCAGCACCGCCTCCAGCCCGGCGCACAGCGCCAGCGCGGACTTCCCCGTGCCGGCCCGGCCGCCCATCGAGACGATCCCCACCTCCGGGTCCAGCAACAGGTCCAGCGCCACCCGCTGCTCGGCGCTGCGCCCGCGCAGCCCGAAGGCCTCGCGCTCCCCGCGCACCAGGCGGACCCGGCCGTCGCCGGTGACCCTGCCGAGCGCCCGGCCGCGTTCGGAGCTGAGCACCAGTCCGGTGTGGACGGGCAGCTCGGCGGCCCCCTCGACGTGCACGGTGGCGTCGTGGCCGGCCGCGAACAGCGCGTCCACGTCGTCGGCGGGGACGTGCAGCTCCGACATGCCCGTCCAGCCCGAGGTGACCGCCAGCTCGGCGCGGTACTCCTCGGCGAGCAGGCCGACCGAGCTGGCCTTGATCCGCAGCGGGAGGTCCTTGGAGACGACGGTGACGTCGTAGCCCTCGGCCTGCAGGTTGCGGGCCACCGCCAGGATCCGGGTGTCCGCCTCGCCGCCGCCGGACCGGTAGCCGGCCGGCAGTATCGACAGGTCGGAGTGGTTCAGCTCGACCCGGATGGAGCCGCCGAGCTCGCCGACCGGGATCGGCTCGTCGAGCCGGCCGAACCGGATCCGGAAGTCGTCGAGCAGCCGAAGCGCCTGGCGGGCGAAGTAGCCCAGCTCCGGGTGGTGCCGCTTGGCCTCCAGCTCGGTGACCACGACCACCGGCAGGACGACCTCGTGCTCCTCGAAGCGAGTCATGGCGAGCGGGTCCGCCAGGAGCACGCTCGTGTCGAGAACGTACGTCCGCCGGTCTGGTGTCCGGCGGCTCTTGGAACTGACCACTAGGCCTCCAGGGCGGATGACCCTGCGTCATCCGCGGCAAGCCGGCCCCCGCTGCCCCGGTGGCCTCGGGGCCGGTCTGACGGGAGTATTCCCAGGCGAGGGGCGGTGCATTCGCGTCCACGGCGAACTGACGGATCATTGCCGGTGAACGTTTGGCCTCGCGTCGCGGCCGGGTAGGCCAGCTCCTACGGGGTAGTCGCCCGGAGCCGCCCCGGGGAGCCCTCCCGGCGGAGCCCGGAAGTCCGCACGCGATCCCGCAGGTGCCCCCGCGTCCCGCGGGTGCCCCGGAGTCCCGCCGGATCCCGCCGGGTCAGAGCCCCAGCCGCCGGTGCCGCTGCTCGTACGCGCGCAGCGCCCGCAGGAAGTCGACCTTGCGGAAGGCCGGCCAGTACGCCTCGCAGAAGTAGAACTCGCTGTGCGCGCTCTGCCAGAGCAGGAACCCGGAGAGCCGCTGCTCGCCCGACGTCCGGATGACCAGGTCGGGGTCGGGCTGGCCCTTGGTGTAGAGGTGCTCGGCGATGTGCTCGACGTCGAGGATCTCGGCCAGTTCCTCGATCGAGGTGCCGCGCCCGGCGTGGTCCTGGAGCAGCGAGCGGACGGCGTCGGCGATCTCGTGCCGGCCGCCGTAGCCGACCGCGACGTTGACGGTGATGCCGTCGATCCCGGCGGTCTCGTCGGCGGCCCGCTTGAGGACGTCCGCGGTGTGCTGCGGCAGCAGGTCCAGCGCGCCGACCGGGTTGACCCGCCAGCGGCGGGCGGCGGCCAGGCCGGTGACGGCGTCCTCGATGATGCCGAGCAGCGGGACGAGCTCGTCGGCCGGCCGGGAGAGGTTGTCGGTGGAGAGCATCCAGAGCGTGACGACCTTGACGTGGGTCTCGTCGCACCAGCCGAGGAACTCGCTGATCTTGTCGGCGCCGCGCTGGTGGCCGTAGGCGGTCGAGCCGCCGGTCGCCTTCGCCCAGCGGCGGTTGCCGTCGAGGATCACTCCGATGTGGTGCGGGGTGCGGGCGAGGTGGACCTCGACCCGGCGGCCGTAGAGGCCGTACATACCGTCCAGCAGGGTGCGCAGACCCGGCGTGCGTTCGACGACATCGCGCAGACCCATGGTTTTCGGCCCCTCCGTAACTCTTCACCGGGGTGCGTCACAACCCCCGGCGCAGCCTACTCCGGCCCGGACCCGGCCGGTAAAGCTGCAGGTAGCGGTCCGGTCACGGTCCTGTACTGAGACGGTTGCGACCGGCGTGGCGGGGGTGGCCGGAAGGCGCCCACCGGAACGCCGGGTGACTGCCGGGGCGACGGCTACGGAACGGTATCCGATTCCTTAAAGAATCCGTAAGCCGACGATCGATGCTTGACGACCAGCAATGGTCTAGTCCAGCTTTTGACCCAGGGCGGAACAAGCACCGAACCCCCGCCCCACCCAAGGCAGTACTGCGGACCTCCCCTCCCCCACACGCGGCCGCCGCGCCCCCCACCGCGGCGGCCGCTCCTCCCCCAGGAGCGCACCTCCATGGCCCGTACGCTGAACCAGCCCGCGCACAAGCGCCGGCGCAGCACGCTCCCGGCCCTCGCCGCCGGAGCCACCGCCCTCGCCCTCGCGGGCAGCGGTCTCGCCCTCTTCGCCGGCGGCGCCAGCGCGGCCGCCGGAAACCTCGTCAGCAACGGCGGCTTCGACACCGGGTCGACGGCCGGCTGGTCCTGCGCCGGCGCCGCGACCACCGTCGCCACCCCGGTGCACTCCGGCAGCGGCGCGCTCCAGGCCACCCCGGGCGCCGGCGACACGGCCGAGTGCACCCAGACCATCAGCGTGCTGCCGAACACCAGCTACACCCTGAGCGCGTGGGTCCAGGGCCCCTACGTCTACCTCGGCGCCCGCGGCACCGGCGGCACCGACCCGAGCACCTGGTCCAACCAGAACAGCTGGAACCAGCTCTCCTCCACCTTCACCACCGGCGCCAACGTCAACAGCGTCACGGTCTACCTGCACGGCTGGTACGGCCAGAGCGCCTACCTCGCCGACGACGTCGTGCTGAGCGGCCCGGGCGGCACCTCCACGCCCTCCCCGACCGCCACCCCGACCCAGACCCCCACGGCCACCGCCTCGCCGACCGCGACCGCCACCACCACGGCCACCGCGACCCCGACGGCAACCGCCACCCCGACCCAGACCGCCACGCCGACCCCCACGGCGACCGCCACCACCACGACGCCGCCGGTCACCGGCCTGCCCAAGCACGTCGTCACCGGCTACTGGCACAACTTCGACAACGGCGCGACCGTCCAGAAGCTCGGCGACGTCCAGAGCGCCTACGACATCATCGCGGTCTCCTTCGCCGACGCCGTGCCCACCAAGGGCGGCGCGATCAGCTTCACCCTCGACCCGGCGCTCTCCAAGGCCCTCGGCGGCTACACCGACGCGCAGTTCCGCGCCGACCTGAAGGCCAAGCAGGCGGCCGGCAAGAAGGTCATCCTCTCGATCGGCGGCCAGAACGGCGCGATCTCCGTCGGTGACGCCACCGCCGCGGCCGCGTTCACCGACAGCGCCTACGCGATCATCAAGGACTACGGCTTCGACGGCATCGACGTCGACCTGGAGAACGGCGTCAACCCGACCTACCTCGGCAACGCGCTGCACAGCCTGCAGGCCAAGGTCGGCCCGAACTTCGTCCTGACCATGGCGCCGGAGACCATCGGGATGTACAGCACCGCCGGTGCGTACTTCCAGCTGGCGCTGAACACCAAGGACATCCTGACCGTCGTCAACACCCAGTTCTACAACTCGGGCGGCATGAACGGCTGCGACGGCAAGGTCTACACCCAGGGCACCATCGACTTCATCACCTCGCAGATCTGCACCCAGATCCAGGGCGGTCTGCGGCCCGACCAGGTCGGCATCGGCGTCCCGGCCTCCAGCAAGGCGGCCGGCGGCGGCTACGTGGCCCCGAGCGTCGTGAACAACGCGCTGGACTGCCTGGCCACCGGCAAGAACTGCGGAAGCTTCGTCCCGCCGGCCAAGTGGCCGACCATCCGCGGCGCGATGACCTGGTCCACCAACTGGGACGCCAACAACGGGAACGCGTTCTCCAACGCGGTCGGCCCGTTCGTCCACCAGATGCCGTAACTCCCCCACGGCGCGCCGCTCCTTGAGGGTGGGGCCTGCGCGCCGCCGACGGGCCCGTCGTACCTGACCGGTACGGCGGGCCCGTTCGGCTTCCCGGCGCGGAGCGGGGCGGCGGGGTGGCACGGCGGCGCGGCGGGGGCGGCCGGCCTACTGCAGCAGGACCGCGGCGAGTGTGCCGAGCAGCAGGAACGGCCCCATCGGCAGGTCCAGCCCGCGCACCGGGCGGCGGCGGACCAGCGCCGCGACGGCGCGGGCCACCGCCCAGAGCCCGGAGAGCGCAGCGGCCGCGAACAGCCCGGTGAACGCCACGGACCAGCCGTACCGGCCGAGCAGTGCGCCCAGGCCCAGCGCGAGAACGGTGTCCCCGGCCCCCATCAGCCCGAACCAGCCGGGCAGTTCGAACAGCGCGGCGGCGGCCAGGGCCACCAGCAGGCAGCGCAGCAGCACCCCCGGGCTGCCGGCCGCCAACTCCAGCACCACCAGCAGCAGCGCCAGCCCGGCCGCCAGCGCCCAGGTCAACGGGTAGGGAAGCCGGCGCACCCGGGCATCGGTGAAGCCGAGGACCACCCCCGGTCCGGCCGCCCAGAGCAGCAGCGCCGCATCGCCCGGGTGCGCCGCCGACAGCGCCGCCGCCACCGCCGCGGCGGTCACCGCCTCGACCAGGCCGGGCCGCGGGCCCAGCCGCTCCCGGCAGCCCGGGCAGCGCCCGTTCGGCGGCAGGCCGCGCAACTCGCGTGCGCAGGACGGGCAGGCGGTGCACCACTCCTGCCCCTCCGGCACGGCGTACCGCACCACCAGCCCGCGCAGCGCCGGTGCCACCAGCAGACCGGCCAGCAACGCCCCGACCACGACGGCGGTCACGGCGGCCCCCTCTCGCTCACCGCCGGTCCCGGCCCCGGCCCGCGGGTACCGGCCGGCGCTCCTCAGCGTCCGACCCCTGCGGCGGGCCCACCCGGGCCGGCGCCGCACCGACCACATCATCCCCGGCATCGTTCCCGGCCCGGCCCCACGCCGGTTCCCCGTGTCCTCCCCCCGCGAACACCGCGCCGGCGTTCCTCGCCTTCGGCAGCGTTCCGGACACCGCGCCCGTGATCCGCAAGGCCCGCCGCGAGCTCTGCCTGGCGATCGAAGGAGCCCCTCGGAGGCCCTCCGGAGCGTGTCCCAGAACACGCCCCGGACCTCGCCGTTGTGCCCCTAAAGTAGGCAGACATGCAGGTCATCCAGTCCAGCAAACTCGCCAATGTCTGCTACGACATCCGCGGCCCGGTGCTCGACGAGGCGATGCGGCTGGAGGAGCAGGGCCACCGCATCCTGAAGCTCAACACCGGCAACCCCGCGGTGTTCGGCTTCGACGCGCCGCCGGAGATCCTCCAGGACATCCTGCGCAACCTCGCGACCGCGCACGGCTACGGCGACTCCAAGGGCCTGCTCTCGGCCCGCCGCGCCGTGGTGATGCACTACGAGGACCGGGGCCTGCACGGGCTCACCGTCGAGGACGTCTTCCTCGGCAACGGCGTCTCCGAGCTGATCCAGCTGGCCATGACGGCGCTGCTCGACGACGGCGACGAGGTGCTCGTCCCCGCCCCGGACTACCCGCTCTGGACGGCCTCGGTCTCGCTCGCCGGCGGCACCGCCGTGCACTACCGCTGCGACGAGCAGTCCGAGTGGTACCCGGACCTCGCCGACATCGAGTCCAAGGTCACCGACCGGACCAGGGCGATCGTGGTGATCAACCCGAACAACCCGACCGGCGCCGTCTACCCGCGCGAGGTCCTGGAGGGCCTGGTCGAGATCGCCCGCCGGCACAAACTGGTGGTCTACGCGGACGAGATCTACGACAAGATCCTCTACGACGACGCCGAGCACATCCCGCTGGCCACCCTCGCCCCGGACCTCTTCTGCGTCACCTTCAACGGCCTCTCCAAGGCGTACCGGGTGGCCGGCTTCCGCTCCGGCTGGATGGTCCTCTCCGGCGACCGGCAGCGCGCCCGCAGCTACATCGAGGGCCTGACCGTGCTCGCCTCGATGCGCCTGTGCGCCAACATGCCGGCCCAGCACGCGGTGGCCGCCGCGCTCGGCGGGCGGCAGTCGATCAAGGATCTGGTGCTCCCCGGCGGCCGGCTGCTGGAGTCCCGGGACGCCGCGTACCGGCTGCTGAACGACATCCCCGGGGTCAGCTGCGTCAAGCCGAAGGGCGCGCTCTACGCCTTCCCCCGGCTCGACCCGAAGGTCTACAAGATCAAGGACGACGCCCAGATGGTGCTGGACCTGCTCCGCGCCGAGCGGATCCTGCTGGTCCAGGGCACCGGCTTCAACTGGCCCGAACCGGACCACTTCCGCGTCGTCACCCTCCCCCGGGCCGAGGAGATCACCGACGCCATCACCCGCATCGGCGACTTCCTCGGCGGCTACACCCAACCGTGATCCACTCGCCGGTCCGTCCGGGCCCCGGCACTCGTAGAATCCCGTCCCGTCGGCCGTCGGGGCGGGTGCCCGGACGGTAGGGGGGACGGGTCTGCCGGCATGCGCCGGGGCCCGGGCCGACACGGATTCCGGGCGCTCCACCGTCCGGGGCCTTCCGTTCCCCTGCCCCCACTTCGCGCAAGGGACAGGTCCGTCTTGACCATTCGCATTCCGCTCTCCCGTGCCCGGGCGTCGGCCGTCGTCGTCGGCGCCGCGATCGCGCTGGCGGCCGCGCTGCCCGCGGCCCCGGCCAACGCCCTCAACGGCGGCTTCGTCATCCCCAAGGCCAGCACGGTGGTGAACGCCCACAGCGGCAAGTGCCTGGAGATCGCCGACTGGCGCACCGACAACGGCGCCCCCGCCCGCCAGTGGGACTGCACCGGCGGCGCCAACCAGATGTGGGACTTCCGCCCGCTGGAGGGCGGCGTCGCCCTGGTCAACCGGGCCTCCGGCAAGTGCCTGGAGATCGCCGACTGGAGCCACGACGACGGCGCCCCGGCCCGCCAGTGGGACTGCCACGGCGGCTGGAACCAGCACTGGAACTACTCCGGCGGCATCGGCTCCCGCAACGACCTGGGCCTCGTCAACCTCAACTCGGCGGCCCTGCTGGAGATCGCCGACTGGAGCACCGACAACGGCGCCCCGGCCCGCCAGTGGCACAGCCAGAACAACCCCATCGACGGCAACAAGACCTGGATCACCGCCATCAAGCGGACCTGACGCCTGCCGGGGCAACGGCCGGCCCGGTGCGGAGGGCGCTGCGAGCGTCCTCCGCACCGGGCCGGCCGGTCGTGGTTCGCCGCCGGCAGCCGGGGGCCGGACCGGGCCCGGGCCGGCCCACACCCAACCGTGATCCGCCCGGTGATCAACAGCCTCCCGGGCGGTCGTAGGGTCCAGTCCCGTCGGCGGTCGGGGCAGGTGCCCCGGCGGTAGGGGGGACGGACGAACGGGTGCACGCCCGGGAGTCCGGGCCGACGAGGACCGCACCGCCGCAGGCCGGGGCGGGCCGTCTTCCCGCTCCCGTTTCACGCCACCAGGGATCGGACCTTCGCCATGACCTTCCCGCGCCCAGCCCGCGCCCGTGCCGCCGCGGCCGGCACCGCCGTCGCCGTGCTCGCCGCCCTGCCCGCCCCGGCGAACGCCGCCGCGGGCGGGACCATCCAGTTCCCGGCCGGCACCACCGTCGTGAACGCCCACTCGGGCAAGTGCCTGGAGATCGCCGACTGGCGCACCGACAACGGCGCCCCCGCCCGCCAG
The DNA here is from genome assembly GCF_045208415.1 of Kitasatospora sp. NBC_01560. Taxonomy (NCBI): domain Bacteria; kingdom Bacillati; phylum Actinomycetota; class Actinomycetes; order Kitasatosporales; family Streptomycetaceae; genus Kitasatospora; species Kitasatospora sp. NBC_01560. The sequence continues at coordinate 5,648,492 of NZ_CP109364.1, read as the reverse complement.
TGGACCGCCTCGTTCCCGAACTGGGACGGCAACAAGCTCTGGATCACCGCGGTCCGCCCCGGCTGACCCGCGCCCTCCGGGCGGTGGAAACGCTACGGCCGGAGTCCTGGGCCGGACGATCTCCTTGGTCGGGGAAAGATCGTCCGGTCGGACTCCGGCCGTCCTGTCGCTCGGCAGGTGCGCGATTCGTGCCACGCACCGCCGATGGTCCGGCTGAGGCTCAGGCTCAGCCCAGACGTGCGACCAGGTCTCGGTACTCATCCCACAGTTCGGTGGGGGTGTGGTCGCCGAACAGCTCCAGGTGGGCCGGGACGAGCGCGGCCTCCTGGCGCCAGATGTCGGCGTCGACGGTGAAGAGCAGGTCGAGGTCCTGCTTCGACAGGTCCAGGCCGTCCAGGTCGAAGCCCTCGACGGTCGGGAGCACGCCGATCGGGGTCTCGACGCCGTCGCCGGTGCCCTGCAGGCGCTCGACGATCCACTTCAGCACGCGGCTGTTCTCGCCGTAGCCGGGCCAGACGAAGGACCCCTCGGCGTTCTTGCGGAACCAGTTCACGTAGTAGATCTTCGGCAGCTTGGCGGCGTCCGCGCGGGCGCCGACCTTCAGCCAGTGGGCGAAGTAGTCACCCATGTTGTAGCCGCAGAACGGCAGCATCGCGAACGGGTCGCGGCGCAGCTCGCCGACGGTGCCCTCGGCGGCGGCGGTCTTCTCGGAGGCGATGTTGGCGCCCAGGAAGACGCCGTGCTGCCAGTCGAAGGACTCGGTCACCAGCGGGACGGCGGTGGCCCGGCGGCCGCCGAAGAGGATGGCCGAGATCGGCACACCCGCCTGGTCCTCCCACTCGGGGGCGATGGTCGGGCACTGCGCGGCCGGGACGGCGAAGCGGGCGTTCGGGTGGGCGGCCGGGGTGCCGGACTCCGGCGTCCAGTCGTTGCCGCGCCAGTCGGTGAGGTGGGCCGGCGGCTCGTCGGTGAGGCCCTCCCACCAGACGTCGCCGTCGTCGGTCAGGGCGACGTTGGTGAAGACGGTGTTGCCCCAGAGCGTGTCGATGGCGTTGGCGTTGGTGTCCACGCCGGTGCCGGGGGCGACGCCGAAGAAGCCGGCCTCGGGGTTGATGGCGTACAGGCGGCCGTCGGCGCCGAAGCGCATCCAGGCGATGTCGTCGCCGATCGTCTCGACCTTCCAGCCGGGGACGGTCGGCTGGAGCATGGCCAGGTTGGTCTTGCCGCAGGCGGACGGGAAGGCCGCCGCGACGTAGGTGGGCTCGGCCTGGCCCTCGGGGCCGGCCGGCGGGGTGAGCTTGAGGATGAGCATGTGCTCGGCCAGCCAGCCCTCGTCGCGGGCCATGGTCGAGGCGATGCGCAGCGCGTAGCACTTCTTGCCGAGCAGGGCGTTGCCGCCGTAGCCGGAGCCGAAGGACCAGATCTCCCGGGTCTCCGGGAAGTGCGAGATGTACTTGGTGCTGTTGCACGGCCACGCCACGTCCGCCTGGCCCTCGGCAAGCGGCGCGCCGACGGTGTGCACGGCCTTGACGAAGTCGCCGTCCTCGCCGAGCTGGTCCAGCACGGCCCGGCCCATGCGGGTCATCACGCGCATCGACACGGCGACGTAGGCGGAGTCGGTGATCTCGACGCCGTACGCGGCCAGCGGGGAGCCGACCGGGCCCATCGAGAAGGGCACCACGTACATGGTGCGGCCCTTCATCGAGCCGTGGAACAGGCCGTTCTCGCCCTGGAAGACGGCCCGCATCTCGGCGGGGGCCTTCCAGTTGTTGGTCGGGCCCGCGTCCTTCTCCTGCTCGGAGCAGATGTAGGTGCGGTCCTCGACGCGCGCCACGTCCGTCGGGTCCGAGGCGGCGTAGTAGGAGTTGGGCCGCTTCTCCTCGTTGAGCTTCTTGAAGGTGCCCTGAGCCACCAGCAGGTCCGCGAGGCGGTGGTACTCGTCCTCCGAACCGTCGCACCACTCGATGCGCTCCGGCTGGGTGAGCTCCGCGATCTCGCTCACCCAGGCCAGCAGACGCTTGTGGCGGGTGGGCGCGGATGCGCTGAGAGCGAGGTTCTCGTACGACACGATCGCTCCGTTTCACGCCATCTCGGCGGGGAGGCGGCGTAGCGGGGGTTTGAGGGTGCTTGCAGCGTAGCCCCGGCTCCGGGCCCCGAGTACGGCACAGCGGTGAAATTGACGCATCTTTTACTACATTCAGTCCTGTTACTAGTTGGTAATCATTTGCTTTTGGCCCCCTCGGGACACACGGAGGCGACCCCCGAACACTCCAAAACGTCCAACTAGTGATGATCACCACTTCCTACGCGTCAGTAACCTACGGATCCGTAGGTAGCGGGTAGCATGCTGCCCATGACTGCTGAGCTCCTGGAGAGCACGGAGCGTGCCGAGGACAAGCCGAAGTGGCGCGGCTGGCTGCACGCCGGGATGTTCCCCGCCACGGTGGCCGCCGGGATCGTCCTGATCTGCCTGGCCGGCTCGACGCCCGCGAGGATCGCGTGCGCGATCTACTCCGCCAGCGCCTGGCTGCTGTTCGGGGTCAGCGCGGTCTACCACCGCTTCACCTGGGGCCCGCGCGGCGACGCCGTGCTGCGGCGCCTCGACCACGCGAACATCTTCCTGATCATCGCGGGCACCTACACCCCGTTCACCATCCTGCTGCTGGACGGCGCCGCGCAGCAGGTGCTGCTCTGGGCGGTCTGGGGCGGTGCGCTCGCCGGGATCGCGTTCCGGGTGTTCTGGGTCGGCGCGCCGCGCTGGCTGTACACGCCGGTGTACATCGCGCTGGGCTGGGCCGCGGCGTTCTTCCTGCCGGACTTCCTGCGCGCCGGCGGCGTCGCCGTCCTGGTGCTGATGATCGTCGGCGGGGTGCTCTACAGCGTCGGCGGCGTCGTGTACGGGCTCAAGCGGCCCAACCCCTCACCGCGCTGGTTCGGCTTCCACGAGGTGTTCCACGCCTTCACCCTCGGAGCCTTCATCGTGCAGTACGTCGGCGTCTCACTGGTGGCGTACAGCGCGGCCGGCTGAACCCGGCACCCCCGAACGGGCGGCCGTCCGGTCCAGCGACCGGCCGGCCGCCCGTTCCGCCGTCCAGCCCGGGGCCGTCCGGTCCGAGGCCGTTCGCTCCGGGGTCGTCCAGCCCGGGGCCGGGCGCGCATGCCCTTGCTCCGAGTGGTCCCGGTGGACCGGGCGGGCCTGCATCGAGTACCCGCGCGCCGCACGCGGACGGGCCGGGGCGCGGCGGGCGTCCAGCGCCTCGCGGGCCCGCCGGCAGCGCTCGCAGTGCGCGGCGTCCGGACGGCCGCCGGCGGTCGCCCGGTGGTCGCGCGGCACGACCGGCCGGCGGAGCAGCTGCCAGCGCCGGCCGACGTACACCATCAGCAGCAGCACCTCGACGCCGGCGACGGCCAGCACCAGCGCAGCCCCGTTGATCAGGTAGGCGGCGACGACGGCCAGCGCCGATCCCACCACCACTGCCGCACCCCAGATCTGGGCGTTCGACTCCTTGCCGGCCATCCGGTCTCCCCTTCCTGCGCCGGGCCCGTGCTGCTGCGCCGGGTCCGTGGTCGGCTCCTGCCGCCCCACCCCTTCTCCACCTCGGCACGCGTCTTCCTCGCCACCGGCGCGCATCTTCTCCGCCCGCGGCACGCGTCGGCACGCACTGACCGATTGCCACATGGTATCTACCGACAGTCACCCGAAGCGGCTCAAAAGCGGCGAACGACAGATCAACGTTGCGTCAATTCCATGTGCGGAACGCGCACTTCCAGGACACATCACCCACCGTGCCGCCACGACCACAGTCCGGCGCATTGACGGTCGCCATCTTTTGGGAGTTACTGTCATTTGACAGGAACTTCCCCTTGCTTGCCGACCGGCCCCCGGAGGTTGCCCGTGTCCACCCGACCCGACCCCGCCCTTCCCGCGCCCCAGCCCGGACCCCAGCCCAGGCCCCGGCGCACGTCCCGGCCCGCGCCCCACCCCGGGCCCCGGTCCGAACCCCACCCCCGGCGCCGGCTGGCGCTGATCGCCGTCGCACTGAGCACCCTGGTGATCAGCTTCGACATGACGGTCCTCAACGTGGCCCTGCCCACCCTGGCCGCCCAGCTCCGGGCCACCACCGGACAGCAGCAGTGGATCGTCGACTCCTACACCGTGGTCTTCGCCGCCGCGATGCTCCCGGCCGGGCTGATCGGCGACCGGTTCGGCCGCCGCCGCACCCTCACGGTCGGCCTCGCCCTGTTCGGCCTGGCCTCCGCCGTCGGCATGCTCGCCGACAGCCCCGGCACCCTGGTCGCCGCACGCGCCGCGATGGGCCTGGCCGGCGCCCTGGTCATGCCGATGTCCATGGCAGTGATCCCCGGGCTCTTCCCGGCCGAGGAGCAGCGCCGCGCCACCGCCGTGCTCGCCGCCGCACTCGCCGCCGGCGCCCCGCTCGGCCCGCTGATCGGCGGCTTTCTGCTCCAGCACTTCTGGTGGGGCGCGATCTTCGCGATCAACATCCCGCTCACCGTCGTCGGCATCGCCGCCTGCGTACTGCTGCTCCCCGAGACCCGCAACCCCGCCGCACCCCGGATCGACCTGATCGGCACCGCGCTCGGCGCCGGCGGCCTCGCCGCACTGACCTACGGCATCATCGAGAGCCCCGGCCGCGGCTGGGCCGACCCGCTGGTGATCGGCACGCTCGCCGGCTCGGTCGCGGCCCTCACCGCCCTGGTGCTGCGCAGCCGTCGGCAGCGCGACCCGATGCTCGACCTGCGGCTGCTCGCCGACCCGGTCTTCCGCTGGTCCGCGGTGGCCGCGACGCTGGTCTCCGTGGTGCTGTTCGGCGCCTTCTTCGTCCTGCCGCTGTACTTCCAGAGCGTGCTCGGCGCCGACGCCCTCGGCACCGGCCTGCGCCTGATGCCGATGATGGCCGGCCTGATGGTGGCCGCCAAGCTCAGCGACCGGCTGGTCGCCCGGACCGGCCCGCGCGCCGTGATCACCCTCGGGCTGGCCCTGCTCGCCGCGGCCCTGCTGCTCGGCAGCACCACCGACGTCTCCGACGGCTACGGCCCGGCCGCCGCCTGGCTCACCCTGCTCGGCCTGGGCATGGGCCTGTCGCTGATCACCGCCCAGGCCTCCGCCATGCTCACCCTGCCGCCCGCCCGGGCCGGCGTCGGCTCCGGCCTCGTCCAGACGCTGCGCCAGGTCGGCGGGGCGATCGGGGTGGCCGTCTTCGGCAGCCTGCTGGCCGGCGCCTACCGGACGGCGCTGGACACCACGGCACTCCCCGCCGAGGCCGCGCACCGCGCCGGACAGTCGGTGGTCGCCGCCGACGCCGTGGCCGCCGCCACCGGGAACCCGGCGCTCGCCACCGCCGCCCACGCCGCGTACGTCCACGGCATGACCGTCGTCCTGCTGGTCTCCGGCGTGATCGCGGCGCTCTCCGCGGTGCTGGTCGCGCTGCGGATGCCCGCCGCCGAGCCGCGCGCGGCCGCCGGGCCAGCCGGGGCCGGGTCTCCCCCGGCAAGCACCACCGCGCCCGCCGCCGATCACGGATAATCGAAGGTATGAGCGCAACGCGGCCGACAACGGCACCCCCGGCGGCAGGACCGGCCCATCCGGTCCAGGCGATGCTGGAGGCGCCGCTGTCGCTGCGCGAGCGGAAGAAGCTGAAGACCCGTCAGACGATCCGCCGCGAGGCCTACCGGCTGATCGCCGACCAGGGCTACGAGAGCACCACCGTGGAACAGATCGCGGCGGCGGCGGAGGTCTCGCAGTCCACCTTCTTCCGCTACTTCGCCACCAAGGAGGACCTCGTCCTCTCCGACGAGTACGACCCGGCGGTGGTCGCCGCGCTGCTGGCCCGCCCCGCGGACGAACCGTTCCTGCGGTCCTGCCGCGAGGCCCTCGTCGGGCTCATGCGCGAACTGCTCCGGAGCGAGCGCGAGGAGCTGCTCACCCGGATGCGGCTGATCGGCGAAGTGCCCTCGCTGCGCGCCCGGATGTACGAGAGCGCCAACGACCCGCAGCAGCTCTACCTCACCGTGCTGACCCGCCGGGCCGGCATCGAGGAACCGACCTTCGAGATGCGGGTCACCGCCGCCGCCATCGGCGCGGCCACCACCGAGACGGTACTGAAGTGGTCCCGCGACGGGGGCACGGAGGACATCGCGGACCTGATCGACCACGCCTTCGCCGTCCTGGAGGGCGGCTTCACCCTCCTGTAGCTCCGCCACCGCGCGGGACGGGGCCGGAACCGCACCGCCCGGCGGGACGCACCGGCCGTGCCGGCCCGGGTGGCAGGCAGGCGGCGGGGCCCGGCCGCCGCGCCGGACCCCGCCGCCCGCTCACCCGGCGGGCCTCACTCCCGCCGGGCACCCGCCCGCCGACGCAGCGCGACACCCGCGCCCACGAGCGCGGTCGCGCCCAGGGCCGCGGCCGCCGTGACGGCCGGCAGCGCGGTACCGCCGCCCGCCGCCGCCCGGGCGGAGACCTCCTCCTGCGCGGGGGCGTCCGGCCGGTAGCCGCCGCCCTCGCCGGCCCGGTCGTACGCCGAGCCGGGCAGCTTGTCCCCGTACCGCTGGTGGACCAGCTTCTGGTACGCCGCCAGCGTCACCCCGGCCGCGCCCACCGAGCTCCGCGCCTCGTCGTCCAGCGGCAGCACCCGGCCGTCCCGCAGCACGTACCAGGCGTCGAGCTGCGGCTCGCGGAACGCCGTCCCGCCGCCGCTGCCGGCCGCCTTCGCCGCGTACTCGGTCTCGTCACCGCCGGAGGCGATGTTGACCACCCGCCAGGTCTCGCCCTGCTTCACCGTCCAGACCGAGGCCACCTGCCCGTCCGCCGACACCGCCCGGCTGGCGGTGTACTCGGCCTTCGCCACCGCCGCCCCCGGGGTCCCGGCCACGAAGGCCGCGTCCAGGGTGTAGACCGGCACGGTGCTGCCGGCGAGGCTCGGGGCGGCCGCACGCGCCGCCTGTGCCTCCTCGGCCGCGCCGATGGTCAGCTGCTCGGTCGGGGGCACGCCCTTGCGGGCGAAGAAGTGGCCCAACTGGTCCAGGACGGCCGGGCTCTGGGCCGCTCCCCGGGCCTGCGCCAGGTCGGCGGCGGTGACCGGCGCGGGGGCGCCTGCCGGGGTCTCCGCCTGCGCCGACGGAGTGACGGCCAGGCCGAGGCCGGCCGCGATCAGAACGGCCACGGCCGCACTACGAATGCTGGTCATGGTCGCCCCTCACGCGCCGATCCGGTACAGGGAGTGGGTCCAGGAGAACGTGCCGTTGGACACGTAGTAGTTGTAGTCCGCCCAGTTGTAGCGGGAGTTGGACGGCCACGGGTCACCCCAGTAGACCCAGTTGTTGGCGGTGTCGTACCCGTAGACCACGTGCATGTGGCCGCCGCCCGAACTCCACTGGATCCGGGTCTCGATCGGCCGGTCCGCGTTCACCTCGGTCTGCACGGTGCTGTACCGCAGGTACCCGGTGACGTAGGAGCCCGGACTGATGCCGACCCGGCTCAGACCGTTCTGGACGTCGCCCAGCGTGGCCTGGCTGTTCGGGCAGGTGGAGTTGGCCGACCGGCCGAACGCGGCGTTGCAGAACTGGTTCTGGCTGTAGGTGTAGCCGAACCAGGTGGCGATCGTGTTGCCGCTCGCCGCCCAGCACCAGTTGGTCTGCTGTTGCTGCTGCATGGTGATGTTGAGCTTCTTGTAGGTGCCGGCCAGATCGGCCGTACTGCCCGTCGCCGCGGCCCGGCCGGCCGCGGCCGGGGCGTTGGCGGACACTCGGGCCTGCGCGCCGTTGGGGGCGGCGGAGGCCGGGGCGGCGACCGCGACGCTGAGCGCCGGACCGAGCACACCGAGCGCGAGCACCGCAACCGCGCGGCGCAGGCGTATCCGTGGAACTGACATGGGGGCGTTCCTCCTTGCACAAGCAGAGGAGTGGAGAGATGTGGGGGTGCGGTCCGGATCGCGCCACCGAGCATCGCCCCGTTGACAGCGGCTGGTCAACGGCCCTCGCGGCGCCCGTTCACGGGTGTGAACGGGCCCGCCCAGCTGTGAACGCCGCCCCGGAATCCCCGGCGCCCCCGGCCCCGACCGGTGACAAACCGCCCTCCACATGTGAATATTCACGACCAACCGGAGCCCACCCGGCCCGACCGCCGTGGAGGCCGCCATGCAGCGCAGCGAACAGGCCGACCTCGCCACCGCCCTGCGCACCGGCCCCTTCCACCTCGCCCTGCGCACCGCCATCGCCGCCCGCGGCCTCGCCCTGCACCGGCTGCGCCTGCACCTCGCCCAGCGCGGCATCCACGTCGGCGTCACCAGCCTCAGCTACTGGCAGCAGGGCCACCGGCGCCCCGAACGACCCGAATCCCTGCGCGCGGTCGCCGCGTTGGAAGAAGTCCTGGACCTCCCCGAGCACTCCCTCACCCGGCTCCTCGGCCCCCGCCGGGCCACCCCCGCCGACCCGGCCGGCCCGCCCGTCCGCCCCTACCGCGACCTCATCGCCCCCGCCACCGCCGTCGACGACCTGCTCGCCACCATCGCGAGCCCCCGCGACACCGGCCTGCACACCATCACCCACATCGAACGGATCCGGGTCGGCGCCGACCGCCAACTCCTGCGCCGTGACTCCCAGCACGCCCTGCGCGCCCACCGCGACGGTATCGACCGCTACCTCGCCCTCTACCAGGGCGACCCCGGCTGCGACATCACCCGGGTCGGCGTCCGAGCCGAGGAGAACTGCCGCCCCGGCCGCATCCGCCGCGACCCCGCCCACGACCTGCTCGTCGCCGAACTCCTCCTCGACCGCCGCCTGCGCGCCGGCGACACCCACCTGCTCGGCTACGGCTTCGACGACGCCCCGTCACCCACACCCGGCTGCGAATACGTCCGCGGCTTCAACTCCGGCGCCGGGCAGTACGTCCTCCAGGTCACCTTCCACCCCGCCGCCCTCCCCGTCCGCTGCCACCGCTTCGCCCAGCACTCCCCCGGCGGCAAACCGTACGAGACCGAGGAGCTGACCCTCGACGGCCACCACTGCGTCCACCTGGTCGCCTCCGCCCTGCAGCCGTGCCTGCTCGGCATCCGGTGGGACTGGGAGTAGCGGAGGGGTCAGTGGGACCAGTAGGGGTCGTCGACAGGGTCGTTCCCGGCCGCACCGGTCGAGCCCGGCGACCGATTCGCCAAAGGAGGCATCGGTCCGTACTCCTGCTCCGGCCGGTAGCGCACGCCGAACAAGGATGCCTCGAAGGCGACCCCGTCGTAGGGCGCGTCCTCCGCACGCGGCCCTCTCGCGGTGAGAGTGAGGAGCGGGGCACCCCCACTGCCGCAGCTGAGCCTGACCCACCGGTGACCCGACGGGTACGAGTCCGCGTACTTCTCCGGCTCGCCGCAGTTCGGCCAGGCTCGCCTGACCTGGTCGAACAGCACCGGAAGTTTCGCCACCGCGATCACGTTCCGGGCGCCGACGCGAGCCGTGACGTTGGACACCAGGCTCGGCTCACCGTCCCAGTGGTCCTGTTCACGGTCCACCCAGTAGTGGCCCCCTGCATAGGTCAGCGCAGGCGATATCCCGTCCATCATGGTGCGCAGCGCCGTATTGATGCGTGCCTCGGCCTCGCCGGCGGACGAGTGCCCCGTCAGACGCCGGTCCCGCAAGGCCATCGGCCCGTACCCGTTGTAGAAGAGGCCGGTCCCGGTCGTCAGGACTGCGGCTGCCACGAGGAGCGCCACCACCGTGGTCTTCCGGCGCCGGCTCATCGCCCCTCCACCAACTGCACATCGCAACCCCGGGTGACGATGTCGGCGATGTTGCCCAGTGAAGGGCCGCCGTTCTCGGGAGTCAGGTACTTGGTGTGCATCCCGATCACGTCCGATGCGTCTCCCCCGTCGCTCACGGAGAAGCGCTTGCCTCCGAACGCGGAGCTCGCCGGGTCCGTCCCGTACCATCCGTCGTCCGGGTTGAAGAGTTCGTGCGTGCCCCAGCCGATGATCGGACCGCTGGTGACGGTGATCAGGGCATCGCTCTTGGTCGGGGTGTGGGTGATGGCATCGTTCGACGCCGCGCCGGCCCAGACATGACCGGGCATTCTCAGGTCGGACGCCTTGTCGACACCAACCCCTGGGCTGCCGATGAACACCACGTCGTCCGGCGGTGTGTACGGCCCTCCAGGCGTGGTGGAGAGCTTGGTGGCCTGACCGACCACGTACGAGCCGTAACTGTGACCGATCGACGTGATGTGCGGCTGATCGCCGCCCTGATGGCTCGCCCGCACGCCGCTGAGGAATTTGGCGTAGGCCGGGGCACCCTTGTCGCCGGCTCCGGTCAGGGCTGCTCCGGCGTCAAGCCCTGGTGTGTCGTAGCCGAGCCAGACGATCGAGGCCACCGAACCGCCCGCCGGGACCTTGGCGTTGGCCGCCCGCCAGAGGTTCAGCGTGTTCTCGGCCTCGTTGGTCCCTGGTGACCAGGTGCCCTTGGGTCCCAGGGACGAGGGATAGGTCGTGATGCCCGGGACGTACGAGGAGATGTCGGTCGCGGTGTCGGGGTTGCCGAAGGAGACGATCGCCCGCCCCTGGCCGTCGTTCCCGATGCCCAGGAGGAAGTCCTGTGGTCGACCGTCACCCTTGAGGCGGTCGTCCTCCTTCAGACGCTCGCTGATCGGGAACAGCTTGTTGTACGTCGCCTGCTCACCGGCGGTCAGCGGTCTCCTCCCCTTGGCCGTCACCAGATCTTCGAGCGTCTTCGCCAGGTACGCCCGGTTCACCTGGTCCCGGACCGGGGCCGGGATGCCGTCGAGGTTGCCGATCGCCTCCGGGTGGTGGTCGACGAACCATTGCCGGCCCGCCGGGTCGAGGCCCTGCCACCAGGCGTTGATCTGCGTCGGGGTGGCGTCCTTCCCCGGCATGTCCTTGCGGTAGCCCGGGTTGTTGAGGTCGCCGAACTGCTGGAGGTACGCGTCCGCGTTGGCCGTCCTGAGGTCCAGGCCGGACTTGTCGGTGGCGCGGCCGGTGAAGCGCCGGAGGTCGGCGGCGAGGCCCTGGTCGGCCTGGGTCGCCTCGGTGAGGGCGCCGGCGATCCGCTTGCCGATCTCCTCGGCGGCCGCCTTCTGCTTGTCCGCCCAGTCGGCCGCCTGGTACGGGTTGGTCGAGGCGCTCCAGCTGACGGTGCCGTCGTCGCCGACCTTGAGGTTCTTGACGGCGGCGTCGGTGAGCGCCTGCCGCAGTTTGGACTGCGCGAGGGTGAAGGTGTCGGCGTGGTCCCGCAAGGTGCCTTCGATGCAGGACAGTTCGACGTCCGCCGCCTGGAGTTTGTCGGTGGTCGCGTCGAGGGACTTGGTGGCCGCGTCGGCCGCGCCGCCCGTCCAGCCGGAGCCGTGCACCCGGTCGGCGGTGCCGCTCTTCCAGTCCGTGGTGTGCTGCACGTACGCCTTGTACAGCTGCCCGTAGGCCTCCGCCGCCGCGTACAGCTCCGCCGGGTCGGCGTTCCTCAGGCCCACCAGATCCATGTTCCAGCCCCCCAGCTGTCACTCACCCGCACTCGCCCCGGTACTCACCGCTACCATAGCGCGCACAGCCGTCAGCACAGCCGACAGCACGGTCGAGGGGGAGACAGTGGCCGGAGGAGCGGGATTCACGGTGCGGCCGGACGAGTTGTCCGCCGCGGGTACGAATGCGCAGACGGTGGCCGGGAAGGTCCCCGAGGAGACGGCGAAGCTGGCCGCGCCGAGCGACCGGGCGGCCGCGGCGCTGCCGGGTTCGCTGAGCGGTCCGGCGCTGCACGACTGCTCCGCCGCCTGGAAGGCACTGCTCGACGGGCTGGCCGGGGACATGCGGGCGGCGGGCGGCAATCTGCTCACCACCGCCCAGAACTACCGCACCAGTGACCGGTCGGCGGGTGGTGCACCGGTGGCGGAGGGCGGGGGCGGCGATCCGTTCCGCACCAGGGTCCGTCAGTCGCCCGGGGTCCACGCGATCGACTGACGGGCCGCGGGCGCCGGCCACCACGTGGGCCGGCTCCAGCCGGGCCGGGCGGCCCGGGTCGGGCCGCCGTTCAGTCGTGGAAGTCCAGGACGAGGCAGTCCTCGACGGGCCGGTATCCGATCTGCTGGTAGATCGAGTTGCTGGTCGGGTTGGCCAGATCGGTGTAGAGCAGCACCTCGGCCGCGCCGCGGGCGAGGAGGCTCTTCGAGACGGCTGCCGTGACGCCGCTGGCGTAGCCGCGTCCGCGGGCGCCGGGCGGGGTGTAGACGGGGCCGATGCGGGCCATGGCGGCGATCACCGGGCTGTGGCCGGCCATCGCGACCGGGCGGCCGTCGTCCTCCCAGAGGTGGAGCAGGCCGGCGGCGATCCGGTCGTCGACGGCCGGGCCGGCGGGGACCGCCCGGACGCCGGCCTCGGCCGCGAACTCGCCGTACCAGCCGATCAGGAGCTCGCGGTCGGCCGGGCCGGCGGGGCGGTGCCGGCCGGCCGGCGGCCGCGGCGGGTCGGCCGGCTCGCCGAGGCGGTAGAGCCGTTCGGTGGTGCGGACGGATGCGCGGGCCCCGCCGGCCGCCTGCCAGGCGGCGGAGAAGGCCCGGACCGCCGACGTGCCGCCGGACACCCCGGGGACGTCGTTGAACCCCGGCCCGGCGGCGGCGAGTTCGGTGGCGAGCTCGGCGGCCGCCGGGCCGGGCATCGTGCCGAGGCGCACTTCGTAGGGCGGCGTCCAGAGGAAGGCCCCCTCGACCGGGCCGCCCGGTGCGCGGCGCAGGTACCCGAAGGCGGGGGTGCCCGCGCCGAAGGTGTGCGGGCCGCGCCGGACCAGCCGGTCGACGGCCGTGAGCAGCACGGTGTTCTCGGCCGGGCGCGCGCCGAGGAAGGCACCGGCGTGGGAACGGAATTCGTCGAGCGAGGTGGTCAAGGTCCACGTCATGGCCCATTCTCGCCCGTCCGGCGGCCGGGCCACCACCGCATTACCGGGCGGGGCCGACCGGCTCCGTCCGGGCGCCGAGCCGCTCGGCCAGCGCCGCCGGGTCGGTGGTCGGGGCGTCGCAGGCGAAGTGCCGGCAGACGTAGGCGGCGGGCGCCCCGCCCACCAGCGGCCGCCCGGCCAGCAGCGGCACCTCGTCCGGGCCCACGGCCGCGCCCTCGCCCCCACCTGCACCCGAAGGAGAACTCGCCTCGCCGACCGCGACCACCGCACCGGGCGCCGTCCCCAGCAGCGCCGCCCGGTGCAGCGCGACCGTCGCCGGCGCCCCGGCCGGACCGACCACGGCGACCTCGCGCGGCCCGTCCGCGAGCGCCTCCGCGACGGCGAGGCCCCAGCCGATGAACCGCGGCGCCCGGGTGGCCAGCGCCCCGACGATGCCGAGCGCCCGCTCGGCGGCGGTGCGGTGGCGGGCCGACCCGGTGTACGCGGCGTACGTGAGCAGGGCGCCGGCCGCGGCCGTCCAGCCGGACGGGGTGGCGTTGTCGGTCGGGTCCTGAGGGCGCCGGATCAGCTCCTCGGCGTCGTCGGCGGTGTCGTACAGCGAGCCGGTCGCCTCGTCGGTGAAGTGCTTGAGCACGGTGTCCAGCAGCCCGCCGGCGAGCTGGAGCCACGAGGCCTCACCGGTGACGGCGTACAGCGCGAGGAAGCCCTCGGCGGTGTCGGCGTAGTCCTCCAGGACGCCGGCGTTGGCGCCGGCCCGGCCGTCCCGGGAGGTGCGCAGCAACCGGCCCTCGGGGGTGAGGTGGACGGCGAGCAGCAGGTCGGCGGCGCGCTCGGCGGCCTCGACCAGGTCGGGGCGGTCCAGCAGGGCGCCGGTCTCGGCGAGCGCGGCGACGGCGAGGCCGTTCCAGGCCGCGACCACCTTGTCGTCCCGGGCGGGGGCGGGCCGGGCGGCCCGGGCCTCGAACAGCTTCGCCCGGATCCGCTCGGCGGCCTGCTCGTCCTGCGGGTCGGCGAGCAGTTGCAGCACCGAGGCGCCGTGCTCGAACGTCCCCTCCGCCGTCACCTCGTACAGCTCGGCCGCGAGCGCGGCGTCCGCCTCGCCCAGCACCTCGGCCAACTGCGCCGGCGTCCAGGCGTAGTAGGCGCCCTCGGTCTGCTTCCCGGTCGCCCCGTCCAGGCTGTCCGCGTCCAGTGCCGAGGCGAACGCCCCTTCCGGGGTGCGCAGTTCGCGCAGCAGGAAGTCGGCCGTGGAGAGCGCCACCCGGCGGGCGAGCGGGGCGCCGGTGGCCCGCCACAGGTGCAGGTAGGCCCGGAGCAGCAGCGCGTTGTCGTAAAGCATCTTCTCGAAGTGCGGTACCACCCAGCCGGCGTCCACCGAGTACCGGGCGAAGCCGCCGCCGAGCTGGTCGTGGATGCCGCCGCGGGCCATCGCCCCGGCCGTCCGGACGGCCATCTCCAGGGCGGCCTCCGAGGAGGTCCGGGCGTGGTGGCGGAGCAGGAACTCGATCACCATGGGCGGCGGGAACTTGGGCGCGCCGCCGAAGCCGCCGCGCCGGGCGTCGAAGTCCCGGCCGAGCGCGACCAGTGCCTGGTGCAGGTCGGCCTCGCCGGGCGGGTGGACGCCGCCGCCGACCGCGTACACCGAGGCCCGCTCGGCCAGGTCGGTCCGGATCCGGGCGGCGACCTCGCCGACCTCGTCGCGGCGGTCGCACCAGGCGGCGTCGACGCCCTCCAGCACCTGTCGGAAGGACGGCATCCCGTGCCGGGGCTCGGGCGGGAAGTACGTCCCGAAGTAGAACGGGTCCTTGTCGGGGGTCAGGAAGACCGTCATCGGCCAGCCGCCCTGGCCGGTCGCCGCCTGCACGGCCTCCATGTAGACGGCGTCGACGTCGGGCCGCTCCTCGCGGTCGACCTTCACCGCGACGAACCGCTCGTTCAGGTAACCGGCGGTGTCGTCGTCCTCGAAGGACTCGTGCGCCATCACGTGGCACCAGTGGCAGGCCGCGTACCCGACCGACAGCAGCACGGGCACCCCGCGCCGACGGGCCTCCTCGAACGCCTCCGGCCCCCACGGCCACCAGTCGACCGGATTGTCGGCGTGTTGGAGCAGATACGGAGACGTCGCGCTGGCGAGCCGGTTCATACCGGCATCGTCCCACGAGCCGGGGCGCAGGCGCTGCAACTGACATCCGGGTTCCCCGACAGGAGCCACGACCACCCGGGTCGGCGAGCAGGACGTTACGAGCACGAGACGGTCGACCGCGACCTGTCCCGGGTCCGGAACGCATCCGACTGGGTGGGGTCCCGCGGTCACGACCGGCAACCCGAGCCTGGACGAGGGCCTGGCCGCGCCGCTGCGGGGCGAGTGGCCGTGCCGGCGCGCAGGAGGCCGGCCACGGACGTCTGCGCGGACCAGGCCTGGATCGTGCTGCGGGAGGCCGGGCCGGCCCCGGCTGACCACCGAGCAGCTGATAGCGCGACCGGGCTGAACGCCGGCCAGGAGTACGGTCCTGGCCGGGGCCCGCTCCCGGAGTCTGCTCCCGGGCGCGGTTTCGTCCTGGGTGCGGACGAACTCCCCTGCCCCCGAATGGTCCTCTTGATCAAGGCCGGGAATCACCGGCGCCATTCATCGGAGGGGTCCTCTCGTGTACGAGCATGCACCGCACAGCCGCTTCCCGCGCTCCCGCCGGGGCGGCCGGCACCGGGCGGTGGCGGTCGTGACCGCCGTGGCCGCCGGGGTCATGGCGGCCGGGGCGCTGGCACCGACCGCGGCGTTCGCGGGCGGTCGGCCGGACAGCGTCCAGTCGAGCCTGAACAAGCTGGTGAAGGACGACGGCATGCCCGCCGCGCTGGCCTCCGTCAAGGGCCGCGACGGCCGCACCCGCAACTACACCGCCGGCGTCGGCGACCTCGCCACCGGAGCCAAGGTCCCCATGG
Organism: Kitasatospora sp. NBC_01560; assembly: GCF_045208415.1. Classification (NCBI taxonomy): domain Bacteria; kingdom Bacillati; phylum Actinomycetota; class Actinomycetes; order Kitasatosporales; family Streptomycetaceae; genus Kitasatospora; species Kitasatospora sp. NBC_01560. The sequence goes on along the minus strand of NZ_CP109364.1, from coordinate 5,632,661 downwards.
ACGGGCAGGTACGGATCGGCAGCAACACCAAGCCCTTCACCGCCGTCGCCGTCCTCCAGCTCGTCGCCGAAGGAAAGGTGGGCCTGGACTCCCCCGTCGAGACCTACCTGCCGGGTCTGCTGCGCGGCGACGGCATCGACGGACGCAACATCACCGTCCGCCAGCTGCTCCAGCACACCAGCGGCCTGCCCGAGTACGTGGACACGGCCACGATCCTCGACGGTGCGACGCGGTACTACGAACCGCGTGAACTGCTCGACGCGGCACTCGCCCAGAAGGCTCACTTCGCCCCGGGCACGCGCTGGGAGTACTGCAACACCAACTACCTGATGGCGGGCCTGATCATCCAGAAGGTCACCGGACGGCCGCTCGGTGAGGAGATCAACCGGCGCATCGTCGACCGCGTCGGCCTGCGCCACACCTACTTCCCCACCCCGGGGGACATGAGCATCCACGAGGCCCACCCCAAGGGTTACCACCAGGAAGCCGACGGCTCGTTCCGCGACTACACCGAACTGGACCCGTCCTGGGGTTGGGCGGCGGGCGCCGTCGTCTCCACCAGCAGCGATCTCAACTCGTTCTACGCCGCGCTCCTCGGCGGCCGACTCCTGCCCGCGGCGCAGCTCGCCGAGATGCGCACCACCGTCCCCGCCGACGAGGTGGCTCCGGGCGTCCGCTACGGGCTGGGCCTGATGAGCCGGCCACTGTCGTGCGGTGGCGTGTACTGGGGCCACGGCGGGACCATTCCGGGCTACGACACCGCCGGGGGCGCCACCGATGACGGCCACGCCGTCAGCATCACGGTGACCATGATCCCGGGTGACGCGGTCAAGCAGCACGTGGCGGCCACGGTGGACTCCGCCCTGTGCCGCTGACCCTCCCCGATCCGACCTGAGCGTCCACACCGGTGCGACCAGCGGGTTCTGCGCGCAGCTGCGCGCAGAACCCGTACACCCTGCCAATTCCCCCCTCCAGCAAATGAGTTCCTCCGTGAACGAGCACATACAGCACAACCGGGCCGACCGACGCCGCCGCGTACGGCGCGGGTTGGCGGTGGCCGTGGCCGCCTGCGCCGTGGCGGCCGGGGCGCTGGCACCGACCGCGGCGTTCGCGGGCGGTCGGCCGGACAGCGTCCAGTCGGACCTGAGCTCCCTGGTGAAGGACGACGGCATGCCCGCCGCGCTGGCCTCCGTCAAGGGCCGCGACGGCCGCACCCGCAACTACACCGCCGGCGTCGGCGACCTCGCCACCGGAGCCAAGGTCCCCGTGGACGGGCAGATACGCGCCGGCAGCAACACCAAGCCCTTCACCGCCGTCGCCGTCCTCCAGCTCGTCGCCGAAGGAAGGATCGGCCTCGACGCGTCCGTCGAGACCTACCTCCCCGGCCTGCTGCGCGGCGACGGCATCGACGGACGCGACATCACCGTCCGCCAGCTGCTCCAGCACACCAGCGGCCTGCCCGATTACATGGAAACCCCCGCACTCCCGGACTTCACCACGATCCGGTACCGCTACTTCGAGCCCCGCGACCTCCTTGACAGCGCCCTCGCCCAGAAGGCCCGCTTCCCCGCGGGTACCAGCTGGGAGTACAGCAACACCAACTACATCGTCGCCGGACTCCTCGTCCAGAAGGTCACCGGACGGCCCGTCGGCGAGGAGATCACCAAGCGCGTCATCGACCGCATCGGCCTGCGCCACACCTACTTCCCCGCTCCCGGGGACACCCGCATCCACGAGGCCCACCCTCACGGCTACTACCGCAGCTCGCCGGACGCGCCTCCGATCGACTACACGGAGATGGACTCCTCGGCGGCCTGGGCGGCGGGGGCGATCGTCTCCACCAACACCGATCTCAACTCGTTCTACGCCGCGCTCCTCGGCGGCCGGCTCCTGCCCGCGGCGCAGCTCGCCGAGATGCGCACCACCGTCCCCGCCGAGCTCCTGGGCCCGGGGGTCCGCTACGGGCTGGGCATACAGAGCAAGCCGCTCTCCTGTGGCGGCCTCTCCTGGGGCCACGGCGGGACCACCGCGGGCTACCGCTCCCGCAACGGGGTCACCGACGACGGTCGCGCCGCCGCCATCACGGTCACCACCATCCCGGGCGGGGTCGGCGCGCAGCACATGGCGGACGCCCTGGACGCGGCCCTCTGCCGCTGACTCACCCCTCGGCGCGTACAGGGTGCCGGATACCGGGCGGACGGCCTCACGGCTTCCGTGGACGGGGGCCGCGAGGCCGTCCGCGAAGTACCGCTGCCGGAATCGGCGTACCCCAGAGGTCGCTCGGACAGGCGCGGTGCCGGCACCCCAACAGCGGGACAGGCACGGGCCTTGGCAATCACGGAGTCGCGACGTTCCCGGGCCACCGGGGAGAGCTGCGCCTTGCCCAGGCCCCGGCAGTCACGGAACGTTACAACAACTCCGTGATCGCCGGGGCCTCCTGCCTGCTTTCCTGCCGGGACACCCGTCCACGCCTGTCTGCGCGACGTCTCGGCCGGGCTCGGCCCAACCCTGCCCGACCCGACCCGCTTCAGCCCGCCGGGTTCGCGCTCCGGGCCTCCACCAGGCCCGACTCGTAGGCCGCGATCACCGCCTGGGCGCGATCGCGGACACTCAGCTTGGCGAAGATGCTGGTGATGTAGTTCTTGACCGTGGAGACACTGATCCCCATCGTCGACGCGATCTCGGCGTTGTCGAGGCCGGTGGCCAGCAGGTGCCACACCTCGATCTCCCGGGGCGTCAGTTCACCCAGGTCGGACACCGGCACCGGCGACTGCGGCAGGCGGGGCGTGGTGACGTAAGTGGAGATCAACCGGGTGAGCAGGCGCGGCGCCACCGCCGCCTCCCCGGTGTGCACGGTGCGAACGGCCGCGGAGAGCTCCTCCGGGGATACGTCCTTGGGCAGGAACCCGGAGGCGCCTGCGCGCAGGGCGGCCACCACGTACTCGTCCATGTCGAAGGTGCTCAGCGCCAGGACCCGGCACGCGGGCAGCTCCCGCACGATCCGCTCGGTCGCCCGGACCCCGTCGAGAACCGGCATCCGGATGTCCATCACCACGACGTCCGGCCGGTGCCGGTGCGCGAGGTCGACCGCTCGCTGCCCGTCGTCCGCCTCGGCCACCACCTCGAACGCCGGGTCCGGTGCCAGGATCAGGGCCAGGCCCCGCCGCACCAGCGGCTGGTCGTCCGCGATCAGCACCCTGATCCGCTCCTGGGTACCCGTCATCCGAGCCGTTCCTCTCCGCCGGCCGGCGCCACCGGCAGGTCGGCCACCACCCGGAAGCCACCACCGTCGACGGCGCCGGCCACCATGCTGCCGCCCTGCAGCGCGACGCGTTCGCGCATGCCGATCAGACCGTACCCGGCGCGGCCCGCCCTCGGTCCGGCCGCACCGCCCGCCCCCGTCACGGCTCCCACCAGGGTGTCGGCCGGCGCGGCGGCGCCGTTGTCGGACACCTCGACGGTGACCCGGTCCGGGTGGTACGTCAGCCGGACCCGTGCCTCGGCCCGGCCGGCGTGCTTGCGGGTGTTGGTGAGGGATTCCTGGACGATCCGGAACACCGCCAGGCCGGTGCTCGGCGGCAGCGGACGCTCCTCCCCCAGGACGGCGAACTCCGTGGGCAGACCGGCCCTGCGGGACTCCTCGACGAGCTCTGCGAGGTGCCCGACACCGGGCTGCGGCGCGGACGGCGCCCGGTCCGCCTCCTCCGGCCCGTCGTCGGCCCGGAGCACATCGAGCAGTTGGCGCATCTCGCGCAGCGCCATCCGCCCGGAGCCCTCCAGCGTGACCAGGGCGTCGCGCACCACCTCGGTGTCCCGCCCGAGGTTCGCCCTGGCGCCGCCGGCCATCAGCTGCATGGTGGTGATGTGGTGGGCCACGATGTCGTGCAGCTCCCGTGCGATGCGGCGCCGTTCCTGCGCCACCGCCCGGTCCGCCAGCAGCCTGCGCCTGACCTCCACCTCGTGCTGCCAACGCTTGAGCACCTCGGCCGCGACGATGACCAGCGCCGCAGCGAGCACGTTGGCCGTCACGTCCCCCACCGGAGGGGGCAGCGGATGCCCCCGGCCCAGCAGTGGCACGGCGATCGCCAGCAGGGCGGCCGGCGCCGCCACCGCGGTGCCGCGGGAGCGGGCCACGGCGAACAGCGCGACGGACAGCGTGCAGTTGAAGTGGTGCGGCACCGACCCGCTCAGGTTCAGTGCCACGCCGAGGAGCAGCACGACCGCCAGTGACGCCAGCGGGTAGCGGCGCCTGGTGAGCAGCGGCATGGCCGCCAGTACGAGCAGGACCAGCGCGGTCAGGGCGATCGGCCGGCTTCCGTCCGGACCGCCGAGCGTGTAGCCGAGGAGGTCCAGGCCGGCCGCCCCGACGGCCAGCAGCGCGTCACTGGCCGTCCAGGGCAGGCCGTCGGCTCTCGGCGACGGCGGCAGGGGCCGGTGGTACGTCGACATGCTGGTGCTGGTCCTTTCTGTGGCTGGTCGGCGCGGGCCTTCGCCGGTTCACCCGCGACCGTCGTCCGTGAGCCGTGTGCCGTTTCCGCAACGGCCCGCGGTCCCCGGGGGGGGGAAGGCGCCTGCGGTCCATTGTCGCAGCGGCTCCCGGCCCCGGGCAGGCACCCCGGACCGATCCCGACCAGGCCCCTGGTCCTGGTCAGGGCCGTGTACCGGGCCCAGCTCCCGACGGCGTTCTCCTCCCCCGCTCCGACGAGAACGCCCGGTACGCCGTGATGGTCTGGAGACGTGCCGGAACTCCCCGGCTACAGCACCGCAGCCGGAGGACATCGTGATCCGCGCCCTGACCGGATTCTCCACCAGGAATCCGTGGAAGGTAATCGCCGTATGGGCGGTCCTGGGAATACTCCTGACCGTCCTGAGCCAGACCTTGATCTACCGGGTGACCCAAACGCAGACGGCCGACTTCCTGCCGAAGAGCTACGACTCGGCCGCCGCCATGAAGATCGCCCACGACCGCTTCGGGACGAAGCCCGACGCCAACCCGGTGACCGTCCTGGTCGCGCGGACCGACGGCCGGGCGCTGACCCCCACGGACCACGAGCAGATCGACGCCGGGGCGAAGCGGCTGAGCCGCTTGAAGGTCACGATGCCCAAGCCCAAGGACGCGGCACCCCTCCAGCGGGACTACTCGCAGATCCCCCAGGTCAGTTCGGCCATGACGGCACCTGACGGAACCTTCGAGCTGCTCTCCGCCAACCTCACCGGAAACCCCGCCGACCCGGGCCTGGAGAACACCTTCCGGGCGTTCCGGGACAACGCCCGGGCGGAGTTCGCCGCCCAAGGCCTGCGAACCGGCTTCACCGGCGCACTCGCCGACCAGGTCGACTCCGCCGACGACGGGAAGACCCTCGCGACCATCGCCTCCGCCTGCACCGTCGCCCTGATCGTGCTGCTCCACCTCCTCGTGTTCCGCAGCGTCCTGGCCGCCCTGCTGCCGCTGGTCTCGATGGCTCTCATCAGCGGTGTGGCCGCCGGCGCGGTCGTGGGCACAGCGCTGCTCACCGGCATCAAGCTCGATCCCTCCGTACCGAGCCTCATCACCGTGGTGCTCCTGGGCATCGGCATCGACTACTTCCTGTTCCTGATGTTCCGCTTCCGCGAACAGCTGCGGGCCCGACCTGATCGCCACCACCGCTCCATCGCCGCCGAGGTCAGTCAGAAGGTCGGCACCGCGATCACCTCGGCCGCGCTGACCATCGTCGCCGCCTTCGCCACCCTCGGGGTCGCCAGCTTCGGACAGTTCCGGGTGCTCGGCCCGGCCGTCGCGGTCTCGGTCCTGGTCATGCTGCTGGCCGGCCTCACCCTGATGCCCGCCGTGCTCGCGGCCTGCGGGCGCAAGCTCTTCTGGCCCTCACGCGCCCTCAAGGCCGAACCCCGCGAGGGCGCTGCGGCCCGGTTCGGCGAGCTGGTGGCCCGCCGGCCGCTGACCATGGTCCTCGCCTCGCTCGCCCTCCTGGGCGCCCTGGCCGGCGGGCTGGCCGGGATCAAGATGGACTACGGCCTGGGCGGCGGCCCCCGCACCGCGTCCCAGAGCACCGCCATCGAGATCTCCCGCGCCCTGCCCGCCGGCGTGGCCGACCCGACCAATGTCTACGTCGAAACCAAGAATGCCGGTCCGCTCTCCCCCGGCTCGCTCGACGGCCTGACCCAGCACCTCACCCGGGTCGCCGGGGTCGGCCAGGTGGCCAAGCCGGTCCTGAGCGAGGACCGGCAGGCCGCGCGGATCGACCTGTTCCTCACCGCGGACCCGCAGTCCCAGCAGGCCCGTGACCTGGTCTCCGGCCCGCTCCGCGCAGCCGTCGCCCAGAGCACACCCGCCGACCTGACCGCGCACGTCGGCGGCACCCCGGCCGTCTTCGCCGACGTCTCCACCGCCGTCGACCACGACCTCCGGCTGGTCTTCCCGGTCGCGGCGGTACTGATCGGCGTGATCCTGCTCCTGCTGCTGCGCAGCCTGCTCGCACCGGTGATCCTGATGCTCTCCGTCGGCCTCGGCTTCGCGGCCACCCTCGGCGCGGCCGCCCTGCTGTTCCAGCACGCGATGGACAAGCCGGGCGTCAACTTCACGCTGCCGCTGGTCCTGTTCCTGTTCGTGGTCGCGCTCGGCACCGACTACAACATCCTGATCAGCGACCGGATCCGGGAGGAGATGGAACACCCCGGGCCGCCCCGGGCCGCGGTCGCGCGCGCCCTGCGGCACACCGCCCCGGCCATCGCGACGGCGGGCCTCGTCCTGGCCGGCTCCTTCGGCAGCCTCGCGGCGACCCCGCAACCCTCCACCCAGCAGATCGGCTTCGCCACCGCGCTCGGCATCCTGCTCTCCGCGTTCCTGCTGTCCATCGTGCTGGTGCCCGCCATGGCCGCGATCCTCGGCCGCAGCCTGTGGTGGCCCGTGCGCCCCGAACGCACAACCACCCGACCCACCGGTCGGCACCACACAGGCACGACGCCGTCGCCGCAGTCGCCGCCCCCGTCCCAGTGGCCCGCGCCGCAGCACCAGGACACCTACCTCTAGAAGACCGATGCAGGACTTGGTGCGGTCCGGGCCGCCGCCGTCAGGCGGTGGCCCGGATTTGCCAGGTGGTGCCGCCGTGGTGGAGTCCGAGGTTGATCAGGGATCGCCGCAGCGACCCAACGAGAGCCATAGTGCCCCTGGGCGCTCCGACGAACGAGCCATTCGAACTCCACAGCAGCACGGAGCACGCCTTTGCAATGATCGGACCACTTCTAGGCGGGACCGAGCTGGGGGAAGACACCGATGACCGATTCCGCGCTGGGCAACGGCGAGGAAGAGCCTCTGGGGCGAGCCTCCTACCTGATCGAGGGACGGCGAGTTCTGCTCTCCGACCTTGTCAACGCGGGCCTGCTGAACCCCGGGACACAGCTCACGTTCTGGCGTAAGCGCTCCGGAGAGGCACACCGGGCCCGAGTGGCCGAGGACGGCAGGATCGAGCTGAGCGACGGCCGGCGTTTCAAGTCCCCCTCCACAGCAGCTGCCGCGGCCACGGGGCGAGGACCCTACGACGGGTGGACCTCCTGGGCACTGGACGACGGCACCCTGTTGGACGTTCTGAGGCAGGCGCTCCTGGATACAGCGGCGGAGCTGCCGCCTTCCGGCGATGTCGCGGCCGACGGATCCGCCGCCCGTCACTCCCGGTTGAAGGACGCCCGAAGGCAGGCGGACGCCGACACGCCGATCACCCTCACCGTCCGGGATCTGCTGGGCTGGTGGGGGGCCTCCCGGCGCGGCTACTTGGTCACCGAGCAGGTGACCACCGAATTGGCCAACCACGGCCTGTCCACCGTGCCGGACTTCGCAGCCGTGGGGATCGACGACCGGGTCGCCTTGACCGGACCCTCCGGGGAAACCGAGGACGTGGAGGAGAAAACGGCTGAGCAGGAGCCGGCGACGGGGCAGGGGGAGCCGAGGACGACCGGCGCACCAGGGCCCGGGACCACATCCGGCGACGAAGAGGACAGGGGCGAGCCGATCCAGGGACAGACGGTCGGCAACCTGCCCTCAGCACTCAAGGGAGTGGTATCTGTGCCCTCCTCGGCGAGCTTCGAGGAGGTGTTCACCAAGATGCGGCTCAACGGGTACTCGCAACTGCCGGTGCTGAACGGACCTCGGATTCTGCTGACGTGCAGCGCTTGCCCGCCCCCGGGGCGAGCGCTGCGACGGAACTGCCTCCCGTGAACAGGCGCGGAGCACTGAAAGCCCACATCCTGTAATAGATACTGTCTTACACTGAGGCTATGAAGCCGATCCGAGCCGGGACCACCGAGAACATCTCCGTATCCATGCCCACCGAGCTGGTCAGCGAGCTCCGCTCGCGAACCGGCCGTCGCGGCCTGTCCAGCTACATCACCGAGGCTGTCAAGCACCAGCTCGCCATGGACGGGCTCGCCGAGATCGTCGCGGCCCATGAGGAGGAGCATGGCGCACTCACGGAGCAGGAGATCGAAGCCGCTCGTCACGAGCTGTTCGGAGACGAGAACGCCGGGGACGTCGAGCGGGGCGCTGCGTGAAGGAGCAGCCGGCCCGCTCACTTGTGCTCGACTCCGAGGCGCTCTCGCTGCTCCTACGCAACGACCGCGGTATGGCGGCTCGCATCGAGGCATCCCGGCAGGTCGGGGTTCCCGTTCTCGTGTCTGCGCTGACCGTCGTTGAAGCCGTACAGGGAGAGACGGATCTTGCGCGCTTGAAGTGGGTGCTCTCCCGGCTGCGGGTGGAACCGGTCAGCCAGGAGGACTCCCTGACCGCGGTGGCGTTGCTTCAGGACGCGGGCGGGCCGCACGGGCACAAGTACGCGATCGACGCCCTCGTCGCCGCGCTCGCGCTCCGCGTCCCGGCCCCCGTGATCGTCCTGACCTCCGACCGGGACGACTGGTCGAAGCTCTGCGGGAAGCGCGTGATCATCAGAGAGGTGTGAGCACCGCCGACTACTGGGTTCGCGAGTTCACTGGCACCAGTGGCAGGCCGCGTACCCGTGCGCCAAGGGCGATCGGGCCGACGTGCCCGGCGTGCACCGTCGCCCGGACGCGCACGAGGTCGTGGGCGTTGTCGGCGACGAACCCACCGGCGAATCCTGTCGTCACGGCGCCAGGAACACCCCGGGTCCCGGAGGTGGGGAACCGCCGATGCCGACGCCGCCCGTGACCCGCAGGAACTCCAGCTTCTCCGCATCGGCGGAACCCGCGGCCACCGTGTAGACGACGAGGCGGATGTCGCTGCCCGGAACGGTGAGGACGTCGCAGTCGCAGGTCACCTCGCCGACCTGTGGATGCACCACGGTCTTGCGGGCCGAGATGTGCGGACCGACCGCACCCGCGTCCCACAGCCGACTGAACTCCGCACTGGTGGAGCGCAGTTCCTCGACGAGGCCGGTGAGTGCCCGGTCGTCGGGGTAGTTGAGGAGAGCCGTGCGCAGATCGGCGACGAGGGCGGGTTTCAGGGCGTCGCCGTCCTGGATCACGGGCCGGGTCGCGAGCCCGGTCGGCCCGGTGGCGAAGACCGCCCGCACGAGGTTCCGCTCTGCCGGTGTCCGTGCGCCGGGTTCGCCGAGGAGCGCTGCCCACGCCGGGCTCCAGGACAGCAGGGTCCAGTCGGCGCTGAACACGCCCACAGGGAACTCCCCGAGGCGGGCCAGCATCCGTTGGACCCCGGCGGGGATGTGCGTGGAGATGGTTCCTTCCTGCGGAGGGAGGAGGCCGGCCAGCCGGTAGGCGTAATCGCGCTCCGGGGGCTGCAGCTGCAGCGCCCTGGCCAGGCTCGCGACGACCTGCGCCGAGGGGTTCGTGGCGCGCCCCTGCTCCAGCCGCACCACGTAGTCGACCGACAGCCCTGCGAGCTCGGCCAGTTCTTCGCGTCGCAGCCCTGCCGCACGTCGTCCGGGCCGCGAGGTGCGCCCGACGTCAACGGGAGAAAGCCGGTCGCGCCAGCGACGCAATGCTGCGCCAAGGGTCTCGTCCACCCGGCCATTGTGGTCCGCCCGAGGACCGCTGTGCCTGGTACTGGCCGTCCTACCGTCGCAGCGGGCACTGGTTGTCCGCTCGTCACGGGCCGAGAGTGAACGCATGACGACAACGTTCATCACCGGAGCCAACAAATCCCTCGGCTACGAGACCGCCCGCCGCTTGATCGAGGCCGGCCACACCGTCCTCGTCGGCGCCCGTGACCCGGAGCGCGGCCAGGCGGCGGCCGACGCACTCGGCGCCCGTTTCGTCCGGATCGACGTGACGGACGACGCGTCGGTGGCCGCGGCGGCCGACGACGTCAGGGCACGTGAGGGCGGCATCGACGTCCTCATCAACAACGCAGGTGTCCTCGGCACGCACAGCCCCGCCGACGAGATCACGGCCGCTGACGCCCGCGAGGTGTTCGAGGTCAACGTCGTGGGGATCGTCCGGGTCACGCACGCGTTCCTGCCCCTGCTGCGGACATCGGCGAACCCGGTCATCGTCAACGTGTCCAGCGGCATGGGGTCGTTCACGGCCACCCAGGACCCCGGGCGCATCGAGGGGCGGATCGTCGCGCCGCTCTACACGGCGTCGAAGGCCGCCGTGACCATGCTGACCACGCAGTACGCGAAGTCGTGGCCGGACGTGAAGGTGAACGCGGCCGACCCGGGCTACACCGCGACCGACTTCAACGGACACAGCGGCCCGCAGACGGTGACCGAGGGGACGGATGCCATCGTCGAACTGGCCACCGTCGGAGCGGACGGCCCGACGGGAACCTTCCGCGACCGGCACGGCGAGCTGGGCTGGTGATTCCACCCCGGACCGGGGCGGCCTCGCTCCACCACGACCGCCATGGGCGAGGCCGCGGCCGCGAGAGGGTTCGGCATGCCCCCGTCCTTGCGCACCGGCGCTCGGACGGGGGCCCCGGCTCACTCCTTCGGAGCCTCCGGCTCCTCCACGAAGTCGACGCGCTTGAACTGCTTGTTCATCGACTTGACCAGGAACCAGGTGGCCACGCCGAGGGCGGCGAAGACCACGAAGCCCAGCAGGCCGGGGGTCACCTTGGTCTCGTCGAGGGCGAGCTCGGCTGCGAGGTGGGTGAGGTTCACGGGGGCACTCATATCTCTATGGTGGCCCGGCTCACGGGGAGCCGGGCCATCGGGGGGTGGTTCAGTCGCGCGTGTCGGCGGCCTCGGCCGCCAGGCTGGGGGTGCGCAGGCCGGCGAACAGGTCGTCCTCCGGCAGGTCGACGTCGATCAGGGTGCGGGCGAGCTCGTAGTCCTCGGTCGGCCAGACCTCGCGCTGGACGTCGAGCGGGACGCGGAACCACGGCCCGTCCGGGTCGATCTGGGTGGCGTGCGCGATCAGCGCCCGGTCCCTGGTCTCGAACCAGTCGTCGCAGCGGACCCGGGTGGTGATCTCGCGCTCCTTGCGGCCGCTCTTCTCCCAGCCCGCGATCCACTCGCCGTACGGCGATTCGAGGCCGTGCTCGGTGAGGTAGGCGTGCAGGGCGCGGATCCGGCCCATCGGGAAGCCGTGGTTGTAGTAGAGCTTCAGCGGCTGCCACGGCTCGCCGGCGTCCGGGTAGGCGTCCGGGTCACCGGCGGCGTCGAAGGCCAGCATGGTGATCTTGTGGGTCATGATGTGGTCGGGGTGCGGGTAGCCGCCGTTCTCGTCGTAGGTCGTGATGACCTGCGGCTTGAACTCCCGGATCAGCCGGACCAGCGGCTCGGCGGCCTCCTCGACGCTCTTCAGCGCGAAGCAGCCCTCGGGCAGCGGGGGCAGCGGATCGCCCTCGGGCAGGCCCGAGTCGACGTAGCCCAGCCAGGCCTGCTCGACCCCGAGGATCTCGCGGGCCGCGTCCATCTCCTTCGCCCGGACCTCGTGGATGTTCTCCTCGATCTCCGGCTTGCCCTGCAGCTTCGGGTTGAGGACCGATCCGCGTTCTCCCCCGGTGCAGGTGGCCACCAGCACGTCCACCCCCTGGTCGACGTACATGGCCATGGTGGCCGCACCCTTGCTGGACTCGTCGTCCGGGTGGGCGTGCACCGCCATCAGTCGCAACTGCTCACTCAACGCGTGCGTTCCTTCCACAATGTCTGGGCCTCCCGCGAACCCGGTCTGCCCACCGTCTGAACTGCCCACCGTCCGACCGCCCACCGTCCGAGCTGATCGTCCGGTGGTCGCTCGGCTCGGGACGCGTCACCGCGGGACCGGCCGCCGCACGTCCGCGGCGCACCACCGCCGCACCGCCGACACGGCCGAGCCCCGCCCCCGCCGGACCGGCCGCGGGCGTGCCCCTCCTATAGTGACGGACTGGAGGAGCGTCGCATTCCCCCGCACCACCCGCGCGGCCCTCCCGGAGAGGACTGAGCCCATGAGTGAGCCCGCAGGCACCACCGCCCCGCCGCTGCCCGAAGGCCGCTACGGGCGGCAGAGCGACCGCGAGGCGGACCGCCGGCTCAAGCGGATCGGCGCGGTGTGCGGCGTGCTGGCCCTGGGCCTGGTGGCCTGGCTGGGCAGCTCGTACCTGATCCGCGAGACCACCATCAACGGCGCCGTGCCGTCCTTCGAGGCGGTCTCCGACGGCGAGCTTCAACTGCACCTGGCCGTGCGCAAGAGCGACGGCACGGCGGGCACCTGCACCGTCCGCTCGCAGGGCGAGGACGGCGCGGTGGTCGGGGTGGCCGACTTCCCCGTCCCGAAGGACGGGTCGAGCTACGACGCGGTGGTCAGCCTGCGCACCACCACCCGCGGCACCACCGCCGAGCTGCTGGGCTGCACGCCCGCCAAGTAGCGGTCCGGGCGCACGGGCCGGCGGACGGCCGGACGACTGCCTCCGGGCCGGCCGGGTATTCGGTGGCGATCGCGACCCGCCCGGGCGCATATTCGATCCGGTGAGCGGGAATCCCGAGGGGAAGCCCAGCACACCGGTCCTGTACACCTTGGCGCAATGCTGACGTCAATGGCGTGCCATCGACTCTCCCGCTCGTCGGTGAGAGTTGTTAGGCTCGTGGTTTCGCCCCTTCCGCACCAAGAGGTACGGGAGCGGGCGTTGCTTTGTAGTTACGACCGATATCACCACCACCACCCTGCTGACGACTCACACCCTCAGCACAGCCCCAGCACCTACGAGGAGCACCCGTGACCCAGACCAGCGAACACGTGACCTGGCTCACTCAGTCCGGCTACGACCAGCTCAAGGCCGAGCTGGAGCACCTGACCGGCCCCTGGCGCATCGAGATCGCCCAGAAGATCGAGGCGGCGCGCGAAGAGGGTGACCTCAAGGAGAACGCCGGCTACCACGCGGCCAAGGAGGAGCAGGGCAAGCAGGAGCTGCGGATCCGCCAGCTCACCCAGCTCCTGGAGCGCGCCAAGGTCGGCGAGGCCCCCGCGGACTCGGGTGTGGTGGCCCCGGGCATGGTCGTCACGGTCGCCTTCGACGGCGACGAGGACGACACCACGACCTTCCTGCTGGGCTCGCGCGAGATGGCCGGCAGCGACGACCTGGACGTGTACTCCCCGCAGTCGCCGCTGGGCCGCTCCATCGACGGCAAGAAGATCGGCGACGAGGCCACCTACGAGCTGCCGAACGGCAAGCGGGCATCGGTGACGATCACCGCGGTGAAGCCGCACAACGGCTGATCCGGCCGCCGGCCGGTCCGGACGCGCCGAGGGCGGCCGTGGAGGGTTCCACGGCCGCCCTTCCGCATGTCCGGGGCCCCGGCGCGGGCCCCGGCGCCCGGCCGACGGCGAAGCGGTCTTCAGCCGACGGCGGAGCGGGCCTCAGCCCACGGCGGAGCGGTACTTGCGCACCGAGAGCCAGGAGAAGACCGCGGTGATCACCAGCGACCAGAGCACCGACATCAGCGCCGCGTGCTGCATCGGCCAGGCGCTGTCCACCGGGCCTACCTGGTTGCCGAAGAGGTCCCGGCAGGCCTGCACGGTGGCACTGAACGGGTTCCAGTACGCGATCCCCTGCAGCCAGCCCGGCATCGAGCTGATCGGCACGAAGGCGTTGGAGATGAAGGTCAGCGGGAAGAGCCAGATCAGCCCGGCCGAGGTGGCCGCCTCGGGGCTGCGCACCGAGAGGCCGATCAGCGCGCCGATCCAGGAGAAGGCGTAGCCGAGCAGGAGCAGCAGCCCGAACGCGCCGAGCGCGCTCAGCACTCCCTCGTGGATCCGCCAGCCCACCGCCAGCGCCACCACGGCGAGCACCACCAGGGTGAACGCGGTCTGGCAGAGGTCCGCCAGGGTGCGGCCGACCAGCACCGCCGAGCGGGCCATCGGCAGCGAGCGGAACCGGTCCACCAGGCCCTTGGTCATGTCCTCCGCGATGCCCGCGGAGGCGCCGGCGGTCGCGAAGGTGACGGTCTGGGCGAAGATACCGGCCATCAGGAACTGGATGTAGGTGTCGGAGCTGGCCTGCGTCCCGGGGATCTGGATGGCCCCGCCCATGACGTACGAGAACAGCAGCACGAACATGACCGGCTGCATGAGCCCGAAGACCACGATCTCGGGTATCCGGGTCATCCGGCGCAGGTTGCGCTTGGCGACCACCCAGGAGTCGTGCAGGGTGGCGGCGGCGCCCCGGCGCTGCTGGGGCACCGCCCCGCCGATGGCGTGCTCGGTGGCGGTCGTCATGTCACAGCTCCTTGCCGGCCGGGACGGCCTGCTTGTCCGGGCCCCGGCCGTCCTCGCCGTCGCCGCCCTCGCCGGAGCGGCCCTTGCCGCGCCCGCTCCGGCCCTTGCCGCCCTTGCCCGCGCCGCCCTCCTCCTCGTCGGCCTCGGTGACGTGGCCGGTGAGCGAGAGGAAGACGTCGTCCAGGGTCGGCCGGCGCAGGCCGATGTCGTCGATCTCGATCGAGCGGGCGTCGAGTTCGCGCAGCGCGTCCGCGAGGACCCTGGCGCCGCCGCTGACCGGGACGGTGACCTTGCGGGTGTTCTTCTCCACGACCGGCTCGCCCAGGGCGTAGCCGGAGAGCGCGGCGACCGCCTCGGCGACCAGGTCGGCGCGGTGCACCACGACCTCGATCCGCTCGCCGCCGATCTGCGCCTTGAGCTGGTCGGCGGTGCCGCGCGCGATCACCCGGCCGTGGTCGACCACGGCGATGTCGTGGGCGAGGCGGTCGGCCTCCTCCAGGTACTGGGTGGTGAGCAGCAGCGTGGTGCCCTGCTCGACCAGGGTCTCGATGACCTCCCAGAGCGCGAGCCGGTTGCGCGGGTCGAGGCCGGTGGTCGGCTCGTCGAGGAACATCACCGGCGGGCGGACGACCAGCGCGGCGGCGAGGTCGAGCCGGCGCCGCATGCCGCCGGAGTAGGTCTTGGCGGTGCGGTCCTTCGCCTCGGCCAGGTTGAACCACTCCAGCAGCTCCAGTGCGCGCGCCTTCGCGGCGCGGGCGCTCATCTGGTAGAGCTCGCCGACCATCTGCAGGTTCTCGAACCCGGTGAGGTACTCGTCGACCGCGGCGTACTGGCCGGAGAGGCCGATCAGGCTGCGGACCTTGTTGGGGTGCTTCAGCACGTCGACGCCGGCGACCACCGCGTGGCCGGAGTCGGGACGGAGCAGGGTGGTGAGGACGCGCACGGTGGTGGTCTTGCCGGCTCCGTTCGGGCCGAGCAGCCCGAGCACCGTGCCCTCGGGGACGTCGAGGCTGACGCCGTCCAGGGCTCGTACGTCGCCGAAGGTCTTCACCAGGTTCTCGGCTTGGATGGCTGGCGCCATGGCCTGCCTCATCTCCTCGGAACGATATGAGCGATCCGTCCCACTCTGCCCCGAATTCGGGCACGCGGGCGACTCGGTTCTCCCGCAGGGCAACAGAACGCGATGTATCGCGAGCCTGACAGCACGCGATATATCGCGTCAAGGCTCACGGCTCCGCCAGAGTGACACGGACCACTGACAATCCGGGACGCCCCGCCCCGCCCGCGCCGCCCACCGCCACCGCCACCGCCACCGCCACCGCCACCGCCACGCCTAGCGCGAGACGACATACCCCGCGTCCCGCAGCTCGCCCAGCACCGCCGCGCAGTGCTCCGGCCCCTTCGTCTCCAGGTGGAGGTCCACCTCGACCTCGGTCAGCCCCAGCTGCGGGTCGGTCCGCACGTGCGCCACGTCCAGCACGTTGGCGTCCACCCTGGTCAGCACCCCGAGCAGGCCCGCCAGGGCACCGGGCCGGTCCGCCAGCCGGACCCGCAGCGACAGGTAGCGGCCGGCCGCCGCCAGGCCGTGCCGGAGCACCCGCTGCATCAGCTGCGGGTCGATGTTGCCGCCGGAGAGCACCGCCACCACCGGCCCCTCGAAGGAGTCCGGCTGCTCCAGCAGCGCCGCCAGCGGGGAGGCCCCGGCCGGCTCCACCACCAGCTTCAGCCGCTCCAGGCCCAGCAGCAGGGCCCGCGAGAGCGAGTCCTCGGAGACCGTCCGGATGCCGTCCGCCAGCGTGTTGACCACTTCGAACGGGATGTCCCCGGGCCGGCCGACCATGATCCCGTCCGCCATGGTGGCGAAGTGCTCCAGCGTCATCGGGCGCCCGGCCGCCAGCGAGGGCGGGTACGCGGCCGCGGCCGCCGCCTGCACCCCGATCACCCGGACGTCCGGCCGCAGCGGCTTGACCGCCGCCGCGATCCCGGCCAGCAGCCCGCCGCCGCCCACCCCGGCCAGGATGGTGCGCACCTCCGGGCACTGCTCCAGGATCTCCAGGCCGACGGTGGCCTGGCCGGTGACCACGTCCCAGTGGTCGAAGGGGTGGATGAACACCGCGCCGGTCGCGTCCGCGTACCGCTGCGCGGCCTGCAGCGCGTCGTCCACGGTGGCGCCGTGCAGCCGGACCTCGGCGCCGTACTCGCGGGTCGCCGCGACCTTGGGCAGCGGCGCGCCGAGCGGCATGAAGACCGTCGAGCGGACCCCGAGCAGCGCGGCCGCCAGCGCCACGCCCTGCGCGTGGTTGCCGGCGCTCGCCGCGACCACCCCGCCCGCCCGCTGCACCGGCGAGAGCCCCGCGATCCGCACGTACGCCCCGCGCAGCTTGAACGAGCCCGTGCGCTGGAGGTTCTCGCACTTCAGGTGGACCGGCGCGCCGATCAGCGCGGAAAGGTGCCGGCTGCCCTCCATCGGCGTCACCCGGGCGACCCCGGCGAGCATCTTCTGGGCGCCGCGGACATCGTCGATGGTGATCGGCCAGCTGTGCATGGAGCCAGCGTAGGGCGTTGCGGACCACCGATCCGGCATGCCGGGCCTGTTCCCGGGCCGGGCCCGCCCGCGTACGCTGCTGGTCCTGAGCCTCCCTCACCGCACGACGATCGTGAGCCGCGATGACGACGACCTCGCCCCAGGCCACCGACCGAACCGACCCCCTGCACGCCCAACTCCAGTACCAGCTGGCGGTGTTCTCCCGACGCATGGAACAGGTCCGCAGCTCCGACGCGGTGGGTGCGCTGGACCGGGCCGCCTACCTGCTGCTCGACCGGCTGGAACGGCACGGACCCGCCAACGTCAAGGCCCTGGCCGACGCACTCGGCGTCGACTCCTCCACCGTCACCCGGCAGGTCGCCCCGCTGGTCGCGGCCGGGCTGGTCGGCCGGGTGCAGGACCCCGCCGACCGCCGCGCCGTCCGGCTGGCGCTGACCCCGCTCGGCGCCCGGCGGCTGGCCGAGGTCCGGGCCGGGCGGGCCGAGCTGGCCCGCCGGCTGGTGGCCGACTGGCCCCCCGAGGAACAGCACGCGTTCTGCGCCCTGCTGGCCCGCTTCAACCACTCCATGGAGTCGTACGCGGCGGGCCGGCAGGGCGCCTGACCACGGGCGGTCCGACTAGCCGAGCGCCTGCGCGAGGTCGGCCAGCAGGTCGTCGATCGACTCGATGCCGACCGAGACGCGCACCAGGTCGGCGGGCACCTCCAGCGCGGAGCCCGCCACCGACGCGTGGGTCATCCGGCCCGGGTGCTCGATCAGCGACTCGACGCCGCCCAGCGACTCGCCGAGGGTGAAGAGCTGCGCCCGGTTGCAGACCTCGACCGCCGCCTCCTCGCCGCCGTTGACGCGGAACGAGACCATGCCGCCGAAGGCCTTCATCTGCTTGGCGGCGATGTCGTGGCCGGGGTGCTCGGGCAGGCCCGGGTAGAGCACCTGGCTCACCTTCGGGTGGCCGGCCAGCAGCTCGGCGACCTTCTCCGCGTTGGAGCTGTGCCGGTCCATCCGGACGCCGAGGGTCTTGATGCCGCGCAGCACCAGCCAGGCGTCGAACGGGCCGGAGACGGCGCCCATCGCGTTCTGGTGGTACGCGACCTCCTCGCCGAGGCCGGCGTCGGCGAGCACCAGGGCGCCGCCGACGACGTCCGAGTGGCCGCCCATGTACTTGGTGGTGGAGTGCACGACCGCGTCCGCGCCGAGCGCGATCGGCTGCTGCAGGTACGGGCTGGCGAAGGTGTTGTCGACGACCAGCAGCGCGCCCGCGCCGTGGGCGATCTCGGCGAGCGCGGTCAGGTCGGTGATGCCCAGCAGCGGGTTGGACGGGGTCTCCACCCAGACGGCGCGGGTGTTGGGGCGCAGCGCCGCGCGGACGGTCGAGAGGTCCTGGGTGTTGGCGACGGAGAACTCGACGCCCCAGCGGGTGAGCACCTTGGCGAAGAGCCGGAAGGTGCCGCCGTAGGCGTCGTTGGGGATGACGATGTGGTCGCCCGGCTTGAGGATCGTGCGCAGCAGGGTGTCCTCGGCGGCCAGGCCGGAGGCGAAGGCGAGCCCGCGCGCGCCGCCCTCCAGCGCCGCGAGGCACTCCTCCAGCGCGGTCCGGGTCGGGTTGGCGCTGCGGCTGTACTCGTAACCGCCCCGCAGGCCGCCCACCCCGTCCTGCTTGTAGGTGGACACCTGGTAGATCGGCGTGACGACGGCCCCGGTCTGGGGGTCTGCTTCCTGACCCGCGTGGATGGCGAGAGTCTCGAAGCCCTGGGGAAGCTGGTGCTCGGTCATGACTCCGAGCGTAGTGGGCGAGTGCCGACAACCCGCCCCGAACCGGGAGCCGGGGTGAAACCGCCGGTGCCGGCCGGGTCGGGCGGGTCCGAATCATGATGCGCCGGCCGACACCGGCCGCTAACATCTGCACCTGTCGCACACATGTTCACCATGCAACAACCGCGCGCCGGTCGCCGTCGCGCCCCGGGGGAGGATCACGCATGGGCGCGCGCCAGCACCCTATCGGCATGAGCACGTCAGGCCGGGCCGTCATGGCCGTGGCCATGCTCGCCGGCTTCTACCTGCTCGCCCTCGGCATCGTCGCGGGCCTGCTCGCCTTCGACATCGGCCTGTACCGCAGCATGGGCGGACTCCACCTCGGCGTGCTCAAGCTCTGGGCGCTGAGCGCGGCCGTCGGCTACCCGGTCGTCCGGGTGGTCTTCCTGACGCGGCACCGGGCGGCGGACGACGAACTGCCCGGCGTGCTCGTCACCCGCGAGCAGCAGCCCGCCCTCTGGGGCCTGGTCGACCGGATCGCCGAGCGGACCGCCCTCCGCGGACCGGCCGAGATCCGGCTCGTCCCCGAGGTCAACGCGGGCGTGCTGGAGGAGACGAGGCTGCTCGGGCTGATCCCCGGCAAACGGCACCTGGTGATCGGCGTCCCGCTGCTGCTGGGGCTCACCGAGGGCGAGCTGGAGGCCGTCCTGGCCCACGAGTTCGGCCACTACAGCAACCGGGACGTCCGGCTGGCCGGTGTCACGCTCGCCGGGCGCCGCGCCCTGCTGCACACCATCGGCGGCTTCCACGCGCGGGCCGACCAACACCGGGCCGAGGAGGCCGCCAAGCTCGCCGCCAAGGCCGAGAAGCGGCTCGCCAAGGGCAGGAAGCCCTCCTCCGAGGAGGCCGGCGGCGGCATCGACCGGATGCTCGCCGGGCTCTTCACCCTCTACGCCAAGCTGTACTTCCGGGTCTCCGAGGCCGTCGGCCGGCGTCAGGAGTACGCCGCCGACCTGGTCGCCGCCCACCTGGCCGGCCGGGACGCCACCGCCTCCGCGCTGCGCAAGGTGCCGGTGCTGGACTCCGCGCAGGACTTCTACCTGGGCAGCTTCGCCACCATCGGCTGGGAGGCCGGCCTGCTCCCGCCGGTCGGCCAGGTCTACGGCGGGCTCGCCCACCTGCTGAGCGACCCGAAGCGCCGGCAGGAGCTCGCCGAGTACGCGCTCGACCTGCCCGAGCACGCGCCCGACCCGTACGACTCGCACCCGCCGATCGCACGCCGGGTCGCCGCCGTCGAGGCACTGCCCGAGGACGGCCGCGGCCCCGGCGCCGCGGGGCCCGCGCTCGCCCTGCTGCGCGAACCCGAGCGGGTGCTGGCCGAGCTGGAGGTCGTCACGCTGGCCCCCGAGGCGGCCGGCAAGGAGCGGGTCGAGTGGTCCGAGCTGGTCCGGCGGGCGATGGCGGCCCACGCCCGCGAGTCGGCCGGCCCGGCCTGCGACGCGCTCACCGCACTCGGCCTCCCGCCCACCGTCCACGGCCTGCTCGACGCCCTCGACGCCGGCCGCGCCCAGGAGTTCACCGACCGGCTGCCGAGGAGCGAGCAGGCCGCCGCCGCCACCGGCCGGGCCGCCCTCGACGCCGCCCGCCCGCTCCTGCGCGGGGAGCTGGGCCGCGTCACCGTCCTCGCCCTGGTCGAGTCCGGCCGGGCGGCGTGGGAGCTGTCCTGGTCCGGCCCCGCCGAGCTCCGGCTGCCGGACGGGTTCGCGGACGCCTTCGAGGCCGCCCTCGACGCCGCCTGCGCGGACGAGCCGGACACCGCCCCGCTGCGCGCCCTGCTCGCCGCCGGCCCGGTCACCGCCTGACGCCGGTCACCGCCCGGCGCACCCCCGTGGACACACCGCGGACGCACCGCGGACGGCCGCTCCAGGAATCCCGGGGCGGCCGTCCGCGTTCAAGCCTGCGCCACCTTTCCCGACCAGCTGGAGCAGGCCGTGCTGTTCAACCGCCACAAGACCTCGCTCGTCCCCGCCGACCAGGCGCTGCCCGGCCGGGAGGCGCCGGGCTTCGCGCTGCGCGAGCCGCACACCGTGCTCGGCCACCCGCTCACCGGCCCGTACCCGGAGGGGCTGGAGGTGGCCGACTTCGGGCTCGGCTGCTTCTGGGGCGCCGAGCGCACGTTCTGGCGGCTGCCGGGCGTCTGGACGACGCTGGTCGGCTACCAGGGCGGCTACACCCCGCACCCGACGTACGACGAGGTGTGCAGCGGCCTGACCGGCCACACCGAGGCGGTCCGGGTGGTCTTCGACCCGGCGGTGCTCCCGTACGAGCGGCTGCTGAAGACCTTCTGGGAGGCGCACGACCCGACCCAGGGCAACCGGCAGGGCAACGACGTCGGCACCCAGTACCGCTCCGCCGTCTACACCCACTCGCCGGCCCAGGCGGCGGCCGCGACCGCCACCCGGGACGCCTTCCAGCCCGCCCTGACCGCGATCGGCCTGGGCCCGGTCACCACCGAGATCGCCCCGGCCGGGCCGTTCTACCCGGCCGAGCCGTACCACCAGCAGTACCTGTCCGAGGCCAAGAACCCGAACGGGTACTGCGGCCTCGGCGGCACCGGCGCGAGCTGCCCGATCGGCGTCGCCCGCACCGAGGGCTGAGGCCCCTGCACCGGGCCGGGCTACTGCGGCCCGGCCCGGTGCACTTCGTGCATGAAGCAGCCGAACTGCAGCGCCCGGACGTGCACCACCGCCACCTCCGGGTCGGCCAGCAGCGCGGCGGCGGCCGCCTCGGCGGTCTCCGGGGTGACGGGCACGCCGCCCAGGATGTGCCCGCGCGGGTCGTAGGCGCGCAGCACCCGGTCGCCGGTGTGGAACGCGGCCGGCCACTGCGCCCCCGTACCGGAGCACGGGCCGTCGTGCAGGAAGACCGGGCCCACCTCGTCGTACGGGCCCGGGTCGGCCCCGGTGGCGGCGGCCCAGCGGCGCAGCGGGGCGTAGCCGACCAGGGCGATCCGCTCGCCGGGCAGCGCCCGGGCGAGGCAGCAGCGCAGCGGGGCGCCACCGGCCTCGTCGACCGAGCGGACCGGCGGGCGCCCGGCGTCGTCGCTGACGAGCAGGGCCCGGTGGACGGCCGGGTCGATCGGTCGGACGGTGGTGGCGGGCGCGGTGGTTGTCGTCATGCCTCCACCCTGCCGCCCCGACCACGGCCGGTCCGGCGGGTTTGCGACCTCGCGTTCGGCGGCCCACCCGGCCCGGGGCCGCCCCGCTCCCGTCAGTGCGGGGTCGAGGTCGGGGCCGGGATGTGGGGGGTGAGGTTCGCGCCGCCGTCGGCGGCCAGGACCTTCCCCGCGGCGTCGTAGGCCGTGAGCCACACGCCCGGCCAGGACGGCTTCGGCCCCTCCGTCCGGGGCGGCAGCACTGCGTAGTACGCCGTCCAGCCGGTCATTCCCGGGGCGGCGACCACGGTGGCGGTGACCTCGGCGTCGCCCTGCCGCGCGGTGATCCGGGTGGGGGCCGGGCCCAGGTAGAAGCCGGTCAGGACGGTCCGCGCCGGGGTGCCGGCGGCCTGGCCGTAGATGGCGGGCGTGTTGTGGGCGACGTTGTCGGAGGTGGTGTCGCGCCAGCCGAAGGCGGTGTCCCAGCTGCCGTCGGGCGCGCGCTCCTCGTCGCACTTGGCCGTCGCGGTGACCCGGATCCGGAAGCCGTCGATGATGTCGAGCGCCTCGCCCGCGGCCACCTGCCGGACCGGGGAGACCGGCGGCCCCGTGGGGGTGGGTACGGGGGCCGCCGTCGCCCCGGTGGACGGCGTCAGGGCCGCCCCCGCCGCGCCGGCCATCCCGCCGGCCTGCCGGGCGCTGCCCGCGGTCACGGCGGTGGCGCCGCAGACCAGGGCCACGGCCAGGGCGGCCGCGGCCGCCCCGGTGGTCCGCCGGGCCCGGCGGCGGCGGGCCCGGGCGATGATCGGGCCGGGGGCCGCCCCGGCCTGCTCCCAGTGATTCGGGTCCTCCCCGTTGTCGTCCTTGAGCAGATCGCCGAGCCGCTGTTCGAAGCTCATACCGTGACCTCGATGTTCCTCGGGTTCAGACCCGCCGGACCGCCCTCGCGGTCGGCGAGTTCGGGCCGTGCGCGCAGCTTCGTCAGCGCCCGGTGGAGCGTGCTCTTGACCGTGCCGGGGGCGATGCCCAGTTCCGCGGCGATCGCGGCCTCGGTCAGGTCCCCGTAGAAGCGCAGCACCACGACCGTCCGCTCCCGCCGGGTGAGGGTGGCCAGCGCCTGGTGCAGCAGGGCCTGCTGGGCCTGCCGTTCGGCGAGGTCCTCGCGGCCGGGCCGCTCGGGGGTGTGTTCGGTCGGCAGCTCGCGGTTGCGCAGCCGCCGCCACCAGTCGCGGTGCTGGTTGACGACGATCCGCCGGACGTACGCGGTCGGGTCGTCGGCGGTGATCCGGTGCCAGTGCAGGTAGGCGCGCTCCAGCGCGGACTGCACGATGTCCCGGGCCCGGTGCGGATCGCCGGTCAACAGCTCGGCCAACCTGATGAGTTGACGGCTGTTACCGGCGACGAACGCACTGAATTCGGCGTCCAGTCGCTGTCTCTGCTCGCGTTTCACACCCACCCGACTCCTCGGGCGGGTGAGAAGGTTCGGTCCGCCCGGGAAGAATTTTCCGGATGAGCGGGATCAGAGCGCGCTGCCGGCCTTCCAGGCGGCCCAGCCCAGGTTCCAGCCGTTCAACCCGTTGGACGGTTCGACGGTCTTGTCGCCGGAGTTCACGACCTCGACGACGTCGCCGATCATCGAGCTCTTGTAGAACTTGTAGCCGTCGGTGCTCTGGTCCTGGGCACCCTTGGCGTCCTTCAGGCCGACGCAGCCGTGGCTGGTGTTCTGGCTGCCGAAGATCGACGAGGGCGACCAGTAGTTGCCGTGGATGAAGGTGCCGGAGGTGGTGAGCCGCTGGGCGTGCGGCACGTCGGAGATGTCGTACTCGCTGCCGAGGCCGACGGTCTGCGAGTTCATCCGGGTCTGCTGGAACTGCTCGGAGATGACCATCTTCCCGCCCCAGGTGCGGTACTCGGGCGAGCCGCCGGAGATCGCGTAGACGGCGCTGACCTGGCCGTCGGTGGTCACGGTGAGCTTCTTGGCGGCGAGGTCGGCGACGCTGGTCTGGGCGCGGCCGACGGTGAAGCGGACGTCCTTCGACTGGGTGCCGTAGACGCCCTTGGCCCCCTGGACGTCCTTGAGCCGGAGCTTGACGGTGACCTTGGTGCCCTTGGCCCAGTACTCCTGCGGCCGGAAGTCGAGACGGGTGCTGGAGAACCAGTGCCCGACGATCTCGACGCCCGGCTCGGCTATGACGGTGATCGCCTGCTGGACGGCCTTGCGGTCGGTGACCGGCTTGCTGAAGTTGATCGAGACCGGCATGCCGACACCGACGGTGGAGCCGTCCTCCGGGGTGAAGTACCCGACGAAGGTGTTGGCCGGAGTCGCCGTGGTGAAGGTGGCGTTGGCGTCCGCCTCCAGGTTGTCCTTGTCGGTGGCCGAGGCGGTCACCGTGTACTTGGTGCCGCTCGCCGGGGCCGCGGCCGACACCCAGGTGGTGGCGTCCGCGGAGAGCTCGCCGGCCAGCGCCTTGCCGGCGGCGTCGGTGACCTTGACCGAGCCCAGGGTGCCGCCGGCGACGCTGACCCTGACCGGGTCGCTGAAGCTGGCGGAGGCGGCGCCGTCGGCGGGGGTGACGGTGATGACGGCGACCGAGGTCTTCGGCGGGCTGCTCGCGGCGGCGCTCGTGCTGCCCGCGGTGCTGCCCGGCACAGTGCCGTTCCCGGCGCCCGCGCCGCCGCCCGGGGAGGACTGGCCGGCCGCGCTGCCGCTCGTGTCGTCGTTGCAGGCCGCCAGGAGCAGGACCGGGGCCCCGATCAGCCCGGCCAGCACGCCGCGCCGGCTCCAGTTGCTTCCGGTGGCCCGGCCCTGACCGTCGCGTGCCGTCACGTCGCGTTCTCCCTGCTGATCATCCCGGGCATTACGGATACTGAAACGCAAACTGCCCCTTCACGGTTCCATCACCGACGGGAATCGATCGTATGAGAAGACTCAACTTCCCACCAAATATGGACAAAGAGCCCGGCCTGCGGGCAGCAGACCGGGCCCTCACCAACCGTGACGGCGGTGGACGGCGGAGCCGTGACTACTCGGCGGGCTCCTCCACCGTGTACTCGTCCCAGCCCTCGCCCTCGGGGTCGAACTCGGTCTGCGCGGACTCCCACGTCGCCGAGGCGAGCTCCACGCCCGGGACGTCGCCGAGCAGCGCGACCGGGTCGATGAAGTGGGCGAGCGAACCCGACGGGTCGACCTCGATGGCCTCCACGGACTGGGCGCGCTCGTCGTCGTCGAGGTACTCGTCCTCGGTCACCTGCTGGAGGGCGGCCGCCTTGAGCGCCCCCTCGTCGGTGATCTCGGCGATGAGCTCGATGCTGAGCCGGACGTAGCGCGGGGCGTCCTGGCCGGTGGTTTCAATGCTGGTCATGCGTGCGAGCGTACGGGAAACGGACGCCGGAAGGGCCGGCCCCTCCGGAGAGGAACCGGCCCACCGTCTCCGCCGGGGCTCCCCCACCCGGGAGCCGCGGAGACGCGCCGAGCGGCGCGTTGGTCGCCGCGGGAGCCGCCGCACCCTGTCGACCGGCCGGAGCCGGGCAGGGGCGGGACGACGACGTCTCCCGCGGTTGGACCCCTCCTGCCCGTCACCGGGCGGGGAGGGAGGACACGGCCGGCCGCGTCAGGGCCTGCCGGCGTGTCCGGAGACGACCGCCGCCGCCGGGGAGCCGCTCCCGGTCGGTTGCTGTCGTCGTCCTCGGCGTCTTGCCGTTGACACCACCATGACGGACGGTTGTTAAGCGCGTGCTGCGTGCAGGTGACGCCGGTGTACCACTTCGCGCGTGGACGAAGCGCGGGCCGCTCCGGGCCGGTTCCCGCCCGCCCGCCGGCCGGGGACGGCGGCTCGGCGACCCGGCCGGACGGCCGGACGGCCGGGTCGCCAGGGCGTCAGTGCGCGGCGCGGCCGGCCAGGAAGCCCAGCAGGTCCTGGCGGGTGACGATGCCCTGCGGCTTGCCCTCCACCAGCACCACCGCGGCGTCGGCCTTCTCCAGGACCGTCATCAGGTTGGTGACGGTCTCACCCGAGCCGACCACCGGCAGCGGCTTGGACATCACCTTGTCCAGCGTGTCGGCCAGCTGGATCTCGTTCGCGAAGACGCCCTCCAGCAGCAGCTTCTCCGCCACCGAGCCGATCACCTCGCCGGCCATGATGTCGGGGTGCCCGGCGCCCGGGGAGACCACCGGCATCTGCGAGACGCCGTACTCGCGCAGCACCCGCACCGCCTCGGCGACGGTCTCGTTCGGGTGCATGTGGACGAACTGCGGGATGCCCTCGTGCTCGATGGCGTCCTTGCGGGCCAGCACCTCGCCGATGTGCGCCTCGTCGGTGGCCGAGGGCAGGAAGCCGTAGTCGGCCATCCAGTCGTCGTTGAAGATCTTCGACAGGTAGCCGCGGCCGCCGTCCGGCAGCAGCACCACGA
This sequence comes from Kitasatospora sp. NBC_01560, assembly GCF_045208415.1. Taxonomy (NCBI): domain Bacteria; kingdom Bacillati; phylum Actinomycetota; class Actinomycetes; order Kitasatosporales; family Streptomycetaceae; genus Kitasatospora; species Kitasatospora sp. NBC_01560. Next base: position 5,606,182 of record NZ_CP109364.1, on the reverse strand, counting down.
CGACGTCGTCCGGGCCGAGCTTCTTGGCGACCTCCAGCGCGGCGACGACCGCCATCCCGCAGGAGCCGCCGACCAGCAGGCCCTCCTCCTTGGCGAGGCGGCGGGTCATCTGGAACGAGTCCTTGTCGGAGACGGCGACGATCTCGTCCGCCACGCCGCGGTCGTAGGCGGTCGGCCAGAAGTCCTCGCCGACGCCCTCCACCAGGTACGGCCGGCCGGTGCCGCCCGAGTAGACCGAACCCTCGGGGTCGGCTCCGACGACCTTGACCCTGCCGCCGGAGGCCTCCTTCAGGTAGTTGCCGGTGCCGGAGATGGTGCCGCCGGTGCCGACGCCGGCCACGAAGTGGGTGATCCGCCCGTCGGTCTGCTCCCACAGCTCCGGGCCGGTGGAGTAGTAGTGCGAGGCCGGATTGTCCGGGTTGGAGTACTGGTCCGGCTTCCAGGCGTTCGGCGTCTCACGGACCAGCCGGTCCGAGACGTTGTAGTAGGAGTCCGGGTGCTCCGGGGCGACGGCGGTCGGACAGACGACCACCTCGGCGCCGTACGCGCGCAGCGTGTTGATCTTGTCGGTGGACACCTTGTCCGGACAGACGAAGATGCACTTGTAGCCCTTCTGCTGGGCCACGATCGCCAGGCCGACACCGGTGTTGCCGGAGGTCGGCTCGACGATGGTGCCACCGGGCTTCAGCGCGCCCGAGGCCTCGGCGGCCTCGATCATGCGCATCGCGATCCGGTCCTTGACCGAGCCGCCCGGGTTGAAGTACTCGACCTTCGCCAGCACTGTCGCGCTGATGCCCTCGGTGACCTTGTTCAGCTTGACCAGTGGCGTGTTGCCGACCAGGTCGATGATCGAGTTGTGGTACCGCACGGGGGTCCTCCCGGTCTGTGGGCATGCGAGTGCTTTCGGTACTGCAAAGCCTAGGCCGTGCCACCGGCCCCAGCCCGCGCTTGTGCCCACCCCGCCCCCGCACCCCCGCCGGGCCCCCGCGGGCCGCCCCCGGCCCCACCGCCGCGCCACGGATGGCCCACCCCCGTCGTAGCGCGCCGCCAACACGGGTAGGAGGGGTGTACAGGTGCGCTGGAGAGGCCCCGCCGGGGGCGGCAACGAGGACGCGAAGGGGGCAGCGGATGCCAGGGGCACAGGAGTCGCGGGCCCGGGTGGCCCGCCGGATCGCCACCGCGGCGGCGTACGGCGGCGGGGGGCTCGGCCTGCTGGGGGTCGGCGTGGTGGGCCTGCTGCTGACCGAGAGCAAACTCGCCGTCCAGGCCATCGGCATCCTGGACGGCGACCCGCCCAAGGCGGACGGCGTCTACGGGGAGGCCTTCGCCGACGGCGCCGACCCCCAGCCGCCCCTGGTGCTGGCCTTCCTCGGCGACTCCACCGCCGCCGGGCTCGGCGTGCTGCGGGCCCGCGACACCCCGGGCGCCCTGCTCGCGGCGGGCCTGGCCTCGGTGGCCGAGCGGCCGGTCCGGCTGGTCAACGTGGCCCGCTCGGGCGGGCGCTCCGGGGACCTCTCCGGCCAGCTGGAGCTGGCACTGCCGCACCACCCCGACATCGCCGTCGTCATGATCGGCGCCAATGACGTGACCCGGCACAGCCCCGCCCAGCTCGCGGTGCGCCAGCTCGGCGAGGCCGTCGCGGCGCTGCGCGCCAACGGCTGCGAGGTGGTGGTCGGCACCTGCCCGGACCTCGGCACCATCAAGCCGGTCCGCCCACCGCTGCGCTGGGTGGCCCGGCGGCTGAGCCGACAGCTCGCGGCCGCCCAGACCATCGCGGTGGTGGAGGCGGGCGGCCGGACGGTGTCGCTGGGCTCGCTGCTCGGGCCGGAGTTCGCGGCGCGGCCGGAGATGTTCGCCGCCGACCGCTACCACCCGTCCGCCCAGGGCTACGCGACGGCGGCGATGGCCGTCCTGCCCTCGCTCTGCGCCGCGCTCGGCCTCTGGCCGGAGGAGGAGCACCCGGCCGGAGCCGTGGCGGGCGAGGCGGTGCTGCCGGTGGCGGTGGCCGCGGCGGCCGCGGCCGGCCGGGCGGGCACCGAGGTGGCGGCCGTCGGCGCCGAGGGCGCGGCCCGGCGCTGGGCGCTGCTGCGCCACCGGCTGCGGGTCGGCCTGCCGGGCGGATGGGTGGTGGAGGACGCGGTGCCGGGCACCGCGCCGGATGCCTCGCCGGGTGGCGGGACGGCCGGCGGGAACACGTCGGCCAGCTCACACGCCGGGGCGGGTGACGGCTGAGCTACCAGGCGGTAACTTTCCTCCCGGACGTCCGTGTCCGCCCGCCCCCTCGCGGGCCGGACGGCCGCCCGGGCGCCCCAGCCCGCAGGACAGTCCGAAGGTACTCAGCGAGGAGCCCGCCATGCCCGAAGCCGTCATCGTCAGCGCCGCCCGTTCGCCGATCGGCCGCGCATTCAAGGGCTCGCTCAAGGACGTCCGCCCGGACGACCTGACCGCGCACATCATCGGCGCCGCGCTGGCCAAGGTGCCCCAGCTCGACCCGCGCGAGATCGACGACCTGATGCTGGGCTGCGGCCTCCCCGGCGGCGAGCAGGGCCACAACCTGGCCCGCATCGTGGCCGTCCAGATGGGCATGGACTACCTGCCCGGCGCCACCATCACCCGCTACTGCTCCTCCTCGCTGCAGACCACGCGGATGGCACTGCATGCGATCCGGGCGGGCGAGGGCGACGTCTTCATCTCGGCCGGTGTGGAGACCGTCTCGCGCAGCGTCAACGGCACCTCGGACGGCATGCCGGGCACCACGAACCCGCTGTTCGACGCCGCCCAGGCCCGCACCGCCAAGCGCGCCGAGGAGGGCGGCGGCGAGTGGCACGACCCGCGCGAGGACGCGCTGCTGCCCGACGCCTACATCGCGATGGGCCAGACCGCAGAGAACCTGGCCGCGCTCAAGGGCATCACCCGCGCCGAGCAGGACGAGTTCGGCGTCCGCTCGCAGAACCTCGCCGAGGCCGCCATCAAGTCCGGCTTCTGGGAGCGCGAGATCACCCCGGTCACGCTGCCGGACGGCACCGTGGTCAGCACCGACGACGGCCCGCGGGCCGGCGTCACCGTCGAGGGCGTCTCCGGCCTGAAGCCGGTGTTCCGCCCGGACGGCACGGTGACCGCCGGTAACTGCTGCCCGCTGAACGACGGCGCCGCCGCGCTGGTCATCATGTCCGACACCAAGGCCCGCGAGCTGGGCATCACCCCGCTCGCCCGGGTGGTCTCCACCGGCGTCAGCGCCCTCTCCCCCGAGATCATGGGCTACGGCCCGGTCGAGGCCTCGAAGCAGGCCCTCAAGCGCGCCGGGCTGTCGATCGGCGACATCGACCTGGTCGAGATCAACGAGGCCTTCGCCGCCCAGGTCATCCCGTCCTACCGCGACCTGGGCGTCGACCTGGACCGGCTGAACGTCAACGGCGGCGCCATCGCGGTCGGCCACCCCTTCGGCATGACCGGCGCGCGGATCACCACCACCCTGATCAACTCGCTCCAGTGGCACGACAAGCAGTTCGGCCTGGAGACCATGTGCGTCGGCGGCGGCCAGGGCATGGCGATGGTCATCGAGCGCCTCAGCTGACCCGCGGACCCGGCCGGTGCCCGCACGGACACCGGCCGGCCGTCAACCCCGGGAGGTCCAGACCACCCGTTTGGAGTGACCCTCCGTAATTGAGGGCCGGATCACACCGCGAGGTCGATCCGGCCCCTTTTTCTTTCGATTCCGGACCGGAAATCGACGGTGCGGAGCGGATCAACTCCGCTGCGTAGAACGGTGTTACCTAACAATTTGGGGACAAGAGCGAAAGTCACGGACAAATTAGACATTCGCCACTGCGGTAACAGCCCCACATGCGGCAGTGTGGAGAGGTAACCCCGTTCCGCTCCTCCCTAGGAGTACGTTCCGTGAGCGTCGTCTACACCATCCTGCTGCTGATCCTGATCACCCTGTCGACCGTTGTGCTGGTCCACCTCCGGGGGCTCTCCCGCCGGCTGGACGCACAGGCCGCGGCCGCGACCGCACCGGTCGACGAAGCCGCGATACGCCTGGCCGTCACCGAAGCACTCGCCGCCGACCGCGAGCGCGAGATCACCGAGGCCCGCGCCTTCTGGGCCGAGCAGGAGGCCCGCGCGGCCGAGGACGCGCCACTGTTCGACTCTCCCTTCGCGAGCGTGCTCGGCTCCACCGACGAGTGGCCGCTCTTCTTCCCCCGGCCGACCGGTCCGCAGGACGCCGCCGACAACGCGGGCACCATGGACCCGGAGTTCGGCGAGGCGCTGCGCTCCGCGCTGGAGGACCTGATCAACGACGGCGGCACCCCGCCCGCCGGGACCGGCCCCGAGGGCGGCGCCCCGCTGCGCCCCGGCCACCCGGCCGGTCACCCGGGCAGCCACCCGGCCGCCGAGGCCGGCGGCGACGCGCGGGCCCGGCGTGAGGCCGACCTGGTGGCCACCGGCCTGGACGCAGGGCTGCTGGACACCGAGCCGCTCGTCGAGGAGGCCCCCGCGGCCGCCCCCGACCCGCGCCGCCACCCCTCGCACCCCGACTTCGTGCCCAGCCAGGCGCCGTCCCGCGAGTGGACCGACACCCGGCTGACCGCCCTCGCCGAGAACTGCGTGGCCCTGGTGGACGTCCGCCCCGGCCCGCTGGGCACCCTGGACGTGTACGGCTTCGCCGACGGCACCACGCTCTGCGTCGCCCCCGGCGACCGCGAGGCCGCGTACCGGCTGATCGACGCCGTCCGGGCCGGCGAGGACGTCCGGCTGCTCGGCGGCTCGCGGTTCTCCGGCTCGTACTCGCTGACCTTCTCCACCGACGAGGACGCCGTCTACGTGCTCGCCGACCGGGTGGTCGCCAGCATCTGAGCGACCGCGCCGCACGGGCGCGCAGAAGGCGGCAGGCGTACGAGGGCCGGCCGGATCAAGGGGTTACCGATCCGGCCGGCCCTCGGCGTTCCCGCGCCCGCCCCGGGGCTGCCGCCCATCCCCGGGGCGCTCGGCCCGGCCACCGGGGCTCAGCGGCAGGCCGCGGCCGTGGCGGTCACCTCGGCCAGCGCCGCGGCCGCCACCGCCGCGGCCGTCCGCGGCCCGCCCAGCGGCTCCGGGAGCACCACCTGCGCCGTCCCCGGCAGCGCGGCCAGCGCGGCCGCCAGGTCGTGCCCGGCCACCGCCAGCTGGTCGCCCGCCGCGAAGGCCCCGGCGTCCGGGACCTCCCGCACCGGTCCGCCCTCGGCGCCCTGCGCCGCCGCGGCCAGCCACCGGGCCAGCGCCAGCGCGGCGGCCGCCCGCGACGGGTGGCCGGGCACCGCGCCGAGCAGGCGGCTCTGCGGCATGGAGCGGAAACGATCCGCCAGGGCGTCGACGGCTTCGACCAGGAGCTGTGTTTCGGACATGCCGTGAGCCTAGGCCGTGTCCGCGCCGCCCCCGGTCCATCGCACCCGCTACCGGCCGGCCGCACCGGCCGCACCGGCGGCGGCGGGCGGCACCGGGCGGCACCGGGAACGCGAAAACCGCCGGGCCCCGGAGCGAACGGCTCCGGGGCCCGGCGGCAGTGCACCGTCAGCAGTGCGCCGACGGTGCGGTGATCAGTCGTCGCCGCGCAGGATCGCGATCAGCCGCAGCATCTCGATGTAGATCCAGACCAGCGAGAGGGTGAGCCCGAAGGCGGCCCGCCAGGACTCGTTCTGCGGGGCACCCTGCGCGATCGCCTCCTCGATGGCCGCGAAGTCCAGCGAGAGGAAGAAGGCACCGAGAGCGATGCCGATCACGCCGACCACGATGCCCAGCGGGCCGGAGCGCAGCCCCATGTCGGCGCCGAGCATCGAGGCGACGAGGTTGACCATCATCAGCAGCACGAAGCCCATGGCGATCGCGATGCCGATCCGGGTGTACCGCGGGGTGACCCGGATCCGGCCGGTCCTGTAGGCGATCAGCATCGCCGCGAAGACCGCCGCCGTGCCCAGCACCGCCTGGATCGCGATGCCCGGCAGGACGGTGTTGAGCGCGTGCGTCACCGCACCGAGGGCGAAGCCCTCCAGGGCCGCGTAGAGCAGGATCAGCGGCGGGCTGACGCTCCGCTTGAACGAGACGACCAGGCCGACCACCATGGCCACCAGGCCGGCGCCGATCGCGTAGCCGAAGTTCTCCGCCGGCAGCACGAACCAGGCCAGCGCACCGAAGGCGACCAGGGTGAGCAGCGTCATCGCGGTGCGCGCGACCACGTCGTCGAGCGTCATCCGCCCGGTGGCCAGCGGGCCGGCCGACGGGGCGTCGTACATCTGCACGAGCTGCTCGTCCGTCAGCGGCGGCTGCCCCGTCGCCTGCTGCGCGTACGGGTTGTTGCCGTACGGATTGTTGCCGTACGGGCTGTTCCGGCCGTGCGGGTCGGTGGCGTACGGGCTCCCGGCCGGCGGGGCCTGCGTGGTGCCGAAACCCGCGTAGCCGGGCTCGCGGGTGAACGACCCCTCCCGCGAGAAGACCGGGTTGCTGCTTCTCATTGCTCATTCCCTCCGTGGCGGCACAGCGCCGCCCGCACCACAAGGGTAATGGCTTGGCAAAGAAATGGGGATACGCCGCGAGGAGGATCCGGTGAACGACAGCCGGCGGGGACGCCGGGTCGGCGCCCCCGCCGGGTCGAGCGGTGCCCGGAGCCGGACTCGAACCGGCACGGCCTCGCGGCCAAGCAGTTTTAAGCTGCCCGTGTCTGCGTTCCACCATCCGGGCGTTCCGTGGCTCGGCCCCGGCAATGCGGGATGCGCTGCTCGCCTCCGCTCCGCCCGGGCCACCCCTGAGCCTAGTCGCCCGCATCGCCCTTTCGCATGTTCCCGGCCAGGGAAGTTGTCATGTTTCCCGGCCATCTGACGAACAGTTCGTGATTTGGCCACGCAAAGCGTGCTATCCGGCCACGGAGCTCCGATCAGGGTCGGTGTCATACCGAAGGATGAGGGCTTCACCTGGGTGTACGCCCAGCGGTGGTGGAGCCAACCGTCCGGCGGAGCGACGAATACCCGTGACCACGTGGCCGAGCATGGAGGTACGGCCGGAAGCCCCCCGGGGCCCGGCCGTCCAACGACCTTCCGCCGCCCGCCGGCACCTCCGCCGGGCTCCGGCGGTACCGCCCGCAGTCTGCAACCCGCGAACCCGAGGAGAACCCCCGTGACCACGTCGACCGCAACCGCCGTCCGCACCGGGCGGGCGGCCGCCCGCGCCACCGGCCTGAACAAGGTCTACGGGGAGGGGGAGACCCGCGTCGTCGCCCTCGACAACGTCACCGTCACCTTCCCCCAGGGCGAGTTCACCGCGATCATGGGCCCCTCCGGCTCGGGCAAGTCCACCCTCATGCACTGCATGGCCGGCCTGGACACCGTCTCCTCGGGCTCCTCCACCATCGGCGACACCGAACTCGTCGGCCTCAAGGACAAGCAGCTGACCCAGCTGCGCCGCGACCACATCGGCTTCATCTTCCAGGCCTTCAACCTGCTCCCCACGCTCACCGCGCTGGAGAACATCACGCTGCCGATGGACATCGCCGGCCGCAAGGCCGACAAGCAGTGGCTCGACCGCGTCGTCGAGACCGTCGGCCTCTCCGGCCGCCTCTCGCACCGCCCCAGCCAGCTCTCCGGCGGCCAGCAGCAGCGCGTCGCCTGCGCCCGCGCCCTCGCCGGAAAGCCCGACATCATCTTCGCCGACGAACCGACCGGCAATCTCGACTCCCGTTCCGGCGCCGAAATCCTCTCTTTCCTGCGCAACTCCGTCCGCGAACTCGGCCAGACCGTCGTGATGGTCACCCACGACCCCGTCGCCGCCGCCTACGCCGACCGCGTCGTCTTCCTCGCCGACGGCCGCATCGTCGACGAACTCGTCGGGCCCACCGCCGACACCGTCCTGGACCGCATGCGCCGCTTCGACGCCAAGGGCCGCACCAGCTGACACGCCGACAGCTCCCCGACCCTCCGCAGACCCCAGGACACCCCATGTATCGCACCGCACTGCGCAATGTGCTGGCCCACAAGGGCCGACTGCTGATGACGGCCCTCGCCGTCATGCTCGGCACCGCCTTCGTCGCCGGCACCATGGTCTTCTCCGACACCTTCGGCAAGGCCATGCAGGACAGCAACTCCAAGAGCTACTCCGACGTGTCGGTCCAGGTCGTCGACCGGGCGGCCGGCTCCGGCGCCACCGCCCGCGAGAAGAGCGAGAAGAGCCCGGCCACCCTGACCGACGCCACCGTCCAGCAGTTCGCCGCGCTCCCCGGCGCGGCCGCCGCCCGCGGTGTGGTCAGCGGCTTCACCGGGGTCGCCGACAAGCACGGCGCCCTGATCGGCCAGGCCTGGTCCGCCAAGGGCGCCAACTTCGCCCCCGGCGCGGACGGCAAGGACGCCCGCTACCCGATGATCGAGGGTCAGGGGCCGAAGAACGCCAAGGAGATCGCGCTCGACCGCAGGACCGCCGAGAAGGGCGGCTACAAGGTCGGCGACACCGTCCGGGTCGCCTCCAACGGCCCGGTGGCCGAGGCGAAGCTCACCGGCGTCTTCACCACCGACGACCCGGTGGTGAACTCCGGCGGCACGCTCACGCTGTTCGACCGCGTCACCGCCCAGCAGCTGCTGCTGGAGCCGGGCCGCTACAGCAGCATCGTGCTCGCCGCCAAGCCGGGCACCACCCAGGACGCCCTGCTCGGCGAGGTGAAGCAGAAGCTCCCGGCCGGCCAGCAGATGGACGTCGAGACCGGTCAGCAGCTCCAGGACGAGGAGCAGCGGATGATCACCCGGAGCACCAGCAGCATGCGCACCATGCTGCTCGTGTTCGCCGCGATCTCGCTCTTCGTCGGCATCTTCATCATCGCCAACACCTTCACCATGCTCGTCGCCCAGCGCACCAAGGAGCTCGCCCTGATGCGGGCGATCGGTGCCAGCCGCAAGCAGGTGACCGCCTCCGTCCTGATCGAGGCGCTGGCGATCGGCGCCGCCTCGGCCGCGGCCGGGCTCGTCGCCGGGGTCGGCATCGGTGCCGGGCTGCAGTCCCTGATCCACTCGCTGGACGACGGGATGCCCACCGGCCCGCTGGTGATCAAGCCGCTCACGGTGGCCGTCACCCTGCTGGTCGGCGTCCTGGTGACCGTCCTGTCCGCCCTGCTGCCCGCGGTGCGCGCCTCCCGGATCGCCCCGGTGGCGGCGATGAGCAGTGGTGACCAGCCGGCCGGCCAGCGGAGCCTGGTGATCCGCAACACGATCGGCTCGGTGCTGGCCGCCGGCGGCGGCGCACTGATCGCCTACGGCGCCTCCACCGGCAACAGCGGTGGTCGGATCCCGGTCGGTTTCGGTGCGGTGCTGACCGTCATCGGCGTCTTCATCCTGCTGCCGCTGCTCTCCCGCCCGGTGATCGCGCTGATCGGCCCGGTGCTCGGCAAGCTGGCCGGCACGCCCGGCAAGCTCGCCCGGCAGAACGCGGTCCGCAACCCGCGCCGCACCGCGGCCACCGCCGCCGCCCTCACCATCGGCCTGACCCTGGTCAGCGGCCTGACGGTGATCGGCGCCTCGGTCGGCGGCACGCTGGACAAGGCCGTCACCAGCTCGATGAGGGCCGACTACCTGGTCTCGGCCGCGAACGGCATGAGCCTCTCCCCGAAGGTCCCGGCCGAGGTCGCCAAGACCGCCGGGGTGACGGCCTCCTCGCCGCTCACCACCGTCTACTGGGAGCTGAACGGCACGACCAAGTCGATCAGCGGCCTGAACGCGGACGTGTTCGACAAGCTCGTCTCGGTCAAGCTGACCAGCGGCTCCACGGCCTCCATCGCCCAGGGCCAGATCCTGATCGACACGGACGTCGCCAAGAAGAACAACGTCACGGCCGGCTCGGCCCTGACGGTCACCTACCCGGACGAGTCCACGGGCCAGGTCACCGTCGGCGGGGTCTACGAGACGGGCGGCATGCTCGGCCCGGTCGTCCTGGCCAACAGCGAGATCGCCAAGCACGACCCCGAGCCCTACATCAGCAACGTCGTGGTCAAGGGCGCCGACGGTGCCACCGACTCCCTGAAGCAGGCCCTCAAGGACGCCACCGGCGCCAACCCGGTGATCGAGGTCAAGTCCAAGCAGGACGTGCGCGACGACTTCAGCCAGACCATCACCTTCGCGCTGAACATGATGTACGGCCTGCTGGCGATGTCCGTGATCGTCGCGATCCTCGGGGTCGTCAACACGCTGGCCATGTCGGTCTTCGAGCGCAAGCGCGAGATCGGGATGCTCCGGGCGATCGGCCTGGACCGCGGCGGCATCAAGCGGATGGTCCGGCTGGAGTCCGTGGTGATCTCGCTCTTCGGTGCCGGCATCGGCCTCGTGCTCGGCTCCTTCATGGCCTGGGCGATCAACGGGACGCTGAAGTCCAGCCTGGCGGGCCTGACCACCGTCCTGCCCTACGGCCAGCTGCTGCTCTTCCTCGCCCTGGCCGGCGTGGTCGGCCTGGTGGCGGCGATCTGGCCGGCCCGCCGGGCGTCCAAGCTGGACATCCTGGAGAGCATCAAGACCGACTGACCCCCGGGTCGGCGTCGCGCGAAGGCCCCGGGCAGCCCGCCCGGGGCCTTCGCCCCGTTCCGGCCGGCTCCCCCGCGAAGGCTGCGGGGAGCCGGCCGGAACGACGAGAAGGCCCCGCCGGAGGGTTTCGGCAGGGGCCTTCTCGTACTGCTGTACTCCGCCCGGTCGCACGGCCGGCTGAGCACCACGGAGGTCGTGGTCCGGCGACACTGCCGGGCGGAGGGCCTCCGACTCATACCCCGGTGCTCCCACACCGGGATCTCAGTCGCTTACTTGCTGGTGGCGAGCTCCTTGTCGGCGGCCGGCTTGGCGGCCTCGACCGGCTTCGGCGCGGGCGCCGCAGCCTCCTGGAACGCCTCGAACGGCTTCTCCATCTGGGCCAGACCCACGGTCTCGCGCTTCAGGAACATCGCCAGCGTCCAGTCGGTGAAGACGCGGACCTTGCGGTTCATGGTCGGGACCATCGCGCCGTGGTAGCCGCGGTGGAACCACCAGGCGAGGCGGCCCTTGAGCTTGACCTTGCCGAAGAGGATCGCCACGCCCTTGTGCAGGCCGAGACCGGCCACCGCGCCGAGGTTCTTGTGCTTGTACTCGGACTGCGGGAAGCCGCGCATGCCGGAGATCACGTTGTCGCCGAGGACGGCGGCCTGACGGACGGCGTGCTGCGCGTTCGGCGGGCACCAGGCACCCTCGCCGGAGGCGAGGTCCGGCACCTGGGCGTTGTCGCCGGCGGACCACACGTAGTCGAAGCCCTGGACCTGGAGGGTCGCGGCGGTGTCGACGTGGCCGCGCGGGCCCAGCGGCAGGCCGAAGTTGGCCAGCACCGGGTTCGGCTTGACGCCGGCCGTCCACACGATGGTGGAGGCGTCGGCCTCGACGCCGTTCTTCAGCACGACGTGCTGGTCGACGCAGGAGTCCATCGAGGTCTCGATGTAGATCTCGATGTTGCGCTCTTCGAGCTTCTCCTTGGTCCACAGACCGAGGTCCGGGCCCATCTCCGGGAGGATGCGGTTGGCCGCCTCCACCAGGATGAAGCGCATGTCGTCACGGCTGACGGTCTTGTAGATCTTGGAGGCGTCGCGCGCCATGTCCTCGATCTCGGCGATCGTCTCGACACCGGCGAAGCCGCCGCCGATGACGACGAAGGTCAGCGCCTTGCGGCGGATCGCCTCGTCCGTGGTGGACTCGGCCTTGTCCAGCTGCGCCATGACGTGGTTGCGGAGGCTGATGGCCTCCTCCACCGTCTTCATGCCGATGCCGTGCTCCGCCAGACCCGGGATCGGGAAGGTGCGGGAGACCGAGCCGGTCGCGACGACCAGGTACTCGAAGGGCAGCTCGTACGAGTCGCCGGCCGCGGGCTGGATGGTCGCGACCTTGCGGGCGTGGTCCACACCGGTGACAGCACCGGTGAGCACCTCCGCCTTCTTCAGGGCGCTGCGCAGCGGCGCGACGAGGTTGCGAGGCGCGACGTTGCCGCCGGCCGCCTCGGGAAGGAAGGGCAGGTACGTCATGTACGACCGCGGGTCCACGACCGTGACGGTCGCTTCGCCGTAGCGCATCTTCTTGAGGATGCGCATCGCGGCATACAGGCCGACGTAACCACCGCCGACAATGAGGATGCGAGGACGCTCCGTGGTGCTCATATCGGAAAGTATCCAGCACCGTCCGGAGCAGCCTTCGTGAGCCCGGTCACAAGCCACTGGACACCCCGTGCTACACTTCGCGCCCCCTCGGAGCGGCCGGGGGTGTCACCTCACGGCCCCCACGGCCCCCCTGTGAGCACAGGCGTGCGGATGCCCCACCTGAGCAGCAACGATCCGCACCACGCCTCGGTTCCCGCGCGTGATTTCGATTTTCAAACCCGTACGGGAACACAGCCTGCGATCCAGCGGGCGTCACGGCTACCGCACCTTCAGTCCCACATTTCGGACGTTGCGGGCACTCGGGCACGACGAATGGCTGGATCGCCATGTGAAGAAATTCACGAAGTTTCTCGCCCGGCCCCGGGCGCGCCCCGGCCCCGGCACCCCCAGCGGGGTCCCGGGGCCGGTCGGGTAAGGCCCGTACGAGGTCAGGAGGCCATACTCCAGGCGATGCCGTCCAGGATGTCGTGCTCGCTGACGACCAGCTCGGCGGCGCCGGTCCGGGTCATGATCTCCAGCAGCTCCAGGGCGCCGGCCGCGATCACGTCCACCCGGCCGGGGTGCATCGACGGGATGGCCGCCCGCTGGTCGTGGGTGGCGGTGAGCAGCTCGTCGGCGATCCGGGCCACCTGCTCGCGGCTGATCCGCGAGTGGTGGATCGCCCCGGAGTCGTAGGCCGGCAGGTCCTGGGCGATCGCCGAGACGGTGGTGACCGTCCCGGCCAGGCCCACCAGGGTGGCCGCGCCGGTCAGCGGGACGACCTCCTCGGCCTTGTCCAGCTCGGCCCGGACGTGCGCCCGGGCCTCGGCGACCTGCTCCGCCGACGGCAGCTCGGCGCCGCCGAAGTGGCGCTCGGTGAGCCGGACGCAGCCGATGTCCACCGAGCGGGCCGCCCGGACCTCCGCGCCGCCGAGGACGAACTCGGTGGAGCCGCCGCCGAGGTCGAAGACCAGGTACGGCGCGGGGAACTGACCGCCGGTGAGCTCCTTGGTGGCGCCGACGAAGGAGAGGTGCGCCTCCTCCTCACCGCTGACCACCTCGGGGCCGACGCCCAGGATGTCGCGCACGCCCTTGGCGTACTCGTCGCTGTTCTCGGCGTCCCGGGAGGCGCTGGTGGCGACGAAGCGGATCCGGTCCGGACCGACCCCGAAGCCGGAGATGATCTCCGCGTACTCGCGGCAGGCCGCGAAGGTGCGGGCCAGCGCGTCCGGGTGCAGCCGGCCGGTCCGGTCCACGCCCTGGCCCAGCCGGTTGATGACCATCCGGCGGTCGAGGTCGGTGATCTCCCCGGTCTCCGGGTCGAGATCGGCGACCAGCAGCCGGATCGAGTTGGTGCCGCAGTCGATCGCGGCCACGCGCGTCATGCTCACTCGGACTCCTGCGGTGCGGCATCCTCGGCCACGCGCTTCTTGGCGGCGCGCTCGGCGGTCTTCTGCTCCTTCGCGGCGATCACGGCCGCGTGGTCCTGCTCCTTGGCACGGTTCCGGGCGACCCGCCCGCCGGCCGCCTCGACCTCGGCCGGGGAGACGCAGGGGCCCTTGGCCCACCAGTCCTCCAGCATGCCGATCGCCTCGTCGCCGAGCGGGTTGACGCCCTCGCCGGCCGCCAGGGAGTGGCCGACCAGCACGTGCAGGCACTTCACCCGGTCCGGCATGCCGCCCGCGCTCGGGAAGCCCTCCAGCACCTCGATGGCGTCGCGGCGGGCGATGTAGTCCTCGTGCGCCTTCTGGTAGGCGGCGGCCAGCTCCGGATCCTCGGCGAGCCGGGCGGTCTGCTCCTTCATCACGCCGTCCGCCTCCAGGGTGCCGATCAGCGAGGCGGCCTTGGGGCAGGTCAGGTAGTACAGGGTCGGGAACGGCGTGCCGTCCGCGAGCCGGGGGGCCGTCTCCACGACGTCCGGGTTCCCGCAGGGGCAGCGGTGCGCCACGCCGCGCAGACCGCGCGGGACCCGGCCGAGCTGGGCGGCGATGGCCGCGACGTCGGCGTCGGAGACGGAGACGGAGGGGTGGTTCTCAGTGGTCATGGGGGGAGCTGGCTCCAGCAGGGGGCAGGGATGTCTGCGACGGGCGGGGAGGGGGCGGGGCGAGGGCCGCGGTGGTGTCGGCGGCGTCCACCGAGTCCCACACGCTCGCGTACCAGGGCTTGGCGGCCTTCGCCGGGGCGGCGGCCGTGCCGTCGGACGGCGCCGGCGCGGGCACGGAGGACTTGGCGGCGCCCTGGCCGGCCCGGTCCACCGCGATGTACGGGGTCTCCCCCGGCATCGCGTAGTGCAACCGGGCGCGGGCCTGCGCCTTGACGTACTCCGGGTCCTGCCAGCGGGCCTTGTCCCGGCGCAGCTGTTCGACCTGCTGCCGGGCGTGTTCGGCCTTCGCCCGCTGGGCGGAGATCTCGGAACGCTGGGAGATGAACTGCCGCGTCGGGTAGGCGAGGATCGCCACCAGCGAGCAGAGCACCAGGACGAGAACGGTCGCCCGGCTCGTGAAGCGCGGCCGGGCCGCCAAGCCCGGGATCCGCCAGCCTGCCATCTCCCGTGTCCCCTCCTGTCGCACCGGTGCCCCGCCGCCCACCCTACGGGGTGGACGGCGGGGCACCGGTCAGGCGTGCGCGGGCGGGCCCGGCTCGGCCCTCGTGCGCGCGGCCTCGGGTCACTCCGCGGCGCGGCTGAGCTGGTTGTTCCGCGGCGCGACTGCGCTCGTTACTCCGCTGCGCGGCTGTGCTCGTTACTCCGCTGCGCGACTGTGCTCGTTACTCCGCTGCGCGGAAGCGCGGGAAGGCGCCGCGGCCGGCGTACTCGGCGGCGTCGTCGAGGATCTCCTCGATGCGCAGCAGCTGGTTGTACTTGGCGACGCGCTCGGAGCGGGCCGGGGCGCCGGTCTTGATCTGGCCGCAGTTGGTGGCGACGGCGAGGTCGGCGATGGTGACGTCCTCGGTCTCGCCGGAGCGGTGCGACATCATGCAGCGGTAGCCGTTGCGCTGGGCCAGCTCGACGGCGTCCAGGGTCTCGGTCAGCGAACCGATCTGGTTCACCTTCACCAGCAGCGCGTTGGCGGTGCCGGTCTCGATGCCCTTGGCCAGGCGGGCCGGGTTGGTGACGAACAGGTCGTCGCCGACCAGCTGGACCTTGTCGCCCAGCTTGACCGTCATGGCCTTCCAGCCGTCCCAGTCCGACTCGTCCAGCGGGTCCTCGATGGAGACCAGCGGGTACGCGGCGACCAGCTCGGCGTAGTACTCGATCAGCTCGGCGGCCGAGAGGGCCTTGCCCTCGAACTGGTAGGCGCCGTCCTTGTAGAACTCGGAGGCGGCGACGTCCAGGGCCAGCGCGATGTCGCGGCCGGGCACGTAACCGGCCTTCTGGATGGCCTCGGTGATGAGGTCCAGCGCCTCGCGGTTGCTGTCCAGGTTCGGGGCGAAGCCGCCCTCGTCGCCGAGGCCGGTGGAGAGGCCGCGCTCCTTCAGGACGCCCTTGAGGGTGTGGTAGACCTCGACGCCCCAGCGGACGGCCTCGGAGAAGGACTCCGCGCCGATCGGAGCGATCATGAACTCCTGGATGTCGACGTTGGAGTCCGCGTGCGAGCCGCCGTTGAGGATGTTCATCATCGGGACGGGCAGGACGTGCGCGTTCGGGCCGCCCAGGTAGCGGAACAGCGGCAGGTCGCTGGCCTCGGACGCGGCGTGCGCGACGGCCAGCGAGACGCCCAGGATGGCGTTGGCGCCGAGCGAGGACTTGTCCGGGGTGGCGTCCAGGTCGAGCATGGCCTGGTCGATCAGGCGCTGCTCGGTGGCGTCGTAGCCGACCAGCTCCGGGCCGATCTGCTCGATGACGGCCAGGACGGCCTTCTCCACGCCCTTGCCGAAGTAGCGGTTCTTGTCACCGTCGCGCAGCTCCAGCGCCTCGAAGGCACCGGTGGAGGCACCCGACGGGACAGCGGCACGACCGGTGCTGCCGTCGTCGAGGCCGACCTCGACCTCGACCGTGGGGTTGCCACGCGAGTCGAGAATCTCACGGGCTACGACGACATCGATGGACGGCACGAGGCATCTCCTAGCGGAAGCAGGTCCGGCTGACGATGGGTGCTGTCGGCCGGACGATTGCGGAGTCGTTACGACCAGAGCCTAACCGCACGGGCTCCCGGGGCCACGCTGACCTCGGTCCCGTCTCAGCGTGTGGCCGTGCTACCCGCCGGTAGTTCACCTGGTTGCCGGTCGAAAGACGACCGGATGGGGACGAAGGGGGCCGAACCGGCCCCCCTCGCGCACCACTGCGGGCGGACGGCCGGTCAGCCGAGGCTGAGCACCTGGCCGGGCATGATCAGGTTCGGGTCCGTACCGACGGTCCCGCGGTTGCCGTCGTACAGCGCCTGCCAGCCGCCGGAGACGCCCTGGGCGCCGGCGATGCCGGCCAGCGTGTCGCCGTCGCGGACGGTGTAACCGTGACCGGCCTGCTGCTGGGCGGCGGCCGGGGCGGCGGGGGCGGGCTGCGCGACCCGGGCGTCCTGGGCGGCCCCCTGGCCGGCGTACTGCTGATAGACGCTCTGGTGACTGGTCCAGTACCAGTCACCGTTGCTCTGGTACCAGAACACCTTCGCGTCGGCGTCCCAGCCGGCGTGACCGGAGAAGCCCGGGGCCTGGGTCTCCTGCTGCCCGTACTGCTGGACGGCGGACTGCGGCGCCTGCTGCTGGACCGGCTTCTGCGCCGGCTTCTGGGCCTGCTGCACGGGCTTCTGAGCCGGCTTCGACGGTCCGGGCTGCTGCGCGGCGGGCTTGGCGTCCGCCGAGGTGTCGACCGAGGCCGGGGCACCGCCCTTGCTCAGTCCGGCCTTCTGGGAGCAGACCGGCCAGGCGCCCGGGCCCTGCGAGGCGAGGACCTTCTCGGCGACCGAGATCTGCTGCGCCCGGGTGGCCTGGTTGGCCTGCGGCGCGTAGCCGGTGCCGCCGTACGCCTTCCAGGTGCTGGGGGTGAACTGCAGACCGCCGTAGAAGCCGTTGCCGGTGTTGATGCTCCAGTTGCCGCCGCTCTCGCACTGGGCGACGGCGTCCCAGGTCGAGGCCGGGGCGGCCGAGGCACCGGTGGCGGTGAGCAGCGGCATCGCGAGCCCGACGCCGGCCACGCCGGCGACGGCGATGGCCCTCTCGGTCTGGGTGCGACGACGGTGACGGCCGGTTCCAACGAACAGCATGAAGGTCCCTCTCCGCACGCCTGCGAGGTGAGCTGTCGGGTTCGGACCGGGAGGTGGCCCGGCCGCGTGACGCGGACTTCCTGCCCGCGCGGGCGGCTTCACCCCGAGCCGTGGGGGACGGCAACAAACCTGGTTCCCCCGCCCCTGCCCAGGGTCTGGTCGGTTTCCCGTGGCACGGCGGGCAGGATTCGGCGTCCCGTGCACGAGGTCCGCAGCTGCGAACTCCACGGAGGGTAGACAGATCCTCTTACCAATCACAAGCTCATATCGCCGACATCACACAGAAATTACGACGCATGGTCGATCGCCCACCAACGACGGCGCTATGTCCGGATTGATGACGGTTCAACCCCCGTGCCTCCGCGCGTCGACGACACTCCATCAGAGTGGCGACGCCTCAGAACCCACTGTCGGAGGAATCACCCGAAGACCCGGCGGAAGGCATCGGGGAACTCACCGAGGACTTCTCCGGTGAGGTCACCGACACCTTCTTCGCCGGACTGAATTCGACCGGGAGCTCCCGCAGGCCACGCATGATCAGGCCACCGCGCCAGCGCAGGTCGTCCGGGTCGGCGGCGAGTTTCAGATCGGGCAACCGGGTGAGCAGGGTGGCCAGCGCCGCCCGCCCCTCGAGGCGGGCCAGCGGGGCGCCGATGCAGTAGTGGATGCCGTGCCCGAAACCCAGGTGCGGGTTGTCCGTCCGGCCGAGGTCCAGGGTGTTCTCCTCCACGAACCGCGCCGGGTCCCGGTTGGCCGCCGCGAGCACCACCAGCACCGGGTCACCGACCGGGATCGCCACCCCGCCGATGGTCAGCGGGCTGGTCGCGAACCGCCAGGTGGCCAGCTCCACCGGCCCGTCGTACCTCAGGAGTTCCTCGATCCCGGTCTCCAGCAGGCCGCTCTCGCCACGGGCCACCGACTCCTGCAGCTGCGCCCGCCGGTCCGGATTGCGCAGCAGCGCGTAGGTGCCGTTACCGATCAGGTTGACCGTCGTCTCGAAGCCCGCGAAGAGCAGGATGAAGGCCATCGCCGCGGCCTCGTTCTCGGTCAGGTGCTCGCCGTGGTCACTGGCCCGGATCAGGCCGGAGATCAGGTCGTCGCCGAGGTCCGCCCGCTTGCGGTGGATCAGTTCGAGCAGGTACGAGCGCATCTTCTTGACGGCACGCCCGACACCCCCGCGCCGGCCCCCGCCGTGGCGGATCATCATGCCCGCCCAGTCACGGAAGTCGTCCTGGTCCTCGGCCGGCACGCCGAGCAGGTCACAGATCGCGTAGATGGGGAGCGGGAAGGCGAACTCGTGGATCAGGTCGGCGCTGCCCCGCTCCGCGAACCCGTCGATCAGCCGGTCCGTGAGCTCCTGCACCCGCGGCTCGAACTCGGCCACCCGGCGCGGCGTGAACGCCTTCGACACCAGTCGGCGCAGCCGCGTGTGGTCCGGCGGATCGATGTTCAGCAGGTGCGTCATCAGATCGGCCTGGCGCTCGCCCGGAATGCCCACCCGGCCGGTGCGGTGCGCCTGCCCGCTGTGGTGCACCGGGTTCTTGGAGAGCCGCCCGTCGGCCAGCGCCTGCCGGGCATCCGCGTACCTGGTCACCAGCCAGGCCTCCACCCCGCTCGGCAGGGTGGTGCGGTGCACCGGCTCGTGCTCCCGCAGCCAGGCGTACGCCGGGTACGGGTCGGCGGCGAACTCCCAGGTGAAGAGGGGCGGGCGGGCGGAATCGGGCTGCACTGACATGGGTCGACGGTATCCCGGTGGGGTTCCCCGGCGGCGGTCCGGTCGGGGCCCGGACGGCGGCGCGGCGGGCGGCGCGGCGGGCAGTGCCGACAGGGGCGTGGCGAGCGGCGCGGGCCGGGGCACCGGGAGGGGCGCGGGCGGCGGCGCGCGGCGGGCGGGGCGGGGGCGCCCGCGGCGCTCCGGCGGGTTCTCCGGCGTGGCAGGCGTGAGCCTGGTCACCTGCGGGGTAATCCCTGTTGCGGAGGGTCAGGACAAGCCTACGATCCTCCGCAAAGCAACACGTGGGCGCCGGTGCGGAGCCGCCCACAGGGAGGAGCGCACCATGCGGGTCACCGGGGCAGTCGTCGTCATCGCCGTGGTCGACGGCGGGTCGGGTGCCGACCTGGCACGCCGCCTCACCGCCGCCGGCGCCGCCGGGGTGCTCATCGCCGACGAGCGCGAGGGCGTCGCCGAGGACCTCGCCACCGAGCTCGACCGGCCCGGCTGCCCGGTCGTCGGCGTCTGCGGCGACATCCGCCGGCCCAGCGACATCGCCGCCCTGGTCGACACCGCCGAGAAGCACCTCGGCCCGATCGACCTCTTCTGCGTGGCCGGCCCGGACGGCGAGCGGATCCTCTCCCTCGCCGACCTGCCCGACCACCTCGACCTGGAGCGGCTCGCCGAACTGCTCGAACTGGTCGGCGAGGCCATCGGCGAGGTCCTGGTACCGCCGCAGCGCCGGTCGGTGGAGACCGCCGCGGCGGTCTGACCCGCGCTACTCCGGCCGGCCGGGCCCGAGCCCCTCGGCGGCCCGCACGGCGTCCCGGTACCCCCGGGCCGCCGCGCGCAGCGCCGCGTCCACGTCCACCCCGCCGTCGTGCGCCCGCTGCGCCACGGCGAGCAGCAGGCTGCCCGCGGACTCCGCGGTCAGCTCGGCGGGTAGTTCGTACGGCGCGTCCGGCACGCCCGCGACCCCGCCGCGCCGCACCCGCGACACCAGCTTCGCCGCGTACGCCAGCGAGGGCAGCCCGGCCGGCACGCCGTCCAGCACCGACTCGCGGTCGGACTTCTCCGCCGCCTTCAGCGTCTCCCAGTTCGCCTCCACCTCGGCCGCGCCGGTGGCCTCGGTGTCCCCGAAGACGTGCGGGTGGCGGTACATCAGCTTGTCGACGAGGTCACCCGCCACGTCGTCGACCGAGAAGGCGTCGGTCGGGTGCTCCTCGGCGATCCGGGAGTGGAAGAAGACCTGGAGCAGGACGTCCCCCAGCTCCTCGCGGATCGTCGCGCGGTCCCCCTCCTCGATCGCCTCGACCAGCTCGAACGCCTCCTCGACCAGGTACTTCACCAGGCTGGCGTGGGTCTGCTCGGCGTCCCACGGGCAGCCCCCGGGCGAGCGCAGGCGGTCCATCACGGAGACCAGGTCCAGCAGCCGCGCACCCGGCAGGTCGTAGGAGCCCGGCAGGACCTCGATCTCGGGCACCTCCCCCGCACGCTCCACCGCCAGCCGCGCCAGCGCGTCGGTCAGCCCCGGATCGCCGTCCGGGCCGCCCAGCCAGACCGTCGGGCCCGCGGCGGCCGGCTGCCCGGTCAGCAGCCGGGCCAGCGCCGGTACGGAGCCGGGCTCCACCACCTCCACCTCGACGCCGGCCTGCCGCACCGCCGCCACCTGCGGGTTCCCGGCGTCCCCCGTCAGCACCCGGCCGGCCGACCGCAGCGCCTCCCAGGCCGGCCAGGACAGCAGGCCGGGGGCCACCCGGTGGGTCGTGGTGAGCAGGATCAGCTTCGCGTCCGGAAGATTCGTCACACCCCCGAACCTACCCGCCGCCGCGGGCGGGCCGCCTCCGGTTTCACCGGCCCCCGGCGCGGTCCGGAGGCCCGGGCAGGGCGCCCGCCAGCCGGTCGTACCGGAGGTCGGTCGTACCGGAGGTCAGGGGGCGGCTGGGGTCAGGGAGCGGCGAGCCAGGGCGGGGTTTCGGGGAGCAGGGCGACCCGCTCCGGGTCCCAGGTGCCGTAGCGGGGATTGATCCGCAGGTGCAGCGCGGCGGCGGTACCGGCCAGCGCCAGCCGGACGGTGGCGTCGCCCTCCGGGGTGCCGGCGTCCTGGCCGGCCGCGGCGGCCAGGACGCGGATGCCCAGCCGGCGGCGGTAGGAGGCGTCGATCCCGCTGCCCGGGACCCCGCCGGCGGCCAGCGCCCGGGCCAGCGCCGCGGCGCCGCCGTACCGCTGCTCGTCGGCCGCCCGGGCCGCCGCCACCTCCGGGGGGCCGACCGCCAACCCGCGGTCGGCCACCGCCCGGGCGACCACCGCGTCGAGCACCAGGTCGGTGACGGCCCTGCGGGCCGGCCCGTCGGGCTGCTGTTCCGCGTCCGCCGAGGCACCGCCGGCCGCATGGCGCAGCTCGGCGACCCTCGCCTGTACCGCGCCCACCGCGATCGGCCGCCCGTCCAGCACCGCCGCCGCCCCCGCGGTGAGCCCGCCGTCCGCGCACCCGGCGAGGGCCGAGGCGGCGAGCAGGGCGCCCACGAGGGCGGTCCGACGGTGCATGGCTGGCCTCCGGGGTGACGGCGGCGCTCGGCAGGGCGTTCGCGCGAAAGGCCGGGCGTTGTCCCGAGAGTAGGGCGGACGGGCCCGGGCCGCGCGGACCGCGGCGCGCGCGAGTCCCCCGGACGGAGCACCGCCGCCGCCGGCCCCGGGCGCGCTCGCCGGCCGGCCCGGGTCAGCGGGTGGGCGTCCAGGGGGTGGCGCGCGGGTCGGCGGGCGGGGGGTTGCCGGTGGTGCGGTGCGGCTGGAGGGTGTCGAGGTTCTGGCGGAGGCGGCGGACGGCCGGGTGGTGCGGGCCGTCGCGGCGCTCCCGGTCGAAGAGCAGCTGGAGCAGCCACTGCCAGGCGGCCTCGGCCTCGCCGCCCGCGGCGAGCAGGACGCCGATCCGCTCGCGCAGGTCGAACGCCCGGTCCTGGTCCCCGGCCGGGGCGGCGGCCAGCAGCGCACGGTACTCGGCGAGCGCCTCGGTGCCGTGGCCGAGCCGCTCCAGGCACTCGGCGGCCCGGTAGCGGTGCTCCTGGGCCGCCGGGCCGAGCGGGCCGCCGTCCGCGGTGGCGGCGAGCAGCCGGTACTCGGGGAGCGCGTGGGCGTAGCGGTGTTCCTGGTGGAGGGTGCGGGCGTGGATGGTCCGGATGGTGCGGACCAGCGGCGCGGCGTCACCGAGCGCCGCCTGCGCCCTGGGCAGCAACGCGGCGGCGAGGTCGAGGACCTCGGCGCGGCGGCCGGCGTCGACCAGGTCGGAGAGCCGGGCGCAGGCGGCCGCGAGGTCCGGCTCGCCGGGAGCGGCCGGCGGTGCGGGCGCCGACGCGGGCCGCGGCGGTGCGGCGGACGGCGCCGGGAGCGGTACGGCGGGCGGCGCCACGGGCGGGGGCACCGCGGCCATCAGGAACGGGTGCGGTTCGGCGCGCGGAGCCGGCGGGGCGGCCGCCGGCTCCGGCCGGGGCTGCGGCTGGAGCGGGTGCCGGTACGGGCGGGTGGGATCGGGCAGCGGCCCGAACCGGGGCTGCGGCGCGGGCACGGCCGCGGGGAGCAGCGGCAGCAGCCGGGCGTGCACCTCCTGGGCGTCGGCCGGGCGGTCGGCAGGCTGCTTGGCGAGCAGGTCGAGCACCAGCCGTTCGAGCACCGCCGGGACGTCGGGCCGCAGGTCGCGCAGCGGCACCGGCGGTTCGTCGACGTGCCGGCGCAGCACGCCGAGGGCGCTCGGCGCGCGGAACGGCTCCTCGCCCGCGAGCATCGCGTGCAGCAGGCAGCCGAGCGCGTAGAGGTCGCTGCGCGGGTCGATGGTGGCGCCGAGCGCCTGCTCGGGGGCCATGTAGGAGGGGCTGCCGATCGGCACGCCGGTGAGAGTGAGGCGGGTGGCCTCGGTGTCGAGCGCGGTGGCGATGCCGAGGTCGAGCAGCACCGTCCGGCCGTCGTCCCGGACCATCACGTTGCTGGGCTTGAGGTCGCGGTGGACGACCGGCACGGCGTGCACGGCGCCCAGCGCGGCGCAGAGCTGGGCGGCGACGGCGACCGCGCGTTCGAGCGGGAACGGTGCGTCCTCGGCGATCAGGTCGGCCAGGCTGACGCCGGGGACCCGCTGCATGACGAGGTACAGCTCGCCGTCGTCCTCGCCCGCGTCGAAGACGGTGACCAGGCCGGGGTGGTCGAGCGCGGCGGTGATCCGGCATTCACGCAGGAAGCGGCGGCGCAGCTCGTCGCCGTGGCGCCGGTGGTCGTTGCCGCCGGCGGAGCCGTCGGTGGGGAGCAGGTGGTCGGTGCGGAGGAGTTTGACGGCGACCGGGCGGTCCAGCCGCTCGTCGTAGCCGCCCCAGACCTGGCCCATGCCGCCGTGGCCGATCTTCTCGGCGAGCCGGTAGCGGCCGCCGATCACCCGGGCGGAGGTCACGGCCGGCCGCCCTCGCGGGCCTGGCGGCGGAGCAGTTCGCCGAGCTCGCGCAGCTCGTCACCGGTCGCGGGGGCCGGCGCGGGGCCGGGGCCGGCTCCGGGGGCGGGTGTGGCGGGGCCGGCCGCCGGGGCGTAGCCGGGCGCGGCACCGTACGACGGGCCGGCCGCCGCGGGCGGGTACCCGGCCACCGGCCCGGCGGCCGCCCCGGGCGGCGGGTAGTACGCCGCCGCCGGGGCGGGGGCCGGGGCCTTCGGGCGGCCCGCGTCCCAGACCGCCCGGAGGTCCATCGCCAGGAAGTGCAGCGGTGCGCCGAACCACATCAGCACCATCGCCACCATGCCGACGGTGTCCGCGGTCGGTGCGTTCTTGGTGCCGCCCGCGACCCCGGCGCAGACCAGGTAGGTGAGGAAGAGTCCGGCGAAGAGCACCGCGCCGGCGATGTCGTACGCCCGGCGGCGGCGGATCGCCAGCAGCAGCGAGGGGATCATGCCGAGCAGACCGACGGTCAGCAGCGGTACGAGGGACCACAGGATGCGGCCGAGCAGGCCGAACGGGCCGGCGGCCGCCCCGGGGCGCAGCGCCGCCAGCGGCTGGGTCGGCGGCACGGGGTACGGCCCCGCGGCGGGGTGGGGCTGGGCCGGGTACGGCGGGCCGTACCGGGGCGGGCCGAACTCGGGCTGCGCGTACTCGGCCGGGCCGAACCGGGGCTGCTCGAAGGAGGGTTGGCCGAACTGGGGGCCGACCGGGTGGGGCGCTCCGTACCCGCCCGCGTCGGCCGGGCCGTCGAGGGGCGCGCCGCCGGGGAACGCGCCGCCGGACGGTGGTCCGAACTGCCCGGGGTACTGCCCTGACATGTGCGCTCCTGAGCGGGGTGGAAAGGCGGCCGGCGGCGGTACGAACGGACTTCGCACACCGTACCGCCCGCCGCCGACCCTGCGGAGGGCGTTCCACCGTCACGGCTCCTGCGCCGGACGGCCCCGGCGGCCCGCCCGTACCGCCGCGGTCAGCCGGCCGTCGGGGGTACGCCGGTGGCGAGCGCGTCGGTGAGGGCCTGGGTGAGGGTGCGGGCCAGGCCGGCGGCCTGCTGGAGGGCGCTGTCGAACGCTTCGAGGCGGGCGAACGCGGCGCCGAGGGCCTGCTGTTCGGCGAGCGGCAGGCGCGGGAGCTCCACCCGGCGGATGTCGAGGCGGGCGGTGGTGGAGGCGTGGCTGGCGGCCCTGCGGGTGGCGGCGGTGGACCGGAACCGACCCGCCAGGAAGTCCGGGTCGAGCGCGGCCCGGTCGGGGCGGAGCAGGTGCAGCTGCCGGCCGAGCGCGGCGCCCGCGTACGGGCTGCCCGCCCGGACGACCCTGGCCACGCCGCCCCCGAGCGCGGGGACGAGGACGTCGCCCGGGCGGATCCGGACGTCACCGGCGGGGCCGGCCGGCCCGGCCGGGTCGAGGACGACACCGGGCGCGCCGCCGGTGAGGAGGTCCTGGTCCGTCAGCACGGGGGTGCCGGCCGGGTCGGCGGCCACCGGGCGGGTCGGCACACCGGAGCCCGAGGAGTACACCTCCAGCGCTCCGCCGCGGACCAGCTCCCCCACCGTGACCACCGGCGCGAGCGCACCGGCGGCGACCGCACCGGGGCCGGGCGGGACGGCCGGCGGCGCCCCCGGCGCCGGCAGCAGCGAGGCGGGCTCGGCCAGGCCGGCCAGCAGCTCGGTCAGCCGGCCGCTCAGGTGGGCGAGTTCGGCCGCCCCGCCGACCTGCGGGGCGGGCGGGACGTGCCGGGTCGGCGAGAGGTCGGTCTCGTCGTCGAGCAGGTCGATCGCGGGCATCGTCCGGTGGACCCCCGGCAGGTCCGCCGGCAGCGGCAGGCCCTCCCGGGCGGCGAGGTCGAAGCCGCGCCAGGCGTCCAGGACGGTCCGGTGGAGCGTGGCCCAGTCGACCTTGTCGCGCCCGCCCTCCCCCGGCTCGGTGACGGCCGGTGGCACGGGCCCGGGCGCGGGCGGGCCGAAGGACGCCGCCGACGCGTCGAGCAGCAGCACCTGGCGGAAGTCGTCCCCGGGCCGCGGCGCGCGCAGGATCCACAGGTGGAGCGGCACCCCGTACGGCGGGGCGGCGCCGGCCGGCAGGGCGACCACGGCCCGCAGGGCGCCGGAGCGCAGCAGCTCGGCGCGGACCCTTCGCCCCGCGCGGCGGGTGGCGACGGTCGGCGGCAGCAGCAGGGCGGCGAGGCCGCCGGGGCGGGTGTGGGCGAGGCAGTGCAGCAGCCAGGCGAGTTCGGACTCGCCGCGCGGCGGGACGAGACCGCCCGGCCAGCGCGAGTCGAACTGCAACTCGTCGTGCCCCCAGTCCCGTTCGTTGTAGGGGGGCTGGCAGAGCACGGCCTCGAAGGTGTCGCCGGGGTAGCCGTCGGCGCGCAGGGCGTCGCCGGCGCGGACCTCCGCCGGGAGCGGCCCCGGCTCGTCGGCGGGCGCGTGCAGGGCGAGCCGGAGCGCGGCGAGCGCGGCGGTCACCGCGTCCGCGTCCTGGCCGTAGCGGCCGGTGGTGGGCGGGAGGGCGAGCAGGACGGCTCCGAGGCCGACGGCCGGGTCGAGCACGGTGGCGGGGACGCCGGCCACGGCGGCGAGCAGGCCGGCGGCCTCGGGCGGGGTGGGGCTGAGCTGACGGGTGTTGGCCTCGGCGTAGCGGGTCAGCAGCTGCTCGTACGCGCCCGGGGCCCCGGCGGCGTCGGCGAGTTCGGCGAGCAGGCGGGCGAGGTCCAGCTGCGTGGAGCCGAGCAGGCCGGGGAGGCCGAGGGCCGCGGTGGCGCCGTGGCCGAGGGCGGCGGTCGCGACCTCGGCGAGCGCGCGGGGCAGGGCGGTGGCGAGCCGGGTGTCGGGTTCGGCGGCGAGCGCCTGCCGGTGGCCGGGCTCGCGATGAAGCAGGAGGAGGACGGCCCCGGCCTGGACGAGCGGCCCGGCGGGGTGGCCGGCCGGGTCCCGGAGGGTCTCCAGCAGCTGCCAGACGCGCTCCAGCAGCGGCAGCTCGGCGAGCTTGCCCTGGGCGCGGAGCCAGTCGGCCACCTCGTCGAGCGCGAAGGCCGGGCTGCTGTCGGTGCCGCCGACCGGGCGCGGGAAGTCGGCGTGGCGGCGGCGCCAGTTGCTGACGGCGGCCCGGCCGACCCCGGCCAGCCGGGCGATCTCGACGGCGGTCACCTCGGGGCGGTCCGGCATGGAGCTCCTTCGTCACGCACGGGGTGGGGTGTGACCGCACAGCATAGCCAGCACCCCCGACCTCGGCGTTCACATGTGAACAGAGCCGTTTTGCGAATAGCCGTTGACATCGTTCACAGCCAATGATGTGATCTCTCCTGTCGGCACCGCAGGAAGGCGCCGACGACCACCACCGAGATCCGGGAGCACCCCATGTCCGTCGCCACCACGCCCCGCCGCCGCGCCACCCGCCGCAACGCCGCCCTGCTGCTGGGCGCCGCGCTGGTCGCCCTCACCGCGACCGCCTGCAACTCCACCGGCGGCGCGTCCGTCGCCACCGAGCCGAAGCAGACCGCGGCCGCCTCCGCCCCGGCTGGCGCCGCCGCCGGCTCCACCGGCGCCGCCAAGCCCGCCGAGACCAAGCCGGCCGACGCGCCCAAGGCGGCGGCCAAGGTGGGCGACACCATCGCGCTCAAGGGCATGGAGAAGAGCAACACCGCCGACGTCACCGCCGTGAAGGTGGTCGACCCGGCCGAGAGCTCGAACGAGTACCTCAAGCCGGCCGACGGCAAGCGCTACGTGTCGGTGCAGTTCCAGATCAAGGCCACCGGCACCCAGGCCTACGGCGAGACCCCGTGGAGCAGCGCCAAGGTCGTCGACGCCCAGGGGCAGGCGTACGGCCCGACCCTGGCGGACACCAAGGCCGGCCCGGCCTTCCAGACCCCCACCAACATCGCCGCCGGCGAGAGCGGCAAGGGCTTCGTCACCTTCGAGGTCCCGACCGACGCCAAGCTCGACAAGGTCCAGTTCGCCCTGGACAACGGCTTCGCCAACCAGGTCGGCCAGTGGAAGATCGGCTGACACCTCGGTTCACGGGCAGCCCGGACCGCAGGGCCTTCACAGGGCGCACAAGCCCCACCGGACGCCCTCGCCCCACCTGCCCCACCCGCCGCATCAGCGGCACCCGCACCACCGGCCGGACCGGCCCCAGCAGCCGCACCGGCCGCAGGAACACCGGGGGAACGAGAACAGCGGTCCCGGGCACCGTTGCCCGAGACCGCCGCTCACCCCGCCACCGCGCCCCACGGCGCGGAGACGGTCCGCTACTTCTTCGCCCCCGCCAGGTCGTCGAACATCGCGGACAGGAACTCCCGGCACCATCCGAGCAGTTCACGCCCGACCAGCGGCTTCCCGCCGATCCGGCCGGTGGCCGGCCGGGGCACCAGCAACTGCTGGGCGGCCGCCTTGACCTGGCTGCGCGGGTAGAGCCGGTTCAGCCGCAGCTGCTGGGACTCGCGCAGCTCGACCGGCCCGAAGCGGACGTTGGCCCCCGCCAGGGTGATGTCCGCGATGCCGCAGCGCCGCGCGTACAGGCGCAGCGCCGCCACCAGCAGCAGGTTCTCCACCGGTTCGGGCAGCTTGCCGTACCGGTCGACCAGCTCGTCGCGGACCTGCTTGATGTCGTCCTCGGAGTTGACCGCCGCGATCGAGCGGTAGGCCTGGAGCCGCAGCCGCTCGCCCGGCGCGTACTCGTGCGGCACGTGGGCGTCCACCGGCAGCTCGATCTTCACCTCCAGCGGCTCCTCCTCCGGCTCGCCGCCGCCGCCGGCCAGCGACTCCCGGAACTCGGCCACCGCCTCGCCGACCATCCGCATGTAGAGGTCGAAGCCGACGCCCGCGATGTGCCCGGACTGCTCACCGCCGAGCAGGTTGCCGGCGCCGCGGATCTCCAGGTCCTTCATCGCCACGTACATGCCGGCGCCCATCTCGGTGTGCTGGGCGATGGTGGCGAGCCGCTCGTGCGCCGTCTCGGTCAGCGGCTTCTCCGGCGGGTACAGCATGTACGCGTACCCGCGCTCGCGGCCACGGCCGACCCGGCCGCGCAGCTGGTGCAGCTGGGAGAGGCCGAAGGTGTCGCCGCGCTCCACGATCAGGGTGTTGGCGTTCGAGATGTCGATGCCGGACTCCACGATCGTGGTGGAGACCAGGACGTCGAACTCCTTCTCCCAGAAGTCGACGACGACCTTCTCCAGCGCGGTCTCCCCCATCTGCCCGTGCGCGGTGGCGATCCGCGCCTCGGGGACGAGCTCCCTGAGCCGGGCCGCCGCCCGGTCGATCGACTCGACCCGGTTGTGGATGTAGAACACCTGGCCCTCGCGCAGGAGTTCACGCCGGACGGCGGCCGAGATCTGCTTCTCGTCGTACGGGCCGACGAAGGTCAGCACCGGGTGCCGCTCCTCCGGCGGAGTGGTGATGGTGGACATCTCGCGGATGCCGGTGACGGCCATCTCCAGGGTGCGCGGGATCGGCGTCGCGGACATGGTCAGCACGTCCACGTTGGCCCGCAGCTTCTTCAGCTGCTCCTTGTGCTCGACGCCGAACCGCTGCTCCTCGTCGACGATGACCAGGCCGAGGTCCTTGAACCTCGTCTCGGAGGAGAACAGCCGGTGGGTGCCGATGACGACGTCCACCGAACCCTCGAAGAGGCCCTCCAGGACGGCCTTCGCCTCGCTGTCGGTCTGGAAGCGCGAGAGCGCCTTCACCGTCACCGGGAAGTTGGCGTACCGCTCGGCGAAGGTGGAGAAGTGCTGCTGCACCAGCAGCGTGGTCGGCACCAGGACGGCCACCTGCTTGCCGTCCTGCACCGCCTTGAAGGCCGCCCGGACGGCGATCTCGGTCTTGCCGTAGCCGACGTCGCCGCAGATCAGCCGGTCCATCGGGACGGACTTCTCCATGTCCGACTTGACCTCGGCGATGGTGGTCAGCTGGTCCGGCGTCTCCGCGTAGGGGAAGGCGTCCTCCAGCTCGCGCTGCCACGGGGTGTCCGGGCCGAAGGTGTGGCCGGGGGCGGCCATCCGGGCCGAATACAGCTTGATCAGGTCGGCGGCGATCTCCTTGACCGCCTTCTTGGCCCGCTGCTTGGTCTTCGCCCAGTCCGCGCCGCCGAGCCGGTGCAGCGTCGGGGCCTCGCCGCCGACGTACTTGGTGACCTGGTCCAGCTGGTCGGTCGGGACGAAGAGCCGGTCGCCGGGGTGGCCGCGCTTGGCCGGCGCGTACTCCAGCACCAGGTACTCGCGGGTGGCGCCCTGCACCGTGCGCTGCACCATCTCCACGTACCGGCCGACGCCGTGCGCCTCGTGCACCACGAAGTCGCCGGCCACCAGCGCCAGCGGGTCGATCGCGTTGCGGCGCCGGGACGGCATCCGCCGCATGTCCTTGGTGGAGGACCGCTGCCCGGAGAGGTCGGTCTCGGTGACGACGGTCAGCTTGAGCGCCTCGTCGACGAAGCCGTGCTCGATCGAGCCGCAGGAGACGTGGACGACGTCCCGGGTCGGCGCCTCCGTGAGGTCGGCGACCAGCCGGGCCGGGATGCCCTCGTTGCCGAGCACCTCGGCCAGCCGCGAGGCCGGCCCGTGCCCCTCCGTCACCATGACCACCCGCCAGTCGGCGGCCAGCCGCTCCTTGGCGTCGGCGATGGCCCGCGCGGTGTCGCCCCGGTACGCCTCGACGGCGTGCATGCCGAGGGCGAGCGTGTTGGCGTCGCCGTGCCCGCCGTCGAATCCGGCCGGGCCCGCCGCCCCGCCGGCCGCGGACTCGCTGGTCGCGAACGGGCTGACCGACCACCAGGGCAGGCCGATCGCAGCCGCGTGCTCGCGCACCTCGGCCAGGGACCGGAGCGAGGCGGCGGAGACGTCGATCGCCTCCAGGTCGATCGGCCGGTCGCCGCCGGCCGCGGCCGCCACCCAGGAGGCGTGCAGGAACTCCTGACTGGTCGCCACCAGGTCGGCGGCCCGGGTGCGGACCCGCTCCGGGTCGCAGACCACCGCGACCGAGCCGAGCGGCAGCACGTCCATCAGCAGTTCCATGTCGTCCACCAGGACGGGCGCCAGCGACTCCATGCCCTCGACGGCGATGCCCTCGGCGATCCGGTCCAGGATCTCGGCGAGGCCCGGGTGCTCGGCGGCCAGCTCTGCGGCCCGCGCGCGCACCTCGTCGGTCAGCAGCAGTTCACGGCAGGGCGGTGCCCACAGGCCGTGCTCGGCGATCTCCAGCGAGCGCTGGTCGGCCACCTTGAAGTAGCGGATCTCCTCGACGTCGTCGCCCCAGAACTCCACCCGCAGCGGGTGCTCCTCGGTCGGCGGGAAGACGTCCAGGATTCCGCCGCGGACGGCGAACTCACCACGCTTCTCGACCAGTTCGACCCGGGAGTAGGCCGCCGCGGAGAGCCGGCGGGCAACCGCCTCCAGATCGTGCGACTCCCCGCGGACGAGGGCCACCGGCTCCAGCTCGGCGAGCCCCTTCACCTGCGGCTGGAGCACCGAACGGACCGGTGCCACGATCACCTGCACCGGCCCGGCCGCGGGGTCGTCCGCCCGCGGGTGCACGATCCGGCGCAGCACGGCCAGCCGGCGGCCGACGGTGTCCGAGCGCGGCGAGAGCCGCTCGTGCGGCAGCGTCTCCCAGGCCGGGTACTCGGCGACGGCGTCCGGCGGCAGCAGCGACCGGAGCGAGGCGGCGAGGTCCTCGGCCTCCCGGCCGGTCGCCGTGACGGCCAGCACCGGGCGGCCGCGCTCCCCCGCCGCCCGCCCGGCCAGGGCACGGGCCAGGGCCGCGATGACGAACGGCCTGGCGGCGGGCGGGCCGACCAGGTCCAGGTGCCGGCGGCCACCGGCCGCGGCACCGGTGGCGGTCGCGGCCTCGATCGCCTCGGCGAGCGCCGCATCCCGGGCGACGACATCGAGCAGTCCGGTCAGGCTCATCTGGAGTCTCTTCTTCGTCCCGTGGCTGGTGCTGCCCCGGGGCGGCAACGGCCCGCCGGGGCAACGCGAACGGCCCGGCACGCCGAGCGGCCGGGGGTCTCCAGCCTACGCCGCGGCGCCGACAGGCACGCGGCGCACGGCCGGGGCGCGCGCGGGACGCGTCCGGGACGCACCGGAGCCGGCCTCCGCGGCACGACCCGGACGCGGACGAAGCACCGCCCCCAAGCTGCGACTGTGCCTCCGCGATCCGCCACGAACTGGACATACTCCTGTCACTGCCCGTCCATGGAGATCGCGCACCATGGTGAATGTGCCCGCCGCACCCAACCGTGGGGGATGGCTGCGGAGGCACAGTCGCACTTCCGATGGGGGTCGGGGGTGCGAGGCCGGGCGACCCTGGGTGGGGGCGCCCGCCCAAGCGCCGGGAACCGTGGCGCCCTTTCCTGGAGGGCGCCACGGGTCTCGGCCTCTTCCGTTCCCGGCGGCCACGCCCGCCCCACGGGCACCTCGGCCCGCTCCGCAACCGCCTCCGCCCGCCGCGCGGGCGGCTCGGCCCGCTCCGGAGCAGTCGTACCCCATTTGTGCGAACGCGCACCCGGGCCGGTCCGCCCTCCCTACCCTGTTGTGAAGACCGTGTGGGGACGCCCGGAGGGGCCAGGGGGCGTCGCGATGGAGGGGGTTCTTCGTCATGCGCGTTGTCATCGCAGGTCAGGGCTACGTGGGGTTGCCGCTGGCGGTCCGGGCGGCCGAAGTCGGGCACCAGGTGGTCGGCTACGACGTCGACGAGCGCCGGATCAAACGGCTTGCGGTCGGCGAGTCGTACGTC
Organism: Kitasatospora sp. NBC_01560; assembly: GCF_045208415.1. Taxonomy (NCBI): domain Bacteria; kingdom Bacillati; phylum Actinomycetota; class Actinomycetes; order Kitasatosporales; family Streptomycetaceae; genus Kitasatospora; species Kitasatospora sp. NBC_01560. The sequence continues at coordinate 5,573,932 of NZ_CP109364.1, read as the reverse complement.
GAGGACATCCCGGCCGAGCGGCTGCGGCCGCTGCTGGAGAGCGGGGCCTACCTGCCGTCGGCCGAACCGGCGGACGTCGCGGGCTTCGACATCGCGGTGATCACGGTGCCGACCCCGCTGCGCGACGGCGTGCCCGACCTCTCGTTCATCGAGTCGTCGGCCCGGCTGCTCGCCCAGCACCTGCGCGCCGGGGCCACCGTCGTCCTGGAGTCCACCACGTACCCGGGCACCACCGAGGAGCTGCTCGCGCCGCTGCTGGAGGAGGGCTCCGGGCTCACCGCCGGCCGGGACTTCCACCTCGGCTACAGCCCCGAGCGGATCGACCCGGGCAACCCGACCTGGCGGCTGGAGAACACCCCGAAGGTGGTCGCCGGCATCGATCCGGCGGCACTGGCCGCGGTCGACGGCTTCTACGGGCAGCTGGTCGAGCGGACGGTGCCGGTCTCCTCCTGCAAGGAGGCCGAGCTGACCAAGCTGCTGGAGAACACCTTCCGGCACGTGAACATCGCGCTGGTCAACGAGCTGGCGATGTTCGCCCACGACCTCGGCATCGACGTCTGGGAGGCGATCGACGCCGCCTCCACCAAACCGTTCGGCTACCTGCGCTTCACCCCGGGGCCCGGCGTCGGCGGCCACTGCCTGCCGATCGACCCCTCCTACCTGTCCTGGCGGGTGGAGCGGGCGCTCGGCCGGTCCTTCCGCTTCGTCGAGCTCGCCAACGACGTGAACAGCCACATGCCCGACTACGTGGTGCGCCGGCTCGGCGAGGCGCTGAACGACCGGCAGCGCTCGGTGAACGGCTCCCGGGTGCTGCTGCTGGGGCTCGCCTACAAGAAGAACACCGGCGACGCCCGGGAGACACCGGCGGCCCGGATCGCCGAGCTGCTGACCAGGATGGGCGCCGAGGTCCGGGCCGCCGACCCGCACGTGGTGGTCGGGGTGCACGTCCCGGAGCCGGTGATCCCGGGGCAGCGTGCACCCGAGCAGGACCGGCACGGCGACCCGTTCGCCGCCGTCCGCCGGGTGGAGGCGACTCCGGAGGAGCTGGCCGGGGCCGACGCGGTGGTGCTGCTGGCCGACCACGACGAGTTCGACTACGAGGCGGTGACGGCACACGCCCGGTACGTGCTCGACTGCCGGCGCCGGCTCTCCGGCGCGTCGGTCGAGGTGCTCTGACGCGACCGGGCCCGCCGCCCGGCGCTCTGCCGGCCCGGCGACCCGCGTGGCCGGCGCGACCGTGTGGGGTGGGGTGCCGGGCATCCGCACCTGCCCGGCACCGCCTGCGGAGCTCCGGCCGGACTACCAGCGGGAGAGGTTGATGTCGTACATCATCACCTCGTACCCCTGGTGCCCGTTGAAGTCGTACTGCTCCCAGTTGAAGACGGTCCAGGAGCCCAGGCCGCCCCCGAGATAGGTGATGACCCGGTTGTTCCCCGCGTCGATCCGGTCGACGTTGTAGATCCGGACCGCCATCCAGCCGTCATTCGCAAAGCAGAGCGTCCCGCTGTATCCGTAGTTGTAAACCTTCGCGTAATCGGTTCGGTTTCCGCAGTCAACCCGGTTCACCGCGTTCGCGCCGGTGACCGGCAGCAATGCGGCCGCGGCGGCGGTGAGAACGGCGACGGCCCCGGCCCGGCGGGCCTGGCGATTTCCGGCGCGACGTTCCCCGCGGGATTGTGCGCGATTTGTGCGGCGAATCATGAAACCCCTCCATCGGCAGCGGTTGCGACTCCAGAGGTTGACATGACGCCCCGCTGCCCAACAGTTGTTTTCCGGCCAAGCCGCACCACCGGAGCACCCCCCGAAACGGGTCGAAGCGGAATGCGCTAGGGTCCGAACAAGCTTGCCGTGCTTGAGGATCGGAGCAGACGGTTGGTACGTCCACCACATTTCGGACGATTCGCCGCCATCACCCTGGCGACCGTTTTATCGGCCTTTTCCGCAGGCTGCACCAGCACTTCCGTGAGCGGTCCGGCACAATCCCTGCCACCCCCTCCGGAGATCACCTCGCCGAAAGCCCCGGAATCCGGGCGCGGCGGAATGACCGGACTGCCGCTCTCCGCTTATCAGGGTGACGACCGGATGGCCGTACAAGAGATTCAGGCCCGGAATATGCTGGTCGTCAGCTGTATGCGCCGGGCCGGGTACACCGCATTCAGTGGCGACGGACTGCAGGCCGCGCGGGCGCCGGACAATGCGACGGCCCTGCCGGCCGGCGCCTGGGGATACCTCGGGGCGGAGGCCGCGGGCGTCCAGGGCTTCCACCCGCCGCAGCGGAGCCTGCCCCGGCCGACCGGGCCCGCCGCCGGATCCGGCGAGGCCTACGACACCACCCGGGTGGACTGCGACCGGCAGGCCGCCGAGCGGATCGGGGCACCGCCGGGGCCGGGGACGGAGCTGGTCGGGCGGCTCTTCAACGAGTCGCTCGCGGCGGCCGGCCGCGACCACCGGGTGATCGCGGCGACCGGGCAGTGGTCCGCCTGCATGGCCGCCGCGGGCTTCGCGGCGGCCGACCCGGCCACCCTGCCGGACCGCTTCCGCGCCGCCCCGGCGGTCACCCCCACCGAGCTCGCCACGGCCCGCGCCGACGCGGACTGCACCGGCCGGAGCAACCTGGCCGGCATCTGGTTCGCCGTCCTGGCCGGCTACCAGCAGCAGCAGATCGACCGCAACGCACAGGCCCTGACCGCCCAGCAGGAGGCGGTCAGGGCCCAGGATGCGAAGCTCGCGCAGTTGATGGCGGAGACGGGCAACGGCCCCTGAGGTCCGTCACCCGCCGCCGGCCGTCAGCGCCGCTTGTAGGCGACCGTGTGCGGGGTGGCGTACTCCGCCCCGTCGTCCACGATCACGATCTTCGGGATGACCCGGGTCCGGTCCTCCGGCCGGCCCGGCCCGTCCGCGGCACCGGCAGCAGCAGCCGCAGCCGCACCGGAGGCGGACGACCCGCCGGGCGGCGGCGAGGCCGGCCGCGGCGGTACACCGACGGGCGCGGTGGGCGCGACCGCCTCGGCGGGCGCCACGCGCCCCGGCGTGACCGGGCCCGGGCTCACCGGACCGGGAGTGACCGCACCCGGGGCCACCGGGCCCGGGGTGACCGGCAGCAACTCGGTGGCCGCCTCGGCCACGGCTCCCGGCCGGCCGGCGCTCGCGGCAACCGCCTTGCGCAGGTCCGCCACCGCGATCTCGCCGGTGTCCGCCTCGGAGTCCACCACCGGCACGTCGGCCACCGCAGCGTCCGGCACCGGCACGTCGGCCACCAGCACGTCCCGCGGAGCGGCCTCCACCGCCACCGCACCCGTCGCAGCCGGCGCTCCGCCCCCGGCCGTGACCGGGCCGGTCGCGGAGTCCGGCGTCGCGTCACCCGTCGCGTCACCCGCCGGCTCGGTCGCCGAGCCGGCCCGCAGGTCGGCGGCGGGCTCGATCGCGCCCACCGCCGCACCGGTGAGCGAGGCGAGGGTGCCCTTGATGTGGTCCAGGTGCTGCTGCACCGTCTCCTGCCGGGCCGCGAACTCGCGCTGCTCCCGCTCGCTGGCCGCGTTGATCCGCTCGGCCTCGCGGCGGGCCTGCTCGATCAGCTGGTCGGCGCGCGCCTGCGCCTCGGCGTCCGACTGCTTGATCTGCCCGAGCACGGTCTCCCGGTGCTGCTCGGCCTCCTTGACCCGGCGCTCGGCGGTCGCCGAGACCGCCTGCTCCTCCGCGTCAGCCCTGGCGGCCGTCGCGGCGAAGGTCTCGTCGGCGTTGCGGCGCAGCTCGGCCAGCTTGGCCTCGGCCCGCTCGGAGGCCTCGGCGGCCGCGACCCGCACCTTGGCGGCGTGCGCCGTCGCGGTGTCCCGCAGGGTCCGGATCTCGCGGTCGGCCTCGGCCCGGATCGTCTCGGCCTCCGCCCTGGTCCGCTCGTCGGTGCGCCGGGCGGCCTGGTCGGCCTCGGAGCGGGTGGTGGTGCCGTACTCCTTCGCGGACCGGGCGAGCTCCTGGCCCGCCTCGTAGACCTCGTCGCGGAGGTCCTCGGCGAACCGCTCGGCGGCCTCCCGGACGGCGCGGGACTCGTTCTCGGCCATCGCGGCCAGGCCGGCGGCCTGCTCGCTGAGCACCTGGTAGTCGGGTTCGGGAGCGTCGGCGGCGGCCTGCTGGATGTCGGCAAGACGGCGCTCCATCTCCCGGATCCCGGCGCCGAGCACACTGAGCCGCTCCCACGCCTCGTCCCGTTGGGCGGTGAATGCGGTCAGTGCTCGGTCGACCTGCTCGGGCGCGTAACCGCGCCGGGCAGCGGTGAAGCCGTACTGGGGGACGGCGTCGCTCATGGGCTCTTCCCCTCGGGTCGCGGGCTGCGGAGCCCATGATCGGACGGATCGGACGGATCGGGAACCCGATCGGGAACCGGGTCGGAATATCGACGAGGAACTGATCGGAGTATGGCGAGGACCGGACGAGTAGACCCATCCTCTTGACCTATTTTGCGCAGATCAGGGCGAAACCCCAACGAGGCAGAGCCGCGGCGGTATGCCGAAGGGGTCGCTCCGGGCACCGGAACGACCCCTTCACCTGCGCGGATCCGTGACGACCTGCTAGAGCAGGCCGTCCCAGAACTGCTCCAGCAGGACGGCCCACCAGGTGTCCGCCGACTGCAGGGCCGCCGGGTCGATCGCGGCGAGCTGGGCCTGGAAGTCGGTCGTCCAGCGACCGGCCTGGTCCGGCGTCAGCCCGTACCGGAGCCGCCACATCCGGCCCAGCAGGGCCAGCGCGCGGACGAACTCCGGTACACCGCTGTTGACGAACCGCGGCGGCTCCCCGGTTCCCTCCAGGTCCACCGCGACCACGTGCGCTGTGCCGTACTGCACACAGAGCTGGCGGCCGTAGTCGTTGCCGAGCACGAGGTAGCCGCCGAAGTCCGGGCCGCCGGCCTGGCCGCGCTCGGCGGCCAGCTCGGCGAGCGTCGGGATCGGGCGGCCCTCCTGCGCCTGGGCCCAGAAGAACGGGCCGAAATCGCGCGGCAGGCCCGACCACATCAGGGTCTGCGCCACCGGCTCGGGGACGCCCTGCCGGGAGACGGCGCGCTGCTCGAAGCGGAACACGTTCTGGCCGAAGGCCTGGCCGAGCTCCTGGGCGAGCTGCTGCGGCGGGACGGGCGGCAGCGGCGGGACGGCCCCGGGCGCGGGCAGCGGCACCCGGAACGGACGGACCCGCTGGGCCCCGGAGGCGAGCTGGTGCAGCTCGTCCAGGTGGTCGAGCAGCTGGGCCATGCCGGCCTGCCGGGAGTGGTGGTCCCGGCCGTAGTCGGCGGTGTGGGTGAGCCGGACGTTCGGCCAGGAGGCGGCGATCATGCGGTTGCAGTAGCCGCCCGGGAGGTCGCAGGACTCCAGCTCGGTGTAGAGCTCCAGCACCTGCTCCGGCGGGACGTTCAGCCGGCGGAGGTCCTGGAGGATCTTCCACTCCGGGTGCGGGGTGCCGGGCTCGCTGCGGTGCAGCAGCTTCTGCTCGGAGCCGTCCGGGCCGCGGTAGCTGAGCGCGGCGAAGTAGCCCGGGCCGACCGCGGGCACGCCGGGCGGCACCGGGGCGCCCTGCGGCGGCCCGGGGACGGGGGCCGGCGGGACGGCCGCCGGGGCGGGGGCGGGAGCGGCGCCCCCGGGGGCACCCGGGTAGCCGTAGCCGGCCGCGGGCGCGCCGGGACCGGGCGGCGGCGGGACGGCCGGTCCGCCGGAGGGCGGGGTGCCCGGGTCGGCCGGCACGCCGAGCAGCGCCGGGTCGATCGCCCCGGCCAGCTGGGTGCGCTCGTACGCCACCCCGCCGGCGGGGGTGCCTGTGGCGGGCGGGGCGGCCGGGGCCGCCTGGGCCTCCGGGCCGCGCAGGCCGGCCGGCGGCGGGGGCGGCGGGGTGGAGCCGGAGCCGCGGCCGCCCGCGCCGGCGGCGGGGGTGCCGCCACCGGCACCGGGGGTCTGCCGCAGACCGCCCGGCGGGGGCGGCGGCGGGGCCGAGGCCTGGTTGCGGCCGAGCGAGACAGGGGCGCCGGATCCGCCGGACGGCCCGCCGCGCAGCGCGGCGGGCGGGGGCGGCGGCGGGGTGGAGCCGCGGCCGCCCTGCGGTGCCTCGGCGGCGGGCGGCGGCACGGCCTGCGCACCCGGGCCGGGCGCGCCGGGCAGGCCCATCAGCCCGGGCAGGGCGTCGGGCGAGGCCAGCATGGTGGGCGCGTGCTCGACCGCGGGCCCGGCGGGCGGAGCCGCGGGTGCGCCGGGGCCGGGCACGGGGGCGCCGGGCAGGCCGCCGAGGCCGGGCAGGCCGTCCGGCGGCGCGAGCATGGTCGGCGCGTGCTCGACCGCGGGCGGGGCCGCGGGTGCGCCGTGACCGGGGGCGCCGGGCAGGCCGGACAGCCCGGGCAGGCCGTCCGGCGGCGCCAGCAGGGTCGGCGCGGGCGCGGCCGCCGGGGCTGGCGCGACCGGGGGCATGCCGTAGTCGGACACGGGCAGCAGTTCGGTGGCCGCCTCGGCGCCGGGCCGGGGCTCGCCGGGCAGGCCGGCGCCGTTGGTGCGCAGTCCGTCGGGCAGCAGGACGGTCGCCGCCTCGACGCTGCCGGAGCCGGCGGGCGGGGCCACGGGCGGTGCGGCGGGCGGGGCCACCGGCGGGGTCACGAGCGGGGCGGCCGGCGGGATGCCGAAGGCCGGTTCGTCGTGCCCGGGCGGCGGCGCGAGCATGGTCGGCGCGTCCCCGGCCGGCCGCTCGGAGACCGGCGGCGTGGTCAGCAGGGCCGGCGCCGGCGCCGGCAGCGGCTCCGGCACGGGCGGCGGAGCAGCAACCGGCGGAGCGGCAGCCTGCGGAACCGCGACGGGCGCGGGCGCCGGCCCCGGGGCCGGCGCTGCGGCCTGCGCCGGGACCGCGGCCGCCGGCGTACCCAGCCGTTCGGCCTCGGCCGCGATCGCCGCGGCGCCCGCCTCCTGGAGCCACTGCGGCGGGCTGAGCAGGAACGACGTCGCCTCCACCGGCCCGGGTGCGGGCTTCGCCGCGCCGGCCGGGTTGGCCGCGACCGGCCGCCCGTAGACCTCCTCGTACTGCCGGACCACCTCGTTGACCGGCAACGCCGGCCAGAGGGTGCTGGCGCCGGAGTCCCGGGCGATCACCAGCCGCGCCTCACCGGCCGAGCCGCCCGGGGCGGCCGCGTCCCCGGAGCCGTCGGCGGCACCGGCACCCGCCTCGCCACCGGCCGGCCGGACCGCCCAGCAGACGAAGCCGAGGTCGAACTCCCGGACCCGTACCTCGCGCTGCTGCGAACGCGGCACCCCGCCGTTGATCCACTCGTCGGCGAGCTCCTGCGCCTGCGCGTACGTCACCACGCCCGGTTCACCCCTGTCCCCTTCGTCCCCGCCTGCTGCTTCGCGCCCGCCTGCTGGGCACCGTCGATCGCCACCACCGGAGCCACGTCAGCCCACCGGTACGGCGCGGGCGAACCCGCCGTCCACCATCAGCTCCGCCACCGTCTCCAGCTCGGGCGGGCTGCCGGCCAGCCGGAGCAGGAACTCGTCGAAGTCCGCGCCGCAGGGCAGCAGCAGCCGGGCGACGCGGTCCTCGGGCGCCTCGGGGGCCCCGCCGTCGCGGGCGTCGTCGTAGAGGCAGAACCAGACCGAGCCGGTCCGGTCGCCGCGCACCTTGAGCGCCACGATCCCGCCCTGGGCGTAGGCGATGCCCAGGTAGTCCTTGGTGAGGTGGTCGCGCAGGCACTTGTTGGCGTAGACGACGTCCTGGGTGCCGTACTCCTCGCTGAGGGTCAGGAACGGCTGGTCGAGCAGCAGCCCCAGCTCCGGGTCGAGCGCCACGCCGACGGGGGCGCGGCCGCCGCCGAGCTTGAGGAAGGTCCGGTAGGCGCCGGGCAGCCGGTGGCCGAGGCGTTCCTCGGCGCGCTGCACGAGGTCCTCGGGGACGCCGATCGGGTCGCCGCCGTCCTTGGCGAGCGAGAAGTGCACGGGCCGGCGCTCCTGCAGCGGGCGGGTGCCGCGGCGGCCGTGGTCGGCGGTGGAGGTGGCCAGGCCGCCGTGGTGCCGCAACAGCGCCTTGACCTCGACCGGGACGAGCTCCATCCGGCGCCAGCCGGGCGCGGCCCGGCCGACCGCGTGGTGCCACGTCCAGCCGGGCGGGGTGGCGACGGCGGTGCCGAGGTCGGCCCAGAGCGGGTGGCCCTGGGTGAACTGCGCGGCGTTGGCCGAGACGTAGTCGGTCAGGCGCAGTTCGTCGACGCCGAAGCCCTCGGGCGGGTCGGCGACCTCGGCCGCGGCGGCGGCGTAGGGGCCGAAGTCCGGGAAGCCGTACTCGTCCACCCGGACCCCGGCGGGGTGCCGCTCCGCACGGACCGGGTCCGGGAACTGCACCACCTGACCTGCGTACGCCGCATTCGGTACGGCGGCGACGCCGGGCCGACCTGTCGTCATCTGGGAGCCCCCACTGGCTGCTGCAAATACTCGGTGCGCTTGCTGGCTACCAGCGTAGGGGGTCGGCCTGCGCACCGGACCCCCGCCCGGGGGCCGGAACGCTCCGGCGGTCAGTGCGCGAGCGCCTTGGCCAGGGCGTCGGCGACCCGCTCCTGCTGGCCCTCGGTGATCTGCGGGTAGAGGGGCAGGGTGAGCAGCTCCCGGGCGGCCCGTTCGGCCACCGGGAACGCGCCCTCGCGGTGGCCGAGGTGACGGAACGCCGGCTGGAGGTGGACCGGGACGGGGTAGTGGACGCCCGCGCCGATCCCGGCCTGCTGGAGGCGGGCGAGCACGGCGTCGCGGTCCCGTCCGGGCCCGATCCGCACCGCGTACAGGTGCCAGACGTGCTCGTTGCCGGGTGCCGTCCGGGGCAGGGTGACGCCGTCGAGCCCGGCCAGCAGCCGGTGGTAGCGGGCGGCGGCGGCCCGGCGGGCCTCGTTCCAGGCGGGCAGCCGGCGCAGCTTGGCGCGCAGGACGACGGCCTGCAGGGCGTCCAGCCGGGAGTTGAAGCCGAACCGCTCGTGCACGTACTTGCGCCCCGAGCCGTGGTCGCCGATCAGCCGGACGGCGGCGGCCAGGCCGTCGTCGTCGGTGACGACGGCGCCGGCGTCACCGTACGCGCCGAGGTTCTTGCCGGGGTAGAAGCTGGTGGCGGAGATCCGGCCGTGGAGGGCGCGGCCGTGCTGCCGGGCGCCCTGGGACTGCGCGGCGTCCTCCACCACCGGCCGGTCGCCGGCCAGCTCCAGCAGCGGCGCCATCGGGGCGAGCTGGCCGTTGAGGTGGACGGGGAGCAGGGCCACCGCCGCCGGCAGCACGGCCGCGACCCGGTCCGGGTCGATCAGCAGGTGCGCGGGGTCGGCGTCGACCAGCAGCGGGCGCAGCCCGGCCCGGACGACGGCCTCGGCGGTGGCGACGAAGGTGTTGGCCGGCAGCACCACGCCGCCGCCGGGCGGCAGGTCGAGGGCGCGCAGCGCCAGTTCGAGGGCGTCGGTGCCGTTGGCGGCGCCGACGCAGTGCCGGGTGCCGGAGAACGCCGCGTACTCCTCCTCGAAGCCGGCCGCCTCGGGGCCCCGGATGTAGCCGCCGGTGTCGAGCACCCGGTCGAAGCCGGCCCGGACCTCGGCCTCGACCTCGGCGTGCGCGGCCGACAGGTCGACGAGCGGGACGGGCTGGTCGGTGGTCATCCTGGTCTCCCCCTGGGGCGGCGTCTCGGCGGTCCTGGTCCGGGTCCGGGTCGGGCGCCGGCCGGTACGGTCCGGCGGGGCGGGCCGCCCTGCCGGACCCTGCGGGTGCGGATGCGGATGCGGGTGCGGGCTCAGCCGAGCGCGGCGCGCAGCGCGGCCACCACCCGGTCCTGCTGCGGTTCGGTGAGCGCGTGGTGGAGCGGCAGGATCAGCGAGCGGCCGGTGAGCAGCTCGGTGGCGGGCAGCGGCACCCGGGCCGTCCCCTTGTACGGGGCCTCCAGGTGGGCGGCCATGATGCCGCGCCGGGCGGAGACGCCGGCCGCGGCGAGCCGGGTGAGCAGTTCGGTGCGGTCGGGGGCGCCGTCCGGCGGCAGCACCCAGCAGGACTGGTAGTTGGTGGTGCCGTGCGCGGGGTCGGCGACCAGCCGGACGCCGGTGCCGGCCAGCAGCTCCCGGTAGCGCGCGGCGAGCTCGCGCCGCCGGGCGACCATGGCCGGCAGTTTGCGCAGCTGGACCAGGCCGATCGCGGCCTGGACGTCGGTCATCCGGTAGTTGAAGCCGATCTCGTCGTACGTCTCCAGCAGGCTCGCGCCGCCGGCCGCGGCGTGCCGGTCGGCGGCCGAGACGCTCATCCCGTGCTCGCGCAGCCGCCGCAGCCGGGCGGCGAGGTCGCCGTCCCGGCAGGTGACCATGCCGCCCTCGCCGGTGGTCAGCAGCTTGCGCGGGTGGAAGGAGTAGGCGGCGATCGCGGCGGTGCTGCCCACCGGGCGGCCGCGCAGCAGCGAGCCGGCGCCGCAGGCGGCGTCCTCGACGACGGTGATGCCGCGCGGCTCGACGGCGGCCCGGATCGCGTCCAGGTCGACCGGGACCCCGCCCTGGTCGACCGCGACGACGGCCCTGGTCCGCGCGGTGAGCAGCGGGGCGACGGTGCCGGCGGTGAGGTTGCCGGTGTCCGGGTCGACGTCGGCGAAGACCGGGACGGCACCGACGTAGGTGACGGCGTTGGCGGTGGCGACGAAGGAGAGCGAGGGCACCACGACCTCGTCCCCCGGCCCGACGCCGGCACCGATCAGCGCCAGGTGCAGGGCGCTGGTGCAGGAGGAGACGGCGACGGCGTGCGCCACCCCGAGGTGCTCCGCGAAGGCCCGCTCGAACGCGGCGACCCGCGGCCCCTGGGCCACCCAGCCGGAGCGGACGGCCTCGGCGGCGGCCTCGGCCTCCTCCTCCCCCAGCCAGGGGACCATCACGGGGATGCCGGGCGCTCCCGGGCCGGGCGCGGCGGGGCCACCGGGCGCGGCGGGGCCACCGGACGCGGCGGGCGTGCTGGACACACTGGACACAGGCGTACTCCGAACTGCCGTGAACTGCCGTGCAGACAGGGGAAGGACCGGGGACTACTGCTCGCGCCACCAGGCGACCAGCCGGCGCAGGCCCTCGTCGAGGCCCAGCCCGGGCTTCCAGCCGAGGTCCCGCTCGGCGGCGGTGATGTCCGCCAGCCGCCGCACCACACCGCCGGCGGTGCCCCGGGCCGGCCCGTGCTCGACGTCCAGGTCGGAGCGGTCCATCGCGGCGAGCAGCGCGTCGGCCAGACCGCGCAGCGACACCTCGGTGGAGCTGGCGATGTTGTAGACCCGGTCGGTGACGGGCGCGGCGGCCGCCAGCAGGTTGGCCCGGGCGATGTCCTCGGTGTAGACGAAGTCCATGGTCTGCGCGCCGTCGCCGAAGATCAGCGGCGGCTGCCCGGCGGCGATCCGCTCCATCCAGCGGATGAACACCTCGGTGTACTTGCCGTGCACGTCCATCCGGGGCCCGTACACGTTGAAGTACCGCAGCGCGACGTAGTCCAGCCCGGCCATCGCGTGGAAGGAGCGCAGCAGCCCCTCGTTGAAGACCTTCGCCGCCCCGTACAGGGTGTCGTTGTGGTACGGGTGCTGCGTCTCGGGCGTCGGGAAGGTGTCGGCGAGGCCGTAGACGGAGGCGGTCGAGGAGGCGATCACCTTGCCGACGCCCACCTCGGCGGCGGCCTCGACCACGTCGAAGGTGCCGTCCACCATGATCTCCAGGGCCAGCCGGGGCTCGGTGGCGCACTGGGTGATCCGGATCGCGGCCAGGTGGAACAGCAGGTCGGTGCCCGGGTGCAGCAGGTCGCGCAGCAGCGCGCGGTCCCGGATGTCGCCGTCCACCACCCGCAGCTGCCCGGGCGCGGCGATCTCCCGGGCGTACGCCAGGTTCGCCGCCCGGCCGCGGACGAAGTTGTCGAGCACGACCACCTCGCGGGCGCCCCCCTCGACGAGCTGGTCGACCACGGTGGAGCCGATGGTGCCGGCCCCGCCCGTGACCAGGCAGCGGGCTCCCTCGATCTGTACAGCGTTCACCGCGTGGCGGCCCTTTCCTGAGCGTCGGACAGTGCGTCATCCAGGCCTGCGCCCACCGGGACGGTGGCGCCGCCGAGTTCGAGGCTGAGCGAGGCCGCCTCCAGCAGCTGCAGCACGCGCAGCCCGGAGCGGCCGTCGGTGAGCGGGGCCCGGCCCTCGGTGATCGCCGCGGCGAACTCGGCCATCACGTTGCGCAGCGCCTCCTGCTCGACCAGCGCGGGGGCGACCATCTCGCCGACCCGGTAGGAGATCAGCGCCTGGTGGCGGATCGCGTCGGTCAGCTCGTCGGGCGGGGTGAGGTCCACACCGCGGTCGTGCACCGCCAGCCGGGCCTGCGGGTTGAGGTCGTCCCAGACCAGGGTGCGCCGCGAGCCGCCGATCAGCGTGGTGCGCACCTTCGTCGGGGAGAGCCAGTTGACGTGGCAGTGCGCCAGCGCGCCGTTGCTCAGCCGCACCGTCAGGTACGCTACGCAGGCCCGCCCGGCACCGATCGGGTCGGCGCCCTGCGCGGAGACGCCGACCGGCTCGACGCCCGGCGGGAGCACGAAGTCGAGGATGGACAGGTCGTGCGGGGCGAGGTCCCAGAGGACGTCGACGTCCGGCTGGACCAGCCCGAGGTTGATCCGCACCGAGTCGAAGAACTGGATGTCGCCGATCTCCCCGCCGTGCACCAGCTCACGGATCCGGCGCACCACCGGGGTGTAGCAGAACGTGTGGTCGCACATCAGCACCAGCCCGCGCTCCTCGGCGAGCGCCACCAGCTCGGCGGCGTCCGCGGCGGAGGTGGTGATCGGCTTCTCCACCAGGACGTGCTTGCCCGCCTCCAGCGCGGCCCGGACCAGCCGGTGGTGCGCGGCCGCCGGCGTGGCCACCGCGACCGCCCCGACCCGCTCGTCGGCGAGCACCTCCTCGAACGAGGTGGTCGACCGGACGGTGCTGTACTCGCCCAGCACCCGGCGGGACCGGCTCTCGTCCAGGTCGCAGAGCCAGTGCAGGCGCAGCGCCGGCGTCTGCTGCGCGTTGCGGACCAGGTTCGGGCCCCAGTAGCCGGCGCCGACCACGGCGATCCCCACCGGGTGCGCGGGCGCGGTCTGCGGCGGCGCCCCCGGCGTGGGCACGTGCTCGCCGGGCGCCTCGTTCGCGGTTTCCGTCTCCGTCATCGCAAGACCCCCCTTGCTCGTCGTCGACCGGGCCTGCCGAGCACGCGGACCGGCCGCCGGAAGGCCCTCGCGCCGACGCCCCGCACTGCCCCCGGGGCCTCTTCGCTCCGTCCCTGCCGACACCCGCGCACCCCTTCGGCCGCGCCGCGGCCGAACGACCCCGGCGGCCTCAACGGCCGTCACAGGCAAAGGAGTTGTCATGCCACGCCGGAAACCCCCCAGCGCCCGGCCGGCCCCTTGGCCCACTGCCGGAACGCTACCGGCCACCACCGCCGGCCGGGAGTGGATTCGCGAAACCCGGGGACGAGTCGTGACGATGCCGTGCGGATCCGGCCAACACCACGTGCCCGCCCCGCCCGGCCACCACCCCGCCGTGCACCATCACCGCCGCGCCCCGCCCGGCCGCCGCAACCCCGGTTGTACGGATGTCGGTGCCATTTGACAGGCTTGCCCCGGACTGACCCCGGTCGGCCGGTCCGTCCACGGGACACGGAAGCGGCAGGAAGAGGAGGATGACGAAGCATGACCACCGGTGAACCCGACGGCCCGCCCCTGCTGCGCCACCACCGCGACAGCCTGCTCCCCGCCGTCGCCGCCGCACTGTCCCTCAAGGGCGGCGAGGTGCACACCCTGGCCGGCGACAAGCCCGCCCGGCGCCCCGCCCTGCACCCGCTGGTCGGCGACTTCCTGGACACCCTGCCCCCGGAGCACCGCGAACGGTTCACCGGCCGCTGCCCCGAGGCCGTCCTGCTCTCCCAGTACCTCGCCGCCGTCGACGCCCGGCGCTCCAAGCGCGCCGCCCGCAAGCCGATGAGCGTGCAGGACGCCCGCAAGGCGCTCAAGGGCTCCCGGCTCACCACCGTCCGGATCCGCGAGGAGCACGACCCGGCGCACGGCACCCACGCCCCGCCCTGCCGCTCCTGCGTCCCGATGCTGGAGCACTTCACCGTGCAGAGCGTCGCCGTCGGCCCGCCCGGGCGCTGACCACGCGCCCCGCGCCGCCGCGCGCCCCCGTACGCCCCCTGTCCCCGAGCCACCGGAGCCCGTCCTGAATCCGCCCAGCCCGCCCCCGCCCCCGCCGGCCACCCTCGCCGGCCACGCCCTCCGCACCCGCCCGCGGTTCCCCGCCGACGTCGCCGCCGAACTCAAGACCGCCGGCTGGCACCCCGGCCGCTGGCAGATCGGCCAGGCCGAGGAATGGGCCGACACCCTCGTCGCCCACGGCGGCCCCACCGGCGTCCCGCACACCGTCTTCCCCGCCGCCGTCGAGGCCTGGGCCGAATTCGGCGGCCTCGCCTTCGACCTGGCCGGCCCCGGGCGACAGCTCGCCCGCACCCCGTTCCTGATCGACCCGCTCTGCGGCCTCCACCAGCCGCGCACCCTGGCCGACCTCGGCCGCGCCCTGGACACCACCCTCGCCCCGCTCGGCGAGGAGGCGTACGGACAGGCCCTGCTCGCCGTCGACGAGACCGGCCGCGTCTACAGCCTCGACCACACCGGCGAGTGGTTCCTCGGCCACAGCATCGACCAGGCGATCACCGCACTCGTCCTCGGCACCGCCCCGGAGCGCCTGCGCACCGCCGACGACACCTGACGGGCCGCCCGCCACCGACGCCCGGCCGGCGGCGGGCTCACGCCAGCCGGTCGGCCCGGACGGCCAGCCGGGACGGCAGCACCGCCTCCACGCGGAACCCGCCGTCCCGCTCCGGCCCGGACGAGAAGGAGCCGCCCAGCGCGACCACCCGCTCGCGCATCCCGACCAGCCCGTTGCCCCCGCCGGGCAGCGCCGCCGCGCCCCGCTCACCGCCCGGACACGTGTTCACCACGCTCACCCGCACACCGTTGGGCGCGTACGCCAGCAGGACGGACACCTCCGCGCCGCCGGCGTGCTTGTGCGCGTTGGTCAGCCCCTCCTGCACCACCCGGTACGCGGTCTGCTCGGCCTCGGTGCTGAACTCCTGACGGCTGCCGCTGACCGTCAGGGTGACGGCCATCCCGGCCACCCGGGACTGGTCCACCAGCCGGGGCAGCGCGGCCAGCGAGTCCGGCTCCGGCGCCGTCTCCTCCGACATCCGCAGCACCCCGAGGATCTCCCGCAGCTCGTTCAGCGCCTGCCGGCCGACCTCGCCCATCAGCTTGGCGCTCTGCGCCGCCTTCTCCGGATCCTTCGCCACGATCCGCTCCAGCGCCCCGGCGTGCACCACCATCAGCGACACCCGGTGCGCCACCACATCGTGCATCTCCCGGGCGATCCGGGTCCGCTCCTCCAGCCGCGCCCGGCGGGCCCGCTCGCGGGCCTGCTCGGCCAGCAGGTCCAGCTCGGTCTCCAGGCCGTGCGCACGGTCCTTGAGCGACTCGATCAGCCGCCGCCGCGCCCCCATGTACAGGCCGGTCACCACCGGCGGCACGGTCAGCCCGACGGCCACCAGCACCGCCATCAGCACCTGGCCCCAGAGCGGCGGCGCATCGGCCGCGGCGTCGCCCGGCGTCGACATCTCGACCAGCATCACCCCGACGGCCTCGGCGAAGGCCAGCGCCGACAGCGCCACCACCCGCCGGCGCCGCGACGGCCACTCCCAGGTCTCCGCCAGCGTGTACAGCGACACCATCAGCAGCACCACGCCGAGCATCCCGGGCATCGCCACCAGCGCCACCAGCACCGGCACCGCGGGCCAGCGCCGCCGCACCACCAGCGTCGCGCCCGCCGCCGCGCCGAACAGTGCGACGCCGACGATCGACCAGGGCCCCAGATGGACCCTCGGCGCGAGGAAGGCGACCGCGCTCGCCGCGCTCTCCAGAGCAGCCAGCGCGGCCAGCCCGACGTCCAGGAGAGCGCTGCGACGCCTCTCCCACCACCAGAACGACCGGCCCCGCGCGCGCTCCCCAGGCGACTTGCTCATAGCCCCACAGCCTATGCGCGAACCCTCACCCATCCCCACCCGGTTCCGTTCCGACACCCTTTCGAACCCTTAAGTGGTCCAGACCACACGCGGGGAACGTGATCTTGTCCGCCATCCGGCCACCTCGCGGACAGCACCCCTCCCGCCACCTATGCTGGGGCTCGTCGGACAGCGCGGTCCGCACGCGTCACACGCGCCACACGCGCGCGGAATGTGGCGATGAGCCGTTGCCGAACCCCACCACCACAGGGAGCCAGCCGTGACCGCTCCGGTCCCCACCCCGGCGGACAGCCCCACCCAGGCCGGCACCGCCGGCCCGAACGCCGACAACTCGGCCCTTCGCGCCGACATCCGCCGCCTCGGCGACCTCCTCGGCGAAACACTCGTCCGCCAGGAAGGCCCCCAGCTGCTCGGCCTCGTCGAACAGGTCCGACTGCTCAGCCGCACCGACGGCGAAGCCACCGCCGAACTGCTCTCCGACATCGACCTGGAGACCGCAGCCAAGCTCGTCCGCGCCTTCTCCACCTACTTCCACCTCGCCAACGTCACCGAGCAGGTGCACCGCGGCCGCGAATTCGCCACCCGCCGCGCCCGCGAAGGCTCGCTGCTCGCCCAGACCGCCGACCAGCTCGCCGACGCCGACCCCAAGCACCTCGAAGACACCCTGGCCAACCTCGCCGTCCGCCCCGTCTTCACCGCCCACCCCACCGAGGCCGCCCGGCGCAGCGTCCTCAACAAGCTCCGCCGGATCGGCGAACTCCTCGACCGCATCCACCGCGAGCAGCTCGCCTCCGGCCTCGCCGAGGCCAACCCCGCCCGCACCTCCTCCGCCAAGCGCCAGGCCGACCGCCGCCTCGCCGAGGTCATCGACCTGCTCTGGCAGACCGACGAACTGCGCATCGCCCGCCCGGAGCCCACCGACGAGGCCCGCAACGCCGTCTACTACCTCGACGAGCTCTACCGCGACGCCGTCCCCGAAGTCCTCGAAGAACTCCACGAGGAACTCGCCCGCGTCGGCCTCACCCTCCCCGACGGCGTCCGCCCCCTCACCTTCGGCACCTGGATCGGCGGCGACCGCGACGGCAACCCCAACGTCACCCCCCAGGTGACCTGGGACGTCCTCAACCTCCAGCACGAATACGGCATCAAGGACGCCCTCTTCGCCGTCGACGACCTCCGCGGCTCCCTCTCCACCTCCGAGCGACTCGCCGGCGCCTCCGTCGAACTCCTCGCCTCCCTCAACACCGACCTCCACCTCCTCCCCGAACTCAGCCCGCGCTACAAGCGGATGAACGCCGAGGAGCCCTACCGCCTCAAGGCCACCTGCGTCCGCCTCAAGCTGGAGAACACCCGCGAACGCCTCGCCCACGGCACCCCGCACGTCGAAGGCCGCGACTACCGCGGCACCCGCGACCTGATCGCCGACCTGCGCCTCATCCAGGACTCCCTGCGCGCCCACCGCGGCGAACTCATCGCCGACGGCCGGCTCGCCCGCGCCATCCGCACCATCGAGGCCTTCGGCCTCCAGCTCGCCACCATGGACGTCCGCGAGCACGCCGAAGCCCACCACCACGCCCTCGGCCAGCTCTTCGACCGCCTCGGCGAAGAAGCCTGGCGCTACGCCGACATGCCCCGCGAGTACCGGCAGAAGCTCCTCGCCAAGGAACTCCGCTCCCGCCGGCCCCTCGCCCCCACCCCCGCCCCCCTCGACGCCGCCGGCACCAAGACCCTCGGCGTCTTCAACACCATCCGCGAAGGCTTCGAACGCTTCGGCGACGAAATCGTCGAGAGCTACATCATCTCGATGTGCCAGGGCGCCGACGACGTCTTCGCCGCCACCGTCCTCGCCCGCGAAGCCGGCCTCATCGACCTCCACGCCGGCATCGCCAAGATCGGCATCGTGCCGCTGCTGGAGACCACCGACGAACTCCAGGAAGCCGACCGCATCCTGGACGAGATGCTCTCCGACCCCTCCTACCGGCTGCTCGTCTCCCTCCGCGGCGACATCCAGGAGGTCATGCTCGGATACTCCGACTCCTCCAAGTTCGGCGGCATCACCACCTCCCAGTGGGAGATCCACCGCGCCCAGCGCCGCCTGCGCGACGTCGCCCACCGCTACGGCATCCGGCTGCGCCTCTTCCACGGCCGCGGCGGCACCGTCGGCCGCGGCGGCGGCCCCTCCCACGAAGCCATCCTCGCCCAGCCCTGGGGCACCCTGGAAGGCGAGATCAAGGTCACCGAACAGGGCGAGGTCATCTCCGACAAGTACCTGCTGCCCTCACTGGCCCGCGAGAACCTCGAACTCACCATCTCGGCCACCCTCTCCGCCTCCGCCCTGCACACCGCACCGCGCCAGGCCCCCGAGGAACTCGCCCGCTGGGACGCCGCGATGGACCAGGTCTCCGAAGCCGCCCACACCGCCTACCGCGGCCTCGTCGAACAGGAGGACCTGCCGAAGTACTTCTTCGCCGCCACCCCCGTCGACCAGCTCGCCTCCCTCCACCTCGGCTCCCGCCCCTCCCGCCGGCCCGACTCCGGCGCCGGCCTCGACGGCCTGCGCGCCATCCCCTGGGTCTTCGGCTGGACCCAGTCCCGCCAGATCGTCCCCGGCTGGTACGGCGTCGGCTCCGGCCTCGCCGCCGCCCGCACCGCCGGCCTCGGCGACGTCCTGGACGAGATGTACGGCCAGTGGCACTTCTTCCGCAACTTCCTCTCCAACGTCGCCATGACGCTGGCCAAGACCGACCTGCGGATCGCCCGCCACTACGTCGAACAGCTCGTCCCCGCCGACCTGCGCCACGTCTTCGACCAGATCGTCGCCGAGCACGAACTCACCCTGCGCGAAGTCCTGCGGCTCACCGGCGAGACCGAACTGCTCGAACACAACCCCGTCCTCAAGCAGACCTTCACCGTCCGCGACGCCTACCTCGACCCGATCTCCTACCTCCAGGTCGCCCTCCTGCGCCGCCAGCGCGAAGAGGCCGCCACCGGCCGGCCCGAGGACCCGCTGCGCGCCCGCGCGCTCCTGCTGACCGTCAACGGCATCGCCGCCGGCCTGCGCAACACCGGCTGACACCCCGGCCCGAACAACCGGAGGAGCCCCGCGGCACCCTGCCGCGGGGCTCCTCCGCACTCCCGGTCAGCCGATCGACCGCACCTCGGCCACCAGCGCCCCGTACCGCGCCACGATCTCCGGGCGGACCCGGTCCGCATCCGCGGTGTACACCGCCACCCCCGCGCCGTCCCCCCGCGCGCCGATCTGCGCGACCGCGGCCGCGGCCCGGCCCGCCGCGGTCGCGGCCGTCCCGCCGGCCCCCGGACCACCCGACACGGCCCCGGACGGACTGCCGGACGCAGACCCGGACGGGCTGCCGGAAACGGATGACACCGGCCGGAAAATGCCGAAGGGGCCGGTGCCCGGTACCCCGGACCCGGCCCCTTCGGGCCTCGTCACTCCCCAAGATCGCCCGCACGGCGGCGCTTCACCCACAGGGCCGCACCGCCCGCCGCCACGACCAGGCCGCCACCGACGGCCAGCAGGCCCGCGTCACCACCGACCGAACCACCGAGCACCTGACCCGCCGCAGCGGGATCCGAGGACACCACACCCGGATCGGGCTCCGCCACCGACTCCGCGTGCGCCACACCGCCACCGGAGAGCAGCACCCCGGCCGCACCCAGCGCACCGGCCGTACCCACTCGCCGGCCGAGCCGTCTCAGCCTGGCCACCCGGACCTGCCGAAGGCGCCGGACCGGCCGAAAACTCCGCATCGAGAACTCCCCAGGACTCGTTCGCGTACTGGCCCGACGCTATCCGATCCCGCACACGATTCTCACTCCCGATCAGGTTTGGACGGCCAAGCGTTGTACGACCGTTGCGTACCCCACCCAGAATTTGACGCCGCGTCACCCGATCAGGAGTTGTACGTCCCCTGCGCCCGCTCCAGCCCCTCCGACAGCAGCGCCTCCACCGCGTCCGCCGACCGGTCCACGAACCAGTCCAGCTCCTTGCGCTCCGTACTGGAGAAGTCCTTCAGGACGAAGTCCGCAACGTCCATCCGGCCCGGCGGACGACCGATCCCGCACCGCACCCGGTAGTAGTCCGGCCCCAGCGACTTGGTGATCGACTTCAGCCCGTTGTGGCCGTTGTCCCCACCGCCCAGCTTCAGCCGCAGCGCCGCGTAGTCGAGATCCAGCTCGTCGTGGACCGCCAGCAGCGCAGACGCCGGCACCTTGTAGAAGTCCCGCAGCGCCGTCACCGGGCCGCCGGAGAGGTTCATGAACGACAACGGCTTCGCCAGCACCACCCGCCGCCCCGACAACCGCCCCTCCGCCACCTGGGCCCGGCTCTTGTGCGCCTTGAACTTCGCACCCATCCGCTGCGCCAGCAGCTCCACCACCATGAACCCGATGTTGTGCCGGTTCCGGGCGTACTGCTCCCCCGGGTTGCCCAGCCCCACCACCAGCCACGGGCCCTCGTACACGTCCTCGCTCATCCCACCGCTCCTCGTGGTCACCGTTCACCGCCATCTTCCCGGACATGCCGCTGCCCCGGGCGCTCCAGCGGGAGCGACCGGGGCAGCGGTCAGGCTGTGCGAGAGGCTCAGGCCTCGGCGCCGGCCTCGGCGGCCTCGGCGTCGGCGTCGGCCTGCGAGGCCTGGGCGCCGATGACCTGCAGGACGACGGTGTCGGCCTCGACGGCCAGCGTGGTGCCCTTCGGCAGCACGATGTCACCGGCGGTGATCGCGGCACCGGCCTCCAGGCCCTCGACCGACACGGTCACGGACTCGGGCAGGTGGGTGGCCTCGGCCTCGATCGGCAGCGCGTTGAGCACGTGCTCCAGCAGGTTGCCGCCGGGGGCCAGCTCGCCCTCGGTCAGGACCGGGATCTCGACGGTGACCTTCTCGCCGCGCTTCACGAGCAGCAGGTCGACGTGCTCGATGGTGCGCTTGATGGCCTCACGCTGGACGGCCTTCGGCAGGACGTACTCGTCCTTGCCCTCGATCGGAACGACCAGCAGGGCGTTCGGGGTCTTCAGGGCCATCATCAGGGCGTGGCTGGGCAGGTTCAGGTGAACCGGGGCGTGGCCGTGGCCGTAGACGACACCGGGGACGAAGCCGGCGCGGCGGGCACGACGAGCGGCACCCTTGCCGAACTCGGAACGGGTCTCAGCGGCAAGGCGGATCTCGGACACGACTGCACTCCTCGTGAAAATGGCGCGGGGGTGCAGGCAACGCGAAAAACCGCCGGGACCACACCCTCAGTACGTTCGGGGGTCACTCGGCGGCGTACGACCTCTGTCGGCAGTCGGAAATCCGACACCGGCAGCGCGTCGATCACGGAGCACGCACCCGGCCAGCAGGCACGCGGCATCCCTCGCCGAGCAGTTTCACGAGTCTAACCGCACCGGGGCGCTGACGCGAAATCGACGGCGGCCCCGGCCCATTCAGGACCGGGGCCGCCGACGCGGGGCTTCGTCAGTGCACGCCCTCGAACAGACTGGTGACCGAACCGTCCTCGAACACCTCACGGATCGCCGCGGCGATCGACGGGGCGATCGACAGCGTGGTGATCTTGTCCAGCTGCAGCTCCGCCGGAGTCGGCAGCGTGTTGGTGAACACGAACTCGCTGACCCGCGAGTTCTTCAGGCGGTCGGCCGCCGGCCCGGAGAGCACACCGTGCGTCGCCGCCACGATCACGTCCGCCGCACCGTTCTCGAACAGCGCGTCCGCCGCGGCACAGATCGTCCCCGCCGTGTCGATCATGTCGTCGACCAGGACACAGACCCGGTCCTGAACGTCACCGACCACCTCGGCCGACAGGATCGTGTTCGCCTGCGTCATGTCACGACGCTTGTGGATGATCGCCAACGGCGCACCCAGACGGTCCGACCACTGGTCCGCGACCTTCACCCGGCCGGCATCCGGCGACACGATGGTCAGCCGGTCCCGGTCCACCTTCTCGCCCAGGTAGTCCGCCAGCAGCGGCAGCGCGAACAGGTGGTCCACCGGACCGTCGAAGAAGCCCTGGATCTGCGCCGTGTGCAGATCCACCGCCATCAGCCGGTCGGCACCCGCCTGCCGCAGCAGGTCCGCCACCAGCCGGGCCGAGATCGGCTCACGGCCCAGGTGCTTCTTGTCCTGACGCGCATACCCGTAGAACGGCAGGATCGCGGTGATGCTCCGGGCCGAAGCCCGCTTCAGAGCATCGATCATGATCAGCTGTTCCATGATCCACTGGTTGATGGGAGCCGTGTGGCTCTGCATCACAAAGCAGTCCGCACCGCGCGCCGACTCCAGGAAGCGGACGTAGATCTCACCATTGGCGAAGTCCAGGGCCTTCGTCGGAACCAGCTCGGTCCCGAGCGACTCGGCCACCTCCCTCGCCAGCTCAGGGTGGGCACGGCCGGAGAAGAGCTTAAGTTTCTTCTCACCCGACGTCGTGATCCCGCTCACTGCACCGTCTCCTCGCGTTGCTGACGCTGAACCCGTCCGCACCGCAGGCAGGCACGAGCCCACAGGCGATAGGGGTCGGGGGAATGTCGGTACGCCTGGACACGGACTGTAAGCCCAGTGGCGCACGTATGACCCCAAGGTTACGCGCCCGCGCAGAAACCGTCCGCCCCGGGACCGCCCACCGGACACCCACCCCGCACCATCAGGCCTCCCCGGCCCCCTCCGACGCAGCAGCCGCAGCCTGCGCCGATGTGGTCCCCGGACGCTTGCGCTCCACCCAGCCCGCAATGTTGCGCTGCTGCGCCCGCGCCACCCCGAGTGCGCCCGGCGGAACATCGGAGGAGATCACCGAGCCGGCCGCCGTGTAAGCGCCGTCACCCACCGTCACCGGAGCGATGAACATGTTGTCGGACCCCGTACGGCAGTGCGCCCCGATCACCGTGCGGTGCTTGTTCACACCGTCGTAGTTCACCGTCACCGACGCCGCACCGACGTTCGTGCCCTCGCCGATCGTCGCGTCCCCGATGTACGAGAGGTGCGGCACCTTCGCACCCTCACCCAGCTCCGAGTTCTTCACCTCGACATAGGTGCCGACCTTCGCCTTCCGGGCCAGCTTCGCCCCCGGACGCAGGTACGCGTACGGACCCGCCGACGCGAAGTCGCCCACCACCGCACTGTCCGCCGTGGTGTTGCTCACACGCGCCCCCACCCCGATCCGGGTGTCCTTCAGCGTCGAGTTCGGCCCCACCTCGCAGCCCTCGCCCAGATGAGTGAGGCCCTGCAGCTGCGTCCCCGGCAGCACCACCGCGTCCGGCTCGTACGAGACCTGCACGTCCATCCACGTCGTCGCCGGGTCCACCACCGTGACACCCGCACGCATCGCCCGCTCCAGCAGGCGGTCGTTCAACAGCCGGCGCGCCTGCGCCAGCTGCACCCGGTCGTTGATGCCCAGGATGTCCCGGAAGTCCGCCGCCACCACCGCACCCACCCGGTGCCCCGCCGTCCGCAGGATCTCCAGCGTGTCCGTGAGGTACTCCTCACCCTGCACGTTGTCCGTGGTCACCTCCGCCAGCGCCACCGCCAACAGCTTCGCGTCGAACGCGAAGACCCCGGAGTTGATCTCGGCGATCGCCCGCTGCGCGTCCGAGGCGTCCTTCTCCTCGACGATCGCCGCCACCGCGCCGTCCGCCTCCCGCAGGATCCGCCCGTAACCGAACGGCTCCGGCACCACCGCCGTCAGCACCGTCACACCGTTGCCCTGCCCGACGTGCGCCGCGGCCAGCGCCCCCAGCGTCTCCCCGGTCAGCAGCGGAGCGTCCCCGGTCGTCACGATCACCGTGCCGTCCAGCTCCACACCGTCCGCGGCCAACGCCTCCAGCGCCGTCCGCACCGCGTGCCCGGTGCCCTTCTGCTCCTCCTGCACCACGGCCCGCGCGCCCGGGTGGTGCGCCGCCAGGTGCTCCTCGACCTTCTCGCGCATGTGCCCGACCACCACCACCAGCTGCTGCGGCGTCAGTTCCTCCGCCGCCGCCACCGCGTGGCCCACCAACGACCGTCCGCACACCTCGTGCAGCACCTTGGGGAGGCTGTTCGACTTCATCCTGGTCCCGCCACCGGCGGCGAGCACGACAACGGCAGCAGGCGAATTGGCACTCACGGGGGGAGGCTCCTCGGTCGGTTCACAGGAGGGCAGTGCAGGCCAGAGGAAGAACCGCACGTCGACGCCCTGGCGCTTCGAGGATAGTGCGAGGCATCCGAAGGAAAAGCCAAGCCCCCGGCCCGCCACCGGCAGACCAGGGGCTACTCATGGTGCTCCCGGAGGAGGATTCGAACCCCCATAAGCTGGACCAAAACCAGCTGTCCTGCCCTTAGACGATCCGGGACCGCGCTGCTTGCGGCTCCGGTCGCCACCGTGCCGCGCTTGCCCAAGACTACGGGGTGAAGGGCGCCACATCTACCTCCATTCCCGACCACCACCCCTCAATCCGTCGGTAGAGATCCGCACTGCCGAGCACGTTGACGGACAAACAGCCCCGGTAGGTCGTTCCCGTGTTCTTCCTGGTCGTCTTCGGGTTGTGGCGCTTGAGGGTGGGACGCAGGAAGCGCTCCACCGGCACCCCTGCGACCTCGGCCCAGTAGTGCTCCGCCCCCTCCACGTCGGCCGACTCGTGGATCGCCACTCGAAGCCGCCACCGGTCTGGTGAAATCCCCAGAAGTTGCAACCAGGCGAGATGGAGCCCGATGACCTGCGGGTCGCTGTTGATGAAGCGGACGGTCTCGCGGCGGGCACACTCCTTGGCCTTCGCCCCCTCGGCCCAGCAGAGGGCGATCCCCACGACGAACAGGTCCCGCTTGCTCATGGGACCGATCTCCGCCTTTGCCGCCTCCTTCGTCCGGACCCGTACCTCATCCCGTTTGGCCATGGCGACAGCGAGCCGTTCCTTGCCCTTGTAGGACCGTGCCCGTCGCGGTGGCGCCGGCAGGTCCCTCACCCGGAGGGATATCGAGCTCTTCGACACCCCCGGCTCTGCCCGGATCTCGTCGTAGGTGCGCCCTTCCCGTCGGAGGCGGCGGGCGGCTTCGCGGTGTTCGGTCTTGGCTCGCATGCAGTGATTCTGTGTGCGATACGTCCCGACACGGGGCGAATCCGGACTTCATCCATCCAGTCGGGTGAATTCACTCAAGCGCCGGGCGGCTACGTATTCCCCTGGCGGCCGGGGTCAACCTACGATGCCGTAGGTTACGCTGACGTAACCTCCCGCCCCTCTCCCCCAAGGGACGCCCATGACCATCCAGGCCGGCGAGGCGCGCACCGACACCGCGCACTCCATCGATCCCGCCCCCACGCTTCTCTCCGCCACCCGCGGCGGCGAGAAGCAGGGGCTCGCCGAGCGGATCGCGCTCGGAGCCTTCATCGCCGTACCGTTCGTCGCCCTGCTCGCCACCGTGCCGGTGGCCTGGGGCTGGGGGCTGGGGTGGACGGATCTCGCGATCGCCACCGTCATGTACTTCCTCACGTGCCACGGCATCACGATCGGCTACCACCGTTACTTCACGCACGGTTCCTTCAAGGCCAACAGGGCGTTGCGGGTGGCTCTGGCGATCGCCGGGTCGCTGGCGATCGAGGGGCCGCTGGTGCGCTGGGTGGCGGACCACCGCAAGCACCACCGGTACAGCGACAAGGACGGCGACCCGCATTCGCCGTGGCGGTACGGCGAGACGGTCCCGGCGCTGCTGAAGGGCCTCTGGTGGGCGCACATGGGGTGGCTCTTCGACGAGGAGCAGACCTCGCAGGCCAAGTACGCGCCGGATCTGGTGGGTGACCCGGCCATAAGGGCGGTGTCCCGGCTGTTCTGGCTGTGGACGACGCTGTCGATGCTGATCCCGCCGCTGGTCGGCGGTCTGGTGACGCTCTCCTGGCAGGGTGCGCTGTCCGCGTTCTTCTGGGGTTCGCTGGTGCGGGTGGCGCTGCTGCACCACGTGACGTGGTCGATCAACTCGATCTGCCACGCGCTGGGGGCGCGTCCGTTCCGGTCGCGGGACCGGTCGGGGAACGTGTGGTGGCTGGCGGTGCTGTCCTGTGGTGAGTCGTGGCACAACCTGCACCACGCGGACCCGACGTCGGCACGGCACGGGGTGCTGCGTGGGCAGATCGACTCCTCGGCCAGGCTGATCCGTTGGTTCGAGCTGGCCGGCTGGGCCCGGGACGTCCGCTGGCCGGACGCGCAGCGGATCGCTGCCCGCCGCGCCGCATGAGGGCTCGCCTGCAGCATGATGTAGGGGTGAACGGGAGCAGCGAAGACAGCACAGGCGGTCATGACAGCACGCGGACGGACGCCGCGCCCGAGGTGGCGCAGGCCCGTTCGCGTGCCGCTGCTCCGGGGGGTGCCGTGGCGCCGGCGGGTCGCCGGCGGGGTGGCCGGGTGCGGATGACCGGGAAGCAGCGGCGGGAGCAGTTGCTGGAGATCGGCCGGTCGGTGTTCGCGGAGCGTGGCTACGACGGGACGTCGGTGGAGGAGATCGCCGAGCGGGCCGGGGTGTCGAAGCCGGTGGTGTACGAGCACTTCGGTGGCAAGGAGGGGCTGTACGCGGTGGTGGTGGACCGCGAGATGCAGCTGTTGCTGGACATGGTGACGGGGGCGTTGACGGGCGGGCATTCGCGGGAGTTGCTGGAGCAGGCGGCGTTCGCGTTGATGGACTACATCGACACGTCGACGGACGGTTTCAAGATCCTGGTGCGGGATTCTCCGGTGGCGCAGTCGACGGGGACGTTCGCGTCGTTGATCAGTGACATCGCGACGCAGGTGGAGGACATCCTGGGTCTGGAGTTCAAGGCGCGGGGGTTCGATGCGCGGTTGGCTCCGATGTATTCGCAGATGCTGGTGGGGATGGTGGCGCTGACCGGTCAGTGGTGGCTGGAGGTGCGGAAGCCGCAGAAGTCGGAGGTGGCGGCGCATCTGGTGAATCTGGCGTGGCACGGCCTGGAGGGGATGGAGCGGCATCCGAAACTGGTGGGTGACCGGAAGGCCTGAGGACCGGGGCCGGGGCCGGCGCCAGGACCGGGACCGGGACCGGGACCGGGACCGGGACCGGGACCGGGACCGGGGTCAGCGTCTGGTGCCGACGGCGAAGATCCGCCGGAACGGGAAGACGGTGCCGTGGGGGCCGGCGGGGTAGGCCCGGCGCAGGAGTGCGCCGTATTCGGTGAGGAAGGCGTCCTGCTGGGCGGGGTCGGTGAGCCGGGCGAGGACGGGGCGCAGTGCGGTGCCCTTGACCCATTCGAGGACGGGGTCGGGGCCGGTGAGCAGGGTGCTGTAGGTGGTTTCCCAGACGTCGGCGGAGCAGCCGGCGGTGGTGAGGGCGTGGAGGTAGTCGGCGGGCGGGTGGACGCCGGCGGGGGTGTCGTCGCCGAGGTGGTCGCGCCAGCGGGGGCTGCGGCGGAGTTCGGTGAGGATGGTGTGGCTGGGGGCGTCGAAGTTGCCGGGGACCTGGAGGGCGATGACGCCGCCGGGTGGGAGGGCGGCGGCCCAGTGGGTCAGGAGCCGGAGGTGGCCGTCGATCCATTGCAGGGTGGCGTTGGAGACGATGGCGTCGGGTGCTGCGGGGGTGGGGTCGTAGGTGGCGGCGTCGGCGAGGAGGTAGTCGGCGGTGGGTTCGCCGGTGGTGCGGGCGGTGTCGAGCATCTGCGGGGAGTTGTCGATGCCGGTGAGGTGGGCTGCGGGCCAGCGTCGGCGGAGGGCGGCGGTGGAGTTGCCGGGGCCGCAGCCGATGTCGAGGACGGTGGGTGCGGGTTCGTGGGGGAGGGTGGGGACGTGGGCGAGGAGGTCGTGGAGGGGGCGGGTTCGTTCGGTGGCGAAGCGCAGGTACTGGTCGGGGTCCCAGGTGGGGGTGGGCATGGCGGCCTCCCAAGTATCTCGACGTCAAGATATCTGAACGCAGCTTCCACGTTACATTTCTCGACGTCAAGAGACTTCACATCGACACATCCCCCGATACACTGATCGTCATGGAGGACGAGGTCGACCGCCTGGTCGCAGCATGGCGCCGAGAGCGCCCCGACCTCGACGTGGAACCACTTGAGGTGCTCAGCCGGGTCAGCCGGCTCGCGCGGCACCTCGACCGGGCCCGGCGGACGGCCTTCGCGGAGCACGGGCTGGAGCCCTGGGAGTTCGACGTGCTGACCGCACTGCGGCGGGCCGGCACCCCGTACCAGCTCTCCCCCGGCCAGCTGCTCACCCAGACCCTGGTGACCTCCGGCACCATGACCAACCGGATCGACCGCCTCACCGGCAAGGGCCTGGTCAAGCGGCTGCCCGATCCGGACGACCGGCGCGGCGTGCTGGTGCGGCTCACCGAGGACGGCCGCGACCGGGCCGACCAGGCACTCGCCGGGCTGCTGGCGCACGAGCGCGAGCTGCTCGCCCAGCTCAGCGGCGCGCAGCAGGGCGAGCTGGCCGGGCTGCTGCGGCAGCTGGTCGCGCCGTTCGACAACATCCCCGGCTGAGCGGGCGCGCGTCCGTCGCACCCTCGCCGTCGTGCCCTCGACGCCGGACTCCGCCGTCGTGCCCCGCCTCCGCCACCGCCACCGCCACCGCCGTACTGCGCCCGCTGTGCCCCGCCCCCCGTCGGCCCGCTAGAACCCGTCGGGGTAGGGGGCGCTGAGCGCGGGCACCGGGGCCGGCTCGGCCTCGGCGGTGCGGTAGCCGGGCAGCAGCTCCGCCAGCCGCCGGCGCACCTCCCCGTCGCCGTTGCCGGCGGCGGCCTCGTACAGGCCGGTCAGGCCGCCGGCGAGGTCCTCGGGGCCGGCGGTGGATTCGGCGACGGTGGCGTAGATCCGGGCGTGCGCGGTGGGCAGCCGTTCCTCACCCTCGGAGAAGAGTGCCTCGTTCAGCTTCTCGCCGGCCCGCAGGCCGGTGTAGCGGATCTCCACCTCGTCCCGACCGAGCTGCACCTGCTCGGCGAAGTTGTGCACCAGGTCGACGATCCGCACCGGCTCGCCCATGTCCAGGACGAACACCTCGCCGCCGCGGGCCATCCGGCCGGACTCCAGGACGAGGCCGACGGCCTCCTCGATGGTCATGAAGAACCGGGTCACGTCGGGGTGGGTGATGGTCACCGGGCTTCCGCTGCGCAGCTGCTCGGCGAGGACGGAGAGCAGTGAGCCGCGGGAGCCGAGGACGTTGCCGAAGCGGACGGCGGAGAAGACGCCGGTGCCGAGGTTGCGGGCGTCGCGGGCGTTGGCCTGGACGATCAGTTCGGCGAGCCGTTTGCTGGCGCCGAGGACGGAGGTGGGGTCGGCCGCCTTGTCGGTGGAGATCAGCACGAACCGTTCGACGCCGGTGGCGAGGGCGGCCTCGACGAGGTGGTCGGTGCCGAGCACGTTGGACTTCACGGCCTCGCTGGGGTGGCGTTCGAGCAGCGGCAGGTGTTTGTGGGCGGCGGCGTGGAAGACCACCTCGGGCTTGAGGTCGCGGAAGATCTGCTGGATCCGCGGGCGGTCGCGGATGTCGGCGATCACGAGGGAGTCGTCGGTGAGCAGCGCCTCGCCCCAGATCTCCAGTTGGAGCCGGTGCAGGTTGGATTCGTCGTGGTCCAGCATGTAGAGCGCGCTGGGGTTGAACGCGTGGACCTGGCGGCAGAGTTCGCTGCCGATGGAGCCGCCGGCGCCGGTCACCAGGACGCGCCGGCCCTCGATGACGTCGCGGACGTCGGCGGAGACGACGTGGACCTCGTGGCGGCCGATCAGCCGGTTGACGTCGAGGCTGCGCATGTCGGAGCCGACGACTTCGCGGCGCAGTGCGGCGAGGAAGGAGGGCAGGTAGCGGACGGCGGCGCCGGCTGCGGCGGCGGCGGTGGCGAGGGCGCGGACGCGTTGCGGGGCGAGGCCGGGGATGGCGAGGGCGACGACCTGGGCGTGGTGTTCGACGGCGAGTGCGGTGAGGTCGGCGAGGGTGCCGAGGACGGGGACGGTGTCCACCGTGCGGCCGGATTTGGCGGGGTCGTCGTCGAGCAGGCCGATCGGGGTGAGGCCGAATTCGGGGGTGCGGCCGAGGTCGCGGACGAGGGCGGTGCCGGCCGCGCCGGCGCCGACGACGAGGGTGCGCAGGCCGGTCGGTGGTGCGCTCCGGTCCGTTCCCGGGGTGTGCGGGGCTGTGTGCGGGCGTGCGGAAGTGCTGTGCGGCGACATCTGTCCTCCGGATTTCCCTGACCTGACGGACCTGAGCCGGTATCTGGGTGTTACGGGCGGATCAGCCGGCGCCGGGTGCTGCGGTCGTGGCGACGGACGGCGGGGCTGGGGGTGCGGCCGGTTCGGACGGACTGATGCCTGCCCGGCGGGCGACCGCGACGGCGGCGAGGGTGGAGTGCACCCCGAGTTTGCCGAGGACGTTCTGCATGTGGGTGCGCACGGTGTGCGGGGAGAGGTAGAGCCGTTCGGCGACGGCCTGTCGGCCGAGGCCGGCGACCATGCAGCGCAGGATCTGCTTCTCCCGGGGGGTGAGCGTGTCGACGAGGCGTTCGCTCTCGGTGCGGTCCCGCCGGGCGGTGGTGAGTTCGCGGATGACGCCGGTGAGCAGGGCGGGCGGCAGGTGGGTCTCGTCGCGCAGGACGCCGCGGATCACGACGAGCAGGCGGGCGAGTGAACTCTCCTTGGCCACCCAGCCCGTGGCGCCGGCGTGCAGGGCGCGGGCGGCGCGGTGCGGGTCGTCGGCGGTGGCCAGGACGATCGCGTGCAGCGCGGGATGGTTGCGGCGGGCCCGGGCGAGCAGGGTGATGCCGTCGGGTGCCGGGGTGGTGCCGTGGTGGGACGCGGCGGGGTGGTGCAGGTGGTGCGGGTTGCCCGGTGGTGGCGGCAGGGCGGGTGGGCCGGTGGGTGGCGCGGCGCCGGGGCCGGTGGCGGGGCGGCGCGGGGCGGGCAGGACGGCCTGCGGGTGGCGGCGGGCGGGGTCGGGCGGGTCGGTGCCCGGCCGGGTGGGCCTGCGGGTGCCGGTGGCGGCGGTTGTGGCGGCGGTGACGGCTGCTGCGGCGGTGCCGCTGTCGGCGCCGAGGTCGGCGTCGATCAGGATGACGTCGAAGGCGCGCCCTTCCATGGCGGCGCGCTCCAGGGCGCGTTCGGCGGCGGCGGCACTGCCGGCCGCACCGACCTCCACGTCGGGCTCGGCGGCGAGCGCCGCGGCCAGCGCCTCGGCGAAGATCCGGTGGTCGTCGACCACCAGGACGCGGATCCGCCCCATCGTCACTCCCCCCTGCTCAGACCAGGTCTGTGCCCGGAGCGACGACCCGGTTCCACAGCCGTGACCTGGGCACTTCTCTGCCGCCCACCCCCCGGTTCCCGGGAGGCCCGAAGGCGCCGGCCCCCACCGGTACCGGATTCAGCGTACGGGGTGGGGGGCGGCCGGGTGGGGGTTTGGTGAAGTTTCGTCAGGAGGTGCGCACTTGGCGTGACTTGGTGCATCCGCGATGTCGTCGGGCCGGTCCGGCGAGGGCGGCCGGGAGTGGCCGGCGAGGCGGGCGGGGCCGGGCGGGCTGGGTGAGCCGGCGGGGCGGGGACGGGCATGGCGACGCCCGGCCCGCGGAGTGCGGGCCGGGCGTCGGGGGCCGGGTCGTGCCCGGTCGGCGGGTCGCACCCGGACGGCGCCCGGTACTGCTCCCCGCAGTGGATCAGACCCCGTACGGGTGCTCGGTGCGGGCGGTGCGCAGCGCGCGGGCCCACCAGGTGAGCTGGTCGAGCATGCCCTTGGCGGCGCCGTTCGGGATGGTGGCGTCGACGGGCTCGCCGTCGTCGCCGAAGACCGCCCAGGCGCTGTGGAAGCTGACGCTGTCCCGGACGGTGACGGCGTGCAGCTCGGCGAAGACGAGTCGGAGCTGCTCGACGGCGCGCAGGCCGCCGCCGAGGCCGCCGTAGGAGACGAAGCCGACCGGCTTGGCCTGCCACTCGGGCTTGTGCCAGTCGATGGCGTTCTTCAGCACGGCGGGGAAGCTGTGGTTGTACTCGGGCGTGATCACCACGAAGGCGTCGGCGGCGGCGAGGCGCGGCGAGAGGCCGCTGATGACCTCGGTCTGCTCGGCGGTGGGCTCGTGGCCCAGGTGCGGCAGGGGGTGCTCGGCGAGGTCGATCAGGTCGAGTTCGAGGTCGTCGCGGCGGCCGGCGGTGCGCAGGAACCAGTCGGTGACGGTGGGCGCGAAGCGGCCCTGACGGCTGCTGCCGACGAGGACGGCGACGCGGAACGGGGTCTCGGACATGGCTCTCTCCGGGGCTGGCTCGGCGGATGCCGCCCGATCGGACGGCCCGTCAGGTAAAGTACAACGTGCATGGCAGTAAGTACAACGATTACTGCAATCCTCTGGGAGGCCCGGCATGACCAGCGCGAACGAGATCCCGGCCGGTCCGCGCCGGGGGCTGGCCGAGAAGCGGGAGGCGATCGTCCGGGCCGCCCGCGCGATCTTCGGCCGGGACGGCTACGCGCGCGCCAGCATCGACGCCATCGCGGCCGGCGCCGGGGTCTCCACCCGGACCATCTACAACCACTTCGCGGGCAAGGAACTACTCTTCCGCACCGTCGTCCAGGAGAGCGCCGGCCAGGTCCGCGCCGCCCACCTGGACGTCATCGAGCGGCACCTGGCCGTGGTGACCGACCTGGAGGCCGACCTCACCGCGCTCGGCCTGGCCTGGGTCGGCGCACTCACCGACTTCGCCGACCACTTCGCGCTCGTCCGGCAGATCAACGCCGACGCGGCGCACCTGCCCAGGGACCTGCTGGAGTCCTGGCAGGAGGCCGGCCCGCGCTGCGCCGTGGCGGAACTTGCGCTCCGGTTCGGCGAGTTGGCGGACAACGGTCTGCTGGTGGCCGCCGATCCGGGCTGCGCCGCCACGCATTTCGTCCAGCTCACCGGCAGCGAGGTGGCCCAGCGCTCGTACTGGGGCGCGCACCCGATCGGCCCGGCCGAGACGGCGGCGATCGTCACCGTGGGCGTGCAGGCCTTCCTGCGCGCCTACGCGGCGCAGCCCACGCCGTCCGCGCAGCCCGTGCAGCCCGTGCAGCCCGTGCGTGCGGCACACGCGGTGCCGTAGCGGTCCGACGGGTCCGGCAGATCCGGCCCGGTCCGGTGGGTCCGGCAGGGGTGCCGGGAACGACGGAGCGCCGCCCCCCGGCGGTCCGGGGGCGGCGCTCACGGGGTGGCTGCGGCCTACAGGCCGTTCTTCTCCAGGGTGAACTTCCAGGCGTCGGCCACGATGTCGTCCAGGTTCGGGCGGCGCGGCGTCCAGCCCAGGGCCTCGTGGGCGCGCTCGGCGGAGGCCACCAGCACGGCCGGGTCGCCCGCACGGCGGCCGGTGGTCTGCACCGGGATCTCCCGGCCGGTGACGCGCTTCACGGACTCGATGACCTCGCGCACCGAGAAGCCGCTGCCGTTGCCCAGGTTACAGATCAGGTGCTCGCCCGGCTCGGCCGCGTCCAGCGCCAGCAGGTGCGCGTCGGCGAGGTCCGCGACGTGGATGTAGTCGCGGATGCAGGTGCCGTCCGGGGTCGGGTAGTCGTCGCCGTACACCGCGATGTGCGGGCGCCGGCCCAGCGCGGCCTGGAAGACCAGCGGGATCAGGTGCGACTCGGGGTCGTGGCGCTCGCCGTAGGCGCCGTACGCGCCCGCGACGTTGAAGTAGCGCAGCGAGACGGCGGCCAGGCCGTGGGCGACGGCCTCGCTGGTGATCAGGTGGTCGACGGCCAGCTTGGTGGCGCCGTAGGTGTTGGTCGGCGCGGTGCGGGCGGTCTCGGCGATCGGCACGACCTCGGGCTCGCCGTAGGTGGCGGCGGTGGAGGAGAAGACGAGCTTGCGCACGCCCGCCGCGCGCATAGCGGCGATCAGCTCCAGCGAACCGGCCACGTTGTTGCGCCAGTACTTCTCCGGGTCCACGACGGACTCGCCGACCTGCGAGGAGGCGGCGAAGTGCAGCACCCCGTCGAAGGAGGCGTCCAGGACCTTCCCGGCCTCCTGGATCCGGCCCTCGACGAACTCGGCGCCGGCCGGCACACCCTCCCGGAAGCCGGTGGAGAGGTCGTCCAGGACGGTCACCCGGTGTCCCGCCTCCAGCAGGTGTGCGGCGACCACGCTTCCGACATAGCCGGCACCACCCGTGACCAGGTACTTACTCATGATGCGACCTCCAGCGGCGACGGTCCGCCGCGTCGGCGGGCCATCGGTGACGTACGTACGACTGGCGCCTATTCTCCCTGGCCGCCGGGGGTGCTCCGGACCGCCTCCCGTGCCCCCGCCGGGCGAAGCCCCGGCCGTCGCGGGGGCCCGGCCGTCGCGGGGGCCCGGCCGTCGCGGGCCGGCCGTCGCGGGCCGGCCGTCGCGGGGGGCCGGCCGTCACGGGGGCCGCGCCGTTCAGTCGGGGCGCGGCGCTCAGTCGCGGCCCATCCGTTCGAGCAGTCCGGTGCGGGCCGCCACCGCCGCCGCCTCCAACCGGGTGCGCGCGCCGAGCTTCATCAGCACTCGCTGGACGTGCGTCCGGGCCGTGCTGGCGGCGATCCGCATCCCGGCCGCGATCGCCGCGGTGTCCTCGCCGTCCGCGATCCGGGCCAGCACCTGGACCTCACGGCGGGTCAGCAGGCGCAGCAGCCGGACGGCCTCGTCGTCCGATTCGGCTGCTGGGCGCAGCAGTTGGTCGAAGGCGCCGCGCAGGACGTCCACGGTGACGGCGGCCTCGCCGGCCCGGGCCCGGGCGATGGCGCGTTCGACCACCTCGATCCGCTCGTCGCTGGGCACGTAGCCCGCGGCTCCGGCGGCGAACGCGCCTGCCACGCCGCGGAGTTCGCCGACCGGTCCGAGGACGATGACGGCCACTTCGGGCCGTTCCCGGCGGATTCGGCGGAGTCCGTCGAAGGCCCCCGGCTCGCCCGGTCCGGCCAGCCCGAGCAGGCAGACCTCCGGTCGGCGGCCGGCGACCAGGTCGGCGGCGGATCCGGCGGGGGAGCCGACGGCGAGTACCCGGTGGCCGCGCAGCTGGAGCGCGGTGGCCAGCGCCTCGGCCAGCAGCCGATGGTCGTCGACCACCACGAGTCGAACGCCCATGACGCCCTCCCGGTCGGGTCCGGCTCCGCGCCCGCACCCGGTGGGGCGGGCGGCCGATGACGCACCATCACAGCGCATTCGGTACCCGGACCGCTAGGCCGCCTCCCGGGGGCGGGGTGCGGTCCGTGGTCCGGAGCAGGGCCGGGGGCGCCGTCCGGAGCAACGCAAAAGACCCCCGCCCGTTGGGCGAGGGTCTTTCACTTGGAGCCCCCATGCGGAATCGAACCGCAGACCTTCTCCTTACCATGGAGACGCTCTACCGACTGAGCTATAGGGGCGAACCGGTCGAACAAGGAAGACATTACACGGCCGACGGCCCGGAAGGGAAATCGGCCTCCGCCGCTCCCGGGGGTGCGCACCGGCCGGCTCACGGGCGCACTCGAAGCCCGGTCCGCACTCCGTCAGGCGGTGGGGTGGGCCCGGCCCGGAGGCGGGGCGGGCCCGGTCAGGCGTCGGGGTGGGCCCGGTCGAACTCCTCGCGGGCGGCGAGCATCAGGCCGGTCCGTTCCTCCGTCCAGCGCCCGACCGGGGCCACCAGTGCGGCGAGCTCGCGGCCGAGCGGCAGCAGGTCGTAGACCACCCGCGGCGGGGTCTCGGGGTACACCGTCCGCCGCACCAGGCCGTTCCGCTCCAGCGAGCGCAGTGACTGGGTGAGCATCTTCCGGCTGACGCCGTCGACTCCGCGCTGGAGTTCGGAGAACCGCTGCGGCCCGCAGGCGTGGAGGACCATCATGATCAGCATCGACCACTTGTCCGCCAGCTCGGCGAAGACGGCCCGGCTCGGACAGAGCTGGGCGAAGACATCAAGCCCCTGGGGCTCGTCGGCCCCGGCCCCGGCGTGGGCCTGCTCCTGTGTCGTCATTCCTCCAGGGTAACCGGAAGTCTCCAATCCATCCTTGGTAACCAATAGAGACCTGGTCTATATTGGAGACCGACGGGGGCCGCCACGGCCTGTCCGTGGCCCTGCCGCGCCCCCGTCGTCCGCAGCCCTGCCTGCCTTCCCCTGCCCCGCCCCGCCTTCCGCGCCCCTACCTGCCTTCGTCGAGGAGCACTCCCGCCATGACCGCCACCCGCCCGACCGTCGCCATCGCCTTCCACTCCGGCTACGGCCACACCGCCGTCATCGCCGAGGCCGTCGCCCGCGGCGTCGCCGCCACCGGGGCCGAGGCCGTCCCGATCGCCGTCGACACCATCACCGACGAGCAGTGGGCCCGGCTGGACGCCGCGGACGCGATCATCTTCGGCTCGCCCACCTACATGGGCACCGCCTCCGGCGCCTTCCACACCTTCGCCGAGGCCAGCAGCAAGCGCTGGTTCGGCGACGCCTGGCTGGACAAGGTCGCCGCCGGCTTCACCAACTCCGCCTCCAAGAGCGGCGACAAGGCCGGCACCCTCGGCTTCTTCCAGACCCTCGCCGCCCAGCACGGCATGAACTGGGTCAACCTGGGCCTCAAGCCCGGCTGGAACTCCTCCACCGGCACCGAGGACGACCTCAACCGCCTCGGCTTCTTCGCCGGTGCCGCCGCCTCCACCCCCTCCGACGGCGGCCCCGACACCGTGCACAAGGCCGACATCGCCACCGCCGAGTACCTCGGCGAGCGAGTCGCCAAGCACACCGCCGTCCTGCTGGTCGGCCGCGCCGCCCAGGCCGCTCCCGCCGCCTGAGCCCCGCACCCGCCTGCCCTCCGCTGCGGCCTCACGCCGCTACGACGTCAGACCCTCACGCCGTCACGCCGCCGGATCCGCCCCCAGCACGGGCGCCCGGCGGCGTGCGCCGTCCACCCCAGCCACCGCGAGGTCCGTACCGCTGGTCTCCGGGAGCAGCCGCAAGCAGAGCAGCGCCACCAGCCCCAGCGCCACCAGGTACCAGCCGACCGGCTCCGCCGTCCCGTACGCCTCGGTGAGCCGGGTCGCGACCAGTGGCGTCGTCGCCCCGCCGACCACGCCGCCCAGGTTGTACGTCAGCGCGGCCCCCGTGTACCGGACGCTGGTCGGGAACAACTCCGGCAGGTACGCCGCCACCGGCCCGAACAGGCACCCCAGCACCACCATCGACCCCGCCAGGGCCAGGAACATCAGCGGCCGCCGCACCGTCTCCAGCAGCGGGAAGAGCACCGGTGCCCAGCACACCGCGAGCACCGTCGCCCCCGACAGCGTCCGCCGGCGCCCCCACCCGTCACTGCGCCGCGCGCTCACCCAGACCGTCCCGCCCATCGCGACCCCGCCCGCCAGCAGCATCGACAGCACCAGCGTGCTCGGCACGCCCAGCCCGGTCGTCGCGTACGCCAGCGCGTAGGTGGTGGTCAGGTAGAACATCGCGTACCCCACGGTGATCATCCCGCAGCCGAGCAGCACCGTCCGCCAGTGCCCGCGCAGCACCTCGACCACCGGCGGCCGCTCCCGCACCCGCCCGGCCTCCGCCGCGAACAGCGGCGTCTCCTCGATCCGCAGCCGCACGAACAGGCCCACCGCCACCATCAGCAGCGACGCCAGGAACGGGACCCGCCAGCCCCACGCGTGGAACGCCCGCTCGTCCAGTGCCAGTTGCAGCGCCAGGAACACCCCGTTCGCGAGCACGAACCCGATCGTCGGCCCGAGCTGCAGGAACGCGCCGTACCGCCCCCGCCGCCCGGCCGGCGCGTTCTCCGCGATCAGCAGCGCCGCGCCGCCCCACTCCCCGCCCAGCCCGACGCCCTGGCAGACCCGCAGCACCACCAGCGCGACCGGTGACCACCACCCCCACGCCCCGTAGCCCGGCAGCACCCCGACCGCCGCCGTCGACAGCCCCATCAGCAGCAGCGACACCACCAGCGTCGCCTTCCGCCCCAGCCGGTCCCCGAAGTGCCCGAACACCACCGCCCCCAGCGGCCGTGCCAGGAACGCCACCGCGTACACCGAGAACGCCGCCAACAGCGCCCCCACCGCGCCCAGTTCGGGGAAGAACACCGGCCCGAAGACGAGCGCGGCCGCCGTTCCGTAGAGGAAGAAGTCGTAG
This sequence comes from Kitasatospora sp. NBC_01560, assembly GCF_045208415.1. Classification (NCBI taxonomy): domain Bacteria; kingdom Bacillati; phylum Actinomycetota; class Actinomycetes; order Kitasatosporales; family Streptomycetaceae; genus Kitasatospora; species Kitasatospora sp. NBC_01560. Next base: position 5,535,843 of record NZ_CP109364.1, on the reverse strand, counting down.
AACTCGATCGCCGTCCCGATCAGCGCCGCCGCAGCGGCCCTCCGCAACTGCGCTGCCCGCCGGGCATCCTGCGTATCCATACCGCCACCCTGACGACCCGCCCGCCCCACGCCCAGCACCCACCCGGGTGACACCGGCGCACCCCCTGCCCGCGCGCCTCCCCGTCACCACGCACCCCCGGAAACACCACTGCCCGGCCGCCGGGCTCACGCCCAACGGCCGGGCAGTCACACACCCTTCCGGCTACCTCGCGTACGGGTTGTCGCCCGGCGGAGCTGGCGGCCCGTACACCGGCGGCACCGGGGGCCCCGCAGGCCCGCCCTGCTGCGGCGGGTACCCCACCGGCGCAGACGGCACGGGCGGCATCGGCGCCGCCGGGCCGCTCCGCCCCGCGGCACGCTTGCGAACCACGAAGAAGATCACGCCCGCCACCAGCACCAGCCCGACGACCACCGCCACCACGATCGGCAGGGTGCTGCCCGAGTCCGACGCCTTGTCAGCCTGCGGCTGCACGGCCGGCGACCCCACCGGCGAACTGCCCCCGCTCGGCACAGCCCCCGCCGACGGCACAGCCGACGCAGACGAGGACGCGGACGCCGACGCCGTCGCGGACGGAGCCGCCGACGAAGACGCAGACGGCTGCGACGGCACGGGCACCGGGGCGGCCGCCTCCGGAATCGGCGACACGTCCGCCGGCCCAGGATCCCCCGGCGTCGCCAGCGCGACACGCGGCCGAACAGCCCCGTAGCCGACGTTGTCGGACCGGGCCGAGCCGTCACTCGGCTTGCCCGCCGTGTTGATCAGCACACGGGTGACCTGGTTCGCCGTCCAGTCCTGGTGCATGGACCACACGAGTGCGGCCGAGGCGGAGACCAGGGCCGCCGCGTCGGACGTGCCGTGGCTCTGGCAGTAGCCAGTGGAGCCGATGCAGGCCTCGACCATGTCCATCCCGGGCGCGGCGAGATCGACCTGCGGTCCCCGCTCCGACTCGCTGGTCGTGGTCCCGTTCCGGTCGACCGCCCCTACCCCGACCACCTTGGGCAGCCCACCCGGGTACTCGACGGGGTTGCCGCCCTGCGCGTCATTTCCGACGCTGGCCACGACCAGCGCACCCTTCGCGGTCGCCCGTGCGATGGCATCGGTCAGCTTGGCCACGTCGTCCGGCGAGGTCCAGGTCGCGGACATCCCCTGGGAGACGCTGATGACCTTCGCACCCGCGTCGGCCGCGTACGTAATGGCCTGCCCGATCTGGCCGAGGTAGGTGGTCGCGACCAGCGGCTGTCCGTTCTTACCGTTGTCGATCTTCAGCGGCAGGATCTTCACCCCCGGGGCCAGCCCGTAGGCACCCTTGCCGGACCTGCCCTTGCCGGTTCCCGCGATGAGGCTGGCCATCTGCGTCCCGTGCCCGTCGGGGGAGGTCCCGACTCCGCCCGGCAGCCCGCTGAAGTCCTTGCCCGGCAGGAACTGCCCGACCAGGTCGGGGTGGTCCAGCTTGTAGCCACCGTCGACGACCGCGACCGTGATGCCCTGCCCCGTCGAGGTCTTCCACATCTCCGGAGCCTGCATGGCGTCCAGGTGCCACTGACTGTCACGGATCGAATCCTCGGCCGCCGCGGGTCCCGCGATCGGGCCCACTACCACCCCTGCGGCCAGGAGAGCCGAGGCGACCACCCGCCCCCGCAAGCGCACGCTCGTCCGCCTCATCACCACTCCTCGTCGTCTCCCCGTCGGCCGAGGACCGCGCCCCGGACAGGTCTGCCCGGCCACCGGGTGGGCCCAGTGGCCGGGCAGCCGTTCGGTCCTACTCAATCACGCCCGGATTGCTCTGCGGCGTACCGCTGGTCCAGGTCTCTTCGTCCTCGTGGAGGTAGTCGGCCCGCTGCCGGCGCTCGCGCTCGCTCTTGCCGGTGCCGCCGCCCGTCATACCGGGGCCGCCCGCCATGCCGTTCTGGCCCGACCGTGCGCCGCCCTCGGCACCGGGGCCGCCGGGCGCACTGGCCCGGCGCAGACCCGTACCGCCCGGGGTGAACTCCCCGCTCGCGGTCGGCCCCTTGCGGCCGCCGACCGTTCCGCCGGTGGTCGAGGTCAGCCCGCGGCCCCGCGCACTGCCGCCGGAGCCGCCGCCGTGACCGCCCGCGCCCGGGTGCATGCCGCCGCCCTGACCGCCCATACCGCCGCCGCTCGCGCCGCCGGACCGGCCGCCCTGGGCCGCCGCCTCACGGCCGAAGACCTGGCCGCCGCCGGGGATGCCGGGGGTGCCGCTCTTCGACGGCAGGGTGCCACCACCGAAGGTGCTCGTCCGGCTCGAACCGGGGCCGGTGCCCTTGGGCGGCACGGAGCCGCCACCGCCACCGAACGGGCCACTGCCCTTGGGCGGCACGGAACCGCCGCCACCGCCGAACGGGCCGGTGCCGGGGAAGGGGGTGGTCGGGTTGGGGGTGCTCGGGTAACCCGGCTGTCCCGGAGAGACCGGCGGCAGGTTGCCACCGCCGCCGCCGGGGACGGTCGGACCCGTCTGGCTGGGCAGGGTCGGCGCGGGCGGCAGGCTGTTGAGGTCGGTGCCGGGGCGGTCGCCCGGGTACGTCGGCGTCGGGGCCGGCGTGGGAGTTCCCGGGTCACCCGGCAGCGGCACCTGACCACCGTGCGAGGGAGGCAGGGTGCCACCGCCGCCCGGGCTGCTCGGGCCCTGCGGGCCGGTGGCCGGCGGACGGGGCGTCACCGAACCGCCGCCACCGCCACCCCCGACGGGCGGGCTGTAACTGCCGCCACCACCGCCGACACCGCTGTGCGGGTTGCGGTAGCCGCCGCCGGAGCCCGTCCCGCCGCCACCACCGCCACCTCCACCGAAGTCCGAGGAGCTGTCCTGGCCACCACCGGGGGTCCCCGGCAGGCTCGGCGGTTCGAGCGAGTTGAGCTTGGTCGTCGCCGCCTCGTACGCCTGCGCCAGCTTCACCATCTGGTTGACGGCTTCCTGGTGCTCCTGCTCGACCTTCTTGGCCGCCTGCTGTGCCTCGGCCGTCGTCACCCAGTTGGGGTTGCTCTGCTTCATGACGGAGTCGACGGTGGACCCGACGCCGTACCGGGTCTCGAAGTCCGCGGGGATGTACGGGATCGACTGGTTCTTGTGCTTGGCGACCCGGTCGATCTCGGTCTGCGGCAGCGGCGGCACGGCGGTCTTGGCGGTGCTGAGTGCCTCGCCGGCCTGGTGCATCGCGTCGCCGGCGCCGGTGGAGTAGTCGCCGAGCAGCGCGGCCGACTTGTGGAAGTTACCGGCCCAGGTCTTGAACTCCTCCGCGGCCGGCCCCTCCCAGCTGATCTGGTCGACGTGCGCCTTGAGCGCGCCGCTGAGCTCCTTCAGCACCTTCCCGGCCGCCTGCAGCTGGCTCCCGCGGCTCAGCACCTTGGCCGGGTCGGTGCTCTCGACCATGGCCTTGAGCTCTTCGTGCTTCTTGGCCTCGAAGTTCGTTCCGCCTGCCATTACCTGCTCCCCGTCATGCCGAAAGTCCCACCCTGGAGCGCCATCAGAAGGTCACCGTCGGGCCGGGGCCGTTCGGCCCTGCCGCCGGAGTGACGATGCCCGCGTTCTTGGCGACGGTCTGCTGGGCGGCCGTCGTCTGCTCCTCGTTGCCCGCGTAGTTGCTGGCCGTCTTCGCCACGCCGTTCTTCATCGCCTCGATCTGGGAGACGAAGCTGGCGTGGAGCTTCACCAGTTGGTCGTGGACCTTCCCGTACGCGGACGTGAGGTCGGTCGACTCGGCGAAGTTCTTGCCGAAGTTGTCCGCGTGCAGGCGCTGTTCCTGGAGCTTGTACGGCGCCGCCGCCGAGCCCTCCATCGCCTGGAGCAGTGCCTCGATCTTCTTCGTGAAGGCAGTCAGGGTGTCCAGCTCGATCTGGACGTTCTTGCTGCCGAAGGCGGCGACCAGCGACGAGGCGCTGGTGTTCGTCTCGGCGGCGCGGACGATGTTGTCGGCCACGCCGAACATCTTGCCGAACCAGCTGTTGCCGTGATCGCCGCCGAGCGAGAACGGTGTCTCGTCGGGCGCGGCCGCAACCGTCGTGCCGTTGGTCGTCCCCGTACCGTCGCCTGCAGGCGCGTCTGCCACCGCAATCCACCTCTCCCCCGTGTGCGGGGCGGCCCGCAGGCCGCCGCACCGCAACACACCGTCAACTTCTCGGTCGTACAGTCGTACCCGGCGCTCGCCGTCCGCCCTGGGACAGCGGTCGCCTCAGCCATCGTAGCCACCACCACCGTCGGACCGGCAGGCCCCTTGGCAGGAGCGACCGCGATCGGTACGAACTTGACACGTACAACGCCCCCCGGTGCCATCCGGCGCGCGGGGCGCCGGTGGCATCGGGGGGCGTTTCGGGTGGTTCGGGCGGCTCAGACCTGCTCGGCCAGCTCCATCCAGCTCATCTCCAGCTCCTCCTTCTCCTCGCGGACGGCGCGCAGCTGGCTGTCCAGCTCGGCGACCTTGGAGAAGTCGGCAGCGTGCTCGGCGAGTTGGGTGTGCAGCTTGGACTCCTTGGCGTCCAGCTTGGCGATCTGACGCTCCAGCTTCTGCATCTCCTTCTTCGCCGCGCGGGTGTCCCCGGCCGACAGGCCGGGGGCCGCGTCCACCGAGGCGGCACCGGCCGCGGACGCGGCGGCGGCAGCGGCGGAGGCCGCCATCCGGGCGCGCCGCTCCAGGTACTCGTCCACGCCGTTCGGCAGCATCCGCAGCTTCTTGTCGCCGAGCAGCGCGTGCACCACGTCGGTGGTCCGCTCGATGAAGAAGCGGTCGTGGCTGATCACGACCATCGAGCCGGGCCAGCCGTCGAGCAGGTCCTCCAGCTGGTTGAGCGTCTCGATGTCGAGGTCGTTGGTCGGCTCGTCGAGGAAGAGCACGTTGGGCTCGTCCATCAGCAGCCGGAGCAGCTGGAGCCGCCGGCGCTCACCGCCGGAGAGGTCGCCGACGGGGGTCCACTGCTTGTCCTTGCCGAAGCCGAACTGCTCGCACAGCTGGCCGGCGCTCATCTCCCGGCCCTTGCCGAGGTCGACCCGCGAGCGCACCTGCTCGACGGCCTGCAGCACCCGGGTGGCCGGGTCCAGCTCGGCGACCTCCTGGGAGAGGTAGGCCAGCCGCACCGTCTTGCCGACCTTGATGACCCCGGACTCCGGCTGCACGTCGCCCTCGGAGGCGTACGCGTCGCGCATGGCGCGCAGCAGCGAGGTCTTGCCGGCGCCGTTGACGCCGAGCAGGCCGATCCGCTCACCGGGGCCGAGCTGCCAGGTGAGGTCCTCCAGCAGCAGCTTGGGGCCGGCCTTCACGGTGACGCCTTCGAGCTCGAAGACGGTGCGGCCGAGCCGGGCGTTGGCGAACTTCATCAGTTCGCTCTTGTCGCGGGGCTCCGGCACGTCGGCGATCAGGGCGTTGGCGGCCTCGATCCGGTAGCGCGGCTTGGAGGTGCGGGCGGGGGCGCCGCGGCGCAGCCAGGCGAGCTCCTTGCGGGCGAGGTTCTGGCGCTTCTGCTCCTCGGTGGCCTCGATCCGGGTGCGCTCGGCGCGGGCGAAGACGTAGTCGGAGTAGCCGCCTTCGTACTCGTGCACGGAGCCGTGCTGGACGTCCCACATCCGGGTGCTGACCTGGTCGAGGAACCAGCGGTCGTGGGTGACGCAGACGAGGGCGGAGCGGCGGTTCTGGAGGTGCTGGGCGAGCCAGGCGATGCCCTCGACGTCGAGGTGGTTGGTGGGCTCGTCGAGGACGATCAGGTCGGGCGAGCCGAGCAGCAGCTTGGCGAGGGCGATCCGGCGGCGTTCGCCGCCGGAGAGCGGGCCGATGACGGTGTCGAGGCCGTCGGCGAAGCCGGGCAGGTCGAGGCCGCCGAAGAGGCCTTCGATGATGTCGCGGATGCGCGCGTCGCCGAGCCATTCGTGGTCGGCCCGGTCGGCGATCACCTCGTGCCGGATGGTGGCCGTGGGGTCGAGCGAGTCGTGCTGGGTGAGGACGGCCATCTCGACGCCGCCGGCGTGGGTGATCCGGCCGCCGTCCGGCTCCTCCAGCTTGGCGAGCATCCGGATCAGGGTGGTCTTTCCGTCGCCGTTGCGTCCGACGACGCCGATCCGGTCCCCCTCACTGACGCCGAGGCTGACCCCGTCGAGAAGGGCCCGGGTGCCGTAGACCTTCGTGACGGACTCGATGGTGGCGAGGTTGACGGCCACGTGTGCTGCGCTCCTGGAGTTCGACGGACCCGGGGCTCAGAGGGAGCCCCGATCCTCTCCAGCCTAGGGGGTGTCCGGCGTTTCCCCTGTCGGTGCCCGGTGGGCGGCCCTCCGGCCCGTCCGGCCCACCTGCCGGAGCCGCCTTCCTGAGCTGCCTGCCGGAGCCACCTTCCTGAGCCGCCGAGCGGATCCCCCGAGGCGAAGCGCCGGGCCCCGTACTCGCCCACCGCTCCCCTCGCCCCGCGCCCCGTGCTCAGCCCGCGAGCACCGCCGCGCCCGCCACCGGCCCGTACGTGGCGTGCGCCGCCCGGCAGGTGCCGGAGGCCCGAAGGGCGTCGGCGACGGCGGCCGCCGCGTCGGCGTCCTTGGAGAGGAAGGCGCACGTCGGACCGGAGCCGGAGACCAGGGCGCCGAGGGCGCCGGCCTCGGTGCCGGCCCGCAGGGTGGCGGCGAGCGCCGGGCGCAGCGAGAGGGCGGCGGGCTGGAGGTCGTTGGCGAGCGCGCCGGCCAGGGCGACGGCGTCGCCGTCGGCGAGGGCGGCGAGGAGGGCCGGGTCGGCGTCGGGGGTGCGGACGTCGGTGTCGGCGGAGCCGGTGCCGGCCTCGTCGCGCAGGCGGTCGCACTCGTGGAAGACGGCGGGGGTGGAGAGTCCGCCGTCGGCGACGGCGAAGACCCAGTGGTAGGTGCCGGTGACGGGCAGGGCGTCCAGGATCTCGCCCCGGCCGCGGCCGAGGGCGACGCCGCCGACGAGGGCGAACGGGACGTCCGAGCCGAGTTCGGCGGCGAGGTCGAGCAGCACGGGCTGCGGCGTGCCGAGGCCCCACAGCGCGTCGCAGGCGACCAGTGCGGCAGCGCCGTCGGCGCTGCCGCCGGCCATACCCCCGGCGACCGGGATGGCCTTGGCGATGTGCAGGTGGACGTCGGGGGCGGCGAGGCCGTGGTGGGCGGCGAGCAGCCGGGCGGCGCGGGCGGCGAGGTTGCTGTCGTCCAGGGGGACGACGGCGGCGTCGGGGCCGGTGCAGCTGAGGGTGACGCCCTGGCCGGGCGTGCCGGGGGTCGCGGTCACCTCGTCGCCGAGGGCGACGGCGAAGAAGACGTTGGCGAGGTCGTGGAAGCCGTCGGCGCGCAGGCCGCCGACCCCCAGCTGGACGTTGACCTTGGCGGGGACCCGTACGGTGATCACTCGGACTCCGTGGTCGCGGGCTTGTGCTCGGCGATGGCGGCGAACTGCTCGACGGTGAGCATCTCGCCGCGGAGCTTGTGGTCGATGCCGGCGGCGGCGAGTGCCTGCTCGGCGGCGGCCGGGGAGCCGGCCCAGCCGGCCAGGGCGGCGCGCAGGGTCTTGCGGCGCTGGGCGAAGGCGGCGTCGACGACGGCGAACACCTCGGTGCGGCTGGCGGTGGTCTTCGGCGGTTCGCGGCGGATCAGCGAGACGAGGCCGGAGTCGACGTTGGGTGCGGGCCAGAAGACGCTGCGCCCGATGGCGCCGGACCGCTTGACGTCGGCGTACCAGTTGGCCTTGACGGACGGGACGCCGTACACCTTGTTGCCGGGCTTGGCGGCGAGCCGGTCGGCGACCTCGCTCTGGACCATCACCAGAGTGCGTTCGATGCTGGGGAAGGTGGCGAGCATGTGCAGCAGGACGGGCACGGCCACGTTGTAGGGGAGGTTGGCGACGAGTGCGGTGGGCGCGGGCCCGGGCAGCTCGGTGACCTCCATGGCGTCGCTGAGGACCAGGTCGAAGGCGTCCGCCTTCCCCGGCATCCGGGCGGCGACGGTGTCCGGCAGGTGCTGTGCGAGGACCGGGTCGATCTCCACGGCGGTGACGTGCCGGGCGACCTCCAGCAGGGCCAGGGTCAGCGAGCCGAGCCCGGGGCCGACCTCGACCACGGAGTCCTCGGCCGTCACCCCGCCCGCCCGGACGATCCGCCGTACGGTGTTGCCGTCGATGACGAAGTTCTGTCCCCGCTGCTTGGTCGGCTTGACGCCGAACGCGGCCGCCAGCTCACGGATGTCGGCGGCGCCCAGCAGGTGGCTGTCAGAGGTGGGGTCGGTGGTGCTCACGCGCCAAGGATACGGGCGCGCCGGGCCGTCAGAGTTCGACGACCTGCTGGAGGTCGATCTCCACGGGGTAGGGCGCGGTGGTGCGCAGGACGCCCTCGTGCTGGGCGACGGGCAGGTAGACGCCCTTCTCCTCGTCCCGGTGGAACTCGTGGACGATCGGGAGGTTGTCCAGGCCGCGTTCGACGCGCCAGTAGTACGGGATGCCGGCCTCGGCGTACTGCCCGGGTTTGCGGAACCGGTCCGCCGCCCGGGAGCCGGGGGAAACAACCTCGACCGCCAGCACCACGGATTCGGGCGAGGTGCATTCCAGCTCGAAGAAGTCCAGGCCGGTCTTGTCGATGACGACGACGTCGGGCTTGGTCACGTTGTGGTCGTCGAGCAGCACACAGCGCTCGACGTTGACCACGTACGGCTGCACCCGCGCACTCGCCAGCGCGAGAAGCAATTGATCCCGCACCTGGTCGTGCCACCACTTGGCCATCCCTCGGACCACGACGGCTCCGTCCACCAGTTCCCAATCGAACGGCAGGTCCATGTCCTTGACCTGCTCGTACGTCCAGCCCTGGGACGGCGGAAGCTTCCAGTCGATCGGCTCGGCGGTCATCGCCACCTCCCTCACCGCACTCATGCTAACCAGCATTGCAGTCCGGTGAGAGTGCCGAATCGTTCCGCCGGAATCCGACGTTTGTTCGGCCAACTCGGTGTCGGCCGCCTCGGTCGCGGCCGGGGCTCAGTACCCGAAGGCCCGCGCCGTGTTGGCCGCGATCGCCGTCGCGAGCTCGTCCTCGTGCAGCCCCAGGGTGGCGGCCATCGACCGTACGGTGACCGGGATCAGGTAGGGCGCGTTGGGGCGGCCGCGGTAGGGGTGCGGGGTGAGGAAGGGCGCGTCGGTCTCGACCAGGACGCGGTCGAGCGGGGTGGCGGCGAGGGCGTCGCGCAGCGGCTGGTTGGCCCTGAAGGTGACGGGGCCGGCGAAGGAGAGGTACCAGCCGTGCTCGGCGCAGGTCCTGGCCATCGCGGCGTCGCCGGAGTAGCAGTGGAAGACGGTCCGCTCGGGTGCGCCTTCGGCCAGCAGGACGGCGATGACGTCCTCGTGGGCGTCCCGGTCGTGGATGACCAGGGCCTTGCCGTGCCGCTTGGCGATCTCGATGTGGCGGCGGAACGACTCCTTCTGGATCTCGACGCCCTCGGGGCCGGTGCGGAAGTAGTCGAGGCCGGTCTCGCCGACGGCGCGGACCTGCGGGAGGGCGGCGAGCGCGTCGATCTCGGCGAGTGCGGCGTCGAGGGCGGCGGCGCCGCCGGCCGGGCGCTGCTGCCCGGACCAGCCGTCGGGGTCGCCGAGGTGGATCCGCGGCGCCTCGTTGGGGTGGAGGGCGACGGCCGCGTGCACCTGCTCGAACTGGGCCGCCAGGTCGGCGGCCCAGCGCGAGCCGGGCACGTCGCAGCCCACCTGGACGACGGTGGTGACGCCGACCGACGCCGCCCGGGCGAGGCCCTCGGCGGGGGTGCCGGACTGCATGTCCAGGTGGGTGTGCGAGTCGGCCACCGCCACCGCCAGCGGGGCGGGCAGGGGCGGCGGCGTCGACCGGTCGCCCTGGGAGTCGGCCGCGGTCTTCTTCGGCATCAGGAGGCCGGCTTCTCTTCCAGGCGGGGGAACAGGATGTCGCCCTTGGTGACGGTGGCGCCGGCGGGCAGCCGGCCCCAGTCGGCGACGGTGGCGATGGTCTGCGCGGACAGCGCGCCGAGGCCGGCGGCGTCGGCGCCGAGCGAGTCCCAGAGCTTCTCGGCGGTGGCGGGCATCACCGGGTTGAGCAGGACGGCGGTGGCGCGCAGGGCCTCGGCGGCGGTGTAGAGGATGGTCGCGAGGCGGGCCCGGCCCTCCTCGGAGTCGTCCTTGGCGACCTTCCACGGCTGCTGCTCGGTGAGGTAGCCGTTGACCTGCTTGACGAACTCGAAGATCGCCGCGAGGCCGCCGGCGAAGTCCAGCTCCTCGCCGATCTTGCGGTCGGCCGTGGCGACGGCCCTGGTCAGCCCGTCGGCGACGGCCTGCTCGGCGTCGCCGTGCGCGGCGGAGGCCGGCAGGGTGCCGTCGAAGTACTTGCCGACCATGGCCGCCACCCGGGAGGCGAGGTTGCCGAAGTCGTTGGCCAGCTCGGAGGTGTACCGGGCGGTGAAGTCCTCCCAGGAGAACGAGCCGTCGGTGCCGAACGGGATGGCCCGCAGGAAGTAGTAGCGGTAGGCGTCCACGCCGAAGTGCGAGGTGAGGTCGGTCGGGGAGATGCCGGTCAGGTTGGACTTGGACATCTTCTCGCCGCCGACCATCAGCCAGCCGTTGGCGACGACGCGCTTGGGCAGCGGCAGGCCCGCGGCCATCAGCATGGCCGGCCAGATCACCGCGTGGAACCGCAGGATGTCCTTGCCGACCAGGTGCACGGAGGCGGGCCAGAGCTCGGCGAAGCGCTCGGGGTCGCTGCCGTAGCCGGCGGCGGTGATGTAGTTCTGCAGGGCGTCCACCCACACGTACAGGACGTGCTTCTCGTCCCAGGGCAGCGGAACGCCCCAGTCGAAGGTGGAGCGGGAGATCGAGAGGTCCTTGAGGTCCTGCTCGACGAAGCGCAGCACCTCGTTGCGGGCCGAGGCGGGCTGGATGAAGTCCGGGTTGGCGGCGTAGAACTCCAGCAGCCGCGGGGCGTACGCGGAGAGGCGGAAGAAGTAGTTCTCCTCCTCCAGCCACTCGACGGGCCGCTTGTGCACGGCGCAGAGCTTCTCGTCCTCGGTGGCGCCGTCGAGCAGGTCGCCGGGGAGCTTGTACTCCTCGCAGCCGACGCAGTAGGGGCCGGAGTAGCCGCCCTTGTAGATCTCGCCCTTGTCGTACAGGTCCTGGACGAACTCCTGCACCCGGTCGGTGTGCCGCTGCTGGGTGGTGCGGATGAAGTCGTCGTTGGCGATGTCGAGGTGCTGCCAGAGCGGCTTCCACTCCTCCTCGACCAGCTTGTCGCACCACTCCTGCGGGCTGACGCCGTTGGCCTCGGCGGTCCGCAGGATCTTCTGGCCGTGCTCGTCGGTGCCGGTCAGGTACCAGACCTTCTCGCCGCGCTGGCGGTGCCAGCGGGTCAGCACGTCCCCCGCCACGGTGGTGTACGCGTGGCCCAGGTGCGGGCGATCGTTCACGTAGTAGATCGGGGTGGAAACGTAGTACGCCGGGGTCGTGCCCCCGGTGGTGCTGTGCTCTGCAGTGGCCGCCATGGTCGGAAAGCTTAATCGCGTGCGGGGGCCGCCCTCGACCGAGTTCTCGGCGGGGCGGCCCGGGCTGCGGCGGCTCCCCGGCCGCCGGTGGGGGTGGGGGTGGGGGTCAGCCGGTCAGCCGCGCCCAGAGCCGGGCCAGCCGGCCGCGCGGGCGGACGGGGCGGGGCTCCGGCGGGGCTCCGGCGGGCTCGGCGTACGCCGAGTAGCCGGGGGCGTGCTGCCACAGCTGGTCGGTGACGGCCACCCGGCCCTCGCGCATGATCCGGACGGTGTGGCCCCCGCAACCGGGGCAGGTCGGCTTGAGCAGCGGCGACGGCACCCGGACACCGTTGGCGTGGTACTCGAACACGACGTGCCCGTCCCGGGCGACGTGGTGCTCGATGTCGTACGCCTGCTCCCAGCCGTACCCGCAGCTCAGGCACGCGAAGGAGTAGGCCTCCCGGACGGTCTCCACGGGAGTGTGCGGCCGGCCGGTCAGGCCGGGGTCGCTCAGCGCGTTGCCACCGCGGGGGCTACCGATCGTCTCGCTCATAGCCGTCTCCCAGCGCCCGCCGGACGCTCGCCCGGCTGGGTCTTTCCCCTCCAGGAAATGCCCGGACCACCCCGGTCGATGCCCGTCTTGTGAAGTCTTGGACGCGGGTTGGGAATCCCTATACGAAAGGGTGGTTCCTGTCCGAAAATCCCGGCCGAAGCTTCAGCTCAACGGGTGTTTACCAGGGCCTTCCCTCCAAGGTACGCGCCCCTGCCGGGGGTGGCACCCCCGGATTCCGGGGCCCCCGCAGGCCCGGATTCCAGGGCTCCCGCCCGCCCTGATTCCGGGGCCCGGTGCCGGTGGATTCCGCGGCTGCGGCGCCCCCCGGATTCCGCGGCCCCGGCCCCCCTCGTCCTCACGGTTTGGCGGGGGCCTGCGCGCGCTCCGCGTTCTTGGCCGCGACCACGGCGTCGAACACCTCCCGCTTGGGCAGCCCGACGGCCTCGGCGACGGCTGCGATGGCCTCCTTGCGCCGCTCGCCGGCCTCCTCCCGGACGGCCACCAGGCGGGCCAGCTCGGCCGGGGTCAGCTCCTTCGGGGCGGCCGGCGGGGCGCCGGCGACGACCACGGTGATCTCGCCCCGGACGCCCTCGGCGGCCCAGGCGGCCAGTTCGCCGAGCGGGCCCCGCTTGACCTCCTCGTAGGTCTTGGTCAGTTCGCGGCAGACGGCGGCGGGCCGGTCGTCGCCGAAGGCTCCGGCCATCGCGGTCAGGGCCTCGGCGATCCGGTGCGGCGCCTCGAAGAAGACCATGGTGCGCGGCTCGGTGGCGACGGAGGCGAGCTGGCGGGCCCGGTCGCCGGTCTTGCGCGGCAGGAAGCCCTCGAAGGTGAAGCGGTCCACCGGCAGGCCGGACAGCGCCAGTGCGGTCAGCACGGCGGACGGCCCGGGCACCGCGGTGACCTTGATGTCGGCGGCGACGGCGGCGGCCACCAGGCGGTAGCCGGGGTCGGAGACCGAGGGCATCCCGGCGTCGGTGACCAGCAGCACCCGGGCGCCGCCGAGCAGGGCCTCGACCAGTTCGGGGGTGCGGCCGACCTCGTTCCCCTCGAAGTAGGAGAGGACCCGGCCGACCGGGGTGACCCCGAGCGCCTGGGTGAGCCGGCGCAGTCGCCGGGTGTCCTCGGCCGCGATCACGTCCGCGGTGGCCAGCTCGGTGAGCAGCCGGGGCGGGGCGTCCGCGACGTCGCCGATGGGGGTGCCTGCAAGTACCAGTACGCCTGTCACGGGCCCCATCCTTCCAGCAACGGCGGCCCGGGTGCTTTTGGTGACGATTCGGGCAGCTTCGGAGGGAGCCGTTCCCCCTGTGGAAACCGCCCCTACGATGTGGCGGATGAACGGCGACACGGCGGCGCAGACGCCCACTGGTACAGACCACACCGCAGAGGGTGGCGTCGGCGTGCCGGTCCTGACGGACCAGCCGTCCTCCGCCGTCCCGGGCCCCCGTGCGCCCGGCCTCGCCCCCGGCTCCGACCTCCTCTCCGGCTCCGCGGCCGGGTCGGAGGCGGACGGCGGGCCCGACGACGGGCCCGACGACGCCGGGCCCGCTCCGGGCCCGGAGCGGCCGGCCTGGCTGCGCGGCCTGGCCCGGTTCGGTCACGCGCCGGCCCCGCAGGCCCCGCTCGCCGAGCGGCTGGTCCCGCCGATGCCGGACGGCCCGGGCGTGACGCCGGACCGGGTGGCGCCCTCCGCGCTGCTGCTGCGGCTCGGGGTGGCGTTGCCGGCGCCGCTGTGGTCCTGGCTCTGCCGCTGGGCGGGCTGGCTGGGCCCGGTCGCCGTGGCGGTGTTCGCCGGGGTGCTGCGGTTCACCGGCCTCGGGCAGCCGCACGCGATCATCTTCGACGAGACGTACTACGCCAAGGACGCCTACGCGCTCTGGCACGGCGGCTACGAGATCAGCTGGCCGGACGGCGCCAACGAGAAGATCATCTCGGGCGGGCCGGTGCCCTACCGGCCGGATCCGAGTTACGTGGTCCATCCGCCGGTGGGCAAGTGGATCATCGGCGCGGGTGAGCAGCTGTTCGGCATGAACCCCTTCGGCTGGCGGTTCGCGGTCGCGCTGCTGGGCACGCTCTCCGTCCTGATGGTGGCCCGGATCGGCCGCCGGCTGTTCCGCTCGACGCTGCTGGGCACCGTGGCCGGCCTGCTGCTCGCCGTGGACGGCCTGCACTTCGTCCTCAGCCGCTCGGCGCTGCTGGACCTCGTGGTGATGTTCTGGATCCTCGCCGCCTTCGGCTTCCTTCTGCTGGACCGCGACCGCACCCGGGCCCGGATCGCCGAGCGGCTCGGCGGCCTGGCGGACTCCGCGGCGGCGCAGCGGCTGAACCTCGGCTGGCGGCCGTACCGGATCGCGGCGGGCGTCTGCGTCGGCCTGACCTGCGCGACCAAGTGGAGCGGCCTGTACGTGGCCGCCGCCTTCGGCGTGCTGACGGTGCTCTGGGACGCGGGTGCGCGCCGGCTGGCGGGGGCGGGGCGGCCGTACCTGTGGACGCTGGTGCGCGACGTGGTGCCGGCCTTCGTGTCGGTCGTCGTGGTCTCCGTGGTGGTCTACGTGACCTCGTGGTGGGGCTGGTTCGCGAGCAGCACGGTGCCCGGCAAGGGCGGCTGGGGCCGGGACTGGGCGGTCGGGAGGTCCACCGACTACCCGTGGATACCCGAGGGCCTGCGGGCCCTGTGGCACTACCACTCGACGGTCTACGACTTCCACACCCACCTGAGCGACCCGCACACGTACCAGTCGAACCCGTGGAGCTGGCTGGTGCTGGGCCGGCCGGTCTCGTTCTTCTACGAGTCCCCCAAGCAGGGCCAGGCCGGCTGCACCGCGAGCGAGTGCGCCCGCGAGGTGCTGGGCATCGGCACCCCGCTGCTCTGGTGGGCGGGCGTGGTGGCGCTGGTGTACTGCCTCTGGCGCTGGGCCGCCCGGCGCGACTGGCGGGCGGGCGCGGTGCTCTGCGGCCTGGCCGCCGGCTACCTGCCCTGGTTCGCCTACCAGCAGCGCACCATCTTCCTGTTCTACGCGGTGGCCTTCGTCCCGTTCCTGGTGCTCGCCGTCACCATGCTGGTGGGCGCGCTGATCGGCCCGCCGGGCGTCTCCCGGGACCGCCGGATCATCGGTTCGACGGCGGCCGGCCTGCTGGTGCTGCTGATCGTGTGGAACTTCCTCTTCTTCTACCCCCTGTACACGGGCGAGACGATCCCGATGGACGACTGGCGCAGGCGGATGTGGTTCACCAGCTGGATCTGAGCGCGGGAACGGTGCGGACGTGGTACGCGACACGTACCAGATCCGTCACAAGACCCGGGCATTTCGTCGGCGTACGGAGCCGAGCTGCCTAGGCTGGGCTCCGAACGCGCATCCGGCCACCTCCGGCTGCGGCCCGCCGCCAGACCCTTGGGGGAGCAGCACCATGCGCAGAGGCGCGAAGATCGGCATCATCACCGGCGTGTCCCTGGCCGTGCTGGCGGGAGGCGGCTACGGGGCCTACAGCCTCGTCGGCGGCTCCGACTCGGACGGCGCGGCGGGCAAGAAGGCCCGCACGGTGGTCGCCGAGCCGCCCAGCGCCGAACAGGCGGCGGCCGGCGCCAAGGACTTCCTGACGGCCTGGGCCGCGGGCGACCTCGCGAAGGCGGCCGCGCTGACCGACGACCCGGCGGCCGCCACCACGGCGCTCACCGCGTTCAAGGACCAGGTGAAGCCGAGCGGCCTGACCCTGACGCCGTCCGGCCCGGCCACCCCGGCCGCCTTCGCCTCGGCGACCGGCACCCCCTCCCCCGCCGCCAAGCCGACCGGCGCGGCGTCCACCGCGGCGACGCCCTCGGCGGCCGCCACCGACTCCCCCTCGGCGTCCGCCCCGGCGGGACCGACCGGTGTGCTGATGGGCTACAAGGCCCGGGCCGAGTTCGAGGGCACCAGCCGGGTCTGGGACTACAACGGCTTCCTCGGCGTCGTGAAGATGAGCGACGACACGCCGGCCGTGCACTGGGCGCCGACGGTGATCCACCCGCACCTGGCCGCGGGCGAGGTGATCTCCACCCAGCCGGTCTTCGCCCCGCCGGGCAACGTCGTCGACCGCAACGGCAAGGCCCTCCAGGGCGCCTCGCTCACCCCGTCGCTGCTGGCCACGCTGCAGGACAACGCGCGCAAGCTGCAGCCGGCCCAGGACCAGAGCGACGCGGGCAGCGGCGTGGTCATCACCGCCGCGGACGGCAAGAGCGCCACCGACAGGCTGTTCACCATCGTCGAGCCCAAGCCCGCCAAGCCGTTCAAGGTGACCATCGACAACACGCTGCAGGCCGCCGCCGAGAAGGCGATGACCGACCTCGGCGGCAAGCAGGGCTCGATCGTTGCCATCGAGCCGAGCACCGGCCAGGTGCTGGCCTTCGCCAACGCGCCCGCGAACGGCCAGAACCGGGCCTTCGTCGGCCTGCTGGCCCCCGGCTCGACGATGAAGATCGTCACCGCGACCGCGCTGCTGGAGGCCGGCGTCAACCCCGACACGGTCGTCCCGTGCCCGGTGAAGAGCAGCAACCCGAAGGCGATCCCGAACTCGTTCCCGGACGCCTACCCGAACAACACGCTCCAGCAGGACTTCATGATCTCCTGCAACACCGCCTTCATCGACCAGGGGCTGGCCAGCCTGAAGCCGGGCTCCCTGACCAGCACCGCCAAGGACGTCTTCGGCGTCGGCCTGGAGTGGAAGACCGGCCTGCCGAACACCGACGGCCGGGTGCCGGACCCGGGCACCAACAAGGACGAGCAGGCCATGCAGTCGATCGGCCAGGGCAAGATCCAGATGAACCCGCTGGCCATCGCCTCGATCGCGGCGACCGTGCAGAGCGGCGAGTTCAAGCAGCCGATCCTGGTCGCCGACCTGCCGCAGCAGAAGGCCGCCCGCGCCCTCTCCCCGGACACCCTGGGCAAGCTGAAGGCGATGATGGCGGCCACCGCCAAGGACGGCACCGCCAAGGCCGTGATGGCCGGGATCTCGGACAACGCGGGTGCCAAGACCGGCTCGGCGGAGGCCACCGGCGTCGAGACCACCAACAGCTGGTTCACCGCCTACCGGGGCAACCTGGCGCTCGCCGCCGAGGTCCAGGGCGGCGGCCACGGTGCCGACGCGGCCGGTCCCGCCGTCGCCTCGGTGATCAAGGCGGCCGGCAACCGCTGACCCCCGGGACGACCACCCGCACCTCCCGAACGGACACTGCCCCGGAAGTGCCCGGCTCCGGCCGGTCACTCCCGGGGCAGTGCGCTGCCGGGGCAGCGCGGGTCCGCGGCAGTACGGGTCCGCGGCAGTACGGGTCCGCGCAGTACCGGTCCGGGCTGCTACCGGGGCAGCGCGGGCTCGGGCAGGCTCAGCAGGCAGCCGGCCGGGACGGGCGGCTTCGCGCTCCACCGGCGGGCGGCCAGCCGGGGCCAGATCACCAGCACCGCCGGCAGCGCCAGGTAGCCGAAGCGCCCGGCGGGCGCCAGCATGAACGCGATCGCCAGACCCGCCGCCAGCAGGTCGGCGGCGGCGATCGCGGAGACCGGCGGCCGGGCCAGCAGCCAGATCGCCACCCCCAGCCCGCCCACCGTCATCAGCGCCAGCGACACCGTGTGCCCGGTCGGCCCGAAGCCCGCCAGCACCTTGCCGGGCAGCGGGCTGCCGGCCGGGGTCTGGATCGCGGTCAGCCCGAGCGGGAACCGCACCACCTGTTCGCGCAGCGCGTCGGCCCGGGCCACCGCGGAGGGCACGATCACCGCCAGTCCGGCGCCGAGCGCCGTCAGCCCGGCCCGGGCCGCCGGGCGCCGCCCGTACAGCCGCCAGAGCAGCAGCACCGCGACGGGGAGCGCCGGCCAGGCCGTCCACTTCAGCGTGCAGGCCAGGGCGAGCACCAGTCCGGCGCCGATGGTGCGGTCCCGCTCGGCCAGCGCCATGGCGAGACAGCAGACGCCGATCAGCGGCAGGTCCACCCCGCCGACCACCAGCGCCAGCGCTATCAGCGGCGAGGCGGTGAGCACGGCCAGCGGCAGCAGCGGGGCGCGGTCCCGGGTCGGCCGCAGCAGCCGCCAGCTGGCCAGCAGGCAGGCCAGGAAGGTCAGCGCGAACCAGATCCGGGCGTCCCCGGCGACCTGCGCGACGGCGTTGCCGTGCCCGACGAGGGCGCGCGGCATCCCGAACAGCGTCATGGCCGGCAGGTACGGGTTGTAGTCGGTGACCACCACCGGGTGCGGCAGGTACGGGCTGCCGGTGGTCAGCAGCAGGTGCGCGGAGCGCTCGACCACCATCACCTCGGACTGGTGGCGGCCCTGCAGGGCCAGCAGCGCCAGCGGCACCAGGACGGCGCCCAGCAGGGCCGCCCCGGCCGCGGCGCGGGCCGCGAAGCGGCGCGGCAGGACGAGGCAGAGCAGGCCCGCCAGGGCGTACGAGGGGGCCGCGACGGCGCCCCAGAGCCGCTGGTTGGGCAGGTCGGAGACGACGGGGAAGGCGGCCGCCCAGCCGGCGGCGATCAGGCAGCCGAGCAGCTGGACGCGGCGCAGCCCGGCGAGCCGGGCCGGATTCAGCCGATCGGGCGGCGGCCGGAGCGGGCCGTTGCCACGCTGGCGGGGGAACGGACGGGGGGAGAGGCCGCGGCGCAGGCGTCCGCGGGGGGTGGGCGGTCCGGCCGCTGCGGGCGGGACGGGCGTGCCGTCACGGCCGGTGAAGCGGCCGCGCGGGCGGGAAGTGCCGGGCGTGCGGGTGCTCACCATGGTGGAAGGTTAGGGGTGGGGGCCGCGCCCTGTCGCCCTGTCGGCGGCGGGAGTGTCCCCGGGTACGGGTGGGGCCGCCGGGGTGTGCTCACCCCGGCGGCCCCACGTGCGGATGCGCCGATCGGTCAGCCGCGCTGGGTGCCGGCCGGGCTGTCGGCCTCGGCCGGCTGCCCCGCGCGCTCCAGCTTGGAGTGCTTGATGCTGTAGCCGAAGTAGACGACCAGGGCGACGGCGAGGGCGATCCCGCCGGCGCGGAAGGTGTCGGCGTGCAGGCCGGTGATCAGGTAGATGCAGAAGCCGACGCTGACCAGCGGGACGACCGGGTAGCCGGGCACCTTGAAGCCGCGCGGCAGGTCGGGCTGGGTGCGGCGCAGGATGATCACGCCGATCGAGACCACCGAGAAGGCGATCAGGGTGCCCAGGCTGGTGATGTCGGCCAGCACGTTCAGCGGGATGAAGGCGGCCAGCGCGCCGACCCCGATGCCGACCACGATGGTGTTCCAGACCGGGGTGCCGGTGCGCGGCGAGAGCTGGGCGAAGCGCTTGGGCAGCATGCCGTCACGGCCCATCGAGTACAGGATGCGGGTCTGGCCGTAGATCACCACGAGGGTGACGGAGAAGATCGAGACGATCGCGCCGACCGCGAAGAGCATCGCGGGCCAGCTCTGGCCGGTGATGTCCTGGAGGATCTGGGCGAGGCCGGCCTCCTGGCCGCCGAACTTCTGCCACGGCTGGGCGCCGATGGCGGCCAGCGCCACCAGGATGTAGAGCACGGTGACCACGACCAGCGAGATGATGATCGCCATCGGGAGGGTGCGGCGCGGGTTCTTGACCTCCTCGCCGGCGGTGGAGACGGCGTCCAGGCCGATGAACGAGAAGAAGATACTGGACGCCGCGACCTGCACGCCGCCGATGCCGAGCGGCATGAACGGGGTCAGGTTGCCGGAGTGGAAGCCGGTCAGGGCGACGCCGATGAAGAGCACCAGGATGAGGATCTTGATGCCGACCATGGTCGCGTTGACCTTGGCCGACTCGCTCACACCGCGGATCAGCAGGAAGCAGACCATCGCGACCAGGATCAGCGCCGGCAGGTTGAACCAGTGCGTGGCGTCCGGCGCGCCGGAGAGCGCCTCGGGGATCTTCCTCCCGAAGGCCAGGTCGAGGAACTTGTTCAGGTACTCGGCCCAGCTGACGGCGATGGCGGAGGCGGAGACGCCGTACTCCATCAGCAGGCAGATGCCGACCGCGAACGCGACGCCCTCGCCGAGGGTGGCGTAGGCGTAGGAGTACGAGGAGCCGGAGACCGGGATCGCGGAGGCCATCTCGGCGTAGCAGAGCGCGGTGAGGCCGGCGGTGACGGCGGCGATCACGAACGACAGGATCACGGCCGGGCCGGCCGCCGGCACCGCGGTGGTGAGCACGAAGAAGATGCCGGTGCCGATGGTGGCGCCGATGCCGATCGAGGAGAGCTGCCAGAGGCCGATCGAGCGGCGCAGGTGGATGCCGGAACGTCCGCCCTCCTCGGGCGCACCGGCGGGGAGGGTGTCGGTGCCCTCGCTCTCGGCGATCAGGGTCGAGACGGGCTTGCGCCGCAACAGGCGCGAGCCGAGGGTGTCGCTGGCCAAAACGATGGTCCTTCTGGGCGGGGGGAGGGTGTGTCCAGGCGGCCGGTCACTCGAAGCGCCGTGGGGTGACATCGGGGACCAACCGAACAAACATGGGACAGTACCCCGCGAATGCACCAGTGTCGCAAACGAACAGTCGCGCCCCGCGCATTGTACGAATCGTCGCATTGGCGTGTACAAACCGGACACTTCGCAGACGGCGGATCTTGAACCGAGCGGCTAAGCCCCAGCTCAGGGCCGGTCCGGGCGGATCAGCCCGCCAGGACGGCCTGCATCACCGACCGGGCGACCGGCGCCGCCAGCCCGCCACCGGTGACGTCCGTGGCGTCACTGTCGGCGATCACCACCGCGACCGCGACCGGCGGCACCCCGTCCGATCCGTCCGGTTTCGCCCAGGAGATGAACCAGGCGTACGGCGTCCCGGTGTTGTCCACCCCGTGCTGGGCGGTGCCGGTCTTGCCGCCGACCACCGCGCCGCCGATCCGGGCGTTGCGCCCGGTGCCGTTCTCCACCACGTCGGTCATCAGCCGCTGCACCTGCCCGGCCACCGCCGGGGTCACCGCCTGCCGGTAGGTGACCGGCCGCATCAGCTGCACGGTCGTCCCGTCGCTCTTCGTCAGCCTGTCCACGAGCTGCGGGCGCATCACGGTGCCGTTGTTGGCGACCCCGGCCGCGACCATCGCCATCACCAGCGGGGTGGCCGCGGTGTCGAACTGCCCGATCGAGGAGAGCGCCAGCTGCGCCTTGTCCATGGTGGTGTCGAAGTTCGACCGGGCCGGCCGCACCGGGGTGTCCAGCTTCGGGTCGTTGAAGCCGAAGCCCTCCGCCGTCGCGACCATCCGGTCCAGCCCCACCTGCACCCCGAGGTGGCCCAGCACGCTGTTGCAGCTGAGGACCATCGCGGTGTCCAGCGACTGCCCCGGCTCGTTGCAGGCCTCGGTGTCGTTGACCAGCGGCGTGGTGGTGCCGGGCAGCACGTACGGGTAGGGCGCCGTGGTCGGCGCGTCGATGTCGGTGACGACGCCGTTCTGCAGCGCGGCCGCCGCGGTGACCACCTTGAAGGCCGAGCCCGGCGGGTAGGTCTGGCGCAGCGCCCGGTTGAGCATCGGCTGGTCGGGGTCGGCCTGCAGCCGGTTCCAGGCGGCCTGGTCGGCGGCGGAGGAGCCGGCGAAGCTCCCCGGGTCGTACGAGGGGGTACTGGCCAGCGCGAGGATCCGCCCGGTGGCCGGCTCGATCGCGGCGACGGCCCCCTGCCGGCCGCCCAGGCCGCGCATCGCGGCCTGCTGGGCGGCCCGGTCGATGGTGGTGCGGACGTCGCCGCCGGGGTTCTGGCGGCGCGCGACGGCGTCCCACACCGCCCAGCTCGCGAGCCGGCTGTCGGTGCCGGAGAGCAGGTCGTCCTCGATGCCCTCCAGCTGGGAGTTCCCGTACGCCTGCGAGGCGTAGCCGGTGACGGCGGCGTACAGCGGCCCGTCGGTGTAGGTGCGCTTGTAGTCGTAGCGGCCGCCGGTGGGCTCGGAGCCGGTGACGCTGTCGGCACCGGCCAGGATGTTGCCGCGCGGCTGCGAGTACCGCTCGACGGTGAGCCGCTGGTTGGCCCGGTTGTGGTTCAGTTCGTCGGCCCGGAACACCTGCACCCGGGTCGCCTGGACGCAGAGCGCCGCGATCAGCAGCAGGCAGAAGGTGCCGGCCCGGCGGCCGGTGACGGAGATCCCGGGCAGGCCCTGCGGCCCGTTGCCCCGGCCGACGGTCATCGGGCCTCCCCGGGGGCGGGGCGGCGGGCGAGGTCGCTCATCCGCACCAGCAGCGCGACGATGATCCAGTTGGTCACCACCGAGGAGCCGCCCTGCGCGACGAACGGCAGGGTCATCCCGGTCAGCGGGATGAGGTCCAGCACGCCGCCGGCCACCACGAAGACCTGGAGCCCGACGATCGCCGCCAGCCCGATCGCCAGCAGCCGCCCGAACGGGTCGCGCAGCGCGATGCCGGTCCGGAAGCCCCGGGAGACCAGCAGCGCGTACAGCAGGAGGACGGCGATCAGTCCGGTCAGGCCGAGCTCCTCGCCGATGGTGGCGAGGATGAAGTCGGACTTGGCGGCGAAGCCGATCAGGACGGAGTGCCCGTTGCCGAGCCCGGCGCCCAGCTCCCCGCCCCAGGCGAAGGCGAACAGCGACTGGGCGATCTGGTTGGCGCCCCGGCCGGCCGCGATCGAGCCGAGCGGGTCCAGCCAGTCGGCGACCCGGCTGTGCACGTGCGGCGAGAGCAGGCCGACCACGGCCGCCGCGGCCGCCGCCAGGAACAGCCCGATCGCGATCCAGCCGGAGCGCGCGGTGGCCACGTAGAGCATCACCACGAAGAGGCCGAAGAAGAGCAGCGAGGTGCCGAGGTCGGTCTCCAGGACGAGGACGCCGACGAAGGCCGCCCAGATCAGCAGCACCGGCCCGAGCACCCGCCCGCGCGGCAGTTGGAACCACAGCACCCGCCGGCCGGTCAGCGCCAGCGCGTCGCGGTGCACCGCCAGGTAGGCGGCGAAGAAGACCGCGAGCAGGATCTTGGCGAACTCCCCCGGCTGGAAGGAGAGCGGCCCGACGGTGATCCAGATCCGCGAGCCGTACACCGGCGGGAAGAAGATCGGCAGGACCAGCAGCACCAGCGCCACCAGCGCGCCGATGTAGGCGTAGCGCTGGAGCCGCTTGTGGTCGCGCAGCAGCAGCACCACGGCGGCGAACAGCCCCACTCCGAGGGCGGACCAGAGCAGTTGGGCGAGCGCCGCACCGCCGCCCGGCCCCGCCCGGTCCAGGCGGTAGATGACGACCAGGCCGATCCCGTTGAGCAGGATGCCGATCGGCAGCAGCAGCGGGTCGGCGTACGGGGCCTTCCAGCGGACCACGGCGTGCGCCAGCAGGGCGAGCACGCCGAGCGCGGCACCGTACTCGGCGGCGTCGGGGGGCACCGTGCCGTCGAGGTTGAGGCCCACCTCGGCGTAGCCGAGGACGGCGGTCAGCACGGCCGCCAGCACCAGCGCGAGTTCGGTGTTGCGCCGGGTGCGCACCGTCCGGCGGGGCCGGCCGGCGGTTCTCGTCACGGCGGAGGGTGTCGCCACGGGCCGTCCAGGGTGTCCTGCTGCTGCGGCGGCGCCGCGGGGGTGGCGATCGGGGCGGACGGGCGTCTCGGCCCGTCCGCCCCGACGTGAGCGGCTGGTCAGGTGGGAGCGGTTCAGACCGCGGCCGGGGCGGCGTGCGCCCGGGCAGCCTCGACGGTGGCCTTCAGCTCGGCCTCCGCCTCGGCGGAGAGCGAGGTCTGGATGATCCGGCCGCCGAAGCCGGCCAGTGCGGGGACGACCTTGTCCGCGGTGGCCCTGCGGACCAGCAGGAACACCGCGGCACTGCCCGGCCGGAGGTGCTCGCCGACCTCGCGCATGAAGGTGTCGTCCACCCCGATGTCGGTGGAGGCGCCGACGGCCGCGCCCGCGGCGCCACCGACCGCCGCGCCGAGGAACGGCATGAAGAACAGCAGACCGATCACCCCGCCCCAGAGCGCCCCCGAGGCGGCGCCCGCTCCCGTGGTGCTGACCTGCTGGTGCAGCTTGATCCTGCCGTCCTCGCGGCGCTCGACGACGACCGCGTCCTCCAGGTCGATCAGCTTCTGCTTCTGCAGTCCGACCGCTTCGCCCCGCACCGCCTGGGCGGTGGCCAGGTCCGGGTAGGCGATCGCGAAGAGGTTGCTCACGTGCTGGTCCTTCCAGTCGGCGGACGTACCGTCCGGGGCGGGCCGCCGGTGCTGCGGCGCCCGCACCCCGTTCGTCACCCTAACGGGCGTTATCCCTGTGTATCGGCTTTTCCCACCGGTGTGTCCCGTATTGCCCGGACCCCGGACCTCGTACCCCGGACCCCGGGCCGTACCGAGCCGCCGGGACCGGCCCGCCCGGTGGCGCGCCCGACGGCCGCCCGCCCGGTGGCAAGCCACCTCCCCCGCCGCCCGCCCGGGCACCTTCCCGCACCCTCCCGGGCACCGGACCGGCGCAACGCGCCGCGCCCGGCAGCCGATCGCCCACCGGCGCCCGGGAGTTCGCGCCGGAGCCCGGCCACCCGCGCAGCGGACCGCGTTGGCCACGGCGAACTGATGATCCCTAGGATCTGGCGGGTGATTACCGGACGACGACCGAAGGCCAGGCTCGGCAGCCTGCTGGCCGCCCTGGCGATAACGGGCGGTGCGCTGCTCAGCGGCCTGCCCGCCCATGCCGACGAACCATCAGCCGGCTCCGCCGGCGGCAAGGAGGCCCCCCGGGTCGACCTCGTCCTGGATGTCAGCGGCTCCATGCGGGCCGCCGACATCCAGGGCAAGAGCCGCATCGCGGTGGCCCAGCAGTCCCTGAACGAGGTGATCGACGCCCTGCCCCCGGAGACCGAGTTCGGCATCCGCACGCTGGGCGCCAACTACCCCGGCGACGACAAGGCGCAGGGCTGTCAGGACACCAAGCAGCTCTTCCCCGTCGGGAAGACCAACAAGACCGAGGCCAAGACCGCCGTGGCGACCCTGCGCCCGACCGGCTGGACCCCGATCGGCCTCGCCCTGCGCGGCGCCGCCCAGGACCTCGGCAAGGGCGAGACCACCCGCCGGGTGGTGCTGATCACCGACGGCGAGGACTCCTGCGCCCCGCCGGACCCGTGCGACGTGGCCCGTGAGCTCGCCGCCCAGGGCATCCACCTGGTGGTCGACACCCTGGGCCTGGCGCACGACGACAAGACCCGCCAGCAGCTGCTCTGCATCGCCAACGCGACCGGCGGCACCTACACCGACGTCCGCACCCAGGAGCAGCTCACCGACAAGGTGAAGCAGCTGGTCGACCGCTCCAACGACACCTACACCGTGACGCCGGTCAAGACCGCGGGCACCGACAAGTGCGAGAGCGCGCCCGTGCTGACCCCCGGCGTCTACAGCGACCGGGAGAAGTTCGCCGAGCACCGCGTCTACCGCGTCCCGGTCAAGGCCGGGCAGGAGCTGCGCGCCTCGGTCAGCGTCGCGCTCGACCGGGCCGTGGCCCGCGACTACGGCGTGCTGCTCCAGGCCACCAGTACCACCGGCCAGGAGCTGGTCCGCGGCACCGACGCCGGCAGCGGCCGGACCGACGTGATCTCCACCGGTCTGCGCTGGTCCACCGACGACTCCAAGGGCTACGCCTCCGCGAAGCCGTCCGCGTCCCCGAGCAGCAAGCCGGAGACGACGGTCTGCCTGGTCGTCAGCAACTCGCTGGCCGCCCAGGCCGGCGTCCAGGCCGAGCCCGGCCTGCCGCTGGAGCTGACCGTCGACCTCACCGCCGCCTCGCCCGCCCCGGACGGCCCGGCGATGGGCCTCGGCCGCGGCTGGATCCTGCTGCTGGTGCTCACCCTGGCCGGACTGCTGGCCGGCCTGCTCTTCGGCTGGATCGCACGCTGGCGGATCGCTGTCTGGCGGGAGAACTGATCATGCGCACCACTGCCCGCACCACCGTCCGCGGCGCGCTCGCCGCGCTCGCCCTGCTCCCCGCTCTCGCGGTCGCGGCCCCCGCCGCCTCCGCCGCCTCCGCCGCCTCGCCGTCCCCGACGGCCTCCGCGAGCGGGACGCCCGCCCCGGCCACCAAGGCCGGGACGTCCTTCCTGACCGCCATCAACCTGGCCTCCGGCCAGGACGCCAAGGTCTCCGCCTCCACCGGCGACTACCTCTACTGGGCGTTCGGCGCCTCCGAGGGCCAGACCCCGACGGTCGGCCTGACCGTCGACCTGGCCCCGGCCGCCGACCGGCACGACGCGCAGACCTGGAGCGTCGAGGTGTTCGACGGGCTGCGCCGCCGCCAGTCCTGCACCGCCGGCACCCAGAACGCGACCGCCGCCCCGGCCACCGCCTCGGTCGCCCTGAGCTGCACCCTGCGCGAGATCCGCTCGTGGGCCGAGCCGTGGTCCGGCGACCCGCTGCCCGGCACCTACTACGTCCGGCTCTCGGTCTCCGACGTCCCGCAGCCCGACCTCGGCCTCGCCGCCGCCGTCCAGCTGCACGTCGCCGCCAAGGGCGACGCGGACAACGCCCAGCCCGAGGGCGGCGAGCTCAAGGCCCCGCTCGTCCCGCCGGCCGGCGGCGGCGCCGCGACCGCCAAGGCCGCCGCGCCCGAGGAGCCCGAGGACCACTGGTACACCGGCTGGTTCTCCGGCTGGAACAGCCGCTGGTTCTGGACGGTGGGCGGCGGCGTGCTGGCCGCCCTGGCCGGCGTCGCCGGCTACACCCTCACCCGTCACCCGCGCGGCCGCCGGCCGGCCCGCTACGGCTCCGTGCCGCCCCAGGCCGGCGCCCCGCAGCCCGGCCCGTACGCGGGCTCGGGCCAGCCCTGACGGGCCCCGCCCCACCACCGGGGGCCGGTCGGAGCACCCGCTCCGGCCGGCCCCCGGCCGTCTCGCCGGGCCCGCCGGCGGCACCTACCCTCGAACCATGGCCCCGCAGCCGGACGGCAGGATCGTGGTCGGCGTGGACGGCTCCCCGCTCTCCCACGCCGCCGTCCGCTGGGCCGCCCGGATGGCCGCCCTCACCGGCAGCCCGCTGGAGGCCGTCACCGTCTGGGAGTTCCCCGGGCTGCACGGCGAGCACGGCCTCGTCCCGCCCGCGCTGGACGGCTTCGGGCCGGAGCGCCGCGCCACCCGCATCCTCGACGAGGCGCTGGCCGCCGCCCTCCCGCCCGCGACCGCCGTCCGCCGCCACCTGAAGGCCGGCCCGCCGGGCCCCGCCCTGGTCTCCGCCGCCGCGGGCGCCACCGTCCTCGTGCTCGGCAGCCGCGGCCGGTCCGCCCCCGCCGGCGCCCTGCTCGGCACCACCGCCCAGTACTGCGTCCACCACGCCCCCTGCACGGTGGTCGTGGTGAAGCGGTGATCATCGCCACAGCGCGCGAACCGATCCCCCGGAGGCCCCGCCTGACCCAGCGTCCGACGCGCTCCGCCGCAACGGCCCGCACAACGCAGAAGTCCCGCCCGGTCTGACGACCTGGCGGGACTTCCTGTTGGGTGGAGCTGAGGGGATTCGAACCCCTGACCCCCTCGATGCGAACGAGGTGCGCTACCGGACTGCGCCACAGCCCCAACGAGAAGAAACTCTAGCACCTTTCGGAGGGGGGTCGTGACCACCCCCGGGCCGCCGCGGGGGGCGCCCTCCGGACCACCCCCCGCGGTGCACTGCTGGTCGGGGGGTGGGGCGGGTCATTCGTTGGCGGCGCGGGGGCGGCCCTCGGCGGCCGGCGGCTCGGCGTACTGGTCGAAGAGCGGGGTGGTGCGCCCCTCGGCCGCGCGGCCCTCGCCACCCCGGCCCTCGGCACCCCGGCCGTCGACGGGGCGGCCGGCGGTCCAGGTGCCGGGGGCCGACAGGTCGAGGCCGCGGGTGACCCGGGGGGCCACCGGGGCGGTGACGTACGTCGGCAGCGGGACGGGTACGGGCTCCCAGGAGTCCGGGCCGGCCGCACCGCGCTCGCGCATGCCGTCGACCCACTCCTCGTGCTCGGTCGCCTCGGCCACCGCGGAGGCCGAGCCGGAGCCGGCCGGGCCGGGCTCGGCGGGGGCCGGTTCGGTGGCGAGCCGCAGGTGCGCCCGGCTGCGGACGGGCTCCTCGGCGGTGTCCGGCTCCGGCCGCTCGGCCGGGCGGGCCTCGGCGCGCTGCTGCTCGCGCTTGCGCAGCCGCTCGGCGGCCTGGGCGGCCCGGGCCCGGTCGATCTTCACCTCGTACCGCAGGCGCTCCAGCTTGCGCAGGTGGCCGATGTAGAGGGTGAGGAGGAGGGCCGGCACGGCCGGGACCCAGAGGAAGGCCAGGCCGGCCACCGCCGCGACGACCGCGCCCAGCGCGAACGCCAGGAAGAGGGCGCTGACCATCCGACGCCGGCGGGCCAGCAGCCGTGCCCGGCGCTCGACCCCGGCCCGGTGGCCGGCCGCGTCCTCGGCGGCGTGCTCGGCCTGGCGGTCGGCAGGGCGGTCGGCGGGGCGGTCGGTCCGGTGGCCCGGCTCCCGCTCCGCCGCCGGGGCGCCCTCGGGACCGGGAGCGTCGCTCCGGTCCCCCGGGCCCCCGGGGTCCCCCGGGTCTACGGGGTCGCCGGAGGCGGCCCCGTCCCGTCCGGGAGGGCCGTCGTCCTGCTGCTCGTCGTCACGCGGTCCGTCGCCCAGGGCCCGGGATGCCCGCCGCTCCAGTGCCGAACGCCCGGCCAGCAGGCGGATGGCGGTGCTGAAGCGTTCCGTCGGACGCGCCTCGTTGAGTTCGTCCTGCCTGCGGAGCCACATCGGCACGAGATAGGCGGCCCAGGCCCCTACGATGACGGCGTAGATAAGGCCGCTACTGCTCACGTTTCACACCGTACGGGCGCCGGGGAAGGCCCGGCAGCAATTTGGCACGGCGTGTCGTGTGATCAAGCTGATTCTCCGACTATTTTGCCGGTATTTGTGCCCGTCCGTCGCCACGCCGATGCCATATCGATATTTCTTTCGAACAAGTATTCAATTACCGCCGGTACGCCCCGACCTGAGCGCCCGCCAGCGCTCCAGCATCCCCTCCGGGACCTCCTCGGCCGTGAGCGCGTACACCAGGTGGTCCCGCCAGTCGCCGTCGATGTGCAGATACCGGGGCCGCATTCCCTCCGGGCGGAAGCCGAGCTTTTCCACCACCCGTCGGCTCGGCCCGTTCTCCGGGCGGATGCAGACCTCGATCCGGTGCAGTCCGAGGGTGCGGAAACAGTGGTCCACCGAAAGTGCCACGGCGGCCGGCATGATGCCCTGCCCGGCCACCGCCTCGTCGATCCAGTAACCGACGTTGGCCGAGCACATCGAGCCCCAGGTGATCCCGCCGACGGTCAGCTGACCGACCAGCTGCCCCTTGTGGAGCACCACGAAGGGCAGCATCCGCCCGGCCGAGGCCTCGCCGCGCAGGAAGCGGGCCATCTGCCGGTAGGTCGGGCGCGGGCCCGCGCCCTGACCGGCCGGACCGGGCGGCACGGTGGCCTCCCAGCGGCGCAGCCAGTCCCGGTTGCGCCGGCTCACCTCCTGCCAGTCCCGCTGGTCACGGCCCCGGATCGGGCGCAGCGTGACGTCCCCCTCGTGCAGCTCCACCGGCCAGCCGGCGTTCAGTGCGCCCTCCCGGAGTCGGGCGCGTCGGGCCGGGGGTGGTCCCCGCCGCCGAGCTGGTCGACCGCGTGGGCGAGCAGCGGCTCCAGGACGGCGAGGCCGTCCTTGACGCCGCCGGTGGAGCCCGGCAGGTTGACGATCAGGGTCCGCCCGGCGAGGCCGGCCAGCCCGCGGGAGAGCGCCGAGGTCGGGACCTTCTCCCGGCCGTACGCGCGGACGGCCTCGGCGATGCCGGGGACGTGCCGGTCGATGACCCGGGCGGTCATCTCCGGGGTGAGGTCCATCGGCGAGATGCCGGTGCCGCCGGTGGTCAGCACCACGTCGTAGCCGGCCGCGACGGCCTCCCGCAGCGCCGCCTCGACGGGTTCGCCGTCCGGGACGACCCGGGGGCCGTCGGTGCGAAAGCCCATCGCCCGCAGGCCTGCGACCAGCAGCGGGCCGCCCTTGTCGGCGTAGACGCCGGCCGAGGCGCGGTTGGAGACGGTGAGTGCGAGGGCCCTCATGCGCCGGCCCTGTTCCGGGCCGCGGGTGCCTCGCGCGGTGTGCGGCGCCCGGCGGCGGGCGTGGTCCGCGCGGTCACCGGGAGGCCTCCGGCGCGAACCAGTCGCCGCTCTTGCCGCCGGTCTTGCTGAGCACCCGGACGGCTTCGACGGTGGCGCCCTTGTCGACGGCCTTGACCATGTCGATCACGGTGAGGCCGGCCACCGCGACGGCGGTGAGCGCCTCCATCTCGACGCCGGTGCGGTCCGCGGTCCGCACGGTGGCGGTGATCTCGACCGCCTCGTCGGTGACGGTGAGGTCGACCTCGACCCCGGAGACCGCGATCGGGTGGCAGAGCGGGATGAGGTCCGGGGTCCTCTTGGCGCCCATGATCCCGGCGATCCGGGCGACGGCGAGGGCGTCGCCCTTGGGCACGCCCTCGCCGCGCAGCAGCTCGACCACGCGCGGGGAGACCCGGACCCGGCCGGCCGCGACAGCGGTGCGCGCGGTGGTGGCCTTCCCGGAGACGTCGACCATCCGGGCCGCGCCCTGGTCGTCGACGTGGGTGAGGCGGTCGCCGGGTGGTGAGGTGGTCACGGGGTGCTCCAGGGGGCGCGCAGTCGAATACCGCGCTACCGTACCCCCCGCTCCGGCCGGGGCGTGGGACGGGCCGCGTCCACGGGACGGCCCGCCGCGCCGGACGGTCAGCCGCCGAGCAGGACCACGTCCACCTCGCTGCCTGCGGGCAGCTCGGTGACGTCCTCGGGGACGGTGATCAGGCAGTCCGCCCGGGCCAGCGCGCCGACCAGGTGGGACTCCGCCCCGCCGACCGGCTCGACCACGCCGGCCGCCGCGTCGTACCGGCCGCGGAGGAACTGCCGGCGGCCGGCGGGCGAGCGCAGTGCCGCCGGGCAGAGCGCCCGGACCACCGGGCGGTGGACGTCGGCGGCGCCGAGCATGGTGCGGATGACCGGGCGGACGAACAGCTCGAAGGAGATGTAGGCGCTCACCGGGTTGCCCGGCAGGGCCAGCAGCGGCACGCCGGCGGCGGCGCCGGGGCCGCCCGCGCCGATCCGGCCGAAGCCCTGCGGCTTGCCGGGCTGCATCCGCAGCCGGCGGAAGTCGACGCCGCCGTAGGACTCGAAGACCTCCTTGACCACGTCGTACGCGCCGACGCTGACGCCGCCGCTGGTGACGATCAGGTCGGCCCGGCCGAGCTGGTCCTCCAGGACGGCGCGCAGCCGGGCCGCGTCGTCGGGGACGCCGCCGACCCGGTAGGCGATGGCGCCGGCGTCGAGGGCGGCGGCGGTGAGGGTGAAGCTGTTGGAGTCGGTGATCCGGCCGGGGCCGACCGGCTCGCCGGGCTGGACGAGCTCGCTGCCGGTGGAGAGGACCACCACCCGCGGGCGGGGGCGGACCCGGACGGTGGCGCGGCCGATCGCGGCGAGCAGGCCGAGCTGGGTGGGGCCGAGCCGGGTGCCGGCCTCCAGCACCCGGGAGCCGGCGGCGACGTCGCTGCCCCGGCGGCGGACGTGGGCGCCCTCCGAGACCGGGCGCAGCACCCGGACCTCCTCGTCCGCGACGGCCGGGCCCATCGCGTCGGCGGCCTCGCCGGTGCCGCTGCCGCCGTCGGTCCACTCGACCGGGGCGACGGCCTGGGCGCCGGGCGGGACGGGGGCGCCGGTCATGATCCGGGCGGCCTGGCCGGGGCCGACCCTGGGCAGTTCGGCGGCGCCGGCGGCGATGTCGCCGACCACGGTGAGCACCGAGGGGTACTCGCCGGTGGCGCCCGCGGTGTCGGCGGTGCGGAGCGCGTAGCCGTCCATCGAGCTGTTGTCGAAGGGCGGCAGGTCGCCGTCGGCGACCACGTCCTCGTCGAGCCGGCAGCCCTGGGCGTCGAGCAGCTGGAGCTCGATGGCGGGCAGCGGGCCGACGGCGGACAGCACGTCGGCGAGGTGCTCGTCGACCGTCCACAGCCGGGGCGGCGCGGCCGGCGCACCGGCGGCCGACCCGGCCGGGCGGGGCGCCGGTGCCGGGTCCGCGGATCCGTCGCAGCAGGCGGCGGGGGTGGTGTTGCTCTCCGTGGACCCGGTCATCGGCGCGCTCGCTCTCGGTCGGTGTGTCAGTCCTGCAGCTCGGTGGCGACGAACTCCCGGAGCCAGGAGCGGAACTCCGGGCCCAGGTCCTCGCGCTCGGAGGCCAGTCGGACGATAGCGCGCAGGTAGTCCGCGCGGTCACCGGTGTCGTAGCGGCGGCCCTGGAAGAGGACGCCGTGCACCTGGCCGCCGACCTCGGCGTCACGGGTGGTGAGCTCGCGCAGCGCGTCGGTGAGCTGGATCTCGCCGCCGCGGCCGGGCGGGGTCTCGCGCAGCACGTCGAAGACCGAGGGGTCGAGGACGTAGCGGCCGATGACGGCGTAGTTCGACGGGGCGTCGGCGGTGTCGGGCTTCTCGACCAGGTCGGTCACCTGGAAGACGTCCTCGCCGAAGCCGTTCGCCTTGACGGCGGCGCAGCCGTACAGGTGGATCTGGGAGGGGTCGACCTCCATCAGCGCGACGACGGAGCCGCCGAGCTCCTGCTGCACCTCGATCATGCGGGAGAGCAGCGGGTCGCGCGGGTCGATCAGGTCGTCGCCGAGCAGGACGGCGAAGGGCTGGCCGGCGACGTGCTGCTCGGCGACCGAGACGGCGTGGCCGAGGCCCTTGGGGTCGCCCTGGCGGACGTAGTGCATGTTGGCGAGTTCGACGGACTCGCGGACGCGGCGCAGGCGGTCCTGGTCGCCCTTGCGGGAGAGCAGTTCCTCCAGCTCGTAGGCGCGGTCGAAGTGGTCCTCAAGAGCGCGCTTGTTACGGCCGGTGACCATCAGTATGTCGGACAGCCCCGCGGCGGAGGCCTCCTCGACGACGTACTGGATCGCCGGCTTGTCGACGACCGGCAGCATCTCCTTCGGAGTGGCCTTGGTCGCGGGCAGGAAGCGCGTGCCCAGTCCGGCCGCGGGTACCACGGCCTTGGTTACCGGAATGCGGGAGCTGGTCGTCGTCATGCGTTTTACCTTACTAAGGCATGTTTTCGCCTGGCCGAGCGCGGTTGACCGGCTATGACAGCACGTCGCGGGGCCCGGCCACGATGGCAGGCAGAGGTGGAGTGACGGGTGAGGTGAGGGGGTCCTCTCCGGCACAGGGCGACAGACTACCCGGCTTTTCCGAACGGTCACGCTCGGCAGCGGGGCCGGTGCGCGACCGCGGGGAGGCCGTTCCGTGCCAGCAGTCCCCTCCGGATGCGCGGGCCCGGGCGAGGGCCCGGTCGGCGGCCCGGAGCAGGACAGCGGCATGGGTGCCGTCCTCCGGCAGCACCGCGACGCCGACCGCGGCGGTCAGCCCGTTGCCCTGCGGGCGGCGGTCCTCGCGCGGGCCGGAGGACCAGTCCAGCAGCAGGTGGCGGCGGACGGACCAGACCAGCCGCTCGGCGACCTGCGCGGCGCCGCCGGCCCCGGTGTCCGGCAGGACGGCGAGGAACTCCTCGCCGCTGTAGCGGCCGAAGGTGTCGGAGCGGCGGATCTCCATCCCGAGCCGCTGGGCGAGGTCGCGCAGCACCGCGTTGGCCCGGGCCCGGCCGTGCTCGGCGACGACCGCGTCGAAGCCGGCGATCTCCAGCAGCAGCACGGCCAGCGGGCGCGGCCCGTCGTGCTGCTCGGTGTGCTCGGCGCGGCGGGCGCGCTCGATCTCCCGGTCGAGGGTGAGCTGCAGGTGGCGGTAGTTCCACACGCCGGTGAGCGGGTCGCAGGAGGCGGTGCGCTCCAGCTCGGCGCAGCGGGTCTCCAGCTCGGCGACCCGCGCGCGCAGCCCGTCCTCGCGGGCGGCGGCGCGGCGGTCGCCGCGGCGCACGCGCAGTCCGAGCGCGGTGGCGCCGGCCAGCGCGGGGACGCTCAGTGCGGCCAGGGCCTGGACCAGCAGTGGGGTGGACATCGGGCCGCCTTCCGCGTGTCAGGCTCTGAGCGTCACCGGCACAGAGCTGGGGAGGGTCGAGCTGTGGAGGATCGAGCCGTGGAGGATCCCATGCACAACGAGAAGAGCGCGCTGAGGACACGGCTGCTGTCGGAGCGGCGGGCGCTGGCCCCGCAGGCGCGGGAGGCGGCCGCGCGGGCGCTGGCCGGGCACGCCGGGGAGCTTGCCACCCCGGGCGGCACGGTGGCCGCGTACGTGTCGGTCGGTGCCGAGCCGGGCACCCGGCCGCTGCTGGACGCGCTGCTGGCGCGCGGGGTGCGGGTGCTGCTGCCGGTGCTGATGGCCGACAACGACCTGGACTGGGCCGCCTACGCGGGCCCGGAGGCGCTGGCCCCGGCCGGGCGCGGGCTGCTGGAGCCGGTCGGCGAGCGGCTCGGGCCGGCGGCGGTGACCGGGGCGGAGCTGGTGCTGCTGCCCGGGCTCGCGGTGGACCGCGCCGGTCTGCGGCTGGGCCGGGGCGGCGGCTCGTACGACCGGGTGCTGGCCCGGCTCGGCCGGGCCGGGGTGCGTCCGCTGCTGGCCGTGCTGCTGTACGAGCACGAGCTGCTGGCGAGCGTGCCGGCCGAGCCGCACGACCTGCCGGTGGACGTGGCGCTCACGCCGTCGGGGCTGCACCGGCTGGGGTAGCCGGGTCGCTCCCGGCCCGGGCGGGGAGGGTGAACGGCGGCGGCCCCGCCCCCGTGGATCGGGGACGGGGCCGCCGCCGCGTCGTTCGGTGCCGTGCGGGCCGGTGCGGTGCGCCGGCCGGTGCGTCAGCCGGTGGTCAGCACCAGCTTGTTCTTGGCCGACTTCTCGACCGCCTCCGGCGAGAAGGACCAGGTCAGCAGCTTGCCCTTGAGCCAGAGGTCGGTCTGGTCGTTGTAGTTGGGGTGGAACGCGTGCCCGGAGGCCCCCCCGACGTTGACCCAGCGCGAGGCGTCCAGGTCACTCAGGTCGACCACCATCCGCATCGACGGGATCCAGTCCACCTGGTAGCCGGCCGCGGCGTTCCAGCCCGCCGCGTCGACCGCCGCCGAGCCGCCGGAGAGCCGGTACGGGCCGCGGTTGAGCAGCCGGTGGACGACGCCGGAGGCGATCGAGGAGTCGTCGCTGCCCATGGTCTGTTCGCGCAGCGTCAGGGTGTGAAGACGGCCCCAGCTCCAGGTCGAGACGTCCTTGCTGAGCAGCGCGGTGAGGTCCTGGCGGGCATTCTTCATGGCCTCGCCGAGCAGGTTGTCGAGGCCCTTCTGCTCCTTGTGGTCCGAGTCGATGTACGTCCACCAGCTGCTGTCGGGCTTCTCCAGCTGCTGGCGCACCACCTCGGTCCAGCGGTCGCCGCCGTCCGGCTGGGCCTTGCCCGGATCCCGGGTGCCGCACTCGGTGACGATCTGGGTGCTGCTGTCCGGCTTGGTCGGGTCGGTCTGCCGGCGGACCAGCAGGCAGTTGTCCTTCGCCCGCAGGTCGGCCGGGAACTTCTGGCCGAAGGAGAGGCTGAGCAGCTGGCGCCAGACGCCGTTGTAGTAGGCGGCGGCGGCCGAGTCGGCGTCCTGGTGGTAGTTCCAGTCCTTCAGCAGGTCCTGCGCCTCGCGCACGTACGGGTCGTCGATCTGCACCTTGAGCAGCAGCGGGACGAGCGTCTTCGCGAGGATGCTGGTGTTGTCGAGCTGCATCTCCTGCATGTCGTCCGGCGAGATCTTGCCGTTGTTCTTGAGCTTGGCGTCGATCTGGTCGGTGATCTCCTTGGCCCGGGTGCCGTACTCCCAGTCCTTGGTCAGCAGGTACTTGTAGGACGGGTCGACCACGGCCTGGTTGGCGGTGACGATGTAGCCGGCGGACGGGTTGCTGCTGAACGGCAGGGCGGAGAAGGGCACGGAGCCCTTCCACTGGTAGGCGGAGTCCCAGCCGGGGGCCGGGGTGGAGCCGTCGCCCTTGCCGCGGATCGGGATGTTCCCGGGCGCCTGGTAGCCGATGTTCTTGGCGTCGGCGTAGATCAGGTTCTGCGCGGGGACGGCGAAGTCCTTGGCGGCGTTGCGGAAGTCCTCCCAGCCCTTCGCGCGGTCCAGCTCGAAGACGGCGTCCATGGTCTTGCCCGGGCTGAGCGCCGTCCACTGCAGGGCGACGCCGTAGCCGCCGGTGCCGCGGTCCGGGGCGGAGGTGCCGTTCGGCGCGTACTTGCCGACGTTCTGCTGCTCGGTGCTCTGGTCGGAGATCAGCGGGGCGCCGGTCCGGGTGGTGCGGACGGTGATGGTGCGGTCCTCACCGCCGGCCACCTTGATGGTCTCCTTGCGGAGCTCGAACTTCTCCTCCTTGCCGTCCACCAGGTAGGTGTCCGGCCCGGTGACCTTCTCCAGGAAGAGGTCGGTGACGTCGGCGCCGAGGTTGGTGAAGCCCCAGGCGATGTCCTTGTTGTGGCCGATCACCACGCCCGGCATGCCGGCGAAGGTGAAGCCCGAGACGTCGAACTGGCAGGCGGCCGACGCGGTGCGGCAGTGCAGGCCCATCTGGTACCAGACCGAGGGCAGGCCGGGGCCGAGGTGCGGGTCGTTGGCGAGCAGCGGCTTTCCGGTGGTGGTGTGCGCACCGGCCACCACCCAGGAGTTGGAGCCGATGCCCTGGCCCTGGCGGCCGAGCAGCTGCGGCATCGCGTCGATCCGGTCGGTGACGCCCTGGAGCATCGCCTTCGTGGCGGCCGCGCCCTGGGCGGTGCCGCCCGCCGCGGCGCCGGAGCCGGGCGGGACGGAGCCGTCGGCGGGGTGGTAGGCGTCGCCGCCGACGGTGCCGGTCTTCACGATCGTGCCGTTGCGCGCGTACGGGTACTCCGGGTACAGCTCGGCGATCTTCTCCGGGCTGAAGTCCTGGGCGAGCAGCGAGCGGTCGATCTCCTCCTGGAGGTTCCCGGAGAGGTTCCAGGCCATCGCCTTCAGCCAGGCCACCGAGTCGACGGGCGTCCACTGCTCGGGCTTGTAGTCGCCGTTGACGGTGCCGAGCAGCGTGTACTCCAGCGAGGCGCTCGCGCCGCCGGGGTGCTCGCCGAGCCAGGCGTTGACACCGTCCGCGTAGGCCTGGAGGTACTTCTTGGACTCGGGCGACAGCTGGGTGTCGAACTCCTTCTGGGCCACCTGGCGCCAGCCCATGGTCCGGATGAAGGAGTCGGTCTCGACCTGGCTGTCGCCGAACATCTCGGAGAGCCGGCCCGCGGTGATGTGCCGTCGGACGTCCATCTCCCAGAACCGGTCCTGGGCCTGGACGTAGCCCTGGCCGCGGAAGAGGTCCTCCGGGGTGTCGGCGTAGAGCTGCGGGATGCCGTTGGCGTCGCGCTTGACGTCGACCGGCGCGCTCAGGCCCGCCACCTTGACGCTGCCGTCGACCTCCGGGAAGGAGGCGCGGACCGCGGCGACCCCGCGGTAGCCGCCGTAGCCGACGCCGGCCACCAGCAGCACGACCAGCACGATCACGATCAGACGGGCGCGCCGGAACTTCTTCGAGCGGGGCATCTGGGTCCTTGCGGTCCTCGACTGGGGGGCGGGCGGGCATGTCCAGGGCACTCGGCCGTGACAGGGGACCACATTAGGCCGACTCGGCCGGCGGCCGTGCACGGGGGACGCTCACGGTGGGATCGGAGGAGGTCAGGGAAGGACCGGAGAAAGGGAGGTGAGGGACCGATGTGACAGGGGAAACTAAAGATATGGCAAAATGTTAGACTGAGTAACGATCCGCAAGGGGAGCAATCGGCCTGCCCGGCCGCCCGCCCCCCCTTGCCGGTCGGCTCCCCGGCCTCACCGCCGCCAGACACCCCGCCCGCCCCCAGCCTGCCCGAGGTGCCCCTGCGTGAATGTCGACCACCTGAACCAGCTGCTCCTCGAGTTCTCCGTGATCCTGCTGGTCGCGGTGGTCGCCGTGCGCATCTCGACCCGGTCGGGACTGCCCAGCCTGCTGATCTACCTCGGCATCGGCGTCGCCCTCGGCCAGAACGGCCTCGGCGTCTCCTTCAACAACGCCGCCCTGACCCAGGTGATCGGCTACGCGGCCCTGGTGGTGATCCTCGCCGAGGGCGGCCTCAAGACCAGCTGGCGCGAGGTCAGACCGGTGATGCCGGCCGCCACCGTGCTCGCCACCGTCGGCGTCGGCGTCAGCGTCTTCGTCACCGCCGCCGGCGCGCACTGGCTGGTCGGCCTGGACTGGCGCACCTCCATGCTGCTCGGCGCGATCGTCTCCTCCACCGACGCCGCGGCCGTCTTCTCCGTCCTGCGGATGGTGCCCCTGCCGCAGCGGCTGACCGGCCTGCTGGAGGCGGAGTCCGGCTTCAACGACGCGCCCGTGGTCATCCTGGTCGTCGCCTTCGCGACCACCGGCCCGCTGGACTCCTGGTACGTGCTGGTCGGCACGATCGCCGCCGAGCTGGCGATCGGCGCCGCCGTCGGCCTGGCCGTCGGCAAGATCGGCGCCTTCGGCATCAAGCACGTCGCCCTGCCGTCCTCCGGCCTCTACCCGATCGCGGTCATGGCGCTCACCGTGCTCGCCTACGCCGGCGGGGCCATGCTGCACGGCTCCGGCTTCCTCGCCGTCTACATCAGCGCCGTCATCCTCGGGAACGCCAAGCTGCCGCACGGCCCCGCCGTCCGCGGCTTCGCCGACGGCCTGGCCTGGATCGGGCAGATCGGCATGTTCGTGCTGCTCGGCCTGCTCTGCACCCCCGGGACGATGGGCTCCGCCGTGGTGCCCGCGCTGGTGATCGGCGCCGTGCTGGTCTTCGTGGCCCGGCCGCTGTCGGTGGTGCTGACCCTGACGCCGTTCCGGCTGCCCGGACGCGAGCAGGCCCTGCTGAGCTGGGCCGGGCTCCGCGGGGCGGTGCCGATCGTGCTGGCCACCATCCCGATGGTGGCCGGCGCGCCGATGGCCCAGGACGTCTTCAACATCGTCTTCATCCTGGTCGTCGTCTTCACCCTGCTCCAGGGCCCGACCCTGCCCTGGGTGGCCAAGTGGCTGCGGATCGGCGAGGGCTCGATGGGCCACGACCTCGGCATCGAGTCCGCCCCGCTGGAGAAGCTGCACGGCCACCTGCTGTCGGTGGCACTGGCACCCGACTCCAAGATGTCGGGCGTGGAGATCGGCGAGCTGCGGCTGCCGGCCGGCGCCGCGGTGACCCTGGTGGTCCGCGAGGGGAGCAGCTTCGTGCCGGACAAGGCGACCGTGCTGCGCGGCGGCGACGAGCTGCTGGTGGTCACCACGGACGAGGTGAGCGAGGCCGCCGAGCGCCGGCTGCGGGCCGTGGACAAGGGCGGCAAGCTCGCCGGCTGGCTGTTCGGGCGGGGAGCCTGAGCGACCCTGGTGCCCTTGGCGGGAGCGGGCGGGCCGCGCGAACCCGGCACGCCTGCCTCTCGAAGGGTTGGTTCGAAGTTCACCTTCAATTAGCAGGACAATTTTGGACGCAGCCTGTATTATCGAGGGAAGCGCGACATCTACGCGCGTATAAGTATGATGGTTGAAACACACCCAGCATCTGCCTGACGCAGAGTTGGCGCGACCGCTCGGCGGCCGCGGTCCGGCCCTCGGCAACCACGCCGGGCCGACCCGGTAACTACCCCGGTCGACGCGGAGAGGACGACTCTCGGCGCCGTCGGGGCCACCCCATGCCCCTTCCGCGCTACCAGGCAGCAGGAAGGACCGACCGTGACGGCCCGCCGAACGGTCGAGATCGACAGCGTCCCCGCGGACGCCACGCCGGACACCCCGGCGCCCGCCCGCATCGGGTACGGCGCACTGCTGCGCACCCCGGGCGCCCGGACGTTCCTGGTGCCCGCGTTCGCCGCGCGGCTCCCCTACGCCATGCTCAGCCTGGGCATCGTCCTGCTCGTCCTCGAAACCCACGGCTCGTACGGCACCGCCGGCACCGTCGCGGCCGTGTCGGCCGTCGCCCAGGCCCTCGTCGGCCCGCAGACCGGCCGGCTGGCCGACCGCTACGGACAGGCCGCCGTCCTGGTGCCGACCGTGGTCGTGCACGCGGTCTCGGTCGCGGCGCTGATCGCCCTGGCCCTGGGCCACGCCCCGGTCTGGGCCCTGCTGCTGGCCGCCGCGCCGGCCGGCGCCAGCGTGCCGCAGATCGGCGCGATGGTGCGCTCCCGCTGGGTGGCCAAGCTGTCCGCCGAGAACGCGCCCGCCGCCAAGCTGAACACCGCCTTCGCCTTCGAGTCGGTGACCGACGAGTTCACCTTCGTGATCGGCCCGGTGCTGGCCGGTGCCATCGCCACCTCGGTCAACCCCGCGACCGGGCTGATCGCCGAGGCCGCGCTGACCGTCCTGGGCGGCCTGGCCTTCGCCGCCCAGCGGCGCACCGCCCCCGCCCGGCACCCGCACGAGCCCGGCGTCCGCCGGGTCTCCGCGCTGGCCTCGCCCGGCGTCCGGCTGCTGGCCGGCGCGTTCCTCGGCGTCGGCACCGTCTTCGGTGCGATGCAGGTCTCGGTGACGGCGTTCACCGAGTCGGTCGGCCAGCCGGGTGCCAACGGCACGGTGTACGGGATCTTCGCGGGCGGCTCGATGCTGGCCGGCGTGCTCTACGGCATGGTCGCCTGGCGCCGGGCCCCCCGGCAGCGGCTGCTCGGCTGCTACGCGCTGCTGGTGCTGGGCTGCTCGACGCTCTGGGCGATGCCCAACCTGGTCGCGCTCTCCGTCGCCGCCCTGGTCTGCGGC
The DNA here is from genome assembly GCF_045208415.1 of Kitasatospora sp. NBC_01560. Classification (NCBI taxonomy): domain Bacteria; kingdom Bacillati; phylum Actinomycetota; class Actinomycetes; order Kitasatosporales; family Streptomycetaceae; genus Kitasatospora; species Kitasatospora sp. NBC_01560. Next base: position 5,495,177 of record NZ_CP109364.1, on the reverse strand, counting down.
CTGGCCATCGCGCCGACCCTGATCACCGGGTACACCCTGGTCGAGACGCTGGTCGCGGACGGCGCCAAGACCGAGGCCTTCACCTGGCTGACCGGCGCCATCGGCCTGGGCCTGGCGACCGGCTCCACGGTGGCCGGGCAGCTGATCGACGGCCACGGCCCGTCGGCCGGGTTCCTGGTGCCGGTGGCCGGCGCCGGGGTGGGCCTGGTCGCGCTGGTCGCGCTGCGGCACCTGCTGGTCGCGCCCGGCGCGGCGAGCACGGTGGCCACCGGCGGCGAGCGGCCTGCGGCACGGCAGCTGGTCGGCGCGGCCAAGGGCTGAGCCGGGCCCTCCCGGGCGGTCGGCGCACGGCCGCCCCGGGCCCCGCTCCGGCCTGCCCCGCTGCGGCCCCGGCTCATCTCACATTCGAGTCGCTGGACTGATGCAGCGGAATGCCGCATCATTGACCATCGTTAGCACTCATCAGGCGAGAGTGCCAGGAGGAAGACAAGTGCCCACGTACCAGTACCAGTGCACCGAGTGCGGCAACGGCCTGGAGGCGGTGCAGAAGTTCACCGACGAGGCGCTGACCACGTGCCCCGACTGCCAGGGACGGCTCCGCAAGGTCTTCTCGGCCGTGGGTGTGGTCTTCAAGGGTTCCGGCTTCTACCGGACCGACAGTCGCTCGTCCTCCAGCAGCACGGTGGGCTCGGGTTCGTCGACCACGTCCTCGTCCTCGACGACCGCTCCGGCCTCGTCCTCGGGCGGCTCCGCCCCGGCGTCGAGCCCCGCTCCGGCGGCGGCGGCGAAGCCGGCCGGCTGACCCCGGACACCTCAGGCCTTCCAGGCTTTCGAAAGGCCCGTTGGCCCGCTTCGGCGGGGCCGACGGGCCTTTCGGCGTGCCCGGGCGCCGGGGCGGCCTGTCGGGCAGGGCGGGGGCCGGGAGCCGGAGGCGGGAGGCGGGGGCCGGGAGGCGGGGGCCGGGCTTAGGGGGCCGGGCGTCGTTCCGGGGACACCGGGCCCACCCCTGCGGGTGACGGCGTTTGTCCACAGGCCCGGGTTGTCCACAGGCTGGGGACAGCGGATTCCACCGGGGCCGCCGGCGCCGCAGAGTGTGCGTCACGAGATGCCGGCCCGCCCGGGGCCGGCACCGGACGACCACCGGTGGTGCCCATGACGACGACCACGAGCCTCCCCCGCCCGTTCCCGCTGCCCGCGCCGGCCGTCCCGCCGCGGCGCGAAGTCCCGCCGTTCCCGCCGATCCGGCGCGGCGGCGGGCGCGGCCACCGGCTCCGGCAGGCCCTCCGGCACCGGCCCGCGGTCCCGGTCGTGCTGCTGCTCGCGCTGGCCGCGGCCCTGGCCCTCGGGCCCGCCCGGGCCTGGCTGCCCCCGCCTGGAGCCGGCCCCGTCCACCGAACGGGTTGTCAATCGGACACCGGCGAAGATCACCCGTGACCGGAAAACGACTTCGTCGTTCACGCGGCATGAAGGGCTTCAAAGAATTCCTGTTGCGGGGAAATGTCGTCGACCTCGCCGTTGCCGTCGTCATCGGCGCGGCCTTCACCAACATCGTCAACGCCTTCGTCAAGGGCGTGATCAATCCGCTGGTCGGTGCCTTCGGGCCGAAGGACCTGGAGTCCTACACGTCCTGCCTCAAGGGCCCCTGCGAGCTGAGCGCGACCGGTGAGGTCACGTCCGGGATCATGATCCTCTGGGGCTCGGTGCTCAGTGCCGCGCTGCAGTTCCTGATCACCGCGGCCGTCGTCTACCTCTGCCTGATCCTGCCCATGACCAGGTTCGCCGCCAAGCGGAAGAGCCCCGCCGACATCGAGGCCGAGGCCGAGGCCAGGGAGGTCGTCCTGCTCACCGAGATCCGCGACGCGCTGGTCACCCAGCAGCGTTGAGCGGCACCGCCCCGGTCAGTCGCCGTGGTGCGGCGGGCGCTGGCTCAGGTACCAGTCCAGTCCCCGCCCGCCACTGTCCCCGCCGCCCGGGCGGCCGCCCCAGCCGGCATCCGTGTCGTCCCGGGACTGCTGGTCCAGCGGGTCCCGGAAGACCAGCCGGGCCGCGCTCCTCGCCGCCGGTGCCGCCGCGGGCTCCGGGTCGGCCCCGGCGGCTGCGGGCCCGGCGGCCGCGTCGTCCCGCCCGGGCAGCTGTTCGGTCACCGGGCCGTCTCCGTGTCGTCCATCGTCCATGCCTCCAAGCCTAGGGCGCGGCGTTCCGGAGCCCGACCGGCCGGGCTCCGCGCACAGTCCGGGTGCGCACCGTCCGGACGTGCACCGTCCGGACGCGCGCGGGCCCCGGGTGCGGGAGCGCTCCCGCACCCGGGGCCCGGGCGGTCATCCACTGTCCTTGCGCGCGTGGCGGTCACGACCGGCCTCGGGCGGCCGTCAGGCGGCCTCGAAGCCGGCGTGGTCGGCGATCCGCTTCAGCTCGGCCAGCGCGTGCTTCTCGATCTGGCGGATCCGCTCACGGGTCAGTCCGTGCTGCTTGCCGACCTCGGTGAGGGTGCGCTCACGGCCGTCCTCCATCCCGTACCGCGAGCGGATGATCGACGCCGTGCGGTCGTCCAGCCGGCCGATCAGGTCGTCCAGCTCCTCGCGGCGGAGCATGACCATCACGGCGTCCTCGGGGGACGTCGCGCCGGTGTCCTCCACGAGGTCACCGAACTGGGTCTCGCCCTCGTCGTCGACGGACATGTTGAGGCTCACCGGGTCACGGGCCCAGTCGAGCACGTCCTTGATCCGGGCCTCGGTGGTGTCCAGCTCAGCCGCGATCTCGGCCGGCTCGGCCTCCCGGCCCAGCTCCTTGGACTTCTCCCGCTGCACCCGCCGGATCCGGCCCAGCTCCTCCACCAGGTGGACGGGCAGCCGGATCGTCCGGGACTGGTCGGCGATCGACCGGGTGATCGCCTGCCGGATCCACCACGTCGCGTAGGTGGAGAACTTGAAGCCCTTCGCGTAGTCGAACTTCTCGACCGCCCTCACCAGGCCGGCGTTCCCCTCCTGGATGAGGTCCAGGAGCGGCAGGCCACTGCGCGGGTAACGCCGCGCGACGGCGACCACGAGGCGCAGGTTGGAGCGGATGAAGACGTCCTTGGCGCGTTCCGCGTCCTCGGCTATCGCCTCCAGCTCGTCGCGTTCGACGCCCTTCGGCAGCTCGCCTTCGCCCAGCAGGTGCTGGGCGTACACGCCGGCCTCGATCCGCAGCGAGAGCTCGACCTCCTCGGCGGCATCGAGCAGGGGCGTCCTGGCGATTTCGTCGAGGTACATACCGACCAGGTCGCGGTCGGCCTCGAAGTTGGTCGGGCGGGCCGCGCGAGTCCGGTCGGCCCTGTCGCGAACGACGGCACGGGTGGCCATGCTTGCTCCCTTTGCTGGTGTTGCCGAGGTCTGCCTGCCTGCCCTGTGAGGGCAAGAGTGCGGGCCCCACCCGGGGCTCACACGTAACGATCCAACGAACAGATTCCGGACAACATTCCCAAGTCGGCCAGATTCTTCCAGCGATGCAGTATCCTGCTGGATTTCACCCCGCTCGTGAACGGAGGGTGAGCGCTCGGCTGCGCCAGGTGCCACCCGGGCGACCGGTCCGGACCGGATCCGGCCCTCTCGCCGAGCCGCCGAGCCGCGACACCGGCCCCGGCACCACCCTCCCGGGCCCCGGCTTCACCGGCCCTTGACTTCGTGAACCCCCGAACCGCCGCCCGCGTTCCCGCACCGCCCGGGATTCGCCCGGGATCCACCCGCACCCGGCCGGCGCCTCACCGGGCGGCACCGGGGATCCCGGCCGGCCCCGCCCACCGGGCGAGCGCCCCCGGCGCGCCCGCACCCACGCCCCCGCGCACGCAGGTCCTCCGCACAAAAGATGCCAAATCGCTATCGCCTCAGCCCCCGATCGGCACACCGCACTGGGAAGGTGTCAGCCATGCACCTGACCAAACGCTCGGCAAGCCTCACTCCGCGTAGTCGCCACCTGCTCCGGCACGCGGCGCTCGCGACCGGGTGCGCCCTGCTGTTCGGCATCCTCGCCGCCCTGGTGCAGACCGGCTGGCACCCGCTCGCCCGCCTCGACCACGCCTGGGTCGACGGCCTGCACCGCTACGCCCGGGACCACACCGCCACGACCGCCGCGGTGCAGACGTTCTCGGACATCGGCGGCACGATCACCATGCGGACGCTGCTCGGCATCGCCGCGGCGTGGCTCTGGCTGATCGGGGCGAGGGTCCTGGCCTGCTGGGTGGTGGCGCAGACGCTGGTCGGCTGGGGCGCGCAGTGGGCGTTCAAGCTCTCGTTCGGCCGTGAGCGGCCGTCCTTCCCCAACCCCGTCTCGCACGCCGGCGGCCCGGCCTTCCCCTCCGGGCACGCGATGGCCTCGGCCATCACCTGCGCCGTGCTGGTCGGGCTGTTCTGGTCGCAGGCCCGGCGCGGCGGGCGGATCGCCGCCGTCGCCGTCGCCGCACTGACCGTGCTGACGATCGGCTGGACGAGGATCGCCCTGGGAGTGCACTGGCCGAGTGACGTGCTGGGCGGGTGGCTGGCCGCCGGGATCGTGCTGGGCACCGTCACCGTCGCGGTCGAACTCTGGCGCCCCGGCGCCCTGGCCCGGGACATCCGGCGGGTGAACTGGCGCACCCGGCCCCGGGTGCAGCGCGTCCTGGCCTCCCCGAAGGATCCCTCCCCCGCCGGCCCGGGCCCGTACGACCCGGAGTTCGGGGAAGCCCCCGACCGCCCCGACGGCGCCATCGGCTGACTCGCCCCACCACGGACAAGGGCCGGCCCCGGGGATCACCCCGGGGCCGGCCCTTCGCTTGTCCGTCGCCGTGACGGGCACTGTGCCCCAGGCAGGATTCGAACCTGCGACACCGGCTTTAGGAGAGCCGTGCTCTATCCCCTGAGCTACTGAGGCGGGGTGCGTGCGGGCCGTGCCGAGGACCCAGCGGGTCGGTCTCGACGCGGAGCGACAAACACCTTGGCCGGACGGCACGGGCTGTGTCGGGGCCCTCCGCCGGGGAGGGTGTGGACACGGCACCGTCGGGATCGCCGTCGGACCGCAGACAGCCTACCGGATCGCGTCGTGGCAGCGGCGGCCTGCCGGACGGCGGCCCGGTCCGTCCGGCCTGACCTGCGGGTTCCGCCCCGGCGCGGGAGCGGCCGGGGGTCGGGAGGGGAGCCGGAGGGGAGCTGGAGAGGCGCGGAGGCCCTCCGCGCGTGGCGCCCGTCCCGACGGAGGCGGCCACAGCCCCCGAACGGCCGATCAAGTGACATGTCGTCACGCCGGCCCGTGCCGCGGGAGTTCCGGCCGAACGGTCGGACGACCTTCTCGACAGACGCATGCACGTCCGGGCCGGGCGGATCGCCCCGGCCCTGGCCCCGGTGGCCGGGCCGCTGCTCGCCGGCAGCGGCGCGACCGTGGCGATCGGGTGCACCCCCCCGACCCCAGCCCCTGCATCGACTCGGCGCCGGCACCGAACAACCGAAGAGACGGCCGACGCCGGTGGCGCCGCATCCCGTGGCATCACTGGCGTGTCCACGCCCAACGCCGGTGCCCGCGCCGCGCGGACGGCCCGGAGGGGCAACTGCCGACAGGACGTCAGGCGGAGTCCAGTAGCCTGCGAGGGACCGACCCCTCCGCGTACAACCACGAAGGCCGCCCGATGCCACCAGCTGCCCTCCCGGACCAGGCCCTCCGACTGCTGGGCCGGGTCTGGCTGTGGCCGGCGCTGGCCATGCTCTGCATCGGCGGGTACCGGCTCGGCACGCCGGAGCTCTGGCGGGACGAGGTGGCCACCTGGACGGCGGCCACCCGCCCGCTCGGCGATCTGCTCCGGCTGCTGCAGCACGTCGACGCCAGCAACGGCACGTACTACCTGCTGATGCACGCCTGGACGGTGGTGTTCGGCGACACCGCCGTCGCGCTGCGGCTCCCCTCGGTGCTGGCCATGGCCGCCGCGGCGGGGTTCGTGGCGCTCACCGCCCGGCGGCTGTTCGGCGGCCGGGTGGCCGGGATCAGCGCCGGACTGCTCTTCACCGTCGTCCCGCTGATCTCCCGTTACGCCCAGGAGGCCCGCTCGTACGCCCTGGTGACCTGCGCGGTCGCCGGGGCCGCGTGGTTCCTGCTGCGGGCCCTCGAACGGCCGTCCGTGGGCCGCTGGGCCCCGTACTGCGCGGCGATGGCGGTGGCCGGCGCCGGGCACCTGATCTCGTTCAGCACGATCGCCGGGCAGGCCGCCCTGGTGCTGCTGCACCTGTGGCGGACCCGCGGCGAGCCGCAGCGGCGGCTCCTCTGGCAGTACCCGCTGGCGGTCGCCGTGGCCGCCCTGCCGGTGGTGCCGGTGGTGGTGCTGGGCAGCAGCCAGTCCGGGCGGCAGCTGGGCTGGATCGGCAAGCCCACCTTCTACCAGCTGCGGCACTTCGGCGAGCCGCTGTTCGGCTCGGCCGGGGTGTTCCACGCCTTCGTCCTGCTCGCCCTGCTGGTGCTGCTGCTGCCCGGGCGGCGGCTGCCCGCGCTCCAGCTCCTGCTGCTGGCGGTGACGCCGGTGGTGGCCGTCTGGCTGGTGTCCCGCGGCAGCACCTCGTACTTCGTGGACCGGTACCTGCTGTTCACCGTCCCGGCCTGGGCCGCACTGGCCGGCGGCGGGGTGCGCGCGGTGTACACGACGGTCGCGGCGGCCGCCCGGCGCAGCCGGACCCCGGGGCAGGTCCGGGCCGCCGGAGCCCTGCTGGCGGTCGGGCTGCTGGCGGTGCCCGCCCTGGTGGCACTGCCCCAGCAGTCCTCCGTCCGGTACGCGGGCTCGCACTCGTACTCCCGCGAGCCGTACCGGGCGGCGGCCGAGCTGATCGCGGCCGGTTACCGGCCCGGGGACGGCATCGCCACGCCGCTCGGCAACCAGAGCTGGGCGATGGTCGGGACGGGCATCTCCTACTACCTGCCGCCGGACGTCCGCCCGTACCCGGTGTTCGTCCAGCACAGCGCCGTCCAGGCGGAGGACCTCTTCCCCGCCGCCTGCCCGCAGCCGGACGACTGCGTGGGCCAGGGGCAGCGGATATGGCTCCTGGTGCTCGGGGACACCGCCGAACCGCTCGCCGCCATGCCCGGCGACCAGGCCCGGGCCCTGCGCTCCCGCTACGGCGCCCCCGGCCTCGTGACGCCCCTCGGCGGCGTCACCCTCGCCCTCCTGGACCGCACCGCCCGCTGACGGTCGCCGCTCCCCGCCCGGCGCCCGGTGGCGGCGGGGCCGCTGCCCCGGGCCGCCCCCGGATGCGGGGGCGTGGGGGGCGGGCGACCATGGAGCCCGGTGATCCGGGTGTCTCCGCCCGGCCGCCCGGAGCTCCCGCCCGCGCCTGCGCCGCAGGCGGCCGGTGCGCCCCGGTGGCCGCGGTGCCGGCCCCGGGCCCGGGCGGCGCGAGGCGGAGGTGGGAGTCCATGCGGAGCAGCGGCGACCGTTGGCAGCGCCGCGGGGTGCCCACCCCTGGAGCCCCGGCAGCGCCCGGCGCCCGGGCGGCCCCGGTGGGCGGCCGGGGAACGAGCGCCGGGCCCGGGGGGACGGGCGCGTGAGCGGGCATCCGGGCGGGCGGAAGGAGCGGTGGAAGCGCCGGTCGGCGGAGGCGGCGCAGTTCGCCCGCGTGCTGCCCGAGCAGGTGCCGCTGGTCGGGCGGGCGCTCGGGCAGCTGCTGCGGGTGAACCTGCTGGACTGCGCCACCCGGTTGGCGGCACAGGCCTTCCTGAGTGCGCTGCCCGCGTTGTTCGTGCTGGCCGTGTTCGCCCCGGCCGCGATCCGGGACGGCGTGGTGACCACGCTCCGCCAGGAGCTTGGCCTGCAGGGCTCGGCCCAGCAGTCGGTGCAGCAGCTGCTGGACACCGGCAAGGAGTCGGAGACCGGCTTCGGCGTGATCGGCGCGGTGGTGACCCTGCTCTCGGCGACGGCGCTGAGCCGGGCCATGCAGCGGGTCTGCGAGCGCTGCTGGGAGCTGCCGAAGTCCGGGACACGGCTGGCGGCCTGGCGGTGGCTGGTGTGGCTGCTGATCTGGGTGGTCGCCCTGACCTTCCAGGCACCGGTGCGGGACGGCTTCGGCCAGGGGGCCTGGCTGGGGATCCCGCTGACCTACCTCACCTCGGGGGCGATGTGGTGGTGGACGCAGCACCTGCTGCTGGCCGGCCGGGTGCGCTGGCTGCCGCTGCTGCCCGGGGCGCTGCTCTGCGCGGCGGGCGTGGTGGGTCTGGGGGTGGCGGCGCGGGTCTACCTGCCGCACGCGATGTCGCGCAGTGTGACGCAGTTCGGGCCGTACGGGGTGGTCTTCACCGGCCTCTCCTGGCTGATCGTGCTGTTCGCCGCGTTGACGCTGGCGATCGCCCTGGGGCGGGTCGTCTCCGAGGAGCCGCCGATGGCGGAGTGGCTGGGCAGCCGGACCGCTCCGGGGCGCTGGGGCAGCGACCGGTTCTGACCGGCCGCCGCCGTCGGCCCCGCGTGCGCGGCGGTGGGGCCGACGGGCCCGGAAACGCCGCGGGCCCGGAAACGCCGCGGGCCCGGGAACGCCGACGGCCCCGGAAACGCCGACGGAGCGGGGCGGCGGCCGGTCCGGCGTCCCGCTCCGTCCGCGCTGCGCGGCTCCCGGCGGCGCTGCCACCGGGAGCCGCCGGGTGCTCAGAGCATCCGGGTGAGGCGGTCCAGGATCGACGGCGGTGCCAGGTCGGACTGGAGGACGACCGGGACCTCCACCTTGTTGTCGCCCGCGCCGACGCTCAGCACGCCGACCTGCGTCCCGGCCTTGGCGCTGTGGCCGGTCTTCGCCGGGGCCAGCGTGAGCGTGCCGGAGATGCCGGGGAACCCGGCCGCGACGAGGTCCGCGCCCGCGACCACCGGGACGGTACCGCCGAGGCCGTCGTCGACCCGGGCGACGACGTCGCCCTGCTTGGCCAGGGTCTGCCCGGTGACGCCGTTCTGCGCGGCCTGCATCTGCTTCCCGCTGACCTTCAGCACCGTCGGGAGGATCCCGTCGCCGGGGGCCGCGGAGGTGGCCTGCTGGCCGAGGGTCACCCCGAGGATCAGCCGCTTCACGCCGGCGATCTCCTTGTACGCGGCCCACATCAGGCAGCCTCCGGCCGGGGTGCTGGAGCCGGTCTTGACCCCGATGATCCCGGTCTTCGCGTTGATCAGGTTGTTGGTGTTGGAGATCTTCTGGTTGTTGAAGGTGGTGTCCGGGCTCGACACGATCTGCCGGAAGATCTCGTCCTGCATCACCTGCTCGGCCAGCTTCAGCTGGTCCTTCGCGGTGCTCTTGGTGTCCGGGCTGAAGCCGGCCGGGTCGGTGTAGGTGGTGTTGGTCATGCCGAACTTGGCGGCGGTGTCGTTCATCTTCTTGACGAACGCGTCCTCCGAGCCGACGTCCCAGCGGGCCAGCAGGCGGGCCACGTTGTTGGCCGAGGGGAGCATCAGCAGCTCCAGCGCCTGGTACTGGGTGAGCTGCTGGCCCTCGGTCAGGGTGACCCGGGACTCGTCGACGTTGCCGGACTCCTGGGCGGCCTGCTTGTCGACGGTGATCTTCGGGCCGCTCTCGCCCTTCTTCAGCGGGTGCGCCTGGAGGATCAGGTAGGCGTTCATCACCTTGGTGACGCTGGCGATCGAGGCCGGCGTCTCCGGGCCGGAGCTGCCGAGGCTGCCCACGCCGACCACCTCGGCGGCGGACTGGCCCTTGGCCGGCCAGGCCAGGTCGAGCGGGTCACCGCCGAAGCTGAAGCTGCCCGCGGCGGTCAGCCTGACCTCGGCGTCCGGCAGCGGGCGGAGCAGCTGGGCGACGGCCACCGCGCCGAGCACGACGGCGAGGAAGAGCGTCCAGATGGTGATCCGCTTGAGCGCGCGGCGCAGCGGCGAGACCGGGCGGGCGTTGAGCGCCGCCAGCACGTCCATCGCCTCGGCCGTCGTCGCCGGGCCGAGCATCGGCTCGGTGATGCGCAGCGGGTCGGGGGCGGGCACGGGCTCGGTGACGGCCGTCGCCGCGGCACGGGGGCGCGACGCGGTGGCGCCCCGGGGCTCGGCGGCGGGCAGCGGCTCCGGCTCGGGCAGCGGCGGGGCCGGCGGCATCGGCTTCGGGTCCGGCACGGGGAGCGGCTCGGGGGCCGGCTCCGGCTCCGGCTCCGGCGCGGGGGCGGGCTCCGGCAGCGGCTCCGGACCGGGCTCCGGCTCGGGCAGCGGGCGCGGCTTCGGGGGCTCGGGGACGCTGCCCCCGGCGGGGGCGGCGGCGAGGGCGGCGGCGGCCCCCGGGGGGAGCGGGGTCGTGGGGAGGGACTTCGCCGGCCGGGGCTGCGGCTCCGCGGTGCGCGGCTCCGCCGGCTCCTCGGCCTTCGCCGGATCCTCCGCCGCCTTCGCCGGACCCTCGGCCTCGGCCGCCTTCTGCTCGGGCTTCCGCGCCGGCTCCGGCTCGGCGTCCCCTGCCGCCCGGTCGGCTGCCGGCTCCTCCGACGGCTCCTCCGACGACTTCTCGGACGACTTCTCGGACGGCTTCTCGGACAGTGGCTCCGGCTGCGGCTCCGACGGCGACTCCTGCGCCGTCCGCTCCACCTTCTCCGCCTGCTCCGCCTTCTCCGACGCGGACTCCCCGGCCGGCGCGGCCGTCCGAAGCGCGAGACGCGGGTCGGCGACGGCCGGGCGGGCGGGGGTCCCGGCGGGGGCCTCCGCGGCGGCCCCGCCCTTCGCCGGCGTGCTGCTCGCGGAGTCACCGGACCGGCCGCCGGCAGCAGGCTCGCCGCTGCCGGGGGTGGGCGTGGTGAGCTCCGGAGGCAGCCGCAGGGCAGTGGTCGCGTTGTCGACGGGGAGCCGGAGCATCGTGGTCCTGCTGTCCACATCCCGGACCCGGAGCTGCACGGTGGAGCCGGCCCGGACCGGCCCGGCGGACTCCCCGGCCGGGCGGCCCCCGGCCCCCTCCGAGGCGTCGGCCGCCTCGACGGCCGCGGCGTCGGGAGCGTCGTCGACGGTCTCCCCGGACCCGCCGTCGACGCCCGCCGGACGGTCCCGTTCCCCGTCCCGCTCCCGCGCCCGCTCGCCGTCCCGCAGCACCCTGTCGGGGGACTCGCCCACGTAACCCAGCCTCCTCAACGCCCGGCGGGGCATCGGCAGACCCGATTTCGGGAAGCCGACGCCCCGCCCCGTGTACCTGTACAGTCTCCGCCACCGGTGGCCGTTCCGGCCGACCACACCCCGCCCGACCGGCGCTTATTGCCGCCGCACGGTCTCGTCACAACCTGTTCACCGGTCAGACGCCGGGCCCTGCGCCGCCGGTTCCCCGTCTCGTACGCAAGGTCACGATTCGGAGGCGTACTCGACAAGCCCGTGTGAGAGGCGTCACGCTGTTTCCCATCCACGCGGGGAGGCTTGGATGGGCAAGAGTCGCAGAACTATTCCCGAGGAACTCCTGCTGCTCGCCTTGGACCCGACCACGGGCACCACGGCGCAGCCGCAGACCCTCGACCTCGGACTTGCCGGGGCCCAGCTCGTCGAGCTGTCCCTGGCCGGACGGATCGTCCCGGAGGGCGACCGGATCGCCGTGGTGCTACCACGGCCGACCGGCGACCCGACACTGGACCACGCGCTCGAACTGCTGCGCCGACGCGGCAGTCCGGTACGCGCGGCGCACTGGATCGGCGGGCCCCGACTGGGGCTTCGGCAGACCTATCTGGCGCACCTGGAGAGGTGCGGCATGGTCACGGCCGTGCCGGGCCAGGTGTGCGGGGTGCTTCCGACGACGCGCTATCAGGCGTCCGACGACTGCACCAACGCCGCGATCAAACAGCGGTTGGACACCGCCATCCGCACCGGCGTTCCGCCGGACCCGCGGACGGCGGCGCTGGCCGCGCTGGCCCACGCGGTCGGGTTGGGCAAGCACCTGTACCCCGGCAACGAGGGCCGGTCCTCACGGTCGCGCCTGCGCGACCTGATCCGGTACGACCCGCTGGGCGGGATGGTCGCGCACGCCGTCATGGACGTGCAGAACGGCCTGCCGGCCCAGCAGAATCGTTCTGCCCCGGGCGGTGCCCCTGCCGGGCCCGCGCATGCCGGACGGCCCACCGTGGGCCGCGCCGGAGCCGGTGGCCGGATCGTGGCGCCCCGGGTGGGCGTGCGCTGACCCGGCCCGGCCGGCACCGGGCACCACCGGCACGCGAGCAGTAACGGCACGGCCGCACGACCAGCACGTGAGTACCACCGGCGGGTGCGCACGACCGGCACCCGGGCCGGGCAGCACGACGGCCGGCAGCACACCGCCGCCCGGCAGGCACCATCGGCCGGCAGCGCCGGACCCGCGCACCACCCGGCGCTCACCGCGCCGCTCGCGCCGCCACCCGGCGGTGAGCAACCAGCAGCACGGAGGGGCGGTCGCCCGCGACGGAAGTCGCCGGGCGGCCGCCCCTCCGCCGTCCCCGGAAGGCGGCCGGGACCCAGGCCGAGCCCGGCCCGGACCGCCTCCGCACGTGCCACCAGCACATGTGCGGGCGCCGGCGGCGCCCGCACCCCCGTCCCAGTACCACCGGATCGAGCCGTATCGCCGCCCTACCACTCGGAGGCGTCCGCCGTCTCGCAGAAGCGCTTTTCCGATGATCTGTTCTACTGCGCTCCTGTGATTCCCCGGCGCCGACCTGATCCAAGGTGACATGCTGCTCAAAGTCAGGGGGGTTGGTCCCAATTTCCACAGTGTTCCGAGGACTGCCGTTCCAACGATCACCAGAGGTCCGGCCGGAGGTCGACGTGTCCGCGAACATCAATCCCACCGTGCGTCGCAGGCGCCTCGGCTCCGAACTGCGCAAGCTGCGCGAGGGCCTGGCCATGACGGCGGAGGAGGTGGCCGGCCGGCTGATGGTCTCCCAGTCGAAGATCAGCCGGCTGGAGAACGGGCGCCGCAGCATCAGCCAGCGCGACGTCCGCGACCTCTGCGACGTCTACAACGTGACCGACGACGCGATGCGCGCCAGCCTGATGGAGATGGCCCGGGAGTCCCGGCAGCGCGGCTGGTGGCACGACTTCAACGACATGCCGACCCCGTACAGCGTCTACATCGGCCTGGAGGCCGAGGCCTCCTCGATCCGCGCGTACGAGTCCTCCTTCGTCCCCGGCCTCCTGCAGACCGAGCAGTACGCCCAGGCCGTGGTCGAGGGCACCCAGCCGGACACCGACGCGCTCTCCGTGCAGCGCCGGGTGCAGGTCCGGATGAAGCGCCAGGACCGGGTGAACGGCGAGAACCCGCTCGGCAGCCTCTGGACCGTCATAGACGAGGCGGTACTGCGCCGCGAGGTCGGTAGCAAGGCGGTGATGGCCGATCAGCTGAAGCACATGCTGGAGCTGAGCCAGCGCCCCAACATCACGATCCAGGTGATCCCCTTCTCCAAGGGCGCCCACCCCGGCATGACCGGGACATTCTCCCTGTTGGAGTTCCCCGAGTCAGCCGATTCGACGGTTGTCTACTTCGAAGGGGTGACGAGCGATCTCTACCTGGAGAAGGACGCGGACGTCCGCCGCTATACCAGTCTCTACGACCACCTGCGGGCGGCGGCGCTCGGGGTGGCCGAGAGCCGGACACTGATAGCCGACATTGAAGAGGGATACCACGTATGAGCACCACCTTCGAGAACGGGACGGTCTGGCGGAAGAGCAGCCACAGCGGCGGCAACGGCGCCTGTGTGGAGATCGCGACGCCGGCCGGGGGCGCGGTGGCGGTCCGGGACTCCAAGGACCCACGGGGTCCGCAGTTGCAGTTCTCCGCCGAAGCCTGGAACGCCTTCGCCGAGGCCGCCGGGGCAGGGGTGTTCGGCGGCTTCTGATCCGTATCCGCCGTTCTCGGCCCGGTTGCCCGTAGCGCCGGCCGCCGCCTCCCCCGGCGGTGGCCCCCGCTGCGGGCAACGGCATGTCGGCGGCCGGGCAACGTGCGCGGCCGGGGCGCATCGGGAGTCAGGGCGCATCGGCAGTCGGGGCATGCCGGCAGTCGGGGCGCGCCGGACGCGGCCTCAGCCCAGGACGGGGTAGCGCGCCGACCAGGCGGCGCCCTCCACGGTGTCCGGCCCGTGCAGCTCCGGCCCGTGCATCAGCTCCAGCACGAAGTCGTCGGCCAGCTCCAGCACCGCCCCGCGCCCCTCCAGACCGGCCACCAGGCCGGGTGGCAGCGCGGTGTCCCCGTGCAGCACCCCGAGCAGGTTGCCGCAGATCGCACCGGTGGAGTCGCTGTCCCCCGAGTGGTTCACCGCGAGCAGCAGCCCCGAGCGGATGTCGTGGGCAACCAGCGCGCAGTACACCCCGATCGCCAGTGCCTCCTCGGCGACCCAGCCCTCCCCCAGGGCCTCGACCCGCTCCGCGGACGGCTCCCCGGCCCGTACCGCGTCGAGCGCGCCGCGCAGTGCGGCCGTGGTCTCCTCGTGGCCCGGCCGCTCGGAGAGCAGCGCCAGCGCCAGGTGGACGCCCTCCTCCAGCGTGCCGCCGCGGGCCGCGGTCTGGACGATCACCGCGAGCGCGCCGGCCGAGAGGTAGCCGGTCGGGTGGCCGTGCGTCAGCACCGAGCACTCCACCGCCAGCTGGAAGACCAGGCCCGGCTCCCAGGTGGCGAGCAGCCCGAACGGCGCCGCCCGCATCACCGTGCCGCACCCCTTGGAGTGCGGGTTCTTGGGCGCGTCCAGGGTGCCCAGGCGCTCCGCGTCCGGGCCGGAGAGGCCGGAGAGGCAGGCCTGGCCGGGGGCGCGCTGGGCGTAGAGCCACTCCTCGCGGCCGAGCCAGCCGAGGTCGGCCCGGCGCTCGTCCGGCCCCCAGTCCCGCTGGGTGGCGGACCAGCGCAGGTAGGCGAGGTGGAGATCGGTCGGCGGGTGCCAGCTGCCGGTGTCCCGGCGGATGTGCGCCCGGATCAGCCCGTCGACGGTGAACAGCACCATCTGGGTGTCGTCGGTGACGGCGCCGAGCCGCCCGTAGGCGGGGACGTAGCCGGTGACGCCCTGCGGGCCGTGCGCCGCACGGATCTTCTCCAGGGAGTCGAACTCGATGCCCGCACCGAGCGCGTCGCCGATCGCGCCGCCGAGCAGACAGCCCCGCACCCGGCTGCGGAAGTCCTGCTGCTGTGCGCGTGACCACAGAGGCATCACGACGGGGCGCCTTTCGTCCGGGGAGCGGTCCGCGCGCCACTGGGCCGGTCGCGCGCCCTCGCACTGTATTCGAATGGCCGAACAAGTCGAGGGGCTGCCCGGAACACCAGTCTTCAACAAAATGTTGCTGATGCGCCATGCGGCGGCCACGGACCGCCACCCGGGGCTGCCTACCGTCCGGGGCCATGACCATCTCCCGCACCCGCCTGGCCACCGCGCTCGCCCTGACCGGCGCGCTGACCCTCGGCACCCCGGCGCTCGCCGTCGCCGCCCCGGCCGGCTCCCCCGCCCCGGCCGCCGCCGCGCACAGCGCGCGCGCCGTCCCGTTCACCGCCGCCACCGCCACCCAGCAGGCCGACGGCAGCTTCACCCTCACCTGGACCGCCCCCGGCACCCGTGCCGTCACCGTCTACGCCGGCACCGACCCGGAGGACGTCCGCCGCCGCAAGCCCGTCGCCAAGGGCGCCGGCACCGCCACCGTGACCGTCACCGGCCTGGCCGCCGCCGACCGCTGGTACTTCGAGCTCGTCCCGGACGGCGGCGCGCCGCTGGTCGTCGCCGACCGCTCGCTGCACCTCGCCTCCGCCCCCAACTTCCGTGACGCGGGCGGCTACCGCACCACCGACGGCCACTGGGTCCGGATGGGCGTGGTGTACCGCTCCGGCGACCTCTCGAAGCTCACCGAGCAGGACCTCGCCAAGCTGCGCCGCCTCGGCATCCGCACCGTCTTCGACCTGCGCACCCCCGCCGAGCAGAAGACCGCCCCGGACCGGATCCCGGCCGGCGCCACCGCCGTGAGCGCCAACGTGCTCGGCGTCGACAACACCGGCGCGTTCAACGTCACCACCCCGCAGGCCGCCGTCCAGGCCATGGTCGACGCCGAGCGGACGATGGTCTCCGCCGACAGCGCGAAGTCCGCGTACCACGCGGTGCTCAACTCCCTGGTGGAGCGCGACGACGAGAACGTGCTCTTCCACTGCACCGCCGGCAAGGACCGCACCGGCTGGGCCTCGGCCGCCCTGCTGACCGCGCTCGGCGTGCCGCGCGAGAGCGTCGAGGCCGACTACCTCGCCAGCAACACCTACCGGGCCGCCGAGAACGCCGCCGTCCTGGCCCAGCTGCCGCCCGCCTACCAGGCCGTCTACAAGCCGCTGCTGGACGTCCGGCCGGAGTACCTGAACGCGGGCTTCGACGAGGTGCAGCAGAAGTTCGGCTCCTTCGACGCCTACCTGAAGTCCGGCCTCGGGCTGGACCAGCGGGACCTCCGCGACCTGCGCAGCCAGCTGCTCGTCGGCTGACGCGCCCGGGCGCCGCGGGCCGTCACGACCCGGCCGTCACGACCCGGCCGTGACGGCCCGCGGCGCGCGGCCCGGGCTCCCCAGGAGTCAGTCGAGGACCGGCAGCAGCTCCGGCAGGTGCCCGTCCGAGGCCAGCGCCGCGGCCCGGCGCTCCTCCGGCACCTCGCCGTAGGTGGTGGTGCGCTGCCGGTGCGGCCGGCCCGCCGCCTCGGCGATCGCCCGGAGGTCCCGGACCGACTTGTAACTCCCGTACGCCGAACCGGCCATCCGCGAGATGGTCTCCTCCATCAGCGTGCCGCCGAGGTCGTTGGCGCCCGAGCGGAGCATCTCGGCCGCGCCCTCGGCGCCCAGCTTCACCCAGCTGGTCTGGATGTTGGGGATGTGCGGGTGCAGCAGCAGCCGGGCCATCGCCACCACCGCGCGGTTGTCCCGGGCGGTCGGCCCGGGCCGGGCGATGCCCGCCAGGTAGACCGGCGCGTTGGTGTGGACGAACGGCAGGGTGACGAACTCGGTGAAGCCGCCGGTGCGCTGCTGGATCTCCGCGAGCAGCCGCAGGTGGCCCAGCCAGTGCGCCGGGGTGTCCACGTGCCCGTACATCATGGTGGACGAGGAGCGGATGCCCAGCTCGTGCGCGGTGCTGACGACCTCCACCCAGGTCGCGGCCGGCAGCTTGCCCTTGGTGAGCACCCAGCGCACGTCGTCGTCCAGGATCTCGGCGGCCGTGCCCGGGATGGTGTCCAGGCCCGCCTCCTTGGCCTGCTGGAGCCAGTCCCGGATCGAGAGGCCCGTCCGGGTCGCGCCGTTGACGACCTCCATCGGCGAGAAGGCGTGCACGTGGATGCCGGGCACCCGCTTCTTCACCGCCCGCGCGATGTCGAAGTAGGCGGTGCCGGGCAGGTCCGGGTGGATGCCGCCCTGCATGCAGACCTCGGTGGCGCCGACGTCCCAGGCCTGCGCGGCCCGGTCGGCCACCTGCTCCAGCGAGAGGGTGTAGGCGTCCGCGTCGGTGCGGCGCTGCGCGAAGGCGCAGAACCGGCAGCCGGTGTAACAGACGTTGGTGAAGTTGATGTTCCGGGTGACGCAGTAGGTGACGTCCTCGCCGACCGCGTCGCGGCGCACCGCGTCGGCGATCCGGCAGAGCGCGTCCAGGGCCGGGCCGTCCGCGTGGAAGAGCGCGAGCGCCTGGTCGTCCGTCAGCTTCCGCGGGTCGTCGGCCGCCACCGCCAGGGCGCCGCGGAGGTCCCCCGCCAGCCGCTCCGGGGCGCCCTGGGCGAGCACCTGCTCGCGCAGCACCTGCCAGTCCCCGTAGACGTCCTCGAAGTCGGCCCGGCGGTCGCCGGTGCGCCCTTCGGTGTCGATGGTGGCGTGCAGGTCCGTCCGCCCGTACGAGGCGGGCAGGTCCTCGGGCTCCTGCCAGGGCAGGCCGCGGACCACCGCGTCCGGGCGGGCCAGGCCGGTCTGCGGGTCGGACAGCGCGCGGACGTGCGGCAGCACCCGCGGGTCCAGCCAGGGCTCGCCGTGCCGGACGTACTCGGGGTAGACGGCGAGGCGCTCGCGGAGCTCGAAGCCGGCCGCCGCGGACCGCTCGGCGAGCCGGTCGATCTGCGGCCACGGGCGCTCGGGGTTGACGTGGTCGGGCGTCAGCGGCGAGACGCCGCCCCAGTCGTCGATCCCGGCGCCGATCAGCCGCTCGAACTCGCCGTCCACCAGGTTCGGCGGCGCCTGGAGGCAGGCGGACGGGCCCATCAGGTGCCGGGCGACGGCCACGGTGGCGACCAGCTCGTCCAGTTCGGCGTCGGGCATGCCGCGCATCGCCGTGTCCGGCTTGGCGCGGAAGTTCTGCAGGATCAGTTCCTGGATGCCGTGGTAGGCGCGGGAGACCTTGCGCAGCGCGAACAGCGAGTCCGCGCGCTCCTCGTACGTCTCGCCGATGCCGATCAGCAGGCCGCTGGTGAACGGCACCGAGCTGCGCCCGGCGTCCTCCAGCACCCGCAGCCGGACGGCCGGCTCCTTGTCGGGCGAGCCGTGGTGCGGGCCGCCGGGCTCGCTCCACAGCCGGGTGGCGGTGGTCTCCAGCATCATGCCCATCGAGGCCGAGACCGGCTTGAGCCGCTGGAAGTCCGTCCAGCTCAGCACCCCGGGGTTGAGGTGCGGGAGGAGTCCGGTCTCCTCCAGGATGCGGATCGACATCGCCCGGACGTAGGCGACGGTGTCGTCGTAGCCGTGCGCGTCCAGCCACTCGCGGGCCTCCGGCCAGCGGTCCTCCGGCTTGTCGCCGAGCGTGATCAGGGCTTCCTTGCAGCCCAGTTCGGCTCCCCGGCGGGCCACCTCCAGCACCTCGTCCGGCGACATGAACATCCCGTGCCCGGCCTTGCGGAGCTTGCCGGGGACGGTCACGAAGGTGCAGTAGTGGCACTTGTCGCGGCAGAGCCGGGTGAGCGGGATGAAGACGCTCTTGGAGTAGGTGATGACGCCCGGCCGGCCGGCCGCCAGCAGGCCCGCGTCACGCACCCGGGCGGCGCTCGCGCAGAGGTCCTGAAGGTCCTCGCCTCTGGCCTGGAGCAGCACCGCAGCCTCGGCCGCGTCCAGCGCGACACCGTCCCGGGCACGGCGCAGGGCACGCCGCATCGCGTTCGCAGTCGGGGGGAAGGTTCCGTCCATGGCGCGACACTACGCCAGGTCTCGTACATCCGGAGTACGTGACCCTGAGGGTCTCTCAGGGTCGGATGGGCCACGAGTCCTACCCCGATCTGGCCCTGCAGGGCGATGCCCCGGCCGGGCCGGGGCCTTGTAATGGAGGACAGCGGCGCACAGCGGCGACCGGTCACGGCAACGGGAGGGTTTGACGCGATGACGGACGACACGGCGGGCGAGCAGTACGAGGGCGGGGGCGCACCCTATCGGGCGGGGCGGCGCACCGCGGTGCGGGTGGCGGTACCGGTGGCGGTGGCGGCGGTGATCGCCGCGGGGGTCGGCCTGGTGCCGGCGCTCGCGGCCGACTCCCCGCCGGACCTGCCGACGCTGACGGCGGAGCAGGTGGTGGCGAAGGCCCTCGGCTCGGAGGCGCAGACGCTCTCGGGCACGGTCTCGGTCTCGGCCGACCTGGGCGTGCCGAGCCAGCTGCTGGCCGCCGCGGGTGCGGGCGGCGCGGCGGCGGCCGGCGGCGTCGCCCCGGGCGGGCCGGGCTCGTCCGGTGGTTCGGAGGGCTCGAACGGCTCCGGGTCGTCCGCGGCCGCGCCGGAGGCCAAGCTGGCCCAGCTGCTCGGCGGCGACCACACCCTGCGGGTCGCGGTGGACGGCCCCGACCGCCAGCGGATCGGGCTGATCGAGCAGCTCGCCGGCTACGAGCTGGTCCGCAACGGCGACCAGGTCTGGGCCTGGGACAGCTCCAGCAACGAGGCCGTCCACCTGACGGCCCCGCAGGGCACCCGGCCCGACCACCGGGAGGGCCGGCCGCCGCTGACCGGGGTGCCGGCCACCCCGCAGGAGGCCGCCCGCCAGTTCCTCGCCGCGGGCGCGGGCACCACCGCCGTCACGGTGGACGGCACCGCGACCGTGGCCGGGCAGAAGGCGTACCAGCTGAGCGTGAAGCCCACCCAGTCCGGCTCGACCATCGGCGAGGTCCGGATCGCGGTGGCCGCCGACAACGGCGTGCCGCTGGCGGTGCTGGTCAAGGGCGCCGACGGCGGCAAGGTGCTGGACGTGCACTTCACGGAGGTGTCCTTCGCCCAGCCCGCCGCCAAGACCTTCGACTTCACCGTGCCCAAGGGCGCCAAGGTGACGGAGCAGAAGGCCGCGCCGAACGCGAAGGCCCCGTCCGGGGACGGCGCCGGCCCGGCGGGCAAGGCGGGCCGGGCGGGCACCGCGGCCGAGGGCCTGAACGTGATCGGCGAGGGCTGGACGGCGGTGCTCAGCACCACGCTGCCCAGCGGCGGCGACGCGGCCGGCCCCGCCAACGCCGAGGGCGGGCACGGCAAGCACGGCAAGGGCGGCCCGGCCGCGCTGCAGAACCCGCTGGCGCTGGCGAAGTCGCTCGGCAAGCCGGTCCAGGGCGGCTCGCTGATCAGCACCAAGGTGCTGAACGTGCTGGTCACCGACGACGGCCGGGTCTTCGCGGGCGCCGTGACGCTGCCGGTGCTGCAGAGTGCGGCCGGGGTGAAGTAGGTGACCAAGGCTCCCGTAACGGGGGACGTTACGGAGCCGGCCGGGGGGCCGGGCGCCGCACTGCGCCCGGCCCCCGTGGCCGTTCCCCGCGTCACCCCGCCCAGCGCGTCCACCGCTTCCGCTGTCCCGACGACGTCCGGCGCGTCCGAGGACGTGATCAGGACCCGCGGCCTGACCAAGCGCTTCCGCGGCGGCCAGCTCGCCGTCGACGGGCTGGACCTGACCGTCCCCCGCGGCTCGGTGTTCGGTTTCCTCGGGCCCAACGGCTCCGGCAAGACCACCACCATCCGGATGCTGATGGGCCTGATCGCGCCCACCGCCGGCACGGCCACCGTGCTCGGCGAGCCGATGCCGCAGTCCGTCGGGTCGGTGCTGCCCCGGGTCGGCGCCCTGATCGAGGGCCCGGCCCTGTACGGCTTCCTCTCCGGCCGGGACAATCTGGCGCGGTTCGACGCGGCCGATCCGACCGCCGACCCGCGCACCCGGCAGCGGCGGGTCACCGAGGCGCTGGAGCGGGTCGGCCTGACGGCCGCCGCGGGCAAGAAGGCCCGGGCGTACTCGCTCGGTATGAAGCAGCGGCTCGGCCTGGCCTCGGCTCTGCTCCAGCCGCGCGAGCTGCTCGTCCTGGACGAGCCGACCAACGGCCTCGACCCGCAGGGCATGCGGGAGATCCGGGCGCTGGTCCGCGAGGTCGCCGCCGAGGGGACGACGGTCTTCCTCTCCTCGCACCTGCTGGACGAGATCGAGCAGGTCTGCACCCACGCCGCGGTGATGTCGCGCGGCCGGCTGGTGGTGCAGGGCACCGTCGCCGAACTGGCCGCCCGCGCCCAGGGCCGGCTGGTGGTCCGCACGCCGGACGTGGCGAAGGCCGCCGAAGTCCTGGCCGCGCACGGGGTGGCCGGTGTGCAGCCGGGCGACGGCCAGGTGGAGGGCGAGCCGGCCGGACCGGCCGAGGACGTCCTGCCGGCGCTCTGCGCGGCGCTGGTCGCCGCCGGGGTGCGGGTGCACGGCTTCGGCGTGGAGCGGGGCACGTTGGAGGACGCCTTCGTGGCGCTGACCGGGGAGGGCTTCGATGTCGCGGGCTGAACTGCTGGAGGCCCCGGTGGCCGGGCGGCGGCCGCAGACGGCGGCCGGCTTCCTGTCGCTGTTCCGCAGCGAGATGCTGCTGACCTTCCGCCGGGTGCGCACGATGGTGCTGCTGGGGATCCTGGCGATGCTGCCGGTGCTGATCGGCGTGGTCGTCCGGATCGAGACGGACGGGCCGCGCGGCGGCGGGGGCCCGGCCTTCATCGCGCAGGTGACGCAGAACGGGCTCTTCCTGGTCTTCACCGCGCTCGCCGTCTCGCTGCCGATCTTCCTGCCGATGACGGTCGGCGTGGTCGCCGGGGACTCGGTGGCCGGCGAGTCGGCCGGCGGCACGCTGCGCTACCTGCTGGTCGCCCCGGCCGGCCGGACGCGGCTGCTGGCCGCCAAGTTCGTCGCCGGGCTGACGTTCTGCCTGGCCGCGACGGTGACGGTCGCGCTGTCGGCGCTGGCCACCGGTGCGGCGCTGTTCCCGCTCGGCGATGTCACGCTGATCTCCGGCGAGACGATCGGGCTGGGCCCGGCCCTGCTGCGGGCGGTGCTGGTTGCCGCCGTGGTGGCCGCCTCGCTGGCCGGTCTGGTCGCGATCGGGCTCTTCATCTCGACGCTCACGGGCAGCGGCATCGCGGCGATGGCCGCCACCGTCGGCCTGGTGATCACCGTCCAGATCCTCGACAGCTTCCCGCAGCTGCACGCGATCCAGCCGTTCCTCTTCACCCACCACTGGCTGAGCTTCGGGGACCTCCTGCGCGCACCGATGTACTGGGACGGCGTACTGAAGAACCTCGGGCTCCAGGCGGCGTACGTGGCCGTCTTCGGCTCAGCCGCGTGGTCGCGGTTCACCAGCCGGGACATCACCGCGTAGGCGGCCGGGGTCGCCGCGCAGGCGGCCCGGGCGCGGTGCGGCCCGCCGCCGACGGGGTCGGGGGCGGGCCGGGACAGCGGGTCCAGCAGCGGGTCTCAGCAGCCGGCCGGCGCGAGCGTCGGCGGGTGCGAGCCGGTCAGCCGGTGCGGGCCGGTCGGCGGGTCCGTGCCGGTCAGCTGGTGCGGGCCGGGGCCGGGTCGGCCACCGGTGCGCCGGTCGGCGCCGCCGGGGCTGCGGCCCGGTCCGCTCGGGCGAGGGCGGCGGCGCGCGCCACCCGGTCGGCGTGCACCCGGTGCAGCGCGTCCCAGGTGAGCACCGCCAGCGCGGCCCACACCAGGGCGAAGCCGGCCCAGCGGGCGGGCGGCATCGACTCGTGGAAGACGGCGATGCCGATCAGGAACTGGAAGACCGGCGCCAGGTACTGGAGCAGCCCCAGCATGGTGAGCGGCACCCGGACGGCCGCCGCGCCGAAGCACAGCAGCGGGACGGCGGTGATCACGCCGCTGAGCACGAGCAGCCCCGAGTGCCCCCAGCCGTACTGGCCGGCCACGGTGTGCCCGAAGGTGCCGCGCCCGCTGACCTCCAGGTAGATCAGGTACCCGAGGGCGAACGGGAACATGAAGGCGCTCTCGGCCGCCAGGCTCTCCAGCCCGCTCAGCCCGACCTTCTTCTTCAGCAGGCCGTAGGTGGCGAAGGAGAGGGCGAGGGTCAGCGCGATCCAGGGCAGCCGCCCGTAGCCGATCGTCAGCACGGCGACCGCGAGGGCGCCGATCCCGACGGCGGCCCACTGCGCCACCCGGAGCCGCTCCTTCAGCAGCAGGACGCCGAACGCGATGGTCACCAGCGGGTTGATGAAGTAGCCGAGGCTGGTCTCCACCACGTGCCCGGCGTTGACGCCCCAGATGTAGACGCCCCAGTTGACCGAGATCACCGCGGCGGCGGCACCCAGCATGGCGAGCCGGCGCGGCTGGCGCAGCAGCGGGCGTATCCAGCCCCAGTGCCGCTGGGCGACCAGCAGCAGCACCACCGCGACCAGGGACCAGACCATCCGGTTGGCCAGGATGTCGTCGGCGGCGCCCGGCTCCAGCAGCGGCCAGAACAGCGGGAACAGCCCCCACATGCCGTACGCGGCGAAGCCGTACCAGAGGCCTCTGCCGGCCTCCTGCTGGGTTGTCTCTGCCATCGACGGCCTGCCCTCCGCGCGCACGTGTGTCGAGCCGACGGTAGCGGGCGCGGGGGCGGGCTGTCATCTCCGTCTCACGTTTTTGGTCATGACAGGACCGCGACCGGGACGCCCGGCCCGGACACCCGGGCGGGGCGTCCGGGCGGGGCGTCCGGGTCGGGCGTCAGGGGCGGGCGTCAGGGTCGGGCTCCGGCCGGGTGCCCGGGTCAGGCGCCGAGCGCCGCCCGCACGCTCTCCGCCAGCGGGCGGGTCGGACGGCCGATCAGGCGGGCGAGGTCCCCCGGGGTGCCGGCCAGCTCGCCGCGGGCGATACCGGCGTCCACGTCCACCAAGGCCTCCGCGAAGCCCACCGGCAGACCCGCGCCGACCAGCACCTCACGGTGCTCGGCCGGGGTCACCTCGCGGTGCACGACGGGCCTGCCCGAGGCCTCGGCCAGCTCGGCCGCCAGCTCCGGCAGGCTCCACGCCGCGTCGCCGCTCAGCTCGTACACGGTGTCGGTGTGGCCGCTCTCGTCGCCCTCGGCGAGCAGCACGGCGACCGCCGCGTCGGCGTAGTCCTGCCGCGGGGCGCTGGCCACCCGGCCGTCGCCGGCGCTGCCGACCACGACGCCGCGGGCCACCGTGCCGGCCGCGTCGCCCAGGTAGTTCTCGGTGTACCAGCCGTTGCGGAGGAAGGAGAACGGCAGACCGGACGCGCGGATCGCCGTCTCCGTCGCCCGGTGCTCGTCGGCGAGGCGGAAGGTCGCCGCGCCCGGCGCACTGGTGTACGCGAGCAGGGCGACCCCGGCGGCGCGCGCCGCCTCGATCACGGCGGTGTGCTGCGGGATCCGGCGGCCGACCTCGCTGCCGGAGATCAGCAGGACGCGGTCCCCGGCCGCGAAGGCGCCGGCCAGGCTCTCCGGCCGGTCGTAGTCGACCACCCGGACGGTCACGCCGCGCTCGGCGAGGTCGGCGGCCTTCCCGGCGGAGCGGACGGCCACCGCGACCTCGCTCGCGGGCACCTTGGCCAGCAGGCCCTCGACGACCAGACGGCCGAGCTGTCCGGTGGCACCGGTGACGACGTACATGGTGATGCTCCCTCGTTCGGTTGACGCGGCCCCGCGGTCTCGCGGTCCGGTGTCTCGTTGACCTCGCAACCAACCCTAGGGACGGTACTAACTTTCCGAAAGTACGCACTTCGAAGTACGGTACTGATATGCAGGTAATGAGCCAGGCCGAGCCCGCACCGCTGCGCGAACTGCCCCCGCCGGACGTCTTCGACCGGATGTGCCCGTCCCGCGGCGTGCTGGAGCACGTCACCAGCCGCTGGGGCGTGCTGGTGCTGGGCGCCCTGAACGAACGCGGCTACCGCTTCAGCGAGCTGCGCCGCCGGGTCTCGGGGGTGAGCGAGAAGATGCTCGCGCAGACCCTCCAGACCCTGGAGCGCGACGGCTTCGTCCTCCGCGAGGCCCACCCCGTCATCCCGCCGCGGGTCGACTACAGCCTCACCGACCTGGGCCGGGAGGCCGCGCAGCTGGTCGCCGCGCTCGCCCACTGGTCCGAGGAGCGCGTCCCCGCCGTCCTCTCGGCCCGCACCGAGTACGACGACCGGCCCCGCTGAGCCCACTCCCCCGGCCCGCACCGGCCCGCACCGACCGCCGCCGCCGGATCAGCCCGTGGGTGCCCCGGGCGCCGCACGGAGGGCGTCCCGGGCCTGCTCCGCGGCGCGCAGGATGCTGCCGCCGACGACGTCCCCGAGGCGCGCGATGCCCTCCAGCCGGGCCGCGGCCGGGCTGCCGGGCCCGAGGACGCCGACGCCCCGCCGTACGGTCGCGGCGACCAGGGCGACGCCGTGCGCACCGGCGATCGCCGACCGGTGCCAGACGCCGTCGTCGAGCACGTAGCGCTCGCGGCGGCGTCCGTCGCGCTCCCGGCGGACGAAGCCGTGCCCGTCGAGGAACGCCACCGCCTTGGAGACGGACGCCGGGCTGACCCGTAGGCGCAGGGCGAGCTCCGACGCGGTGAGGCTGCCCGCGTCGGTGGTGAGCAGACAGGCCAGCACCCGGGCGGCCATCCCCGGCAGGCCCTGGTGCAGCAGCAGGGCCGCCAGCTCCTCCCCGTACGCGCGCACCGCCCCGTCGTCGCGCCCCTGACCCTGCCCCTGCGCCTGCGCCTGCGCCTGCGCCTGCGCCGACCCGCGCGGCGCGCTGCCGCGGGGCCGGCGGGCCCGGCGTTCGGCGGCGAGCTGGGCCCGGTCGGCCCGGTAGGCGGCCGGGCCGCCGTTGCGCCGCACCTCCCGCGTGACCGTCGAGGCGGGGCGGCCGAGGCCCCTGGCGATCTCCGCGCAGGAGAGGCCGGCGGCCACTCCCAGAGCGATCTGCCGGCGCTCCTGCCGGCCGAGCCTGACTCCCGGCACCGCGATCCCCTCTCCGCGCTCCCCGCTGTCGTGCGGCCCACAGCTCCCACACCCCGAGCCCGCCGCCCCGAGCCCGGCGCCGCGGCCCCGAGCATAGCGTTCACCGCCACTCCATTGCAACGAACGCACAGCTGTCATTGCGTTAGATATAGCTCCATTGCAATGATTACACGCATCTGACCTGCTGTTATTCAGTCTCATCGCAACAAGCATCTTGAAGGATTCTTGAATGCAACGTAGCTTTTCCATCATCAGAAACGCCAAGCAGACAGGTGAGCACGATGCAGAAGTTCGACACCACCGCCCCGATCACCACCGTCCTCGACATCCCCGCGGGCCACGTCCGCCTCATCGCCTCGGACCGCACCGACACCACCGTCGAGGTCCGCCCCGCGGACGCCGCCAAGGGCCGCGACGTGAAGGCCGCGGAGCAGACCACCGTCGAGTACCGCGACGGCGTCCTGCGGATCGCGACGGCCGGCCCCAAGGGCCAACTGTTCGGCTCCTCCGGCTCCCTGGAGATCACCGTCCAGCTGCCCGCCGGCTCCAACGTCGAGGCCACGGCCACCGCCGCCGAGCTCCGCGTCGTCGGCCGCCTCGGCGACATCGCCTTCGAGGGCGCGTACCGGCAGATCGAGATCGACGAGGCCGCGAGCCTCCGCCTCACCGCGGTCGACGGCGACGTCGAGATCGGCCGGCTGGGCGGCCCGGCGACGATCAGCACCGCACGCGGCGACATCCGGATCACCGAGGCCGTGCGCGGCGCGGTCGTACTCAGCACGCAGTCGGGCGACATCAGCGTCGGCGCCGCCCCCGGCGTCTCCGCGGCCCTGGACGCCGGGACGGGCCACGGCCGGATCAGCAACGGCCTCCGCAACGACGGCACCGCCGAGCTCGACATCCGCGCGACCACCCCCCACGGCAACATCACCGCCCGCAGCCTCTGAGGAGCACCCACCATGACGAACCTCGCCATCTCGGCAACCGCACTGCGCAAGTCCTACGGCGACAAGCTCGTGCTCGACGGCATCGACCTGACCGTCCCGGCCGGAACGATCTTCGCCCTGCTCGGCCCGAACGGCGCCGGCAAGACCACCGCCGTCAAGATCCTCTCCACCCTCGTCTCCGCCGGCCCCGGCAGCGGCACCGTCCGCATCGGCGGCCACGACCTGGCCACCGCCCCCCAGGCGGTCCGCGCCGCGATCGGCGTCACCGGGCAGTTCTCCGCCGTCGACGGCCTGATCACCGGCGAGGAGAACATGCTCCTCATGGCGGACCTGCACCACCTCTCGCGCAGCGAGGGGCGGCGCACCGCCGCCCGGCTGCTGGAGCGCTTCGACCTCACCGAGGCGGCGAAGAAGCCCGCCTCCACCTACTCCGGCGGCATGAAGCGCCGCCTGGACATCGCCATGACGCTGGTCGGCGACCCGCGGATCATCTTCCTCGACGAGCCGACCACCGGCCTCGACCCGCGATCCCGGCACACCATGTGGCAGATCATCCGCGAGCTGGTCGCCGACGGCGTCACCGTCTTCCTCACCACGCAGTACCTGGACGAGGCGGACGAGCTCGCCGACCGCATCGCCGTCCTCAACGACGGCAGGATCGCCGCCGAGGGCACCGCCCAGGAGCTGAAGCGGCTCGTCCCCGGCGGGCACGTGCGGCTGCGCTTCACCGACCCGGCCGTGTACCGGGCCGCCGCCACCGCCCTGCCCGGGGCCGCCGGGGACGACGAGGCCCTGACGCTCCAGGTGCCCAGCAACGGCAGCCAGCGCGACCTGCGCTCCGTCCTCGACCGGCTGGACTCGGCCGGCGTCGAGGCGGACGAGCTGACCGTGCACACCCCCGACCTCGACGACGTGTTCTTCGCCCTGACCGGCAACGCCGGGCTGCCCGGTCAGCCCGGCCCGGCCGACCGCACCGGTCCGGTCAGCACCGCCCCCTCCGCCCCGTCCGCCCCGTCCCACCAGTCCGAGGAGACCGTCCGATGAGCTCCCTCTCCCTCGCCGCCCGCGACTCGGCCACGATGCTGCGCCGCAACCTGCTGCACGCCCGGCGCTACCCGTCGCTCACGCTCAACCTGCTGCTCACGCCGATCATGCTGCTGCTGCTCTTCGTCTACATCTTCGGAGACGCGATGAGCGCGGGCATCGCCGGCGGCAGCCCGGACCGCTCCGCGTACATCGCCTACGTCGTCCCCGGCCTGCTGCTGATGACCGTCGGCAGCACCGTGATCGGCACCGCGGTGTCCGTCGCCAACGACATGAACGAGGGCATCATCGCCCGCTTCCGCACGATGGCGATCCACCGCCCGTCGGTGCTCGTCGGCCACGTCGTCGGCAGCGTGCTGCAGTCGGTGGCGAGCGTCGTCCTGGTCGGCGCCGTCGGCGTGGCCATCGGCTTCCGGTCCACGGACGCCACCGTCCTGGAGTGGCTGGCGGCGTTCGGGCTGCTCGTGCTCTTCGCCACCGCACTCACCTGGATCGCCGTCGGCATGGGCCTGGTCAGCCCGAACGCCGAGGCGGCGAGCAACAACGCGATGCCGCTGATCCTGCTGCCGCTGCTCTCCAGCGCCTTCACCCCGATCCACTCGATGCCCGGCTGGTTCCAGCCGATCGCCGAGTACCAGCCGTTCACGCCGGCCATCGAGACCCTGCGCGGCCTGCTGCTCGGCAGCGGGATCGGCCACAACGGGTGGCTCGCGGTCGGCTGGAGCGTCGGTCTCGCGGTGCTCGGGTACTTCTGGGCGACCTCGAAGTTCAACGCCGACCAGCAGTAACCGCCGTGACTGCGCGGGCAGCTCCCGCACCTCGTTCCGCCCCAGGGCGGCGCACTCCGACACCGGGTCGGCAGGCGCCGCCCCGTCGGCGTTCCCGGCCGCCGGCCGAGTAGGTAC
The DNA here is from genome assembly GCF_045208415.1 of Kitasatospora sp. NBC_01560. Classification (NCBI taxonomy): domain Bacteria; kingdom Bacillati; phylum Actinomycetota; class Actinomycetes; order Kitasatosporales; family Streptomycetaceae; genus Kitasatospora; species Kitasatospora sp. NBC_01560. The sequence continues at coordinate 5,466,209 of NZ_CP109364.1, read as the reverse complement.
TACGGCCCGAAGCCGGGCCTGCCTACTGCTCCGCCCGGCGCTCCGCGATCAGCGCCGCCAGCCCGTCCAGCACCCGGGCGAGGCCGAAGGCGTAGGCGTGCTCCGGGCTGAACGCACCGCCGTACGCCTCACCGGCGGCGGCGCCCACCCGAGCGGCGACCGGGTGCGCCCCGGGGTCGAACACCCGGGCCAGCAGGTCGGCGTTGGCCGCCCACCACTGGGCGTCGCTCATCGCGCTGTCCTGTTCGGCGGCGCGCTCGTCGGCGGCCATCCGGGCGCAGGTCTGCACGAACCCGAGCAGGTGGGTGAGGGCCGCGTCGAGGTCGACGTCCGGCAGGCCGGACGGTTCCAGGGCCCGCAGCTCGTACTCGTACTTGGCCATCAGCCCCGGCCCGAGCGGCGGGCGGCTGGTGGAGACGCCCGCCACCCAGGAGTGCGCCCGGTAGAGCGCGCGGTTGTCGTCGGCCACCGCCGTCGCCCGGGCGCGCCAGCCCTCGTCGGCGGGGGCGGTGCGCGGCATGGTGGCGTAGACGGTGTCGAGCATGAGGTCCAGCAGTTCGGCCTTGCCGGGCACGTAGGTGTAGAGCGCCATCGGGGAGACGCCCAGCTCCTGGGCGACCCGCCGCATCGTCACGGCGTCGACGCCCTCCGCGTCGGCCAGCGCGATCGCCGCGGCGGCGATCTCGGCCGGCGACTTCGCCTGGCGGGGCCCGCGCCGGCCGGGCTTCTCCTCGGCGGAGATCCCCCAGAGCAGGGCGAGGGTGCGCGCCGGATCTCCTGCGCTGCTGCGGTCGGTGGCCATGGGGCCGATCCTTTCACGCCTGCTCCCGGCTACCGTGGGGCCATGACCGACGCCGACCCGCTCCCCGGCACCGACGCCCGGGAGGTCCTCCGCCCCCGGGTCACCTGCCGCCGCTGCCACCGGCCGCTGCACGATCCCGAGTCCCGCATGCTGCGGCTCGGCCCGGAGTGCCGGGACCCGGCCGAGCGCGTGGCGCGCCACGAGGTCGAGCAGGAGACCCTGCCGGGCCTCGACGGCGCCTGAGCCCACCGTGGCCCTCGCGGCGGCACGCACGGCGGAGGCGGACGGGCGCCGCGCTCTCAGCCGACCAGGCGTCGGCGCCAGTCCAACGGGGTGACGGTGACGGCCCGGCCCGGGTCGCCGTCCCACTCGGTCCGGAGCCCGGCCTCGGCGAGGGCGGCCACCACCTCGTGGCCGACGGCCGTGGTGGTCAGGGGCGAGCCGTCGAAGCCGCCGTAGAGCAGCATCAGCCCGCCGCCGGCCGCGGCGGAGTCCGTGCACTGGGTGTGGAAGTAGACGAAGCCGCGGGCGTCGGGGCCGCCTTCGGCGCCGATCTCGGACTCGCCGCAGGTGCGGCAGCAGGTGAAGTGCTCGCGGGCGGTGATGCCGGCGTCCTGCAGCACCGCGAACGCGCGGGTGAGCCGCTCCGGGTCGGTCTCGCCACGCCACTGCGCCTGCTCCGCGACGCGCTCCAGCCAGAGCCGGTCGGCCAGCACCCTCGCCTGGTCGCGCGAGACGGGCCGGCGGTCCGGGGTGACGAGGTACTCCTCGGCGACCTCGGCCAGCTCGGCGCGCGAGGCATAGCCGCCGAGCAGGACTTCGCGCAGGCGCCGCTCCAACTCCGCGCGGTCGCCGTCGGCGAGGTCCGGCGGCGGCACCTCGGTGACGGGCCCCATGTCCATCAGCGACCAGCGCGGGCCGTCGGCCCAGCCGGCGTCCTGCCGGGCCCAGCCGGTCAGCGCCGCGATCACGGCCTCGGCGCTGTCGAGCGTGGCCTCGAAGTGCCGGTCGGCGGCGCCGTCGCGGTGCTCCAGGGTGTACGTCCCGTCGGGGTCGCGCCAGGTCTGGGCGAAGACATCGGGCAGGTCGGGGACTCGGGTGAGCACCAGGAACCGGTCACCGCCGCCTTCGAGCCGCCGCACCAGCGTGGCCAGCTGCTCCTCGGGCACGCGAACGTGCCGCGCCCCGTTCTCCGTCCGCACCACGATCCCGAGCATGCGCCGACTCTGGCAGACCCCACTGACATCCGGGCCCCGGTCACCGCGCACCGGCACCGGGCGGCGGGGTGATTTGGTCATGCAGCTGCCGACCCTCGGCCCCGCTGCAAGCACTGGAGCCTTGCGCCGCGCGCCTCTTGGAGTCGGCAGGGCATGCGCCCCCTGCCGCTCCGGAGAGCGGGCCGCGGCGTAGTGTGCACGGGGTGAACGAACTGATCTTCCGCGCCAAGGACCGGTACCGTCCGTCCTGGTCGCACCTCGTGGCGATACTCGTGGTCTTCGGCGCCCAGGGTGCCCTGGCCGCCGTCAAGCTCGGCCCCACGGGCGGCGCCTGGCTGATCGGCGGGACGATCGCCCTCATGGCGCCCCTCGGCGTCATCGCGTTCCGGAGCTGGTCCTCGGTCGGGCCCGCCGGGATCACCATCTGCTGGGGCCTCGGGCGCGGCCGCACCTACCCGTGGCACGAGGTCCGGTGGATCGACGTGCGCGAGGTCGAGAGCCAGGCCGGCGACTCGCGCGCGGCCCGGATGTTCCTCACCACCGGGCGGCGTCGCGCGCTCCCGGGCCTCCAGCACAGCGACATGTACCCCGACCCCGACTTCGACGTCGACTTCCGACGCGTCGTCAACTGGTGGGAGCTGAGCACGGACGCGTCCCTGCGGGTCCCGCCGGAGAAGGGGCTCCGGGACCGGATCACGCCGACGGTGTTCGCCGTCCTCGCCACGATCCTCATCGCGGTCGTCGCTGGGGTCGTCGTCGTGCTGATGCACTAGGGCTCCGGTGCGGCGTCGTGATCCGTGTCGCACCGCGCGACGTCGGTCGACCCCTGTGACGCGGGGCGACGAGGCCGGCAGGCTTGCACCTCACGCGACGTCAGGGCGCATCGTCGATGCATGGGCATCGATCAGACCGCGCCCTCGGGCTTCACGGCCGTCCGCTCGGCGGTCGGCTGCGCGGCGACCGGTGGCCGGCACAGCCGGACGAGGGCGGCCACGCCGCCGAACAGGGCTGCCAGGGCGCAGAGTTGCGTCCCGTGGTTATCGCGACGGTGAACGCCTCGTTGGCGGCCACCGCCTTCCCCTACCCGGGCGCTCCGCCGACCGCATTGCACGTGGCGCCGGGGCAACCGGTGGCGTAGGTCTGGGTCAGGCCGATCGCCAGCAGGTACCGGTGGCCTGCGTAGGCCTTGGCCTTGATCGCCTCGATGTCCGCGCGCCGCCAGTCGAGGTACACGACCCGCTCGGACTCCTCGTCCAGGTAGGGCTTCGCGTCCGGACCACTCAGAGACGGCCGGTTGTCCCAACTGCCGCTCACCGGCGGAACACCCGTGCGGTCCGCGACTCCCACCGTCAGCGCGGTCGATTTCCGGCCGTCGCCGGGCACGTGGTCCACGCTGACCGTGTTCGGCCGGGCCAGCGCCTCCGCCGTCTGCTCGGCCGTCGCGTCCGCCCCCGGGCTGTGCATGCGCTGCAGCCGCTGCACCAGGCTCCTGCCGTCGCTCCGGGCCTTCCAGCCGAGCCCCGCCAACGCCCCGTCCAGGTCGGCGAGCCGCGGTTCGATCTCACCGTCGAACGCCGCGTACAGCACCGTCGTCCGCACGCACAGCACCGGCGACCACGCGGGCTTGCCCCCGAAGCTCCCGCTCCGGGCCTCGGCGTGGCAGCGGTCGGCGACCGAGTCGCCCAGGACCTCCGCCCAGGGCGCCGCCGCCCTCAGCCGCGCCGTCTGCTCGGCCCCGAACGCCACCGCCCGGTCGCGGGCCTCCCGGGTCTCCGCGGACCGCGCGAGCGCCTGCGCGTCCGGCCCGTGGGGGACGGTGGTCAGGTCGTGCCACTGCCAGGCGGCCACTCCGACGAAGATCACCGCCCCCGCCACGACCATGCCCAGTAACGTCAGCAAGACCCGCCTTATCCCGGCCCGGGCCGTCCCGCCCCCCGTACTCATGGCCACCACCGTAGCCAGGTGCGCGCGCGGAGCGTCCGGTCGGGACGGCACTGGGACGCCCCCGCAACGGGCCCGAAACCCGCCCCGCCGCTCCCTCGGGACCGCACCGCAGATCCGCGCGTGCGGCCCGGTGAAAACGGCGCGACAGTACCGAGTCGTCAACAACCCCGACGCGGTCACGTCACATCCGGGTCAAGACCGCCCCAAGGCCATGGCGCTCGACCCCTCGGCCGCGCTATCAACGTGGGAGCAGGGCCGCCGCCTGACGGCCCGGAACACGGGGGAACCTCCTATGAGCACCATCCACGCCGGCACCCGCATGTGGACGCTCGTCAGTCTCGCCGCGGTCGGCGCCCTGACTCTCACCGCCTGCAACGACAACGACTCGGCCGACTCGGCGGTCACCACTCCGCCGGCGGCCGCCGCCCCGACGACCCCGGCGCCCGCCGCGAGCACGCCGGCCGCCGCACCCACCACCCCGTCCGCGGCGAACCCGTCCGCCCCCGCCGCCGGTGCGGCCACCACCCCGGCCGCACCCGCCCCCGCGGCCGGCGGCGGCACGGACGCCACCCCGGGGCAGAGCTTCAAGATCGGCCAGCCCGCCCAGGTGCAGTTCACCTCGGGCAGCACCAAGGGCGTCATCGCCCTGTCGGTCACCACGATCGAGGCCGGCGACCCGAGCGACCTGGACTCGCTGAAGCTCGGCGACAAGGTCAAGGGCTTCGTCCCGTACTACGTGCGGTACTCGATCACCAACACCGGCACCACCGACCTGTCCTTCACCAGCGTGGACCACATCAAGGGCCTCCTGCCGGACGGCAGCGAGGCCCAGGAGCTGATGATCATCGGCGGCTTCCCCAAGTGCCCGAGCTCCTCGCTGCCGAAGGGCTTCACCAACGGCCAGACCGCCCAGGGCTGCGCCGTCGCGCTCGCCCCGACCGCCACCAAGGTGACGGGCGGCGAGTACTGGGGCGCTCCCTACACCCTGGGCAAGAGCGCCATCACCTGGAAGTAGCGGAGCGGGGTGCGGGCGCCGGCCCTCGCGGCCAGGCGCCCGCACCCACCTCGCCGGTCCGCTCGGGCAGCGTGCCGGGCCCCCGGGCACCCTCCCCCCAGGATCGGGGTACCTTCCCCTCATGAACGAGCTCCGCCACCCCTCGCCCCGCCAGGACGCCGGGGCCGTCCGCTCCCTCCGGGCCCGGTACGCCCGCAGCTACCGGCTGCGCGTCGCCGTCCTCTTCGCGGGAGTCGCCCGCGACGGGCTGCTCGTGGCCTTCAAGGCCGTGGCGAAATCCTCCCGCCAACGCAATTCGGGCGACGCCGACTCCTGACGCGCGACGACGCGCCTCGCGCCCGCGCCGCTCAGCCCTGCGCCGCCGCGCCCACGGGCAGCAGGCCGCGCTCGCCGAAGACCTTCTTCGCGACGAACGTCGCGTTGAGCGCGCGGGGCATGCCGCAGTAGACGGCCGAGTGCAGCAGTGCCTCCACGATCTCCTCGGGCGTGAGCCCGACGTTGAGCGCCGCATTGATGTGCACGTCCAGCTGCGGCTCGCAGCCGCCGAGCGCGGTGAGCATGCCGAGCGTGACCAGCTGCCGGTCGCGCGGGGCCAGGCCCGGCCGGTCGTAGACGTCACCGAAGGCCCAGGCAACGACCTGGTGGCCCAGCTCCGGCGAGATGTCCGCCAGCGCGTCGATCACCCGCCGCCCGCCCTCCCCGTCGATCCGGGTGAGCACCTCCATGCCGTGGTCGAACCGCTCCTGCCGGGTGGCGGCGGGGGCGGTGGCCCGAGCAGAAGCGGCAGGGGCGGCGGCGGGGGCGGGGGCGGCGGCGTTCTTCATGAGGGGTCCGTTTCCGCCGCCGGTGGGGCAGCTGTTCGTTGCGGGTGGTCCTGCACTCCGGCCCCGGGACGCTCTCCCTCGGCCACAACGACGACAGTAGAAGTTGGAGTCCGCTCCAACACAAGCGCTCCAACACAAGCGCTGCCGCGGCAGCGCTCTGCGCATTCCCCTGGCGCTTTTCTCCGTACTGTGTATAGTGTACTGCGTACGGGGTAATTGCCGACGAGAGGGCCACCACTCATGCAGGTCACCGCTGCCGCCGTTTCGCTCACCGTCGACGACGAGACCGCGTCCTCGGCCTTCCTCCGGAAGCACTTCGGGTTCGCCGAGAAGATGGCCGCCGACGGCTTCGTCTCGCTCGGCCGGGACGACTCCGGAATGAACGTGATCTTCCTGCGGCGCGGCCTCGACGTGCTGCCGGAGGGCTTCCGGGACCAGCACGCGGCCGGGCTGATCCTCGCCTTCAACGTCACCGGCCTGGAGGGCGAGGAGGCGCGACTCCGCGGCGAGGGCGTGGAGATCACCATGCCCCTGCTGGAGGAGCCGTGGGGCGAGAAGCTCTTCCAGGTCACCGACCCGAACGGGGTCGTCATCCAGCTGGTCGAGTGGGTCCAGCAGTAGTCCGGCCCCTCACGGCGACCGTCGCGGGGCGGGCCCGGCGGGCCCGGCCGGCGGCGGCGCCCCGAACGGGAACGACCCGTCGGGGCACCACCGCGGGGCGGGCGGTGGTCAGTCCACCGTCCAGGCGTCGCTCCCGGCCAGCAGACCGGCCAGCTCGCCCGCGCCGTGCTGGGCCGTGGCGGCGTCCAGCTGGGCGGCCATCAGCTCGTCGTAGACCGGCCGGCGGACGCTGCGCAGCACACCGATCGGCGTGTGGTGCAGGGTGTCGGTGTCGGCGATCCGGGAGAGCGCGAAGGCGCCCGCCGGCGAGGCCGCACGGGCGTCGTGGACGACCAGCGCCGACTCGTTCTCCGCCGTCACCGCCGCCACGAACAGCTCGCCGTCCGCGCCGCGGAAGACGCCCTTGGTGCCGTCGGCGCCGAACCGGATCGGCTGCCCCTGCTCCAGCCGGATCAGCGCTTCGTCCCGGGTGCCCGGCTCCTTCAGGACCTCGAAGGCGCCGTCGTTGAAGATGTTGCAGTTCTGGTAGATCTCCACCAGCGCCGTGCCCTCGTGCTCCGCCGCCGCCCGCAGCACGGACTGGAGGTGCTGGCGGTCGGAGTCGACGGTGCGGGCAACGAAGGTGGCCTCCGCGCCGATCGCCAGCGAGAGCGGGTTGAACGGGGCGTCCAGCGAGCCCATCGGCGTGGACTTGGTGATCTTTCCGACCTCGCTGGTCGGCGAGTACTGGCCCTTGGTGAGGCCGTAGATCCGATTGTTGAACAGCAGGATCTTCAGATTGACGTTCCGCCGCAGCGCGTGGATCAGGTGGTTGCCGCCGATCGACAGCGCGTCGCCGTCACCGGTGACCACCCAGACGCTGAGGTCCTGCCGGGAGGACGCCAGCCCGGTGGCGATGGCCGGCGCGCGGCCGTGGATCGAGTGCACGCCGTAGGTGTTCATGTAGTACGGGAACCGCGAGGAACACCCGATCCCGGAGACGAAGACCGTGTTCTCCCGGGTGATCCCCAGTTCGGGCATGAAGGACTGCACCGCGGCCAGGATCGCGTAGTCGCCGCAGCCGGGGCACCAGCGCACCTCCTGGTCCGTCTTGAAGTCCTTGGCGCTCTGCGGCGCCTCGCTCTTCGGGACCAGCTTCAACGACGGGAAGCGCTCGCTCATCGGTTGGCCTCCTCGCCCGCCGGCTCGTCCAGACTGCCGATCGCCGCCGACAGCACGTCGGCCAGCTGCGCCGCCTTGAACGGCAGTCCGCGGACCTGGTTGTAGGACTGCGCGTCCACCAGGTACTTGGCACGCAGCAGCAGCGCCAGCTGCCCGAGGTTCATCTCGGGGACGATGATCTTGTCGTAACTCTTCAGCACCGCACCGAGATTGGCCGGGAACGGGTTGAGGTTGCGCAGGTGCGCCTGGGCGACGTGCCCGCCGTCCGCGCGGATTCGGCGGACGGCAGCGGTGATCGGCCCGTACGTCGACCCCCAGCCGAGCACGAGGAGGCGTGCCTCGCCCGACGGGTCGTCCACCTCCACGGCGGGCACCGTGATGCCGTCCACCTTGGCCTGCCGGGTGCGGACCATGAAGTCGTGGTTGGCCGGGTCGTAGGAGATGTTCCCCGTGCCGTCCTGCTTCTCGATGCCGCCGATCCGGTGCTCCAGGCCGGGCGTGCCGGGCACCGCCCACGGCCGGGCCAGCGTCTGCGGATCCCGCAGGTAGGGCCAGAAGGCGCCGTCCTCGCGGTTCGGCCCGGTCGCGAAGTCCGGTGAGATCTCCGGAAGTTCGTCGACCTCCGGGATCCGCCAGGGCTCCGAGCCGTTGGCCAGGTAGCCGTCCGAGAGCAGGAACACCGGCGTCCGGTAGGCCACCGCGATGCGGGCCGCCTCCAGCGCCGCGTCGAAGCATTCCGCCGGGGTCGCCGGGGCCACGATCGGCACCGGCGCCTCGCCGTTGCGGCCGAACATCGCCTGCAGCAGGTCCGCCTGCTCGGTCTTGGTCGGCAGCCCCGTGGACGGGCCGCCGCGCTGGATGTCCACCACCAGCAAAGGCAGTTCGAGCGAGACGGCCAGGCCGATGGTCTCGCTCTTGAGCGCCACGCCCGGGCCGGACGTGGTCGTCACCCCGAGCGCGCCGCCGAAGGCCGCACCCAGCGCCGCGCCGATGCCGGCGATCTCGTCCTCGGCCTGGAAGGTCCGCACGCCGAAGTTCTTGTGCTTGCTGAGCTCGTGCAGGATGTCCGAGGCCGGGGTGATCGGGTAGGAGCCCAGGTAGAGCGGCAGCCCGGAGCGCTCGGCGGCGGCGATCAGACCGTAGGAGAGCGCCAGGTTGCCGGAGATGTTGCGGTAGCGGCCGGGCGGCAGCTTGGCCGGTGGCACCTCGTAGGAGACGGCGAAGGTCTCGGTGGTCTCGCCGAAGTTCCAACCCGCCCGGAAGGCGCTGATGTTGGCCTCGGCGATCTGCGGCTTCTTGGCGAACTTGCTGCGCAGGAAGGTCTCGGTGCCGTGCGTGGGCCGGTGGTACATCCAGGAGAGCAGGCCCAGGGCGAACATGTTCTTCGCCCGCTCGGCGTCCTTGCGGGCCAGGCCGCTGTCCTTCAGCGCCTCCAGGGTGAGCGTGGTCAGCGGCACCCTGTGCAGGTGGAAGGCCTCCAGCGAGCCGTCGGCCAGCGGATCCGCCGGGTAGCCGACCTTGGCCAGCGCCCGCTTGGTGAACTCGTCGGTGTTGACGATGATCTCCGCGCCGCGCGGGAGGTCCGCGAGATTGGCCTTGAGGGCGGCCGGATTCATCGCCACCAGGACGTTCGGCGCGTCGCCCGGCGTCAGGATGTCGTGGTCCGCGAAGTGCAGCTGGAAGGACGAGACACCCGGCAGCGTCCCGGCGGGCGCCCGGATCTCGGCCGGGAAGTTGGGCAGGGTGGAGAGGTCGTTGCCGAAGGACGCCGTCTCCGAGGTGAACCGGTCTCCGGTGAGCTGCATCCCGTCGCCGGAGTCCCCGGCGAAGCGGATGATCACCCGGTCAAGTCTGCGGATCGGCTTGGCCCGTCTGGGCTGCGGACTGCCCGGCACGGCGGGACCGGAGCGGTCCTCACCGGGCCCGGAGCGGCCCTCGTCGCCGTCCGGGCCGTCCACTGCTGCTGACTGATCGACCTGACTGGTCACTGCCGCGGACCTCCTCGTGGGCACCAGCCGCGGGCGTGAGCCGTGTGCCCCGTCCGCCTGGTGCACCTCTCGCATCCTATGCGGGTGGGGATCTCCTGGGACGGAACTGCCCGATGCGGCGGGAAATCACCGCCACATCGACTACAACGCCCCGGAGCCCCCGTCCCATACCGGACGGGGAAAGGGCGGTTCGGGCACCTACCGATCGGGCCGGCCGGCCCCGACACGCCGCGCGCGGGGGGCGGCCGGGGTGCCGGGCGAGGTCCGGACGGCACCCGGACGAGGGACCGGCGGCGGCGCTGTGCGAACGCCCGGACGACGTCCGAACGGCGGGTCGACGGGCTGCTCGGCGGCGGTTCTCCCGGGGCCGTGCGGTGCGGGCTAGGAGTTCAGGTAGGTGAGCACCGCCAGCACCCGGCGGTGGTCCTCGGAGCTCTGCGCCAGGCCCAGCTTGAGGAAGATGTTGCTGACGTGCTTCTCCACCGCGCCGTCCGAGACCACCAGCTGTTTGGCGACCGCCGCGTTGGTCCGGCCCTCCGCCATCAGCCCGAGCACCTCGCGCTCGCGCGGCGTCAGCCCTGCCAGCACGTCGCCCTTGCGGCTGCGGCTGAGCAGCTGCTGCACCACCTCCGGGTCCAGCGCGGTGCCGCCCCCGGCGACCCGGACCACCGCGTCGACGAACTCGCGCACCTCGGCGACCCGGTCCTTCAGCAGGTAGCCCACCCCGCGGGTGGAACCGGCCAGCAGCTCGGAGGCGTACTGCTGCTCCACGTACTGCGAGAGCACCAGGACCCCCAGCTGCGGGTAGAGGCCGCGGAGCGTGACGCAGGCGCGGACGCCCTCGTCGGTGTGGGTCGGCGGCATCCGGACGTCGGCCACCACCACGTCGGGCAGCGCGCCGGCCTCGGCGAGGTCGTGGACGGCCTTGAGCAGCGCCTCGCCGTCCCCGACACCGGCCACGACCTCCAGGCCGCGGTCGGTGAGCAGCCTGGTCAGGCCCTCCCGCAGCAGTACGGAGTCCTCGGCGATGACGACGCGAAGCATGGCGGCCTTCCGGGTGGGCGGTGCGGCGGGGTTGGGCTGACAGGGTCAGTCTTCCCTACTCGCGCGAACGCCGGGTGACAATCACACCGAGCCCGCAGCCCCCGGGGCGGGCCCCGCCCGGACACCGGGGCACGTACCGGAACAGGCACCGGGACGGGCCCGGTGCCTGTTCGTCAGCCTGTTCGTCGGCCGGCGTCTCGGCCGAGACGTCGGCCGGTGTCTCGGCCGGTGCCTCACATCGTGCGGATGGCCACCGCGTCGCACAGGCCCTGCAGGGCGGCCTTGGCCGCGCCCTCCGGCAGCGGGTCGAGCAGCGCCCGGGCCTCCTCCGCGTGCCGCAGCGTCTCCCGGCGGGCCAGCTCCAGCGCCGGGTGACGACGCAACAGCCGCAGCGCCTCGGCGTGCCGCTCGTCGTCGTCGAGGTCGCCGGCGACCAGCTCACGCAGTCGCAGGTCGGCCGGGTCGGCGGCGTCCACCGGGATCTGTGCGAGCAGCAGGGTCGGCAGGGTCGGCACGCCCTCGCGCAGGTCGGTGCCGGGCGTCTTGCCGGACTCGTGACCGTCGCTGGCGATGTCCAGCACGTCGTCGGCCAGCTGGAAGGCGATCCCGATCCGCTCGCCGTAGGCGGTGAGGATGTCCGTCACCCACGGCTCGGCCCCGGCCAGCAGTGCTCCTATCCGGCAGGAGACGGCGATCAGCGAACCGGTCTTGCCGGCCAGCACCTCAAGGTAGTGGTGCAGCGGGTCGTCCTCCGGCCCGGGGCCGGCGGTCTCCAGGATCTGCCCGGTGACGAGCCGCTCGAACGCGTCGGCCTGCAGCCGGACGGCCTCCGGGCCGAGGTCGGCGAGCACCTGGGAGGCGCGGGAGAAGAGGAAGTCGCCGGTGAGGATGGCGACCGAGTTGTCCCAGCGCGAGTTGGCGCTCGGGGCGCCGCGGCGCACCGGGGCCTCGTCCATGACGTCGTCGTGGTAGAGCGTCGCGAGGTGGGTCAGCTCGACCACCACGGCGGCGGGCACCACGCCGGGGGCGTTGACGTCGCCGAACTGGGCGGCGAGCAGCACCAGCAGCGGGCGGAAGCGCTTGCCGCCGGCCTCCATCAGGTGGCTGGCGGTGACGGTGATGAACGGGACGGGGCTCTTCACCGCCTCGACGAGTGCGGCCTCCACCGCGTCCATCCCGGCCTGGACGTCACGGGTCAGGTCGCGGTCCTGCACGCTGAGCCCAAAGGGTCCCACGACGGTCACGAAGACCACTCCTCTGTCCCTGGTCGATCTAGCGGCCTGGTCCCTGAGTGCCGCCGCTGGCCATACAGGCAGGGTATCCGGTCGCGAGTGGATCACTGCACGGGCGTGCGGGTCCTGTCATGATCGGGCCGGACCCGCAGGTCAAGGCCGATCCGGGAGCTCCTCCGGAGGCGGCACGTCCGGAGCCTGCGCGTCCGGAAACCGTGCCTCCGGACGTGGTGTCCTCGAACGTGGCGCCGCCGCGGGCGGACGCGCCCGCAAGCGGCGCGTCCGGGCCGCGCGGAGAAGGTGCGCGGCCCGGACGGCGGGGCCGGACGCCGGCGGTGGCCGGCCCCGGACTCAGCGGACGAAGAGCGAGGCCTTCGAGGCGAGGTCCAGGAAGTACTGCGGGAGCAGGCCGAGGCCCAGCGTCACCACGACGCCGAAGCCGATCGCGGTGGCCGTGAAGGCGCTCGGGATGGCCACGGTCGGGCCGCCCGGCTTCGGGTCGGAGAAGAACATCAGCACGATGACCCGGATGTAGAAGAACGCGGCCACCGCCGAGCTCAGCACACCCACGATCACCAGCGGGGTCGCCCCGCCGGCCGCCGCGGCCTGGAAGACCGCGAACTTGCCGGTGAAGCCCGAGGTGAGCGGGATGCCCGCGAAGGCCAGCAGGAACAGCGCGAAGACCGCCGCGACCAGCGGCGAGCGCCGGCCCAGCCCGGCCCAGCTGGAGAGGTGGGTGGCCTCCCCCTTGGAGTCGCGCACCAGGGTGACCACGGCGAACGCGCCGAGCGTCACGAAGGAGTACGCCAGCAGGTAGAACAGCACCGAGCCGAGGCCCTGCTTGTTGGTGGCGATCACGCCGGTCAGGATGAACCCGGCGTGCGCGATCGAGGAGTAGGCGAGCAGCCGCTTCACGTCCTGCTGGGTGACGGCCAGCACCGCGCCGACCACCATGGTCAGGATCGCCACGCCCCAGAGCACCGGCCGCCAGTCCAGCCGCAGGCCGGGGAAGGCCACGTAGAACAGCCGCAGCAGGGCGCCGAACGCGGCCACCTTGGTCGCGGCCGCCATGAAGCCCGTCACCGGGGTCGGCGCGCCCTGGTACACGTCCGGGGTCCAGGAGTGGAACGGCACCGCGCCGACCTTGAACAGCAGGCCGACCGAGAGCAGCGCCAGGCCGATCAGCAGCAGCGCGTCGTTCTGCGTGGTGGAGAGCAGCGCCGGCGTGGCCAGGGCCTTGCCGGAGATGACGTCCGCGATGTCGCCCAGCCGGACGCTGCCCGCGTACCCGTAGAGCAGGGCGGTGCCGAACAGGAAGAACGCCGAGGCGAAGGCGCCGAGCAGGAAGTACTTGACCGCCGCCTCCTGGGAGAGCAGCCGGCGGCGCCGGGCCAGCGCGCAGAGCAGGTAGAGCGGGAGGGAGAAGACCTCCAGCGCGACGAACATGGTCAGCAGGTCGTTGGCGGCGGGGAAGAGCAGCATGCCGCCGACCGCGAACATGGTGAGCGGGAAGACCTCACTGGTGGCGAAGCCCGCCCGGACGGCCGCCCGCTCCTGCTCCCCGCCCGGGGTGGCGGAGGCCTGCGGGGCGAACGCGTCCGCCGGCTCGCCGCCGGCCTTGGGCTCCAGCTTGCGCTCCGCGTAGGTGAGCACGGCCACCACGGCGACCAGCAGGATCACGCCCTGCAGGAAGAGCGCGGGGCCGTCGAGGGCCACCGAACCCATCGCCAGCAGGTCCACCTTGGTCGAGCCGTAGCCCTGGGAGGCGAGCACCACCACGGCGGTGAACGCGCCGGCCAGCCCGAGCAGGGCCAGCCAGACCTGCGCCCGGTGCCGGTGCCGGCGGGGCAGGAAGGCCTCCAGCAGGATCCCGGCCACGGCGGTGCCGAACACCACCAGCATCGGGGAGAGCTGGCCGTACTCGACATGCGGCGCCGGGATGCTCGGGGTGTTGCCGCCGGCGGCGGCGAGCCAACCGGTGGTGCTCACTTGTGCTCACCTCCTGAGGTGGCGTCTGCGGAGTCGGCGGCCACCGGGTGGGCCGGCGCCGGATCGGTCTGGTGGACCTGCGACAGGGTCGCGTCCACCGACGGGTTGACGAGGTCGGTGAGCGGCTTCGGGTAGACGCCGAGCAGCACCGTCAGCGCCAGCAGCGGTGCCACCACGACGAGTTCGCGCACCTTGAGGTCGTGCATGCCGCGCACCCCCTCCTTGACCGGACCGGTCATGGTGCGCTGGTAGAGCACCAGCGCGTACAGCGCGGCGAGCACGATGCCGAAGGTGGCGACGATGCCGATCGCCGGGTACCGGGTGAACGTGCCCACCAGCACCAGGAACTCACTGACGAACGGCGCCAGGCCGGGCAGCGAGAGGGTCGCCAGACCGCCGACCAGGAACGTCCCCGCGAGTACCGGGGCGACCTTCTGCACGCCGCCGTAGTCGGCGATCAGCCGGGAGCCGCGGCGGGAGATCAGGAAGCCGGCCACCAGCATCCACGCGGCGGTGGAGATGCCGTGGTTGACCATGTAGAGGGTGGCCCCGCTCTGGCCCTGGCTGGTCATCGCGAAGATGCCCATGATGATGAAGCCGAAGTGCGAGATGGACGCGTACGCGACCAGCCGCTTGATGTCCTTCTGGCCCACCGCCAGCAGCGCGCCGTAGACGATCCCGATCACCGAGAGGACGAGGATCGCCGGGGCGAAGGTCTTCGAGGCGTCCGGGAAGAGGCCCAGGCAGAAGCGGAGCATCGCGAAGGTGCCGACCTTGTCGACCACCGCGGTGATCAGGACGGCCGTCCCGGCGGTGGACTCGCCCATCGCGTTCGGCAGCCAGGTGTGCAGCGGCCAGAGCGGTGCCTTCACCGCGAAGGCGAAGAAGAAGCCGAGGAACAGCGCCTTCTCGGCGGTGCCGCCGATCACCAGCCGGCCGTCCGCGACCGCCGAGGAGAGCGTCGGGAGGTCGAAGGTGCCGAAGCCCTGGTCCTGCGCGATCACGTACAGACCGATCACGGCGGCCAGCATGACCAGGCCGCCGAGCAGGTTGTAGAGCAGGAACTTCACTGCGGCGTAGGAGCGCTGACGCGCCGAGTCGGGGCCGCCCGCCCGGTCCCCGAAGCCGCCGATGAGGAAGTACATCGGGATCAGCATGGCTTCGAAGAAGACGTAGAAGAGGAAGACGTCGGTGGCGTAGAAGGAGACGATCACCATCGCCTCCACCGCCAGGATCAGCGCGAAGAAGGCCTGCGTCCGCCGGCGCCGCTCGAAGGTGGGATCGGCGGCGGCGCCCGGTGCGGCGGGCGCCGGATCGGCGTCGTGCCAGGAGGCCAGCATCACGATCGGGACGAGGACGGCGGTGAGCAGCGCCAGCACGGCGCCGATGCCGTCCACCCCGAGCGAGAAGCTGATGCCGAAGGAGCGGATCCAGCTGTACGACTCGGTCAGCTGGTAACGGGGCCCCTCCGGCTCGAACCGCGTGGCCACCACGGCAGCCAGCGCCAGCGTGACGGCCGAGACGCAGATCGCGACGGCCTTGGTGGTCCGCCGCCGGGCGTCGGTCGTCCCGGCGGGCAGGGCGGCGGTGAGCACCGCGCCGGCTGCCGGGACGGCGCAGGTCACGGAGAGCAGTGCGCTCATGCCCCGCCCCCCTGACGGTCTGTGTGTTCCCTGTCCATCAGACGGACCTCATCAGCAGAGTCGTGGCGACCAGCACCAGCGTGCCGCCGAACATGGAGAGCGCGTACGAGCGGACGTAGCCGTTCTGGATCCGCCGCAGCCGGCTGGAGATGCCGCCGATAGTGGCGGCCAGGCCGTTGACGAAGCCGTCCAGGCCGCGGCTGTCGAAGAAGACCAGGGCCGCGGCGAGCGCCGAGCCGGGCCGGACCAGGACGGCGTGGTTGAAGTCGTCCTGGAGGAGGTCCCGGCGGGCGGCGCGGGTGAGCGCGGAGCCCACCGGCGGCACCACGGGGACGGGCGAGCGCCAGTACATCAGGTAGGCGACCGCGACCCCGAGCACCATGCAGGCCGTGGCGAGCAGCGTGACCGTCAGCGGGGTGAGCGGCGAATGGCCCTCCTCGTGCCCGGTGACCGGCTCCAGCCAGTTGACGAAGGAGCTGTTCAGGACGAACAGCCCGCCGGCGAAGACCGAGCCGAAGGCCAGCAGGATCATCGGCGTCGTCATGGTGCGCGGCGACTCGTGCGGGTGCGGGTCGTTGCCGTCCGCGTCGGGCTGCCAGCGCTTCTCGCCGAAGAAGGTCATGATCATCACGCGGGTCATGTAGAACGCGGTGACGGCCGCGCCGACCAGGGTGCAGAGGCCGAGGATCCAGCCCTCGGTGCCGCCCTTGGCGAAGGCCGCCTCGATGATCTTGTCCTTGGAGAAGAAGCCGGACAGGCCCGGGAACCCGATGATGGCGAGGTAGCCGAGGCCGAAGGTGATGAACGTGATCGGCATGTACTTGCGCAGGCCGCCGTAGTGACGCATGTTCACCTCGTCGTTCATGCCGTGCATGACCGACCCGGCCCCGAGGAACAGCCCCGCCTTGAAGAAGCCGTGCGTCACCAGGTGCATGATCGCGAAGGCGTAGCCGATCGGACCGAGACCGGCCGCCAGGATCATGTAGCCGATCTGCGACATGGTCGAGCCGGCCAGCGCCTTCTTGATGTCGTCCTTGGCGCAACCGACGACCGCACCGAAGAGCAGGGTCACCGCGCCGACCACCACCACGGCGGTCTGGGCGTCCGGTGCCAGGTTGAAGATGGCACCGGAGCGGACGATCAGGTAGACGCCCGCGGTCACCATGGTGGCCGCGTGGATCAGGGCCGAGACCGGGGTCGGGCCCTCCATGGCGTCACCCAGCCAGGACTGCAGCGGCACCTGCGCGGACTTGCCGCAGGCCGCCAGCAGCAGCATCAGGCCGATCGCCGTCAGCTTGCCCTCGCTCGCCTGCCCCGCCGCCCCGGCCGCGCCCTCCGAACCGAGGATCGCCCCGAAGGAGAAGGAGCCGAACTCCACGAACATCAGCATGATCGCGATGGAGAGGCCGAGGTCACCGACCCGGTTGACGAGGAACGCCTTCTTGGCGGCCGTCGCGGCGCTCGGCTTGTGCTGCCAGAACCCGATCAGCAGGTACGAGGCGAGCCCGACGCCCTCCCAGCCGAAGTACAGCAGCAGGTAGTTGTCGGCCAGCACCAGCAGCAGCATCGCCGCCAGGAAGAGGTTCAGGTAGGCGAAGAAGCGGCGTCGGCGCTCGTCGTGCGCCATGTAACCCACCGAGTAGAGGTGGATCAGCGTGCCCACGCCGGTGATCAGCAGGACGAAGGTGATCGAGAGCTGGTCGAGCTGGAACGCCATGTCGGCCTGGAAGCCGTTCACCGGGATCCAGGTGTACAGGTACTTGGTGACGGCGCGGTCCTCGGCGGTGCGGCCCAGCATGTCCCAGAACAGGACGAGACCGAAGGCGAAGGAGAGCGCGGCCAACGCGGTGGCCAGCCAGTGGCCGAACCGGTCGAAGGCCCGGCCACCGAGCAGCAACAGGGCAGCACCGGCCAGCGGGGCCGCCACGAGCAGCGGAATGAGTG
Source organism: Kitasatospora sp. NBC_01560 (assembly GCF_045208415.1). Lineage (NCBI taxonomy): Bacteria > Bacillati > Actinomycetota > Actinomycetes > Kitasatosporales > Streptomycetaceae > Kitasatospora > Kitasatospora sp. NBC_01560. The sequence continues at coordinate 5,448,785 of NZ_CP109364.1, read as the reverse complement.
AGTTCACCGAAGGCCCTCCGCCTACAGCTTCATGAGATTGCTGTCGTCGACCGAAGCGGAGTGCCTGGTCCGGAAGATGGAGACGATGATCGCGAGGCCGACCACGACCTCGGCCGCCGCGACCACCATCGTGAAGAACGCGATGATCTGGCCGTCCAGATTGCCGTGCAGCCGGGAGAAGGTGACCAGGGCCAGGTTCGAGGCGTTGAGCATCAGCTCGACGCACATGAACAGCACGATCGCATTGCGCCGGATCAGCACGCCGGAGGCGCCGATGGTGAACAACAGGGCCGAGAGATAAAGGTAGTTGACCGGGTTCACTCCGCGCCCTCCTCGTCGTGGTCGGGCACCGGCCGGACGGTCGGCACCGGCTCCAGGGACTTGCGCGGACCGGTCACCGGCGGACGCTCGGACGGCGGGCGGCCCAGCCACTCGGCGGTGGTGGACTCCAGCTCGGCCATCCGCTGCATCACCTCCTGGCTGACGTCGCGGATCTGGCCGCGGTCGCGCAGCGTCGCCGACACCGAGTCCTCGGCGATCGTGCCGTCCGGCAGCAGGGCCGGCGTGTTCACCGCGTTGTGCCGGGCGTACACGCCGGGCGCCGGCTTCGGCGGGATCTGGATGTTGTCCCTGATCCGCTCGGCGGCCAGCTCGCGCTGGGTCTTCGGCGCCTTCACGTGCTCGCGGTGGGTCAGCACCATGGCGCCGATCGCCGCGGTGATCAGCAGCGCGCCCGTCACCTCGAAGGCCCAGACGTACTTGGTGAAGATCAGCCGGGCCAGGCCCTGGACGTTGCCCTCGGCGTTCGCCTCGGCGAGGCCGGTGAAGGTGTCCAGCTTCGCGTTGGCGATGCCCGCGATCAGCAGCACCCCGAAGCCGAGCCCGCAGAACACCGCGGCGAACCGCTGGCCCTTCAGCTGCTCCTTCAGCGAATCGGCGCTGGTCACACCGACCAGCATGACCACGAAGAGGAAGAGCATCATGATCGCGCCGGTGTAGACGACGATCTGCACCACGCCCAGGAAGACGGCGCCCTCGGCCATGTAACAGACCGCCAGGGCGAGCATGGTGGCCGCCAGGCAGAGCGCGCTGTGCACGGCCTTGCGCATCAGCAGCATGCCGAGCGCGCCGCCGACGGCGATCACCGCGAGCACCCAGAACTGGACGGCCTCTCCGGTGGACGCCGCACCGGTGGCGGCAGCGGCCAGGGAGGAGTGGGCGGCACCAGTGGCGGCGGCCAGGGAGGAGTGGGCGGCAGCGAGGGAGGCGGACGTCACGACTGCTCCTCCTTCTCCCGGTCGGTGCGCTCCTGCTGGACCGTCCCCGGCGCCGCCGCGGTGATCTCGCCCCGGTAGTAGGCACCCTCGTCGGTGCCCGGGAAGATCTCGTGCGGGCTGTCCACCATGCCCTCGGAGAGGCCGACCAGCAGCTGCTCCTTGGTGAAGATGAGGTCCTGGCGGGAGGAGTCCGCGAGCTCGTACTCGTTGGTCATGGTGAGCGCGCGGGTCGGGCAGGCCTCGATGCAGAGGCCGCAGAGGATGCAGCGGGCGTAGTTGATCTGGTAGACCGCGCCGTACCGCTCGCCGGGCGAGTAGCGCTCGTCGTCGTGGTTGTCGGCGCCCTCGACGTAGATCGCGTCGGCCGGGCAGGCCCAGGCGCACAGCTCGCAGCCGACGCACTTCTCCAGCCCGTCCGGGTGCCGGTTCAGCTGGTGACGGCCGTGGAAGCGCGGAGCGGTGGGCTTCTTCTGCTCCGGGTACTGCTCGGTGAGCCGCTTCTTGAACATGGCCTTGAAGGTCACGCCGAAGCCGGCGGCCGGCCCGAGGACGGAAGGCTTGTCGGGCCGGTCTGGCCGGTCGCCGCTGCCGTTCTGGTCGGACGACATCTCGGTTCAGCTCCCTTCGGAATGGTCGGCGCCGTTGAGGGCGTCCTGGAGTTGCTTCGGGGCGCGACTGCGCCGGCGCGGCACGGGCGGCAGCTGCTGCCCGGGCAGCGGCGGCACCGGGTACCCGCCCGCCATCGGGTCGAACGCGCCCTCCGCCTGCGGCCCGGCGCCACCTCCGCCACCGGGCGGTGCCTCCGCCTCCGGCTTGCGCTTCAGGACGTCCCGGACGAGGGCGAGCAGCAGGATCACGCCGGCCGGGGCGCCGACGTACAGCACCACCTCGCCGAAGCCGTAGCCCTCGTTCCGCAGCGCCCGGACACTGGCCACCATGACCAGCCAGACCAGCGAGACCGGGATCAGCACCTTCCAGCCCAGCTTCATGAACTGGTCGTAGCGGAGCCGGGGCAGGGTGCCGCGCAGCCAGATGAAGAAGAACAGCACCACCTGGATCTTGAGGACGATCCAGAGCATCGGCCACCAGCCGTGGTTGGCCCCCTCCCAGAAGGTGGAGATCGGCCAGGGCGCCCGCCAGCCGCCGAGGAACAGCGTGGACGCCACCGCCGAGACCGTGACCATGTTGACGTACTCGGCCAGCATGAACATCGCGAACTTCAGCGAGGAGTACTCGGTGTTGAAGCCGCCGACCAGCTCGCCCTCGGCCTCCGGGAGGTCGAACGGCGCCCGGTTGGTCTCCCCGACCATCGAGATGATGTAGACGATGAAGGAGACCGGCAGCAGCACCGCGAACCAGGTCGGCTGCTGCGAGGAGACGATCTCCGAGGTGGACATCGACCCCGAGTAGATGAACACCGCCGCGAACGACAGGCCCATCGCGATCTCGTAGCTGATCATCTGCGCGGACGAGCGCAGCCCGCCGAGCAGCGGGTACGTCGAGCCGGAGGACCAGCCGGCCAGCACGATGCCGTAGATGCCCACCGAGGCGGTGGCCAGGATGTACAGCAGCGCCACCGGGAAGTCCGTCAGCTGCAGCGGCGTCCGGGTGCCGAAGATCGACACCTCGTTGTCGGCCGGGCCGAACGGGATCACCGCGAAGGCCATGAACGCCGGGATCGCACAGACGATCGGGGCCAGGATGTAGACCGCCTTGTCGGCGCCCTTGACCACCAGGTCTTCCTTGAGCGCCAGCTTCACGCCGTCCGCGAGCGACTGCAGCGTGCCCCACGGGCCGTGCCGGTTGGGCCCGATGCGCAGCTGCATCCAGGCGACGACCTTGCGCTCCCAGACGATCGCGATCAGCACCGTGCCGACCAGGAAGGCGAAGCAGAAGACCGCCTTGAGCAGCACCAGCCACCAGGGGTCGCGGCCGAAGAAGCCGAGGGTCTCGTACGCGGCGAGGTTCACTGCTCCCCCTCCGTGGTCGTGGTGGTGGCGGTGCCGGTGGTCGTGGTGGTGCCCGTGGTGGTAGCGGCGGTGGCGGCGGTGCCGGTGGTGGTGCCGGTGGCCGTGCCGGGGGTGTCCGGGAGGGTGTCCGGGGTGAGGGTGTCCGCCGCCACGGTGACCAGGTGGCCGACGGTGGTGCCGAGGACGCGGTGGGCGCCGCCCGGGGTGGAGTTGAGCGGGATCCAGACCGTGCGGTCCGGGATGTCCTTGGCGATCTCCAGCGGCAGCGTCAGCGAACCGGCCGGGCCGGTCAGCCGCAGCGCGGCCGTCGGAGCCGCGACGGCGCCGATCTCCTCGGCGGTGGCCGGCGAGATCCGGGCGACCGCCCGGTGCCGGGTGCCCGCCAGGTGCGGATCACCCTGCTGGAGCGTGCCGTTGTCGAGCAGCAGGCGCCAGCCCGCCAGCACCGCCTGACCGGCGGCCGGGCGGGGCAGCAGCCCCGGGTGGGCGGCCGGGTCGGTGGCCCGGTCCCCCGTCCACGGCGCGAACCGGTCCAGCTCCAGCCGGGCCGAGCGGACGTCCGCCAGGCCCAGCCGGTGGCCCAGCGCGTCGGCCAGCATGTTCAGCACCCGGGCGTCCGGGTGGAGGTGACGGCCCACCTGCTGGTCCGGCTTGAGTGCGGCCTCGAACATCCGCACCCGGCCCTCCCAGTCCAGGAAGGTGCCGGCCTTCTCGGCCACCGCGGCGACCGGCAGCACCACATCGGCCTGCGCGGTGACGGCGGACGGGCGCAGCTCCAGCGAGACCACGAACGGCACGGCGGCCAGGGCCTCCTCGGCGAGCGCCGGATCCGGCAGGTCGTCCGGATCGACGCCGCCGACCAGCAGCGCGTCGAGGTCCCCGGCGGCGGCCGCCGCGAGGATCTGGTCGGTGTCCCGGCCGATCCGGGCCGGGAGCTCGGCGACGCCCCAGGCGGCGGCGGTCTCGGCACGGGCGGCCGGGGCGGAGACCGGGCGGCCGCCGGGCAGCAGCCCGGGCAGGGCGCCGGCCTCGATCGCGCCGCGCTCGCCGGCCCGGCGCGGGACCCAGGCGAGCCGGGCGCCGGTGGCGTGCGCCAGCCGCAGCGCGGCGGTGAGCGCACCCGGGGCCGCAGCCAGCCGCTCGCCCGCCAGGATGACGGCGCCGGGGGTGTGCAGCAGCTCGGCGGCACGGCCGGCGTCGTCGTTCAGCGGCTCGTCGGCGGCGAGGGCGGCGAACCACTCGGCCTCGGTGCCGGGGGCGGCGGGCAGCAGCGCGCCGCGCAGCTTGGTCAGGCCCCGGGAGCCGAAGGCGGCGATCGAGTAGACCTTGGGGCCGCCGGCCCGGGCGGCCTTGCGCAGCCGCAGGAAGACGATCGGCGACTCCTCCTCGGGCTCCAGGCCCGCGAGCAGCACGACCGGCGCGTCCTCCAGCTCCTGGTAGGTGACGCCGGCACCGTCGATGTCGGTACCGCGACCGGCGACCACAGCGGCCAGGAAGTCCGCCTCCTCGCCGCTGTGCGGGCGGGAGCGGAAGTCCACGTCGTTGGTGCCGAGCACCACGCGGGCGAACTTCGCGTAGGCGTAGGCGTCCTCGACGGTGACCCGGCCGCCGGTCAGCACGCCGGTGCGGGCGCCGCGCAGCCCCTCGGCCGCCCGGGCCAGCGCCTCCGGCCAGGAGACGGGGACGAGCTCGCCGTTCTCCCGGACCAGCGGAGTGGTCAGCCGGTCACGCTGCTGGGCATAGCGGAAGGCGAACCGGCCCTTGTCGCAGTTCCACTCCTCGTTGACCGCCGGGTCCTCCCCCGCCAGCCGGCGCAGCACCTTGCCGCGCCGGTGGTCGGTGCGCTGGGCGCAGCCGGCCGAGCAGTGCTCGCAGACGCTCGGTGAGGAGACCAGGTCGAACGGGCGGGAGCGGAAACGATAAGCCGCCGAGGTGAGCGCGCCGACCGGGCAGATCTGGATGGTGTTGCCGGAGAAGTACGACTCGAAGTCGTCGCCCTGGCCGGTGCCCACCTGCTGGAGGGCGCCGCGCTCGACCAGGTCGATGAACGGGTCCCCGGCGATCTGCTGCGAGAAGCGGGTGCAGCGGGCGCAGAGCACGCAGCGCTCGCGGTCCAGCAGCACCTGGGTGCTGATCGGCACCGGCTTCTGGTACGTCCGCTTCATCCCCTCGAAGCGGGAGTCGCTCTCGCCGGTGGACATCGCCTGGTTCTGCAGCGGGCACTCGCCGCCCTTGTCGCAGACCGGGCAGTCCAGCGGGTGGTTGATCAGCAGCAGCTCCATCACGCCGCGCTGCGCCTTCTCGGCCACCGGCGAGCTGACCTGCGTGCGGACCACCATGCCCTCGGCGACCGGGATCGTGCAGGAGGCGACCGGCTTGCGCTGGCCCTCGACCTCGACGATGCACTGCCGGCAGGCGCCGGCCGGGTCGAGCAGCGGGTGGTCGCAGAAGCGCGGGATCTGGGTGCCGACCTGCTCGGCCGCCCGGATCACCAACGTCCCCTTGGGGACCTGCACTTCGACGCCGTCGATGGTGAGCGTGACCAGGTCGACCGCGGCCTTGGAGGTGGCTGGTTCTGTGATCGTCACGCGTGCACCTCCCTTTCGGTGGCGGACTGGTGGCCGGGGCGGGGGCCGTCGGCCCAGACGGTGGAGGCGGCCGGGTCGAACGGGCAGCGGCGCTCGGTGAGGTGCTGCTCGTACTCGGCCCGGAAGTACTGGAGCGAGGAGACGATCGGGCTGGCCGCGCCGTCACCCAGGGCGCAGAAGGACTTGCCGTTGATGTTGTCGGCGATGTCGAGCAGCTTCTCCAGATCGCCGGCCACACCCTCGCCGGCCTCGATCCGCTTGAGCAGCTGGACCAGCCAGTACGTGCCCTCGCGGCACGGCGTGCACTTGCCGCAGGACTCGTGGGCGTAGAACTCCGTCCAGCGGGTCACCGCCCGGACGACGCATGTGGTCTCGTCGAAGACCTGCAGCGCCTTGGTGCCGAGCATCGAACCGGCCGCGCCGACGCCCTCGTAGTCCAGCGGGACGTCGAGGTGCTCGTCGGTGAACATCGGGGTGGACGAGCCGCCCGGGGTCCAGAACTTGAGCCGGTGCCCCGCCCGGATGCCGCCGGTGATGTCCAGCAGCTGGCGCAGCGTGATCCCGAGCGGGGCCTCGTACTGACCGGGGTTGGTGACATGGCCGGAGAGCGAGTAGAGCGTGAAGCCGGGGGACTTCTCGGTGCCCAGGCCCTTGAACCACTCCTTGCCGCGGGCCAGGATCGGCGGCACCGAGGCGATCGACTCGACGTTGTTGACCACCGTCGGGCAGGCGTAGAGGCCGGCGATCGCCGGGAACGGCGGGCGCAGCCGGGGCTGGCCGCGGCGCCCCTCCAGCGAGTCCAGCAGCGCCGTCTCCTCGCCGCAGATGTACGCGCCGGCGCCGGCGTGCACGGTGATGTCGAGGTTGATGCCGGAGCCGAGGATGTCCTTGCCGAGCAGCCCCGCTTCGTACGCCTCGGCGACCGCGGCCTGGATCCGGCGGAGCACCGGGACGACCTCGCCGCGCAGGTAGATGAACGCGTGGTCGCAGCGGATCGCGTACGAGGCGATGATCATGCCCTCGATCAGCGAGTGCGGGTTGGCGAACAGCAGCGGGATGTCCTTGCAGGTACCGGGCTCGGACTCGTCCGCGTTCACCACCAGGTAGTGCGGTTTGCCGTCGTTCTGCGGGATGAACTGCCACTTCATCCCGGTGGGGAAGCCCGCGCCGCCGCGGCCGCGCAGGCCGGAGTCCTTGACCAGGGCGATCACGTCGTCCGGGGGCATCGCGAGGGCGGCCTTCAGGCCCTCGTACCCGGCGTGGCGGCGGTAGGTGGCCAGCGTCCAGGGGCGGCTGTCGTCCCAGGAGGCGGAGAGCACGGGGGTGAGCAGCTTCTCGGCCGGCTCGGCGGAGGTCATCACGCTTCGGTCCCTTCGTGGCCGGCCTCGTCGTGGTCGGACGTTCCGTGACCGGGTGCGTCATGGCCGGGCGTCCCGTGGGCGGAGGCGTCGTGGCCGGGCGTCCCGTTGGCGGAGGCGTCGTGGCCCGTGGTCCCGTGGCCGGTCCCCTCGTGGCGGGGTGCGACGACACGGGTGCCGCCGGTGCCGGGGAGGGCCTCGCCCCGGGCCAGCCGCAGACCGGCCAGCGAGGGCGCACCGCCCGCGCCGGACTCGTCGACGGCGCCCGGGCGCTCGTCGGAGAAACCGGCCAGGATCCGGGCGGACTCCTTGAAGCTGCAGAGCCGGGCGCCGCGGGTGGGCTGGACCTCCCGGCCCGCGCGCAGCTGGTCGACCAGCTGCCGGGCGCTCTCCGGGGTCTGGTTGTCGAAGAACTCCCAGTTGACCATCACCACGGGGGCGTAGTCGCAGGCCGCGTTGCACTCGATGTGCTCGATCGAGATCTCGCCGTCCCCGGTGGTCTCGTTGTTGCCGATCCCGAGGTGCTGCTGGAGCTCGTCGAAGATCTGGTCGCCGCCGAGCACCGCGCACAGGGTGTTGGTGCAGACCCCGACGTGGTACTTCCCGGCCGGCCGCCGCCGGTACATCGTGTAGAAGGTGGCGACGGCGGTGACCTCGGCGGTGGTGAGGTCCAACTGCTCTGCGCAGAAGCGGATGCCGGTCGGGCTGACGAAGCCCTCCTCGGCCTGCACCAGGTGCAGCAGCGGGAGCAGCGCGGAGCGCGCCACCGGATAGCGGCCGATCAGCTCGGCGGCGTCGGCCGCCAGGCGGGTGCGCACCTCCTCGGGGTACGGCTTGGCCGGCAGCGCCGGCAGTCCGAGTTCCACATTGCTCACCGGTCCACGCCTCCCATCACCGGGTCGATCCCGGCCACCGCGACGATCACGTCGGCCACCTGGCCGCCCTCGCACATCGCCGCCATCGATTGCAGATTGGTGAACGACGGATCCCGGAAGTGCACCCGGTACGGCCGCGTCCCGCCGTCGCTCACCACGTGCACGCCCAGCTCGCCCTTGGACGACTCGACCGCCGCGTACGCCTGCCCGACCGGGACCCGGAAGCCCTCGGTGACCAGCTTGAAGTGGTGGATCAGGGCCTCCATGGAGGTGCCCATGATCTTGCGGATGTGGTCGAGCGAATTGCCCATCCCGTCCGGGCCGACGGCCAGTTGGGCGGGCCAGGCGATCTTCTTGTCGCCCACCATGACCGGGCCGGGGCGCAGCCGGTCCAGGCACTGCTCGATGATCCGCAGCGACTGGCGGATCTCCTCCAGCCGGATCAGGAAGCGGCCGTAGGAGTCGGCGCTCTCGGCGACCGCGACCTCGAAGTCGTAGTTCTCGTAGCCGCAGTACGGGTCGGTCTTGCGCAGGTCGTGCGGCAGGCCGGTGGACCGCAGGACCGGGCCGGTGACTCCAAGGGCCAGGCAGCCGGCCAGGTCGAGGTGCCCGACGCCGGCCAGGCGGGCCTTGTACACCGGACTGTTGGCGGCCAGCTTGTCGTACTCGTGCACGCGGGACCGGAGGGTCTTCACCGTCTCGCGGATCTGGTCCACCGCACCGGGCGGGAGGTCCTGCGCGACGCCGCCGGGGCGGACGTAGGCGTGGTTCATCCGCAGACCGGTGACCATCTCGAACACGTCCAGGATCAGCTCGCGGTCGCGGAACCCGTAGACCATCACCGTGGTGGCGCCGAGCTCCATGCCACCGGTGGCCATGCAGACCAGGTGCGAGGCGATCCGGTTGAACTCCATCATCATGACCCGGATGACGGTGGCCCGCTCCGGGATGTCGTCGGTGATCCCGAGCAGCTTCTCGACCGCCAGGCAGTAGGCGGTCTCGTTGAACAGCGCGGTCAGGTAATCCATCCGGGTCACGAAGGTGGTGCCCTGGACCCAGCTGCGGAACTCCATGTTCTTCTCGATACCGGTGTGCAGGTAGCCGATGCCGCAGCGGGCCTCCTTCACCGTCTCGCCGTCGATCTCCAGGATCAGCCGCAGCACTCCGTGGGTGGACGGGTGCTGGGGGCCCATGTTGACGATGATGCGTTCGTCGTCGGCCCGGCCGACGGCCTCGACCACCTCGCCCCAGTCGCCGCCGGTGACGGTGAACACCCGGCCCTCGGTGGTCTCGCGGGCCTCCGCCGACTCTGCCGCCGCCGCCCCTGCTGCCTCTTCGTAATGCTGAGTACTCATCAGCTGTACGACCTCCGCTGGTCGGGCGCCGGGATCTGGGCGCCCTTGTACTCGACGGGGATGCCGCCGAGCGGGTAGTCCTTGCGCTGCGGGTGGCCCTGCCAGTCGTCCGGCATCATGATCCGGGTCAGCGCGGGATGGCCCTCGAAGATCAGACCGAAGAAGTCGTAGGTCTCGCGCTCGTGCCAGTCGTTGGTCGGGTAGACGCTCACCACCGACGGGATCCGCGGATCGGCGTCCGGCGCGGTGACCTCCAGCCGGATCAGCCGACTGTGCGTGATCGAGCGCAGGTGGTAGACGGCGTGCAGCTCGCGCCCCCGGTCGCCCGGGTAGTGGACGCCGCTCACACCGAGGCAGAGCTCGAAGCGGAGCGCCGGGTCGTCGCGCAGGATGCGGACCGTCCGCAGCAGGTGCTCGCGGGCGATGTGGAAGGTGATCTCGGCGCGGTCGACAACGGTCTTCTCGATCACGTCCACCGGGTCGAGCCCCTGCTCCTCCAGGGCGCCCTCCAGCTCGTCCGCAACCTCGTCGAACCAGCCCCCGTACGGGCGTTGGACGGCGGGCGGCAGGGCGATCGGGGTCGTCAGGCCGCCGAAGCCGGAGGTGTCGCCGGTGCCCTTCGCACCGAACATGCCCTGGCGCCGGCCGACCACCTCGACCGGGATCTCCCTGCGGGGGTGCTCGCGGCGGGTCTCGGGTACCTGTTCGTTCATCGCAGCAGCCCCCGCATCTCGCTCACCGGGGTGGCCTTCAGCGCGAGTGCCTCGCCCAACTCCTCGGCCCGGCGGCGGTTGGCCCCCAGCGGCTCGTGCTGGATCTTGTCGTGCAGCTTCAGGATGGCGTCCAGCAGCATCTCCGGACGGGGCGGACAGCCGGGCAGGTAGATGTCCACCGGGACGATGTGGTCGACGCCCTGCACGATCGCGTAGTTGTTGAACATCCCGCCCGAGGAGGCGCAGACACCCATCGAGATGACCCACTTCGGGTTGGGCATCTGGTCGTAGACCTGGCGCAGCACCGGGGCCATCTTCTGGCTCACCCGCCCCGCCACGATCATCAGATCGGCCTGCCGGGGGGAGCCCCGGAACACCTCCATGCCGAACCGGGCCAGGTCGTAGCGGCCGGCGCCGGTGGTCATCATCTCGATGGCGCAGCAGGCCAGTCCGAAGGTGGCCGGGAAGAGCGACGCCTTGCGCACCCAGCCCGCGGCCGTCTCCACACTCGTGAGCAGAAAGCCGCTCGGCAGCTTCTCCTCGATTCCCATCAGATCCCTCTCAATGCCCTCGGTGCCCTCAAGTCCTGTGGTTCGTGCACTCGTTCGGGTCGCTGCACCCGGACGGGCTTGTCCGCCCGTTCACAAAGTCAGCGGCCGCCCCGCACTCAGTCCCACTCCAGGCCGCCACGACGCCAGACGTAGGCGTAGGCGACGAAGACGGTGGCGATGAAGAGGAGCATCTCGACCAACCCGAAGATCCCCAGGGCGTCGAAGCTCACCGCCCACGGGTAGAGGAAGACGATCTCGATGTCGAAGACGATGAAGAGCATCGCCGTCAGGTAGTACTTGATCGGGAACCGACCACCGCCCACGGGCTGCGGTGTCGGCTCGATGCCGCACTCGTACGCCTCCAACTTGGCCCGGTTGTAGCGCTTCGGGCCGGTGAGTGAGGCCATCACGACGGAGCCGACCGCGAACGCCGCCGCGATGGCACCGAGTACGAGGATCGGCGCGTAGGCATTCATAGCCCCCGCTCCCTCCGTCCAGTCGTCCTTGACTGCAGATCGGAACCGACGGGTCACGCTGTGGTGGACCCGCGTTCCAGTTCCCGAGATCCACCTCATGTGAGGCAGTTCACAAAGCCTGGAACGAGCGCATCCTATGCCCGTCCGCTTGTGATCTGCGACACGCAGTTCACGACGATCTTTGTGATCTACGCCACCCCTGGAATGGTGGCGAAAGTGAACATGCCCAGAGTTGTCAACACAAAGAAGTCAAATGGTCACAACCAGTCGCATTTATCTGCGAAGCGGCTGGTCAGGGCCGCGCTCCTATATCAACTATGCTCCACCCAGGGCAAATTTTCGGGCGTCATGTTGACGTGTTATAGCGGCTCACTCGCAGGGGTGGCGGTACCCCGAACGTCCGCTTGACCCTTCGTTCACAAGCGCGCGAGAGGTGATGGACGAGGGGCGGTGGGGTGGGCACCGGGGTGGTGCGGGGGCCGGCGAGGTGCGGGGGCCCGGGTGAGGCCGGGGTGGGGGTGAGGGTGAGGGGGGATGGGGGATGGGGGATGGGCGTGGGGGTGGCACGCGCGGGGCAGAGTCGAAGTGGCGGGCGGTCGCCGGCGATGCCCGGCGATGCCCGGCGGTGGCGGGTGGGTGCCGGTGGCGCGGAGGCGGTCAGTGGTGCGGGGTGGGCGGTGGTGCGGGGTGGGCGGTGGCTTCGGCGGCGCGCAGGTCGGCTCGGCGCCTGGCGGTGATTCCGGCAGGGCGAGCGGGCGCGGTGCGTGCGCTGCGTGCGGTGCATGCGGTGGGTTGGCGGGCCGGTGGGTTGGCGGGCCGGTGGGTTCGCGGGCCCGCCCGGTTCACGGGCTGGCGTTGTAGCGATCAGGCGGGGGTGCGCGAGGCGAGAAGGTAGCGGCTCAAGAGCCGGTCTCCCACGCCCAGGCTGCGATTCCCACCCGGTTCCGGGCTCCGATCTTGCGCTGGATCGTGGCCAGGTGGTTCTTCACCGTCCCGGCAGCGATGAACAGCTCCGCTCCGATCTCCGCGTTGGTGGCTCCCCCGGCCACCAGCTGGGCGATCTCCTTCTCCCTCAAGGTGAGTTCCTCGATGAACGCGGGCGGCTGCTGGTCCTGCCCGTACTGCCTTCCCCTCCTGTCGTGGTCCTCGTTTCCCTGGTCCCGACCGCGCCCCTGTGTCTGGCCATCGCCGTACGGCTGCCCCGTTCCGTACGGCTCCGCCTGCTTCGACAGCTGTTGCAGCAGGCGGACGGTGACCTGCGGACTGATCAACGCATCCCCGGCGACCGCCGCCCGGACCGCCTCCGCTAGCAACGCCGGGCCCGAACGCTTCAGCAGGAATCCGGCCGCACCCGCCCGGATCGCCGCGTGAACGTACTCGTCCAGGTCGAAGGTGGTCACCACGACCACCCGGAACTCCCCACCCAACCGCCGGGTCAGCTCCAGCCCGTCCAACCTGGGCATCCGGATGTCCGCGAGGATCACATCGGGCTTCAGTCGGCCGGCGGCCTCCACCGCCGCCTCGCCGTCCTCGACATCACCCACCACCTCGATGTCCGGCTGTGCGTCCAGGATGATCCGGTACGCGCTGCGGATCGCCTCGTCGTCGTCGGCGAGAAGTACTCGGATGCTCATCGGCCCTCCAAGGGGATCGTTGCGGTGACCTGCCAGCCGCCTGCACGTGCTCGGCCGGAGGCGAGCGACCCGCCCAGCGCTTCGGCCCGGGCCGCCAGCCCGGCCAGCCCGCTGCCGCCGCTCCGACGCGCTTCGCCGAGCCGCAGCCCTGACGGCGCTCCGCCGCCGCCGTCGTCCTGCACCACGACCTCCAGCCGCCGCCCCTCGCGCCGCACTCGGACGTCCACCACACGCGCGGTGGGTGCGTGGCGGCGGACATTGGTCAGGGCCTCAACCACGATCCGGTAGGCCGTGGCCGCCACCTCCCGAGGAATGCCGGGCTGATCCGCCGAGGCGTCCAGCCTCACCGTGACGCCCCCGGACTCTGCGAACCGGTCGGTAAGGGCGGTGAGTTCGGCCAGGCCCGGCTGCGGCCCCCGCTCCGGGCCGTCCGCCTCCTCGCTGCGCAGCAGGTGGACGGTCCGGTCCAGCGAGGTCAGCGCTTGCTGCCCGGCCTTCTCTATCCGCTCGAACAGGGCGGCCGCCCGGACCGGATCGGAGGCGGCCAGCACCATGCCGGCCTGCGCCTGGGCGACCATGCCACTCACGTCGTGTGCCACGAAGTCATGAAGGTCATGGGCGAGTTCGAGGCGCTGGGCGCGCCGGGCCGCGGTGACCGAACGTCGCCTGGTCTCGTCCAGGCGGCGCAGGTACAACCCGGCCAGCACCGCCGGCATCGTGAGCACTGCTCCGAACCCGAACAGGGTCAGCACGTCCACCGGCCCGACGACCACCTCGAAGCGGGACGGCCAGAGCGTGACCGCACCGCCGATCATCCAGGCCACCGCCGCGGACCGTCGTCCGTCCTCCGCACGCAGTGCCGGTATCACCAACAGGAGCAGGCAGGCGACTTCCAGCAGGCCGACGACGCCGGACCAGCGGTCCCCCTCGGCCCACCGGCCGGCCACCCAGACGGCGACCGTGACGGTGACCGAGACCGCCCCGGCCCCGCCGGCCAGGGCCACCAGTCCGTACCGCGCCCGCATCACCCATCCGAGCAGCAGGGCCACCGGGACCACCAAGCACAGAATCTGACTCATCATCGCCCCCCTTTCCTGCCGCCAGCGTACGGACCGCGACGTCCGGTCGCCTCTGCCGATCGGCACATTCCTACCGGTCGTGCGAGCAGCGGGAACAGCCCGATCGGCACTGCCGCCGACCACCCCCCGGACCCCAGGCTTGCCTCATCGAACCGGCCGTCGGGGCCGGCCGGAAGGGAGTCCCCACCATGACCGAATCGACCAGGGTCGGCGGCAGCACCCTCAACAGCACCGCGGCCGCCGCCAACGCCGGCGCCGGAGCCGTGACCGTCCCCGCTCCGGCGGCGTCCCGCACAACAGCTCACCGAAGCGCGGCGCCCCGAAGCACGGCGCACCGCACCGCGGCGCACCGAACGGCAACGCGCGCCTGGCGGGGCTTCCGGCCCGGCGGCCCTGCGACGCCCGTCCCGCGCTGGGCGGAGCTGGCGGCCAAGGCCGCCGTCTGGACCACCGTGCCCTCCGGGCTCTGGCGGATCGCGTTCGGTCTCGGCATCCCGGTCGGTTTCAGCGGGGAGTTCGCCGAGACGGCCGCTCGCCACAACCCCGGCTGGGGCACCGTGTACGTGCTGGTCCTGAGCGCGCTGGCCGAGACACTGGCGTTCCTCACCGTCGGGTTGGTCCGCCCCTGGGGAGAGGTGGTCCCGCGCTGGATCCCGCTGATCGGCGGCCGGGCCGTCCACCCGCTCGCCGCGATCGTCCCGGCCGCCCTGGGCTCCGCGATACTGACCGCGCTCGGAACGGCCGCGCTGTTCGGCGGCTGGAGCAGCAGCATGAGCCTGCCCGAGTCACCGCACGGCATGGCCGGCCTGGTCATGACGCTCTGCTACCTCCCGCTGGTGGCCTGGGGTCCGCTCGTCGCACTCGTCACCGTCGTCTACGCCCGCCGGACTCTGGGGCGCCGGTGACGTGCGCATCCAGTCAGACCGACGCGGGCTGTGCCGCCACCTCCGCCGGCTCTACCTCGTCCGGGGCCGGAGTCACTGCGGTACGGCGGCCCCACTCGGTGGCGACCAGGACGAGGGCCCCGCCCAGCAGTGCCAGCGGGCCGAGGTGGTTGCCGGCCAGGGTGATCCCGAAGACCGCGGCCCAGAGCGGCTCGGTCCCGAGCAGCAGGCTGACCCGGGACGGTGAGGTGGTGCGGACGGCCCACATCTGCACGAAGAAGGCGAACAACGTGCAGAGCAGCGTCAGATGCAGCAACCACGCCCACTGGGTGGGCCCGTACGACGCGGCGACCGTCCAGGGCATCGGCCCGGCAAAGGGTGCGACAGCGACGAACACCAATGTCGCGCTGGCCAGTTGGACCCAGGTGAGGGCCAGCGAGTCGGTGTCCCGGATCGCCCGGAGGCGGGACATGGCCAGCACGTGCACCGTCCGCACCACGGCAGCACCGAGTACCAGCAGATCACCCAGCGACGGAGCCTTCAGCCCACCGCCGCCGGTGAGCAGGGCGACCCCCACCACTGCCAGTCCGGCGGCGGCGAGGAAGGGCCTCGGCAGTGGCGTCCGGGCGAGTGCGCTCTCTGCGAGAGGAGTGAACACCATGGTGAGACTGATGATCAGGCCTGCGTTGGTGGCCGAGGTGTGCACCGCACCGTAGGTCTCCAGCACGAAGACACCACCGAGCACCGACCCCAGGACGACGCCACCCCACCACCCGGCCCGGCCCATTCGCCGCAGCCCCCGCCAGGCGACGACCGCCAGCAGCGGCAGCACCAGACCGAACCGCAGCACCAGCATCGCCATCACCGTCCCCGGCTCGGCCACCCGCTGGACGGCGAGAAAACTCGACCCCCACACCACGGCGACCAGCAGGACGGGCACATCACGAAGGAAGGACGAAGAACCGCGCATGAAGAGGACCCCTCCGGAGCGAACGGAACCGATGAGAGATTCCCGTACGCCATCGGACGGATCTCGGGCCAGGGTGGACGTCCCGACCACGGGCCCGCCATCTTCGCGCACCCGGCTGCCGGCGATCAATGGCTTTCGGGCACCCAGTGTGACCGCGCCGCCTCCCGCACACCGCGTCGTCCCCGCATCGGTCGGCGACCCGGCGCCGGCGGGCGATCGGCTGGCCGGCGTCAGGACATCGGCGGACCTCAGTGCGCCACCAAGCCGTGCGCCTCCGCGATGGCCTCGATGTCGGCGGGCGTGCCGGACATGATGGCCCGGACGTGTTCGGTGACGAGCTCCACCGGCCAGTCCCACCAGGCGGCGCGCAGCAGCCGTCGATGTCCACCTCGTCGAAGCGCCGGCGAATCGGACGGGCTGGGTTCCCGCCGACGACGGTGTAGGGCTCGACGTCGGCGGTGATCATGGCACCGGCCGCGATGATCGCACCGTCGCCGATCCGCACCCTGGGCAGCACGGTGGCGCCGTGACCGAACCAGACGTCGTTGCCGACGACGGTGTCGCCCGGGCCCGGGAGGCCGGTGACGATGTCGAGGGTCTGCTCGGTCCAGCTTCCGCCGAACATCGTGAACGGGAAGGTGGAGACTCCGATGGTGGGGTGCACGGCCGCGGCCATCAGGAAGCGGGTGCCCGTGGCAATCGCACCGTACTTACCGATCACCAGCCGCTCGGGCCCGTACGCGTAGAGGACGTTGCGTTCCTCGAAGCGGGTGGCACCCTCCAGGTCGTCGAAGTAGGTGTAGTCGAAGGAGGTGTACTCGCCGTCCTGGATCCGTGGGTCGCTGACAAGCGGGCGCAGCAGGACGACGCGGTCGTGCCCAGCGAGCGGGGAGCGCGGTGGGGTCGGGGATGGCAGCAGGCATGGAACTCCTCAAAATGCGACGCTAGTCGCATTAAGATGAGGGTCGCACGGCAACACCGCCGCGGCAAGCCTTAACGCGACTGGAGTCGACTTTGAACAAGGCCACCCCAACCGACACCTCCGACACCGACCCGCCCCACACCGACCCGTCCCACACTCACACCCCCACCCCCCGGCCCGGTGGGCGCAGCACCCGGGTGCGGGCGGACGTGGTGGCCGCCACGCTCGCCGAAGTAACGGAGAAGGGGTACGAGGAGCTGACGGTCGACGCGGTCGCAGCCCGCTCCGGAGTTCACAAGGCCACGCTGTATCGCCGCTGGGGCGGGGTGGACGGCCTGGTCGCGGACGCGCTCGCCGCTTCGGCCGACCAGCCCTGGCCACTCCCCGACACCGGCGACCTCATCGGCGACCTGCGCCGGATCACGCATGAAGTCTTCGCCGTGTTCACTGATCCCGAACTGGGCCCGACCCCGACCGCCCTCATCTCCGCCGCCCAGCGCTCCGACGCCGGAGCCGCTGCCCTGCGCACCTTCTTCACCGCCCGCCACCACCAAGCCGCCGAGGCAGCCGATCGAGCCGTCGAACGCGGCGAGCTTCCGGCCGGCACGGACGGCGCCGAAGTGATCCGGGCGGCGACCGCTCCCCTCTACTACCGCCTGTTCGTCACCGGCGAGCCGTTGGACGCCCGCACCGCGGAACGGGCTGCGGACGCAGCCGCCCTCGCCGCCCGCGCCGGCCTCTTCACCACGGAGGCCGACTGATCCCTTCCTCCGCAACCAACGAGCAGCCACCACGGAGCCCGGCCACCCTTGGAGCACCCCTCCCAGAACGGCCCCTCATGACAGCCGCCCTCCGAACCGGCTGCGGGCGGGCGCCGACCACTCCCGGGAACGAGGCCACCGGAGCCCGCGGCAACGGCGGGAGCGGCGAACACGCCCAACCGCCCAACCGCCCAGGTCGCGACGTCTACCGCATCTGCGCCCGGACGTGGATGATGTCGCCATGACAAATTTGCCGTCCATCACCCCCCGGAAGGCTCGTCACGTGAAGCGCAAACACTGGGCGTTGCTCGCCGTTGCCACCGTCCTCCCGCTCGTCGCGACCACGGGAACTGCTGCCGCGGACACCCCGTCGGCCGCCCCGTCGCCGACCGCGCCCACCACCACCTGCGCATACACCCCGGCGGTGCCCGCCGACAACTTCAAGGGCATCCCGGTCTTCGACGCCAAGAAGGCCGCCAAGCCCTACAGCGCGACCCTGAAGACCAGCCAGGGTGCGATCACCTTCCAGGCCCTGACCGCCGAGGCCCCCTGCACCACCTTCTCGTTCCGCTTCCTCGCCGAGCACGACTACTTCGACCGGAGCCACTGCCACCGGCTCACGACCCAGCGCATCTACGTGCTGCAGTGCGGAGACCCGACCGGCACCGGCAGCGGCGGCCCCGGCTACTCCTTCCCGGACGAGAACCTGACCGGCGCCACCTACCCCGCCGGCACCGTGGCCATGGCGAACGCGGGCCCGAACACCAACGGCAGCCAGTTCTTCTTCGTCTGGAAGGACACCAAGTTGTCCCCCGCCTACACCCCGTTCGGGCGGATCACCGCAGGTCTGGACGTCCTGCAGAAGATCGCGGCCGGTGGCGAGGACGACCAGAACAACCCCGGCGACGGCTTCCCGACTCTCCCGGTGAACATCCGCAACGTGAAGATCAGCGCCCGCTGAGCACCCGGACCGACACCCGGGCCAACATGCAGGACAACGCCCGGGCCAACACCCAGGCCAACACCCGGACCGACACCCGGCCGGGCTCCCGTACGGTGGCAGCTCCATCAAGCGGCCGTACGGGAGCAGAGCGCATGGACAGCAGGATCTGGGAGAGCGTCGACCACATGGTCGCCTGGCTGGACGACGAGAGCCGGCTCTCGGCCCCGGAGGAACGCCTGCTCCGCATCCTCAAGCTCTCCGAGGAGGTCGGCGAGGTCGGGGCCGCGGTGATCGGGGCCACCGGCCAGAACCCTCGCAAGGGAGTCACTCACTCCTGGGAGGACGTCCAGCACGAACTGTGCGATGTGGTGTTCTCGGCACTGGTCGCCCTGCGCACGCTGACCCCGGATGCCTCCCGGGTGTTCGCCGAGCGGCTGGCGTACGTCGAACAGCGGTCGGCCGCCAGCCGACGGCCTGCCGACGAAGCCTGAGTCGAGCAACCACCGAGCAGCCGGCGAGCAGCGCCCGTCCGGCTCGCCCGGGGCCGACCGAGGAGTGACCAAGGAGCGGGCGAGTGGCAGGCAAGGACCGGGCAAGAGGTGGACAAGTCCGACACGGTCGCCCGGCAGGACCCGCAGCACCACCGGCCTCCGGCAGCCTCGGTCACGGCCCTACCAACCCAAAGCTATGGCCATGTCAAATAACGCCACTGGCTGTAAAAGAGCCGTAACAATCAGGTCATCAATCGCCATTCGTTGCCCCTTCGCGCCATGCCGAGGTGCCCGGAAGCGAGTTCCTCGGGCGAGCCTCTTGCTTTACCTGGATTAACAAGGCGAAATACTCGAAGGCGCGTCAGAAACTTGGTTCGATCGCCCAGTTGTAGATCGCGTCACCCCGCCGCCGGGGCGTTTCGGCGGAGTCGCCCCTCCCCGGTGGGCGACCGCCGGCGTTACACACCCTCTGAGGGAGGGGGGACGGCCTTGCAGTGGCCCACAAGGGGGCAAGGTGGACATCCACCCCCTGTCGGGGCGGCCCGCGGGTGTCCGGGCCGCTGGAAAAGAACGTGAGATAGGCCACATGGCGCGCCCGCCGGAGCACTCCGACCCGGATCTGGGCGATCCGGGTACTGCCGGGGACCGGCTGCGGTAGTGTGCGGCGCATCACCGGGCGCCCTGCCCTCACCAGACGGACGGGCACCCCCTCGCCCCCACCGGGGCTGAAGGCCGGAGCGGGTCAGATCGACCAGGCCCGACCCCACCGACCATCCGTCGGCCCGCGCACATCAGCCCATAGCGGCGATCTCCCCGCGCGACCTCCCCCTGTGACCTCCCCCTGTGACCTCGCCTGGCGATCTCCACCGGCGATCTCCGCCCAAGAAGGCTCCTGCTGCGCGATCGAGGCCCCACCAGCCCCGACCCGGCACACCACCCAGGGCGTACCCGCGACCACCGAGTCGTCCGGCAGACCGCCCAGCCACCCGGCCGCCCAGCCACCCGGCCACCCGGCCACCCGGCCACCCGGCCACCCGGCCGGACACGCCGCAGGCCCGCCGTACGGTTCCGCCTCCCGCGCACCCCTCAGCGTTCTCGCCACCGGAACTTCCCCGCGGAGGATCCGCCCCCGCGCAGAGCACTGCCGCCACCGCAGCCCTCCCCCGCCCCACAGGCCATCTCCGCCCCCACCGGCCCTCACGCCAGGGCCCGCGGGGGCCGGCTCGCCGCAGGCGGCACGCAGCACGTCCAGGCGCTCCGAGCCCGAGCCCGAGCCCGCACCCCTGCCGCCGACCGGGCCCGTTCAACATCGGCACACCCGGGCCCACCAGGCACTTCTCCCCCTCGCACACAACGCGGCCGCGCCTCGGCGCCGGCGGGCCTTGTGTCGGCCAGGCTTATTGCACAATACTTGCAACTACTAGTCATAGGCAGCTAGAGACGGGTGGGCGACAGTGGTCGGACCGGTGGTGGCGCAGCGAATCGCATCGCCCTGCGCCCAGGCCTCCAGCCACGCGCCCACCCGCACCACCACCGCGGTGACCTGCAAGGCACCGGACCGACGCAGGCCCGCGCCCGTCGAAGCCCACACTCCCACGGAGGCCCGCACCGTCACTCCGAGGCCCGGCCGGGCGCTCCCCCGCCCGCCCAGCGCCCACACGTCCACGACCGGCAGCCACACGCTCCCTTCCGGCACGCGCCTCACCAGCACCGCAACTGCCGGTGCCCCTCCCCGCCATGGCCACGGCTCGACCGGCGCCCGCCACCTCGGCCCAGCACCCGCCTAGCGGCAGCACCACTCCAGCAACAGCACCCACCACAGCAACATCTCCACAGCACCGCCCACCACAGCGCCACCCACCGCAACAGCACCCACCGCAGCACCGCCGCACCCCCCGGCGCAGCCGGGCACCCCGACCAGCTCCCCCCGGCTCTCCACCGACCCTCCGCCGGCCCCACCGCCTCCCGGCCAGCCCCCGGCCAGCCCCCGCCCGTTCCCCGCCCGTTCCCCGCCGGCCCCACCCGCCGCCACCCGGACCCACCCGCCGCCACCACCGACACCCCGCCCCGAGTCCGCCTCCGCGCTGGACCCCAGGCGTACGAAGGGCCCGGACGGAGCAAGGCGCGAGCGACTTCCGCTCCCCGCTCCCCGCTCCCGCTCCCCACCCCGGGCAGGTTCGCACCAGCCGTCGGCAGCTGATCCAAAACTCGTTCGTGCAGGAGGCGTTGGAGGTCCGTACGGGGGTGGCGACGCCGGCTGTGGGCGCCGTCACTCCGGGCCTTTCGTGGCCGGCAATGCCGGCCTGCCGCCGGGCCGCACCGGCCTCCGGCCATCCCCTGTCGGCACACCGGCCGGAGCCTCCCGCCCGACCCCCGCGCCAAGTAGAAACGGGTGCACGGCAATTGCGCCGACCGTCGCCCGACTCGGGTGGCGGCCATCACAGTTTTCACCTAGACAGCAACACTTTTGACGGATAGTCATCATCTAGCGACGCCGAGTAGAGGGCGCCCCCGAGTCGGGTGATCCGCCCCGGCGCACGTGGATACCCGGGGTGCAGCCCGGTGCCCGACGGATACCGCGGCCCGCAGAACGTGATCTCGCCGCAATAGGTGGGCCGAAGTCCGGCCGGATGCGGCATCCGGGCAGCTCAGTCCGGGTTTCAAGACCCTCGGCGCGACCACGGAACGGCATCGGGGATTTACAGCGGGTCGCTTCTCGACTTATAGTCACGCCCGGTGGGAGAACGCTAGACCGGTGCCGATACTTCATGGCCGCGCCGTTACCAGGCCGGCTATTCGAAGGCAAGCGACCGGCGGGATGGGGGGAGGCGTGAAGGTGTGTCTGCAAGATAGATCAGAGGGTCACCGAAACCTCTGTCGCCGATGTACTGAGGCTGCCTGAGCCCCAGTAGGACACCATGCGGCCGTGAAGTCCCTTGAGGACACAGGCCGTTCATGTAGATGTCGTACGAGTCCTACCGGCTCCACATAAAAGCCTGAATACCATCATGTTGTCCTGTCCCCCCATGCCTATTTCCAGGGGTGCGTCACTCGACAACAAATGGTCTATTGTGGCCGAGGTCTTTGACATGCCTTTGACATCGGCTATACGAGCATGAACCCTTACCGGCGATGCGCTCGAAAATGACTAATTCGAGGTTCGAGGGATTATGGCGAAATTAACGGTGCCCGATGAATTGGTACTGCCGGACATGCTGCGCGCGGCCACAGTTGTCCAGCCCGACCGGACTGCTGTCTCGTGCGGCAATCAGCGACTGACTTTTCGGCAGCTCGACGAGCGCAGTGAGGACATAGCCGGCCTCCTGCGGCAGCTCGGCGTGACGCTGGACGAGCCGGTCGGCATTTTCATGGAGCCGTCCGTCGACCTCATGGCGAGCGTCTGGGGCGTCCTGTACGCGGGCGCCGCCTACCTGCCGTTGTCGCCGGAGTACCCGGACGAGCGCGTGCGCTACATGGTGGTCGACTCGCAGGCCAAGGTCATCCTGGCCGACGAGTCCCTGGCCGCGCGTCTGGCCACGATGACGCCTCCGCAGACGCGGATCGTCACACTGGCCCAGGCCCGCGCGCATCGCGACGCCACGTCGGGCACCCCGTCCGGCCCCACTCCGAACGCCACGCCGGACGCCACCTCGGACGCCACCGCCGCCCCTGCAACCCGGCCCACCGCCCAGGACCTCAGCCAGGACCTCACCCAAGACCCCGCCCAGACCCCCGAGCACACCCCTGCCCGCGTCCGGGGGAACCACCTCGCCTACGTCATCTACACCTCCGGGAGCACCGGCAACCCGAAGGGCATCGGCGTCGAGCACCACAGCATCGTCAGCCAGATGCACTGGCTCGCCGACGAGCACGGCCTGGACGCGACCAGGACGGTGCTGCAGAAGACACCGCTGAGCTTCGACGCGGCCCAGTGGGAGATCCTCGCGCCGGCCTGCGGCAGCAGCGTGGTGATGAGCGAGCGGGGCGTCTACGCCGACCCCAGCGGTCTGCTCGACCTCATCGCCGCGCACCGGGTGACCACCCTCCAGGGTGTGCCGACCCTGCTTCAGGCACTCGTCGACAGCGGCCGGCTGTCGGACTGCACCTCGCTCACCCAGGTGTTCAGCGGCGGCGAGGCGCTCACCAAGAGTCTGGCCATCGAGCTGCTCGACGCGTTGCCGGACGGTGAACTGATCAACCTGTACGGCCCGAGCGAGTGCACGATCAACTCGTCCTCCCTCACCGTCGACCGGGACACCGTCCAGCAGGGGCCGGACCACGTGTCCATCGGCCGGCCGGTGCGGGGCATGAGCTTCCACATCCTCGACGAGACCAGGAAGCCGGTCGTGCCGGGCGAGTCGGGCGAGCTCTGGATCGCCGGCCACCAGGTCGCCCGCGGCTACCTGAACCGCCCCGACCTGACGGCCGACCGGTTCATCACCAACCCGTTCTCCGACGACCCCGGGTACGACCGGCTCTACCGCAGCGGTGACCTGGCGCGCTGGAACGACGACGGCACCGTGCAGTTCCTCGGCCGGACCGACAGCCAGGTCAAGCTGCGCGGCTTCCGGGTCGAGCTGGACGAGATCAAGGTCGGCATCGAGAGCCAGGACTGGGTGAAGCGTGCCGCCGTCCTCGTCCGGGACGACCCGCGCTTCGGTGCCAACCTCATCGCGTTCATCGAGCTCGACCCCAACCAGGCCGCGCTGATGGACCAGGGCAACCACGGCGCCCACCACCAGTCGAAGCAGAGCAAGCTGCAGCTGCGGGCCCAGCTCGCCAATCTGGGGGTCCGCGAGGACGACGGCCTCCCGGTCGTCGAGCTGCCCGGCCGGACTCCCTCGGCGGAGCAGCGGCGCACCGTGTTCGCCCGCAAGACCTACCGCTTCTTCGAGGGCGGCGAGGTCACCAGGGACGACATCCTGGCCCTCGTCGCGCCGCCGGCCGACGGGCCGGCCGGGCCCCGGCAGCCGGACACCCTGACGCTGCCCGAACTCGGCACCCTGCTGAGGTACTTCGGCCAGTTCGCGAGTTCCGAGCGGCTGCTGCCGAAGTACGGGTACGCCTCGCCCGGGTCGCTGTACGCGACGCAGCTCTACCTGGAGCTGTCGGGCATCGCGGGCATCGAGCCCGGCTTCTACTACTACCAGCCGGTCGACCACCGGCTGTCGCTGATCGCTCCGGCAGCGGCCGGCGAGCCGCGACTGCGGGTGCACTTCGTGGGGCGCCGGTCGGCCATCGAGCCGGTCTACCGCAACAACATCCAGGAAGTCCTCCAGTTCGAGGCCGGCCACATGGTGGGCCTGTTCGACCAGGTGCTGCCCGCGTACGGGCTGCGGATCAACTCCAGGGCCGGGGTGCCGGAGGTCAAGGACCTCCTGCAGTGCCCGGAGGAGGACTACTACCTGGGCACCTACGAGGTGGAGTCCGCCGCCGCCCCGGCCGACTTCGGCCAGGTCGAGCTGTACGTGCAGGCCCACCCGGGCCGGGTCGCCGGCCTGCCCGCGGGCCAGTACCGCCACACCGGCGGCGAGCTGGTGCGGGTCTCCGACGAGCTGGTGCGCAAGCAGCACGTGATCGCCATCAACCAGGAGGTCTACCAGCGGTCGAGCTTCGGGATCAGCATGATCGGCGGCGCGGCGGAGCCGTGGCAGCGCTACACCGATCTCGGCCGTGAGCTGCAGCGCCTCCAGATGAACGACAACGGTCTGGGCCTGATGTCCTCGGGCTACAGCTCGGAGACCGGCAACAACCTGCCGTCGGCCCGCCGGATCGCGGAGATCGCCGGCCTCGGGCCGGAGGTGGCCTCCTACTTCGCCGTGGCCGGGCGGATCAGCGCTGAGCAGCTGCTCAGCGAGGGCATGAAGGAGGACTCGGTCCACATGCGCGGGCCGGCCGAGATCATCAAGGACGACCTCGCCGCGTCACTGCCGCCGTACATGGTGCCCAACCGGGTCACCGTGCTGGACGCCTTCCCGCTCACCCCGAACGGCAAGGTCGACCACCAGGCGCTGCGCGCCCTGGACGAGGCGTCCGTGGACGACACCGAGGCACCGGTCGTGCTGCCGCGGACGCCGACCGAAGAGGCGATCGCCACGCTGTGGCGCAAGGTCCTGAAGCGGGAGCGGGTCTCGATCCGGGACGAGTTCTTCGCCTCCGGCGGCCACTCGCTGACCGCGGTCAACCTGGTCAGCCGGATCAACCGGGAGCTCGGCAGCTCGCTGCCGCTCCAGGTGCTGTTCGAGGCGCCGACCATCGCCGACCTGGCCAGGCGCGTCGACCGGGAGCCGGCCACCGCGCTGTCCCGGCTGGTGCGGCTGCGCGGCGGCGAGGACGGCCGCCGGCCGAACTTCTGCTGGCCCGGGCTGGGCGGCTACCCGATGAGCCTGCGCCTGCTGGCCAGCAGGCTGGAGCAGGACCGGCCGTTCCTCGGCGTCCAGGCCTACGGCATCAACACCGGCGAGGTCGCGTACCCGACGTTCGACGAGATGGTCGCCCGGGACATCGAGCTGATCAAGCAGGTCCAGCCCGTGGGCCCGTACGTGCTGTGGGGCTACTCCTTCGGCGCCCGGGTCGCGTTCGAGGTGGCCTACCAGCTGGAGAGCGCCGGCGAGCAGGTCGAGGAGGTCGTCCTCATCGCGCCGGGCAAGCCGCCGGTGGAGGCCGGTCACAGCGGGGCCGGCGACACCGCGGTCAGCTTCGCGGACGCCACCTTCGTCTCGATCCTCTACTCGGTGTTCTCCGGGAACCTGGAGCAGTCGGCGGTCGACGACTGCATCGCCGCGACGGTCGACGAGGAGAGCTTCATCGACTTCGTCTGCGGCCGGTTCGAGCACCTGGACCGCGACCTGGTCCGCCGGATCGTCGACGTGGTGTGGCGGACGTTCCTCTTCGAGTACGCCCCCCACGAGCTGGCCGAGCGCAGCCTCAACGCCCCGGTCACGGTCTTCCGGGCCAGGGGGGACCAGGACTCCTTCATCGACTCCGGGCTGGTGTCGGCGAACACCCGGCCCGCGGTCGTCGAGCTGGAGGCCGACCACTACGGCCTGCTCCGCGCGGCCGGCATCGACGAACTCGTCACCGCTGTTCAGTCCGCACAACTCACCAGAAAGGTCACTCGCGTGCCGCACGTCAGCATCAAGCACTACCCGAACGACCTCGACGCCAACCAGATCTCCACCCTGGTCGAGGCGATCACCAGCGCGGTCCAGGCCGCCTTCTCGGTCGAGGAGGGCGCCGTGTCGATCGCCCTGGAACCGGTCGCCGAGGACGCCTGGAACGAGCGGGTGTACATCCCGGAGATCGTCGAAGGCACCGGGAACCTGGTCAAGGTTCCCAACTACTGATCCATCCGGCAGATCTGACGGAGCATCTGGTACCACGCCACCACCAACGGAGGACCGCATGCGTAGGACGATCGCCAGGGCGACGGAGGACCTCTCCATGATCGTCGCCCGGGACCCCTCGATCCGCACCCGTGCGGAGGCGCTGCTGCACCCCGCGCTTCCGGCGCTGTGGACGCACAGAGCGGCGCACGTCCTGCACCTTCGTGGACACCGTCAGATCGCCCGGATCCTGGCCTACCTGGCCCGCACCGCGACCGGCGGGATCGAGATCCACCCGGCGGCGCGGCTCGGCCGCCGGGTGTTCATCGACCACGGGGCCGCGGTGGTGATCGGCGAGACCGTCGAGATCGGCGACGACGTCACGATCTTCCACCAGGTCACGCTCGGCGCGGTGGGGTGGTGGCGGGACGAGCGGCGCAAGCCCGGTGCCCGCCGCCACCCGAAGGTCGGCAGCCGGGTGGTGATCGGCACCAACGCGATCGTCCTCGGTCCGGTCACCGTCGGCGACGACGCCCTGATCGGCGCCGGGTCGCTCGTCCTGGCCGATGTGCCGGCCGGGGCCCGGGTGATGGCCCCCGTGGCCGAGGTCGTGCCGCGGCCGTCGGCCGAGGATCGCGAGGACTCGGCGCAGTTGCTGCGTGCCCTGGCCACCTCCGGGTGCTGGTAGCGATCCGCCCCTCCCTGTACGTCGCAGCTCAAACCGGCCGCGTGCCGGCATGCCAACGGAGGCATAGATGATTCACGTCGGTGTCCTGGAGAGCAACCTCTCCGGTTCCGGGTTCGAAGGTCTGCAGATCATCAAGGAACTCGACTGCCGCGTCACCTTTTTCACCCGCGACCTGGACCGTTACCTGGAGGTACCGGGGGGCCCGGCCTACTTCGACAACTATGTCGACGAGATCGTCCACTGCGAGACGAACATCTTCGAGGAGCTCCTGCCGCACGTGGAGGCGGCCGGTGCCGAGCACCCCTTCGACGCCTTCCTGACACTGGCCGAGTACGACGTGGTCGTGGCCGCCGAGGTGGCCATCCACCTCGGGCTCCCGACGGTCAGCGTCGAGGGCGTCGCGGTGGCCCGCAACAAGGCGCTGATGCGCCGGCGCTGCGCCGAACTCGGCGTCGCGATGCCCGCGTTCCGCACGGTGCAGACCCCCGAGGAGGCCGCCGCGGCCGCCACGGAGATCGGCCTGCCCTGCGTGGTGAAGCCGGCCGACGAGACCAGCAGCGCGGACGTCCGGCTGGTGGAGACCGCGGAGCAGGCGGCCGAGCACGTCGCGCTGATCCGCTCCCGGATCGAGAACACCCGTGGTCAGAGCCGCTACCACGAGCTGATGGTCGAGGAGTTCATCACCGGCCCCGAGGTCAGCGTCGAGGTGCTGGCCGAGGGCGACCGCTTCGAGGTGCTCGGCGTCACCGACAAGTCGGTCACCGGCCAGGGCTACTTCGTGGAGCTGGGCCACAGCT
This sequence comes from Kitasatospora sp. NBC_01560, assembly GCF_045208415.1. NCBI lineage: Bacteria > Bacillati > Actinomycetota > Actinomycetes > Kitasatosporales > Streptomycetaceae > Kitasatospora > Kitasatospora sp. NBC_01560. The sequence continues at coordinate 5,421,128 of NZ_CP109364.1, read as the reverse complement.
TCCCGTCCAGCCTGCCCGAGTCCGTGGTCTCCGCGATCGGGGACCTCGCCGTGGAGTCGCTGCGCGCGGTCGGCTTCGACCTGGGCATGGCCCACGTCGAGATCAAGGTCACCCCGGACGGCCCCAAGCTCGTCGAGATCAACCCGCGCCCGGCCGGCGGCAAGATCACCTACCTGGTCGACCGGGCGCTCGGCATCCGCTCCCTGGAGCTGGTGACCAGGCAGTACCTCGGCCAGCCGCTGCCGGCCGAGGTCGTGCCGGCCACGCCGGTCGCCGGCGCCGCCATCCGCTACCTCACCGCGCCGGCCGGCCGGGTGGTGTCGGTCGGCGGGCAGGACCGCGCCGCCGCGCTGCCCGGCGTGGAGGAGGTCGTCGTCAAGCCGAAGCCGGGCGCCGTCCTGAACGAGGTGCGCCGCAACGGCGACCGCGCCGGTCACGTGCTGGTGATCGCCGAGACCGCCCAGCTCGCCCAGCGGACGGCGGAGGCCGCCGCGCGAGAGATCATCATCCGGACCGAGCCGGTCACCCGACGCCCGGTGGCGGAGTCGCTCGTCGAACTGATCGGCCGCACGCCGCTGCTGCGGCTGCCCACCGAGCGGATCCTGGACGGCGTGCCGGCCGACGCCACGGTGCTGGCGAAGCTGGAGCTGTTCAACCCGTGGTCCAGCAGCAAGGACCGCGCCGCCCTCGCGATGCTGCGCGGCGCCGAGGAGCGCGGCCTGCTCACCCCGGGCAGCGGCACCGTGATCGAGGCGACCTCGGGCAACACCGGGATCTCGCTGGCCGCACTGGCGGCGGCCCGCGGCTACCGCTGCGTCATCGTGCTGCCGGACAACGCGACCCCGGAGCGGGTGTCGAGCCTGCTCTCGCTCGGCGCCGAGGTGGTGCGGACGCCGCACACCGGCGGCTACCAGGCCGCGGTCGACAAGGCCGACGAGCTGCACCGCGCGACCCCCGGGTCGTGGTTCTGCTGCCAGCACGACAACGAGGACAACGCGCGGGCCCACTACGAGACGACCGGCCCGGAGATCTGGGACGACGCCGAGGGCCTGGTCGACGTCTTCGTCTGCGGGGTCGGCACCGGTGGCACGCTCAGCGGCGCGGGCCGGTACCTGCGCGAGCGCAACCCCGACGTCCGGATCGTGGCGGTGGAGCCGGCCGGCTCGCCGCTGCTCTCCGGCGGTGAGCCCGGTACGCACTGCATCCCCGGCTTCAACGGCGGCTTCATCGCGCCGACCACCGACCGGAGCCTCATCGACGAGGTGATCCCGGTCTCCGACGCCGACGCCCTGGAGACCACCCGGCGGCTCGCGCTGCGCGCCGGCCTCGTGGTCGGCGTCTCCTCCGGCGCCGTCGTGCACGCCTCCGGCGTGGTGGCGGCCCGTCCGGAGTTCCTGGGCAAGCGCATCGTGACGCTGCTGCCGGACACCGGCGAGCGCTACCTGAGCCTGCTGGGCCGCGAGGCCGCACCGGCCGCGGCGGCGGCCGGTGCCGACGGCGGTGCCCGTTGACCGCCGACCGCACCGGCCCGGCCTCCGACGCCGACGCCGCGCCCGACGCCGGCCCCGGACCGGACGCCACGGACGGCCGGCCCCGCCTGCTGATGGTGATGCCGTACCGCCAGTTCGTGCAGAAGGCCCAGGCCGAGGGGTTCTGGGTCGGCGCGATCTGGGACGCCACGCTGGAGTCCCCGGCCTACCTGGACGAGGTGCGCGAGCTCGCGGACTTCTTCGTGCTGACCGACTTCCAGGACGAGGAGCTGCTGCGCAGCACCATCCGGACGGCGGCGCAGGAGCAGCGGGCCTCGGTGGTCTACCACATCGGCCGCGAAGAGAGCATGGTCGCCGCCTACCAGGTGGCGGAGGAGCTGCACGTCGAGCTCAACCCGGCCTCGGCGGTCCGCTTCCTCGCCGACAAGCACGCCATGCGGGACCTCCTGGCGGAGCGCGGGCTCTCCCCGGTCTCCTTCGTGGCGGCGCCGACCCGGGGCGAAGTACCGGACGCGGTCCGGAAGATCGGCTACCCGGCGGTGGTCAAGCCGGCCGCGCTCGCCGGCAGCCGGGGCGTGTTCCTGTGGCAGGGCCCGGAGGACGAGGCGGTCTGGACCGGGCTGGTCGACGAGTACGACTACGACGGACCGTTCCTGGTCGAGGAGTACCTGCGCGGTCCCGAGTACAGCGTGGAGACGCTGAGCCAGGACGGCCGCCACCAGGTCGTCGGCATCACCGAGAAGGTGCTGGGCCCGCCGCCGCTGTTCGTGGAGGTCGGGCACGTCCACCCGGCGCCGCTGCCGGCGGACCGCGAGCGGGCGATCCGGGAGCTGACCACCGCCCTCCTCACGGCGTGCGGGTACCGGTTCGGCCCGGCGCACACCGAGGTGATCTGGACGCCGGACGGCCCGCGGATCGTCGAGTCGCAGGCGCGGCTGGGCGGCGACCGGATCCCGCGGCTGGTTCAGCTGGCCGGCGGTCTGGACATCGAGCAGGCGATCTTCGCCGGCATCGCGGGCACCGAGGCCGTGCTGCCCGCGCCGACGGCGACGGCGACGGTGCGGTTCTTCACCTTCCCGCCCGGCCGGGTCGACGAGGTCCGGGGGCTGGAGGCGGTGCGCGCGCTCGGCCACGTCGACGAGCTCAGCCTCAAGCTGCAGCCCGGTGACGTCGCGCCGGAGATCCGCGACTCCAAGAGCCGGCACGGGCACGTCATCGTCTCCGGCGCCACCCCCGAGGAGGCGCTGGCCCGCTGCGCGGAGGTGCTCTCCACGATCGAGGTCGTCATCGACGGAGTGCCCACCCGCGCGGACGGGCGGACCGGGGCGATCGGCACGCCCGCATGAGCGTCGTTCGCGTCGTCCCCCCTCACCGAAAGGCAGTGGCCATGCAGTGGTCCGAACCAGCAACCAGGAGGTCGCGATGACCACCCCCGACACGGACGCCCAGGTGGTGTTCGTCGGCTACAACGCGGCTTATCTGCGCGCGATCGACGGCAAGGTCCCCAGCGGGTCCGTCGTGGTGATCGAAGAGCCCGACATCATCCGCAAGCGCAACCTGTACGACGCCCCGGCGGGCTTCGACTGCCTGGACCGGATCGTCCCGGCCGGCTACCAGCAGTCGACCGAGGCGCTCGACCTGGCGGTCGAGCTGGCCTCCGCGCGGCCGGTGGCCGCCGTCGTCCCGGGCCTGGAGTACGCGGTGCCCGCGACGGCCGCGCTGGCCGCCAAGCTCGGGCTGCCGGGCGCGACCGAGTCGGCCGCGCAGGCGCTCCGCGACAAGGTCCGGCTGCGCGAGGTCGCCGGTGCCGGCGGTGTCCGAAACCCGCGCTGGCGGGAGGTGTTCGGGCCCGAGGACATCCTCGACTTCGCCGGGGACGGCCCGGTGGTGGTCAAGCCGGCCAACCGGCAGGCCAGCGTCGGCGTGCAGCTGCTGGACTCGGTCGACGCCGATTCCGCGGCCCTGGCGTGGGAGCGGACTTCGGGTGCCGCCGAGTACGAGCAGGTCCCCGACCGCGAGCTGGCCTGGCGCTTCCTCGCCGAGGAGCGCCTGCAGGGCCCCGAGTTCAGCGTCGAGGCGCTGGTCCGGGACGGCGAGGTGATCTTCGAGAACGTCACCGCCAAGACGGTGATCGCCGGCCCGTACCCGGTCGAGCTCGGTCACCTGCTGCCCGCCCCGCTCGACCAGGACACCCGGGCCGCGTTCCAGGACGCGATCCGGAAGCTGGTCTCCGCGACCGGGTTCGAAACGGGCATCCTGCACGCCGAGTGGATCCTGACCGACGCCGGCCCGACGCTGGTCGAGTGCGCGGGCCGCTGCCCCGGTGACTACCTGATCGACCTGGTCGACCTGGCGTACGACACCAGGATCCGGCTGACGCTGATCGACCTGCTGGCCGGGCGTCCGGTCGAGCTGCCCAGCTCGGCGCAGCGGACCTCGGCGATCCGGTTCCTGGCCGCCGAGGCGGGCACGGTGACCGAGGTCGCCGGGGTGGACACGGCGGCGGCGCTGCCCGGCGTCCACGCCGCGGAGGTCGACGTCACGGTCGGCCAGGAGGTCCGGGTCTGGGCGTCCTCCTGGGACCGCGCCGGGCACGTCATCGCGACCGGGCCGGATGCGGACAGCACGCGCCAGCGCGTCCTGGACGCGGACGCCGCCATCCGCATCACGACCGGCTGAGGAAAGACATGTCTGTTCTGTGGCAGCGCATCCGCGGACTGCGCGGGTCCATGCCCGGAGGTTCGGTCGGCTGGCGGCTGGCCGTCATGGCGACGATCAACGCCGTCGGCACCGGTGCCTTCCTGTCCGTCTCGGTGCCCTTCATCACCAAGTCGGTCGGCCTCTCGGAGGGCAACCTCGGGCTGGGGCTCACCCTGTCCGCCACGATCTCGCTCGGCACCGCGATCCCGATCGGGATCCTGGCCGACCGGATCGGTCCGAAGAAGGTCCTGGTCGGGGTCAGCCTCTGGCGCAGTGCGTGCTTCGTGGTCTACCCGTTCGTCCAGAACCTCTGGCAGTTCATGACGGTGGTCTGCGTCCTCGGCCTGGTCGACAAGGCGGCCGCACCGATGGAGCAGGCCCTGGTCGGGCAGGCGGTGTCGCCCGACGAGCGGATCAAGCTGATCGCGATCCTGCGGTCGATCCGCAACGTCGGGTTCACCGTGGGCGCCCTGCTGGGCGGCATCGGACTGTTGATCCATACCCGGGCGGGGTATACTGGCATCCTCCTGATCAACGCCACCACCCTGGCGGTGCTCGCGCTCCTGGCCTCCCGGCTGCCGGTGCTCAACAAGCCGGCGAACAGCCTGCGGCGGCGGTTCTCGATGGACGTGCTGCGGGACGGCTCGTTCCTGTCGTTCACCGGGATCAACGCGGTGCTGACGATGCACATGACGCTGCTCAGCATCGGCATCCCGCTCTGGATCACCAACCACACCGAGGTCTCGTCCGCGGTGATCTCCCCGCTGGTGGCGGTCAACACCGTGCTCGCGGTCGCCCTCCAGGTGAAGGCCAGCAAGGGCACGGAGACCATCCCCGGTGCGGCCAAGGCACTGGTCCGGGCCGGCTTCTCACTCGCCGTCTGCTGCCTGCTGCTGATCGCGGCACCGAGCCTGCCCGTCGTCCTGGCGATCGGCGTCCTGCTCCTCGCCATGGTCGCGCTGACCGGCGGCGAGCTCTGGCAGTCCGCCGGCGGCTGGGGCGCGTCCTACCTGCTCGCGGTGCCCGGCCAGGAGGGCGTCTACCTGTCGGTCTTCTGGCTCGGCCTCGCCATCCAGCAGATCGCCGCGCCGATCCTGGTCAGCCTGGTCGTCACCACCGGCGCCGTCGGCTGGATCGTGCTGGCCGCCCTCTTCGCCGCCTGCGGCCTGGCCGCACCCGCCATCGGCCGCTGGGCGCAGGCCCAGGCGGACAGCCGGGCCCCGCAGGAACCGAGCCTGGCCGAGGCCAAGTAACCACTCGAACATGCCGACCCGTCAGCCCGGGCGGTACTTGTGAAACACACTGAGGAGAGACATGTCCATTCCCCTGTACGTCCCGGCCGGCGGTGGCGAGTTCGCCAGCATTCGTGACGGCAAGAAGAAGACCTACTTCAAGCTCACCACCGAGCAGTCCAACGGTGAGTTCGGCTTCTTCGAGCACCACATGGCCCCCGAGGCCAACGGCGCCTCCCCGCACATCCACGACCAGTCGACCGAGATGTTCTACGTGGTCAAGGGCGAGATCGAGTTCACCATCGGTGACGAGAAGATCGTCGGCGAGCCGGGTGCCTTCGCCTACGTCCCCAAGGGCGCGCCGCACGGCTTCACCAACCACGGTGACACGGACGCCACCCTGCTGATCATGTTCTACCCGATCTTCAGCCGCGAGGACTACTTCCGTGGCCTGGAGCGCCTCACGGCCAACGGCCGCAACCCCAGCATGGAGGAGCTGCAGGAGCACATGGCGAAGTACGACCAGCGCATGGTCTGATCCACACTTCGCCCCAACGGGCCCGGGCCCGGCAGCGTCTCCGCTGCCAGGCCCGGGCCCTTCGGTCTGCCGGCGGTCAGCCGGCGACGTCGACCTTGCGGAACTTCCGCTGAAGCTCACGGACCTCGTCGGCGAGCCCGGGGACCGGGCCGGCCACGGCCAGGCCGGGGACGATGTCCCGGATGGCCAGCGGGTTCAGCGGCGAGGTGATCGGCAGGCCCCACTCGGTCAGCCAGCCGCGGTACTGCTCGGTCGAGCTCACGTACACGATCCGGCCGAGCCCGGCCCAGCCGTGCGCGGCCGCGCACATCGGGCAGTGCTCGCCCGAGGTGTAGACGGTCGCCGCGGCCCGCTCCTCGGGGCCGAGGTTGATCGCGGCCCAGCGGGCGAGCTCGAACTCGGGGTGCCGGGTCGGGTCGCCCGCGGTGGACTCGCGGTTGCGGTCCTCCGCGAGCACCTTGCCGTCGGCGCCGACGAGCACGGAACCGAACGGCCAGTCGCCGGCCGCCACCGCCTCGGCGGCCAGTTCCACGCAGCGGCGCAGGTGGGGGAGGTCGGCCTCGCGGACGGCGGCGGCGCCGTCGGTGGCGGTCCCGGAAAGGTCGTGGTCGTTGGAGGCCACTGGTACTCCGTCTCTGTGGGGGGTGTCGGCTAGGAGCGGTTCGCGGCGACGGCGGCCAGCGCCTGCCACGCCACCTCGGGCCGGAGGGTCTCGTTCGGGTCGCCGTTGTACGGGTCGAGCAGGACGGTCTCGGCGCCGAGCAGACGGAGCTGCTCGATGTCGTCGAGAATCTGCTCCAGGGTGCCTTCGCCGGCCCGGCGCTCGGGGTTCTCGACCGGATTGTCGGTCAGTCGGAGAATCATTCGCGGCGCCAATTCCGGCACCGGCTGCTGAAGTTCGGCCGAAATGGTCTTCAGACGCTCCAGCGTCTCCCGGAACCAGGGCATCGTGAACCGGAGCGGATGCCACGCCGAACCGAAGCGCACCGCCCGGCGCAATGCGGCATCGCTGTGGCCGCCGACCCAGAACGGAATCTGCCCGCACTGGTAGTCGTCCTCGTTCTCCCACGCCTCGCGCATCGTCCGGAGGTACTCGTCGGTCAGCGCGCCGCGCCGCTCGAAGGGCACGCCGAGCGCCTCGAACTCCTCCTTCGCCCACCCCGCGGCAACGCCCAGGATCAGCCGGCCGCCGCTGAGTTGGTGCAGGTTGGCGGCCATTCGGGCCATCAGCAGGGGGTGCCGGTAGGGCACGATGATGACGGTCGTGCCCAGCTGCACCCTGGTGGTGATGCCGGCCAGCCAGGAGAGCGTGGTGAAGGGCTCGTAAAAGGGCCCCGGATACTGTTTGGCGACATCCGGGGTGATCGCGACATGGTCGGAGACCATCAGCAGGTCGAAACCGAGACCTTCCACGGTTTTGGCCCAGCGTGCAAGGTTTTCCGGGTTGGTACCAGGTCCGAAGTTGGGAACATTCACACCTATCCGCATGGCGCAAGGCTAGCAACTGTTAACCGCCGACGGGTGGTTATCGCCAAGCCCGAATGACATTCCCCCGGATGCGTCACCAATGGGCCGTCAGTTCTCCGTCTTCCGTTCCCGCAACGCCGACCGCCCCGCCTCCCGGGCCGGTCCGGGAGGCGGGGCGGAAAGCGGGGCGGGGAGGCGGGGCAAGGTGCGCCGAGGCGCCGGCGCACGAGTGCGCCGACGGGCCGTCAGGCGTTCGGGGCGGCCTTCGCAAGGCCGTTGATGATGCGGTCCATCGCGTCGCCGCCCTGCGGGTCGGTCAGGTTGGCGAGCATCTTGAGGACGAACTTCATCAGGACCGGGTGGGTCAGGCCGCGCTGGGTGGCCAGCTGCATCACCTTGGGGTTGCCGATCAGCTTCACGAAGGCGCGGCCGAGCGTGTAGTAGCCGCCGTAGACGTCCTTCAGGATGCGCGGGTACGCCTGGAGGGCGCGCTCGCGGCCGGCCTCGGTGACCCGGGCATTGGCCTGCACGATGACACCGGCGGCGATCTGGCCGGATTCCATCGCGTAGGCGATGCCCTCGCCGTTGAACGGGTTGACCATGCCGCCGGCGTCGCCGACCAGCAGCAGGCCGCGGGTGTAGTGCGGCTGCCGGTTGAAGGCCATCGGCAGGGCGGCGCCGCGGATCGGGTCGGTCATGTTCTCGGGGGTGTAGCCCCACTCCTCCGGCATGCTCGCGCACCAGGCCTTGAGCACCTCGCGCCAGTCCAGCTCGCCGAAGGCGGGCGAGGAGTTGAGGATGCCGAGGCCGACGTTGGAGGTGCCGTCGCCCATGCCGAAGACCCAGCCGTAGCCGGGCAGCAGCTTGCGCTCGCTGCCGCGGGTGTCCCACAGCTCCAGCCAGGACTCCAGGTAGTCGTCGTCGTGGCGCGGCGAAGTGAAGTACGTCCGGTAGGCGACGCCCATCGGGCGGTCCTCGCGGCGGTGCAGCCCCATGGCGAGCGAGAGCCGGGTGGAGTTGCCGTCGGCGGCGACCACCAGCGGGGCGCGGAAGGTCACCGCCCGCTTCTCCTCGCCCAGCCGGGCGGTGACGCCGACGATCCGGCCGGTCCGGTCGTCCAGCACCGGGCCGCTGACGTTGCACCGCTCGTACAGCCGGGCGCCGGCCTTCTCGGCCTGACGGGCGAGCAGCTCGTCGAAGTCGGCGCGCTTGCGGACCAGGCCGTAGTCGGGGAAGGCGGACAGCTCGGGCCAGTCGAGCTCCAGCCGGACGCCGCCGCCGATGATCCGCAGGCCCTTGTTGTGCAGCCAGCCGTTGTCCGTGGAGACGTCGATGCCCATGTCGACCAGCTGCTTGGTGGCGCGCGGGGTCAGACCGTCGCCGCAGACCTTCTCGCGCGGGAACGCCGTCTTCTCCAGCAGCAACACGTCCAGCCCGGCCTGGGCGAGGTAGTACGCGGTGGCGGAGCCGGCCGGGCCCGCACCGACCACGATGACGTCCGCGGTGCTCTCCACGGGGCTGTCCGGCTTCGTCAGGTCGGCTGCGGTCTCGGACACGGTGGGCACTCTCCTGGAGCTGCGGCTGGGGGACGGCGGCTTTCCCCGGCAGTCTAGTTGCCGTCCCCGGGCCCGGATCCGACGGCGGCACCCCGTACGGGTGTCCGGCCGGACGCCCGGGCGGGCGCCGTCGGACACCCGGTCGAGCACCGAACCGGCGATCGGGCCCGCCCGACCGACCGGTCCGGGCCGAGCCGGACCGGCCCTCGGCCGTCAGGAGACCTTGTACGCCCGGTGCAGTGCGACGATCCCGCCGGTCAGGTTGCGCCAGGCGACCTTCGACCAGCCGGCCTCCTGGAGCTTCGCGGACAGCGCGGGCTGGTCCGGCCAGACCCGGATGGACTCGGCGAGGTAGACGTACGCGTCCGGGTTGCTGCTGACCGCGGTGGCCACCGGCGGCAGCGCGCGCATCAGGTACTCGGTGTAGACCGTGCGCAGCGGCGTCCAGGTCGGCGTGGAGAACTCGCAGATCACCAGCTTGCCGCCGGGCTTGGTGACCCGGTGCATCTCGCGCAGCGCGGCGTCGGTGTCGTGGACGTTGCGCAGCGCGAAGGAGATCGTCACCGAGTCGAAGGTGTCGTCGGCGAACGGCAGGTTGGTGGCGTCCCCGGCGGTGAGCGGCAGCTCGGGGTGGCGCCGCTTGCCCTCGGCGAGCATGCCCACCGAGAAGTCGCACGGGACGACCTGGGCCCCGGCCTCGGCGAAGGGCAGCGAGGAGGTGCCGGTACCGGCCCCGAGGTCGAGCACGAGGTCCCCCGGTCCGGCGGCCACCGCCTCGGCCACCGCCCGGCGCCAGGCACGGGCCTGGCCGAGGGAGATCACGTCGTTGGTGCGGTCGTACTTGGCCGCGACGTCGTCGAACATGGCGGCGACTTCGTGCGGCTGCTTGTCCAGAGAGGCTCGGGTCACGCCCCCATTGTTCACCCTGGCACCGGCTGCCCGGGCAACGGGGCACACCGAGCACCCGTCCGGGCCTCCCGCGCCCGCCCTGCGGCGCCTCCCGCCGCACCCCGCCCCCGGCGAGCCGCGGCGAGGGACCGGTCCGGGTCCGGTCCAGGATCAGCGCGGAACCGGTGCGGGATCAGTGCAGGCCGCGGCGGCCGCCCGAGCGGCGCTTGCGGCGCGAGCGCTTGCCCTGGGTTATCGCCGGCATGCCGTCCGGCAGCGCCCCCGCGGCGAGGGCGACGGTGGTGGCGATCCGCCCCTGGCCGCTCCGGATGGCGAGCGCCCGGCGGTGCCGGCCGATCCGCAGCACGCAGGCCAGGAAGAGCAGGGCGGCCAGCGGCACGCTGATCCGGGCCAGCCCGACGCCGACCGGCTGCGGGTAGGTGTCGCCGCAGATCCGGACGGCGCCCGCGTCGTCGGCGGCGTGCTCCAGGCAGATCGCGTCACCGACCCTGGTGCCGTCGGCCAGCGGCAGCGCGGCCGCGGTGTGCGACTGGCCCGCCGCCCGGTAGTTGACGGTGGAGTACGAACCACCGCCGGTGGGCAGCTGGGTGACGACGCCGTCCACTCTCACCGGGTGCGCGCCGATCCGGTCGGCCTGCTCGGCCTGGCGCCAACCGAGCAGGCACATGCCGACGGCCAGCACGGCGCTGAGCACGGCGGTGAGGTACCAGCCACGGCCCAACCGCGGGGAGCGCGGCGGGGGGACGGTCGCGGATCGCATGGTTCCTGTCCTGGCTTGCCTTCGGGGCCGGGGACGGGCCCCGCCGCCCGGGGGGACGGACGGTATGTGGTGAGGGTACGGAGTGAGCTGTCCGGGATCGTATCCGCTGGCGGGCCCTCAGGTCACGGCGAAGGGTGAATCAGACGATATGGCCGGAACCGCAGTTCGGCGGTACACGGAGGAACTGCCTTGCACCGCCCGGCAGTCCGGCTACCCGCAGGTAGCGGGGGTCAGCGCCGCCGGTGGACCAGCCGGCCGGCCAGGACGGTGGCCAGCGAGCCACCGGGCCGCGGGGCGGGGTGCCCGGCGGGGGCGGCGGCCTCGGCTCCGGCGGCCGGGAGCGGCGCGAAGACCGCGAAGTCGGCCGGGCCGCCGACGGTCAGCCGGCCGTGCACCGCCGCCGCGAGCGGCCGCACGGCGAGCGGGTCCAGCGGGCCCGCCGCCCCCACCGCACCGGGTACGCCGGACGCACAGGACTCACAGGCCGCACCGGACGGGCCGGGCAGCGCGGTCAGCCCCGAACGGGTCACCGCCGTCCGCACCGCGGCGCGTTCGAACGGCCCGGCCACCGCGGTCACCCCGAAGCCGAGCATCCGCTGCAGGCCGCGGCGGGCACTCGCACCGCACCGCGTCGCGTCGTCCGCGGCGGACAGGCCGCCGGGCACCGGCGCGTCCCCGATCTCCTCGCGCGGATCCGGGTGGTAGGCGTGCTCCAGCAGCCAGTGCCCGGCCGGGTTGAGCAGGCCGGGCGTGAGCAGCGCCTCGCCCCAGTCCCGCAGCCGCGCCTCCGGGTGGCCGGCGGCCTGCTCGGCGTACCGGCCGAGGGCCGCGATCCGCCCGTCGCGCACCAGCACCGCCCCGTCGGCGAGCGACGGGGCGGTGGGATCGGCGGGGTCGGGCAGCAGCAGGGCCGCCCGGTGCAGGGTCAACACCTCGGCGGGGCCTCAGGCGTTGTCGAGGATCTTCAGCTCGGGGTGCGCGGTGCCGCCCTCGATCGCCGTGGAGGCGATGTGCGAGGCGACCCGCGGGTCGACCGGGTCGTTGGCCGGGTCGTCCAGCACCCGCAGGTGCTCGTAGGTGGTCGCGCGCTGGGCCGGGACGCGGTCGGCGGCCCGGATCAGGTGGATCAGCTCGGTCAGGTTGGAGCGGTGCTTGGCACCCGCCGCCGAGACCACGTTCTCCTCCAGCATGACCGAGCCCAGGTCGTCCGCTCCGTAGTGCAGCGACAGCTGGCCGGCCTCCTTGCCGGTGGTCAGCCAGGAGCCCTGGATGTGCGCGACGTTGTCGAGGAAGAGCCGGGCGATGGCGATCATCCGCAGGTACTCGAAGACGGTCGCCTGGGTCGAGCCCTGGAGCTTGTTGTTCTGCGGCTGGTAGGTGTACGGGATGAAGGCCCGGAAGCCGCCGGTGCGGTCCTGCACGTCGCGGATCATCCGCAGGTGCTCGATCCGCTCGGCGTTGGTCTCGCCGGTGCCCATCAGCATGGTGGAGGTGGACTCCACACCGAGGCCGTGGGCCGTCTCCATGATCTCCAGCCAGCGCTCGCCGGACTCCTTGAGCGGGGCGATCGCCTTGCGCGGCCGCTCCGGCAGCAGCTCGGCGCCGGCACCGGCGAAGGAGTCCAGGCCGGCGCGGTGGATGCGGGTGATGGCCTCCTCGACCGACACCTTGGAGATCCGCGCCATGTGGTCGACCTCGGAGGCGCCGAGCGAGTGGATCACCAGCTGCGGGAAGTCCGCCTTGATCGCCGAGAACGCGCGCTCGTAGTACTCCACGCCGTAGTCCGGGTGGTGCCCGCCCTGGAACATGATCTGGGTGCCGCCCAGCTCGACCGTCTCCGCGCAGCGGCGCAGGATCTCGTCGAGGTCGCGGGACCAGCCCTTGTCGCTCTTCGGCGCCACGTAGAAGGCGCAGAACTTGCACGCCGTCACACAGACGTTCGTGTAGTTGATGTTGCGCTCGATGATGTACGTCGCGATGTGCTCGGTGCCGGCGTAGCGGCGGCGGCGCACCGCGTCGGCCGCCGAGCCGAGCGCGTGCAGCGGCGCCGAGCGGTACAGCTCCAGCGCCTCCTCCGGGGTGATCCGGCCGCCGGCGGCGGCCCGGTCGAGCACGGCCTGCAGGTCGGTGCTGGGCGCATCGAGGGTGGTCGCTGCGAGCTCGGACACCTGGCGGCCTTCTCTCTCTCGGGTACTGCTGCGTGGTTCGGTGCTTCCGGGTGCTTCCGGGTACGGCCGAACCAGCCTACGCCAGGGCATTCCGGCCGCCGCGTCAGCCCGCTGCCTGCCCGCGTCGGCCCGTTGTTCGGGCCGCGCCGGGCCGTCGCCGCGGGCCGGCCGGGGCCGCCCCCGCCCGCGGCGGACCAGGGGTCAGCCCGTCGACCGGTGCAGCGTGCCGGACGGGTTCCCGGCGGGCGGGTCGGCGGAGGTGAAGAGGATCGTGCCGTCCTTCCGCAGCGTCAGCGTCTCCGCGTTGGAGCCGCCGGTGCACGCGCCGGGCAGGGAGGAGCGCGTCAGCCGGGAGGTGAGGACGAGCTTCTCCGGGGAGGCCGAGTCGAGCCGCCACGCGCCCTCGCAGCTGATGGAGAGCAGGCCGGTGACTTCGTTCCGGCTGGTGACGCCGTCCTGGCCGATCGCCGCCGGGCCGATCACCAGCGTGGTCGTCCCGCCGGGGAGCCCCTTCTCGGTGGTCATGTCCCCGCGCCAGGTGCCGAGGAAGGCGGCCGGGACGGCGCTCGGGCCGGTCGCGCCGCCGGGCGGCGGCGCCGGGCTGCCGGTCGTGGTGGTCGTCGTGGTGGACGTGGACGTGGTGGAGGACGCGGTGACCGACCAGCTGAACGAGGCGCTGACGCTGCTCGTCGCCGACGGCAGGACTTCGGGAGAGCCCTGGCCGCCGCCGAGGCTGCGGTAGACGGCGTACCCGACAGCCGGAAGCACCACCACGGCCATCACCGCGGCGGCGACCGCGGTGCGGCTCCGGCGCCCGGCCGGCGCGGGCACCGCCTCGGTCGGGGTCCGGTCCCGCGGCTCGCGGTCCGCCGGCACCCGGTCCGCCGGGCTCTCCTCCGCCGGACCGCCGTACGGTCCGGCCCCCGGTCTGCCGGCTCCGGCGGCACCGACCGCACCGACCGCACCGACCGCGCCGACCGCGCCGGACGGACGACCCTGTGCCGGACGACCCTGCGCCGGACGGTCCTCGGGCTCGCCCTCCAGGTCCAGCAGCCCGACGGCACTGCGGCCGACCGCCGCCGCCAGCGCGGGCGGCAGCCAGCCGCCCCGCCCGAGCCGGACGGTGGCCGCGCCGTCGCCGTCCAGCAGGTCCCGCAGCCGGTGCGGGGCCGGGCGGGCCGCCGGGTCCTTGGCCAGGCAGGCGAGCACGATCGGGCGGAGCGGGCCGGTCAGCCGGGCGAGGTCCGGCTCCTCGTGCAGCACCCGGTAGAGCAGCACCGCCACGCTCACCGCCTCGCCGAACGGGTGCACCCCGGTGGCCGCGAAGGCCAGCACGGCCCCGAGCGAGAAGACGTCGCTCGGCGGGCCGGCGGGCAGCCCGTTCGCCTGCTCCGGCGACATGAAGCCCGGCGAGCCGACCACGTAGCCGGACTGCGTGACCCCACTGGTCGCGTCCAGCGCCCGGGCGATGCCGAAGTCGATCAGCCGCGGCCCGTCCAGGGTGAGCAGCACGTTGGACGGCTTGACGTCGCGGTGCACCAGGCCGAGCCCGTGCACGTGGTCCAGCGCCTCGGCCAGCCCGACGCCGAGGGTCCGGACGGCGGCCTCGGGCAGCGGGCCGAAGTCCTGGACGGCGCTGCCGAGTGCGGGGCCGGCCACATAGCCGGTGGCCACCCAGGGGTGCTCGCCCTCGGTGTCCGCGTCCAGCACCGGGGCCGTCCAGGCGCCGCCGACCAGCCGGGCCGCGGCGACCTCCTGGCGGAACCGGGCCCGGAACTCGGCGTCCTCGGCCAGTTCGCCGCGGACCACCTTGACCGCCACCGTGCGCCCGCCGGCCGTCCGGCCGAGGTAGACCCGGCCCATCCCGCCCGCGCCGAGCCGCCGCAGCAGCCGGTACCCGCCCACCTGGCGCGGGTCGTCCGCCCCCAGTGCCTGCATCCCGCACGCTCCCCTCGCCCCGCTCGGCACCGGTGGTCCCGCCGGTGACGTCGCGTGCCGACGCTACCGGCGGCAGCGGAGCGAAGCGAAGGGGACGGCGGGTCGGGGCCGCTGCCCCGCACCGCCGTCCCCTTCTTCTGTCCGGTTCTTCCGTCCGGCCCGTTCCGCTGTCCCGCCCGGGCTCAGGCCACCACGGGGGCGGGCACGCGCTCCAGCAGCCGGACCTCGACGTCGGGCGCGAAGCCGCTGTCGTGGGCGACCCGGCGGGCGAACTCCGCGACGCCGGCCAGCTGCCGCTCGCCGAGCGAGAAGTCCAGCGCCTCGCTGAAGTACCGCTCCAGCACCCCGGCGTCGAAGGCCTCCCAGCGGGCCGCGTGCTCGGCCACCTCGTGGGCCTCCACGAGCGAGAGGTCGCGGGACTCCAGGAAGGCCCGGTGCACCGCCGCCGTCAGCTCGGGGCTGCGGGCGGCGAAGTCGCGGCGGGCGGCCCAGACGGCGAAGACGAAGGGCAGCCCGGTCCACTCCTTCCACATCTCGCCGAGGTCGTGGACGGCCAGCCCCTTCGCGGCGGCCTGGCCGAGGTACGCGCGCAGCGCCGGGTCACCGATCAGCACGGCGGCGTCGGCCTCGGCGAGCATCGCGTCCAGGTCGGGCGGGCAGCTGAAGTACTCCGGCCGCACGCCCTCGCGCTCCTCCAGCAGCAGCCGGGCGAGCCGCACCGACGTCCGGCTGGTGGAGCCGAGCGCGACCCTGCGGCCGTCCAGCTCGGCCAGCGGCACCTTGCTGACGATCACGCAGGACATCACCGGGCCGTCGCTGCCGACGGCGATGTCGGGCAGGACGAGCAGCTCGTCCGCGTGCCGGAGGTACTCGACGCAGGTGATCGGGCCGATGTCGAGCGAACCGTCGACCAGTTGGTCGCTGAGCTTCTCCGGGGTGTCCTTGGTGAGGTCGAGGTCGAGCAGGTTGCCGGTCCTGGCCAGACCCCAGTAGAGGGGCACACAGTTCAGGAACTGAATATGCCCGACCCGCGGCCTGACCGGGGTGTTCTCCTGGGGCTCCTGCGTTTCCGCATCCGGTACCGCCACTGCGCCGCTCCCTTGCTGTTCG
Source organism: Kitasatospora sp. NBC_01560 (assembly GCF_045208415.1). Taxonomy (NCBI): domain Bacteria; kingdom Bacillati; phylum Actinomycetota; class Actinomycetes; order Kitasatosporales; family Streptomycetaceae; genus Kitasatospora; species Kitasatospora sp. NBC_01560. The sequence continues at coordinate 5,405,260 of NZ_CP109364.1, read as the reverse complement.
TGCGCTTCCCCGCAGGGTATGCCCGCCGTTCCGGAAGGCCCGCACCGGCCTTACGACACGCCCTGTCCGGCCCTCAAGTCACCCCTGGTCGTCACAGCAGCCGCATGCTAGCGTTGCCCTCAGTTGCAGTTTGATTCCCCTTGCAGTACTTGAAGCCTGCGGAGCATGTAACCGCAGGCTTTTTGTAGTTTTTCAGCAATATCGAAAAACTCCGGACCCGTCCGGAGGCAGGGCGATCAGCGCAGCGGACCGGGTGCCACACGGTGTGGTCCCCAATACGTCCCTCGCAAGGAGAACGGCATGGCTCAGGGAACCGTCAAGTGGTTCAACGCTGAGAAGGGCTTCGGCTTCATCGCCCAGGAGGGCGGCGGCCCCGACGTCTTCGTCCACTACTCCGCCATCAACGCGAACGGTTTCCGCTCGCTGGAGGAGAACCAGGCGGTCAGCTTCGACGTCACCCAGGGTCCGAAGGGCCCGCAGGCGGAGAACGTCACCGCTATCTGATCATCCTCTGATGACCTGATCGCTCGGGACCCCTCGGGTCCGCCGACGGCCCACCGGCCGTCACCATGAGCACAAGAGAAGTACCCAAGGGGGCCCGCCGCGCGGTGGGCCCCCTGCCTTGTACCCGCCGGCCGTGTTGTCTCCCGGCCGTACTGCCCCCGGCCGTGCCGTCTCCGGCCGTGGCGTTCCCCGGGCCGGCACCCGCCCGGCGCCCACCGGCCCGGTGCCGGACGCACCGGAGCCCGCCCCCGCGCCGGGTGGCGCGGGGGCGGGCTCCTGGCCGGGCCGGGGTCAGGCGGCGGCGGGCTGCTGGCCCGAGGCCTGGGCCGGGATCACGGCCGACGCACCGTCGAGCAGGTCACCGGCCGGGTTGTTGTAGGCAGCCAGGTCGAGGGTCTTCTCGCGGGCCGCGACCAGGACCGGCACGACCGCCTGGCCGGCGACGTTGGTCGCGGTGCGCATCATGTCGAGGATCGGGTCGATGGCGAGCAGCAGGCCGACGCCCTCCAGCGGCAGACCCAGCGTCGACAGGGTCAGCGTCAGCATCACGATCGCGCCGGTCAGGCCGGCCGTCGCGGCCGAACCGATCACCGAGACGAAGGCGATCAGCAGGTAGTCCTTGATGCCGAGGTCGATGCCGTAGACCTGGGCGACGAAGATCGCGGCCAGCGAGGGGTAGATCGCGGCGCAGCCGTCCATCTTGGTGGTCGCGCCGAACGGGACGGCGAAGGAGGCGTACTCGCTCGGGACGCCGAGGCGCTCGGTGACGCGGCGGGTGACCGGCAGGGTGCCGACCGAGGAGCGGGAGACGAAGGCCAGCTGGATGGCGGGCCAGGCGCCCTTGAAGAAGTTCAGCGGGTTGAGGCCGCCGGCGAACTTCAGCAGCAGGGAGTAGACGACGAACAGCACCAGGGCGCAGCCGACGTAGATGTCGACGGTCAGGGTGGCGAACGGCTTCAGCAGGTCCCAGCCGTACTTGGCGACGGACTTGCCGATCAGGCCGAGGGTGCCGAGCGGCGAGAGGCGGATGACCCACCAGAGTGCGGTCTGCACCAGCTCCAGCACGGACTCGCTGAGCTTGAGGACCGGCTCGGCCTTGGCGCCGAGCTTGATGATCGCCGCACCGACCACGACCGCGAGGAAGACGATCTGCAACACGTTGACCTGGGTGAACGCGTCGACGATGTTGGTCGGGAAGATGCCGGTGAGGAAGTCGATCCAGGTGCCGCTGGACTTCGGCGGCTTCAGGCCCTCGGTCTTGAGGTTGGTGCCCTCGCCCGGGTTGGTCAGCAGGCCCAGGCCCAGGCCGATCGCGACGGCGATCAGCGAGGTGATCAGGAACCAGAGCAGCGTGCGGCCGGCCAGCCGGGCCGCGTTGGTGACGTTGCGCAGGTTGGCGACGGACACCACGATCGCGGTGAAGACCAGCGGCGGGACGGCCAGCTTGAGCAGCTGGACGAAGATCCGGCCGATCGTCTCCAGCGTGGTGGCCAGCCAGGAGATGTCGGCCGCACGGGCCAGGTAGCCGAGGCCGACGCCGAGCAGGAGGCCCGCGACGATCTGGACCCAGAACGGGGTGCGGCGGATTCGGGAGAGCACGGACGGCGACGAGGTCGCCTCGGGCGCTGTGGACATGACGGTGCGGCTCCGGGGGAGGGCGTTGCTGACGGTGGGGTGAGGCGCGGGACGGCGGCACGGCGCGCGGGCCGGGCGGGGAGGAGCCGGCCCCGATCAGGGGCGTGCCGCCTGGATACAGCTCATGGCGCGACAACGGCGCGAACGGTCCACCGCACCCGGCAGGCAGCACCGGCGGGCGGCTCCGGGCATCGTGCCCAGGCCGTTCTTCCGGGGTGCTCCTGAGGTGGTCATGGCCGACACGTTAGCAGCAAAGGTTTGAGATGTTCAAAGTACTTGTTTGAGATGCGGACACCCCCCTGATCAAATCCGGACACGAACGAGACTGACGCAGCATCAGATCTTGAGAACGCCCCGATTGACCGCTCAGCAGTTATACGTATAACTTGGAGAGCACCCCGCCCACCCCTGCCCGCACCCGGAGAACCGTTCTATGGGCTACGCCGCCCTGCTCCGCGCCCCGCACGTCAGCCGCCTCCTGCTCGGCACCCTGCTCGGCCGCCTCCCCGCCGGCATGACCGCCCTGGTGATCGCCCTGGCCCTGCGCGACGCCGGCACGCCCTACAGCCGGATCGGGCTGGCCACCGCCGCCTACGCGATCTCGGCCGCCGTCGGCGGGCCGGTGCTGGGCCGGATCGTGGACCGCACCGGGCAGCCACGGGTGCTGCTCGCCTCCGCGGTGGTCGCCGGCGGCGGCTACGCACTGCTCGCCCTCGCCCCCGGCTCCGCGCTGGCCGCACCGCTCGGCGCCGCGATCGCGGGCCTCGCCATGCCGCCGCTCGAACCCTGCCTGCGCTCGCTCTGGCCGGACGTCGTCGAGGAGAAGCAGCTCGACACCGCGTACGCCTTCGACTCCGCCTCGCAGCAGATCCTCTACGTCGCCGGACCGCTCGCGGTGGCCGGCATCGCGGGCGCCTTCAGCCCCGTCGCCGCGCTCTGGGTGGCCGCCGGACTGGGGCTGGCCGGCGCCCTGATCGTGGCCACCGCCGGCCCGGCCCGCGCCTGGCAGGCACCGCCGCGCGCGCACTCCTCCGGCCTGCTCGGGCCGCTCCGCTCCCCCGGCCTCGTCCTGCTGCTGATCGGCCTGGCCGGCGCCGGCTGGGCGGTCGGCGCGCAGAACGTGCTCTTCATCGCCTACGCCGAGGCACACGAAGGCGCCCTGCCCGGCGGCGCCGGCACCCTGCTGGCGCTGGCGGCGCTCGGCGGCCTGCTCGGCGCGCTCGCCTACGGCGCGGTGCGGTGGCGCAGCAGCACCGCCACCCGGACGTGGGTGATGGCGCTCGGCATGGCCGTCAGCTACCTGCCGCTGGTGCTGCTGCCCGGGCCGTGGGCGATGGCCGGGCTGGCCTTCCTCTCCGGGATCGGGCTGGCGCCGCTGCTCGCGGCCGCCTTCGTCCTGGTCGCCGAGCTGGCCCCGGCCGGCACCGTGACCGAGGCGTTCGCCTGGCTGGTGACGCTCTTCGCGACCGGCAACTCGCTCGGCTACGCCGTCTCCGGCCACCTCGCCGAGGACTCGCTGCGCCCGGTGGCGCTCTGCGCGGCGGGCGGGATCGGCCTCGGCGCCCTGGTGCTGTTCGGCGCCCGCCGCTGGTTCCGGCCCGCCCCGGCCGCCGCCGCCCCGGCGGTGGCACCGGTGCCGGTGGGCTGAGCCCCGGCCACGACGGCGGGCCCGGCCCGCCCCCCGAACGCGACTGCGCCCGTCGGACAGGTGGTCTGGCCGACGGGCGCAGTCGCCTGTGCCGGTCCGGGCGGCACGCCGGCCGCGCGGGCCCCGGGTCCGAGGACGCGGAGTACGCGGCCGGCCCACGAACGCCTCAGACCCGGGAACGCCTCAGGCCCGTGGCGCGGTCGAGGAGCGCAGGACGAGCGAGGTCGCGAGCGGCTGCACCGGAGCCACCGGCTCGCCGCGGAGCAGGGCGGCGAGGGCCGCCACGCCGGCCCGGCCCAGCTCCTCGCCGGGCAGGTCGACGGTGGTGAGCGGCGGGGTGAGCAGCCCGGCCACCGGGATGTTGTCGATGCCGACCACCGAGACGTCGGCGGGAACGCGGAGCCCGAGTTCGGCGGCGGCCTGGTAGAGGCCGGAGGCCACCACGTCGTCGTCGCAGATCACCGCCTGCGGGCGGTCCGGGCGCTCCAGCAGCAGGCGGGCCACCGTGCGGGCGGCGGGCTGCCCCTCGTTGAGGCTGACGCCCAGCTCGACCACGTCCAGGCCGAGCTCCCCGGCCGCCGCCTCGAAGGCGGCCTGGCGCACCCGGAAGGTGTACGCGGAGTGGGTGGAGCGCAGCCGGCCGATCCGGCGGTGGCCGAGCCCGGCCAGGTGTCCGACGGCGGCGCGCATCCCGCCCGCCACGTCCAGCTCGACGGTCGGCCGGGCCCGGTCGGTGCCCGGGTCGGCGTCCAGGAAGACGGCGGGGGTGTCCGCGGGCAGCTCGCCGAGCTGGCTGTCGTCCGGGGAGCAGATGAGCAGGCCGTCGAACCGGCTGGTGGTGGCCGCGTCGGCCAGGGTCGCGCTGCCCCAGCCGGAACTCACCACGACGGCCAGGCCGTGCTTGCCGGCCTCCTCGTGGACGCCCTCCAGCACCCGGCCGAAGAACGGGCCGAGGATGTTCGGCACGGCCAGCAGGATCATGCCGCTGCGGCCGAGGCGCAGTTGCCGGCCGGCCGCCTGCGGGCGGTAGCCGAGGCTGCGGGCGGCCTCGCGGACGCGCTCCCGGGTGGCGTCGGAGACCCTCCGGCCGGCCTCGGAGCCGGAGAACACCAGCGAGACGGTGGCCTGGGAGACTCCGGCGAGCCGGGCGACGTCCCGCCCGGTGGGCCTGCGGACGGGGGCCGGCCACGTCCCGCTGACGACCTCGGCCGCGTCGCTCCGGGCGGGCGCGGCGGCGCCGTCGGACGCGGGCGCGTCACCGGGCGGGCGCTCGTCGTCCGACGGCGGTGGACCGGAGGTGGGTGAGGGCACGGCGGCGGTTCGGTCAGCCCTGCAGCGCTGCCGAGCGGGCCGCGTCGTCGGCGGCGTCCTCCTCGGCGTTCTGCGCGGCGATCCGGTCGGCCGTCCGGTTGCGCAGGCCGTCCACCCTGCCGGAGATCTGGGCCGACATGTCGTCCCGCTGCCTGCTCAGCAGCACGTAGCTGACCGGCGCGGAGACGACCGCGGCGATCAGGAAGAGGAAGACCACACCGAGTTCGCCCTGGACCGGGATCACCTGGAAGTGACCGAGCAGCAGGGCCACCAGCAGGCAGCCGAGGAAGATGCTGACCCGCAGGGAGGTGTAGCGGAGCGTGGCGTGCGTCTTGTTGCTCACATTGCTCACCGGGGACACGTCCTTCTCTGCGCTGGGCTGGCCGGTCTCCCAGTGAAGCATGCCCGACGGCCGGAGCGGGGAACGGGTCGCCCGTCCCCGCACGAACGGCCCGACCGGGCCCCGCCGTCAGCGCAGGTCGAGCCACATGGTGACGTCGTCGCGGTCGTCCCCGGGGCCGACCCGGATCGCGGCGGGCACCCGGCCGACCTCGGTGTAACCGCAGCGCCCGTAGAACTTCTCCAGGCCGAGGCCGCCGCGCAGGGTCAGCCGGAGGCCCTCCAGGCCCCAGGCCCGGGCCGTCCGCGCGGCCTCGGCCATCAGCTCGGCACCGTAACCGCGGCCCTGGAAGTCCGGGTGGATCATGACCCGCTTGAGCATCCGCCAGTGGTCCATCGGGCCGAACCGCATCGACTCGAAGAACAGCATCCCGGCCGGCCGGCCCGTCCGCGCCTCGTACGCGACCAGCAGCCGGTCCGGTTCAGCCGGCCCGACGGTGGCGAAGTGCCGCTCGGCGACGACCCGCACCTCGTCCTCCGTCACCGGGGCGACGAAGCCGACGGCGCCGCCCGCGTTGGTGGCGTCCGTCCAGAGCCGGACGAGACCGGACCGGAGCCCGGGGTCGAGATCGGGGTCCAGGGTGAAGGCGAGCGTCATGATCGCGGAGCCTACTCGCCGACCCCGGCGACTCGGCACCCGGCACCCGGCACCCGGCACCCGGCACCCGGCACCCGCTACGACAGTGCCGGGACCGGCCGGGCCGCCGCGCCGTCGCCCCGCAGCGCCAGGCAGAGCACGACGGCGACGGCGCAGAGCCCGCCGGCCACGTACCAGGCGAGGTCGTAGGTGCCGAGCGCGTCCCGGGTCAGGCCCGCGAGGCCGGCCACCACCGCGGCCCCGATCTGGTGGCAGGCGAGCACCCAGCCGAAGACGATCGGCGCGTCCTCGCCGAAGTGCCGGCGGCAGAGCGCGACGGTCGGCGGCACGGTGGCCACCCAGTCCAGGCCGTAGAAGATCACGAAGGCCAGGATCGGCGGCTCCAGCGAGCCGGCGAACAGCTGCGGCAGCAGGAGCAGCGAGAACCCGCGCAGCGCGTAGTAGACGACCAGCAGCAGCCGGGAGTCGAAGCGGTCGGTGAACCAGCCGCTGGCTATCGTGCCGACCACGTCGAAAACGCCGATCAGGGCGAGCAGGCTCGCCGCGGTGGTGACCGGCAGGCCGTGGTCGTGCGCGGCCGGGATGAAGTGGGTGCCGACCAGCCCGGCCGTGGTCGCGCCGCAGATCGCGAAGGAGCCCGCCAGCAGCCAGAAGGCCCGGCTTCGGGACGCCCCGCGGAGCACCCGCAGCGAACGGGCCAGCGCCCGCCCCTGCGGGGCCGGGGCGGGCGGGGCCTCGGTGGCCCCGTACGGGAGCAGCCCGAGGTCGGCCGGGCGCTCACGCATCAGCAGCAGCACCGGGACGGCCACCGCGGTGGCCGCCAGCGAGACCACCACCACCGCCGAGCGCCAGCCGTGCTCCTCGACCAGCCAGGCACCGACCGGCAGGAAGACCAGGTTGCCGGCGGCGCCGGCGGCGGTGAGCACACCGGTGACCAGCCCCTGCCGGGCCCGGAACCACCGGCCGGTGATCGTGGTGGCGAAGGCGCCGGCCATCGAACCGCTGCCCAGGCCGACCAGCACGCCCCAGCAGAGCACCAGTTGCCAGGGCTCCCGCATCAGCATGGTGAGGCCGGCGCCGACCGAGATGGTGAGCAGCGCGCAGACCACCACCAGCCGGACGCCGAACCGGTCCATCAGGGCGGCGGCGAACGGGGCGGTGAGGCCGTAGAGGGCGAGGTTGACCGAGGTGGCGCTGGAGATCGTCCCCAGCGACCAGCCGAACTCGTTGTGCAGCGCGTCCATCATCAGGCTGGGGGTGGAGCGGAAGCCGGCCGAGCCGAGCAGCACCAGCAGCGCGACGGCGGCGACCACCCAGGCGTAGTGCGGGCGGCGCCGCCCGGCTCCGGCGGGGGCGGGGCCGACAGCGGCTGCGGGGTCGGCGGCGGTCGTGGGGGCCGGGTCGGCGGCGGGGGTTGTGGGGGCGTTCCGTTCGTTCACCCGGCCGAGTCTCCCGAACGGGCCCCGCCGTCACGAGTGGCCTGACTGCCAGCTTTCGCAAGAATCGGGCCACCACCCCGGCGTAGGCTGGCCCGACGGACCGGCCGGGGAAGGGAGCACGGGGTGGCGCACAAGGTCGCGGTACTGGCCCTCGACGGGGTGATCGCCTTCGAACTGGGCATCCCCGCAAGGATCTTCGGGTCGGCCAAGGACGCCGACGGCCTCCCCTGCTACGAGGTGGCCACCTGCACCGTGGACGGCCGGCCGGTCGCCACCAGCACGGACTTCAAGGTCACCGTCGAGCACGGGCCCGAACTGCTGGAGTGGGCCGACACCGTGGTCGTCCCGGCCTCCGCCGACCCGGGGCCGAAACAGGTCGACGCCGCGCCCTCCCCCGCCGTGGCGGCCGCGCTGGCCCGGCTCCGGCCCGGCACCCGGCTGGTCTCGATCTGCACGGCCTCCTTCGTCCTGGCCGCCGCCGGCCTGCTCGACGGCCGCCCGGCCACCACCCACTGGCAGTACACCGAGCGCTTCGCCGCGCTCTTCCCGAAGGTCCGGCTCGATCCCGACGTGCTGTTCACGGACGACGGCGACGTGCTCACCTCCGGCGGGGTGGCGGCGGGCGTCGACCTCTGCCTGCACATCGTGCGCCGCGACCACGGCAGCGCGGTGGCCAACGCGGTGGCCCGCACCTGCCTGGTGCCGCCGTGGCGCGAAGGCGGCCAGAAACAGTACGTGGCACTCCCCCGGCAGGCCGCCGACACCGGCCCCGGCACCGCGGCCGTCCGGGCCTGGGCCCTGGAACGCCTCGACCGGCCGCTCCCGTTGCGGCTGCTCGCCGGCCGGGCCGGCATGAGCGTGCGGACCTTCACCCGGCGGTTCCGCGAGGAGACCGGCGCCAGCCCGGGCCAGTGGCTGACGGTGCAGCGCACCGAACGGGCCCGGCAGTTGCTGGAGCGCACCGACCTGAGCATCGACCAGGTCGCCCGCGAGTCCGGCTTCGGCACCGCGGCCTCACTGCGGCTACAGCTGCGCGGGCGGCTGGACGTGGCACCGAGCACGTACCGGCGCACCTTCCGGGCCGTCGAACCGGCCGGCTGACGACCCACCCCGCCACCGGAGCCCGGCCGGACGCACCCCGACCACGGCCTGACCCAACCTGACCCGGGCGAGCCCGGGGCCGGTGCGGCCGGTGGCCGGAAACCGCACCCCGCAGTGGACGGATTGGATGGCGGCGGGCCGCACGCACCCCGAGCGCGGCGCGGCAGGCCGCCATCCAACCGTGAGCACGGGCCCTGAACCCGCGCCACCCGCCCTCCGCACTCGCCGAGGAGCCACCGCACTACCGGCCTGCCACGGCCCCCCTGCTGACATGGTCCCCCTGGACAGCAGCACCGCAGCGGCATTCGGGTGTTCCCTCGGCGTCCCCTCGCAACGGAGCGCTGCTCCCAAGAGTGATCAGTCGGATACGTCACGTCAATGGGTTGTCCGAAATTCGGAATGGTTGCGTCAGGTTTCGGCCCGATGATCGACGGGTGAACCGGCGGCGGTCCGGACGGGTCGACCGGCAGGCGGCCGGCCGGCCCGTCACTGCGCCAGCGCGGCCCAGTCGACAGTGGTCAACGGGTCCACCGGGCGGGCGTCCGCGCCGATTTCGCACCAGACCCGCTTGCCCGAACCGTCCGGGTACCAGCCCCAGCGGTCGCAGAGCAGCTCGACCAGCTCCAGGCCGCGCCCGTTGGTGGCGTCGGTGTCGGCGCCCGCGTGCCGGGGGGCCGGGGCCGCCTGACTGGCGTCCGCCACCTCGACCCGGAGCGGACCGGCCGCCGCCGACCCGCGCAGCCCCGCGGCGCCCGCCGCGTCGTCCGCGGCCGCCCCCGGAGCACCGCAGTCCATCGGGAAGCAGAGCCGCAGCACGGCCGGACAGCCGGTGTGCACCACCGCGTTGGTCACCAGCTCGGAGACGACCAGCACCACCGTCTCGGCGATCGGGGCGTCCGGGTCCACGCCGTGGTTGAGCAGCCGCGATCGCACCCACCGGCGGGCCCGGCCGACCTCGGCAGGGTCCGCCTGCACCGCCAGCTGTACCTGAAGAACCTGCACCGCTCCACCACCCGCACTCGCAGTTCGGCCGTCGTCTCGATCGGGCCGGATCGTCCGGCCGGCCCCGGCATGCGCCGGGCCACCGCAGGCCGGGCCGCGCCGTACGTCACATCCGCCGTACGTCGCACCCGGTACGTCGCGCCCGCGCCATCTCGTCAGTCGCGCACCGGCTGCGACACGAATACGCCTCAGGATGAGTCGACGGACGGGCCGCAGCAAGCGCTTCGGGCATATTCCAGCGATCGGGGGACGGCGCAGTGCATACTGTCCCGTTCACTCTCGCGAGCCTCGCACCGGTGCTCGTCCGACCCGGGCCGGACGGGCCGGACACGCAGAGGCGAACCTACCGCCGGACGCTCCCGGGACCGGGCCCGCCACTCGCGAACCACCCGTGCGACATATGTCCGACCGGCTTCGAACGGCGGGATCGGCGGCAGGTCGCACGATGTGACGATCCGAAACCGCGGGCTCCGTTCTTCACCGTTCTTCACCGAATCCGCCCGGCCCCGGAACGCCGCAAGATACCGTTGAGTACGGCTGCGCGGCAGCCGCGCCGACCAGTGGTCCGGTGGCGATCCGACGGCACATTCCCACGGCAGGAGGGTGGTTGACGATGACCGCCCCCGGCGGCGCACCGCGCTGGGACGAGCAGCTCCAACTCCGCCTCGCCCGCGGCGAGGAGACCGCGCTCGGCGAACTCTACGACCAGCTGGCGCCGATGGTGCACGGGCTGGCCGGGCGGATACTCGCCGACCAGGCCGCCGCCGCCCAGCTCACCCGCGAGATATTCGCCCACGTCTGGGAGCACCCCGAGGCCTTCGACCCGGCCCAGGGCTCGCTCCGCTCCTGGATCGGCTCGCTGACCCACCGCCGCGCGGTGGACCGGCTCCGGCTCCGGCGCGCCGCCGACGCCCCGCCCGGCGGCGCCGAGCAGCACGGCACCCACGGCACGGACAGCCACGGCACCGGGAGCCCGTACGACGAGAACTCCCCCGTCGAGGAGGAGATCCGCACGGTGGCCACCGCGGCCCGGATCCAGTACGTGGTCGACTCCCTGCCGCAGACCCTGCGTGAGACGATCACGGTGTCGTACTACGACGGCCGCACGTACCAGGAGACGGCCCGCCGGCTCGGCATCAGCGAGCAGATCGCCAAGCAGCGGATGCGGCTCGGCCTGGAGCTGCTGGCCACCGAACTCGCCGCGGAGCGCGAGCGCCAGCGGCGGCAGCGGACCACCGGGCCGGGCGCGGCCGGGCCCGGCGAACGGCACCGGAACGAGGGCGGGGGCACGTGACGACCACCGAGGAGCGGCACGAGGCCCTCCGTTCGCTGCTCGGCGCCTGGGCGCTGGGCGCCTGCCCCCGCCACGAGGCCGCCGAACTGGAACAGCACCTGCGGGCCTGCCCGGACTGCGCCGGGGAGGCCGCCCGGCTCCGGGAGGCGGCCGGCTGGCTCGCCGCCGACGAACCGCTGGACCAGCCCGGCCCGCTGCGCCAGCAGGTGCTCGACTGGTGCCTGGCCCGGCGCCCGGCCGAACTGCCCGTCCCCTCCTGGGGCGCGCCGTACACCGCCGAGACCGCCAAGCTCGACGCACTGCTGCGCGACCTCGGCCCGGAGGAGTGGCAGGAGGTGGTCGAACTCCCCTGGCACGGCGGCACCGAGTACCTCCGACCGGCCGAGGTGCTCTGCCACCTCGCCGCCGTGGACGGCTACCTGGCCGTCGCCCTCGGCCTGCCCGACCCCGTCCCGGGCGGCCCGGCACCGGCCGCCGCCCGGCGGGTGCCGCCGCAGGACCCCGCACCGCCGGCGCCCCGGGTGCCGCCGCAGGGCAGTTCGCCGTGGGCCGGGATCACCGGGCGCACCGCCCGGCTGACCGCCGAGCAGGCCGGGCTGCCGCCGCAGCGGGTGCGGGCCCGGTGGCGCCGGCACTGCCACGAGCTGGTCCGGACCGCCGCGCTGGCCCCGCAGGGCAACACCCCGGTCGACTACGGCTTCGCGACCGTCCCGCTGCGCGACGCCTTCGTCGACCGGGCGTTCGAGTGCTACGTGCACGGCGAGGACGTGGCGCGCGCGGTGGCGTACCCGTACGACCCGCCGGCGCCGCAGCACCTGCGGCAGATGGTCGACCTCGCCGTGCGGATGCTCCCGCAGGCGCTGGCCGGGTTCCGGGCCCTGCGGCCCGAGCCCGCCGGGGCGCCCACCGGGGCACCGGGCGGCGGCCGCCGGCCCGGCGGGCCCGGGCGGCAGCTCCGGCTGGTGATCGACGGCCCGGCCTCCGGCGAGTGGCTGATACCCCTGGACGGCCCGGCGGCCGGCCCGGCCGGCGGGGAGCCGGTGGGCGCGATGGTGCTGGACGGGCTGGAGTTCTGCCAGCTGGCCGCCGCGCACCGCGATCCGGACCGGGTGCCGGTGGGCGAGCACGGTGACCGGGCCGCGATCCGCGAGGTGCTCCACGCGCTCCCGCTGCTCTCCCGGCCCTGACCCCCGGCCTTGTCGCCCGGCCCGGACCCTCGGCCCTGACCCTCGGCCGGGAGCCCGGCCCCGGGCGGGCGGTCAGGCTCCGGTCAGGCGGTCAGGCGAAGACGACGGTGCGGCGGCCGTTCAGCAGCACCCGGTGCTCGCTGTGCCACTTCACCGCGCGCGCCAGCGCCTGGCACTCGACGTCCCGGCCGAGCGCGACCAGCTGGTCCGGGGTGATGTCGTGGGTGACCCGGGCCACCTCCTGCTCGATGATCGGGCCCTCGTCGAGATCGGCGGTGACGTAGTGCGCCGTGGCGCCGATCAGCTTCACACCGCGGGTGTGGGCCTGGTGGTAGGGCTTGGCGCCCTTGAAGCTCGGCAGGAAGGAGTGGTGGATGTTGATCACCTTGCCGGAGAGCTCGGTACAGAGCCGGTCCGAGAGCACCTGCATGTAGCGGGCCAGCACGACCAGCTCGACGTTCTCCTTGGCGACGAGGTCCAGCAGCTGCTGCTCGGCCTCGGCCTTGGTCTCCCTGGTGACCGGGATGTGGTGGAACGGGATCCCGAAGCCCTCGGTGAGGTCGCGGAAGTCGGTGTGGTTGGAGACCACCGCGGCGATCTCCACCGGCAGCGCGCCGATCCGGCTGCGGAACAGCAGGTCGTTCAGGCAGTGCCCGAACTTGCTGACCATCAGGACGATCCGCATCCGCTCCGTGCTCGGGTGGATCTGCCAGTCCATCCCGAAGGAGGCCCCGATCGCCGCGAAGCTGGCCCGCAGCTTGTCCACGGTGACCGGCTCGACGGCGGAGAAGTGCACCCGCATGAAGAACAGTCCGCTGTCGCCGTCCCCGAACTGCTGGCTGTCGATGATGTTGCAGCCGGTCATGAAGAGGTAGCTGGAGACCGCGTGGACGATGCCCTGCTTGTCCGGGCAGGACAGCGTGAGGACGTACTGGGCGCTGGCCGTCGGCTGTTCCACGGTGGGGTTGTCCCGTTCTGAGCTGCGTGTGGTCGGTGAACGGCCCAGCGTGTCACATCCTGGACAGCCGCCGCCCCGCTGCCCGTACTGCGGGACGGCCCCGACCGGTCCCCGGGCTCCGGCCGCCGGGCTCCGGCTGCCGGACCGTGCGTGCCGGACCGTGCGTGCCGGACCGCGGGTACCGGGCCTCAGCCGGCGGTCAGGATGCGCAGCACGTCCAGCGAGCGCGGCGGGGCGTCCGGGTCCTCGCCGTCGTTGCCGGCCAGCTTGACGTGCGCCTCGCGGGCCGCCCGGACCGCCTCCGGCCAGCCGTGGTGGCCGAGGTAGGCGGAGGCCGGGGCGTCCGCGCCGACCTGGTGCAGGATCCGGACCACCCGGAGCACGGCGACGTCGACCACGGCGGCCTCGGCGGAGTCCCGGAAGATCGTGCCGACGTACTTCTCGGCCGACCAGCGGTCCAGCCAGGTGTCCTCCACCAGCCGGTAGACGGCGTCGGTCACGTCACCGAAGCCCTCCCGGCCGGACAGCCAGGTGTCCTGCTGGAAGGCGGGGTCCGAGAGCATGTGGAGCGCCGAGCGCAGTCGGGCTCGCCAGCGCCACCAGGGCAGGTCGTTGTGCGGCATGCCGCCCATCGTGCTGGAGCGGTGGCCCTGACGAGAAGGGTTTCGGGCAGACCGGTGCGAAGAATCTGTGCTGGCGGACATGGTGAACGATCGTACGTTCCCCGACCGTTCGTGCTCTACTCCCGATCTACACGCGTCCGTGCCCGGAGTTCGGGCGCCGTTTGCCGTCCGTTCCCTTTTCGGCCCTCTCGGCGTGTGACATCAGGGCTTGGCTGGTGCCGGTGCGCAGCAGAGCGCCCCGGGAGGGAAGACCGATGACCAGCCTAAGGGGCTCGTCCCAGGCTCAGAACCCGATCGCGGTACGGCGTCGCCGCCGCCCGATCGCCGCAGCCGCCACCGCCGTGGCGCTGCTCCCAACCCTCTTCTCGGCCTCCGCGTGCGGCGGACCGGCCGATGCCGCGACCAACGGCGGCGACCTGACCGTGATGACCTGGGCGCCGTCCGGCACCGGCACCGCCGACCGGCCCGGCATGACCGAGCTCGCCGAGGCGATCGGCCGCGACATCAACGCCAAGGGCGGCCTGAACGGGCGCCGGATCCAGGTGATCACCTGCAACGAGCACAACTCCGCGGACGGCGCCACGGCCTGCGCCCAGCAGGCGGTGGACGCCAAGGCGGTGGCCGTGCTCGGCTCGTACAGCCAGTTCGGCGACCGCTTCATGCCCGTCCTGGAGCGGGCCGGCATTCCGCTGATCGGCGGGTACGGGCTGTCCCAGCCCGAGTTCAGCAGCCCGCTGTCGTACCCGGTGGCGGGCGGCCTGCCGGCCCTGATCGGCGGCAGCGGCCGGCAGCTGGTCGAGGCCGGCTGCAAGGCCGTCGCGCTGATCCGGCCGGACACCCCGGCCGGCGACAACCTGCTCGGCTACCTGGCGAACGCGCTCAAGCCGGCCGGGATCAAGCTGCTCGACGTCAAGGCGCCGGAGAAGTCCCCCGACTACACCCCGGTGGTCCGCAAGGCGGTCGGCAAGGACGAGCCGGGCAACTGCATCACCTCCGCGCTGGGCGCCGAGCCGACCGGCAACCTGCTCGACACCTACCGCCGGGTGGGCCCGAAGAACACCAGGATCGCCTCGGTGATCGGCAGCGTCCAGCAGTCGGTGGTCGACTCCACCGGCGGCGACAGCGGCCCGCTGGCCGGCGCCTACGTCACCGGCTGGTACCCGCCGGAGTCCGCCAGGATCTGGGACGCGCTGCGCGCCGTCGTCCGCAACGACCCCGCCGGCCGGCCCATCGACGTCGCCGACCCCGGGGTGCAGACCACCTGGGTCGCGTACGAGGTGTTCCGGCAGGTGTCCGACCGGCTGAGCGGGGCCGGGCGGCCGGTGAGCGCCAAGACGGTCACCGCGCTGCTGGACGGCGGCGAGCAGGTGGACGTCGGGCTGACCCCGCCGCTGAACTGGGGCACCACCAACATGCTGCCCAGCACCGAGTCGCCGCGGCTGGTGAACACCTGGGTCACCTACCAGGTGGTCAAGGGCGGCCGGATGACCCTGCAGCAGCCGGGCTTCGTGGACGTGCGCTGGGTGCTCACCGGGGGCAAGCCGCCGGCGTGACGCCCGCCGCGGCGGCGGGGCCGCGCCGTGACGCGAGGAGCCGCGCCGTGACGCGAGGGGCCGTACCGGGCAGCCGGTGCGGCCCCGGCGTCTTCCCCGGCCCCCGGCCGGGCGGACCGGGGCCGCCACGCTGCGACCCTGTTACGGCCCCGCAGCGGCCGGGCTAGAGGTCCCCGTCGCCGCGGGTCGCCAGCCCGGTCTGGCCGGCGATGGTGTTCCAGAGCCCGGAGGCCTGCTTCTTCGCCCCGGTCGCCGTGCCGCTCGCCTGGACGGCGTTCTTGTAGTGCTGGTTGTCGGTCTTCTTGGCGTCGCAGCCGCCCTGCATGTCCGCGGCCCAGGCCGCGTACTCGTCGTCGGCCGTCGCCGACGCCGTCCAGGCCGCGTTCAGCTGCTCCACCAGCTGCGGGCCGCCGGGCAGCTTGTCCGTCTTGAGCGCCGCCAGCTTGGTCTGCAGCTCCCGGCGCTTGGCCGCGGCGTCGGTCAGCGCCTGCTGGGACTCCGGCAGCTTGTCGCACTTCTGGACGGCGCCGACCGCGTTGACGACCGCCTGCCGGCTGTCACCGGCGGTGCCGAGCAGGTCGGAGAGCGGCTGCGCCTGGGCCTTGACCTCCGGGTTGACCGTCGCCGAGGCGGATCCGCCCGCGGCCGGTGAGCCGGCGGCGGTACCGCTGCCGGTGCCGCTGACCACCGGGGCGGCCTGCTTCTCGTGCCCGGGCTTGTCGTCGCCGCCGCTCAGCAGCACGGCGACCAGGATGCCGGCCGCCGCGCAGCCGGCCACCACCCCGCCGATGATCAGCTTGTTGGAGGACCGCCCGCCGCCGCGCCCGGCGATCGTGGCGTCCTGCCCGGCGTACTCGGGCTGGGCCGGGTACTCGGGCTGGGCCTGCGGGTAGGCCTGGTAGCCCTGCTGCGGCTGCTGCTGGGGGTAGCCCTGGACCGGCGCCGGCCCGGGCTGCGGGTAGCCCGGCTGGGCCGGGTAGCCGGCCGCCTGCGGGTCCGCGGTCGGGTACGGCGGCAGGTACTGGGTCGCCGGGGCCTGGTCGGCCTGCGGCGGCCCGTACCCGGGCTGCGGCGCGCCGCCCCACGGCGCGGCCTGCGCCGGCATCGCCTGGGTGGGCAGCGCGTGCCCGCCCTCGCCGAGGTACTCCGGCTGCCCGTGGGGCTGCTCGTACGGCGGCCCGGCCGGCTGCTGGCCGGGGCCGCCCTGGCCCTGCGGCTGGCCCTGCGGCTGGCCCGGCTCGGGGCGGAACAGGTCGTCCAGGTTGAAGTCACCCGAGTTGGGGTACGAGCGGCGCTGGCTCAACGCGATTCCTCACCTGTGCACGACCGCGCGCTGACGGCGGACCACATCTCGTCGGTTCTTGGGAGCATCACAGTTCATGGGACGTCGCGCCCACGCTACCGGTTCACCGAACCGGGTGACCACGTGGGCGGTCGATCCCTCACCGGCCCCTCACCCGCGCGCCGGACCGCCGGTCAGGCCGCCTCCGCCTCGGCCCTGGCCTGGAACTCGCGGACCACCCGCTGCTCCCGGAACGGCTCCAGCCGCCGCCGGAACTCGTCCAGGTACTCCACGCCCCGGTTGGAGCGCAGCCCGCTCAGCAGCCGGACCGCCTGGGCCCCGGTCTCGCAGGCCCGTTCGAGGTCGCGCTGCTGCAACTGGGCCGTGGCCAGCAGGACGAGATCGACGGCCCGGCGCCGCACCCTGGTCGGCGGGTGCAGGTCGAGCGCCCGGCGGGCGTAGTGCTCGGCCGGGCCGGCCTGCTCCAGATCCCGGTGGCAGTGGGCCAGCTCGTCCGCCAGGTAGGCGTCGTCGAAGTGGACGATCCAGTCCGGGTCGTCCTCCGGACGGCGCTTCTCCATCGCCTCCAGCGCCTTGGCGGCCACCGCCTCGCAGGAGCGGGCGTCGCCGAGCAGGGCGTGGCCGCGGGCCTCGGCCGCGTAGAACATCGCCATCGCCGTCGGGGTGGCCACCGAACGGGCGCCCTCCTGCGCCGCGCGGGCGAGTTGGGCGATCTCCCGCGGGTTCCCCAGGGTGGCCGCCAGGTGGCTCATCGAGGCGGCCAGCACGTAGCCGCCGTACCCGCGGTCGTCCGCCGCCTGGGCGAGCCGCAGCGCCTGGATGTAGTAGCGCTGGGCCAGGCCGGGCTGGCCGGTGTCCACCGCCATGTAGCCCGCCAGCTCGGTCAACCGGGCGACCGCCGCGAAGAGTTGCCGACCGGTCTCCTCCCGGTAGGCGCCGCCGAGCAGGCCGGAGACCACGCTGTTGAGGTAGTGCACGACCACCGGGCGGACGTGCCCGCTGCCGAACCGGTGGTCGAGGTCGACCAGCATCGCCGTGGTCGCCTTGATCGCCGCGACGTCCGTCGGGCCGACCCGCGGACCGCCGGTGCGGGCCACCACCGGGTCGGGCGGGGTGATCAGCCAGTCCCGGCTGGGCTCGACCAGCGCGGAGGCCGCGACCGTCGCCCCGGTCAGGAAGTCCCGCCGGCCGACGTCGCTGCGCCACAGCTCGCAGACCTGCTCCAGCGCGGCACCCAGCGTCGGCGCGAACTGCAGCCCGATCCCGGAGCTGAGGTTCTTGCCGTCGGCCATGCCGATCTCCTCGACCGACACGCTCCGCCCGAGTTTGCGGCCGAGCGCCTCGGCGATCACCGCCGGGGCCTGCCCGCGCGGCTGCTGGCCACGGAGCCAGCGCGCGACGGAGGTCTTGTCGTACCGCAGGTCCAGGCCGTGTTCCGCGCCGCAGAGGTTGACTCTGCGCGCCAGGCCGGCGTTGGAGCAGCTGGCCTCCTGGATCAGCTGCTGCAGGCGCTCGTTGGGCTGTCGTGCGACAAGTGGTCTCGCGGCCATTGGGCTTCGCCTCCCCACACCCTCCGGTCCCGGCCGGCGGGCGACGATTCTGCTGATCTGTTGCCGACTGTCCGACCGTCCAAGGAATCTGACACCAGGTTAGCGATCAGCAACGCCACCGGGATACCCACGGTGACGATCCCCACCCCCCACGCGCCCTGGGAAATGCTCCCGTGCGCCCCCACTGCGCCCACCTCCGTCCACCTCCGCCCGCGCCAACGCGGTCGCCTCACCGATTCGGGTGACATTCCCACCGCGCGACACACCGGCCCCCACCCGGCCGTAACCAGCCTCACGCACGGTAGTTGAGCAGCGCGTGGACGACATCCCAGACTCCCCCGACCAGGGCGGCACCGCCGGACTGCCCCCGCTGCTCATCGAAGCCGTCAGCTACGCCGAGAGCCGGCACTGGGAGGTCGCGCCGGGCGCCTGGCTGATCGACGGCGACGGCCCGGCCCGCTGCTCCTGCGGCGACCCGCGCTGCGCCCTCCCCGGGGCGCACCCGATCGACGCGGACTGGGCCCGCAAGGCGAGCGCCGGCCCCGGCGCGGTGCGGCGCTGGTGGACGGAGCGCCCGGACGCGTCGATCCTGCTGCCCACCGGCCGCTCCTTCGACGTGCTCGACGTGCCGGAGGTGGCCGGCTGCCTGGCCCTGGCCCGGATGGAGCGGATGGACCTCCAGCTCGGCCCGGTGGTCGCCGTCCCGGCCGCGCCGGGCCGCTCCGGCCGGCGGCTGCACTTCCTGGTGCTCCCGGGAGTGGCGGCCAAGCTGCCGGAGATGCTGCGCAAGCTCGGCTGGCCGCCCGGCCGGCTGGACCTGGTGGCCCGCGGCGAGGGCGACTGGACGGTGGCGCCGCCGTCCCGGGTCGGCCCGAGCGGCTTCGCCCAGTGGGCCCGCTCGCCCTCCGCCCTCAACCGCTGGCTGCCGGACGCCGCCGAACTGATCAGCCCGCTCGCCTACGCGTGCGGGCGCGAAGCCCCGTCGCCCAGCCCCCGGCCGGCCCAGCCGGCCGGTGTGCGCTGAGGCCGCTGGGCCGGACGGCCTCCGGGCACCGCCCGGAGATTCACCGTCCCGTGGACGGCCGCCCTCCGCCTATCGGGTGAGGGCCGGCCAGGCGCGGCACCCCGCGCGCGGCTGACGGGCCTTGCCTCCCACCGGAGGCGGGGCCCGTCACACGCATGTGCGGATAAGGCTTCGATGTACCCGCTGGTCAACGGCGGAAGCCCCTCGTACGAGTGACAACGCTCAAGGATTGCCATGATCTGCCGAGGGGAGGAATTCCACCGTGAGGGGACGCCGGAAGGGGCGCTCGGACGGGGAAGCCGGGCGGGGCGGTCGGGAGGGAGCGGAGGGGACAGGGAGGGAGCAGGGAGGGGCCGTGGCACCGGCCGGGTTCGGGGAGGCCGGTGCCACGGAAGCAGGGAGGGACGGGAGGGACGGGAGGGAGCAGGGAGGGAGCAGGGAGGGAGCAGGGAGGGACGGGGAGGACGAGCAGGGCCCGGTGCACGGGGATGCACCGGGCCCTGCTCATTCCGCTGTGGGGCACCCCGCCGGAGCGCCCGCCGTGCGCGTCACCGCGCGACCGCCTCAGGAGTGCGCGACGAACACGTGCGCGGCGATCTCCTTGCCCAGCTCGGCCGCGTTGTCGCCGTCACCGACCAGCACCCCGCCGACGCCGGCGGTGACCCGCACCGTCGACCCCGGCCGGATCCCGGCCCGGCGCAGCGTGCGCATCAGCTCGCCGTCGGTCTGGATCGGCTCGCCGATCCGGCGGACGACGACGTCGGCGCCGCCCTCGCCCGGGGCCACCGTGTCCAGCGGGACGAGCGCGGCGTCGAAGCCCTCGCCCTCGGCCTTGGCGTCGCCCAGCTCGTCCAGGCCCGGGATCGGGTTGCCGTACGGGGACTGGGTGGGGTGGCCGAGCATGGCGAGCACCTTGCGCTCCACCGTCTCGCTCATCACGTGCTCCCAGCGGCAGGCCTCCTCGTGCACCTGCTCCCACTCCAGGCCGATCACGTCGACCAGCAGGCACTCGGCGATGCGGTGCTTGCGCATCACCCGCACGGCGAGCCGGCGGCCCTCCTCGGTGAGTTCGAGGTGACGGTCGCCCGCGACCTGGAGCAGCCCGTCGCGCTCCATCCGGCCGACCGTCTGGCTGACCGTGGGGCCGCTCTGCTCCAGACGCTCGGCGATCCGGGCGCGCATCGGGACGATGCCCTCCTCCTCCAGCTCCAGGATGGTGCGAAGGTACATCTCAGTGGTGTCGATCAGCCCAGACATCGCCGCTGGCTCCGTTCCTCGGTGTCCTCACCGCCAATTCTGACGTACCGCACGGACAACCGGCGCCGCGCGGAGCCTTCCGGGACTGCTTTTCGTTGCTGTTGACAGCGGTACGGGTGAGGCAGCACGGTGCTCGCCGTAGCTTTCTCCATCGGCGGTCTGGACCACCGGACCGCCCCACCCGGCCGGCTCCCCCACCGGCAGAGAGCGAAGGCACAGATGAACGACCTGGTCGGCCGGTACTTCGACGCCGCGATCGCCCATCTCCGGCAGGTCCGCACCGAGGAGGCCGACGCCATCGAGGCGGCCGGCGCGCTGCTCGCCGATGCGGTGACCGAGGGGCGCCGGGTGTTCACCTTCGGCTCCGGTCACTCCTCGCTGGCCGCCCAGGACGTGGTCTACCGGGCCGGCGGGCTCGTCCCGGTGAACCTGCTGGACGTCCCGGGGATGGCCGGGGTGACGGTGATGCCCGCGCCGCTCGCCAGCGCGCTGGAGCGGGTCTCCGGCCTGGCCACCAGTACCCTGGACCTCACCCCGGCCACCGCGGGGGACCTGCTCTTCGTGATCTCGCTCTCCGGCCGCCAGGTCATGCCGGTCGAGCTGGCCCAGTACGCCCGCGGCCGCGGCCTCAAGGTGATCGGCGTGACCTCGCTGGCCTACCCGGCGGAGGTGCCCTCGGCGCACCCGTCCGGCACCTACCTGAAGGACCACTGCGACGTCGTCCTGGACAACAAGATCGCGGTCGGCGACGGCGAGCTGACCCACCCGGCCGCCGAGACCACCTTCGGCCCGGTCTCCACCATCGTGACCAGCGCGCTGATGCAGGCCGTGGTCGCCTCGGCGGTCGGCCGGCTGGCGGACGCGGCGGCGGCCGGCACCGGCGCCACCCCGCCGCTGTTCCGCTCCGGCAACGTGCCCGGCGGCACCGAGTGGAACGCCAAGCAGATGGCCGACAACGCGGAGCGGATCTTCTACACCTACTGAGGCCGGGCGGGGCCCGGGCCCCGCGCCGCCGGGGCGAGTACCACGATATGGGACAACCTCCGGCGGCATCCCGGCCAATGCGGCCCGGCCGGGCCCGGAGCAGGCGTACCGGACCTGCGGGCGGGGCAGGACAGCGGTGCGACCGGAGCGACGGGTGGGGGCCGAGGATGGCGTCGGGTGCGGGTCCGATGGGGAGGGTGCGCGAGCAGGAGCTGCTGCCCGCGCTGTTCTGGTCCGCCGATTCGGCCTCGCTGCAGGGGCAGCGCCGGTCCGTGCTGCTCTCCGCCTGGGAGCTGGTGCTGCTGGTCGCCGCCGCCGCGTTCGGCTCCGCCGACGGCGCGCCCTGGGCCTGGCCCGCCGCCGTGGCCTACCTGGGCGCGATCGCCGTCGCCGTGGTCGTCAGCCGGCAGAACCCGCAGGGCCTCTGGTACGAGGGCCGGGCGGCCGCCGAGTCGGTGAAGACGCTGGCCTGGAAGTTCGCCGTCCGGGCCGACGCGTACCAGCCGCCGCCGCGCAGCCTGCCGGACGCCGAGGGGCTGTACAGCTTCCAGCTCGGCCGGGTGCTGAACGCCTTCCGGGGCAGCCGGGCGGTCGGTGCCGGCGCCGGCACCGACAGCAGCGAGGGCGACGGGGCGCGGATCACCGGCGCGATGCGCGGCCTGCGCGACCAGCCGCTGTCCGTGCGCCGCGAGGTCTACCTGCGGGAACGCATCCAGGTGCAGCGCGACTGGTACCGCGCCAAGGCCCGGTACTGCGCCCGGGCCGGCTTCTGGACGGGTGTGCTGGGCGTGGTGCTGCCGCTGCTGGGCCTGGTGCTGGCGGTGCTGCGGGCGCTGGGCTGGTTCGGCTACGACGCGCTCGGCACCGTCTCGGCGGTGGCCGCGTCGGCCGCCGCCTGGGCCCAGCTGCGCCAGTACCGCCCGCTGGCCGCCGCGTACCGCCTGGCCGCCGACGAGCTGGAGCTGATCCGCAGCCAGCTGGCCCGGCTGGACGTGGGGTCGGCCGACGCCGAGGAGATCTGGGCCCGGCTGGCCCGGGACGCCGAGGACGCCGTCTCCCGGGAGCACACCACCTGGCAGGCCCGCCGGGAGGTCCGCGGCACCACCGACCGGGACCACTGAGCACGGACCACCGAGCACCGGCCACCGGGCGGGGAGCACCCCGTGGGCAGCACCCGGCCGGTGACGCCGAACGGGGGGCCACCGACCGGGACCGCCGGGCGGGGCCGCGGAGCACCGAGGAGGACGCGCGTGTCGTTACGCATGGTCAAGGCGCCGGACGGCCGCGCCATCGCCGTCGAGACCGTGGGCGACCCGCGCGGCCGCCCGGTGTTCCTGCTGCACGGCATGCCCGGCAGCCGGGTCGGCCCGCACCCGCGCACCACCGTGCTGTACCGCCTGGGCATCCGGCTGATCTCCTTCGACCGGCCCGGCTACGGCGACTCCACCCGGCTGCCCGGCCGCCGGGTGAGCGCGGCCGCCGCCGACGTACGGACCATCGCCGACGAACTCGGGCTGGGCGGCTTCGCGCTGCTCGGCCGGTCCGGCGGCGGGCCGCACGCGCTGGCCTGCGCGGCGCTGCTGCCCGACCGGGTCAGCCGGGTCGCCGTCCTGGTCAGCCTGGCGCCGCGGAACGCGACCGGCCTGGACTGGTACGGCGGGATGACCGAGTCCAACGTGCGGGCGTACCGGGAGGCGGAGCGCGGGCACGACCGGATCGCCGACACGATGCGGTTCCGCTCCGAGCAGATCAAGGCCGACCCGGTCCGGCTGCTCAAGGGCCTGCGGCCGGAGCTGCCGCCGACCGACCGCGAGGTGGTCGCCGACACCGGCCTGCGGCGGATGCTGCAGAGCAACTACCGCGAGGCGTTCCGGCACGGCGCCGACGGCTGGATCGACGACGTCCTGGCGTTCACCGCCGACTGGGGCTTCAAGGTGCAGGACATCACCGTGCCGACCTGGCTCTGGCACGGCGCGGACGACCAGTTCTCCCCGGTCGAGCACTCCCGCTGGCTGGCCGACCACATCCCCGCGGCCTCGCTCTTCCTGGAGCCCGGCGCCGCCCACTTCGGCGCGTTCCGGGTGATGACCACCGCGCTCGCCTGGGCGGCGGGCCACACCTCCGCGGGCCCCGCCCTCACGCCCTGACCGCGCTGACCGGCCCGCCGCCGGCCAGTACGGCGAGCACGTTCTCCACCGCGAGCCCGCCCATCGCCTGCCTGGTCCGGACGGTGGCGCTGCCCAGGTGCGGGGCCAGCACCGCGCGTTCCTCGGCGAGCAGGGCCGGCGGCACCGCCGGCTCCCGCTCGAAGTTGTCCACCGCGGCGGCGAACAGCGCGCCCGACGCCAGTGCGGCGGCCAGCGCCTCCTCGTCCACCACTCCGGCGGTCATCGAGACGACGACCGCACCGGCCGGCAGCAGGGCCAGCCGGCGGGCGTCCAGCAGGTGCCGGGTGGCCGCACTCAGCGGGCAGGTCACCACCAGCACGGTGGAGGTCGCGAGCAGTTCCTCCAGCGGCAGCCAGGTGGCCTCTCCGGCCTCCCCGGGCGGCAGTTCGCGGCGGTTGTGGTAGCTCACCGGCATGTCGAAGGCGCGGGCCCGGCGGGCCACCGCCTGCCCGATCCGGCCCATCCCGAGCACACCGAGCGGGGTGCCGGCCAGCTCCAGGCCGAGCAGGAAGTTCGGCGCCCAGGCCCACGGCCGGCCGGAGCGGAGCCACCGCTCGCCCTCGCCGAGCCGGCGGGTGGCGGCCAGCAGCAGTGCCCAGGCCATGTCGGCGGTGGCCGCGGTGAGCACGCCGGGGGTGTTGCTGACCAGCACGCCGCGCCCCGCGCAGGCCGCGAGGTCGATGTTGTGGTGGCCGACGGCGTGGTTGGCGACGATCCGCAGCCCCGGGCCGGCCGCGTCCAGGAAGGCTTCGTCCACCACGTCGTCGAGCGTGGTGACCACCGCGGCTCTGCCGCGGACGGCGGCCAGCAGCTCGCCGCGCGGCATCGGCAGGTCGGAGTCGTGCTGCGTCACCGGGTGGTGCGCGGTGAGCCGCTCGATCACGCCGGGCGCGAGGCGGCGGGTGACCAGGACCGGGGGCAGTGGCTGCTCGCTCATAGGTCTCGCAGCGTACCCCCGGCCCGCGGCCGGGCTCCGGTCAGACCGGCTGCGGCTCCAGGTCGCGGTTGATCCGCTTCCAGCCCCGGGCGGACACGGTGTTGGGGTGCTCCTCGCCGAACTGCCGGATCAGCTCGGCGATCGCCTTGGCCCGCAGCTCGGCGGCCTGGGTGTGCCGGCCCGCCGCCCGCAGGGTGATGGCCAGGTTGGCCTCGCAGGCCACCGCGTCCGGGTGCCGGGGCGTGTAGCGCTCGCACAGGCCCGCGTACGCGGTGCGGCCGAGCGCCTCGGCGATGTCGGTCTGCCCGTCGTCGCCGTAGGCGTTGGCCAGGTTGATCATCGCGATCAGGGTGTAGGGGTGGTCCGCGCCGACCGACCGGGTGAGGCCGTCCACGGTGGCCAAGCCGCGCTCGATCGCCCCCGGGACGTCCCCGCTGCCTCGCAGGTAGATCCCCAGGTTGTTGGCGCAGGCGAGGGAGAACGGGTGTTCGTCGCCGAACAGCCGGCGGTGGCCCTCGTAGACGGTCGCGCAGAGGTCGCGGGCGGCCTCCTTGTCGCCGGAGGCGCTGTGGTCGGCGGCCAGGTTGAGCGCGCAGGCCAGCGCGTCGGGCGCGTCGGCGCCGTACCGCTCCAGGTAGCGCTCGTAGGTCTCCTTGGTGATCCGGCGGGCCTCGGCGAGCTGGCCCGTCCGGCGCAGCGAGACGGCCAGCGACTTGGCGTTGCGCAGGTTCTCCGGGAGATCCGGGTCGAGGACGTCGCCGAGGTCGTCGGTGACCTCCTGGAGCAGCTCCACCGAGCCCTGGTAGTCGCCCAGTTCGCGCAGGTCCCGGGCGAGGTTGGACTTGGTCGAGAGGGTGTACGGGTGGCGCGGGCCGAGCACAGCGGTGCGCCGGTCCAGGGTTTCCTGGTCGAGTTCCCGGGCGGCCTCGGTGTCGCCGGCCAGCCGGTAGTCGATCGCCAGGTTGTTCGCCATGGAGAGGGTGCGCGGGTGGTCGTCGCCGAACAGCTCGCGGAACTGGTCGAGGATCTCGCGGTCCAGGTCGAGTGCGGCCTGGAACAGGCCGAGGGCCCGCCGGTCGGCGCCGAGCGAGCCGCCGGTCATCAGGGTGTACGGGTGGTGCTCGCCGAGCAGCGTCCGCTGGCGCTCCCGGGTGGCCTCGTCCAGCGCCAGCGCCTCGGCGTAGTTGCCCTGCGAGCGCAGGACGTTGGCGAGCTGGAAGCGCAGCAGCAGGGTCTGCCGGTCGTCCTCGCCGAGCTTCCTCGTCCACTCGTCGTCCAGGGAGTGGCCGAGGTCGCGGGCCCGGTCCAGCTCACCGCGCTTCCACAGGTAGCGGACGCGGTCGATGAGCAGCTGGCGGGTGTCGGCCTCGTCGCAGTTGTACGCCTTGGAGGGCGACAGGTGCGGCCAGATCTCCTCGAATGCGGGCCAGTTGGCCGGGTCGTCGGTGTCGCCGAGGACGGGCCGGGCACCGGTGAGGATGCGGTGCACCTCGTGGACGGCGGCCTCCTGCTCCTCCTCGCTCATCTCGGCCCGGACGACCGCCTGGACCAGCCGGTGCACCTGGAAGCTGTTGGTGCCGGCGTCGACCTTGGCCAGCGCGTACCGGCCGATGGCCTGGATCACCTTGCCGAGCATGAACTTGTCGCTCAGATCGGCGTCGTACTGGACGAGCGCGCGAATCATCTGGTCGCTGTAGAAGAGGTTCATCGAGATCGGCTCGGGTGCGAAGAACGCGCAGAGCTGCAGCAGCCGGACGGCCGCCGGGGACTGCTCGCGCAGCCGGGCGATCGAGACGTTCCAGGTGGTGCCGACCGGCGTCGGGTAGTCGGCCGGCCGGCTGCCGGCCAGCGCCCGGGCCGCCTCGGCCTGGAGCTGGGCGACGTAGGTGTCGACCGGGGTGCCGGTGGTGTCCAGCCAGGCGGCCGCGACCTCGACGGCCAGCGGCAGGTCGCCGACCGCCTCGGCGACCCGGTCGGCGTCCGGGCGGGAGAGCCCGCGGGCGCGCCGGCAGAGGTGCTCGACGCTCTCGCCGCGGGTGAAGACGTCGACCTCCAGCGCCTCCGCGTGCCCGGACCAGGCCTGGTTGCGGGAGGTGACCAGGATGTGGCCGGAGCCGCCGGGGAAGAACCGGCGGATCTCGGCGGGCTCGTCGGCGTTGTCGAAGATCAGCAGCCAGCGGGAGGTGGGGGCCCCGCGCCGCAGCGCCTCGCGGGCGGCCTCGGCGGCATCGGTCACCGAGTCGCCGACCCGCAGGCCGAGCCGCCGGGCCAGGTCGGCCAGCGCGGGCGCGACCTGCTCGGTCCGCTCGGCGTCGATCCACCACACCAGGTCGTAGTCGGACATGAAGCGGTGCGCGTACTCCAGCGCCACCTGGGTCTTGCCGACGCCGCCCAGCCCGTACAGGGTCTGCGGGGTGGGCAGCACGGCGGCCATCCCGCCGCGCAGCTGGTTGCGCAGCTGTTCCAGCACCGCGGCGCGGCCGGTGAAGGACGGGTTGCGCGGCGGCACGTCCCAGACCTGCGGCTTGCTGCCGGGGAACCGCGGGCCGCCGACGGGCGCGTCGGGGAGCGCGGCCTCGCCCCGGCCGAGCGCACGCAGCAGGGTCTGCACGGACTGCGTCTCGTCCCGGCCGACCAGGTCGACGGGGTTGCGGTTGGAGAACGGCGCGGTGAGCCGGACGTCGCCGACCCGGACGGGGACGAGCTGGCGCCGGGTACCGGACGGGTCGGAGCTGACCACGGACTCCCAGAGCGCGCGGGCCTGCGGCGAGCGCTGGTAGGCCGGCGAGAGCACGGCGACGGTCCGGTAGGCCGCGTCGATGCCGCGCTCGGTCTCCTGGCGCGGGTCCGAGCCGGCGCTGAGGTCCCGCGGCAGCACCCGGAAGCCGGCCCGGGTGAGGACTGACTCGATCCAGTCCGCCCACATCCGGTCCTCGGGCACGTAGGACAGGTAGAGGTCGGCCGGCACGGACGGACGGCGCCGGGTGAAGGCGTCGACGTAGCGGAGCCGGACCTCCTCGTCGACCGGCGGCAGCGAGGTGGCCCGGCCCTCGGTGATCGCCGAGGTCAGCCGCTCGCAGGCGGCGAGCATCGAGGTCTGGGTGCCGCCCTGGTCGCCGAAGGTGGCGAGGATCTCCTCGTAGGCGTAGAACGGCCGGTACGGGATCTCCACCGAGCCCCAGTAATGGGCGAGCTCCTCGCCGTTCAGGCCGGCGGGGAGGCCGTCGAAGCGGATCCGGGCGAGCGCCCGGCCGGCGTCCGCCTTCTCCTTCTCGCCCTCGTCGATGCGCATCGGCACCGGCAGGATGCGGATGCCGCGCTCGCGGTAGCGCTCGTGGATGTGCTGGGCGATCCGGGAGGCGCCGTCGATCGACTGGTCGCTGAGGGTGAAGCAGACCACCAGGTCGTCGGGCATCTGCACGGTGCAGATCTCGGCGATGTCGGAGAGCCCCGTCCGGGAGTCGATCAGCACGTAGTCGTAGCGCTTGCTCATGTCGGCGCGCAGTGCGTCGAAGAACTGCCCGCCGTCGAAGCGGTCGTAGAAGATGTCCCAGTCCAGGTGGGTGACGGCCTCGGAGTAGTCCCGGTTGAACTGGCCGGCGGAGAGGAAGTCGAGGCTGCCGCCGGCGGGGAACATCGGCCAGGACAGCGACAGCGCGTGCGGGTGGACCCGGGCGAAGTCGAGGTGCCAGCCCTCGGCGTGCTCGACCGGCCGGAGCGCCTCCTCCCGGTACTCGGCGATCAGGTCCATCATGCCGGTGGTGCCGGCCAGCACCGCCGGGTCGAGGAACGGGTGGAAGAACTTGGCCAGGCCCGGCGCCTCCAGGTCCCAGTCGACGGTGAGCACCCGGAAGCCGTTGGCCGCCAGGATCCACGCGGTGTTGGCGAGCGCCATGGTGCGCCCGGTGCCGCCCTTGTACGAGTAGAAGGTGATGATCCGGCCCTGCCGGTCCTGCTCCGCCTCCCGCCGGGCGGCGAGTTCGGCGACGGTGATGCCGCCGATGCGGAAATTCCTGGTGCGGTTCTCGCTCATGCGCCCACCTCGCTCCGCTCGGCGGCCGCTTCGAGAAACGCGCCGCCCCCAATGACTCGCCCGCTCAGCCCACTCATGCGGTTCCTCCCCGGGTCGGCACCCCCGATGACTCGCTCGGTTCGCTCACTCATGGATTCCTCCCCGGTTCGGCGCCCCGTCGTCCGGATGGGCGCCCGGGCCGCGTGCCGGGTGGTCGTCGTCCTGGGCGAACGGGTCGCCCCCCGGCCCGTCCCGGCCGCGCCCGTACCGGAAAGCGTCCCGCAGGTTGGGCCGGGGCGGGGGCGGTTCCTCGGGTTCGGTCCTGGTCCGGCCCTCGAAGGCGTACTTGGCCTTCATCGCGGCCCGGGGCAGCGCGTCGTCGAACTCCTCCAGGCTGGCCAGGCCGGGCGGCCCGCCGGTGGCGCCGAGGAAGCTGGGGCGGGCCGAGCGGTGGGTGAACCGCAGTGCCTGGTCGCTGAGTTCGCCCATCTCCCGGTGCTGTTCGGCGCAGTCCGGGTCGTCGAGGTTCCAGGGCTCCAGGACGCTCACCCAGGTGCAGTCCGAGCGGTCGAAACGGCGGACGAGTTCGCGCCACCGCTCGTCCTTCAGCGCCCAGCGGTCCAGCAGCAGCAGGCCGGGGGCGACGGGGTCGCCACCGTCGATGATCGTCTCGGCCTCGGCGTCGAACTCGTGAACGGTGGCCTGGAATCCGAGCTGCCGGGCCAGCCGGACCGCGTGTTCGGCCAGCGGGCGGGCGGCGGCGGGCCGGTACGGATGCCAGTCGGTGCGCCGGTCGCCGTAGTAGTCGGGGTTGCGGTCCGCCGGTACCTCGTCCCGGTGGTAGGCGAGGACGGAGATCCGCAGCTGCTTGGTCGGCGCGGCGACGTTGAAGGCGCTGGGCTGGGTGTTGAAGTCGAGCCGGCGGCCGACCGGGATCACCGTCTCCTCGGCAACCTCGACGATCCGCCGGGCCAGCCGGTGCACGGCCAGCTCGTAGGCCGAGCGGAAGTAGGTCAGCTTCATCAGCGCGTAGAGGCCCTCGGTGGCGTAGTCCGGACCGAAACTGGCGTGGTTGAACTGGAGTTCGCTCGCCACCTCGGGCAGTCGGTAGCGGCTCATCGGCGCCCAGAGCACCGGGACGATGCCGCTGGTCCGCTCGGAGTCCAGGTTGGCCGGGTAGACCGGCCGCTGCGTGAAGGAGTGCCATTCCTGGCCGCACGGCATGCTGTTGAAGTACCGCGGCGAGTAGAGCGGTACGAACACCCGGCAGGTGGCCAGTTCGTCCGCGAGCCGGTCGGCCCACAACTCCCCCTGGTGCATGGACTCGTCCATGAATCCGACCGGCACCCCCGCGGGCACGGTGGTGAGTTGCAGCACGGCCTCGCAGAGGTCGCGGTACAGCTGCCGCACCCAGTGGTTCGGGTCGCCGGCACCGCGGGCACCGGCCTTCGGGGTGTGCGCGTAACTGAGGAAGAAGTACGGCCGGGCGGCGTCCTCGTCCCAGCCAAGATCGTTCACACGCGCCTCCCCCTGGCCCCCCGGTAACCGCTTCCCCCCGCGTCCCGGCTCGCGGGGCTTCAGTGTAGGAACGACTCAGGGGGCAAGGGAATAGCGCGTGGGAGCGCCAGGGTTGACATGACCGAAACGACTGGGGGCGCGGAAGCGTGCGCCCCGGCGTGTTCGCGGGCCCGCTCAGCGGGGGCGCCGCTCCCGGAAAACGTCGGTGGCGAGGTCGACGGCCTCGCGCATCGGGATCAGCCGGCTCGGCGCGCCACCCACCGGCCCCTGCGTCAGGCCGGTGGCCCGGGCCAGCACCTGCGCGCCGACCTCCTCGAACTGGACGTCGTCGAGGAGCGGACCGTCGAAGTAGCACCACCGGGAGCCGTCCCCGTCCTTCACCTTGCAGCCGTAGTGGCGGACCTCCTCGATGCCGGCCCGCACGTCGGCCAGGTGGAAGCCGGTGAAGGTGCCCATCGGGGCGCCGATGGACAGCACCCGGGCGTCGAGCCGGTAGAGCGCGCCGAGCGGTGACCGCTCGCCGAGGTGGCACTCCAGGTCATGGACGGCGGTGACGTCCACGGCCCGGGCACCGATCGCCGCGAAGGAGGCCTGCGGGTGGCTGCTGCGGACGGCGCCCGGGTGCCGGCGGATCAGCTCGGAGAGCGTGCCCATGGTCGGCGAGGCCGGTGTCGAGAGCGGGTCGAAGGGCGGCAGCGACTCCCGCCAGGCCTGCATCCGGTCCTCCGACCAGCCTGCGGTCATCGTGGTGACCACCCGTGAGGTGATCGAGTTCTCCGGGCTGGCCGTGAAGGCGACCAGGGTGCCGCGTTCCGGGCCCCCGAGGGCGTCCAACAGCGCCTCGACCACGGTGGCGCCGCCCTCGACCGGGCCGAGGGCGCGCAGGGAGGCGTGGACGAGCAGCACCTGGCCGGGCCCGACTCCGAGCCCGGTGAACCGGTCGGCCAGCTCGGCACGACCGAGGGGAGCTATGCCGGACGGGGCGGACACGGCCGTGCGCAGCGGAACGTCGATGAGCATGGGGGATCCCTGGGTCGGAGGGGGGGGAGGAGGTACGCAGTGGCGGGGCTCAGCCGGTGACGACCGGGCGCCGCCGGGCGCGGTCCCGTTCGGCGGCGGCCTCCGCGGCGCGCGGCAGCGGAACGGCCAGCCAGGGGGCGACGGTGGCCCGCATGCCGTCGGCGAAGCGCAGGCCGACCGGCGTCAGCGAGCCCGAACCGGCCAGCCGCTCCACGGCCTCGGCGGTGTACCGGCGCCAGAGTGCGAACCGGGCCCGGGCGTACTCGGCGGCCTCGCCGGGCAGGCCGTCGTGGGCGCGGACCCGGGTGCCCCAGTACGCCGTCACCGCGAGGTGGGCGTAGGTGCCCTGGAACAGCCCCTTGATCGGGCGGGGGTCGGGCCGCCAGGGCGCGTCGTACCACGCCGTGTCGGCCGGGTCGTAAAGGTCCAGCGCGTCGAGCACCGCCCCCAGCTTGACGTGCTGGAACTCGTGCGCGAGCAGCAGCGCGAGGGTGGGCGCGGTGGCCGGCCGGGCGATCCCGACCGCGCCGAAGGCCTGCCGGGCGGCGGCGCTGACGTCCCGCCCGGGCGGGCCGGGGCGCAACGGGGTGACGGTGGTCAGCCCGGCCCGCAGGCCGGCCGCGTACTCCGGAAGGTCCCGGTCCAGCAGTTCGGCGGCCTCGCGCAGGCCCCAGCTCCAGGAGGCGAACTCGGGCTCCCCCAGGCGGTCGGCGACCGGCAACTCGTGGCTGTCGCGCTGCGGGTCGACGTCCTCCAGCACGAGCTCCCAACCGCCGGCCAGCGCGACCCGCCGGACCGGTTGCCAGTGCGGGCCGGCAAGGGGGACGGCGGCGCCGTCGGCGGTCCGGACGGTGAGCCCCTCCGCCGCGCCGGTGACCAGCGCCTCGCGGGCCCCGGCGCCGAGGTCGAGCCGGCCGAGCGTCGGCAGGTGCAGCACGCCGTTCCGGGCCGGCACCGCGACGGTGTCCCCGCGCCCCGCCAGGACGGCTGCGGCCGCGGCCAGCCCGGCCAGCGGCCCGAGGCCGGCCGCCGGGTCGCCGCCCAGCCGGCGGGCCGCCCAGGCGCGGGCGTACGGGTGGGCGAGCACCTCGTCCACGGCGGCGGGCGCCGCGGTGTCGAGCTCGGTGAGCAGCTCCCAGGCGGCCGAGCGGGCGAGCCCGGAGGTGGTCCGGACGGCAGCCAGCATGGTCCGGGTGAGGGCGAGTTGGGCGCGGGCCAAGGCGCGTACGGTGTCGGCCCCGCCGTGGCCCCGGGCGAGTTCGTCGAGCTGCCGCTCGGTGAGGCCGGCCGGGCCGGGCGGCCCGACGGGCTGCGCCGGTACGGCGGGTGCTGGTGCCGCGGCAGCCGGCGGGGCGGGCGGCTGCTCGGACCGGGCGGCGATGCCGTTGATGAGGTCCATGAGGTCCCCGCAGTAGACGGAGGGGTGGTCGAAGCCGCCGTCCCGGTACCGGTGGGCGTACAGCCCGCCCCCGCAGGAGCGGACCACCGGACAGGCCCGGCAGGCGGCGCTCAGCCCGGCCAGGCCGCTCTGCCGTGCGGCCATCCCGGGGTGGCGGGCCACCTCGTCGAGACTGTGCGCGAAGACGTCCAGACCGGTGGCGGGGGCACCGTCGTAGGCGGTCTTGAGACTGTCGGCCTGTTCGAAGCTGCCGTCGGTCTCCAGCACCACCAGGGCGGCGGGTTCCAGGCCGAGCGACTCGGTGAGGCTGGAGAGCCCGTGCCTGGTCCGGTGGACCGAGTCGAAGGTGCGGACGGCGAACGGCCGGCCGGCCGCCTCCCAGCGGTCGTAGACGGTCAGCAGCCAGTCCGCGTAGGGGTTCTCCCCCCGGTCCGCGGGGCGCTTCGGCGGATCCTCCCAGGTGGCGTGCGGCAGCAGGAAGTCGACGGCCGGGGGGTCGAGTTCGGCCAGGGCCTCATAGACGGCGACCGGGTCGTTCTCGACGTCGATCGTGCAGAGCAGGCCTGCGTAGAGGTGGCGGTACTGCGGCCGGCGGAGCAGGCCGACGGCGCGGAGCACCTGGGGGTGGCTGGAGCGGCCGTCGGCGTACCGGCGGTGGCGGTCGTTGGCGGCGCGGTCGCCGTCCAGCGAGACGCCGACCTGGATGTCCAGTTCGGCGAAGAGATCGAGGAAGGCCGGGCCGAGCAGCACGCCGTTGGTGTGGATCCGCAGGTCGATCGCGCAGCCGGGGGGCAGGGCGGCACGGAACGCCTCGGCTGCGCGGCGCAGCCGTTCCGGGCCGGCCAGCAGGGGTTCGCCCCCGTGCAGGACGACCCGGACGCCGGTCAGACCGTGAGCGGCGGCGTGTTCGCCGATCCGTTCGGCGGCCCTGGTCAGGACGGCGTCGGTGATCGTCTTCGGCCTGGACCGCCAGCTGGTGTCGGCGTGCTCGTACACGTAGCAGTGGTCGCAGGCGAGATCGCACCGACTGTGCACCTTCACCACGAACTGGGTGAAAGGCAGCGGGTTTTGCGTCATGGCCATTCGGTTTCGGCTCGGTTCGGCTCGGTTCAGCCCGGTCCCGTTCGCGGCCGGCGGGCGCGGCGCGGCCGGGATCGGCCGGTCAGATGGACGAGTTGAAGGCAGCGACCGGCACTGGGCCGGGGCCGGTCCCGGGGAGTGCGCGGCAGAGCTGCTCGGTCAGCTCCTCCGCACCGAGCCCGGCGAGGTCGGCCAGACTCACGCGGTCGTTCGCGTGGCGACGGTCCGTCAGTTCACTGATGGGGCGGGCGTCCAGTACTGGTGTCATGTTCGATTCTCTTCCACGCAGGGGATTAGAGAGTGCTGATGCCGGGTACAGGCCCGGCCGCACCGTCCCAATGTAGTGCCCCGGCAGCGGCAACGCCGTACAGTCCCGGCCGCCGCCGACGCGGCACCCCGCCAGGCTGCGGCATCCCGTTGAAAGTTCACCCGCTCGGCGGTCGCATCGGAGAACCTGCCCGGCGCACGGTGCCCGCGCCGGTCAGGCCGGCGGCGACTCGACCACCCCGTCCAGCCGGCACCCGTCCCGGATCGCCGCGGTGACCGGGTGGTCGTGCCCCAGCGTCTCCGCGGCGCGGGCCAGCGCGTGCGCGGCAAGCTCGGCGGCCCGCTCCGGCCGGCCGACGGCGGCCAGGCCGAGCGCGTGGGCCGCCACCGCCGCGAGGGTGTCCGGGTGGTCCGGGCCGAACGCCTCGCCCAGCAACACCGCGGCCGACCCGGCGAGATCGAGCGCGGCGCGGTCCTCTCCGGTCGCGGCCAGGTCGTTGGCGTGGTTGAGCATCGCCAGGCCGAGGTACGGGTGGTCCGCGCCGAGCACCGCGCGCAGGCCGGTCAGCACGGACTCGGAGAGCTGCCGGGCCTGCGCCGGACGACCGGCCCGGCGGAGCAGGACGGCGAGGTTACCGGCTGCGGTGAGCGCGGTGGGGTGCGCCTCACCGAGCTGGTCCCGCAGGCAGCGGCGGGCCTCCGCGGCGAGCGGCACGGCCCGGTCGAGGTCACCGAGCGCGCCGAGCACAGCGGCCAGGTTGCCCGCCGCGGCGGCGGTGTCCCGGTGATCGGCGCCGTGCCGGCCGAGCAGCCGGCGGTGCACGTCCTCGTCGTTGCCGAGCGCGTCCTGATAGCGGCCGAGCCGGCGCAGGACGACACCGAGGTGACGACGGGCACGCAGGGTGGTGTCGTGGTTCTCGCCGAGGGTCTCCCGGCACGCGTCGACCGTCGCCTCCAGCCTGGCCAGCGCCTCGGTGTACCGCCCTGCCTCGCTCAGCATCCACCCGTAGGTGGCGTCCCCGCTGAGCGCGTACAGGCTGCGGGGGCCGGAGACGGCGTGATGCCGCCGGGCGGCCTCGTCCTGGCGCGGGAGCGCGTCGGCGAGATCGCCGTCCAGCTGGGTGGCGAGGGCGAGGTTGGCGGCGGCCATCAGGGTGCGCGGGTGGTCCGGGCCGAGCGCCCGCCGGGCGGTGGCGAGGGTCTCCCGGTCCAGCGCGCGGGCCTGCGCGTAGCGGCCGAGGTGGCGCAGGTCCCCGCCGAGGTTGCTGGCCGCCGCGATGCTGCGCGGATCGTCGCCGCCCAGGACGGCGCGCAGCCGGGCCAGCACCTCGCGGTCCGTCTCGTACGCCTCCCGGGCACTGCCGGCGGACCGCTGGAGGTTGCCGAGCTGGACGCGCAGGTTGAGAGCGGAGGGGTCGTCCTCGGCGGCCGGTCCGTCCAGCTCCCGCCAGCGGGCCAGCACCCGGTCGGCAAGCTCGCGGCCGGCCGTGTGCAGGCTGCGCTGCCAGAGGTAGCGGACGGTGTGGACGATCCACTGCCGGACGGCCGGGTCGGTCGAGTCCGGCGCACCGGACGGCCAGAGGTGGGGCAGGAGTTCGGCGTACCGGGGCCAGTTCTCCTGGGCGTCCGGGTCGCCGGGGTCGGCCAGGGCGAGGGCTGCGCAGACGGCCGTCCGGATCCGCTCCCGGTCGCCCTCGGCCACCTGGTCGCGGAGCAGCGCCTGGACGACCCGGTGCACACCGACCGTCCCGGCCGTCCGGTCGTACTGGGCGAGGTTGAACTGGTCGACGGTGCGCAGGATCTCGCCGAGCACGATCCGGGTGTCCGGACCGCCCAGCGGCAGGTCGATCACCTCGGCCACCGGAGCACTGTAGAGCAGCCGGATCGGGATGGCGTCCGGGCCGAGGAAGCCGCAGACCTCCAGCAGCCGGGCGGCGGGGGCGTTGATCCGGCGCAGGTCGCGGCCGGCGATCTGCCAGGTGGCGGCGGCCACGCCGGGCATGCCGTCCTCCTCGGCCGGCCGGAGCTCGTCGGGAACGGACCGGTCGAGGATGTCGGTGAGCGTCTCGTCCAGCAGGTCGGCGTAGGTGGCGGCCGGCATCGGGGTCTCGTGCAGCCAGGCGGCGGCCTGGCCGACGGCGAGCGGCAGGTCGCCGAGGAGTTCGGCGATCCGCTCGGCGTCGGCGTCCCCGACCCCGGCGTTGAAGCGGCGGACCAGTTCGACGCTCTCCGCGCGGTCGAAGACCTCGACCTCGGTGCGGCCGCGGTGCCGGGCCCAGCGCCGGTCGCGCGAGGTGACCAGGACGTGCCCGTCGGCGGAGCCGGCCGGCAGCCACGGGGCGAGCTGCTCCGGGTCCTCCGCGTTGTCGAAGACCAGCAGCCAGCGCCGGTACGGCCGGCCCCGGCCGAGCGCGTCCAGCACCGCCCGGGCCGTCCGGGCCGCGTCGCCGCCGCTCTCCAGGCCGAGTTCGGGGGCGAGTTCGGCGAGCCGCTGCGGGATGCCGGCCGGCTCCTCGGCCGGCACCCACCAGACCACGTCGTACGCGGGCGCGAACCGGTGGGCGTACTCGACGGCGGTCTGCGACTTGCCGACCCCGCCCATGCCGTACAGCACCTGCACGGGCTCGGCCGCCGGGCCGGGGGCGAAGCCGTCCCGCAGGGTCTCCAGCAGCCGGCCGCGGCCGGTGAAGGTGGGCAGCCGGGGCGGCGGGTTCGCCACGTCGGGGCGCCCGGCCGGGAAGCGCGCGGGGGCGGCCGGGGCCTCCTCGCCGGCGTCCAGGTCCAGCCAGCGGCCGGCGCCGGGCGGCGGGCCGAGCAGTTCGAAGAGCTGGGTCTCGGCCTGTTCGGTGGAGCCGGCCGCCAGCCCGGGCACCGGGCGGTCCGCGAACGGCGCGGGGAGCGCGTCCGGCGGCGTCAGGGCGAGCGCCAGCAGACCGGCCGGGCCGCCGTCCTGCTCGGCCGCGACGAGCCGGCGCCAGAGCTCCCGCCCGCGGGGCAGCGCCGCGTACTCGGGCGAGAGCAGCACCAGCACCCGGCCGTCGCCGTCCAGCGGGCCGGCCGCCTCGGGCAGGGCGGCGTCGCCCGGCGGTCCGGCGTCCAGCGGCACCCCGGCGCCGTGCAGCGAGGCCAGGTAGCCGAGGCCGGCCAGGGTGGCGGCGGCCCACTCGGCCCAGATCCGGTCCCCCGGCGCGTAGCTGACGTAGACCTGGCGCGAGCGGGTACGGCCGGTGCGCAGGTACGCCGCGTAGAGCCGGCGGCGGGCGCGGTCGGGGACGGGCCGCAGGGCGCGGACCTGACCCTCGGTGAGCCAGGACGCCAGGCGTTCGAAGGCGCCGAGCAGGCTGCGGCTCTGCTGCGGCCGGTCGACGACGGTCGCCGGCACCTCCTCGTAGGCGTAGAACGGCTTGTAGGGGACTTCCACGTCCCGCCAGTAGTCGGCCCGGAGCTCGGCGCCGAGCCAGCGGCCCAGGTACGGCGCGAAGGCGTCGTGGGCGAGGTCGCGGCCGGCCGCCAGGCCGGCCCGCTCGGCGTCCTCGACCCGCATCGGGACGGGCAGCACCCGGATGTCGCGCTCGTCGGCGTCCACGATGGCGCGCGCCGCGTCGACCCCGCCACGGATGCTCTGGGCGCCGAGCGTGAAGCAGTCCACCACGGTGTCGGGCATCAGCACGGTGCAGATGCCGGAGGTGTCGCTGACCCCGGTCCGGCTGTCGATCAGCACGTAGTCGTAGGCGCCGGTCCACTGCTCGCGCAGCGCGTACAGGAACTCGGCGCCGCGGATGTCGGCGCGGTTGTAGAAGCTGCGCCAGTTGAAGCTGGTCACGGCGGCCGAGTAGGCGGCGTTCTGCCGGCCGGCCGGCATCAGGTCGAGCCGCCCGCCGGCCGGCAGGTCGAGCGCGAGGCCGCAGAGGTAGCGGTCGAGCCGGCCGGGCGCGGCCACCCACTCCCGGGGGGACGCCGCGGCGGCGTCGCCGGGGCCGGGCAGGGCCTGCTCGACGTAGGCCCGCAGCAGGTCGATCAGGCCGTCGGTGGCGTGGAGTTCGGGGTCGATCAGCAGCGGGTGGTAGTACCGGTGCAGACCGGGTGCCTCCAGGTCCCAGTCGACCACCAGGACGCGCAGGCCCTGGCTGGCGAGGATCCAGCCGACGTTGGCCAGCGCCATGGTGCGGCCGGTGCCGCCCTTGTAGGAGTAGAACGTGACGACAGATCCCGGCCCGGGCGTCGACAGGGCGACGGGCTCGGTGCCCGCCAGGGCCACCTGGTCGGCGGTCATCGTACGGAGTCTCCTTCACGGGGCTCCCGGGGTGCCGGGGGCAGGGCTGTTTCGGTGGACGCGGCCGGGGGCCAGGCCGGGATGGTCAGCCCGGGCATGGCGGCGACTCCGGGCCCCAGCCCGAACGCGGCCCGCGCGAGGACCGGATCGGCTTCGTCCGCCTCGTCTAACAGCCTCCCCTGGGCGACCGTCACGGTACGCAACAGGTCACTTTCGAAGCGTTCCCGCGTGACCCGCACCCTGAACAGCGGCTCCGGCCCGGACCGGTGCAGCCAGTTGCGCGGGAAGACCTCGCGCACCCCGCCCCAGAGCCTGCTGCGCGCCGGCCCCTCGGGCGGGTCGTCGGTGCCGGCCGGCACCAGCACGCCGGTGACGGGGTGGTTCTGGTCGTCGAAGTCGCGCAGCACCTGCCGGTACGGCTCGGCGCCGGCCGCCCACGGGTCCACCAGCAGGATGCAGGCCTCGTTGTCCTCGCGGGCCCGGTCCAGGCTGGCGGCCAGGCCCGGGCCGACCTCGTCCAGCGTGGTGCTGTGCCCGGCCCGGGTGATCACCTGCTGGGCCTGCACGACCAACGGGGGCAGCCGCGGCGGGTGGTAGGGCGCCCAGTCCCTGGGCCGGTCCCCGTACCAGCCGCCCCGATACCCGGCCTCGTCCTGCTGCTGTGCCGGGGCACCGGGCGCGGCCGCCACCGGCGCCTCCGCGGCCGGTGCCTGTGCCTGTGCCTGTGCCGGAAGGTTTACGGAGAGGGGCTCGCCGGACGGCCGGCGGGCCGGCGACCTGCCGGCGGCGACGAAGATCCGCACCATCCCGCTGCGCCCGGGCGGCGGTGCGGCGTCCGGCAGCGGGAAGCAGCCGCTCACCCGGCCCAGGTCTAGGTGGGTCAGCTCGGTCAGCGGCAGGCAGGCCGCCTCCCGCACCCGCTCGGCGATGGCCCGGACCACCCGGCGGTAGTCGGGCCCGTGCGGGTCGGCCCGCAGCAGGCCGCGCAGCCCGCCGGCGGCGTAGGCCGCGCCCAGGTCGTGCTGGCTGTACTGGATCCGCCTCACCTCGGACGGCAGGCAGGCCGGGGGCGGCTCCCAGACCACCGGTATCAGGGCCGGCACCTCCTCACCGGTCAGCGTCCGGTGCCGGCGCATCCGCCCGTCGAAGGCCGTCCACTCCTTACCGCAGTACGGACTGGCGAAGTAGGCCGGGGAGTAGAGCGCCACCATGGTGCGACTGACCGCGAGCATCCGGGAGAGCTGCTGCTCCCAGTCGTCGCCGACGCGCAGTCGTTCGGTGTCGCGGTAGGCGAGTTCTCCCGGGCCGGCCGCGGGTTCGATCCGGGCCAGCTCGTCCCGGAGGTCGCTGAAGAACTGGTCGACGAAGGCCCCGCCGGCCTGGTGGTCCCGCCGCGCGTAACTGAAGAAGAAGTACGGTCGCACTGCACCCCCCGGGCCTGTAAACCGACTCGGCCCACGGTACGGGAGTTGACGATCGCTCAGCCGGGATTCGGGAGACCTCGGGCGCCCGGCCCGGTCAGATCATGGACGAGAACTTGGCCACCGGCCCGTCGTCCTCGACCCCGGCACGACGCAGCAGCGCGCCGAGGTCGTCCGCCGGCATCGCGGCCAACTCTCCGAGAGTCGGCCGCCCGGGGGCGTCGTCCGGCCCGGGCGCCGGGCCGGCGGGGGTGGCGGTGTCGCTCATCGATTGCCTCGCCCTCTGGAGAAGAGTGGTGGCCCGACCAGCCGCCGGAGCCCCCGCTCCACGCTACCGCGAGAACTGATGACCGGTCAGAGTCCGGTGAGGGGCAGCGGGTTCACGCAGGAGCGCACGGCGGGGCGCACGGTCGCGGCCGACCGTCCCCGCCCGTTGACGCCCCGGCACCCGCAGCCACCCCGGTCACGGGCAGAGCCGCTCCACCCGCCAGCCGGTCGGCGCCGCCGGGTCGGCGAGGTACCGCAGCCGGTCGTGCAGCCGGTTCTCCCGGCCCTGCCAGAACTCCACGCTCTCCGGGACGACCCGGTACCCGCCCCAGAACGGCGGCACCGGCACGCCCTCGCCCTCCGGGTAGCGCCGCTCCAGCTCCGCGTAGCGGCGCTCCAGCACCTCCCGGCCGTCGACCGGGCTGGACTGCTCGCTGGCCCAGGCGCCGAGCTGGGAGCCGTGCGGGCGGGTGCGGAAGTACGCGGCGGTCTCGTCCCGGCCGACCTTCTCCACCCGGCCCTGGACGATCACCTGGCGGGCCAGCGGGATCCACGGGAAGAGCAGCGCCGCGTGCGGGTTGGCGGCCAGCTCGGCACCCTTGCGCGAGCCGTAGTTGGTGTAGAAGACGAAGCCGCGCCGGTCGAAGCCCTTCAGCAGCACCGTCCGCGAGTTGGGCCGGCCCTCGGCGTCGGCGGTGGAGAGCACCATCGCGTTGGGCTCGACCAGCCCGGCGTCGTCCGCCTCGTGGAACCAGCGGGTGAACTGGGCGATCGGCTCGGCGGCGAGCTGCTCCTCGACCAGGCCCTCGTGCGTGTAGTGCTTGCGCATCACGGTGAGGTCCGGCCCGGGCCGGGCCTCGTCGGCCAGGATCCGGGTGGCGGGGCTCGGGGGCGTCGACTGGGCGCGTTCCGGGGTCACCCCAACATCATCCCGTAAGACAAGCAACCGCCACCGCTACCTCCGGACAAACCCCGGTGGGAGATAAGGTGACTCGCCACCGCTTGACCGCCCGTCCTACGGTGAATTGTCCGGAACCTGTGGTTTGGTTCCGGAGATTTCCCGGGCACGACCGGCCTCCGGGCGAAAAGTCAAGCGGCCCCAGGGGAAACATCACCACGTGGTGTATGGCGCAATGCACCCCGTGCCTGTCACGCTGGCACGGAGTGCCAACCACCATTCGGTCACTGGCGTACCGCCCCACCATGGCGGCCCGCCGATCGCAGAACTGAAGGAGCCGTCGCATGTCCGACTTCGTACCCGGGCTTGAGGGAGTCGTCGCGTTCGAGAGCGAGATCGCCGAACCCGACCGTGAAGGCGGCGCCCTGCGGTACCGCGGAGTCGACATCGACGACCTGGTCGGCCACGTCTCCTTCGGCCACGTCTGGGGCCTGCTGGTCGACGGCAAGTTCAACCCCGGCCTGCCGGCCGCCGAGCCGTTCCCGATCCCGGTCCACTCCGGCGACATCCGCGTCGACGTGCAGTCCGCCCTCGCCATGCTCGCCCCGGTCTGGGGCCTCAAGCCGCTGCTGGACATCTCCGCCGAGCAGGCCCGCGACGACCTCGCCCGGGCCGCCGTGATGGCGCTCTCCTACGTCGCCCAGTCCGCCCGCGGCCAGGGCCTGCCGATGGTCCCGCAGAGCGAGATCGACAAGGCCGAGACGGTCGTCGAGCGCTTCATGATCCGCTGGCGGGGCGAGCCGGACCCGAAGCACGTCAAGGCCATCGACGCCTACTGGACGTCCGCCGCCGAGCACGGCATGAACGCCTCCACCTTCACCGCCCGCGTCATCGCCTCCACCGGCGCCGACGTCGCGGCCGCGCTCTCCGGCGCGGTCGGCGCGATGTCCGGGCCGCTGCACGGCGGTGCGCCGTCCCGCGTGCTCGGCATGATCGAGGAGATCGAGCGCACCGGCGACGCCACCGCGTGGGTGAAGAACGCGCTGGACAAGGGCGAGCGCCTGATGGGCTTCGGCCACCGCGTCTACCGCGCCGAGGACCCGCGCGCCCGCGTGCTGCGCCGCACCGCCAAGGAGCTCGACGCGCCGCGCTTCGAGGTCGCCGAGGCGCTGGAGAAGGCCGCGCTGGAGGAGCTGCACAACCGCCGCCCCGACCGCGTGCTGGCCAC
This sequence comes from Kitasatospora sp. NBC_01560, assembly GCF_045208415.1. NCBI lineage: Bacteria > Bacillati > Actinomycetota > Actinomycetes > Kitasatosporales > Streptomycetaceae > Kitasatospora > Kitasatospora sp. NBC_01560. Next base: position 5,363,402 of record NZ_CP109364.1, on the reverse strand, counting down.
CAACGTCGAGTTCTGGGCCGCCATCATGCTGGACTTCGCCGAGGTCCCGGCGCACATGTTCACCTCGATGTTCACCTGTGCCCGGACCGCCGGCTGGTCGGCGCACATCCTGGAGCAGAAGCGCACGGGCCGGCTCGTGCGCCCCGCCGCGCGCTACATCGGCCCCGGCCCGCGCAGCCCGCGCGACATCGAGGGCTACGAGGCCATCGCGCGCTGACCCTCCGACCTGGCCGCGAGGCCGCGAAGTCGTTGCGGGGAGCAGCGGATCCGGCACCTGCCGGATCCGCTGTTTCCGCAGCTCGCGACCGCAAAGATCGCATCTCAGCGGGCGGACGGCCGTCACACTTCCCGAGCGGCGGCCGGTAGGCTGCCGACCGTGGCTCAGATCCAGATCCCCGCTGACATCAAGCCCGCAGACGGCCGTTTCGGCTGCGGCCCGTCCAAGGTGCGCCCCGAGGCCCTGAGTGCCCTCGCCGCGACCGAGACCTCCCTGCTCGGCACCTCGCACCGCCAGGCCCCGGTGAAGAACCTGGTCAAGCGCGTGCGCGAGGGCGTGAGCAGCCTCTTCTCCCTCCCCGAGGGATACGAGGTGGTGCTCGGCAACGGCGGCTCCACCGCCTTCTGGGACATCGCGGCCTTCGGCCTGGTGCGGGAGAAGTCCCAGCACCTCGACTTCGGCGAGTTCTCGTCCAAGTTCGCCTCCTCGGTCAAGGCAGCCCCGTGGCTGGCCGAGCCGACCGTGATCAAGACCGCCCCGGGCACCCACCCGCTGCCGGTCGCCGAGGCCGGCGTGGACGTCTACGGACTCACCCACAACGAGACCTCCACCGGCGTCGCGATGCCGATCAAGCGCCCGGTCGGCGCCGACCCGGGCTCGCTGGTCCTGGTGGACGCCACCTCGGGCGCCGGCGGCCTCCCGGTCGACATCACCGAGACCGACGTCTACTACTTCGCCCCGCAGAAGTCCTTCGCCTCCGAGGGTGGGCTCTGGCTGGCGGCCTTCTCCCCCGCCGCCCTGGAGCGTGCCGCCGAGATCGCCGGCTCCGGCCGGTACATCCCGCCGTTCTTCGACCTGCCGACGGCCATCGACAACTCGTCGAAGGACCAGACGTACAACACCCCGTCGATCGCCACCCTGTTCCTCCTCGCCGACCAGCTGGAATGGCTGAACGGCAACGGCGGGCTCGACTGGGCCGTCGCCCGTACGGCTGATTCCTCGTCCCGCCTGTACGGCTGGGCCGAGAAGTCCGCGTTCGCCAACCCCTTCGTGGCCAACCCGGCCGAGCGCTCGCAGGTGGTCGGCACGATCGACTTCGACGACGCGGTTGACGCCGCCGCCGTCGCCAAGGCACTGCGTGCCAACGGCATCGTCGACACCGAGCCGTACCGCAAGCTGGGCCGCAACCAGCTGCGCGTCGCGATGTTCCCGGCGATCGAGCCGTCCGACGTCGAGGCGCTCACCGCCTGCATCGACTACGTGGTCGAGCAGCTCTGACCCGGCCGGCACACGCGTGAGGGCCACCGCCCGCGGGCGGTGGCCCTTCTGCATGCTCGGGGCCGTCCGGCCCGGCCGGGCGGGCGCCGGGCGCCGGGCGGCCGCGCTCCCGGCGACCGCCCGGCCGGGCGGCTACTTGCCGATCAGCGCGCCGATCACCACGACGGCCAGCAGCAGCGCCAGGGCGCCGCTCACGATACGCATACGAGTTTTGGGGTCCACGGTCAACGAGGGTACCCGGGTGCGGACGGCGGTCAGACGCCGAGGTTGGACCCGCCGCTGGCATCGAGGTTCTGCCCGGTGATCCAACGGGCGTCGTCCGAGGCCAGGAAGGCCACGGCGTCCGCCACGTCGGAAGCCTCGCCGACCCGGCCGAGGGCGGCGTAGCCCGCCACCCGGGCCCGTGCCGCCGGGTCGTCCAGCCAGGGGTTGATGTCGGTGGCGACGACGCCCGGCAGCACCGCGTTCACGGTGATCCCGCGCGGGCCCAGCTCCTCGGCCAGGGTCAACGTCAGGGTGTTGAGCGCCCCCTTCGTCATCGCGTACGAGACCGCGGAGGGGAACGCGACCCGGGTGACCCCGGAGGACACGTTGACGATCCGGCCGCCGTCCCGCAGCCGGCCCAGACCCTGCTGGACGACGAAGAACGGCGCCTTGGCGTTCACCGCGAACACCTTGTCCCAGTCGGCCTCGGCCACCTCGTGGATCCGGCCGGGCGCGCCGATCCCGGCGTTGTTCACCAGGATGTCCAGGCCCGTGCCGCCGCCGGCCGCCGCGAGGCCCGCGTCGAAGGCCGCCCAGAGCGCCGCCGCGTCGCCGGGGGCCCCGAGCTCGGCACCGATCGCGAAGGCCCGCCCGCCGGCCCGCTCGATCGTCGTGACCACCTCCGCCGCCGCCGCCGCGTTGCTGCCGTAGTGGACGGCGACCAGCGCGCCGTCCCGGCCCAGCCGCTCGGCGATGCCCCGCCCGATCCCCCGGCTGCCGCCCGTCACCAGTGCCGTCTTCCCTGCAAGCGTGCCCATGGCCACGCCCCCCTTATTTCTGTAGTGGTCGCTAATGAAAGAGACCGTAGCACGCCTTCTGTAGGAGTCGATATAGAATCTCGGCATGGCGACGAGCACGGCGAACAGCACCCCGCGGCGCGGACGCCCGCGCTCCTTCGACCGCGACACCGCCCTGGAACAGGCCCTGCGGCTGTTCTGGGAGCACGGCTACGAGGCGACCTCGGTCGCCGACCTCACCACCGCCATGGGCATCCGCCCGCCGAGCCTCTACGCGGCCTTCGGCGACAAGCGGGCGCTCTTCGAGGAGGTCGTCGCCCGCTACCGGGCCACCCACGGTGCGTACGCGCCCCGCGCGCTGACCGAGGAGGCCACCGCCCGGGCCGGCGTCGCCCGGATGCTGCGCGAGGCCGCCGCCCAGGGCACCGACGCGGACCACCCCTGGGGCTGCCTGGTGGTCAGCTCGACGGTGAACTGCACCTCGCCCGAGGTCACCGCGGCCGTACGGGAGCTGCGCAACGCCAACGTCCGCGCCCTGGAGGCCCGTATCCGCGCCGATGTCGCGGCCGGCCACGAACCGGCCGGGACCGACCCGGCGGCGCTGGCCCGGTTCACCGCCACCGTTGTCCAGGGCATGTCCCAGCGCGCCCGCGACGGCGCGACCCGGGCCGAGCTGGAGCAGGTCGCGGCCGACGCGATGCGGGTCTGGCCCTGAGCCGCACCGGACCGGACCACGCCGGCGCCCCTGTCAGCGCCCGCGGCCGTACCTGCGTCCTCGTCCGCCGGGAGGGGCCTCAGCCCCGGTCGGCCAGCGGCCAGGAGCGCACCGCCCCGTAGTGCGCGAACCCGCCGTCGAGCTCGCTCTTCATCAGGTGCAGCTCGGCAGCGGCCCACTCCGGCCCGCGGTACCCGTCGAGCGCCCGCGCCAGGTCGTCCAGCCCCGCCCGCGACCCCGCCGGCCGCCGGTCCGCCCGCCGGTGACCGCGCGAGGAGCCGGCCCGGGCCAGGGTCAGGTGCGGGTGGAAGTCGAACGCCCCGGCCGCGCCGGCCACGTCCGCGGTCGCCGCGCCCACCGCCTCGGCGAGCCGCCGCAGCGCCCGGGCCTGTCCCTCCACCCCGGCCCAGAGCACCCGGTCGCCGAAGTGGCCGGCGCCGGCCAGCCGCAGCCGGTGCGCCGGGTGCAGCCCCGCCACCCCGGCCAGCGCGGCCTCCAGCGCCGGCAGGCGCTCCTCCGGCACCTCGCCGAGGAAGGCCAGGGTCAGGTGCCGGCCCTCGGCACCCGTCCAGCGCAACCGCTCCGCCCCGGGCAGCCCGCGCACCGGCGCCACCGCGTCGGCCAGCTCCTGCAACGCCCCGGCCGGCGGCAGCACCGCCACGAAGAGCCTCATGGATCCATCTTCCCGTGCACGGCCGTTTGGGTTAGAACTTTTTCATGAAGATCCGCACCGGTGGCCCCGACGACCTCACCGACATCCTCGCCCTGCTGGACGGCGCCGTCGCCTGGCTCGCCGCACGGGGCCGCACCGGCCAGTGGGGCGACCAGCCCTTCAGCACCGACCCGGCCAGGGTCGGGAGCATCCGGAAGTACGCCGACGAGCCGTTCCTGATCCGCCTCGCGGTGGACGACGAGGGCCGCACCGTCGGCTCCTGCGTCCTCTCCGAGGTGCGCGGCCCGCACATCCCTGCGGTGGAGGAGCGCGAGCTGTTCGTCCGCAACCTCGTCACCGACCGCACCCGCAAGGGCTCCGGCATCGGCACCGCGCTGATCGCCGACGCCCTCGACGAGGCCCGCCGGCGCGGCATCTCCCTGGTGCGGGTCGACTGCTACGGCGGCGCCGACCGCAGGCTGGTCGGCCAGTACCGCGCGCTCGGCTTCACCGAGACGGAGTCCTTCGAGGTCGAGCAGCCGAACGGGGTCTGGCCCGGCCAGGTCCTGGAGATCAGGCTCTGACCGCCCGCCCCGGATGCCCCGCCCCGGGCGGGGCATCCCGCCCCGCCCGGGGTGATCGATCGTCAGCAGGCGGCGGCCAGCTCCGACTTGGCCGCGACCCGGGTGCGCGGCACGAAGGCCACCACCCGCCCGCCGCGGCCCGGGTGCAGGTCGACCCGGACCTTGAGATCCGCACTGCGGGCCAGCACCAGGCCGACCACGCCGGCGGCCAGCGCCGAGACCAGCCCGCAGGCCAGCAGGCCGAGCCGGGGCCCGTACGAGGCCGTCACCCAGCCGACGATCGGCGCACCGATCGGCGTCCCGCCGGTGAAGACCAGCACCAGCAGGCCCATCACCCGGCCGCGCATCGCGGGGTCGGTGGCCAGCTGAAGCGTGGAGTTGACGGAGGTGTTGAAGCTCAGTCCGAACACCCCGATCAGGGTCAGCAGCGCCGCGAAGGTCCAGTAGCCGGGCGCGAACGCGGCCACCACCTCCAGCAGGCCGAAGCCGAGCGCCGCGCCCACCAGCCGCCGCAGCCGCGGCGCCCCGCGCCGGGCCGCGAGCAGGGCACCGGCCAGCGAACCGACCGCCATCGCGGTGTTCAGCAGACCGTACTGCCCGGCGCCGACGTGGAAGGTGTCGCGGGCGAAACCGGCCAGCAGCGTGGGGAAGTTGAACCCGAAGGTGCCGATGAAGCCGGCCAGCACCAGCGGCCAGAGCAGCTCGGGCCGCTCCTTCACGTACCGGAGCCCCTCCCGCAACTGCCCCTTCTCGCGGGCGACCGGCGTGGTCGGGCGCAGCTCGCTCGTGCGCATCGCGAGCAGTCCGCCGATCACGGCGGCGAAGGAGAGCGCGTTCACGGCGAACGCCCAGCCGCTGCCGACCGCGGCGATCAGCAGGCCCGCGACGGCGGGGCCGACCAGCCGGGCGGTCTGGAAGTTGGCGGCGTTCAGGCTGACCGCGTTGGCGAGGTCCTTCGGGCCGACCATCTCGGAGACGAAGACCTGCCGGGCCGGGTTGTCGACCACGGTGACCAGGCCGAGCAGCAGCGCGAACGCGTAGACGTAGTACGGCGTCACCACGCCGCCGATGGTCAGCACGGCCAGGCCGACGGCGAGCAGGCCCATCGCGCCCTGGGTGAAGATCAGCAGCCGGCGCCTGGGCATCCGGTCGGCGAGCACGCCGCCGAACAGGCCGAGCAGCAGCATCGGCAGGAACTGCATGGCGGTGGTGATGCCGACGGCCAGCGGGCTGCCGGTGAGGCTGAGGACCAGCCAGTCCTGCGCGATCCGCTGCATCCAGGTGCCGGTGTTGGACACCACCTGACCGGCGAAGTAGTAGCGGTAGTTGCGGACGCGCAGTGAGGAGAACATCCCCCCGGGCCGGGTGAAGCGGGCGCCTGTGGGAGATGCGGCAGCCGGTGTGCTGCCTTGAGCGGCGGGGGTCACCGCCGCGGTGCGTTCGTCGGGGTCGTCGTCGCCGTTGCCGGGCAGCCCCGTGGGGGCGGGTGCCTGGTCGGCGGCCGCGACGCTCGCCGCGGTGGGGTCGGTGGTCGGCTCGTCGGTACGGATGGCGGCGGCGGTGGCTGCGGCCGGCGGTGTCACTGTGGTCTCCCCTCGCGGCACGACGACCCGTCGGGGGGCCGTCGCGCTCCTGGTGTTCGTGATCGGTGCTGCGGTGATGCGGTTCTCCTTCGTCCTCCGGCGGCTACCGGATCAGCTGTGCCTCAGAGATGTGCGAGCTTGTACAGCACGGGTGCGGCCTCCCGGAGGACGGCCCACTCCTCCTCGTCGAGCCCTTCGGCGAGTTCGGCGAGCCAGGCGTTCCGGCGGCGGCGGCTCTCCTGGAGGATGACCTCCGCCTGCTCGGTGCTGCTGACCACCACCTGCCGGCGGTCCTCCGGGTGCGGTTCCCTCCGCACCAGGCCCTTCTCCTCCAGCATCGCGACGATCCTGGTCATCGACGGCGGCTGGACGTGCTCCTTCCGGGCGAGCTCACCCGGTGTGGCCTTCCCGCAGCGTGCGAGGGTGCCCAGCACCCCCATCTCGGTAGGGCTGAGCGACTCCTCGACCCGCTGGTGACGCAGGCGACGGGAGAGGCGCATGGTGGACGACCGCAGCTGACTGACGGCTGCGAGGTCCTGCTCGGACATCTCGGGCATGTATTTAGACTACGTCATTACTCTCGCTAAGGAAAATTGGTTTCCGCCCGGCCCCGGCCGCCCCACGGGGCCCGCACGCCTCGGCTCCACGCGGCCCTGCGGCCTCGTGCCCGGGTGCCCCGCGCCCGCGTGGTCCAGCGCCTCAGCGCCGGGTGTCCACCGTGGCGAGGCCGTCCGGCATGCCCAGCACGAGCAGCGTCCCGGCCAGGGCCAGCGACCAGACCTCCGAGCCCGTCCGCAGGTCGAGCACCACGCCGGTGCCGAGGTCACGCACCCGGACCAGCCCGTCGGACCACGCCGCGGCCACCACCGGGCCGGCCGCCGTCGCCCCGGCGGCCACCGCCGTGACCGGGCAGCCGCGCCGGTCGGACGGTTCGGGCATCGGCCCCGAGCGCGGGCCCCAGAGCCGGACGGCGCCGTCGAACCCGCCGCTCACCAGCAGCGGGATCTCCGGGTCGGACAGCGGCCCGCCGCCCAGCGCGGTACCGGCCAGTGCGGTGACCGGCCCGTGGTGCAGCCGCTCGCTCACCACCTTGCCGTCCTCGTACCAGTACACGCCGCCGGCCGCGTCGCCGAACGCCGGCGCGGAGCCGGCCAGCCCGCCGACCGCCGCCACCGCGCTCAGGCCGCCGCCGGCGTCCCCGCCCGTGTCACCGGCGGCCGCGCGGACGGCGTCCAGGGCCACCATCAGCCCGTACGGCTCCAGGCCGGGCCGCGGCTCGGCCGGGGCCACCAGCTCCGCCCGGCCCCAGGCGTCGAGCAGCACGACGGATCCGGCGGCCGTCACCGCCAGCCCCCGCAGCGGCCGCGGGGCCGGCACCACCACGGCGCCGACGCGGCGGCCGGTGGCGGCGTCGAAGGTCCGCACCGCGCCGGTCGGGTCGGCCACCAGCACCTGCGAGAGGTGGGCCCCCGCCCCGGCGGTGAGCGCGGCGGCCGGGCCCGGCCAGTCCCGGTCGGTGCCCTCCCAGCGCGCCCAGCGCCCGGACCACGGCCCGGGCAGCTGCGCGAGGACGGCCGCGGCGGCCGCGGCGGGGGCGTCCCCGCCGAGCAGCCTGGTCCGCAGCACGGCGGCCCGGACGGCCGGGTCCGGCTCCTCGATCACGGCCGGGCCGGCCGCGCGCCAGGCCCGGGCGAGCACGTCGTCGCGCCGCTCGACGGCCGCCGTCACCGGCACGGGGCGGGCCAGCGCCCAGAGCAGCGGGTCGGCGGCCAGCGGGCCGGGGTCGCCACCGGCAGCGGCCGCCGTCCAGAGCGCGGACAGCGCCTCCTCGCCGACGGCGCGCAGGTCGGCACCGGCCGGGAGCACCGGTACCGCCGGTACCGGCGGGGCGGCCGGTACCCGCAGGGCCGGGCCGGGCAGCGGGTAGGCCGCCGCCTCACCGCCCAGAGCCGCCGCCCACTCGGTGAACCGCGCCCGGTCCGTCCACTGCGGATCGCCGAGGTCCAGCACCGCCGGTGCGGGCACCGCGGTGAACGCGCCGGCCGCCGCACCCCCGGTCGCCGCCTCGACCACCAGCCGTACGCCGGGCAGCCGGAGCAGCGGGTCGAGCAGCCCGGTCACCAGGCCGGCCGGGTCCTCGGCCTCGTCCAGCTCGGGAACGCAGACCAGGGTCGGCCGGGCGTCCGCCGCGATCGCCTCGATCAGCGTGCCGGGGGTGTGCGCGACCAGGTCGAGCTGCTGCCCCAGCGACCAGACGGTCGTCCGCACGGTGGCCCCGGCGGCGGGCAGCACGGCGTGGATCCGCCGCTCGCCCGGCACCGTCCCGGTGCTGCAGCCGCGGACCATCCAGGCCAGCAGGTGCGACTTGCCCGCCCCGGGCGGCCCTGCCACCCGGCACAGCCGCGGCGCCCGCAAGTCGTCCAGCCAGCCGAGCAGTGCCAGTCCGGCCGGCCTGCGCCCCGCCCCCAACGGCGGCATCCGCCGCCCGTCCCGCGCCATTCCCCTGCGTCCCTCTCCTGGTTCCACCACGGTCCGACCGCTCGGGCCTCCCCGATCGGCCCCGGCACTCGGCCCCGGCGCTCGGCCCCGGCACTCAGCCCTGGCGCTCGGCCAGGCTGATCATCAGTGCCTTGACGCCGCTCTCGCGGGACTCGGCCGTCCCCCCGTAGTCGAAGCTGTGCGTGAACTCCGCCTGCGGGAACTCCGCCGCCATCCAGCGCGCGCAGTAGTGCCCCGGCATCAGGCACGGCTCCAGCTCGCAGTAGACCCGCACCACCTGCTCGGCCTCCACGCCCTCCGCCCGCAGACGGTGCCAGAGCACCTCCTCGGGATGCAGCAGGCCGGGGCCGCCGACCGCCGTCTCGATCCGCTTCCCGCCCTGCTCGTCGACCACCTCGAAGGCCGCCGAGGAGTCGACGTTCAGCGGGCGCCGCAGGTCGTCCAGCACCCGCGACCACCAGCCCTCGCGGCTGTCGAACGCCGTGGGGTCGGCCGCCAGCAGGCCCTGGCGCAGCTCCCGGTAGGCCGCGAAGGCCGCCTCCGGCCGGTCGGACGCGGCGACCGCCGGCAGGTGCCGGTCCAGCAGCAGCAGTCCGGCCGCGAACGCCTCCACCGTGGCACTGACCGGCAGGTCCAGCGGCTCCGATCCCAGCAGCACCGCACGGACGGACCGGTCCGGGGCGAAGTACAGCTCGGCCCCGCCGTCGGTTCCGATCCGCAGCTGGGCCGCCGACGGCCCCGCCTCCAGCCCGAAGGCTGCCGCGTACTCGCCCAGCGACAGCGGGTCGTCCTCCTCGGCGGACCGGAAGTACGGCCCCACCTGGAGCGGCAGCCCCGGGTGGCGCAGCGGCCCCGCGGGCGCCACCGCCAGGCTGCGCAGCCCGCGCGGCCCGAAGTGCGCGAGCAGCCCGGCCGTCAGCTCGTCGTTCATGTCGGTGCTCACGTCCGAACCGGCCCTCTCACGTCGTGGGGTAGAAGTCGAGGAAGGAGTTCCAGAACTCCGCGTCGCTGCCGAACGGCAGGTCGTCCCAGCGGTTCATGCCCTCGCGGATGTATTCCTCGGCGTCGGCCCAGTGGTACGGCGTCGGCCGTTCCTCGGGCCGCGGCCGCTCCACGGCGATCTTGTACACCAGGTACGCCAGCGAGGAGATGTCACGGTGGATCAGCTGGTACTCCTCGTCGGCGTCAGGGTCGCAGACCCAGATCGTCCCGTCGTCGAGGCTGATGAACACGAAGCCGCTGGACAGCTCGCCCAGCTGGCGCAGCCGACCGTGCTCGGTCTCCACCAGCGAATCGGTGAGCGGCCGGGCGAACGCCCAGTCGGGATTCTCCGGCCGCCGGTCCGCGAGCTCCTCCAGCAATCGGAACAGCCCGTTGGAGAAGGGCACGCCGATCTCCGTCACGAAGCGCGCGCCGTCACCGTCCGGCCAGATCTGCGCCGCCGCATCGGGCTTGAACCGCAGCAGATCGCCGGGCGCGGCCTCGTCGACGAGCTGGGGCCAGTCGATCCCTACAATCACCGGTCGTCCATCCTGTCGCCCTGTCCCTCAAACGCCTCAGTGCCCATGCTTGGGCTTCTTCGCGACGTGCTTCGCAGCGTGGTCCGCCTTGTCCTGCTGACCCTGCGCGTCGAAGTCCTTCGACCCCATCGTGCCACCATGCTGGCCTGCGGTGTGATCCGCGTGGAGCTGGTCCAGATAGGCCCTGTGACCCCAGTCCCGATCCTTCGTCGGGGTCTTGTGGTCGTACTCGACGCCGTAGTTCACGTCGAGGTCGGGGTTCTTGGGTTCGAAGTGCCGGCCCAGCCAGCGCTCACAGTTCTCATTGGCCTGACAGGGCGCACGTTCGGTGTAGAGCTCGCTGACGTGGTTCTCGCGCCCGCCGAGCAGGGGCTTGCCGATGGACCGCTCGGAGTGGCTGCGGTCACCGCTGCGGCCGACCAGAATGATCTCTTCGCCGTCGGGGTGCTTGTACCGGAGCGAAGCGTAGTTCTTGCCGCCGTAGTCGCCCTGGGCCCGCCGGGCCTCCTCGACGGCCCGGGAGAGTTCCGTCGGCTCGTCGATCCTCCGGCTGGGAACCTTCTCGTCCTTCTTGGGGTTCCCGTCCTCGTCCTTGTCCGACTTCTTGTACTTCTTCGCGTGGTACTTGTCCTTCAGGTCGTCCACCGAAGGGTCCTTGACCTTGTCGGAGGCGCCGTCGAGCAGGGTCTTGAGGGACTTGTCGGTCCCGTCCGTGTCGACGAACTTGCCGTCCTTGATCTCCTGGACCCGGCCGTCGTCGTGGATGTAGTACTTCCGGGGCGGCGGCTTCGGGCCGCCGCCGGAGCTGCTGCCCGCCTGCGGCGGCGGTGCGGCCTTCTCCTTGTCCTTCTCGTTGAAGCCGTGGGCGTTGTGGGCGTCGTTGTTCTTGTGGTGCTTGGCCGTCGTGGCCAGGTTGTCGCCCGCCTGCTTGTACATCTTCTTGACGGCTTTGCCGGTGTCGTCGGCCAGGGCCTTGCCCACCTGCTTGGCGCCCTTCTGCAGCGCCTTGACGATCGGATCGGTCATTCGAAGCTCAGCCCCGATACTCGGGCGCCGAAGAGCTGCGCGTGCTGGGCGACCTTCTCGGCCTGGTCGTGCAGGGCGCGGGCGTGCGTCTCCACGACGGCCGGGTCGATCTTGAACTGGGTGCCGGCCGACCCGCCGCCGCCGCCGCTCAGCGCGGCCTCGGCCGCCTCGAACGCCAACCCGGCCACCGCCCCCGAGACGATCTCCACCAGCGGGGTGATCGCCGCCTCGACCACCTCGGAGATGATGTGGTCCTCCAACTGGTGGGCGAGGTAGGACATCAGCTTGCGCCCGGCCTGCTGGATCGCGATCACCCCGGCCTCGGCCAGGCCGAGGGTCGCCACGGCGGCGGCCTGGGCGGCTATGAGGGAGGCGGCCAGCACGATGAGTTCGGCGAGCGCCTCCATCTTCATGGCGATGATGACGTCCGCGGCGACGTCCAGGGCCTTCGCCACCACGTGGGCCGCCTGGACGACCTCGTTGAAGTGCTTGTCGGACATCAGCGCCCACTTGGCGACCAGCGCCTCGTACGACTCGCCCTCGTACGCCCCGCCGAGCTGATGGACCGTCGCGGTCGAGTCCGCGTGCAGGTCTTCGAGTCCCTTCGCGAACTCCTTGATGTGCTCACCGAATTCGCGGACCTTGTCCTCATTGACCGAGGGCCAGTGAATGCCGATGAAGTCGAGGAGCGTCGCCACCTCACTGGGCAGCTCGATCGCCATCAGATCCCCCTAAAACACCATCCGTCGATAAGATCAAAATTTTATCCAATGAATCATCAGATTCTGCCCCCGGGAACGTGCCGATTCTGTACCGATCCGCACCGATTCGGAACCTCTCGTTCCACCCCGGCCGCCCGCCCCCGGCCGCCCGCCGGGCTCGCCCCGCTCGCGCCCGGCACCGCTGGCCGTGCCCTCCGTGACTCCCGGTGCGATGCTGGTTCTGGGGCCTGACCCACGCAGCCCCGGCGCCACACCAACCCCTCGGCAGAAGGGCCGACCAGCACCACCCCTCAGTGAAAGGGCCGACCAGAAATGACCGACGTCGCCGCCGAGCAGGCCCAGCAGGCCGACACCGGCTTCGCCCGCCTCGCCATGGTCACCATCGACTGCGCCGACCCGGTCGCGCTGGCCGCCTTCTACGGCGAGCTGCTCGGGTGGGAGACCCGGCACGTGGACGAGCACTTCGCCATCCTGGACAACCCCGAGGGCGGCAGCCCGCTCGGCTTCGGCCGGGTCACCGGGTACCGGCCGGAGCCGTGGACGGAGCCGGACGGCGGCAAGCACTTCCACCTGGACTTCTACGTGGACGACCTGGAGGAAGCCACCGCCCGGGCGCTCACGCTCGGCGCGACGGAGCCGCAGTACCAGCACGGCCGCACGCTCAAGGTACTGATCGACCCGGCCGGCCACCCGTTCGGCCTAGCCCCCTTGGAGTGACCTCCAAGGCCGCGGTGGTCTCTTGCGCAGGCGGCGTCAGGGGTTGGTGCCGAGATCTTGCCGGTCACGTGAAGGACGGCCCTGACCTGCTATTTCACCAAAAACACGAACCTTGAGCGACTCGCCGGTAGTGGCTACTGTCCCCTGTTGTCAGGGGCATCACACGCCAGGCCCCCGGGCGCTTCCCGCTGTGCGTACGCCTTCCGCCGCGCGCACTCCCCTCCCTTGCCGTTTCCCCGCCGCCCGGGCCGTCCCCGGCCGGCGCGTCCGCCCGCACCCTGGCGTCCGTCCTCCCCCCGAACCCCGTCAGGAGCTTCCTCGTGGGCGAGATCCATCATGCGGACCACGGCTGGGTGACACCCGCCGTCTCGTACTTCGTCGCCTGCCTGGGCGCCTTCGTCGCCCTGCGCAGCGCCCGCTGGGCACTCGTCTCCACCGGCCGGACCCGCGTCTACTGGCTGCTCTTCGCCTCTACCTCGCTCGGCGCGAGCATCTGGTCGATGCACTTCATCGCGATGCTCGGCTTCTCGGTCACCGGCATCGACATCTCCTACCGCCCGGGGCTGACCGTCCTGAGCCTGCTCGTCGCGGTCTTCGTGGTCGGTCTCGGCATGTTCGCCGTCGGCTACGGCCGCCGCCTCCCCGCGCTGCTGGCGGGCGGGCTGACCACCGGGCTCGGGGTCGCTGCGATGCACTATCTCGGCATGGCCGCGATGGTCCTGCCCGGCCACCTCGACTACGACCGCACCACGGTATGGGCCTCGGTCGGCATCGCGGTGTTCGCCGCGACGGCCGCGCTCTGGGCCGCCCTGAACATCAGGGGCACCCTCGCGGTGCTGGCCGCCGCTCCCGTGATGGGCGTCGCCGTGTGCGCGATGCACTACACCGGGATGGCCGCCGTCTCCGTCCGGCTCGACGCCGCACAGAGCACCGAAGGCGGGGTGATGGCCCTGCAGTTCATCTTCCCGCTGGTGGTCGGGCTGGGCTGCTACATCTTCTTCGGCTCGCTGGCCTTCGCGGTCTCACCGAGCAGCACCACCATCGGCACGCAGCCGATCCTGGTCGGCCGGGCCGCACCGCTCGCTCCGCGCGGGCGCTGACCCGGCACGTGCGGCGGGGCCGGCCTCCCCCACGGCCGGCCCCGCCGCACGCCCCACTCCGGGCGGCTCGCTCCGGAGGTCACCTCGCTCCGGACGTCACCTCACACCGCACACCGCACGCCTCACTCCGGGCGGCCCAGCAGCCCGGTCAGGTGCTCCGGCGTCCCGACCGGGCAGACCTTGTGCACGAACGCCCGCCGCAGCCCGTGGTACGGCTCGCCGTCCCGGTAGAAGTTGCGGTGCATCCGGCGAAGTTCCCCGGCCCGGTACGCGGCCAGTGGCCCGGCCTCCTCGTCCTCGGCCCGGCGGCGCTTCTTCTCCACCAGCCGGCCGGTCAGCTCCGGCGAGCCGGCCAGCCCGGCCGCCTCCCGGGCCACCCAGCGGCGGAACTCCGCCGCGCTGCCGCCCGCCGTCCGGTCCACCAGCCCCAGCCGCTCCGCGTGCGCCGCGCCCACCGGCAGCGCCTCCCCGGTCAGCCGCTCGGCCTGCTCGGCGCCCACCCGGCGGGGCAGCGTGTACGTCCAGTACTCGGAGCCGTACAGGCCCATCAGCCGGTAGTGCGGGTTGAGCACCGCCGACTCCCGGCACCAGACCTCGTCGGCGGCGAGCGCCAGCATCAGCCCGCCGGCGGCCGCGTTCCCGGCCAGGGCCGAGACGGTGAGCTTGTCGGTGGTGGTCAGGACGGCCTCGACCAGGTCGTCCATCGCGTTGATGTTCTCCCACGACTCCAGCGCCGGGAACGACGCCGCCTCGATGACGTTGAGGTGGATGCCGTTGGAGAAGAAGTCCCGGGCGGCGCCGAGCACCAGCACCGAGGTCGGCCGGTCCGCGGCCTCCCGGTAGGCGGCAAGCAGGCGGCGGCACTGCTCGGTGCTCATCGCCCCGCCGGCGAAGGAGAATTCGAGGAAGCCGACCTCGTCCTGCTCGTGGTAACGCAGCTCCGACCAGGTGTCCCGGCCGGCCGCCGAGGCCGGGCTCACCGGCACCTCGCGGACGCGGTACAGGCGGTCGGCGAGCACCGTCGCGGCGGGCTGCTTGAAGGTGGCCGGACCGCCGGGCGTGCGGCGCGGCCGCAGCTGCGGGATCCAGACCGCGCCGTCCACGGTGGCCCGGCAGATCGCGCCGTCCCGGGTGGCGATCACCGCACCGGGCACCGGCCCGCGCAGTTCGTCCTCGGGGTGGCCTCCGTGCAGGAAGTACTCGCGGCCGTACAGCTCGTCGAGCACGCCCGGCTGCGAGTCGGCGGCACGCAGCCGGCGCACCACGGTCGCGGTGTCGTCGGCGGACCAGTCGATCCGGCGGTCCTCCTGCCGGAGGAAGGGGCGCAGCTCGCCGCGGACGTCCGGGCGGGTGTAGTCCAGCGGTTCGGGCGTGAACAGCCCGCCCTCGAACCGGCCGACGGCCAGCAGCACCGCCTCGACGGCGGCGTCGGCGACTTCGCCCCGGTACAGCTCGCTCTTGCCGCACTCCGGCACCGTGAAGTCGACACTGGCCCAGATGTCGCCGGCGTCCATCTCCCCGACGGCCTGCAGGACGGTGACGCCCCACCGCTCGGCGCCCCCGGTGATCGCCCAGTCGAGCGAGGAGGGGCCGCGGTCGCCCGTGGGCCCGGGGTGCACGATCAGGACGGTCCGGGTGGACCAGACGTCCTCCGGGACCGCCTTGGTGAGCATCGGGCAGATGATCAGCTCGGGATCGGTGCGGGCCACGGCGGCGCGCACCGGCTCGTCGCCGAGCGCGAGTTGGACGGCGACCTCGTGCCCGCGCTCGCGGAGCTCGGTGTGGACGCGCTGGGTCAGGCTGTTGAACGCGCTGGCGATCAGAAGAACGCGCAAGGAGGGCCTCCGGACGGTGACGGGCATCGTGCGCGGAGGCGATGAAACCAGGGCATGGACACGTAACGATTACGGATCGCGCCCCTGCCGCGGACCCTCACCCACCCCGCACACCTGTGCAGCCGACACCGCGCACGCTCCGCCCGATCTCCCCACGACCTCCCGATTCCGGCGGTGACACTTTCCGCCCCGCGGACGCTCGGGCGGACCGGCCTGCTGTGCGGCCGGTCCGCCCGGCTGTTCGGCTACCCGGCTGTTCGACCACCCGGCCGTTCGACTGTCCCGCCGCCCGGTGCGCTCAGCGCGGGAACGCGCGCCGGGCCCGCCAGGTGGTGTGCTCCCGGGAGACGGCGTCCTCCGCCTCGGCGGCCAGCCTGGCCCAGCGCTGCTCGGCGTCCGGCACCCGGAGGTCCAGGTCGGAGAGCTGGTTGCCGACGTTCTCCAGCTCCCGCGCGGCCAGTTGGTACGCGGCGGCGAGCGGGCGCAGCTGCTTCAGCTGGGTCCAGGCGATCACCGCGGCGGCCGCCGCCGAGCTGGCGCCGAAGACGTGCACCGGCAGCGCGCCGACCGCCTGCGCGATCGCCGCCGCCGCACCGACGATGATCAGCGTCGCGACGCCCAGCCCCCAGGAGACCGCCTGCGACTCGCACGCCTCGGCCCGCGAGCGGTACCAGGTGCGCTGGCCCTCGACCCGGGTGCGTAGGTAGAACGTCCGGCGCGCGGTCAGGCTGTCGGCCCGGGTCCGCCGCATCTCCGGGGTGATCTCCGGGACGGTCCCCGGCGGCACGATCTCCGGGTCCTCGAAGGCGTGCAGCACGTCCTCCAGCTGGAGCAGGTAGCCGCGGTCCACCTCCCCGGACTCCGCCGGCCCGTCGAACGGCCGGGCCCGCATCGCGTACTTCCAGGCGAGCGTCTTGACCGACTCGGCCGCCGCGCGCGCCTCGTACCAGCGCCCCTGCGGGTTGCTCCGCCGCAGCCGCGACCAGAAGTACCCGGCGATCAGGAACGCCACGACGGAGAAGAGCGGCGTGATGTCGCTGTCCCCCCGGTGCTCCGGCCCGGGCAGCGAGCCCACCACCGCGGCGACCACCAGCATCGCGATGAGCCCGCGGTACCAGCGCAGCGTCTGCCGCTGGCCGTCCACCGACGCCCGGTCGGCCGTCCAGAACAGCTCCGGCAGCAGCTTCGCCTCGTCACCCACCGGCGGATCTTCCTGCACCATCGGTCGAGCCCCCTCCCCGTCTCCCGTCCAGGCAGTATGCCCACCGACAACTGCCCTACACGAGCGGGTTTTTGACGCGCTCTTTCCGCAGCTGACGGCCCGGCGGTGATTGCCCGGCGGGGCCGTAACCGCTATAAACGGTTACATGACCACCGTGCACTGGAAGCTCGTCGTCGACTGCGCCGACCCCCACGCCCAGGCCGCCTTCTGGGCCGCCGCCCTCGGCTACACCGTCGAGGACCACAGCGCCCTGATCGAGAACCTGCTCACGGCCGGAGCGATCACGCCCGACCTCGTCACCGAGGCAGGCGGTCGCCCCGCCTGGCGCACCCTGGCCGGCGTCCGCCACCCCGACGAGCCCTTCGACCCCGTCAGCGGCACCGGCCTCGGCCGCCGCCTGCTCTTCCAGGCCGTCCCCGAGGCGAAGACGGTGAAGAACCGCCTCCACCTCGACCTCCACCCCGGCCCGGACGCCCGCGACGCCATGGTCGAGAAGCTGACGGCCCTCGGCGCCACCGTGCAGCAGCACGTCGAACAGCCCGGCGGCGAGCACACCGTCATGGCCGATCCCGAGGGCAACGAGTTCTGCGTGCAGTAGCCGGCGGAACGCCGCGGGCCCTCCCCGCGCGGCGCGGGGAGGGCCCGGTGGAACGACGGCCGGCGCCGGCCTCAGCCGCGCGGGGTGAAGCCGCGCGGGCCCCGGCCCCCGGGGTCGTCCGGGTTGTCCGGGTCGTCCGGGTAGGTGGGGTCGATCCGCTCGTCCGGCGGCCGGGGCAGGAACGGGAGCCGGGGCATCCCCTCGGAGCGGGACCACGTCCGGTAGTCCGCCGCCCCTTCGTACAGCCGGCCCTGCCAGTAGCGCTCGGCCGGGCGGAAGTCGGGCGGCGGCACGTCGGCGACGGCGAGCAGGTCGAGCAGCATCCGCCCGGTCAGCGGCTCGTCCAGCTGCTGGGTCGCCTCCTCCGCGCCCCACCGGATCACGGTCTCCGCGGCCCGGGTCAGCCCCTCCGCACTGGCCGTCGGCAGAGCCAGGGCCAGCGCGGCCCGGACGATCTCGACGGCGTCCTCCGAGCGCATGCGTCACCGCCTCCTGTCACACACGATGCACACCCCGGTCCGTCCGGCGAACATGAGCACGATCCGGCCGGCGTTCTGCACCTGGCGCAGGCACTCGTGCCGGTCGAGGTGGGCGTACTGCTGGGTGGACATGAGGTCGCGGACGAAGACCTCCCAGTGGTCCTGGGCCCTCGTCCAGTCGTTGCGGTGCACCACCCGGACCCAGGAGTCGACGAACTCCTGCTGCGCGTAAGTCCCGTGGAAGTACGGGCCGAGGTCGTCGATCAGCCCCGGCAGCCGCAGGCGCCGGCTCAGTGGGCGGCGCCGGAACATGCTGTTGGTCGAGATCGCCTTCACGCTGCTGATCCGCTGCGCGATGATGTGGCCCGCGAACCCACCGATGATGGCCGGGACGAGCAGCCAGCCGAGCAGCGACGCCACCCAGAGCAGCACGTGGTCCGGCGCGTCGATCAGGGTGAAGACCTTGTAGACCGAGAGCGGACCGTCCGCCCGGGCCGCGCACACGAACAGGGCGCCCAGGAGCGCCGCCATGGGCAGGCCCCAGTCGATGATCCACTGCGTGGTCCCGCCGAGCGCCTTCCGCGAGCGCCACACCCGGCGCATCCGCCGCGACACCGCCTGCCGCCCGGCCGGAAGCTTCAGATGCCCCGGAACAGGAATGGGCCCGACGACCAACTGATCCCCCCGCCTGATCGGACGCCGACCCGGCACTCACCTCCCCAGCGAGGCCGTCGGCGTGGCCGATTCTGCCCCACCCCGCCCCCACCGTGCAGCAGGAACGCCAACTTCGTCACCGCCGCCCCGACCCGCCCCGCCACTGGTATCGAGGGCGACGACCACTCCGCCCCGGACCGCCCCCACCTCCTGACCCTCGGGACGGCGAAGGGCCGGGCGCTGCTGGACAGCCCGTCGAAGTCGGCGGCCGCCCACCTCGCCCTGCGCCGGAGCGCCTGGGCGGAGGGCCGGAAGGCCGGAGCGTACGAGCAGCAGAACGGGCCCTCTCCGGGTGGGAGAGGACCCGTTCGCGGTTCGGTCGGACGCCGTGAGCGCCGCGGTCCGCGCCGCTTCGATGGAGCAGAGAGCCGGGCATCGACCCCGGCGGAGAACTCCGAGGGCACCGGCCACCACCATCGTGGTGACCGACCAGAAGGGCACGGCCCACCGGCCCGGTGCGCCCCACCCCGGCGCATCGGCACAGGTGTGCGAACGTGCTATCCAGACCACATGGACGATCACGACAGGCCACTCCAGGACCCCGCCGACTGGGCGGCCGAGAACCGGAACTTCACCTCCGACATCCTCGACTCGGTCGGCGCACGGGCCGACCTGATGCAGACCGATCCCGGCGCCGCGATCCGGCTCCTCGGCGAACAGTTGGCCGGCCTCGGGCTGGACGACCCGGCCCGCCTGTCCGACAAGCACCGCATCCGGCTCTTCGCGATGCTGATGGCCGTGGTCGGCGAGTACCTGTACTGCGTCCACCGCGTCCGGTGGGCCTGGCTCGGCGACGGAACCCCACCGCTCGGAGGCCGCTGGGTGGTCTCCGCCCTCCCCGGCCCGGCCGACCGGTGGCCCACCATGGTCGATGTCCCGGGCCTGTGCATGGACGCGCTGGCATCCTCCGCGCCGGTCCGGCCGGCCGATCTGGTCAACCGCGCCGAGGAGCTCGCCGGGCTGCGGATCTCCCCCTTCTGAGACGCCCGCGGCCCCGCACCGGCCGGAAGCGGTGCGGGGCCGCCGGAGGGCATCGATGGCTCAGAGCAGGCCGAGGGCCGGCATCAGGTAGTAGAAGGCGAAGACCGCCGAGACCGCGTACATCGCGATCGGGACCTCACGGCCGCGGCCGGCGGCGAGGCGCAGGATGCTGAAGGCGATGAAGCCGAAGCCGATGCCGTTGGTGATGGAAGCCACCATCGTCTTGGGTGGTAAGTCGGCATGGCTGCATTCTCACCGCGCCGCTTCGGGGGGCGCACAGAGCTGGACATCGACCCTGACCAGCTGGTTTGGATCCTGTACGCCCGCGAGTCGGAGGACTCCGAGGGCACCGGCGAGCAGGTCGAGAACCAGATGGAGGACCTCCGCGCCGAGGTAGCCGGCATCGGCGGCCGGGTGAAGCGCGAGGAGCTGGAGAATGACACCTCCGCCTTCAAGGGCGCGCGCGGCGCGCCAGCGCGCGGCCCGGCCGCTCGCCGCCACACCTGCCTCCGCCCCGCCCCGCTCCGGCGGCGGCTGGCCGCGCCAGGCGTCGGACCGAAAGGAGATGGGCTGAGGCCACTACCGGCCGTGGCTGGTGGCGGGCGGCGCACGTGCTCTGCTCAGGCCCCTCCGGGGCCACAACACGACTAAGCCCCAGGTCACCGACCTGGGGCTAGCCATTCATAAACTCAGGACAGGAGAGGTCCAACCACGTAGTCAGTCAAGCCCGTTGCGACTGTCTCCAAAAGCGCGATCAAGCCATTCCGGGTACCATTATTAATGTTCATAGTGAACTCCTTTCGTTTGCAGTTACGTTGCGGACTCAGATTTGTCACTTCTTCAGGACCTGAATCAATATCCGTAGCGCGACTACAGTCGAAACGAGCATGACTACTAACCAGGGAGGAATCGAACCTCCCACTCCGTCCCCTGACCTCAGTTGACGAGTGATCAGATCATAGCAGCTGGAAGCCGGTTGATGCCCTGCATGCCACTGTCGTGCCAGACTGCACTGTGCGCCACGGTCAGCAGGAGCGAGCCCGGGATGGGAGCCCGGTCAAGCGCGCTGCCATCTGCCCAGGTGGCAGCACACAAGCCTCCACCGTCCTCCGGAGGCGGTTGTGGGCGTTCACCCGCTGGCCGTTGGTCCTGACTTGTAGCCTGCTGGCACGGCGATCCCACGCGAGCCGAGCGGCCGGCCTCTGGCCCTCTACACCATTAGTCTCGAAGCGGCGCTGGACTATGTGGAGGAGGCACTGGCTGAGGGGCTTACCGTCGAGATCGTCGACATGGATCTGCGTGACACTGTGACGTATCGCAGCCTCCAGGAGTCCCCAGTTCTCGCCACGTTCTGGAAGGTGAAGGTGAGCACGGGTGCGAGCGCGAGGGGTCTTCGATCCCGTTCGGCGCGCCACGTTCTGCAAGCGCTGGACCAGTTGACGCCCGAGCAGTACGGAGCCATTCATGCCGAGGATCTTGCGACAGTCTCTCGCAGCGTCTACTCCTCCGACTGCGGCCCAAGTTGAGTCGTCTCGTTTGGCAGCACGTGCCCCAGGTGTGCCCCAAGAGGCGGATACAGGCGGTAAGTTACGGTCAGCACCGGCTTGGTGAGCCAGGGTTCCGGCTTGCCAAAGCCGCAGGGCAGGTCCCATTTTAGGGTAAGTAGTTGGCGAGCTTCCCAAGCTCAGAGCGTGCCCGGCGTAACTTGACGTCAGCCATTGAGACTCCACCACCCGCGCGCTGAGCGGCGGCTCGTCTCTCATCTCTGGTGAACCAGCGAGATCAGGCCAATTCGGAGCCAGTCTCACCTCGCAGGATCTCGCAGTAGCTAGAAGCGTCGCAATGCGTCGTACTGGTATGGCGGTGCTTGGGCGTTACGGTTTCGCTGCGACTACCAGCTTAAACGCCCCTCTGGGGCCTCTGAACTGGGGATTCTCTATTGCGCGCGCAATAGAGAATCCGCGCGGCGGCCTGTAACGACCGCATGGGTGCGGCTAGCGGGTGGGGTCCGTTAACGTTCAGATCGCGCCGCTAACAGGCCGCAAGTCTTCAACAAAGAGAACGTCGCCCCCGTGGCTGGTAACCGGTGGGGGGCGACGCATGCCCAAGAGGAGCACTCCAGCCTCAAGCGGGTCAACAGCGATCATGTGTCAGCTATACCAAAGACAGGCATGTTGAGTCAAAGGTTTATGGCTTGCTGCTACACGTGCGGATGCCTAGCTCGGCGAAGGCCAGACCTGGACATTGAACAAGAATTCCTCTTATGCCTTCTTGTCGAGCTTCAGAAAGGCAGGCTTCCCGTGTCTAACTGCGCTGCAACGGGCGCGCACCTCGACGGCCAGCCACGGACGCTCGGGGACCGTCCGGGCAGGTTAGTGGCACTACCGGCCGAGGTCAGGTAAATGCCCAGGTTGCTTCGGGATGAAGAGGCCAATCGGCCGGTGCCAGTGCATGCTTTCGCAAGTGCTGGCCCCGGCCGTCAGGCTGACTCGCGGCGGACGTGTGCGGCCAGGCAGAGCAGTTCTTCCAGGCTCAGCCAGCCTTCGGCTACGCCCTCCAGGCGGACCACCGGGCCGCCGCGCGCGTCGGTGTCTGCGATCGCCCGCAGGTGTGAGCGCCCCACCCCGCACGCGGCCAGCAGTTCGTTCAGGCCGTCCGCAGTCTGCCGGCGGCGCGCCAGCCGGCCGCGTAGTCGACTCCCGGAAGCCACGCCCACGAGTCCGGGTCGAGATCCGCCGCCGACTCCGCACAGAAGTCGTCGTCCCCGTGCAACAGCCTCTCAACTCCCTTGATCTACAACCGAACCGGCTCATCCGTGCACAGACATGCCGAGGAGCCCGATACCATCGGCACCGGGTTCCGACCCACCGGACCACCCCATCCCCGCCAAGGTCTCGGGTGGTCCGGCACGTCTTCAGTTGTCGCTGATCAAGTGGGCCGTCCGCGCCGCCGCCTCAGGAGGACGACTCGGGGCCGGCGGGGTACAGCTTGATCGCGTGGCAGGTCAGCCCAAGGAAAACCAGCGACCGCACCTGCCCGTAGGTCGCCAGTTGGTGACCGATCCGCTGCACCGCCGACGGGCCGAAGAGGTCGTCGAAGTAATGGTGTTGGTTCGTGCCGAGCGGCAGTGGCCGCAGCGCCTCCCGAAGGGCCGACAGCGCGGTTGTCAGTTGGGAGAAGTGCGCAGGCCCCGTGATTCCCTGAATCTCCACCGTCACCGGGTACGGGTAGGGCGAGGCCCCTTCGATCCCCGACGGATTGTGCTCTCGAAGCGCCATCAGGCCTCCACCTCGCCCGGGCGACGCGGGTGCCATCGGTGGACGGCGAACATGCGGCCGTTGACGACGATGAGCCGCACCGCCGCCGCGTGCAACAGCCCGCCGCCGCAGTAGTGGCACCTCGTCACTGCCACCCCGGACGCGCGGATGATGATGCTCATCGCGCACCACCTTCCGGGCCCACGAGCGCCCAGACGATCTTTCCGATGCCGCCCGGCCGAGGGACGCAGCCCCACTCCAGGGACAACGCCTCCACCAGGTTCAGACCGCGGCCCGACGAGTCGTCCTGCCCGGTCACGCGGCGGATCGCCGGCTTCTCGCTGCTCGCGTCGTGCACCTCGATGCGGAGGTGGCCGTGCAGCATCTCAAAGCGGACGGCGATCTCCCGTCCGGGTGAAACCCTCGCGTGCACAACCGCGTTCGACACCAACTCGCCGAGGACCAGCTGACCGTCCTCCACGAGAGCCGCCCCGTCGGGAGTCGCGTGGAGGAACTCGCGGAGGTGGTTCCGGGCAACCCCGGACGATCGCCGGTGTCGCGCGAGCACGACCTTGAACACTGCGATCCCGCCGGACGACCTGTGGTGTTCGATACTGCCCCGAGGCGCTCCCGTGCTGATCACGTGCACCGCC
Source organism: Kitasatospora sp. NBC_01560 (assembly GCF_045208415.1). NCBI lineage: Bacteria > Bacillati > Actinomycetota > Actinomycetes > Kitasatosporales > Streptomycetaceae > Kitasatospora > Kitasatospora sp. NBC_01560. The sequence goes on along the minus strand of NZ_CP109364.1, from coordinate 5,340,049 downwards.
CTCCCGATGCCGATGAAGGCGGGATCTGGATGATCCGGCCCGGACACCAGATTGGCGAGGGAGGGGTTGCCGAACGTACCCAAGGTGATTACCCAACGTGGGTAAACTCACAGTCAATCAACTTCCTTGCAGTGGACGTCGATCCCCAGCGGGGGGCAGAAGTGACCGAGGCTCGCGTTCCGGACCGGCTCCCGCCGGGACTGCTCTCCAACCCGGAGATGATCACCGCATGCCGACAGCGAGATTTCGGCGCGGTGTTCAAGTTGGTCAAGCTTGCCGGGATCTATCCCTCGCTCATCGCCCGGGCCTGCGACATGACGCCGAGCCGAGTCGGCGAGGTGACGTCCGGGAGGCGGTCCATCGAGAAGATCGACCTCATCGAGCGGATCGCGGACGGCCTCCACATTCCCGGCCACATGCTCGGGCTTGCCGCCCGTCCCTGGGAGCAGGACACGCCACCGCCACCGGCGAGACGCCGCGTGCCGGAGCCGGCCGACGGCAGACAAAGCCTCCGCGCGCCGATCGACCCCGAGTTCTTCGTCGGGCACCTGCGCGGCGTCATGCCTGGCCACTACAAGGCTGCGAACCTTCTCGGTTCCCGCCACGCGCTCGACTCGGTCACCCGGAACGTGCAGCTGCTCGACCGCATCCAGGAGAACGCCGGCGGCCGGGCCAGGGACGAACTGCTGACCATCGGGGCCCGCACCGCAGAGTTCCTCGGCTGGCTGAGCCAGGATCTCGGCGACTTCGACCGGGCCGGCTACTGGTCGGACCGGGCGATGGAGTGGGCCCAGGAAACCGGCGACGACGTGATGGCGGCCTACCTGCTCTTCAGGAAGAGCAACCAGGCCACGGCGCGCCGCAACGCGCAACAAGCCGTCGGTCTCGCCCGCGCCGCACAGCGGGCACCCGGCGCGACCCCGCGCATCCGGGCCCTGGCCGCGCAGCAGGAGGCACAGGGGCACGCGATCATGAGCAATCCTCGCTTCGCCCAGACCAAGTTCGACGAGGCGCACGAGCTTGCCGCCACGCCGGACGACTCACACAGTGACGACGCACTCGATCTTGCCTACTGCACCCCGACCTACATCGAGATGCAGCGCGCCAACTGCCTGATCGAGCTCGGCGACCCGCGCAGAGCGGTGGACATGTTCGAGGCCGAGCTTCGCGTCCTGCCGCCGATCTACCGCAACGACCAGGGTGTCTACCTCTCCCGTCTGGCGCGTGCCTACGCGGTCTCCGACGAGCCGGAGCAGGCTGCCGCCGCTGCGGACCGGGCGTTGTCGATCGCCGTCGACACCGAGTCCGCCCGTGCCATGTCCGAGTTGTCCGCAGCCGGCCGAGCACTCCAGCGGTGGAGCGCCGTGCCCGAAGTGGTCACGTTCACCAGCCGATTGAGGTTGATGGCCACCACGGCCTCCTCTCGACCGCCGACCGCTTGATGGGAGAGGGTGACTCCATGGACGCACTGATCACGGCCGCCACCTCCGCAGACGAACGCCAACGCGGTGCCAAGATCGCCGTACTGCCCGTCGGAAGCTTCGAACAGCACGGCGCCCACCTCCCGCTGACCACCGACACCGTCGTGGCCGGCCTGATCGCCCAGCGGATCGCCACCGACTACGACCTGTTCCTCCTGCCACCCGTCACCGTGTCCTGCTCCCACGAGCACGCCCACATGCCGGGCACTGTCAGCATCAGCGCCGCGACCCTGTACGCGGTGGTCAACGACATCCGGAAGTCCCTCCAGGCATCCGGCGTCCCCAGTCTGCTCATCGTGAACGGCCACGGTGGCAACTACGTCCTCTCCAACGTCGTCCAGGAGTCCAACACCTCCGGCCCGAGCGTCGCCCTGTTCCCCGCCCGAGAGGACTGGCACCAGGCCCGCGACGCCGCAGGCCTGGAGAGCAGCAGCGCCGAGGACATGCACGGCGGCGAACTGGAGGTCTCCCTCCTCCGCCACGGTGCCCCGCACCTGATCCGCGACGGGATCGAGGGCGACGACCACTCCGCCCCGGACCGACCCCACCTCCTTACCCTCGGCATGGCCGGCTACACCGAGAACGGGATCATCGGCAGCCCGTCCCTCGGGACGGCGGGCAAGGGCCAGGCGCTGCTGGACAGCCTGTCGAAGTCGGCGGCCGCCCACCTCGCCCTGCTCCGGACCACCTGACCGGAGGGCCGGGATGCCGTGAGCCCTCCCCGCGTCGGGCGGGGAGGGCTCACGGAACGACCGCCGGAGGCGTCAGAGCAGGCCGAGGGCCGGCATCAGGTAGTAGAAGGCGAAGACCGCCGAGACCGCGTACATCGCGATCGGCACCTCCCGGCCACGGCCGGCGGCGAGGCGCAGGATGCAGAAGGAGATGAAGCCGAAGCCGATGCCGTTGGTGATGGAGTAGGTGAACGGCATCATCACGATGGTCAGGAACGCCGGGATCGCGATGGTGTAGTCGGCCCAGTCGATCTCCTGGATCGAGTTGGCCAGGATCAGGAAGCCGACGGCGACCAGGGCCGGGGTGGCGGCCTGGGCGGGGACCATGGTGGCGAGCGGGGTGAGGAAGAGCGCCACCACGAAGAGCAGGCCGGTGACGATCGAGGCGAAGCCGGTGCGGGCGCCCTCGCCGACGCCGGCGGTGGACTCGACGAAGCAGGTGTTGGCGGAGGCCGAGGTGGCACCGCCGGCAGCGGTGGCGATGCCGTCGACCATGAGGATCCTGTTGATGCCGGGCAGGTCGCCCTTCTCGTCCAGCAGGTGGGCCTCGTCGGCGACGCCGAGGATGGTGCCCATCGCGTCGAAGAAGCACGACATGAGCACCGTGAAGACGAAGAGCACGCCGGTGAGCGCGCCGACCTTCTCGAAGCCGCCGAACAGGCTGACCTGGCCGACCAGGCCGAAGTCGGGCGCGGCGACGGGGTTGCCGGGCCAGGCCGGGACGGTGAGGCCCCACTTCATGGCGGGGATGTCGGCCAGCTTGTCGATCACCAGGGCGAGGCCGGTCATCGCCACGATGGAGATCAGGATCGCCCCGGGGACCTTGCGGACGAGCAGCACGAGGGTGAGCAGCAGGCCGAGCACGAAGATCAGGACGGGCCAGCCCAGCAGGTGGCCGTTGCTGCCGAGCTGGAGCGGGACGGTGGTGTGGGCGGCGTCCGGGATGCGGCTGACGAAGCCGGAGTCGACCAGGCCGACCAGGCTGATGAAGAGGCCGATGCCGATCGCGATGGCCTTGCGCAGGCCGAGCGGGACGGCGTTCATGACCCGCTCGCGCAGGCCGGTGGCGACCAGGATCATGATCGCGAAGCCGGCCAGCACGACCATGCCCATGGCGTCCGGCCAGGTCATCTTGGGGGCGAGCTGGAGGGCGACGATGGTGTTGACGCCGAGGCCGGCGGCCAGGCCGATCGGGACGTTGCCGATCACGCCCATCAGCAGGGTGGTGAGCCCGGCGGTGAGTGCGGTGGCGGTGACCAGCTGGGCGCTGTCCAGGTGGGTGCCGTTCATGTCCGTGGCGCTGGCCAGGATGATCGGGTTGAGCACCAGGATGTAGGCCATGGTGAAGAAGGTGGCGATGCCGCCCCGGATCTCGCGCGGCAGGGTGGAGCCGCGCTCGCCGATGCGGAAGTAACGGTCCAGCGCGTTCACGGGGGGCTTCGGCGCGGGGGAGGGCTCGGGCGACTCGGTGGTCGGCTGGGCCACGGGCATGCGTGCGTCCTCTGGTGGGGGCTGAGGAGGGGGTGGCCGCCCGGAGCGACGGTGGCCGGGCGGGCCCGGTGGGACGGGCACGAACTCAGGCGTCCTGGGCATGGCGCGGCCAACCGGGTTTCTCAGTATGAATTCCCCGATCGCACGCACGCCATCTTCGCGCGTAGATCGATCATCGGGCGTTGCGGAGCGGAAGCATCCGGCGGTCCGGCCGGCTCCCCGCCCCGGCGCCGTGGCCGCCGCTCCGCCCCGGCGCCGTACGCTAGGGCCCATGCCGAAGACCCCGCTGCACCCCTCGCCCCCGCCGCTGGAGGCCAATGACGTCGCCATCGTCGGCGGCGGCACGGTGCTGTGGTTCGTCGCCTTCCTGGTGCTGCTCCCCTTCCAGGGCACGCTCTCCGACCACGGCCACGGCAGCTGGCCGTGGATCTGCCTGTCCGGCGCCGGCCTCGGCCTGATCGGCCTCTGGTACTGCCGCGCCCGCCGGGACGCGATCGCCCGCAGCCGCGCGGCCGCCGACGAGCCCGGCGAAGGCTCCGACGGCAGCTCCGACAACGGCTCCGACGGCACCCCCGGCACCGCGAACCGGGCCTCCGGCGGGAACGGCACGGGCCCGGCCACCCAGTCGGACTGAATAGTCCTTTAGTAGCACGCATCGGACATAAGGCGCCCGTAGAGTCGGTGCCATGACGCAGCCTGCGCAGCCCGCGGAAGAGACGCCCGGCGAACCGGAGCGCGACGGCGGCCGGTCCGACGGGGCCCACCCGCTCGGGCTGCTGCCCGGCCGGCGCGGCGGCCTCACCGCCGCCGAGGTCGCCGAGCGGGTGGCCCGCGGGGACGTCAACGACGTGCCGGTCCGGTCCAGCCGCTCCACCCGCGAGATCGTCCGGGCCAACGTCCTCACCAGGTTCAACGCGATCATCGGCGTGATGTTCGGCATCATCCTCGTCGTCGGCCCGATCCAGGACGGCCTGTTCGGCCTGGTCATCGTGGCCAACACGGCGATCGGCATCATCCAGGAGCTGCGTGCCAAGAAGACCCTCGACAGCCTGGCGCTGATCGGCGAGGCCCGGCCGCAGGTGCGCCGGGACGGCACCGTGCAGCAGATCCCCACCGGCGGGATCGTGCTGGACGACACCGTGCTGCTCGGCATCGGCGACAAGGTGATCGTCGACGGCGAGGTGACCGAGGCCGACGGCCTGGAGATCGACGAGTCACTCCTCACCGGTGAGCCCGATCCCGTTCTCAAGCAGCCCGGTGACCAGGTGATGTCCGGCAGCTTCGTGGTGGCCGGTGCGGGCGCGTTCACCGCCACCAAGGTCGGCCGCGAGGCCTACGCGGCGCAGCTCGCCGAGGAGGCCAGCCGGTTCACCCTGGTCAAGTCGGAGCTGCGCAGCGGTATCAACAGCATCCTGCGGTTCATCACCTGGCTGCTCGTCCCCACCGCGATCGGCCTGATCATCAGCCAGCTCGCCGTCGAGGGCAGGGACTGGAAGGAGGCCGTCCGCCGGATGGTGGCCGGCATCGTCCCGATGGTCCCCGAGGGCCTGGTGCTGCTGACCTCCGTCGCCTTCGCGATCGGCGTCGTCCGCCTCGGCCGCAAGCAGTGCCTCGTCCAGGAGCTGCCCGCGATCGAGGGGCTGGCCCGGGTGGACACCGTCTGCCTGGACAAGACCGGCACGCTGACCGAGGGCGGCATGGACGTGGTGGAGCTGCGCACCCTGCCGGAGGCCGCCGGGCCGGACGCGGCGGCCGGGGCCGACGCCACCGACGGCCGCCTGCGCCCGGACGCCCCGCTCGCCCGGCACCTGCTCACCGACCCGGCCGTCATCGAGCGGGCGCTCGGCGTGATGGCCGGCGCCGATGCCCGGCCCAACCCGTCGATGCAGGCCGTCATCGACGCCTACGGCAAGGGCGACGACTCCGGCGGCTGGCGGGTGATCGAGGCGATGCCGTTCTCCTCCGCCCGCAAGTGGAGCGGCGTGCAGCTGCTGGAGCCGCAGGGCGGCGAGGCGAGCTGGCTGCTCGGCGCGCCGGACGTGCTGCTGCCCGCCGGGCACCCCGCCCTCGACGAGGTGGACGAGCTGGGCGCCAAGGGCCTGCGGGTGCTGCTGCTGGGCCGCTCGCCCCTCCCGCTGGACGCCCCCGACCCGGCCGCGGGCCTGCGGCCGCTCGCCCTGGTGGTGCTCCAGCAGCGGCTGCGCGAGGACGCCGCCGACACCCTGCGCTACTTCGAGGGGCAGCAGGTGCAGGCCAAGGTGATCTCCGGCGACGCGGCCGTCTCGGTCGGCGCGGTCGCCGCGCACCTGGGCCTGCCCGGCGCCGACCACCCGCTGGACGCCCGCACGCTGCCCGCCGACCCGACCGAGTTCGCCGACACCGCCGAGCGGACCACCGTCTTCGGCCGGGTCACCCCGCAGCAGAAGCGCGAGCTGGTCGGTGCGCTGCAGTCGCGCGGGCACACCGTGGCGATGACCGGCGACGGCGTCAACGACGTCCTGGCACTCAAGGACGCCGACATCGGGGTGGCGATGGGCACCGGCAGCGACGCGACCCGGGCGGTCGCCCAGATCGTGCTGCTGAACGACTCCTTCGCCACCCTCCCCTCGGTGGTCGCCGAGGGCCGCCGGGTGATCGGCAACATCGAGCGGGTGGCCGGGCTCTTCCTGGTGAAGACGGTCTACTCGGTGCTGCTCGCCCTGCTGGTGATCTTCACCCACTCGCCGTACCCGTTCCTGCCCCGGCACTCGACGGTGCTCTCCACCCTCACCATCGGCATTCCGGCCTTCTTCCTGGCGCTGGCGCCCAACAACGAGCGGGCCCGGACCGGCTTCGTCCGCCGGGTGCTGCGGCTGGCGATCCCGGGCGGGATCATCGCGGGGACGGCCACCTTCACCGCGTACGCGCTGGCCCGGGCCGACCACGCCACCGATCTGGAGTCGGACACCAGCGTGGCCACCCTGACGCTGTTCCTGGTGGCGCTCTGGGTGCTGGCGATCGTGGCCCGCCCGTACAACTGGTGGCGGCTGCTGCTGATCGCCACCATGGGCGGGGCCTTCGCGCTGGTGCTGACGGTGCCCTGGCTCTCGGACTTCTTCGAGCTCTCGCTCTCCGGCACCCGGGACCCGTGGATCGGCGTCGGCATCGCGCTGATCGCCGGGCTCCTGCTGGAAGTGGTCTGGCGGGTCATGCGGCGGAAGCAGGATGATTGATCGCGACGGGGGGTGGGCCGGTTGGCACGCAGGGGTGGGGATCTGGAGGCGTTCACCGCCTTCCTCGGCGGGCTGCTCGCGGCCGGGCTGACCGGCCTGGCGCTGGTGGGCGTCAATGAGCTGGTCGCACCGGCACCGTGGCTGCGCAGGGCCGCGCCGCCGGGGCTGGTGACGGTCTGGCTGACCGTCACCGTCGGCCTCTACCTGCGGCTGCGCGCGGCCGCGGCGGCGGCGGCGGGCGGCCGCACCGGCACCGGCCGCCCGACCTGCCGGGTGGGCCCGCTGCCCGCGGCCGGGTACGACCGCCGGCCGGAGCGCCGGCCGCTCCGGCGGCCCGGCCGCAAGCCCGGGGGCCCGCTCAGCCCTCGAAGTCCCGGGCTGCGGAGAGCTCGTAGGCGCGGTCCGGCTCGGTGAGCGCGGCCAGCACCTCGAAGCGCCGGTGCCACTGACCGACCGACCAGGCCAGCCCGGCCGCCAGGCCCTCCGGGGTGGCGGCGTGCAGCAGCCCGGGAACGGGCGGCAGCTCGAACTCGTCGTCCTCGTCGGCGGCCTCGGCGGCCTCCGGGTCGTACGGCGCCTCCGGGGCGTCCGCCGCGGTGTCCCACCGCCAGTCCACGGCGGCCTCCTCACCGTCCGGGCCGACCACCAGCAGCTCCTCGTGCTCCTCGTACGCCACGGGGCAGCCGGGCAGCAGCTCGCGCACCACAGCGGGCACCCGGTGCAGCGTGCCCTCGGAGAGCACCCGGCCGCCGGCCACCTCACTGGCCAGCGAGACGTGCAGGCGCTCGGCGAGGTCGGCGGCCAGCGCGGGCGCGACCGGCAGCAGCGGGTACGAGTGCAGGAGCTGCACCAGGTCGGGGGCGTCGGCGACGACCGCCTCGGTGGCGTCCACCAGCACCGTGTGGGCCGGGCGACGGCCGGTCTCCCCGTCCAGCGGCGGCAGCGCCCGGACGACGTCCAGCGGGTCGATCCGCCCGGCGTCGACCCGGGCCAGCGCCGTGTGGATGCCGTGCAGCTGGCGGTGGCTCACCGCGGAGGCCGGGTCGGTGAGCCGGTCCAGCAGTTCGTCCGGTCCGTGCGGCTCGGCCAGCAGCGCGGTCAGCGTGGTGCGCACGCCCAGCGCGTGCAGGAACTGCTCGTCCAGCGTCGTCCGGGCCTCGTCGTAGAGGCCGCGCAGCAGCGGGTCGGCGCCGGCCGCCCGGAGGCCGGCCGGCTCGCGGCCGTCCAGCACCGGGTGGTCGCGCAGCCACCAGGCGGTGTACGGCGGCAGGTCGGTGTACGTGCCGTCGGGCAGCAGCGTGCGGACGGGGTTGACCACGGCGTCCCGGTACGGCGGGCGGGAGAGCGCGGCCAGCGCCTGCGGCCAGGCGTCGTCGTCCACCAGGTCGAGGTCGCGGACGGCCAGCAGCTCGGCGGCGACCGGCGGCACTCCCCCGCCGTCGGCCTCGTCGGCGTGCAGCGCCTCCAGGGCGTCCTCGGCCCATTCGGCCAGGCCGTCGGGGGCCTCGTCGAGCAGCCCGGTGGGGTGGCCGCCGGCCGCGCGGTCGGCGGGGACGGTCGGGTCGAGGCGCTCCAGGTCGTCCGGGTCGAGCACCACGTCCTCGGCGCGGACCAGCACGAAGTCGGCCAGCACGCCGGCGGCGGCGAGGACGTCCGGGCCCCAGCGGTCCAGCAGGTCGTCGTCGACCCAGCCGGCGTCGTCCTCCCGGGCGATCGCGGCGAGCGGGCTGTCGGGCAGCACGAGCTCGCCCGCCCGGGCCGGCTCGCCCTCGTCGTCGAGCAGCGCCAGCCGGGCCAGCCACGGGTGCGCGCCGACCGCCGGGGCGGCTGCCTTGACCAGGGAGAGGACGGAGTCGGCGAGGTCGACGGCGGCGTCCAGGTCGTCCTCGGCCAGCTCGTAGGAGCGGGCGACGGCGGCCCGCACCTCGGGCGTGTCGAGCACGCCGGCCGGGGTGGCGGTGCCGGCGCCGAGCTTGGCCAGCAGCGGGTGCGACGCCTCCGGGTGGGCCAGCCGCAGGTCGAGCAGGGCCAGCGCGCCGGCCAGTGAGCCGGGGTAGCCGGGGAAGGCCGCCCAGTCGGCGTCGTCGGAGGGCAGCAGGACGCGGCGCGGGCCGGTGACCGTCCGGCCGTCGGCCAGCGGCACCGGCAGGGCGCCGAGCGCCTCCGGGTCGGCCGCGCCGAGCGCCGCGTACAGGTTGCGCCACCAGGCCGGCTCGCGGTCCAGGCCGCCGAGCTGGTCGACCACCTCGGCCAGCGGCACCCGGCGCACGTTCAGCACCCGCAGCTCGGCCCGGCGCTCCAGGCCGGCCGGCAGCAGGCCCGGGAAGATCGGCGCCAGCGCCTCGACCACCGAGCCGTCCGCGCCCTCCAGCAGCGTGGCGTCCCGCGGGCGCAGTGCGGGCGTGCCCTGCTCGACCGGCGCCGGGTGCGGCAGGAACGGCGTGCCGGGCAGCCGGGAGAGGATCGCGGCGCGCAGCGCGTTGTCCAGCGCGCCCTGGCCGAGCGGGCCGGGCACCAGGCCGAGCGAGCCGAGGTCGGCGCCGCGGCTGCGCAGCAGGTCCGCGTAGGAGTCGGCGGCGCGTTCGGTGAGGAAGTCGGCGAGCGGGCCGGGGGCGACGTGCCGGCGGGTGGAGTCCAGCGGGTACGAAGCGATCAGCAGGGCGGGCAGGCCGAGCGGCTCGTCGCTGGGCGTCGGCGCGTGCAGCACCGGGGCGATCGCGGGCGCCTGCGGGGTGCCGTCGGCACCGACCGGGACGGCCCAGGTCACCGTCCAGTACGGGCGGGCGCGCTCCTCGGTGGGGCGGTCGGCGAGCAGCGCGGCGTCCAGGCGGCCGGAGGCGCCGGCGGTCTGCCAGACGGTGTGCCGCAGCCGGCCGTCGGCGTCGTCGGTGACGGTGACCTCGACGACGCCGTCCGGGCGGGGCTCGGCGGCGGACCGGGTGAGCGTGCGGGTGCCGTCCGGGGTCTCCACCACGACCTCGGACAGGCCGCCGAGGGTGAGCAGCAGCGCGTCGTCGATGCCGGCCAGCAGGCGGCGGGTGAGGTCCTCGGCGGCGGCGTCGCGCAGCGGCAGGACGACCACCGTGTCGTAACCCTCGGGCGCCGGTCCCTCGGCGGCGAACGGCAGGCGCAGCAGCGGCACGTGGCCGTCCCGGCGGCGCAGCTCCTCGCCCAGCGCGGACTGCGCCTCGGCCAGCGAGCGGGCCTCGCCGAGCGACCAGCGCACGCCGCCGCCCGCGCCGAGGACGGCGGGCTCGTCGGTGACGGCGAGGACGGCGGCGAAGCCGACGCCGAACCGGCCTACGGTGGGCTGCTCGTCCGCCCGCTTCGAGGAGGCGCGCAGGGTGGAGAGCGACTCCACGGCGGCGGCGTCCAGCGGGGCGCCGGTGTTGGCGGCGGCCAGCACACCGTCGGCCAGGGTGAGCCGCAGCCGGCCGGGGGCGCCGCCCGCGCGGGCCGCGGCGTCGGCGGCGTTCTGCGCCAACTCGACCACCAGGCGGTCGCGGTAGCCGCCGAGGGCGAGCTCCTCCTCGGCGTTGGCGTCCTCCCGGAACCGGGCCGGCGAGGCCGCCCAGGCGTCCAGCACCCGGCGGCGCAGCCCGGCGCTGCCGAAGTGGTCGGCGAGGTGCTCGTCCGTTCCGCTGCCGATGATCCGAGGTTCCACTGGACCTGCCGCCTTCCGCCGCCCTGTACTTCGTACGATGGGCATTCTTCCCTGCCCCGGCGCCCCCGGCGGACCGGGGTGGGGCCGCGTCCGTCCCGGGGCCGCTCCGGCGAACCCGGCAAGGGGGGAGTCCCATGGTGTCCGAGCACCCGAACGGGCCCGGCGGCCCGCCGCCGTCCGACCGCTCCTGGTTCGTCCTGGTCGAACGCGACTGGCGGGAGCACGGCGGCACCGACCACCGCTGGCAGCTGACCGCGCCCAAGGAGGCGCCGCTGGGCCGGGATCAGGCGCTCGCCATGGCGGAGGAGGCGGCCCGCACGTACCTCCCGGGCGACAGCGGGCAGCCATCGGGGCGGCCGGGCCGCCGGATCTTCCGCCTCCCGGACGGCGGTTTCCTGGTCGAACTCCGCGACAGCGGCTGGCGGCGGCACTTCCGGGTCTCGGTCGGCGAGCTGGTCCACACCGAGGAGCCGGAGCAGCCGGCCGCGCGCCCGGAGCCGGCCCCCGCGCGGGGGCGGGGGCTGTTCGGCCGCCGCTGACCCGGCCGGGTGGCCGGCCGGCCGGGTCAGCGGCGGCCGGGCCGGCTCGGTTCAACCCCGCGCGCGGCGGCGGGCGGCCCGGCTCAGGAGTGGCCGAGCTCCTCGGCGGGGGCGTCCGGCTCGACCGAGCCGGAGGTGCGGTCGGGGTGCAGCTGGAGCGGCTCGACCACCAGCTCGTCCAGGATCAGCTCGGACGGCGCCGGCGGGGCCGGGATGACGGCCGCCTCGGAGTGGCCGCCGCAGCCGTAGGCGAAGGAGACGATCTGGCCGTCGGCCGGACCGAACTCGTTGCCGCAGACGCCGAAGGCCTGGCCGAGCGAGCCGCCGATCGGGACGAGGAAGCCGCAGCTGTTGCACGAGGCGGGGGCCGCCTGTGCCATCGGGGTCTGCGGGCCGTGGGCCTTCTCCCAGCGGTCCGCGGCGAGGTGCAGGCCGAGGCGCGAGAGCACCCGGCTGCGGCCCATGCCGAGCTCCTCGGCGATGGCGCTGATCCGGGCGCGGGCCGGGGCGACCTGCACGTTCGGGTCGCTGACCACCACGTCCTCGTCGGCCATCGCCGCCACGGAGTTCGGCGCCGGCTCGTCCTCGCCGGTCCAGCCCGGCTCCAGGCGCACGTCGTCGGCGTCGGTGGGCAGCAGGTCGCCCGGGCCCATGTCGCCGGGGCGCAGCCGCTCGCTCCACGGCACCCACTGCGGGGCGAGGACGGCGTCGGGGCCGGGCAGCAGTACGACCTCGTCCAGGGTGACGTTCTTGGCCCGCGGGGCGCGGGCGACGGTGACCGCCCAGTGCCAGCCGCGGTAGGCGGCGTCGAGGCACTCGAAGGTGTGGGTGGCGACGCGGTCCGCGTCCGCCTGGACACCGAGGTGTGCACCGACGGTCGCTGCTCCGACCGCCTCGTCCGCTGCCTGCCTGGCGAGTTCGACGGCCTCGGCACAGAGCCGATCGGGGGTACGGCTTCGCATCGCAGCACTCACGGCGTCGATTCTCTCCCAGTTCTTCTGTTGCCCACGGCGTGTTGCCTGTTCCGTCGCGGCTCGGTGTCCCTCGTCCATTCTGCGCGACCGCGGGCCGCCTCGGATACCGGCCGCGCCGCTCGTCCGGTTCCGTCCGGCGCCCGGCCGGCCTCGGGGCGGACCCTGGGCAGGCTACCCGCCGGTCGGCCACCGGGCACAGTCCGGGGCGGTGGTCGGCACCCTCGGGCACCGTACCGACTGCCGGAACGGCCGCGCCGAGCGAAGCGGAATCCCGCGTCGCGGTCACGATTCTGGGGCAGGATGGGCTTGTGGCGGACGAAATCCCGTCGCAGCACGCACTGCGTGCCTCACAGGCCGACGGAAGCTCCGACGGAAGCTCCGACGAGGCGAACGCCGTGCCGCGACAACAGCCTCCGGTCCACGCTGCGGGCGAACCGCAGCCGATGGACGTCTCCGCTGCGCCCGCGGATCCGACCGAACACCCGGAACCCGCCGGACCCACTGCCGAATCCGCCGGACCCGCCGGACCCGCCACCGGGCACGCCGCGCACGCCGGACCCACCGGCCCCACGGAGCCCGCCGCACCGGCCCCCGCACCGGACTCTGTCACATCGGACGCCGCCGGGCAGGCACTCGCGCAGGAAGCACCGGCGCAGCAGGCGCTCACGGAGCAGGCCCTCGCCGCGGACGAGCGCGCCGGGGAGGAGTCCGCCGAGGACGAACCGCGCCGGAACTTCCTGGTCCGCACCGCCTCCGCCGCCGGCTCCCGCACCGGGAAGGTCGTGCACGGCACCGGCCGCCGGATCCGCCGGGCCACCTCCGCCGAGGGCGCCGGGGAGTCGGGCCTCGCCAAGCTGATCGAACTGCACGCGCTGAACTCGTTCGGCGACATGCTGATCACCGTCGCGCTGGCGTCCACCATCTTCTTCTCCGTCCCCACCGGCGAGGCCCGCGGCCGGGTGGCGCTCTACCTCCTGATCACCATGGCGCCGTTCGCGGTGCTCGCCCCGGTGATCGGCCCGCTGCTGGACCGGCTGCCGCACGGCCGCCGGGCCGCGATGGCGACGTCGATGCTGGCCCGCGCCGTCCTGGCCTGGACGATGGCCGGCACGGTGGCCGGCGGCGGGCTGGCGCTCTATCCGGAGGCGCTGGGCGTCCTGGTGGCGTCCAAGGCGTACGGGGTGGTGCGCAGCGTCGTGGTGCCCCGGCTGCTGCCGAGCCGGCTGTCGCTCGTGAAGGCGAACTCCCGGGTCACCCTGGCCGGGCTGCTGGCCACCATGGTGGCGGCCGGGGTGGGCGGGCTGCTGCACCTGGTGGGGCCGGGCTGGCCGCTGCGCGGCGCCTTCCTGGTGTTCGTGATCGGCACCCTGATGGCCTTCCACCTGCCGCACAAGGTGGACTCCGCCAAGGGCGAGCAGCGCGCCGTCCTGCACGCGGAGGCGCACGGCGGCGCCGCGGCGGCGGCCGGGCCGGACGGGGTGCCGGATGCCGCGGCGGGCCCGACCGCGGCTGCGGCTGCGGCTGCGGCCGGGCCGACGAGCGGCGCCACCGGCAGCACGACGAAGGACGGCAGGGCGCCGAAGGCCTCGCTGCGCACCGTCGGCCCCTCGGTGATCCTGGCGCTGCGGGCGATGTCGGCGCTGCGCTGGCTGGTCGGCTTCCTGGTGATGTTCCTGGCGTTCCTGCTCCGCGAGGACCCGATCGGCGGGCTCCAGCCGACCGTCGCCCTCGGCCTGGTCGCGCTGGCCGCCGGGACGGGCAACGCGCTGGGCTCCTTCCTCGGCTCCTGGCTGCGGACCCGGGGCTCCGAGGCGACGGTCACCGCGATGCTGCTGCTGGCCACCTGCGCGACGGCCGCCGCCGCGCTCTGGTACGGCGTGGTGACGGTGATCGTGGTCGCCGCGGCGTCCGGGGTGGCGGCCTCGCTGGGCAAGCTGGCGCTGGACGCGCTGATCCAGCGGGACGTCCCGGAGTCGGTGCGCACCTCCGCCTTCGCCCGCTCGGAGACGCTGCTCCAGCTCTCCTGGGTGGCCGGCGGCGCGGTCGGCATCGTGCTGCCGCTGGACGGCGCGCTGGGGCTCTGGGTGGCGGCCGGGGTGGTCGGTGCGGTGCTGCTCTGGACGGTCCGCTCGCTGTTCCGGGTGGGGCTGCGCGGCCGGGCGGCCGCCCCGCGCGTGGCGTAGCGCGGCGGGCGGCGGTTTTCGGCCACAACACGCGGTTGCCCACCCCCGCGTAGCGTGATCGGCAAAGCCCGGTAGCCTCTGACGCATGAGCCTCAGCACCCGTGTCATCGCCGCCGTCGGCGCCGTCGTCGTGATCGGCGCCGGCACGGTCGGTGCGTCCATCGCCGTCGCCTCGGGCAAGGAAGCCCCGAGCGACCACCGCGTGACCCTCACGGTCGGCACCTCCTCGATGGAGGAGAGCCCGTTCTGCTTCAACGACGGCAAGCCGCTGACCGAGGACCAGCAGCAGGAGTGCCAGGACAAGGCGAGCAAGGCCCTGGACGAGGGCAAGCTCCCGAAATCCGACGTGGTGAGCAGCGACCGGATCGGCGTCGGCGTGACCCCGACCGTGTCCGACCGCGGCTGGTGGGCCAACACCAACGGCGGCGGCCAGGCCTCCGGCGGCCGGTTCACCCTCGCCACCGCGGCCAAGAACACCACCTACTCCGGCTCGGTCTCCGCCTCCAAGGCGCTCAACGCCTCCGGCAAGACCCTCGTCACCGTGGTCGAGTCGGACCCGAAGCAGCCCGACGCGATCTACGGCGTCTGGTACTTCGAGCTGAACACCCAGGACTCCTGACGGCAGTCCGGTGACCGAACGGCTTTCCGGCGAGCAGCCGGCCCCCGAGCGGGGCCGGCTGCTCGTCGTCGTCGCGGTGGACGCCGAGGCGCAGGCGGTGCTGCGCGGCCTCACCGGGCCGGTGCGGGTACTGCCGCTGCCCGGCGGTGAGCTGCACCGCGCCGCGCACGCCTCGGGCGTGCCGGTGGACGTCCTGGCCGGCGGGGTCGGCCCGGCCGCCGCCGCTGCCGCCGCCTCGGCCGCGCTCGCCGCCCACCGGTACGACCTGGTCGTCTCGGCCGGCATCGCGGGCGGCTTCGCCCCGCAGGCGCCGGTGGGCGCCACCGTCGTCGCCGCGGCCGTCGTCGCCGCCGACCTCGGTGCGCAGACGCCGGAGGGCTTCGCCGACGTCACCGAGCTGGGCTTCGGGACCGTCCGGCACACCCCCGCCCCGGCCGCCGTGGCGCTCGTCGCCGCCGCCCTGGGCGCCGTCACCGGCACCGTGCTGACCGTCTCCACGGTGACCGGCAGCGCCGAACGCGCCGCCGCGCTGTCCGCCCGCCACCCCGACGCGGTGGCCGAGGCGATGGAGGGCTTCGGCGTGGCCGAGGCCGCCGCCCGTTACGGCGTGCCGGCCTTCGAACTGCGCACCGTCTCCAACCCGGTGGGCCCGCGCGACCGGGCCGCCTGGCGGATCGGCGAGGCGCTGGCCGCCCTGGAACGGGCCTTCGCCGCGCTGCCCTGTCCGGAGTTCCTGAAGGAGGCCCGCCGTGGCTGAACCGCTGAGCATCGCCCACTCGCCCTGCCCGAACGACACCTTCGTCTTCCACGCCTGGACGCACGGCCTGGTGCCCGGCGCGGACGCCCCCGAGGTCACCTTCGCGGACATCGACGTCACCAACGGCCTGGCCGAGCGCGGCGAGCTGGACGTCCTCAAGGTCAGCTACGCCGCCCTGCCCTGGGTGCTGGACGAGTACGCGCTGCTGCCCTGCGGCGGTGCGCTCGGGCGCGGCTGCGGCCCGCTGGTGCTGACCCGCCCGGACACCGGCGGCGACCTGACCGGCCGGACCGTCGCCGTGCCGTCCGAGCGGTCCACCGCCTACCTGCTGTTCCGGCTCTGGGCGGCCACGGCGGTGCCCGGCGGGTTCGGCGAGATCGTCGTCCTGCCGTTCCACGAGATCATGCCCGCCGTCCGGGACGGCCGGGTGGACGCCGGCCTGGTGATCCACGAGGCCCGCTTCACCTACCGGCAGTACGGGCTGGAGTGCCTCGCGGACATGGGCGAGGCCTGGGAGCGGGAGACCGGCCTGCCGATCCCGCTCGGGGCGATCATCGCGAAGCGCTCGCTCGGCGCCGAGCGGCTGCACGCGATCGGCGAGGCGATCCGCGCCTCCGTCCGGCAGGCCTGGGCGGATCCGGAGGCCGGCCGCGCGTACGTGCTGGAGCACGCCCAGGAGATGGACCCGGCCGTCGCCGACCAGCACATCGGCCTCTACGTCAACGAGTTCACCGCGGACCTCGGCGAGGAGGGGTACGGCGCCGTACGGGCGCTGCTCACCCGGGCCGCCGCCGAGGGGCTGGTGCCCCCACTCGGCCCGGGTGCGCTGGACATCTGAGCCCGGCGGGGCCCGCAGGCCCCGACGTGCCCGGAAGCGTCCCGACGTGCTCCGGACGTGCTCTAGACGTCGAACTGCTCCGCCACCCCGCGCAGCAGCACGGCCAGCTTCTGGCCGGCCGGCTTGGCCGGGTACCGGCCGTGCTGGAGGCCGGGCAGCACCGAGTCCATCATCGTGATGAGGTCCTGGACGAGCGCCGCCATGTCGTCCGGGCTCTTCCGCTGGGCGGCCGCCACCGACGGCAGCGCGTCCAGCAGCTGCACGGCCATCGCCTGGTCGCCCCGGTGCCCGGCGACCACGCCGAACTCGACCCGCTGGCCCGGCTTCAGCACGGTGACACCGGCGGGGAGCGCCTTGGTGTGGACGAAGACGTCGCCGCCGTCGTCGCGCGACAGGAAGCCGAAGCCCTTCGTCTCGTTGAACCACTTGACCTGGCCGGTGGGCATCTCGAACAGTCCTCGATGTGGGTGTGGGGGATCCCGGCCCTGGCCGGGGATCACTGGGTGGTGGAAGGGCGGGCCGACCTCGGCTCGGCGCCCGCGCGGGCGCTCACGGTCAGCACGCTGTAGGGAGCAGACTAACGGTCCGTCACTGCCTCATCCGCGTTCCGCGAAGGATCCGTGCAGGGCTCTCGCGGTCACGGGCGACCCGGTACTGGCATGGCCGGGGCGCGGCTCGGCGCTTTCCACAGGCTCACACCCCCGGTCTGAGAGACGGGGCGCACCTGTCGCACCCCTCGGCACAGCCTGCATACCCCCGCTCAGCAGGGATCAAAACTCCCAGCGCCCGGAAAACTGCGCAACGTGACCGACCCGGTGCGGTGCGGGTGCGGGCGCCGCCCGGCGCGGAGCGGGAGCGTCCGGGGAGCTCCGGCGGCGGTCCGGGGAGGTCCGGGGACGTCCGGCGGCGGTCCGGAGGCGGTCCGGGGAGGTCCGGCGGCACCGCGGGCCCGGCGCTCTGCGAGACTGGGCGCCAGACCGAGAAGAACCCGACGTGGCCCGCAGCGGCCACCGCGGCCCGTGGAGGAGCAAGCCAGTGAGCACCCAGAGCGCCGACCGCGGGGACACCTTCGTCAAGGCCGGGACGATCGTCTTCGGGCTCGGCACGCTCGCCACGCTCGTCACCTTCGTCCCGCTGTTCCTGCACCTGACGCCGCTGCCGACGGCCGCGTACTGGCTGAGCATGCTGATGCCGCTGGGCTTCCTGCTCGCCCTGACCGGTCTGCTGCTCTCCGCCCGCGCCCAGCGCGCACGCGTCCGGGCCCGGGACGCCGCCCGGGCCTGAGCCCGCACCCGCCCCGGTACCCGCACCGGACCGCGTACCGGCACCCGCACGCTGCCGGGCCCGCCCGCTGCTACGGCGTGACGCCCACGCCGTCGAGGTGGCCGGCCAGCCAGTCCGGGAAGGCGGTGAGGTCGGCCAGCACCACGTCGGCGCCCGCCGCCAGCAGCTCGTCCGCGCCGTACGGCCCGGTGGCCACGCCCACCGCGACGGCGCCCGCGAGCCGCGCACCCCGGATGTCGCCGAGGTGGTCGCCGACGTAGACGCTCGCGCCGTGCTCGCGCAGCGCCTCGCCCTTGCTCTCCGCCCAGAGGTCGCCGGCCAGCACGTCCGCGTGCAGCCCGGCGTGCTCCAGGTGCAGCCGGGCGTTCGGCTCGTACTTGCCGGTGATCACCGCGACCCGGCCGCCGCGTGCCCGGACGGCCTCCACGGCGGCGTACGCACCGGGCAGCGCGACGGTGGGCGCGAAGGCGTGGTCCCGGTACAGCTCGCGGTAGCGGTCGAGGGCGGCCGGCAGCTGCTCGGCGGGGAACCAGTTGCGCAGCTCGTCGAGGAGCGGCGGGCCGAGCCGGGTGACCACCAGGTCGGCGTCGATGAAGACGCCGGTCTCGGCGAAGAGCGCCAGATAGGTGGCCCGGATGCCGGGCCTGGTGTCCAGCAGGGTCATGTCCAGGTCGAAGCCGACGGTGAGCGGGACGTCCGGGGTGGCAGGCATGCCGCCAGGCTATCCAACCGGGGTCCCCGGGCGATTTGCCCCGGCTGCTGCGCGGAACCCAGGTTTACCCGAGCTGTCTGCGCGGAAGTCAGGCTTGCCTGAGCTGTCTGCGAGAGAGAGCCATGACCGACACCACCGCGCCGGCCGTGAGGCCCGCCGCCGCGCCCGGCACCCGGCGGCTGCTGCGCCGCCGAACACTGTGGCTCGCCGCCGCGCTGGCGGTCCTGGCCGCCGCGGTGCTGCTGAGCCTGGCCGTCGGCAGCCGCACCGTCCCGTTCGGCGAGACCCTCGACGCCCTGCTGCACGGCGGTGACACCACCGACGCCGTCGTCGTCCGCGAGCTGCGGGTGCCCCGCACGGTGGTCGGCCTCGCCGTCGGTGCCGCACTGGGCCTGGCCGGCACCGTGATGCAGGGCCTCACCCGCAATCCGATCGCCGACCCGGGCATCCTCGGCGTCAGCCAGGGCGCGGCGGCCGGTGTGGTGCTGGCGATCTCCGCCTTCGGCGTCTCCACGCTGACCGGCTACGTCTGGTTCGGCTTCGCCGGGGCCGTGCTCGCCACCGTGCTGGTGTACGGGCTGGCCGGGCGCGGCCGGGGCGGCGCCACCCCGGTCAAGCTGGCGCTGGCCGGCTCCGCGACGTCCGCGTTCATCGCCTCGCTCAACACACTGGTGCTCACCACCGACGCCGCGGCCATGGATCAGTTCCGGTTCTGGCATGTCGGCTCGCTCTCCGGCCGCACCTCCGACGTGGCCTGGCAGCTGCTGCCGTTCCTGCTGGTCGGCACGGTGCTGGTGTTCGCGGTGGCGCGCGGGCTGGACGCGCTGGCGCTCGGCGAGGACACCGCCAAGGGCCTCGGCGCCCGGACCGGCACGGTGCGGGCGGTCGGCGCGCTCGGCGCCACCGTGCTGACCGGCTCGGCGGTCGCCGCGGCCGGTCCGATCGCCTTCGTCGGCCTCGCCGTCCCGCACGCCGCCCGCGCGGTGGCCGGCGCGGACCACCGCTGGGTGCTGACCTTCTCCGCCGTGCTCGGCCCGGCGCTGCTGCTGCTCGCCGACGCCCTCGGCCGGGTGCTCCTCCCGCCGTCCGAGGTGCCCGCCGGGGTGATGACCGCGCTGGTCGGGGTGCCGGTGCTGATCGCCCTCGTCCGGCGGCGGAAGGTGGTGGCGGCGTGAGCACCGTCGCGCTGAGGGGCTACACCGCGCTGCGTGCCGGGCGGGCCTCGTTCCTGCTGCACCGCCGCTCGGCGGCCGCCGCCCTCGGGCTGCTGCTGGTGCTGGCCGCCACCGTCGTCGCCTCGCTCTGCCTGGGCGAGTCCACCGTCTCCCCCGCCGAGGTGGTGGGGGTACTGCTCGGGCGGCCCGGCCCGCACGAGCTGGTGGTCGGCGAGTTCCGGCTGCCCCGGGTGGTGGTCGGCCTGCTGGTCGGCACCGCGCTCGGCCTGGCCGGCGCACTGATCCAGAGCGTCGCCCGCAATCCGCTGGCCGGCCCCGACGTGGTCGGCGTCACCTGGGGCGCCACGGCCACCGTGGTGGGCCTGACCGCCTACGGCGTGGTCGGCGCCGCCGGGCAGGTGCCGTACGCGGCGGTGGCCGGGGGCCTGGTGGCCGGCCTGCTGGTGTACCTGCTGGCCTGGCGGCGCGGCCTGCACGCCCAGCGCTTCGTGCTGATCGGCATCGGGATCTCCGTCGCCCTCTCCTCACTCACCTCGGTCTTCCTCACCAAGGGCGACGGCTTCCAGGCGCAGGCGGCGAAGGTCTGGATGACGGGCAGCCTCAACGGCTCCGGCTACGACCAGGCCGGGTGGCTCGGGTGGGTCCTGCTGGCGGCCGTGCCGGTGGCGCTCTGGGCCGCCCGGTCGCAGCGTTCGATCTCCTTCGACGACGCCACCGCCGTCGGCCTCGGCCTGCGGCTGGACCGGATCCGGCTCGGCATGGCCCTGCTCGGCATCGTGCTCGCCTCCTGCGCGGCGGGCGCCGCCGGCCCGGTCGACTTCGTCGCGCTGACGGCCCCGCAGATCGCCCTGCGGCTGGCCCGCTCGGCGCAGATCCCGCTGTTCTGCTCGGCCCTGACCGGCGCCCTGGTCGTCGTCCTCGCCGACCTGCTGGCCCGGCGGCTGCTGGCGCCCACCGAGCTGCCGGTGGGCGTGGTGACCGGGCTGGTCGGCGCGCCGTACCTGATGTGGCTGCTGATCCGTTCCCGCCGGGGGAGTTCCCGATGACCGCTGGAGGTACCCGCATGTCCGTCGACGGAGACTGCCGATGACCGCCGACCTCGTACCCGGTGCCGCCGTGCCCGGTGAGCCGGGTGCTCCCGCTGCCGCCGTGCCCGGCGTGCCCGGGCACCGGCTGGAGGCCCGGGGCCTGACCCTCGCCTACGAGGCCCGCACGGTCGTCGAGGGGCTGGACCTCACCGTCCCGGACGGCCGGGTCACGGTGATCGTCGGCCCGAACGCCTGCGGCAAGTCGACCCTGCTGCGCGCGCTCGGCCGGCTGCTGAAGCCGACCCGCGGCGCGGTGCTGCTGGACGGCGCCGAGCTGGCCCGCGTCCCCACCAAGCGGATCGCCCGGCAGATCGGGCTGCTGCCGCAGTCCCCCACCGCCCCCGAGGGCATCTCGGTCGCCGACCTGGTCTCGCGCGGGCGGCAGCCGCACCAGAGCTGGTGGCAGCAGTGGTCGGCGGAGGACGAGGCGGCCGTCGCCGAGGCGCTGGAGCGCACCTCCACCGCGGAGCTGGCCGAGCGCAGCATGGACGAGCTCTCGGGCGGGCAGCGCCAGCGGGCCTGGATCGCGATGGCGCTCGCCCAGGGCACGGACATCCTGTTGCTGGACGAGCCGACCACCTTCCTGGACATCGCCCACCAGGTCGAGGTGCTCGATCTCGTCCGGCGGCTCAACGTCGAGCGCGGGCGGACGGTCGTCGCCGTGCTGCACGACCTCAACCAGGCCGCCCGGTACGCCGACCACCTGGTGGCGATGCGGGGCGGCCGGATCGTCGCCCAGGGCCCGCCGCGCGAGGTGGTGACGGCGGAGCTGGTGCGGGAGGTGTTCGGGCTGGAGTCGGTGGTCGTGCCCGACCCGGTGACCGGCACCCCGCTGGTCGTCCCGGGCGCGCCGTGGGCGGTCAAGACGGACGCCTAGCGGGCAATTCGGACATAATCGACGGTCCCGGAGCCCTGCTCCGGAGCCCTGTTCGTTTCTGCCCGAGGACCACCGATGCCCCCGATCACCCGCCGCACCCTGCTCGCGGGGCTCGGCGCCGTCGCCCTCGCCGGTTGCAGTGCCGGCCGTGCCGAGCCGCCCGCCGACACCGTCGGCGGCACCGCCTCCGGCACCGGCAGCCTCTCCGGTGCGGCGTCCGGCACCGCCTCCGGGAGCGCCGCCGCCACCGCGAGCGGCGCGGCGACGGAACTGCCGAGCCCGCCCCCGGTGCCCGACGTCACCGTGAACACCGCCGTCGGGCCGGTCACCGTGCCGGGCGCGCCGATGCGCGTCGTCGCCCTCGACACCGCGGAGCTCGACTCCTCCCTCACCCTCGGCATCACCCCGGTCGGCGCCGCCCTCGCCCCGCTGGACACCGGCTTCCCCGACTACTGGCCGGCCTCCCGGCTGAGCGGCATCACCCGGGTCGGCGCCATCGGCGACCCCGACCTCAGCACCCTGCGCGCCCTGCGGCCCGACCTGATCCTCTCCAACCAGGCCCGCGACGGCGCCCGGTACGACCAGCTGCGCGCCATCGCCCCGACCGTGCTCACCCAGACCACCGGCGCCTCCTGGAAGGCCGACTTCCAGCTGCACGCCGAGGCCCTGAGCCGGCAGGACGCGGCGGCGGCGTTCGTCTCCTCCTACCAGCGGCACGTCTCGCAGACCGTGCAGGCACTGGCGGGCGCCAAGGCCTCGGGGCGGCGGATCAGCCTGGTCCGCTTCGTCGAGGGCGGCGGCATCCGCCTCTACGGGAAGCAGAACTTCCTCGGCACCGTGCTGACCGAGCTGCAGCTCGGCCGCCCGGACTCCCAGAACGTCGACCAGTTCGACGTCGAGGTGCCGCCGGACCAGATCGCCAAGGCCGACGGCGACCTCGTCCTGTACGCCACGTACGGCGACCCGGAGGCGGCCGGCACCACGGCGACCCTGGCGAGCCCCGGCTGGCAGGCCCTCGGCGCCGTCCGCGCCCACCGCGCCTTCGAGGTGGACGACCAGCTCTGGTTCCAGGGCATCGGCTACACCGCCGCCAACTACGTCCTGGCCGAACTCCAGCGCTTCCTGGGGGCGTGAGCTCACACGGCGGGGACGCCCGGCGGGAGGGGCCGCGGTGACCGCCGACCGGCGCGACGGAGCTCAGTCGACGCAGAACTCGTTGCCCTCGATGTCCTGCATCACGATGCAGGAATCGTGGCCGTCGTAGAGGAGTTGCACGCGGACGGCGCCGAGGGCGAGCAGGCGGGTGCACTCGGCTTCGAGCGTGGCGAGGCGCTCCTCCCCCACGAGCCCGGTACCGACCCGCACGTCGAGGTGCAGCCGGTTCTTGACGACCTTGCCCTCGGGAACGCGCTGGAAGTACAGCCGCGGGCCCACACCCGAGGGATCGGTGCAGGCGAACCACGAATCCCGCTCCTCGGCGGGCTTGGTGGCGTTGTAGTCGTCCCAGGTGTCGAACCCCTCCGGCGGCTGCGGTACGACGTACCCCAGCACCTCGCACCAGAAGCGGGCGACGCGCTCGGGTTGGGCACAGTCGAAGGTGACTTGGAACTGTTTGATCGACGACATTGCTGCACCCTAACAGCGGCCCCTGCGGCTCATCCGCGATTAAATTCAGCCCTGTTGGCGGCTCTCGGCGGGTCGGACGAGGCGGTGGAAACCGGCACCCGGCCGGCGGCGGTGGGGCGCTGCGGTGAGAGATTCTCGTGGCGGAACCCCGCCGTGGTGGCGGGGTTCCGGGTGCCGCGTGCGGGGTCAGGTGGGTAGGCGGGGGCGGTGCCGGGGGTCGGGGCGGGTGGCGTAGTTGTCGCCGTCGGGAGGCGCCGACCGCAGGGCGGTGACGACGCCGAGCGCGACGGTCACGAGGGCCAGCGCGAGGAGCGTGACGAGCGCCGCGCCGACCAGGAAGTGTGCGGTGCCGGGTCTCATCGGCGGATGCCGATGACGCGGTGTCCCAGGTGGGCGGCGAGGCCCTGGAGGAGGTCGTGGGCCTGGTCGCGGGTGAGCGGGAAGGCCAGCTGCTCACCGGGGCCCGCCTGGACGTCGAGGTCGACGGCGACGCGGAGCTGGAGCGCGGCGTCGGGCACGTGCTCGACGGCCAGGTAGTGCGCGGTCGTGCGCTCCACGTGCGTGGAGCCGGTGCCCATCGGGATCAGGACTCCCACGGCTGGTCCCTCTCGGTGTCGCGGAGCAGGTGGAGGAGGTTGAGCAGGGTGCTGATCGGAGCGTGGCCGAAGTCGAGGAGGATACGGCCGTCCACGCTGCTGTGGTGGGTGGTGGCGGAGCCCCACTGGATGCCGAAACCGGCGCCCCTGGAGTGGAGTTCGCGGAGCAGGGCGGTGAGGTGGACGTCCGTGTAGTCGCGCATCCGGGGGTCGTCCGGCGCGATCGGGGCGCGGCGGTTGGTCACGCGGCGGCGTCCAGCTCGAACCAGACACTTTTGCCGCCCCGCTTGCGCGGATTGGCGCCGAAGCGGTGGGTCAGCGACCGAACGAGGTGCAGGCCCCGGCCGGAGAGGTCGTAGGGGTCGGCGGACGTTCTGGGCTCCGGGAGGACGGGGCTGTCGTCCGCGACGGACACGCGCAGGGTGCGGGTGGCGAGCAGGACGACGACCACGGTGGGCGCGAGGCTGCCGGCGTGCCGCCAGGCGTTCACGTACAGCTCGTGCAGGGCGAGTTCGGCGTCACGGATCAAGTCGTCCGGCCACTGGGAGCCGGCCATCGCGGCACGCAGCTCCTCCCGGGCGGCGGACCAGTCGGGCGGGTTGAAGGCGCGCATGAGGGACCTCCGGATGAGATGTGGCGAGGATGGATTCGGCGTTCACCGGCGGAGACGTCACCGTGAGCCAGGCCAGGACATGGCTGCTCTGCGGTGCGAGGGCAGCAGGCGCCTACTGCCCAGGAAACAGGCGTTACTGACGATCCGTCGGATCGATCTGAGAATGACGATAGCCCACGCGGCTTGAAATTTTAGGTGAGAGCCGCAAGATTCACCCTCTGGTGGCAGGAGCGCCCATCTCCCAGATGGACCCGCCAGCAGCCAGCGCGGCAAACTGGCCTCACTGCCCGGCGAGAGGACACCATGGCTGTTCGCACCAACCCAACCCTCAGTCAACGGCGACTGGGCGTGGAGCTGCGGCGGATGCGAGAGCAGGCCGGCCTCGGGAGCAGTCAGCTCGCCAAGATGCTCGGCATCAGCCCTGGCCAGATGACTCAGATGGAGACCGCGAAGATCGGCGTCAGCCCGGAGCGCCTGCGTACGGTCGCCGCAGCATGCAGTTGTGCCAACCAGCCACTCATCGATGCTCTCGCCGAGGTTGCTTCAGACCGACGAAAGGGCTGGTGGGAGGAGTACCGCGGGGTCCTACTCACGGACTTTCTTGAGGTGGCAGAGCTCGAAGGCCGAGCTACGCGGCTTGCTGTCAGCACCACCACATACATGCCCGGCTTGTTCCAAACCAACGCTTACGCATCTGCGGTCTTCTCTCGGGTAGTTCCCCCGCTGCCACCGCAAGAGATCGAGACTAGGACCGCCTTCCGTCTCAAGCGACAGCAACTCATCCGCTCCGGCAGGACCCCATTGCAAGCGTTCATCCACGAGGCTGCGCTACGAATTCAGTTTGGTGGCCCGCGTGTGCTCGCCGAACAGCTCGACGCCCTCATCGAGGAATCCGAACGACCTGGCATCTCCGTCCGAATCGTGCCGTTCGCTGTCGAAACCTTCCCTGGTGCCGGTGAGAACCTCACGTTCGCCGAGGGTGCGGTTCCCGAGCTGGACACCATCCAGATGGATGTATCGCAGGGCACCCTGTTCTTCGATTCGCCGGCCGACCTCGCCAAGCACCGGGTCATCTTCGCACGCCTGGACTCCACCGCGCTCCCAGAAAAGGGATCGCGCGAGTTCATCCGATCCATCATGAAAGAAGTGAAAGCTGCGAATGCCTAACTCGGACTGGCAGAAATCAAGCTTCAGCGCATCCAACAATGAATGCGTTGAGGTTCGCACCACCAACGGCCTGGTCGAGCTGCGCGAGTCCGACGACGGCGACGTCATCCTCCGCACCACCCCGGCCCAGTTCGCCGCACTCCTCCACCGCGCCAAGGCCGGCCACTTCGACCACCTCGGCCGCACCACCCACTGAACCGCCCCGGCGGCCCCTCGCTCACCCGAGCGAGGGGCCGCCGTCGTCGTCCCAAGGGCGTGACTACTCGTCCGCATCCTCCAGCGCCTTCGCCGCCTCGTCCTCGGCGTTGGCCGCTCGGTACGCTGCGGACGACGCCTCACGCCGGGCCCGCACCTCCTCCGCGGGCCGGCCTGCCGCGCGGAGGGACGTGGCGAGTTCGCCCAGTGCCTCTCCCAGCCCGTACTGGTCGCCCAACTCCTCGAACAGGGCGACGGCCCGCTCGCCGACCTCCACCGCCCGCTCGAAGTCACCGGTGGCTCGCAGTGTGACGCCGAGATCGCTCCGGGCGACGGCTTCGCCCGCGTGGTCGTCGACGGCCTGGAACAGGCCCAGTGCGGTGCGGTGGGCCTGCTCCGCCTCCTCCAACCGCCGCAAGAGCCGCAGCGTGGTGCCGAGGTTGGTCCAGGCGAAGGCTTCGCCGCGATGGTTGTCGAGAGCCTGGAACAGGCCCAGTGCGGTGCGGTAGGCCTCCTCGGCCTCGTCCAGCCGCCCCAGACTCCGCAGCGTGGTGCCGAGGTCGGTCCATGCCGCGGGCTCATTGCGGTGGTCGTTGAGGGACTGGAACAGGCCCAGTGCGGTGCGGTGGGCCTCCTCCGCCTCCTCCCGCCGCTGCAAACTCCGCAGCGTGGTGCCGAGGTTGGCCCAGGCGAAGGCTTTGCCGGCGTGGTCGTCGAGCCCCTGGAGCAGCCTCAGTGCGGTGCGGTGGGCCTCCTCGGCCTCCTCCAACCGCCGCAAGAGCCGCAGCGTGGTGCCGAGGTTGTCCCAGGCCACAGGTTCACTGTGACGCTCGCCGATGGCCTGGAACAGGCTCAGTGCCGTGCGGTGGGCCTCCTCCGCCTCCCCGAGCCGCCACAGGTACCGCATCATGATGCCGAGGTTGCCCCAGGTGAAGGCTTCGCCATCGCGGTCGTTGAGGGCCTGGAACTGACTCAGCGCTGTGCAGTAGGCCTGCTCCGCATCCCCGAACCGCCGCAGCTTGTACAACGCGATGCCGAGGTTGCCCCAGGCCGTGGCTTCGCCGTCGTCACCGAGGGCCTGGTACTGGCCGAGTGCGGTGCGGTGGGCCTGCTCCGCCTCCTCGAACCGCTGCAGGTCCTGCAACGCGTTGCCAAGATTGGACCAGAGGATGGCCTCCCCGGCCGGGCTGTGGCAGTCACGGGCCGCTTCAAGGGCGACCTTGGCGACCTCCAAGCGGCTTTCGAGGTGATGGCGAAGCCGGAGGTAGGGAGCGAGGAAGCCGGGCAGGGTGTGAGCGATGTGGTCGTGTCCGACGGTCCGGACGGCGTACGCGGCGTGGACGGCGGCGACGAGGTTGGCGTGTTCCGCGTCCAACCAGGCCAGTGCGTCCGGGCGGCCGGCGAAGTGCCGCCCCCGGCCCTGCGGTGAGGTTCCCTTCAGGTGCGCGCTCGCGTTGTCCGCCGTACCGGTGTAGTACGCCAGGAGCCGACGCTGGGCGTTGGCGGTGTGCTGGGGATGCAGCGCGGCCTGTTCGGCGGCGTAGGCCCGGACGAGGTCGTGCATGTGCCACCGCTCGGTGGACGGGTCCTGGCGGATCAGGCTGGCCCTGGAGAGGGCGATCAGCCGGGCCCGGACGTCCTTGAACTTGCCGACGCCGGTGAACACCGCGGCGGTCTCGGTGGAGAGATCGGGGCCGGGGTTGACGGCGAGGAGCCGGAACAGCTCCGCATGGGTGGGGGCCAGCCGCCGGTAGGAGCGCTCCAGCACGGTCCGCACGGCCCGCCCCCCGTCCTCCAGCAGGTCGAGCCGCTCACCGAGGTCCTCCAGGTACCCCGCGAGCCGGCCCGGCTTCAGCCCCCGCTCCGCCACGAGCTGGGCGGTGGCGATCCGCAGGGCGAGCGGCAGGTACCCGCACAGCGCGGCGACCCTGGCCGCCCCCTCGGGATCCGCGGCGATCCGCTCGTCCCCCCGGAGGGTCAGCCGCAGCGCGGTGTCCATCAGCTCGACCGCCTGCTCCGGGGCGAGGACGTCGAGGTCGACCAGGCGTGCCCCCAGGCCGGCGGCGAAGTCGTCACGGGAGGTGACCACCAGCCGGTGCGGCCCCTCCGCGGGGACCAGGTCCTGCACCTGTCCGACGGCGGAGGCGTTGTCGGCGAGCACCAGCACGCGCTCCCCGGCCCGGGCGCGGACGGCGAGCTCCGCACGGTAGAGGGCGGTCCGCTGGTCGGTGTCGGGCGGGATCCGGTCCGTCTCCGTGCCGAGGCCGCGCAGCACGCTGTCGAGCGCCTGACCGGCGTCGAGACTCCCGTCGTCGTAACCGTGCAGGTCGAGGAAGAGCACCCCCGTGAACAGGCCGCGCCGAAGGGCCTCATGAGCCGCCGCCAGGCCGAGCGTGGTCTTTCCCATGCCTCCCATCCCGAGCATCGACGCCACCACCACCGTCTCCACCGCCGGTCCGCCGGTGCCGGCCGACGGGTCCAGCAGCGCCAGCAGGTCGTCCAGCTCCTTCCCCCGCCCGGTGAACCCCGCCGGCACCGCCGGCGGAGGAGCGAGTACGGGCAGCACCGGCCCCGCCGGGGCAGGACCGTCGGTGTCGCCCGGCCCCGCACCCCGGCCCGCGCTGTCGAACTCATCGACCTTCGCGACGAGTTCGCCGTGCGCCCGCCGCCAGTGACGCAGATCGCCCGACGGTCCCTCCAGGGGGAATCCCTGCGCCTCGGAGAACGTCGCACAGGCGGTGACGAAGGCCGACAGCCGATCCCACGGGGGAATCCGGAAGACGCCGTTCTTCCCCTCCAGGAGTTCACTGATCACGCTGGTGTTCAGAGCGGCGCCGGACACCTTGACCAGATCAGGGCCGGTGGGATTCCCGGAAGTGAACTGGAGCCGCTTCAACTCACGTGCGAATTCCCTCAGCAGTTGCTGCGCCTGCGGGCTGTGTCCTGGTGCCACCGATGTCCCTGCCTATCCGTCCCCTGCACCGGCGGTGTGCACGGAGCGGCTCCGCACGCCCCGCGGGCGCCCCTCCCGAACCGGAGACTCCCGCCACGGTCCGCGATCGTCCGTGGCGGTCCGCGATCGTCTGCCAGACCGGCATCCCAGCCTAGTGCCCACCTGCATCGACGGGGCGGATTCCGCGTTGCTCCGCAGGTGTCCGCAGTTCGACCGAGGAGCCCTCCGGGCGAGGACCGTTGGTGTCAAGCCGGTCGACTGACCGGCGCTCACCACGGCTGACAGAAGGGGGACTTGCATGTCCCGCAGGCAGCAGCGCACCCGGAAGCAGAGCGACGCCCCCGCCGGCAGGCCCGCGGGTCGCCGGATCGCGGTCACCACCACCGACGAACAGATCACCCACCGGATCGCCCGCGGCATTGCCGCCGGAACCGCTCGATCGCTCACCGACTGGCTCATCGAGCAGATCAAGGACATCACGACCTGACCACCAAAACTCACCACCAGCCCTCCCACCCGAGCCGCACAGGAAGTCGGCCCGCCCGACTTCCTGTGCACCGAACGACTCCGGGGCGAAGGCAGCGCACCCGTCGACCAGCGGCTGTCCTTCCCGGCGTCACCATTGGAGGATTCCCTTGCCACAGCTACCACGGCCGGAAGGACTCCGGCTCGGGTGGTCGGGGCCTGCCGTAAGCGCCGACGCGGACCGGCCGACGGCCGGCGGCCGGCGGCTCGGACATGACGCACGTCACGGGAACTCACCCTCGGGTGCCGGACAGCCCATAGGGGTGATCACAGATATGCGAACCCGGGTACGGGCCGGGGACCCGAACGTCTTCGGGGAGCTGTTCGACCGCTACGCCCGGACCGTCTACAACCACGCCTTCCGTCTCACCGCGGACTGGGCGGCTGCCGAGGACATCATGTCGGCGACGTTCACGGAGGCCTGGCGGTCCCGCGCCCGGGTGACCGCCGAGGGAGGATCGCTGCGGCCGTGGCTGCTGGGCATCGCCACGAACCTCGCCCGCAACCACTGCCGCAGCAACCGGCGCTACCGCGCCGCGGCCGCGGCCCTCGCAGCCACCGGGCCCTCCGTGGTGGAGGTGCCCGACCACGCCGAGGACGTCGCCGGCCAGGTCGACGACCGCCGCCGGATCGCCGCCGCGATCACCGCCATGGGCTCCCTGCGCCGCCCCGAGCGCGAAGTCCTGATCCTGTGCCTGTGGGAGGGCCTGGAGTACGCCGGGGCCGCCGAGGCCCTCGGCATCCCCCTCGGCACCGTCCGCTCCCGCCTGTCCCGCGCCCGCACCAGGCTGCGCAAACTCGCCGACGCGGAACTGGCGGCGGCCGGACGGGAACCCGCCCGCCGTACCCGACAGATGAACGGGGACCGCGCGACAGCGGTCCGGCCCGTCCAGGAAGGAACCCGATGAACGCCAGCCCCTCCCAGCCGCACCCGGCCGAGTGGCCGGAGACCGACGGCCTCCTGCCCGCCGTCGAGCGGGACCTGCCGACAGGCCGCCACCAGCTGCACAAGGAGCGCCTGATGGCCCGGATCCACGAAGACCTCGACACCACCGCCGTCGCCGGCCCCGCCCGGACTGGCACCCCATCCCCGCGCCGCCCGTTCCTGCGCCGCGCCGTCCTCCTGCCGGTGGCGGCGTGCGCCCTGGCGGGCGCCGTCCTGGCCGGAGTCGGCCTAGGCACCGGCGGCGACCCGGGCGGGGCCGACGACCTGGGCACCGGCCCTGCCCTGACCACCACCATCGGCGCCGCCGACCCGGGCGGCGTCGTCCAACTACTCGACCGGATCTCCCTGGCCGCCCGGGAGAACGCCGTGCCGCCGGCGCGCGCGGGCCAGTTCGTCTACATCGAGTCGAAGGTCGCCGGCACCCACGTGCGGACGGTCAACGGCAAGACCTCGGTGGTCAGCGACGCACTGGACACCCGCCGGAGCTGGAAGTCACCGGACGGCCGCCGGGGTTGGCTGATCGACCAGGCGCACAAGGATGGCATCACCCTGGACTCGAAGGTCGCGCC
Source organism: Kitasatospora sp. NBC_01560 (assembly GCF_045208415.1). Classification (NCBI taxonomy): domain Bacteria; kingdom Bacillati; phylum Actinomycetota; class Actinomycetes; order Kitasatosporales; family Streptomycetaceae; genus Kitasatospora; species Kitasatospora sp. NBC_01560. The sequence continues at coordinate 5,309,234 of NZ_CP109364.1, read as the reverse complement.
GTACCTCAACGCGCCGTCCTACGACTACCTGGCCGCCCTCCCCGCCGACCCCGACGCACTCCTGAAGAAGATCTACACCGAGACGGCGGGCCACGGCCCCGGCCCCGACGCGGAGGCGTTCACCACCATCGGCGATCTGCTGCTGGAGAGCTACCCGCCCGCCGGGCTCTCCGCCGCGCTCTACAAGGCCGCCGCCAAGATCCCCGGTGTGGTCCAGGTGAACGACGCGGTCGACGCCGCCGGCCGCCACGGGGTCGCGGTGGCCCGGTTCGAGGAGAAGAGCGGCCTGCGCACCGAGTGGATCTTCGACAACGCGTCGTTCGCCTTCCTCGGCCAGCGCACCGTCCAGGTCCAGGGCACCTCCGGCGACGGCCTGATCCGGCCCGGCACCGTCGTCTACACCCACGCCGTCACGGCACGCGCGATCGTCGACGGCATGAAGCAGGCCCCTTCCCACCCCGCCTGAGCGACCCCGGCCACGGCGTACACCGGATCGCCCTCCTCCGACGGCGCGCTCGGCTCGCCGTCACCCTCCGCCTCCGCCTCGCCCGAGGCGGAGGAGTCGGCCCCGCCCATCAAGGTCCGCGACCTGACCTCGGCCGAGGTCCAGGGCCAGAAGGAGGGGATCCGGTACCTCGCCGGCACGACCGGTGGCGCCGCCCGAGCGGAACGGCCCGACGGCCGACGGACGCTCAGGAAGTCGACTGTTCCGACTTCCTGAGCGCCCGTCGGCGTTCAGGTGATTTGGGCGGCGCTGCCGATCAGCCGAACTGGCCGGGCTGGTAGTCACCGGCGGGCATCCGGAGCATGACGTTCCCGCGGTTGAAGGCGTTGATGATGGCGATGACACCCACCAGCGCCCCGAGCTGCTCCTCGTCGTAGTACTTGGCGGCGTTCTCCCAGACCGCATCCGGCACGCCGCCGGCCGCGTCGGCGAGGCGGGTGCCCTCCTCCGCCAGCTCCAGCGCCGCGCGCTCGGCGTCGGTGAACACCGTGGCCTCCCGCCAGGCCGCCACCAGATTGAGGCGCTCCGGGGTCTCCCCGGCGTGCACGGCGTCCTTGAAGTGCATGTCGAGGCAGAAGCCGCAGCCGTTGACCTGGCTGGCACGGAGCTTGACCAGCTCCTGCGTCGTGGCCGGCAGGGTCGAGCCCTCCAGCACCTTGCCCGCCGCGATGATGTGCTTGTAGACCTTGCCCAGGACCTGGTTGGTGAAGGGGTTCAGACGTGCTTCCACGATGCGCTCCAGTGCCACTGTCCGACGTTGACACAGGTAGGACCCGACAGCCCCGCCCGGTGTGACATCGCCGCGCTGTGACGCGCGTCACGCCGCCGTACTGCGGCGGGAGGCCCCGCGGAGTGCCCGGACGCCCCGCGCGCCGGCGGCAGCGACAGCGGCTACCAGGGCATCGGCCAGCGGTTTACGACGTGCCCCGCTTCACGACGTGCCCCGCCGCGGCCCCGCCCCCTGCGCGCCGTTCACGCAGGCCGGCCGCTCAGAGGGCACCGAGGATCGGCGCCCATGTGGCACCGGTGAGTGCGGCCAGCGCCTGCTGCTCGGAGAGCGGGGGCGCGGTACGGGTCGGCTTCGGCACGTCCGTGGCGGCGAAGCTGCCGGCGCTGTTCCACTGCACCATCTGGAGCTGCGCGCCGGACGCCTTCAGGGTCACCGTCACCACCCAGCGCTGGGCGAAGTCGACGCCGGCCGGGTGCTGGGCCGCGATCCGCTCCGACATCACCACGGCTCCGCCGGGGATCTCGGCACTGCTCGGCAGCTCGCGCACCGCGCAGGTGTCGCCCTTGGGGCGCGCCGGCGTCCGGTCGCAGTTCAGCCCGTCGCCGTCCCGGAGCGGCAGCTTCAGCCGCACGGCCGAGACGCCGACGCTGGCCGCCCCCTGACCGTCGTCGACGATCACGTTGCCGTTGGCCACGTAACCACTGGACGGGTCCGAGGGGTTGTTGCTCTGCCCCTTCTCCTCGCTGAAGCGGGCCCCGGGGAAGGTCAGTTCGAGCGCCTGGATCATCTGGGTGTCGGTGATCGCGGAACGCGGCATCGCCAGCCCCACCGGCTCCATGTCGGATCCGCCGCCGGTGAGCGAACCGGGGAGCGACAGGCCCGCCACCGCGAGGGCGGCGCAGGCGCCCACCCCGGCCACGACGGCGGCGCTGCGCCGGCGCCGGCGGCTGCGGCCGCGCTGGACGGCCCGGCCCGTGAGGGCGGTGAGGTCCGGGTCGAGGGAGTCGGCCGTGCGGTCCAGGGCGTGGGCGAGGTCTGCTTCGAAGGGCATGGTTGCGTCACCTTTTCTGTCGTCGAGGGGGCTTCGTGGCGGTTCTGGCCTGCGTGCGCCGGTGCTCAGTGCGGCACCAGCTCGGACAGGCTGTCGCCCAGCAGCGCACGGATCCTGGCGAGTGCGCGGGTGCCCTGGGAGCGGACCGCGCTGCGGCTCAGCCTGAGCATCTGGGCGGTCTCCTCGATGCTGCGGTCCTCCCAGTACCGCAGCAGCAGCACCGCCCGGTCCCGGGGCGGCAGTTGGCCGAGCGCATCCAGCAGGGTGAGCCGCAGGGCGGTGTCCGGGCCGGACGCCGCGCTGTCGGGCACCGTCCCGGTGGGGCGCTCGCCGGTGCTCCGCCGGCGCCGCAGGCTGAGGAAGGTGCGGACCAGGACCGTCTGGGCGTAGGCCGACGGGCTGTCCGCGCCGGCCACCTTCCGCCAGTGCACGTACACCCGGCTGAGGGTCTCCTGCACGAGGTCCTCGGCGAGGTGCGAGTCGCCGGCCGCGAGGACGTACGCCGAGCGGTACAGCGGCTTCGCCCTCTCGGCCACGAACTCCAGGTACTTGTCCTCCTGCGCTGATTTCACTCGGTCCCCGCCTGTTCCGTCGTCCTGTGATCCCCGTGCATACCCCTCCTGACTACGCGGGGCGGAAGGATGTCGCGCGGACGGGACACTTTCTTCCTCGGCTTCTTCCTCAGCGCGCGGGAGCGACGTACGCGCGCAGCAGCGCGGTGCGGCCGTCGGCCGTCGTCCACTCCCCCTCGAAGCTCCCCGCGTACTGCCAGCCGGCGCGCTCGTAGAGCCGGACGGCGGCCGTCGCACCGGCCTCGACCTCCAGAACGGGCCCGAGCCCCCGCGCCGCCGCCCGCTCGACCGCCTGGTCCAGCAGCTTCACCGCCACGCCGCGCCGGCGCGCTCCGGTGCCGACGAAGAGCCGGGCGACGGCGATCAGCCGCTCCGCCGGCTCCCCGACGGCGGCCGCGAGTTCCTCCTCGGGGCGGGCGAGGACCAGGTGGCCCAGGACTTCGGCGCCGTCCACGACCACCCAGGCCTCGACCAGCTCGCGGGGCGTCAGCCAGCCCGCGGGATCCTCGGGCCAGTCCACCGGGTAGCGGTCGGCCGCCTGGACCGTGGCGAGGGCCGCGACGCAGCCCGGCAGGTCGTCATCGGCGCGACGGCGGATCGTCAGCTCGTTCATCCCCGGATCCTGGCACAGGGCCGTTCACCGGAACGCCGGCCGACGGGCCGGGGGCTCGGGGATGCCGGCAGTGGGGAAGGGCAGGTCCGGGCGGTGGATCACCGGCTTCTGCCTCGACTGCGGGCGGGCGGGCTCCTGGTTCCGCACGGCGGAGGGCGCCGGCTCCGGGGTGATGCACCCGGGGCCGGCGCCCTCCGGAAGGAGCGGGTCGGGTCAGGAGAGCAGACCGTCGTAGTCCGGCAGCTTGAAGGTGCGCTCGGCGTGGCCGCCGTTGAGGTCGGTCCAGTTGTTGCCGACGCTGGCGATGATCGTGTAACCCTCGTTCTCGACCTTGATCCGCTCGTCCGTCTTGTACTGCTGGACGGGCTTGAAGAGGTCGCACAGGTTGCGCCCGTGCAGCTCGTCGACGGTGTAGCCCGCCTTCTCCAGGCTGTACCTGGTCACCGGCGCGATGAAGTCGACCCGCGCGGTGACGAAGATGATCGCCACGCCGTGCGCGTGGGCGTACTGTGCCAGCTCCACGACCGGCTTGATGCCCTCCATCGTGAACGGGTGGAAGTGCGTCGCCAGGGTCGTGTTGTCGATGTCGAACACGATCGCCGGCGCCTCGCCCGCCGAACCGGCGGCGGTGCGCTGCTCGACGTACGCGCGGGCCGGCGCGATGGCGGCGGTGACGTCGGCCAGCCACTGCTGCTCGGTCACCGCGCTCGCGCTCGCCGCGGCGGCGGGCGCCGCAGCCGCGACGGGGGCGGGGGCGGGGGCGGGGGCGGCGGCCGGCGCGGGGGCGGCAGGGGCGGCCAGCGCGGGGGTGGCCAGTCCGGTGGTGATCGCGGCCGTCAGGGCCGCGGTGGCAACGAGCTTCGCCTTGATGCTCATGTCGGGGAGCAGGCCTTTCCGTCGGTGGGGGTCGTCCGGTCCCCCGGGTCGTCCGGTCCCCCGGGACGTCCGGTCCGCCCGGACCGGCGGGACGGCGGAGGCCGTCCCGGCCTGGGGGCGGCAGGGCGTCAGGGGCATGCCAGACCGCGAACCGGGACGATCCGCCGCAGGGCCGGGCCGCCCGGCACGCCGGGGTCGAGGGGACGGTACTGCAGTCGGGGGCGCGGGCCAATACCCGCGGGTAACAAACAGGGGGCGGGATGACGAACAGTCGGACGGCCCGTCACCGGCCGCCGGCGGACAACCGACCGACGGCCGGTGCCTCAGTCGTTCTGGTCGTCGCGGTCGGCGGTGGCGTTGAGCGAGGTGATCAGCGCGCTCAGCCGGGAGTTCCAGTTCTGCGCGGTCTGGGCGTCGACGGCGTGCTTCTTCGTCATGTCCCGGACGGTCCGCTGGGCGTTCTTCAAGTCCTGGACGGCGTCGTCCGGCCGGCTCTGGTTGAGGCTCGCGGCGGCCTCGTCGAGGGTGCGCAGCAGGTCGAGCTGGCGGTCCCGCTCCTTGGTGACCTGCGCCTGCGCGACGGCCTGGCGCAGGGCGTTGAGCTGGACGGCCGGCGCCTGGCCGCGCGGCGGGGTGGCAGCGGCCGACGGGGTGGGGAGCGCGGCCGGAGTGGTCGGCGCGGGGGTGCCGGGGGTGGGCGTCGGAGTCGGGGCGGCCGGGGCGGAGGCGCTGTGGGTCGCCTTGGGCGCGGCCGTGGTGGCGGGGGTGGCCGGGTCGTCGAAGGCGGTGATCGCGAGCATCGCGGCGCCGGCGATGCCGGCCAGGCCCAGCGCGCCGAGCACCAGCGGCTTGCGCCGGCTCTCCCGCTCGGGACCGCGCTGCTCCGGGTCGAAGCCCTGCTCCTCGAAGCCCTGCCGGTCGAAACCCTGCCGGTCGTAGCCCTGCGCGTCGAAGTCCGGTCGGTCGAAGGGCGGCCGGGTGGGGATCGGCGCCATCACGGACGTCGGTGCCGGTCCCGGGCCGGGCGCTCCCGGGCCGGGCGCTCCCGGGCCTGCCGGGAAGGAACCGGGCGGGAAGGAACCGCCCGGACCGAACCCCGGCGGTACGGCGACCGGCGGGAGGAGCTGGGTGGCCTGGCCCGCCGAGGCCGCGGCGAGCAGCTCGCCGGTCGGGTCGCCGACGACCAGCCCGGGTATGCAGGCGAGCAGTTCGCCCCGGGCCGCCGCGGCGTCCGCCGGCCGGTCGGCCGGGTCCTTGGCGAGCAGCCGCAGGACCGCCGCGTCCAGCGCCGCCGGCACCCCGGCCCGGCGCGCCGACGGCGGCAGCGGCGCCTCGCTGACGTGCTTGAACGCGATCGCGACGGGGGTCTCGGCGGTGAACGGCGTCGCCCCGGTGAGCATCTCGGTCAGCACGCAGCCGACCGCGTACAGGTCGGTGCGGCCGTCCAGCGGGGACGCCGTCGCCTGCTCGGGCGAGAGGTAGGCCGCCGTGCCGAGCACCGACGCGGTCTGGGTGAGGTTGTGCGAGGAGCCGGCCCGGGCGATGCCGAAGTCGACGACCTTCACCCCGCCGTCGTCGGTGATCATGATGTTGCCGGGCTTGATGTCGCGGTGCACCAGACCGGCGCCGTGCGCGACGACCAGCGCCTCGCAGACGGCCGCCGCGATGCCCACCGCCCGCTCCACCGGCAGGCCGGGCTGCCGGGCCAGGACGGCGGCCAGCGACTGGCCCTGCACCAGCTCCATGACGATGTACGGCGAGCCCTGGTCGACCCCGGAGTCGAAGACCATGACGATCCGCGGGTGGACCAGCATCGCGGCGTGCTGTGCCTCGCGGCCGAACCGCTCGGCGAAGCGCGGGTCGTCGGCCAGGCCCCCGTTGAGGACCTTGACGGCCACCTGGCGGCCCAGCACGTGGTCCAAGCCCCGCCAGACGGTGGCCATGCCGCCGACGCCGAGTATCTCGATGAGTTCGTAACGCCCGTTCAGCGCCCGTCCGATCACCTGGATCCGCTCCCCTCACGTGCCGTGCCCGGGGTCCCGGACCGCCTCGTGCACCCGTGCACGATAGCCCCCGCCGCTCGTGGGGCCCGGGGTCGCGTCCGCCGGGCCGTCCTGAACGGGCACCCGCAGGCTGCCGTACCGCTGCATCCGCTGCCAGCGGAGCCGGGAGCCGGCCAGGGCGGTGAAGACCGACTGGATCACCACCAGGTACATCAGCTGCCGGTAGACGAACTGCTGGAACGGCAGGCTCCAGAGCGGGCCGATCCGCTCCCGGTCCAGCCGGAAGGCGTAGACCCCCATCAGGAGCTGGACCAGCAGGAACGCCAGCCAGAGGCCGACGATCCGCACCGGGTCGAGGAATACCAGCCCGTACAGCGCGAAGACGTCCACCACCGGGGCGAGCAGCGGCAGCAGCACCTGGAACATCAGCAGGTAGCCGAGACCGCGCCGGCCCAGCTTTCCCGCCTGCCCGCGCTGGCGCAGCGCACCGCGGTGCTTCCACATCGCCTGCAGGGTGCCGTAGCACCAGCGGTAGCGCTGCCGCCAGAGGGCGGAGAGCGAGGCCGGTGCCTCCGTCCAGGCCTTGGCGCGCTCCTCGTACACGACCCGCCAGCCGTCCCGGCAGAGGGCCATGGTGAGGTCGGTGTCCTCGGCGAGGGTCTCGTCACCCACACCACCGACCGCCAGCACCGCCGAGCGGCGGAACGCGCCGACCGCGCCCGGGACGGTGGGCATGCACTCGGCGAGGTCGAAGAGCCGGCGGTCCAGGTTGAAGCCGACCACGTACTCGATGTGCTGCCAGCGGCCGAGCAGCCCGCCCCGGTTGACCACCTTGGCGTTGCCGGAGACGGCGCCCACCGACGGGTCGGCGAAGGGCTGCACGATCATCCGGACGGCGTCCGGCTCGAAGACGGTGTCGCCGTCCACCATCACCAGCAGCTCGGCGCGGGCGGCGGCGATACCGGTGTTGAGCGCGGCCGGCTTGCCCGCGTTCTCCTGCCGGATCACCCGGACCCAGGGCAGTCGGAGCGACTCCACCAGGTCAGCGGTGCCGTCGGTGGAGCCGTCGTCGACGACGATGATCTCGACCGGGTGATCGGAGGCGAGCAGCGAACGGACGGCGGCCTCGATGCCGGCCGACTCGTTGTAGGCGGGCACGATCACGCTGACCGGCTCGGTGACCGGCGGACCCCACGGCCGGCGGCGGCGCAGCTTCTTGTGCCGGCGGGCCGCGACCAGGACGGCGGCCGCGCGCAGCACGCTCACCGCGCCCGCCGCGTAGAGCAGCCAGCCCAGCACGGTGAGGGTCCAGTCGCCGGTCCGCAGCAGCCAGATCAGGCCGAGGCCCTGCCAGTGCTCGGCCCCGGTGGCCGGGTGAACGGGGTCCGGCAGGCCGACCGATTCGCTGACGGTGGTGAAGCGAAAGCCGTGCGCCTTGAGCTGCGGCAGCAGGTTGTCCAGCGCGGCGACGGTCTGCCAGCGGTTGCCGCCCGAGTCGTGCATCAGGACGATCCGGCCCTCGTCGGCGGGCCCGCCGGCGACGGCCTCGACGATCTCGTCCACACCGGGACGGCGCCAGTCCTCGCTGTCGCGGGTGGTGAGCACGGTGAGGTAGCCCTCGCGGCCGGCCTGCTGGACGGCGGACCAGCCCGGGTCGTCCAGGGCGTCGGCGGTGGAGGAGTACGGCGGGCGCAGCAGCGAGCTGGTCACCCCGGCGGCGCCGGCCAGGCTCAGCTGGGTCTCGCGCAGCTCCAGCGAGCGGCGCCACTCGGGCTGGGCGCCGAGGTCGGTGTGGGTGAAGGTGTGCACGCCGAGCTGGTGGCCCTCGGCGACGATCCGGCGCACCAGGTCGGGGTGGGCCGCGACCTGGTTGCCGACCACGAAGAAGGTGGCGTGCACGCCGTTGCGGCGCAGGGTGTCCAGCACCTCCGGGGTCCAGCGCGGGTCCGGGCCGTCGTCGAAGGTGAGGGCGACGGTGCCGGGCTTCGGCGCGGCGCTCCGGGGCTGCGGGCGGGCCGTGTCGATCACCGGGCCGCCGGCGAGGACCTGCTGCGGGACGGAGGCCGAGCCGGCCCGGCGGGCCTCCTGGTCGGGGCGCTTGTCGTAGAGGTGCTGGGTGTAGCCCTGGATCAGCAGGGTGGCGGCGAGGGTGCACAGCAGGGCGGTCAGCAGCAGCCAGTGGGTGCGCACCGGACCCTGGCGGACGACGCCGCGCCGGCCGCGTCGGGCACGTGGGGCTGCGGCGGGACCGGGGCGACTGCTTCTTCGACGGCGGGAGGTGCTCACGGGGACGCTTTCGGGAGGGGTCGGGCCACGGAAGGCCTGCCGGAGAACAGGGGCCTGGCGCAGGCCGGGCCCGACCGGAGCTCCACCATCACGGAGCTCCGCGGGGTCCGGGACCAGGGGTCAGGGCGTCGGGGAGGACTTGGCGGGTTTGCCGCCCGCGTTGCCGGAGTTGCCCGGCGCGTCGGTGGGGCGGCCGTGGCCGGGAGTCGGGCCGGGGCCCGGAGTGGCCCCACCCGTGCTGCCCCCGCTGCCGCCGCCCGGAGTGGCGGAGGCGGGCGGCGGCGCCGACGGTCCCGCCGCCGGGGCGGACGGTCGCGGACCGGCCACCACCGGGGCAGCGGTGCGGCGGTCGCCCGCCGTCGGCTGCGCCGTCCGGGGCTGCACGCTGTCCGGCCCGGGCGAGCCGGTGATCGACTGCTCCGGAGCGGGCGCCGGACCGGACGGTGCGGGCGCGGCGGCGCTCGGCCCGGGCGGCAGCGGCAGGAACGGCGCGCTGACGGTCGGGCCGCCGAGCACCGTGCTGGCCAGCAGCGCCAGGTAGCCGGCGGCCGGCACGGCGAGCAGCAGGCCGAGGCGGCGCACCCGCCGCTGGCGGCGGCCGGAGGAGTCCACGAACACCGGGGGGACGGTGGTCTCGGCGGCCTCTTCGGAAGGAAAGGCGGCCGGGGAACCGGGCAGCGGATCCCCGGCCGCCGGCTCGTGGTCGTACAAGGTGACGGTCACGGTCGGGTCCAGGTCTGATCTGGTCGTGCGGGCGTGCGGCCCGCCCGACTGCGGGCGGGCGGGCCGCACAGGGCCCGGCCGGGCCGGGCCGGTGGCGCGTCCGGGGTGCGCCTGCCGGTCCGGCCGCGGCCGGCCGGATGAACGGCTGGCACGGGGGAGCCGGCCGGCCACCCGGGGTCTGTGGGTGGTGCGGGGTGGTGCGGGTGGTGCAGGTGGTTCGGTCCGGATGGACGGCGGGCCCGGGGGGAATCGCCCACCGCCCATCCGGAGTTCCTGGGGTTACCTCTTGGGCGAGGCGTCGGCGGACCGGTCGGTGCGTTCCGGCTTCGGGCGGGAGTCGGGGAGCGTCGGCACGACGGGCGCGGCCGGGGTGCTTGCCGCGCCCTTTCCGCCGTTGCCGCCGACGGTGCCTTCACCGGTGTTGCGGGGCTGCGGGGTGGCGTCCTTACGGTCGTCGTCGCTCGCCTGCCGGAGCACCTCCCCGCAGTACTCGGCCACCTTGTCCGGACCGCCGGCCGCCGCGACCAGCGCACCGAACTTCGGATCCGTGACCAGCGCGCGCGGGCCTTCGCCCTTGCCCGCCCGGTCGGCGAACCCCCGGCAGAGGGCGATCAGCGCGAGCCGGGCAGGCCCGCCGCGGGTCTCCCCGGTGGTCGGGGCCGGCACGGGCGGTACAGCACCGGGCGCCGGCGGCTTCGCCGTCCCGTCGGGTGCCCCGGCGGCGGGCGACCCGCCGGTGGACGGACCGCCGGCGGACGGACTGCCGGCGGGACGCCGTGCCGCGGGGCTGCTGCCCGGAGTGCCGGCACTCGTGCCCGGCGCGGCCGGCGAACCGACCACGGCCGGGGCGACCGGCGGGTGCTCCGGTCCGCCGGAACCGCCTGAACCGCCGCCGAGCGGGGACGGCAGGTTGCCCGTTCCGGCCGCGACCGCGACGCCGCCGAGCGCAGTGGCCCCGAGCACGACGGCAACGGCCTTCGTGCTGAAGGCCCTGGCCAGCGCGGCGGTTGCCATCGATCGTCTCCGGACGGGTGCGGGTACGGCGGGTGCAGCAGGGACGGACACGAGACGGGCCTCCCGGAAGGCGGCCAGGGCCGCCTCCTCCCCGGCCAGCTCGCCCGCCACCGGCGGGGCGGCGGCGGCCGCCAACACGTGGGCGACCCCGGTCTCCGGGCCGGTGAGCGAGGCTTCCTGCCCGGCCGCCGGTCGGCCCACGGCGCCGCCGAGCAGGTGCTCGGCCGTGTCCGGGTCGATCCGACGGGATCGGTTGGTGCTCATCTCATGTCCTTCAGCGTCGCGGCCCGGCGTTCTGTCACACCCTGCGGAGGAATTTTCTTCCCGCTCTTCCCGGCACCCCGCTCGGTGGCTCTGCGGGTGCCGCCCGCTCTGTGCGCACCGCCCGGCGCGGCAGGCGAGCGGTCCGGCTGCCCGGACGAACCGCTCACCGGCTGCTGGGCCGGGATCCCCGCCCCCGGGAAGGACTGCTCCAGCAGCTTGGCCAGCCGCTTCAGCCCCCGGTGCGCGGCCATCCGCACACTGCCCGAGCGCTTGCCGAGCACCCGCGCCGCACTCTCCGCGTCCAGCTCCATCACCACCCGCAGCAGCACCGCCTCGGCCTGGTCGCGGGGCAGCCTGGAGATCAGCGCCAGCGCGTCCGAGGTGCCGACCGCGGTCAGCGCGGCGCCCGCGGTGTCGTCCCCCGCGGCGAGCTCGGACAGGTACTCGAACGGCAGGTCCGCGACGGGGCGGCGGCGGCGGGCCCGCAGGTGGTCCAGTGCGCGGTTGCGGGCGACGGTCGCGGCCCAGCCCCGGAAGCCGTCCCCGTCGCCGGAGAAGGTGCCCAGATCGCGGGCGATCTGCAGCCAGGTCTCGGAGGCGATGTCCTCGGCGTCCTGGACGTCCTCGGGCCGGCCGCCGACCAGCACCCGGAGGTAGCGGAGCAGACCCGGCTGGACGCTCCGGAACAGCAGCCGGAACGCCTCCTCGTCGCCGTTCTGCGCGGCCCGCACCGCTTCCGACAGATCGGCGGGGGCGCTGCCCGGGCCTGCGGGCGGGTCGGACGGGGGGCCGGATACCGGTGCCGGTCCGGACCGGCCGACGGCCCTGTCGGTGCCCGCTCCGGGGCGTTCTGCACTCTGCACCCGCCACATCATGCGCCATCCGGGCGACTCGGGCCGACCCGGCCGACAGCCCGGACCGGACCAAGGGCGCACGGCCGGGAGGCCCAAGGTCCCGCCGGCGACTGGCCTTCGCCCACAGCCCCGGCCGCTCCCGCCCGCCTACGGTGGAGAAGGCCGCGCGATCCGGACCGGACCCGGCGGCCCACCGGCCCCCACCGCCGCCACCGGCCCCCACTGACGGCTTCCCGACGGCTGCCCGGCCGACGCACGGGCCCACGTACGGGCCCGCCCCGTGCCGCCCGCCCCTCCCCCGGCGCGCGGCGCCCGGCCGACGCCCCCGCCGGCACCGACGACCCGTGGACGTGCCCACCGGCACGCCGGGCCACGACCCCCACCAGGGATGAGACCGTGATGACGACTGCCCCCGAGCTCCACGCGAGAGGCCTGCGCGACCACCTCGCGCCCGCCCTGCGCGCCCTGGGGCTCACCGGGTGGCGCCGGACGTTCAGCCTCCCCGACGAGACGCACTGGGCCCTGCTCGGCGTGGTGGAGCAGCACCTCGACGACCGGGTCCGCTACACCTTCGACCTCAGCCTGGTCCGCAAGGCGGACTGGTCGGCGGCCGGCCGCCCCGGGCTGCGCCCCGACCCGCGCGCCGTCTACGGCGTCGAGGCCTGGCGGGCCCGGATCGGCGAGGTGCTGCCGGTCGGCACGGACATCTGGTGGGAGGTGCTGCCCGGCCCGCGCTGGCTGGTCGCGCTGGACGACTCGATCGCCGCCGTGCGCCACTACGGCCTGCCCGAGCTGATCCGCCGGGTCGAGCGGGACCGCACCGGCACCGGCGAGACGTACCTCTCCCCCGGCGAGCTGGAGCAGGTCAACGCCGCCCTGCTGGCCGTCTCGGTGCCCCGGATCCAGCGGGCCGAGCTGGCCGACAAGCAGCTCCTCCTGACCGGCGCGTGGACCAGGGCGGACAGCGTCGCCCGGACCGTCCTGCGCGGCGTCGCGCAGGGCTTCCTCTCGGCCGACGACGCCCGCTTCCGCACGGTGTGCTGCCTGGACACCCTGGGCCGCGAGCTCTGGTCCTTCGACCGGCCCGCCGGGTGACGGCCCCGTCTCCCCGGGGCCCTGGCGTCGGCGCCGGCGGGTGACACCCCGGCGGGGCCGGCCCGGGCCCGGCCGCGCGCGAACCCGCAGGCCGGCGGCACTGTCACGACGCGCACGGTGACAACTGTCATGCGGATCCCGCAACGGACGACACTGCTCTGACGGAGGGTCCGGGCGGAAAACTGGAGGCACGACGCAGGCACCGGCCCGCGGCGGAGCAGCCAGTCCGGGGAGGAACCCACCATGAGCCAGGTCATCAGCACCCACGCCGCCGTCACCGCCACCGCCGAGGCCGCCGGCACCGCCACCGCCGCCACTGCCACCAAGGCGCCGAACCCGCTGCGCACCGCGCTCCGCCCGCTGGCGCTGGACGTCGCCGCCCCGCTCGCCGGGTACTACCTGCTGCACTCCGTCTTCGGGACGAGCGAGTTCGCGGCGCTCGCCTGGAGCGGCGCGATCCCGGCCGTCCGGACCGTCCTCGGCCTGGTCCGCGAGCGGCGGATCAACCTCTGGGCGTCGATGATGCTCGGCGTCAACCTGGTCGGCCTGGCGCTGACCACCGTCACCGGCGACGCCCGGCTGATGCTCGCCAAGGACGGCGCGCTGAGCGGCAGCCTCGCGCTGGCGATCCTCTTCTCCGCGCTGTTCTCCCGGCCGCTGATGTCGTCGGTGCTGATGCCCTTCCTCACCAAGGGCGACCGGGCCCGCACCGCCGCCTGGGAGCGCCTGGCCGGCGGCCGGGCCGCCCGCTCCCGCGACTTCCGCCGCTACGAGCGCCTCTTCTCCGGGATCTGGGGCACCGCGCTGCTGACCGAGTGCGTGGCCCGGGTGGTCGGCGCCTTCACCCTGCCGGTGTCCACCATGGCCTGGCTCTCCACCGTCTTCCTGATCGGCGCGATCGCGGCCGGCTCGGTGCTCGGCCACAAGGCGGCCGATCCGATGGAGAAGCTCGTCCGCACCGAGGCCGCCGAGCCGACCACCGTCTGACCCCGCCCCTGCTCCACTCGCTCCACCTGCTCCACCCGCCCTGCCTACTCCACCTGCTCCACGCAGCCGCACCTGATCCGCCGTCACCACCGAAGTGCCCGAGGAACCATCCGGCCGCCCCGGCAGTCCTCATATAACGAGGGGGTAACGGACCCCCGCGAGAAACGGGGATCCTGATGAGCCGGACGCGCGCGCTGACCACCACCGAGGACCGCACCCTGGTCTGGGACGGCTGCCTGAACGTCCGCGACCTCGGCGGCCTCCGCACCACCGACGGCGCCCGGACCGCCCACCGCGCGATCGTCCGGGCCGACAACCTGGACCGCCTCACCGCCGAGGGCTGGGACGCCCTCCTCGGCCACGGCATACGCACCGTCGTCGACCTGCGCAACATCGAGGAGTACAAGCCGCTCCTCCCGCTCCCCGACGACATCGAGCTGGTCCGCGTCCCGCTGGACGAACTCGCCGGCCCCGCCTGGTGGGAGACGTACGGGAGGCTGGACGGCACACCGCTCGCGCTCCGCCCGTACCTCGACCACTGCCCGCACGCCGCCGCCGAACTGGTCGCCACCATCGCCGGCGCCCGCCCCGGCGGCCTGGTCGTGCACTGCGGCGCCGGCCGCGACCGCACCGGACTCGCCGCCCTGCTGCTGCTCGCCCTCGCGGGCGCCGAGCCGGCCGAGATCGTCGCCGACTACCTGCTGAGCGCGCCCAACGTCCGCCCGCTGTACGGCATGCTCGGCCTGCCGGACCAGTACCGCCGGATCGACGCGGTGCTCGCCGAGGCCGGCACCACCGCCGAGGCCGCGCTGTACGCGACCCTCGACGGCTTCGACCCGGCCGCCCGCCTGCTCGCCGCCGGCGTCGACCCGGCCGACCTGGCCGCCGTCCGCACCCGACTGCTGGGCCCCTGAGCGGCCGGGGCCACCGCGCCCCGCCCGGCGTACAGCCCCAACGGCCCTTCCCGTCGGCCAACCTGACGCACCGTCCGCACCACCGGCCGCGACAGCCGGGGGTGCCGATAATCGTTCGCGGGCGGCCGGGCCCCGGGCAATACTTCGGACCATGGTGGACTTCTCCGACTTCGACACCCGCAATTACCCGACCGTGGACGTCCGCACCGGCTACGCCCAATGGGTCGGGACGTACGAGCGCACCGTCGAGGACGCCATGGACCTCGCCGTGCTCGACCGGCTCACCACCCCGGCCTGGGCGGAGGCCGCCCGCGCGGCCGACCTCGGCTGCGGCACCGGCCGCACGGGCGCCTGGCTCCGCACGAAGGCCGCCCCCGGGCTGGTGCTGGACGGCGTGGACCTCACCCCCGAGATGCTGGCGGTCGCCCGGGGCAAGGCCGTCCACGACAGCCTGACCGAGGCGGACGTCACCGCCACCGGACTGCCGGGCGGCAGCTACGACCTGGCCGTCTCCTCGCTGATCGACGAGCACCTGGCCGACCTCGGCCCGCTGTACCGCGAGGCGTACCGGCTGGTCCGCCCGGGCGGCCGGTTCGTCCTGGTCGGCCTGCACCCGTACTTCATCATGGCCGCCGGCATGCCCACGCACTTCACCGGCTCCGGCGGGGGCGACATCGCCATCACCACCCACATCCACCTCGTCTCCGACCATCTGACCGCCGGGCTGGCGGCCGGCTGGACGCTGGTGGAGATGGCCGAGGCGGTGGTGGACGACGCCTGGATCGCCCTGAAGCCCAAGTGGGAGAAGTACCGCAGCCACCCGGTCTCGGCCGCGTACGTCTGGGAGCGGAAGGCGCTGGGGTAACCGCGGGCGAGGCACCGGGGTAGCGGCGGGCGAGGCGCTGGGGTAGCCGCGGGCGACACAACTCGGAACATCGTCAACCAGTGGTTGACGATCCTCGGGTCGACAACCTACGGTTGACGCATGGAGAATCCGATCGTTCCCAAGACCACTCCGCTGCGCCTCGACGACCTGATCGACGCGATCAAGAAGGTCCACAGCGACGCGCTCGACCAGCTCTCCGACGCGGTCATCGCCGCCGACCACCTCGGCGAACTGGCCGACCACCTGATCGGCCACTTCGTCGACCAGGCCCGCCGCTCCGGCGCCTCCTGGACGGACATCGGCCACAGCATGGGCGTCAGCAAGCAGGCCGCCCAGAAGCGCTTCGTCCCCAAGACCCCGGGCACCCCGGCCGACCTCGACCCCAGCCAGGGCTTCAGCCGGTTCACCGACCGGGCCCGGCACGTGGTGATGGCCTCGCAGGAGGAGGCCCGCACGGCCGCCAACACCGAGATCGGCACCGGGCACCTGCTGCTCGGGCTGCTCGTGGAGCCCGAGGGCCTGGGCGTCCGGGCGCTGGCCGCCCAGGGCATCGCCCCCGGGGCCGTCCGCGAGGCGGTGACCGCGACCCTGCCGGCCGCCGCCGCGGAGGTGCCCGCGCTGATCCCGTACGACGCCGAGGGCAAGAAGGTGCTGGAGCTGACCTTCCGCGAGGCGCTCAAGCTGGGACACAACTACGTCGGCACCGAGCACATCCTGCTGGCGCTGCTGGAGCAGGAGAACGGCACCGGCGTGCTGGCCGACCTCGGCGTCGACAAGGCCGAGGCCGAGACCTTCACCGCGGAGGCCGTCGCGGCGTACATCGCGACGCAGGCCGACTCCCCGGCCTGAGCCGGACCGGGCGGAGCCTGCCGGCGCGACCGACACGGCCGACGCCGCCAAGTCCGACGCCGCCGAAGCCGCCGAGTCCGCCCGGGGACGGTGATCGTCCCCGGGCGGAGCACCGCGGTCCGGTGCCCCTGCGCTCAGAAGCCGGAGACGTGGGTGGTGATGATCCGCACCCGCCCGTCGGCGGCCGCCTCGATCGCCGCCCGGAGGCGCAACGACCGTGCCGGCCCGAGCAGTTCGAGCGCCTCCTGCTCGGTGGCCCAGCGGAAGTCGTCCAGTTCGCCGGCCGGGACGGTCACGGGGGTGCCGTCCGGGACGCTGCCGAAGTCGAAGAGGAAGTGCTCGGCCGGGTGGTCGAGTTCGTCGGACGGGTGGGTCCAGGAGATCGCCAGCAGGTCACCGGCCGGCCGGACCAGCCCGGTCTCCTCGGTCAGCTCCCGCGCCGCGCACTCGGCCGGTCCCTCGCCGAGGTCGATCGTGCCGCCGGGGAACTGCCAGTGCTCCCGGTAGCCGGCCTTCACGATCAGGATCCGCCCAGAGGCGTCCCGCAGGACGCCCCCGGCGGCCGCGTAGATCCGCGGCAGGGACGCCAGCCACTCTTCCTTGGACTTCAACGGCTCGGCCGACACGGCGGTCCTCCTCCGGCGCAGGGGCAAGTGCACCCACTCTGCCACCCTCGCAGCACCCCCGCGCCGGCCCCGGACCCCCGGTGCCCCGCCGTCGCCGGCGGGGCACCGGTCATGCCGACGCGGAGAGGTGCTCGACCAGCCGGTCGAAGCTGGAGTTGAGACCCGCCTCGGCCTCCGGGCCGCAGTACATCGCCGGCACCTCGGTCTGGTGCAGGACGACCTCGCTCCGCCCGTCACCGAGGTCCTTGAAGGTCAGCGTCGAGCGCAGGCCGATGTTGTCCTCGGCGATGGCGAGCAGCTCGCCCTCGCGGATCTCGGTGATCCGGCTGGTCAGCGGGTAGCTCTCGCCGGTGGCGTCCATGACCATGGTGCTGTCGTAACGGCCGCCGACCACCGGCTCGATGGTGACGGTGTCCAGCGGCACGTGGGTGCCGACCGGGCCCCAGAAGCGGACGAACTGCTCCGGGTCGACGTACGCCCGGAAGGCGACGGCGGGGGTGGCGGGCAGCTCGCGGGTGATGGTCAGCTCGCCCAGGGTCTCGCTCATGTGGTGTCCCTCGTGTTCGCGGTGCGGTGTGCGGTGCCACCGGCAGGTCGTGCCACAGGTGTGTGGTGCCGCCGGTGTGCGGTGTCGGAGGGGTGGACCGGGGCCGCACCCGAAACTCATCGCTCCCGGCGAAAGTTTTTTTTCCGGAATCCTCCGGCCGACCGATGAGCCGCGCCCGCTCCACCGGTCCAAGCTGTGTGAACACCGACCGCGGAGCCGCTCCGCCCACACCGCCGACCGCATCCCCTGCCCCGCCGTCACCCCAGCTGACCTGCGACCTCGGCGCCCTCGCCGACGCCGACCTGGCCCTGGTCGACGCGCTCGCCCGGCTCCGGCTGGCCGCCGCCCGGCAGGGCGTCCCGGTGGTGCTGACCAACGCGAGCAGCCCCCTGCGGGAGCTGCTCGCGTTCACCGGCCTGGCCGACGTGCTGCCCGTCGCCCCCGGGCCGCCGGCGAGCCCGGCCCCGCCCGGCCCGCGCGCGCTACGCGTCCAGCCGGGGCGGGAGCCCGAACAGCGGGAAGAGCACGTCGGTGTCGAGGAAGTTGGTGAGCCCGCCGATCCGGCCCTCTGACACGTCCAGCACGATCAGTGCCCACGGCTCGTGGCCGCCCTCCGGGCTCGGCCGGTACTGCCCGAAGGCCGGGCTGCCGTTGGCCACCACCGGGACGAGCCGCGAACCCCGGCAGCCGCAGCCCGGGCCGAGCATCCACTCGCGGATGTCGCCGTGGCCCTGCAGCCAGAGCGCGAACGGCGGCATGTTCAGCGTGACGTCCTCGTGCAGCAGCGCCGCCAGGCCGTCCATGTCGTACGCCTCGAAGGCCGAGACGTAGCGGGCCAGCAGCGCCCGGTGGTCCTCGTCCAGCACGGGCGCCGGGCGGGCCGCCGCGGTGTCCGCGGCGAGCACCGCCCGGGCCCGCTGGAGCGCGCTGTTGACCGAGGCCACGGTGACGCCGAGCAGCTCGGCGACCTCGGCGGCCTTCCAGCCCAGCACCTCCCGCAGGATGAGCACCGCCCGCTGCCGGGGCGCCAGCCGCTGGAGCACGGCGACGAAGGCCAGCCGGACCGACTCGCGCTGGGCGGCCACCTCGGCCGGATCCCCCGTCTCGGGCAGGATCCGGCCGTCGGGCGCCGGGCCGATCCACGTCACCTCGGGCAGCTGGGCGTCCGTCGCGGTGGCCACGGTGGACGGACCGGCCAGGTCCATCGGCCGAGCCCGGCTGTTGCGGCCGTTCAACGCGTCCAGGCAGACGTTGGTGGCGATCCGGTACAGCCAGGAGCGCAGTGCCGCCCGGCCCTCGAACCCCCGGTGGCCGCGCCAGGCCCGGACCATGGTCTCCTGCACCGCGTCCTCGGCCTCGAAGACCGAGCCGAGCATCCGGTAGCAGTAGCCCGTCAGCTCCCTCCGGTACCGCTCCAGCTGGAGCTCGACCGGCTCCTCCGTCATCAGGTCGGCCATCCCGAGCCCCCAAGTGCTGCCCAACGCCAGTGATCACTTCGAACGTACCGCAGGGCACTGACAATGGCGCTGAGACCGGCACCGGCACCGGCGCGGGCACCGGACCGCCCCGCGGGGCTACCGCGTCCCGGCCGGCCCCGGCTGCGCGTCGTACGTCTGCCCGGAGCCGAAGGCGGTGGTGACGATCCGCCACATCGCCGGGAACTCCTTGCCGGAGGTGTCCGTCGGGTTCAGCGAGACGACCACCCGGCGACTGAGGTCCCGGGTGGCGAAGACGGCGTCGGAGTACCCCGGCCGGGAGCCGGTCTTGCCCCACACCACCAGGCCGTTCGGCAGGGTGGCGCTCATCAGGCCCTTGCTGAAGCACGCGTGGCCGGCCGTCGGGCCGATCTCGCAGTTCCGGTTCCGGACGTTGGGCACGTCCGGGACGCGGAACAGCTCGGCCTGCTGGGCGGGCGGCAGCAGGCGGCCGCGGAGCAGCGCGGTCATGAAGCGGTCCAGGTCGGCGGCGGAGGAGATCATGCCGCCCTCCGCCCACGGCCAGGGGCTCTGCTCGGTGACGTCCACCCGCTGCCGGCTGCCGTCCGGGCCGGGGACGTCGACGAAGGCCGGTGCGTGCGGGCCCGGCAACGAGACGTCGTCGCGGTCCGGGACGACGGTGTCCCGCAGGCCGAGCGGCCGGGCGATCCTGGTCTGCACCTCCTGCGCGAAGGTGCGGCCGGTGACCTTCTCGATCAGCATCCCGGCGACGAAGGTGTTGATGCCGTTGTACTGCTGGGCGCTGCCCGGCGCGAAGCCCATCGGCTGCCGGACGGCGTCGGCGACCACCTGGGCGGGCGTCCAGGACTGCGCCCGGTGCTCGGCGAACCAGCTCTCCGTGCCGTCCCCCGAGGTCAGGCCGCCGCCGCCCGGCAGGCCGCTGGTGTGGTCGAGCAACTGGCCGACGGTGACCGGCGGGTAGGCCGCCGGGAGCAGACCGGGCAGGTACTGCTGGACGGTGCCGTCCAGGTCGAGCCGCCGCTCGGCGGCGAGCTGGAGCGCCACGGTGGCGGTGAAGACCTTGGAGATGCTGCCGATCCGGAAGCGCGCGTCCGCCGGGACGTCCGCCCCGGCGGTGCCGGTCCACCGGCCGCCCCGGCCGTCCGCCCGGACCAGTGCGCCGGTGATGCCCGCGGACGGCAGGTCGGCGATCGTCTTCGCCAGGGCGCCGCGGTCCAGCGGGGCGGCCGGGCGCAGGGCCGCGACCGAACCGGCGCCGCCCGCGGGCCGGTCGGCCGCCAGGGCCGGCGTCGCGACACCCGCGCCGACGGCCGCCAGCAGTGCACCGGCGACGGCGACGGTGGTCCAACGGCGTTCGCGCTGAGGGCTGTTCATCAGGGGTGATCTCCAACTGCGGCTCGTCCGGGGGGTCGTGCTGTTCCGGTACGAGTCTGTTGGAGCGGGCCGCGGCGGCCATCCGGGACGATCCCCCAGCTGCCCCGGAGCCACCCCCGGGAGA
This sequence comes from Kitasatospora sp. NBC_01560, assembly GCF_045208415.1. Classification (NCBI taxonomy): domain Bacteria; kingdom Bacillati; phylum Actinomycetota; class Actinomycetes; order Kitasatosporales; family Streptomycetaceae; genus Kitasatospora; species Kitasatospora sp. NBC_01560. The sequence goes on along the minus strand of NZ_CP109364.1, from coordinate 5,288,884 downwards.
TCCCCGAAGGGCTCCTGCCCGAACGTCAGGGGCGGGAGCCGGGCCGGTCGGGCTCCGACGGCTCCCGCCCCTCGGCGCCCGGGGCCGGTGGGCGCATCAACGCATCAGGACGTCAGGACGTCAGGACGTCAGTCAGTGCGTCAGTGCGCCGAGTGCTTCTCCGCGCCGCGGTGGCGGTGGCCCTTCAGTTCGGCGTGCATCGCAGGAGCGGAGCGCATCCCCGCCACGTCGGCGTCGTGGCCGCCGTGCCGGAAGGCCGAGCCGCCGACGGAGAGGCCGGTGGCGGCGGGCGGACCGTCGGCGCGCAGCCGTGGCGGCGCCGGTGCGGGGGTCGTCGCCATACCCCGGCGCTCCAGCAGCTCCTGGGTGCCCTGGCGGAGCTTGCGGGTACTGCTCGGTGCCAGCCTGGTCATGGTCGGCCTCCCTTCGACGGTCACCGGCCGCACACACGTGGACCGGGAGGGCCGCACGGGCGTTATGTCCGCATTCCGGCCGGATTACACCTGCCCCGCTCGGGCAGTGCGCGGCCCCGACCCCGCGAACCGGCCCGAGCCGGCCGCCGGCACCGGCCCGGTTCAGCCCATGACCTCGTGGACGTAGCACCAGCGCCAGTCCTCCCCCGGCTCGTACGAGCGGATCACCGGGTGGGAGCTGTTGTGGAAGTGCGCGGTGGCGTGCCGCTGCGGCGAGAAGTCGCAGCAGCCGACGTGGCCGCAGTCCAGGCAGACCCGCAGGTGCACCCAGTCCCGGCGCCCCTGCGCCAGGCAGTCGGCGCAGCCGTCCGCCGGCGGGAGGGGGGCGATGTCCGGGGGTGCCGCGGTGAGGTCTTCGCAGGCGCTCATGGACGCAGGGTAGTGACGGCCGCCCGGCCGCGGCCCGAGACACGCCCCACGCGGCGGCCCGTCAGTCCCCCGGGGCCGGGGCCTCCGCCGGGGCCACGGTGTTCGCAGCGGCCACGACGTCGGGCGCCGCGACGCCGGGTGCCGTCCAGCTCGCCAGCAGGGCCAGCCGCTGCGCCGTCGGCGAGCCCGGCGGCGCGGTGAACACCACCAGCAACTGGTCGGGCGAGCCGTTGACCGCCAGCGTCTCGTAGCCGAAGTCCAGTTCGCCGACCAGCGGGTGCCGGATCAGCTTGACCCCGTGGGTCTTCTGCTTCACCTGGTGGTCCGCCCAGAGCCGGCGGAACTCCTCGCTCCGCACGGACAGTTCACCCACCAGGGCGGCCAGCCGGGCATCCTCCGGGTACCGGCCAGCGTCCAGCCGCAGGTAGGCCACGGTCTCGGCCGCGACGGCCTCCCACTGCGGGTAGAACTCGCGGGCGGCCGGGTCGAGGAAGGCCTGCCGGGCCGCGTTGGCCTCGCCCAGGGGGCGGGCGGAGAAGCCGTGCACCGCGTCCCCGAGGGCGTTCCAGGCCAGCACGTCCATCCGGCGGCCGAGCACGAAGGCCGGCACCCCGGGCATGAGGTCGAGCAGCAGCCGCGTCCCCTCCCGCACCTGCTGGCGGCCGCGCGGCCCGGCGGCCGTCCGGGGCGGACGGGTCAGCGACCGCAGGTGCGCGGCCTCCACCTCGTCGAGCCCCAGCACCCGCGCCACCGCGTCCAGCACCGCGTCCGAGGCGCTGCCGCCGCGGCCCTGCTCCAGCCGGACGTAGTAGTCGACGCTGACCCCGGCGAGCTGGGCCACCTCCTCCCGGCGCAGCCCCTGGACCCGGCGGCGGCCGTGCGAGGGGAGGCCGACCTCCTCCGGCTGGATCCGGGCACGGCGCGTACGAAGGAAGTCCCCCACGGTGTTCTCCATGCCCGGCAGCGTAGACCGGGTGCGCACCGCAAGGGTGGTAACGCCTGTCCCAGGATGAGCTTTCCCGGGTTGCGCCTACCCAGGACGGGCACGGCCCTGGGTGGCGGGCCGGGGCGCGCGCAGAGTGGTTCCCGTCAGCCCCCGAAGACCCTCCCCAGGAGCCGAAGATGAGCTACCCCGCCCTCGCCACCCGCACCGCCGTCGTCACCGGGGCCGCCAGCGGCATGGGCGAGGCCACCGCCCGCCTGCTGGCCGCCGGCGGCGCCCGGGTCGCCCTGCTGGCCCGGCGCGCCGACCGGCTGGACGCGCTGGCCGCCGAGATCACCGCCGCGGGCGGCCGGGCCCTCGCCGTCACCGCCGACGTCACCGACCAGGCCTCGGTGGACGCCGCCGCCAAGACCGTCCACGACGCGTACGGCCCGGTCGACCTGGTGGTCAACAACGCGGGCGTGATGCTGGCCAACCCGCTCGCCGACGGCCGGATCGACGAGTGGACCAGGATGATCGACACCAACCTCACCGGCGCACTGCGGATCGTCCGCGCCTTCGCCGCCGACCTCACCGCGGCCGGTACCGAGGGCCGCACCGCCGACCTGGTCAACGTCTCCTCGATCGCCTCGCACATCGTCTTCCCCGACTACGCCGTGTACGGCGCCACCAAGGCGGCGCTCACCCAGCTCTCCGCGGCGCTGCGCACCGAGCTCGGCCCGCAGGACGTCCGGGTCAGCGCGATCGAGCCCGGGCTGACCGACACCGAGCTGGGCGGGCACATCGACAACCCGGTGCTGCGCGAGCAGCTCGGCGGGATGTTCGCCGCGATCCCCGCGCTGACCGCCGACGACATCGCCGACCTGATCGCCTACACCGTCACCCGCCCCCGGCACGTCAACCTGCGCCACCTGGTCGCGCTGCCGACCCGCCAGGCCTGACCCGCCGCCCGTCACCACCCGCCACCGCCGCCCGCCGCCCGAACCGAGCCGGTCCGCCGGCAGGTTCCGGGCCCGGTCGACGGGTTCCCCGGCCGATCCGGGACACGCCGTGGGAGCATGCCACCCGTGGCGGTTGTGACGGGGAGAACAGAGGGCGACACCGGCAGTGCCCGGGCGGGCGGGATACCCGGGCAGGCCGCCCCCGGCACACCACCGGACATACCGGACGCCCCCGGCGCGGACGGCCCCGGACCCACCGGCCCCGGTCCGGACGACTCCGGCCCGGACGCCCCCGGTCCCGCCGGGACGGGGCGGGTCCGCCAACCGGTCACGCTGATCCGGTTCCTCGCCGGCCTCGCCGCGATCACCCTGACCCTGCTGCTGGCCGACTACGCCCGGGCCACCACCGGCGGCATCGCCAGCGATGTCGGCCAGGCCGCCCGACTGGTGCCGCGCCCGCTGGCCGGGATCGCCGGCGGCCTCTCCACCGCCGCCCTGCTGCTCGTCCCGGTGTACTCGGCCGCCCGCCGGCTGCTCAGCCCGTCCCCCGACCGACGGCGCACCCTCCAGCACGTGTCCGACGGGCTGCTCGCCGCCGTCCTCGCCTACGGGCTCTCGCTCGCGCTCGACCTCTGGGTCGACGGCGTCGCCCCCGCCTCGCTGGTCGCCGCCCTCACCCAGGCGCTGCCCGGCGCCGGCCTCGCCCACACCGAACCCGTCTACGGCTACCTCGCCCCCGTCCTGGCCTTCCTCATCGCCTCCGACGCCCGCGAACGCCGGGTGCCCCGGACCGCCCTCGCCGTCTCCGGCCTGGCCGGGCTGGCCGCCGGGTACGCCACCCCGACGGCGCTGCTGCTCGGTCTGCTGATCGGCGTCGCCGCCGCCAACGGCACCCGCTACGCCGTCGGCACGCCGGACCCCCGGCCGCGGCCCGCCGAGCTGCTGCGCGCCCTGCGGGAGGCGGGCCTGCGCCCGGTCACCGCCCGCCCGGCCGGGCCGGACCGCTACCTGGTCCGCCAGGAGGCCGGGCGCCCCGACCTGGACGTCCAGCTGCTCGACCGGCAGGCCGTCACCGCCGCCCTCGTCCAGCGCGCCTGGCGCCGGCTGCGGCTGCGCACCGCCCCGCACCCCCGGGCGCTGCGCTCGCTGCGCACCGGGCTGGAGCACGAGGCCCTGGTCTCCTACGCGGCCGTCGCCGCCGGCGTCCGCACCCGCCGGATCGCGGCCACCGCCGAGCTCGGCCGCGACACCGCGCTGGTCGCCTACGAGTACCTGCCCGGCCGCACCCTGGACCGGCTCGCCGACGAGGAGCTGACCGACGCGCTGCTCGCCGACGCCTGGGCCCAGCTCGCGCTGCTCCAGCGGCGGGAGATCTCGCACCGCGCGCTGGTCCCCTCCGCCCTGCTGGTGGACGAGGCCGGCGCGGTGCACCTGGTCGACCTCGCGGACGGTGACATCGCGGCGAGCGAGCTGGTGCTGCTCTGCGACATCGCCCAACTGCTCACCACCATCGCGCTCCGCACCGGTGCCGAGCGCGCGGTGCGCAGCGCGGTGGCGGTGCTCGGCCCGGACGCCGTCGGCGCGGCCCTCCCGCTGCTCCAGCCCATCGCCCTCGCCCGCACCACTCGCAGCGCCCTCAAGCGCGCCGCGGCCGCCCAGCGGGCCGCCGGCGCCCCGTCCGCGGCCGCCGCCGGGGCCGGGGCCGCCCCGGCCCCGGCGCCGCCCGTCGAGCTGCTGGACGCCATCCGCGCCGAGGTGCTGCGGACCAGGCCGCAGGCGCCCGTCCGCGCGGTCAAGCTGGAGCGGTTGCGCCCCCGCACGCTGCTGGCCGTGGGCGGCGGGGTGGTGGCCGGGTGGCTGCTGCTGCCGCAGCTGTTCGCGAGCGAGCAGAACCCGATCGCCGCCGTCGGCGACGCCGACCCGCTCTGGCTGGCGCTCGCCGTGCTGGCCGCGACCGCGAGCCACTTCACCGCCGCGATGGGGTTCGTCGGCTTCGTGCCCGAGCGACTGGACTTCCGCCGCGCCGTCCTCGCCCAGGTGGCGGGCTGCTTCGTGAAGCTGGTCTCGCCGGGCGGCGTCGGCGGGGTGGCCCTGAACACGCGGTTCCTCCAGCGGGCCGGCCTCCCGACCGCCCAGGCGCTGTCCAGCGTCGGCGTCGGCCAGCTGTTCGGCCTGGTACTGCACCTGTTGCAGCTCGGCGCCTTCGTCTACCTGCTGGACCTGGAGCCGGGCGGCTCCGAGCTGGACGCGCTGCCCGCCGTGGTGAGCGGCCTCGCCGGGGCCGCGGTGCTGCTGGGCGGGGTCTCCGCGGTGCCGCCCGCCCGCCGCTGGCTGGCGGCCCGGCTGCGGCCGCTGACCTCCGAGGTGCTGCCGCGGCTGCTGGAGCTGCTGCGCAACCCCGGGCGGCTGGCGATGGGTGTGACCGGCCAGCTGCTGGTCTCGCTCTGCCTGGTCTCCTGCCTGTACTGCTGCGTGCGGGCGGTCGGGCGGGAGCCGGCCTTCGCCTCGGTGGCGGTGGTCTTCCTGATCGGCAACGCGGTCGGCAACGCGGCGCCGACCCCGGGCGGGGCCGGCGCCGTGGACAGCGCGCTGGTGACGCTGCTGGAGCACACCGCGTCCATGGAGGAGGGCGGCGCTCTGGCCGCCGTCGCGCTCTACCGGCTGCTCACCCTCGTCCTGCCGGTGCTGCCGGGCTGGGCGGCGTTCGCCTGGCTCCAGCGGCGCGGCGCGCTGTAGTCGCTCGCTGTAGTCGCTTGCTGCGGCCGCCGCTCCCGGTCCTCGCCCGGGTGCTCGGCGGCGGGGTGCTCGGCGGCGGGCCGGCTACTCCCGGTACTCGTCCTCGTCGAGCTGCACGACCCGGGTCTGCTCCGCGACGTCGGCGACCTCGGTGGCCGGGTCGGCGCCGAGGGCGCGACGCTCGGCCAGCTCGTCGTAGTCGTCGCCCTGCTCCGCCTCGTCGTCCGGCTCCACCGCCTCGGCGACCTCGTCGAGGTAATCCTCTGGATTCTGCGGCATGGCATCCGTCCTCGCTGTTCGGAGGCTCCCACGGGCCCGTTGGGGGGTACTGGAAGTATCCGCCGACGGCTGCCCGGACGCGATGCGCCGTCGGCCGGTCGGCGTGTTGCCCGGGCCCAGCCCGGTGCCCGGGCCCCGCACCCCCCGTCTGCCCCGCCACCGGCACGGAAAACGGGGGCCGGGCCGCCGGGGGTACGATCAGTGCCGTACCAGCAGGGCTTACCCACACCCACCCGGTGGCCCCGAAGCCTCACGAACGACGGGGAAATCATGTCCGGCTCGCACTACTTCACCGGTGCACCCGAGGTCGCCAGCGAGCGCCGTCCGATCACGGTCACCCTGCCGGACCTCACCCTGGAACTCACCACCGACGCCGGTGTGTTCTCCCGCAGCCGGCTCGACCCGGGCACCCGGGTACTGCTGGAGCACGCGCCGCCGCCGCGGGTCCGCGGCCCGATCCTGGACGTCGGCTGCGGCTACGGCCCGATCGCCCTGACCTGGGCGAGCCGCCGCAAGCGGCTGCCGGTCTGGGGGGTGGACGTGAACACCCGCGCGCTGGACCTCGTCCGGCTGAACGCGGAGGCGCTCGGCCTGGGCAACGTGCAGGCGGCGCTGCCGGAGGAGGTCCCCGAGGACCTTCGGTTCGCGGCGATCTACTCCAACCCGCCGATCCGGATCGGCAAGGCCGCCCTGCGCCGGCTGCTGCTCCAGTGGCTCGGCCGGCTCACCCCGGACGGATCGGCCTTCCTGGTGGTGCAGAAGAACCTGGGCTCGGACTCGCTGCAGACGTGGCTGACCGAGCAGGGCCACCCGACCAGCCGGGTCACGTCGGTCAACGGGTTCCGGATTCTGGAAGCGCGGCCCCGCCCCGAGGGTGCGGGCCCCGAGAGTGGACGAGGTACGACGTCGTGAAGCAGCTCCGCGGGACCGAACTGAAGCGGCTGCACCGCTCGTGGCGGCGCAGCAACGAGTTCCGGCTCGCGCTGATCCTGGAGAACCTCCAGTCGCCGTTCAACGTCGGCTCGGTGGTCCGGACCGCCGCCGCGATGGGCGCCGAGAAGCTGTACCTGACCGGCGACACCCCGTCGGTGCGCTCGTCCGGCGCGCAGAAGGCCGCCATGGGCACCGACAAGTACCTCAAGGTCGAGCAGTTCCCGACCGTCGCCGAGGCGGTGGCCTCCGCCAAGGCGGACGGCTTCAAGGTGGTCGGGCTGGAGCTGGCGGACGAGGCGCTGCCGATGTTCGCCGCCGAGCTGACCCCGGCGGTCGCCTTCGTGCTGGGCCACGAGGACCGCGGGATCACCCCCGACGCGCTGGCCCTCTGCGACCAGGTGGTGTTCGTCCCGCAGCTGGGCCGGGTCGGCTCGCTGAACGTCTCCGCCGCCGCCACGGTGGCCTGCTACGAGGCCCGCCGCCAGGGGTACGTGATCAGCGGCACCCCGGACGGCAGCGACGCCGGCGGCCTGGACTTCGACGACGAGTGACCCGCCGGGGGGCGGCGTGCCCGCGGCGCACCGCCCCCCCCCCCCCCGGGGCGGGCTCAGACCTCGACCAGCACCTTGCCCCGGTTGGTCTCCCGGTCCAGGTAGAGGCTCCGGTAGGCCTGCGGGATGGCGTCGAAGCCCTTGTGGACCGTCTGGTGGTAGCGGATCTCCCCGCTCCGGACGAGTGCCCCGAGCTCCTCGTGCATCGCCGCCAGCCGCGGCCCGGTGAACCACTCCTGGGCGAAGATCCCGCGGATCGTGGTGCGCGGGAACATGATGTACGGCAGCAGCCGGGGCCCGGTCAGCTCGCCGTTCACCGTCGTCGCCCACTGCCAGCAGACGGCGACCTGGCTGTCCACGTTGAGCATGGTGAACACCGCGTCGGTGACCGACCCGCCGAGGTTGTCGAAGTACCGGTCGACCCCGTCGGGGGCGGCGAGCAGCAGCGCCTCGCGGACCGCCTCGGCGTCGTCCGCCCGGTCGTACAGCACCACCTCGTCGAAGCCGAGCTCCTTCAGGTGGGCGGCCTTGCCGGGCGAGCCGGTGGTGCCGACCACCCGGCCGGCGCCCGCGCGCCTGGCCAGCTGTCCGACCAGGGTGCCGATCGAGCCGGAGGCGCCGCTGATCACCACGGTGTCGCCGGGGCGGACGGTCATGAAGGTGGTCAGCGTGCCCCAGGCGGTCATGCCGGGGGCGCCCATGATGCCGAGCGCCGTGGAGAGCGGCAGCTGCTCGTCGTACCAGGCCGGGTCGAGCCGGCGGTAGGCCGGGAAGACCATCGGGAAGGCGCCGGTCCGCCAGACCTCCTCGGCGCCGTTGTGGACGACGTGGCTGCGCCAGCCGCCGAAGCCCTGGACGAGGTCGCCGACCCGGAACGCGGCCTCCGGCCCGGCCTCCAGCACCTCCAGGATCGAGTCGGCGCCCATGTGGTCGCCGAGCGGCGTCTCCAGCGCGAGGCCGTTCTGGTACGGGTCGACCGAGACGTACCTGGTCCGGAAGAGCATCTCGTCCGGGCGGAGGCTGATCCCGACCTCCTCGACCACCTTCTCGTAGACCCGGTTGACGTCCGGCACCCCGTCGAGGTGCTCGCGGACCACCCATTTCTCGATCTTCATGCCAGGGCCCCTGTCGTGACGGTGGTGGTGGACGGGATCTCGTCGGCCGGGCCGGCCGCCTGCTGCGGCGGACGGCCGACCGGGAGGATCAGATGGGTGGGCGGCGGCGCGCTCAGGTCGATCTCGGCGGTGAAGTCCACGCCGTCGTCCCGGCAGACGAACTGCATGACGTGCCGGCCGGCGGCGGCCGCCCGGATCAGGCCGCCGATGGTGGCCCAGACCCCGGAGAGGTAGAAGTTCGACAGGCCCGGCAGCACCGGGCCGCTCTTCTTGATCTCCTGCTCGACCGTCTCCGCCCCCTCCACGAAGGGGTTCCACCCGGGGAAGGTGCCGTCGTAGACCCCGGTGTAGCGGACCTGCGTGAGCGGGGTGGAGACGTCCGCGACGGCGACCGCGTCCCGGAAGCCGGGGAACCGCTCGTCCAGGAAGGAGACGATGCCGGCCCGGACCTTGCGCTTGGCCGCGGTGTACTCCCGCCCGTGCTTGACCGGCAGGGTGTGCAGCTCCTCGCCGCGCCGCACCCGGGAGGACTGCTCCGGGCCCTCGTGCAGCGCGCGCCAGGGCCCGATCTCGGAGAAGTAGGTGGCGAACACCACCGTGGAATCCCGGGGTGCCAGCTCCGGGTAGTGCCGGGTGCGGAACTGCACGTTCATGCTCGGGCAGCGGATGCCGGTCAGCTCGGCCGCCTCCCGCTCCGAGAGCAGGTAGGTGGTGCACGGGTCACCCTCGGGGAAGGGCTTGCGCAGGCCCAGGAAGAGCGAGACGTACCCCGGGGACAGCTGGCCCGGTTCGTCGATCAGCGAGGTGTAGAGCCGGCGGTAGGTGTCGTTCAGGTAGCGGCCCTTGAGCAGCTTCATCAGTGTGGTGTGGCCGTCGGCGGCGGAGACCACGATGTCCGCGCGGTACTCCCGGCCGTCACTGAGCCGGACGCCGACCGCCCGGTCGTCCTCGACCAGGATCTCCTCGACCTTGGCGTTGTAGGTGATCTCGCCGCCGAGCTTGCGGTAGCGCTCCTCCACCGACCGGGCCAGGCCCAGCGAGCCGCCCTCCGGCACCCCGGCGGCCTGGTTGGCGTGCGAGGCGAGCTGGAAGTAGAACGGCAGCACCGGGAAGGCCGGGTGCTTCTCGTAGAGGATGAAGTTGAACGCCTCGCGCAGCAGCGGGTCACGGAAGCGCTGCGCGTAGTCGGTCATCAGCACGGTGATCGACTTGCGGATGGTGTTGAAGTACGGGAGGAACGAGGCCAGCATCCGCCAGCGCTCGACCCGGCCCATCAGCCCGACCGGTTTGAGGAACGGGTAGACCGCCAGCGCCTTGCGGAAGGTCCGGATGCCGTTGCAGAACTCCCGCACCGGGGCGGCGTCGGCCGGGGAGATGTCCAGCAGGTGCGCCTCCAGCCGGTCCGGGTCGGAGTAGAAGTACACCGCCCGGCCGTCCCGGCCGCGGACGATGTTGAACGCGTCGAAGTGCCGCATCTCCTTGCCCTGGAGGGCGCCGAGCTCCAGCCAGATCTGGTACATCTCGTTGCCCGGGCCGTTGCCGAGCAGCCAGCTGATGCACCAGTCGAAGGTGAAGTCGCTGCGGTCCCAGCCGGTGCAGGAGCCGCCGGGGATCTCGTGCATCTCGAAGATCTGCGTACGGTACCCGTTCATCCGGGCGTAGCAGCCGGTGGAGAGGCCGCCGAGGCCGCCGCCGACGACGATCATCGTCTCCCGGCGGCGGCCTTCCGCGCCGCGTACCGTCGCGTCCCGTGCCGCTGTGCCCCGTGCCGATTCCCGTGCCACGTGCCTGGCCTTCCTCGTCGTCCTCGTCGTTGCCGTGGGGGTGGTCGCCCGGGTGGTCGCCGGGGTGGTCACCAGACCACCGGGAGCGCCTGGAGGCCGTTCACCATGGCGTCCGCCTTCCAGCGGAGCTCGTCCTCGGGGACGGCCAGCCGCAGCCCGGGCAGCCGGTCCAGCACCGTCTCGATGGCCACCTGGAGCTCCAGCCGGGCCAGGTGGGCGCCGATGCAGTAGTGCACGCCGTGCCCGAAGCCGATGTGCGGGTTGCCCGGGCGGTCCAGGACGAGCCGCTCCGGCTCCTCGAACACCGCCGGGTCCCGGTTGGCGGCGGCGGTGGCGATCATCACCGCCTCGCCGGCCCGGACGGTCACCCCGCCCAGTTCGACGTCGGCCGTGGCGTACCGGGGCAGGCTGAAGCCGGTGAGCAGCGGCACGTAGCGCATCAGCTCCTCGACGGCCTTCGGGATCAGCTCGGGCTTCTCCCGCAGGAGCCGCAGCTCCTTCGGGTTGACCAGGAGCTGGTGGAAGAAGTTGCCGATCTGGTTGGTGGTGGAGACGAAGCCGGCGATCAGCAGGTCGCAGGCGATCGAGAGCAGCTCGTCCTCGGTGATCAGGCCCTGCTCGCGGCAGGCCCGGACGAGCACGGTCAGCAGGTCCTCGCCGGGCTCGCGGCCGCGCAGGTCGAGCACGCCGGCCATGTACTCGATGAACGCCTGGCCCTCGACGGCGAGCACCGCGCCCGGGGTGACGGCGGAGAGCACCGTCTCGGCCCACTGCCAGAGCATCCGGTGGTCCTCGGCGGGGATGCCCAGCACCTCGCAGATGATGGTCGTCGGCATCGGGATGGCGAAGTCCTCGACGAGGTCGGCCGGGCCGCCCGCCGCCAGCACGGCGTCCACCAGCTCGTCGGCCAGCTCCCGGGCCCGGATGCGCAGCCGCTCGACCCGGCGGGCGCTGAACTCCCGGGCCACCAGCGAACGCAACCGGGTGTGCTCGGGCGGCTCGGTGGAGAAGAGGCCGGCGCCGGTCCGGGCGACCGGGCGCATCCGGGGCTGGTCCCGGCCCATCGCCTCGGCGAGGCTGAACCGCGGGTCGGCGAGCACCGTGCGGACGTCCTCGTAGCGGGTCACCAGCCAGGCGCCGTCGCCGTAGGGCAGCCGGATCCGGGCCAGTGGCTGGTCGCGCAACTCGGCGTAGCGCGGGTGGAGTTCGAGCCCGAGCGGCTCGAACGGGTAGGACAGCGGCGGGTGCTGCCTGAGCATGGGAGGGTCCACCTCTCGTGGGGCTGTGCCGGGCTTCGGCAACCGGGTACCGGTCTCAGGACGCACGGGCGGCACCCCCGGCGAGGATGTCCCGGGCCAGCCCGGCGTTGCGGGCGATGTACTCGTGGTCGAGCATCTCGGCGTGGGTGCCGAAGCCCCGGAACACGGCCGTCCCGGTGACCGAGCTGCCGTGCCAGGCGCCGTGCTGCCCGGCCGCGTAGAGGGCCACCTTGACGTCGTCGGAGATCACGCTGACCGGCGCGGTGATCACCCCGAGGTTGGGTGTCCGGCTGCAGAACTGCAGGTAGTCCCGGGCCTGTTCGCGAGTCTCCCGGGCGACGACGGCGGATCCGGTGTGCCGCTGGAGGTGCTCGGCGAGCTCGCGCTCGAAGGCCTGCACGTGCTCGTCGCCGAGGGTGAAGGACTCCGGGATCCGGTGCGAGTCCACGATCACCACGTTGGGCACCGCCCGGCCGCGCCGCTCCAGCTCCTTGGCCACCTCGAAGGCGAGGTTGCCGCCGAGCGAGTAGCCGAGCAGGGCGCACGGCCCGTCCGGCTGGATCGTCTCGACCAGGTCGGCGTAGCGGTCGACCTTGTCGTCCCCGGCCACGTAGTTGAAGGCCACCATCCGGTACTCCGGCAGGTGCGCCGCGAACTGCCGGTACACCAGGCCGTGTCCGCCGGCCGGCGGGAAGCAGAAGACGGTCTGCTGCTGCTCCTGGTTGAACCAGAGGTACGGCTGCGCGCCCTCGATCCGGCCGGTGACGATGTGCTCCACCGTCCGCGCCATCCCGTGCAGGGTGGTCACCTTGAACAGCTGGCTGACCGGGACGGTGATGTTGAACTCGTCCTGCAGGCCGTGGATCAGCTCGATCAGCCGGATCGAACTGCCGCCGCACTCGAAGAAGTCGTGCTGCAGGCCGGGCTCCTCGATGCCGAGCAACGCCCGCCAGTGCTCGGCCATCCGGACTTCGTAGAGGGTGACGGGTGGTTCGGCGGCCTGCTCGGCGGCGTCGGCCCGGGGCGCCGGCAGCGCGGCCACGTCCACCTTGCCGTTGGCGGTGAGCGGCAGGGCGGGCAGCTCGGTGACGTGCGTGGGGATCATGAAGGTCGGCAGGTAGCCGGCCAGGTGGCGGCGGAGCGCGCGCCGGTCCAGCGTCCGCCCGGGGGCGGGCACGCAGTACGCGCAGAGCACGTTCTCACCGGTGCCGTCCGGGCGGACGGCGACCACCGCCCGGTCCAGTTCGGGCCATGCGGCGAGCTGGGTCTCGATCTCGCCCGGCTCGATCCGGTGGCCGCGCACCTTGATCTGCGAGTCGGCCCGGCCGAGCAGGTGCACCCCGCCCTCCGCGTCCCAGCGGGCGAGGTCCCCCGTGCGGTAGAGCCGGACCGGGCGGGTGCCGTCGGCCCCGCCGAGCGGCAGGGTGACGAACCGGCGGGCGGTCTGCTCGTCGTCGCCGACGTAGCGCGTCGCCACCCCGGAGCCGCCGATCCACAACTCCCCCGGCACGCCGGGCGGGACGGGCCGGCCGTGGGCGTCCAGCAGGTAGAGCGTGCTGTTCGGGAAGGGCCGCCCGACCGGCACCGTCCGGCCGGGCTCCAGGCCGTCGGCAGGGCCCTCGAACCAGGCGCTGTCGATGGTCGCCTCGGTGAGGCCGTAGGAGTTGACCAGCCTGGTCCGCGGGCCGCAGAGCGCGCGCAGCCGCTGGTACTCCTCGACCTTCCAGACGTCCGAGCCGACCACCAGCAGCCGCATGAAGTCCAGCCGCTCACCGGAGCGTTCGCAGTGGTCCGCCACCGTCCGGACCACCGCGGGGACGAACTCGGCGGCGTCCACCCGCTCCGTCCGCATCACCTCGTGGAGCCGGGCGGTGTTGAGCAGCAGATCCCGGCCGACCAGCACCAGGGCGGCGCCCGAGCAGAGCGCGCGGACCACGTCCCCGGTGAAGACGTCGAAGGCCGGGCCGGCCATCTGGAGGTGGACCTTGACCTCCGTCTCCAGCCGGTACTCGGTGCGCCAGGCCCGGTAGGCCGAGGCGAGGCTCCGGTGCGGGACCTCGACCGCCTTGGGGCGGCCGGTGGACCCCGAGGTGTGGATCACGTACGCGGGTGCGTCGAGGTCGACGGGCTCGTCGGCGAAGCCGTCGGTGACGTCGTCGCCCGGCGCCTCCAGTTCGGCCGGACCGACCACCCGGACGGGCAGCCCGGCGAGCCGCCCGGCGTCCCCGACCAGCAGGCCGGCGCCGGTGTGCCCGACCAGGTACGCCAGCCGGTCGGCCGGGTGGGCCGGGTCGAGCGGCAGGTAGGCCGCGCCGGTGCGCAGCACCGCCAGCAGGGCGGTGATCAGCTCCGGCGACTTGTCCAGGCAGATCCCCACCACCGTGCCGGGCCCGGCACCGAGCGCGCGCAGCCGGGCGGCCGCCCGGCGGGAGCGCTCGGCCAGCTCCCCGTAGCCGAGCCGGGCGGTCGGGCCGGACTCCGCCGGGACGGCCACGGCGAGCGCGTCCGGAGCGGCCGCGGCGGCCCGCAGGATCAGCTCGTGCACCGGCTCCTCGTCCGCCGCCTCCTCGTGCGCGGCCCGCCGGGCGGCCCCGCTCCACTCCCGGAGCACCAGGGCCCGCTCCTCGCGCCCGAGCAGCTCCAGCCCGGTGGCCGGCCGGTCGGCGCCGGCGGTGGTCAGCCCGTCCAGCAGGTTGACGTAGTGGCCGGCCAGCCGGGCCACCGTCTCCGGCCGGTAGAGGTCGGTGTTGTACTTGAGGACGCAGTGGAACCGGCGCTCCGCCTCGTCCTCGTAGGCGGACAGGGTGAGGTCGAACTGACCCTCCTCCTCGGGGAGTTCGATGTACTCCAGGCGGTAGCCGTACTTCTCGGTGGCGACCTTGTGGTGGAGCAGGATGAACATCGCCTGGAAGACCGCCGAGCGGCTCGGGTCGTGCTGGAGCCCGAGCTTCTCCACCAGCAGGACGAACGGGTACTCCTGGTTGTCCAGCCCGCCCAGCACGGTGGTGCGGACCAGTGCCAGCAGCTCGGCCACGGTCGGCGCACCGGCCAGCGAGACGTGCAGCGGCAGCGGGTTGACGAAGTAGCCGTAGACCCCGGCGAACTCCTCGTCCGTCCGGCCGGTCACCGGGCTGCCGACGACGATGTCGTCCTGGCCCGAGTACGCGTGCAGCAGCAGGTAGTAGGCGCCGAGCAGCACCATGAAGACCGTGACGTTGTGCTCGCGGGCCAGCGCGTGCACCCGGGCGCTCAGCTCCTCGTCCAGGACGAAGAACTCGGAGGCGCCGTTGTGCGTCTGCACCGGCGGACGCGGCTTGTCGGTGGGCAGGCCGAGCACCGGCACCTCGGCGGGCAGGTGCGAGCGCCAGTACTCCAGCATCCGCGGCGCCTCGCGGCCCGCCAGGAACTCGTTCTGCCGGTTGAGGAAGTCCAGGTAGCGGGCGCCGACCGGGGGCAGTTCGGGCATCCGGCCCTGCCGCAGCCCCTCGTAGACGGCGAGCAGCTCCTCGATGAAGGTGAAGGTGGAGATCGCGTCCGAGACGATGTGGTGGACGGCCTTCATGATCACCCAGCGCTCCGGACCGCGCCGGAACAGCCGGAACCGCACCAGCGGGTCGCGCTCCAGGTCGTACGGCTTGCGGTACTCGCGGACGATCAGGTCGTGGATCGCCGGCCAGTCCAGGCCCTCGACGTCGAACACCGCGAAGTCCGGCTCGCCCGCGGCGGAGATCCGCTGGACGGGCCGGCCGGCGTCGAGCACGAAGTTGGCCCGCAGGCTGGGGTGCCGCTCGACCATCGCCCGGAAGGCGGCGGCCATCAGCTGCGGCTCCAGCTCCACCCGCACCTCGACCGCGCCGCCGATGTTGTAGGCGAAGCCGTCCGGGTTGAGCTGCTTGAGGAACCAGAGCGCCTTCTGGTTCTGCGTCAGCGGGTGGTTCGCAGCGTCCTCGTACCGCACCACCCCGGCTCCCGCGGCGGCGCCGCCGCCGTCCTCGATCAGCTCGGCCGCACCGGCGTGCAACTGCTCGACCAGCGCGGCCACCGGCGCGTCGGAGAGCAGCGCCACCACCGGGAGGGCGGTGCCGAGTTCGGTGTTGAGCCGGGCCCGCAGCTCCATCGCCAGCAGCGAGTCGAGACCGAGGCCGCTCAGGCCGGCGCCGGGGCCGATCTGCTCGGCCGGCACCCGCAGCACCGCCGCCGCCAGCGCGGTGAACCGCTCGGTGAGCAGCTCCCGGCGCTCCGCGTCGCCGGCCGCCCGCAGCGCCTCCAGCAGGCTGCTCCGGCGCGGCGCCGGGGCGGTCTCCCGGGCGGCGGCCGCCAGGTCGGCGACCAGCGGCGGCGGGGCCGGGTACCAGGAGAGGAAGACCGGCCAGTCGACCACGGTGGCGACCAGCAGCTGGGCGCGGTCCTGCCCGAGCACCCGCTCCAGCACGGCCATCCCGGCCTCGGGCGCGAGCGAGCTCATGCCGCGGCTGTTGCGGTAGTGGTCGATCAGGCCCAGCTCCTCGATCATGCCGGTGGCCCACGGGCCCCAGTCGAGGCTGAGCGCGGGCAGGCCGAGCGCCCGGCGGTGGTGCGCCAGCGCGTCCAGGAAGGCGTTCCCGGCCGCGTAGTTGGTCTGGCCGGCGGTGGTGAGCAGCGAGGCGATCGAGGCGAACAGCACGAAGTGGTCGAGCGGTTCACCGGCGAGCTGCCGGTGCAGGGCGAACGCGCCCAGCACCTTGGGCCCGTGGACGGCGTCGAACACCTCGCGGTCCAGCTCGGGCACCAGGGTGTCGCGGACCTGCCCGGCCAGGTGGAAGACGCCGCGGACCGGCGGCGACTCCAGCGCCCGGTACTCGGCCAGCCAGGCCGCCAGCGCCGCTTCGTCCGTGACGTCGAGCGCCGCCGGGACGGGCTGGGCGCCGAGCAGCTCCAGCTCGCGCAGGAAGGCGACGCTCCGCCCGGCCGGACTCGCCGGGTCGAGGCCGCGCCACCGCTCGCGCGGCGGCAGCGGGCTGCGGCCGACCAGGATCAGCCGGCGGGCACCGCGGCGCACCAGGGTGCGGCAGAGCAGCCGGCCGAGGGCGCCGAACGCGCCGGTCACCAGGTAGGCGCCGTCCGGGCGCAGGCTGGGCGGCAGCGGCCCGGTCAGCCCCTCGGCCGGGCGCAGCCGGCTGGTCAGCCGGCGGCCGGGGCGCAGCGCGATCTCGTCCTCGTCGGCGAGCCCGAACTCGCGCAGCAGCGCGGCCGCCTCCTCGGCGGGCCCGGTGACGGGCGGGGTGGCCGCCTCCTCGGCGGTCCCGGTAGCGGCCGGACCGGCCGGGCCGAGGTCGATCAGCTTGCCGGGGTGGCCGGGCAGCTCCTGGTGGCGCAGCACCCGGCCGATTCCCCAGGCGGGCGCGCCGAGCGGCTCGACCGGCTCGCCGGGCACGGTGGCCTGGGCGGTGCGGGTGACGATGTGCAACCGGGCGTCCGGCAGTTCCCCGGGCAGCACGGCGGCGAGCGCGACCAGGCTGTACGCGCCCGCGCCGGTGTGCCCGGCCACCGCGGCGCGGTCGGCGCCGGCCAGCTCGGGCCGGTCGAGGTTCCAGAGGTGGACGACGGCGGCCGGGTCGGGGGCACCGGCGGCCCGCTGGTCGGCCAGCAGCCGGCGGAGGTCGTCGGCGGAGCCGGGCTCGACGGTGGCCGCGGCGCCTGCGGCCTCTGCGGCGCCTGCGGTACCTGCACCGGCGGGCCGGTAGCCGGTGCCGGGGCGGACCAGCCGGCAGCTGCCGCCGCGGGCGGTGATCAGGGCGGCCAGTTCGACCGCGACGCCCCCGGCGTCGGCGAACAGCAGCCAGTGGTCGGGGTGTTCGGCCAACAGGTCGGGGGTGTCGGCAGGCTCCGGCAGCTCCGTCCAGACCGGCTCGGCGAGCCAGCCGTCGATGGTGGCGAGGCCGACGGCCGTGGAGGCCTTCTCCACGTCGGCCGCCCGGAAGTCGGTGACGGCGCCGAGCGGCCGACCGTCCTCGTCGTAGACGGCGATGTCCCCGACCAGTTCGTCCCCGCCGTCGCGGGTCACCGTGGCGTGCACCCAGAGCGGGCGCTCGCCGGTCGCCTCCAGCCGGGCCTCACCGATCGCCAGCGGCAGCTTGATCCCCGTCCCGGCCGGGCCGTCCCGCAGCAGCTGGGGCGTCAGCAGGGTCTGGAAGAAGGCGTCCATCAGCACCGGGTGTACCTGGTGGCCGGCGCCCTGCCCGGCGATCGCCGCCGTCGGCCGGACGGCGGCCAGTGCCTCGCCGGGGCCGATCCACACCTCGTGGATGCCCTGGAAGGCCGGGCCGTAGTGGTAGCCGAGCGCGGCCAGCGCGGCGTAGCAGTCGGGGCCGGCCAGGTGGCGGGCGGCGCGCTCCCGGACTGCTCCGGCGTCCAGCCGGTGGCCCGGCCGGCTCCGGCGCTGGGCGGGGCGGACGACACCGGTGGCGTGCACGGTGCGCTCGGAGCCGTCCGCCGTACCGGTGCTGATGGTGAAGGCGCCGTTCTCGGCGGAGAGGGTGAGCCGGACGGCCCGGCTCGCGTCGTCCGGCAGGAAGAGCGCCTTGCGCAGCTCGACGCCGGCCAGCGCCGCGTCGGTGCCGCCGGTCAGCGAGCGGACGGCCTGGACGGCCATCTCCAGGTAACCGGCCGCGGGGAAGAGCACCTGGCCCTGGATCCGGTGGTCCTCCAGGTAGGGCAGTGCCTCGGCGTCCAGCCGGGCCTCCCAGGCCGGCTCGCCCCCCGGCACCCGGCGGCCGAGCAGCGGGTGGTCCTGCCGGCCCTGCCGGACCAGCTCGACCGCGCGGGGCTCGACCCAGTGCCGGTCCCGCCGGAACGGGTAGCGCGGCAGCGGGACGGGCCGCCCGGCCGGCTGGAGCACCGACCAGTCGACCCCGACGCCGAGGTTGTGCAGGGCGGCCAGCGAGGCGGTGAAGGTGAGCCGCTCGTCCTCCTGCCGCCGGATCGAGGCCAGCGTGCAGACCTCCGGCCGGTCGGCGTCGCCGGAGCGGGCCTCCACCGCCGCCCGGCGCGCCTCCACCGTCTCCTGGATCGACCGGCCCAGGACGGGGTGCGGCCCGAGCTCCAGGAAGAGGCTGAAGCCGTCGTCCGCGAGCCGCTCGACCGCCTGCTGGAAGCGGACGCTGTCCCGGACGTTGCGCCACCAGTAGCCGGCGTCCAGCTCGGTGCCGTGCGCCGTGCCCTCCTGACCGGTGAGGTACAGCGGCACCTGCGCGGGCTTGGCCTTGAGATCGGCCAGCGACTCCAGCAGCTCGTCCTTGATCAGTTCCATCCGGGCGCTGTGGTACGGCACTTCGACCGTCAGCGGACGGGCGAAGACCTGCTCGGCGGTGAGCGCCTCGGCCAGCTCGGCGAGCACCGCCGCGTCCCCGGCGAGGGTGAGCGAGGTCGGGCTGTTGATCGCGGCCACCGAGACGGCGTCCCCGTACGGGCGGATCCGGCGGAGGGCTTCGGCCTCGGTCAGCGCGACGGCCAGCATGCCGCCGGTACCGGCCAGCTGCTGCTGCAGCCGGCTACGGTGCACGACCACCTTGACCGCGTCGGCCAGGTCGTAGACGCCGGCCTGGTGGAAGGCGGCGACCTCGCCGGTGCTGTGGCCGACGACGGCGTCCGGGCGGACGCCGCGGCTGCGCCAGAGCGCGGCCAGGCCGGTCTGGACGGCGAAGTTGGCGGGCTGGGCGAGCCAGGTCCGGGCCATCCGGGAGTCCGCCTCGTCGGCGGCCAGCTCGGCGGTCAGGGACCAGCCGGTGAGCCCGGCGAGGTGCTCGGCGCACTCCTCGACGGCCTCCCGGTAGACCGGCTCGGTCGCGAACAGCTGCCGGCCCATCGCCCACCACTGCGGGCCCATGCCGGTGAAGACCCAGGCCAGCCGGCGGTGCCGGGCCTCCCGCCGGCGTCCGGTCAGCACCCGGGGGTGCGGCTCGCCGCGCAGGTAGGCGGTGAGCGCCTCGTCCAGCGACTCCCGGGAGTCGTGCACCACGGAGAGCCTGGCGTCCAGGTGCTGGCGCCGGTGGGCCAGCGTGTGGCCGAGGTCCGCGAGACGGGCCGGGCTGCCGCCGCGGACGCCGGCCAGCTCGTCCTGGATGCCGGCGGCCAGCTCGGGCAGAGCGGCGGCGTCGCGGGCGGTGAGCGGCAGGATGGTGAGGGGCGGCGGGGACGTAAGCGGCGGGGTGGTCGCGGATGTCGGCTCGGGTGCCTGGCCGGGTACCGGCTCGGGAGCGGGCTCGGGGGCGGGCTCGGGGGCGGCCTCCAGCAGGACGTGGGCGTTGGTGCCGCCGAACCCGAAGGAGTTGACGCCCGCCCTGGCCGGCCCCCGGTGCGCCGGCCAGGGCGTGGGCTCGACCGGGATCCGGAACGGCAGCGTGGCCGGGTCGATCGCCGGGTTGAGCGTCTCCAGGTTGATGTGCGGCGGGATCAGCCGGTGCTTGAGCGCGAGCGCCGACTTGATCAGCCCGGCCAGGCCGGAGGCCGATTCGGTGTGCCCGATGTTGGTCTTGACCGAGCCGACGTAGCAGGCGTCGCCCGGGCGGCGGCCGACCGCGAGCGCCCGCGCCAGCGCGTTCGCCTCGATCGGGTCGCCGACCGGGGTGGAGGTGCCGTGCGCCTCCACGTACTGGAGGCTGCCCGGCACGATCCCGGCCTCCGCGCAGACCCGCTCGATCAGCGTCACCTGGGCGTCCGGGTTCGGCACGGTGATGCCGTTGGTCCGCCCGTCCTGGTTGACCCCGCTGCCGATGATGACGGCGTGCACCGGGTCGCCGTCCCGGACGGCGTCGGAGAGCCGCTTGAGCGCGACCACCGCGACGCCCTCGGCCCGCACGTAGCCGTCCGCGGCGGCGTCGAAAGTGCGCGAGCGGCCCTCCGGGGAGAGGAACCCGCCCTTGGTCTCGGCGATGGTGTACTGCGGCGCGATGTGCAGCAGCGTGCCGCCGGCCAGCGCGAGGTCGGTCTCCCCGCGGAGCAGGCTCTGGGCGGCGAGGTGGACGGCGACCAGCGAGGAACTGCACGCGGTGTCGAGGGAGACGCTGGGGCCGCGGAAGTCGAAGCAGTGCGAGATCCGGTTCGACACCATCGTCATCATCGTGCCGGTGGCGGTGTGCGCCGCCAGGCTCTCGAAGGAGAGGTCCGAGAACTGCACGATCTTGTAGTCCAGGGTGAACGCGCCCACGTAGACGCCGACGTCACGCCCCGCCAGCTCGGCGGGCTTCTGCCCGCCGTCCTCCAGCGCCTCCCAGGCGACCTCCAGCAGCTTCCGCTGCTGCGGGTCCATGTGGTCGGCCTCGCGGCCGCTGATCCCGAAGAACGCCGGGTCGAACTCGTCGAACCCGTCGATGTAGCCGCCCCGGCCGCCGACCAGCCGCCCCGGCTTGGCCTTGTCCCGGCTGCCCAGGGTGGCCACGTCGTAGCGGCTGCGCGGGGTCGGGGTGATGCAGTCCTTCCCCTCGACCAGGTTCTGCCAGAACGAGCGGTGGTCGTTGGCCCCGCCCGGCAGCCGGCAGCCGATGCCGATGATCGCGATCCGCTCCGGACCACCGGCCGGACCGTCGGCCGGACCGTCGTGAGCGGCGCTACCGGCATGACCGGCGCGGACGGCGGCGGTGGCGGCACCGGCAGTGGAGGTGGTGGAGGCGGTGGAGGCGGTGGACGAGAAGCCGGGGAGCGCGGAGCCGGTGGGAGCGGAGCCGGCGCGTGCTGGGGAGTCGGCGGGATCGGGTGCTGCGGGATCGGGTGCTGCGGCGGGGCTTGAATCCGTCATGGTCGAGTCCTTGTGTCGCTGCGTTCGCGCGCGCGGCGGATACGTGGGAGGGCCGCACGGGCAGGGGGACGGCGGCCGTGATCCGGCGCCGGGCAGGCCGAGAGCCGGACCGGCCGGGGGCGGGCAGGCCGGAGGGAGCCGACCGACGGACGGGCAGTCGGGCGGCGGGCGGCCACGATCGGGTGACCGGGCGGGCAGTGGGTCGGGGGACGGCCGCAGGGGCCTGCGTCAGGAGTGGGCGTCGTCGGATGGCATCGTGGAGGGGCAGGCCTGTTCGGCGGCGGTCAGGCCGGGACGTCGTTGGCCCGGGCAGGCCGACGCCAGGGCTGGAGATGGCTGGCGAGCACCGCTTCCGTCCTGGGGAACTCGGACGGGCGTTGCAGCCCCACCGCGGCCGGCCGGAGACCGGGCCGCCAGGTGAAACTGCCGAAGACGTGGTCCCAGACCGAGAGGTCGGAGCCGTAGTGCCCGGCCTCCGCCAGGTCCACGCTGTGGTGCAGGCGGTGCTGCTCCGGGCCGGCGAAGACGTGGTTCAGCGCGCCGATCCGGACGTCGACGTTGGCGTGCACGAAGTAGCCCTGGGCGACCACGAACAGGCCGACCACGAAGACCGATTCGGCCGAGAAACCCGCCAGCGCCAGGGAGAGTTGCACCGCGCCCTGGGTGAGCAGCACGTCGAGGACGTGGTTGACCCCGTTGTTGGCGACGTTGACCTTCGCGGGCACGTGGTGCACCCCGTGCAGCCGCCAGAGCCAGGGGTTGGTGTGGCTCCACCGGTGCATCAGGTAGTTGGCCAGCGAGCCCAGCAGCAGAGCCGCCGGGATCTCCGCCCAGAGCGGCAGCGTCGGATGCGGCGGCGCCAGCCGCCCGACCGCGGCCGCCACCGGCACCTGGGCCAGCGCTCCGCCGACCATCGTGAGCACGAAGTAGACGCCGTACCAGCCCCACTCGGCGAGCACCGGCTGCCATTCAGGTTCGTACGGAATCAACCATTCCAGCACCGTCAGACAGCCGATGACGCCGACCAGGAAGAACTGGCTCGTCCGCCCGAGATCCCACCGCCAGCGCAGGGCCGCGACCGATATCGACACGACAGTGATCAGCAAGGTCGGATATGCGACATGACGCAGCACGCTGCGCAGGTACGCCCCCACGGCCACCCCCTTCGCCGTCCGGCATTGGACGATCACCGAAAGCAATCGTTCCGATACTAACGGTGGCCGGAAGGCGATGCGAGTGATTTTGGAAAAGAATCACAAGCGCCGCTTTTTGTCGGATAATCGGTAGGCAAACTATCGGCCGCTTTGGCGAAGAATACGAGCAAATACCTTCGATCATCGGATCAGCAGACCGGCGCGTTTGACGCTCCGGACCACCGGCGCCGTCTCCAGCGAACCGACCCCCTCCAACGCGCCCAGCCGGTCCGTCAGGTAGCCGTAGAACGACTCGACGTCCCGGCAGACCAGACTCGCCACCAGGTTCGCCGGCCCGGTGGTCGCGGCGGCGAACCCCACCTCCGGGTGGCTCGCCAGCTCCTGGGCGACGGCCGTCAGCCGGCCCGGAGCCACCGTCAGCCAGCAGAACGCCTCCACCTCGAAGCCGAGCAGCCGGGTGTCCACGTCCACGTCGAAGTAGAGCAGTCCGGACCGGGTCAGCGCGGCCAGCCGCCGCCGCACCGTCGACTCCGGCCCCCCGGTCCGGGCCGCCAGCTCGGCGAGCGGCGTCCGCCCGTCGGCCGCGAGCGCCACCAGCAGCGCCCGGTCCAGCTCGCCCGGGAGAGCCACGCCGGCCCCTCCCGCCGACGCCGCCGCCGACCCGTCCGCCCCCGCTCCCGCCCCCTCCCCCGGTTCCGACCCCACCGCCGCCGACCCGGCGTCGGCCCGCGCGGCCGCCCGCAGCGCGGCCACCTGCGCGGCACTCAGCGCCTCGGTGCGCCCGCCCCACGCCGCCGTCCCGCCGACGAAGGTCCGCAGCAGGTAGTGGGCGCTGACCGAGAGCACCCGCGGCGTCCGCGGCAGCTTGCCGAGCAGCAGCTCCTCCCGGTCCGGCCGGGCCGGCGACCTGGTCACGCAGACGATCTCGCCGCCGCCCGACAGCATGCTCACCCACGAGGTCTCCGGCCGCCGGGCCAGCGCCCCGGCGATCGCCGCCGCCGCGTCCGGCACGCAGCTGACCCTGGTCAGCCAGTCCACCTCACCGAGCACCCGGGCGTCGGTCCGCCCGACCACCCGCAGCACGTCGTCGGCGCGCAGCCGGTGGTAGCGCCGGGCCACCGTCCGGTCGGAGACCCCGAGCACCTGGGCGATCCGGCGGAACGGCGCCCGGCCGTCCACCTGCAGGGCGTGCAGCAGTGCGCGATCCAGCTCGTCCAGCGTCACGGTTTCCACCGGACGGACGCTACCCGGTGTCGCATTCCGCCGGATCAGGGTTTCTTCGCGACGCGGCTCCGGCTCCCGCCCGAAGCTGGCGGAGCCCCGGCCGACCGGGCCGGGCACCGGAGCGAGGAGTACGGGGATGCGCAAGTGGTGGCCGCTGGTGGCCGTCAGCCTGGGGGTGTTCATGTTGCTGACCGACGTCAGCATCGTGATCGTGGCCCTGCCGGACATCGGCACCGGGCTGGGCATGGACTTCGCCGGGCTGCAGTGGGTGCTGGACGGCTACGCGCTCGCGCTGGCCGCCCTGCTGCTCGGCCTCGGCGCCCTCGCCGACCGGCACGGCCGGCGGCGGGTCTACACGGTGGGGCTGGCCGTCTTCGCCCTGGCCTCGCTGGCCTGCGGCCTCGCGCCGAACGGCCCGGTCCTGGTGGCCGCGCGGGTGGTCCAGGCGGTCGGCGGGGCGGCCATGTTCGCCACCGCGATGGCCCTGCTCAACCTCGCCTACCAGGGGCGCGACCGGGCCGTGGCCTTCGGCGTCTGGGGCGCGGTCAGCGGCGCCGCCGCCGCGACCGGGCCGGTGGCCGGCGGCCTGCTGACCGAGTACCTGGGCTGGCGGTCGATCTTCCTGGTGAACCTGCCGCTCAGCGTCGCCGCCGTGGCACTCGCCCTGCGCACCCTGCCCGAGTCCCGCAACCCCGCCGCCCGCCGGACCGACCTGCCCGGCGCCGCCGCCTTCACCGTCGCGGCCGGCGCACTCGTCCTGGTGCTGGTCCGCGGCGGCGCCGAGGGCTGGACGTCGGTGCCGGTCCTCGCCCTGGCCGCGCTCGCCGCCACCGCCCTCGCCGCGTTCCTGCTGATCGAGGCACGCAGCCCGCACCCGCTGCTGGACCTCGCGCTGTTCCGCCGCCCGTCGTTCACCGGCGTCCTGCTCTGCGGCCTGCTCTACTCCGCCGCGGCCTTCTCCTACCTGCCCTACACCTCGCTGTGGCTGCAGGCGGTGCTCGGCCGGAGCCCGCTGGCCGCCGGGCTCACCCTGCTGCCGATGAGCGCCGTCGCCTTCGTCGTCTCCGCGGCCGCCGGCCGCCGGCTCGCCACCCTGCCGGCCGCACTCCCGCTCGGGGGCGGCCTCGCGGTGATCGGCGCCGGCGGGCTCCTCCAGTGCACACTCGACGGCTCCTCCGGGTGGGCGGCCCTGCTGCCCGGCCTCGCGCTGACCGGTCTCGGCGCCGGCGCGGTCAGCCCGGTGCTGGCGGCGAGCGCGATGGCGGCCGTCCCGCCCGAGCGCGGCGGCATGGCGGGCGGCGCCCTGAACACCTTCCGCCAACTGGGCCAGGCCCTCGGCATCGCGGTCTTCGGCCTGGTCCTGCACCACGGGCTGCGGTCCGCCCTGACCGGGCCCCCCGCCGTCCCCGACCCGGCCGCCGCCGCCCGGGCCCTCAGCACCGGCCGGATCCCGGACGGCGCCCCCGAACCGCTGGTCCGGACGGCCTTCGCCACCGCACTGGACCACACCATGCTGGTCGCGGCGCTCACCGCCCTGGCGGGCGCGGCCCTGGTGGCGGTCCTGCTCCGGCCGCGGCCCGGAGCCGGAGCCGGAGCCGGGGCAGGGGCCGGCGCCCCCGGGTCAACGGACGCCCAGCCGCCAGCCGGTCCGGTGGGTGTCCTCGACGAGCACCAGGGCACCCGGGCCTAGCCCGACCGCCCGGGAGGCACGGCAACGTCGCGCTCCACTCGGTGAGCGCCTCGGTCGTCCTCGGCGACGCGGGAACGGCGTTGGAAGCCGCCCAGCCCCTGATGCGCAGACGTATCCCGGTCCCCGAGCGCCGGGCGGCACTGTGGGTGGAGACTGCACGGGCCTACAGCCAGCAGGGCAGACTGGCCGAGGGATACAAAGCGCTCAGGATCGCGGAGAGCTGTGCCTCGGAGGACATCCGCCGACGGCCCAGCGTGCTGGAGCTGGCCGGTGACATGGCCGCTCGCGACCGGCGCGGTGCCGTCCCGGAGCTTCGCCGTTTCTGCCAGGAGTTGGGAGTCCAGGTTTGACCGAGCACCGCGAGCCGTTCCTCTACGTCGTCGTCTGCGCGTCGGGCATCGCCGACGGAGTGGGCGAACTGATCACCGCTGCCCATGCCGAGGGCTGGGGAGTCGGCGTGATCGCGACCCCGAACGGGCTCGGATTCATAGACCAGGAAGCCGTCGAAGCCCAGACCGGCTACCCGATCCGCTCCGCCTGGCGCACCCCCAGCATCCCCCAACCGCTGCCCCCGGCCGACGCCATCGCCGTCGCCCCGGCCACCTTCAACACCATCAACAAGTGGGCCGCCGGCATCTCCGACACCCTCGCGCTCGGCATCCTCTGCGAGGCGTACGGCCTCGGCATCCCCGTGGCCGTCCAGCCCTACGTCAACTCCGCCCAAGCCGCGCACCCCGCGTACGCGGAGAGCCTCACCCGTCTCCAGTCGATGGGCGTCCTGATCGGCAACTACGTCCCCCACAAGCCCAAGGCCGGCGGGGGACGGGACAAGTACAGCTGGACCCATGTCCTCGATCTACTCCGCCCCGCGGCAGCCTCGTCAGTGGGAAGCAGCCGGTCCCGCGCAAACGGCAACGGGTGAAGCCTTCCGGGCGGCGCCCGGGGCCGGATACAGCAAAAGCCCCAGGTCACGGCGAGTGAGTCCTGGGGCTTCTACAGAGCCGCCTTCGGGATTCGAACCCGAGACCTACGCATTACGAGTGCGTTGCTCTGGCCAACTGAGCTAAGGCGGCGCCGCCACGCTCGGCGTGGCAACGCGGGCCAGTCTACACAGGTTTCGGGGGTGATCCGTACCCGGTTGCCGGAGGGCGGTCAGGCGGCGGTCAGGCGGAGGAGACGGCGAGCTTGGCGGCGAAGCCGGCGAAGAGGACGGCGACGCCGCTGGTGAGGCCCGCGGAGAGGCGCTTGCGGCGGCGGAAGGCGGTGGCGAGGGTGGTGCCCGCGAAGATCAGCATGGAGAGGTAGAGCAGGCTGAAGGTCTGCAGGATGCCGCCGAGGAGGGCGAAGGAGAGCGCGGGCTGCCCGTAGGTGGGATCCACGAACTGGGTGAAGAAGGAGAGCAGGAAGAGGATCGCCTTCGGGTTCAGCAGGCTGATCACCAGGGCCCGGCGGAACGGGCGCTCGGTGGAGTCGGCGGCCGGGGCGGCGTCGGGGTCGGCGGTGAGGGCGGTGCGGTGCTCGCGCCAGAGCTGTCGGGCGGCGCGGAGCATGCCGACGCCGATCCAGAGCAGGTAGGCGGCGCCGCCGAACTTCACGACGGCGAAGACGGCCGGGTTGGCCGCCAGCAGCGAGGCGGCGCCCAGCGAGGTGAGGCTGATCAGGGTGAAGTCGCCGACGAAGACGCCCGCGGCGGCGGTGTAGCCGGTCCGGACGCCCTTGCGGGCGGCGACGGACAGCACGTACAGGGAGTTGGGGCCGGGGAGGAGGATGATGACGAGGGCGCCGAGGATGTACGTCGCCAGGTCGGTGACTCCGAGCACGGTGGGGCTCCGGTGAGGGTGGCGGGTGGCAGGGGGCGCTCATCGTAACTTCGCACCGGCCGACAGTTGAAGCGGAAATCATCGGCCGCCCCGCCCCGGCCCGCCGACGATCGACGCCCCGCCCGCACCCCGCCTACGGGCCGCAGCGCTTCCCCGACTCCGGGGCCTCCCCGCCCAGCAGGTACCGGTTGACCGCACCGTCCACGCACGCGTCGTGCCGGCCGTACGCGGTGTGGCCGTCGCCCTCGTACGTCAGCAGCCGGCCGGACTCCAGCTGCCCGGCCAGCGCCTGCGCCCACGCGTACGGGGTGGCCGGGTCCCGGGTGGTGCCGACCACCACGATCGGCGCGGCGCCGGCGGCCCGGACGGTGTGCGGTGCGCCGGTGGCCGGGACCGGCCAGTAGCTGCAGGTCAGCGCCATCCACGCCATGTCGCGGCCGAACCGGGGCGAGGCCTGCTCGAAGGCGGGCACCGCCTGCTGCACCTCGGCCGGGCCGGTGAAGGGCGCGGGCAGGTCCAGGCAGTTCACCGCCATGTTGGCGAACATCAGGTTGGGATACGAGCCGTCCGGGCCGCGCTCGTAGTACGAGTCCGAGAGCCTGAGCAGGGCGCTGCCGTCGCCGGCCTTCGCGTCGGTGAGCGCGGTGCGCAGCTTGGGCCAGAGGAAGTCCGCGTACATGGCCTGGATGACGCCGGTGGTGGCCTGCGCCTCGGTGAGCCGCCGGCCGGCGTCACCGGTGGGCAGCGGCTGGACGTCGGCCGCCCGGAACAGGGCGCCGAGCTGCTCGCCGGCCTGCTGCTCCGTCCGGCCGAGCGGACAGTCCTCGCGCTTGACGCAGTCCTGGGCGAAGGCCGTCCAGGCGGTCTCGAAGCCGCCGGCCTGGGTGCGGTTGCCGCCGGCCGCGTCGAGGGACGGGTCCATCGCGCCGTCCAGCACCATCCGGCCGACCCGGCCCGGGTAGAGCCCGGCGTACGTGGCGCCGAGGAACGTGCCGTAGGACTTGCCGACGTAGTTGAGCTGCTGGTCGCCGAGCAGGGCCCGCAGGACGTCCATGTCCCGGGCGGTCTCGACGGTGCTCAGGTGGGCGAGGCGGTCGCCGGCCCGCTGCCGGCAGCCCTCGGCGAACTCCTTGTCGGCCGCCACCAGGGCGTCGATCTCGGCCTGGTCGTCGGGCGTGATGTCGGCGGCGGCGTACGCGTCCATCCGTTCGCCGTCCAGGCAGGTCACCGGGGAGCTCCGGCCGACCCCGCGGGGGTCGACGCCGACCAGGTCGTACCGGGCGCGGACGCCGCTGTCGTACGTCCTGGCGACGCCCTCGACGTACTCGACCGCCGAGCCGCCGGGGCCGCCGGGGTTGAGCAGCAGCGAGCCGAGCCGGCCGGAGCCGGAGGCCGCCGGGCCCGCCCCCTCGGCCCCGGCCGCCTCCGGGACGGCGGGTGCGCGGACCGCCGACAGGGTGAGGTCCCCGCCCGCCGGGTGCTCGTAGTCCAGCGGCACCGTGAACGTCGTGCACTCGAAGCCCTCGTCGCACGGCTGCCAGGCGAGCCGCTGCGCGTAGTACGGCGCCAGGGCGGCGGGCACGGCCGCCGGGAGCGGCTCCAGCGGCGTGACGCCGGGCCGGCCGACCGCCGCGGCCGGGGTGGCGACACCGGCCGGCGCCGACGAACCGGACGCACCGGATGCGCCGGGCGATCGGGGCGCGACGGTGTCCGAGGAGGAGGCGCCCGGCACGGACGAGCTGGAGCTGCAGCCGCCGATCAGCAGCCCGGCGGCCAGTACTGCGGCCGTCGCCGTCCCGCGCAGGTCCCGCTCTGCCCTCATCTGCTCCCCCTCGGGTGGTGGTCCGGACAGGGTCCGGGGCGGACGGCGGTGGCCGGCGCCCGGGTACCGCGAAGCGTAGTGCTGCGGGTGCGCCGGCCCGGCCGGCCGACGACCGGCCACCGACCGGCCACCGACCGGTTGACGACCGGTTCAGGACGCCTTGGCCAGCGTCTCGGCCAGGTACTGGACGGCCTGCCGGACCAGCCGCAGCCGGGACCGGTCCGCCGTGTAGTCCTGCACGTTGTCGGAGATCCGCACGTCGGCCCGGGCCGCCGCGCCGGTGCCCCCGCGCAGTGCGGCCTGGAGCTTGCGGGCGGCGTCCAGCCCGGGGGCGTCGGCCTTGGCCGCGGCCAGCAGCAGCTTGGGGCTGGCGGTCGCGGGGGCCTCGGCACCGGTCCGGACCAGCGCCACGTCGTCGTACCGGCCGGAGACGGCGGCGGCCGCGCCGTACAGGTCCGGGCGGGCCAGTGCGGCGGCCGCCGCGCACGGCGCGCCGCCCTCGACGCCGAGCGTGCCCCAGGAGGCCGGGCCGGGCGGCAGGGTGCGGAAGGCGGCCGCGACGGTGGTGCGCAGCACCGCGTCGTCGGCGATGGCCTGCGGTGCGGCGGCCACCAGCTCACAGGGGTGCTCGGTGCCGTTCGGCGCCTCCGGGGCGACCAGGATGAACGGGCGGGACTTGCCGGTCTGGACGGCCGAGCTGAGGCCCTCGAAAACGTCGGGCACCTCGGTGTCGGCGGTCTTCCGCGGGGTGGCGGCGTGCATCACGACCACCGGGAACTTCGCGTTCGGGTCCTTGGCGTACTGGGCCGGCAGCCAGACCCGGACGTTGCGCGGCTTCCCGTCGGGGCCGAGCACGGCGGACTGCAGCAGCTCGCCGCCGCCCGGGTGGCCGACGCTGTCGAACCGGCTGGGCACGGGCGAGGGGGCGGGCGGCGGGCCGGGCACCACGGCGGGGGCCGCCGCGTTGCCGGGCGCGGCCTCGGGCACCGCCCCGGCGGCCGGCGGGGCCGCCTGCCGGCCGCCCGCCGCGCCGCTCCCGGCGGAGCCGGAGTCGGAATCGGAGTCGACGAACCCGGCGGCGCCGGACTGCGGGCGCGGCGTGCTGAGGCCGCCGAACGTCCCCAGCGCCGTCAGCAGGGTCAGCGCCGTGACGCAGACGCCGCACACCATCGCCCCGGCCGCGCGCGCCAGCATCGGGCGCTGGTCGCCGGCCAGCTCGTAGGTCTCGGCGGCCCGCAGGTCGCGCCAGCGCAGCATCGCGCCGCGCGCGAGCCAGACCCCGCCCGCGGCGGCGGCCAGCAGGGGAAGGACGAGGAGCGAACGGACCATGGAACGCACCGCCTCGGGAGGAGGGCCGGGCGACCGGTGGGGGCCGGTGCCGGACGGGACGCGACGCCCCCGGCATCGGGGCGCAGTCGGCCCCCAGCGTGCGGGACGACCCGGCGGTCACACGCGGGTGTGCCCGGCGCGTACGGCCCGTTCACTCGAACGTGGGACGGCCGGCTAGCGCGGGAAGCCCTGCCCGCGCCCCCGGCCGCCGCAGCGACGGCCCCGGCAGCCCGGGCGTCCCGTCCGTCCAGGCCGTGCCGGCACCCCCGGCCCTCCCGGCACGCCTCAGCCCGCGCGCAACGCCACCGTCATCGCCTCGACGGCGAGCAGCGGGTCGACGTTGCGGTCCAGCGCCTGCCGGCAGGCGAGCACCGCCTCGATCCGCCGCAACGTGCCCTCCGGCGGGCCGGCCTGGGCGACGCGGTCCAGCGCCGCCCGCTGGTCCTCGTTGGCCAGCGCGCCGGTGGCGCCGAGCTGCAGGGCGAGGACGTCCCGGTAGAAGCCGAGCAGGTCGAGCAGGGCGACGCCGAGCGTCTCGCGGCGGGTGCGGGTGGCGCGGCTCTTCTGCCGCTTCTCCAGCTCCTTGACCGCCCCGGCCATGCCGCGCGGCGCCTTGCTGCCCTCGGAGGCGCCGTACGCGGCCCTGAGGTCGTCGGTCTCCTTGGCGTCCTGGGTCTCGGCGAGTGCCTCGGCATCGGCCTTGGCGGTGTCGACCAGCCGCTGGGCGGCGGCCAGGCAGCCGCCGATGTCGGCGACCTCCAGCGGGATCCGCAGCACCTCGGCCCGCCGGGTGCGGACCTCGTCGTCGACGGCCAGCCGGCGGGAGCGCTCGATGTCCCCCTGCCCGGCGAGCGCGGCCAGCCGGGCCGTCGCCGGGTCGACGCCGTCGCGGCCCACCAGCATGTCGGCGACCGCCTCGGCGGCGGGCTGGCGCAGCACCAGCAGCCGGCAGCGCGAACGGATGGTGGGCAGCACGTCCTGCACGGAGGGCGCGCAGAGCAGCCAGACGGTGCGCGGCGACGGCTCCTCGACGCCCTTGAGCAGCGCGTTGGCGGCGGCCTCGGTGAGCCGGTGGGCGGCGTCGACAAGGATCACCGACCAGCGGCCGCCGGTCGGGTAGCTGGACGCGCGCAGCACGAGGTCGCGCATGTCGCCGACGCCGATCGACAGGCCGTCGGTGCGCACGTACTTGACGTCGGCGTGGCTGCCCGCCAGCACCGTGTGGCAGCCGTCGCAGAACCCGCAGCCGGGCGTGCCGCCGAGCGCGAGGTCCGGGCTGGTGCACTGGAGGGCGGCGGCGAAGGCGCGGGCGGCAGTGGTCTGGCCGGCCCCGGGCGGGCCGGTGAACAGCCAGGCGTGCGTCATCAGCGAGGCGTTGATGCCCGGCTCCGGCACACTCCCGCGGCCTGAGGCGACCGTCGCCCCGGCCGCCCGGGCGGCGGCGGTCAGCTGCTCGACCACCCGCTCCTGGCCCACCAGGTCGTCCCAGACGGCCACTGCTGCTCCCAAGCTCGGTACGAACGGCCTCGGCCCGGACCGGCCTCGGCACGGACTGCCCCGGTACGGACCGCCCGGGCGGGACGCCCCGGTGCTCGTGCCCGGCCCGGTCTCCCGCTCCCCGCGGTCGAGCATACGTGGCCGGTACGACGACGGGCGGCGCCGCCGGAGCACCGCTCCGACCGCACCGCCCGTCGCCCACGCCTTCCGGCCGGGTCAGCTCCGGCGCCGCCAGCGGCGGCCGCCGCCCTTGCCGCCCCGGTCGTCACGACCGTCGTCGCCGCCTTCGTCACCGCCGCCCTGGGCACCGTCCGCGGCGGGCTCGTCGCCGCCGTACGCGCGGCGCGGGTCCGGCGCTCCCTCCGGCGCCCGGTCGGTCCGCTCCAGGCGGGCCCACTCGTCGCGCGAGCCGAGCAGGGTGTCGGTCAGGCTCGGCAGGTCGTCCATCGGGGTCTCCTCGGCCCAGGACGGCCGGGGCCGCGGCTCGGAGGACGCCTGCGGCTCCTCGTCGACCACCGGCAGCTCACGGGTGCTGTCGACCGGCTGCTCCTGAGCGACGCGCCCGGTCTGCCCGGCCTGCCCGTCGCGCCAGAGGCCCGGGGTCACCCGGTCGGCCGGCCCGGCCGCCTCGATCCGCGGCAGCACCGCGGTCCGGTCCGCGTCGGCCGGGGCCGGCTCCGGGCGACGACCGGCGTCCGCCGCCGGCACCCGGGGCAGCACCGCCGTCTCGTCGGCCGGAACGACCGGCAGCACCGCCGTCTCGTCGACAGCGGCCGCACCGCTCGCCTCGGCTGCGCGAACGGCGGCCCGGCGGTCCCGCTCGGAGATCTCCCGGGTGGTCTCGTCGCTCTCCTGCACCATCCGCAGCTCGGTGGTCACCGCGTCGCCCGGCACCGGACGCCCGTACCGGTCCTCCTGGTCCGCCCGGCCGCCGGCGTCCGAGCGGTCCGCCCGGTCCGCCGCGCTCTCGGCCGCCGCAGCCGCCGCGGCGAGTGCCGCGGCCTGTGCCAGCCTGGCCTCCTCGGCCCGCTGCAGCGCCTCCTCGGCACGCCGGCGCTGCTCCTCCCGGGCCAGCTCGCGCCGGCGCTGGAGCTCCGCCTGCGCGGCCGCCTCGTCGGCGAGCCGCTTGCGCTCGACGGCCTCGGCGGCGAGCCGGGCCTCCTCGGCCGCACGCCGCTGCGCCTCCTCCTCGGCACGGCGGCGGGCTTCCTCCTCCGCCTTGCGACGGGCCTCCTCCGCGGCCTTCCGCGCCTCCTCGGCGGCCTTGCGGTCGGCCTCCTCCTTGGCGAGCCGCTCCTTCTCCGCCTGCTCGGCCCGGAGCTGCTCCAGCAGCTCCTGCCGCTTGCGCTCGGCGGCCTCCTCCTCGGCCTTCTTCCGGGCCTCCTCGGCGGCGCGGCGCTCGGCCTCCTCACGGGCGAGCCGCTCCTGCTCGACGCGGGCGGCCCGCTCCTGATCGGAGAGCGGCAGCTCGCGGTCGAGCCGGTGGCGGATCGCGGTGGTCACGAAGCCGGGCTGCCGGCTGCCGTCGACGACCAGGTAGCGCGCCGGATCGGCGGCCGCGAGGGCGAGGAAGCCGGACCTCACCCGCTGGTGGAACTCGGTCGGCTCGGACTCCAGCCGGTCCAGCGCCTCGGTGAACCGCTCGCGGGCCCGGGTCGGGTCGACGTCCAGGACGACGGTCAGGTCGGGCACCAGGCCGCCGGTCGCCCAGCGCGAGATCCGGGCCACCTCGGTCGCGGCGAGGTCCCGCCCGGCGCCCTGGTAGGCGATCGAGGAGTCCATGTACCGGTCGGTGATCACCACGGCGCCGCGGGCCAGCGCCGGGCGGATGACGTTCTCGACGTGCTCGGCGCGGTCGGCCGCGTAGATCAGCGCCTCGGCGCGGTGCGACAGGCCGGTGTTGCCGACGTCCAGGACGAGGCCGCGCAGCCGCTGGCCGACCGGGCTGCCGCCGGGCTCGCGGGTGAGCACCACCTCGTGGCCCTTGCCCCGGATCCACTCGGCGAGCGCCTGGGCCTGGGTGGACTTGCCGGCGCCGTCCCCGCCCTCCAGGGCGATGAAGAAGCCGGTGCCGGTGTTGCGGTGGGCGGCCGGGCCGGTGAGGCCGCGGACGGCGTCCAGCAGGTCACGGCCGAGCGGCGCGGTGCCCCGTCGGTCGTCGGTCCTGAGCAGCACGACGACGGCGAGCACCAGGGTCAGCAGGCCCGCGGTCGCGACGGCGAGCGCCGCGCCACCGTGGATGAAGGTGAACGAGCCGGGCTCGACCGTGCCGTACTGGACCTCGCCGTAGGCGGCGGCGATCAGCGGCACCACGACCAGCGCGGCACCCACCACGGCCCGCAGCACCGCGTGCAGGTGCTCGGTGACCTGCGGCAGCCGGGCCTCCTCGACCTCCTGGGCGAGCAGGGCCCGCCCGGCCGAGACGACGATCCCGGCGGCCAGACCGGCCAGCACCGTCAGCAGCAGGACGAGCACGAAGTCCAGCACCAGACCGGCCAGGATCAGCGCGATGCCCTCGGCCACCAGGGCGAGCGCGAGCAGCCGGCGGCGGGAGAGCCCGGGCAGGGTGGCCCGGGTGAGCCGGGCGCCGAGCGCCGGAGCACCGGCAGCGGCGAGCACCAGCAGGCCGTAGCCGATCGGCCCGGCCCGGTGCTCGGCCGCGGTGAGCAGGGCGAGCGCGGCGACGCCCGCCATCGAGGCGAAGGCGGCGGCGACCGCGAAGGTGAAGTACGGGGCGGAGCCGGTGCGGCCCTTGGCCAGCGCGGGGCCGGGCGTCGCGTCGGTCGGGGCGCGCAGCCCCTGCAGCGGGGAGTGCGGGGCCACCTGGGCCGGGCCGCCGGGCAGTGCCTGGAGGTAGACCCGGACGGCGGAGACCGCGAACAGCGCGGCCGCACCGAGCGCCGCGAAGGTGGTCTGGTGGGCGCGCAGCCAGTCCGAGCCGAGCGCCGCGAAGACGTTGTTGACCAGGGTGAGCACGACCAGTGCGGCGGCCGCGATCGGCACGGTGGCCCAGCCGGTGCGGCGGTCCAGCGTCCGGACGGTGTCCAGGTTGGCGGCGGACGGCCGCTGCTCCCCGGGGGGTGCGTACGGGTTGGCCGGCGGCAGCAGGCCGGGCACGGCGGCGCCCTTGGCGATCGCCCAGACGCGCTCGGCCGCACCGGTCACGAAGACGGTGCCGAGCAGCAGGTAGGTCGCGGCGCCGGAGGAGCCCCGGCCGGAGTCCAGCCAGACGATCCACCACGGCGCGACGCCGATCAGCACGGCCCGCAACGCGTCCGCGCCGAACAGCGTCCAGCGGCGGTCCAGCGCGCCGCTGAGCAACCCGTGCACCGGGCCGAGCAGCGCGGCGCCGACCAGCACGGTGGCGGCCAGCCGGGCCGCGAACACGGCGGCGATCGCGAAGGCGAGGCTGCGCGGCAGGTCGCCGAACCGGCCGTCCACCGCCGCGGCGATCACGGTGAGCGCGAGCAGCACCAGCAGGCCGAGCCGGTCGGCGGTGCCGCCGATCAGCTGGGTGGTCCAGAGCCGGCGGTACGGGCGCAGCCGCAGCAGCGCGCGGGCCCGCTCCCCGGGGGTCCCGGCGGGCGCGACCTCGGGCAGGTCGGGCGCGCCGGCTCTGCCGGCCGGGGCGGCGCTGGGGGTGGGCTGCTCCTCGCTCGTCATACCGTCAGCGTAGCGGTCGGCGGTTGCCGCAAAAGGGGGAGCGGGCTTCCGGATCGCCGTCATTGCAGGGTTGTGACGCAGCACGCACAGCTCCACCACCGGGCGCGTGCCCCGGGCCGGGGCCGTCCCGCCCCCGGTGCCGGAACACCGCGGGCCCGCGCCTCCGGAGCGGAGGCACGGGCCCGGGGCCACTGGCGCGGGGTCAGCCCTCGTCGGTGGCGGTGGTCTTGCTCGCGGCGGTCTTCTTGGCCGCCGTCTTCTTGGCGGTCGCGGTCTTGGCCGTGGTCGTCTTCTTGGCCGCCGTCTTGGCCGTGGCGGTCTTCTTCGCCGCGGTCTTGGTCGCCGTCTTCTTCGCGGTGGCGGCCTTCTTCGCCGGGGCCTTCTTCGCCGTCTTCTTCACCGGCCCGCGCGCCCGCTTCTCGGCGAGGAGCTCGTAGCCGCGCTCCGGCGTGAGGGTCTCGATCTCGTCGTCCTTGCGCAGCGTCGCGTTGGTCTCGCCATCGGTGACGTACGGCCCGAAGCGGCCGTCCTTCACCACGACCGGACGCTCGCTGACCGGGTCGGTGCCCAGCTCCTTCAGCGGCGGCGCGGCGGCGGCCCGGCCGCGCTGCTTCGGCTGCGCGTAGATGGCCAGGGCCTCCTCCAGGGTGACCGTGAACATCTGCTCCTCGCTGGTGAGCGAGCGCGAGTCGGTGCCCTTCTTGAGGTACGGGCCGTAGCGACCGTTCTGCGCGGTGATCTCCACGCCCTCCGCGTCCACCCCAACCACCCGGGGCAGCGACAGCAGCTTCAGCGCGTCGTCGAGCGTGACGGTGTCCAGCGTCATCGTCTGGAGCAGCGACGCGGTGCGCGGCTTGACGGCGTTCTTGCCGGTCTTCGGCGTGCCCTCGGGCAGGATCTCGGTGACGTACGGGCCGTAGCGGCCGTCCTTGGCGACCAGCTGGTTGCCGCTGACCGGGTCCTGGCCGAGCTCGAAGTCGCCGCTGGGCTTGGCCAGCAGCTCCTCGGCCAGCTCGACGGTGAGCTCGTCCGGCGGCAGGTCGTCCGGGATGTCGGCACGCCGGCCGGGCTCGCCCTCGACGGTGGAGGCGCGCTCGACGTACGGGCCGTAGCGGCCGACCCGCAGGGTGAGCTCGTCGTTGATCCGGAACGAGCTGATCTCCCGGGCGTCGATCGCGCCGAGGTCGGTGACCAGTTCCTTCAGGCCGCCCAGGTGGTCGCCGTCGCCGTTGCCGGCCTCGGCGGCGCCGCCGGTCGCGTGGCCCTCGCCCTCACCGAAGTAGAAGCGCTTCAGCCACGGCACGGACTGCGCCTCGCCGGCCGCGATCCGGTCGAGGTCGTCCTCCATCCTGGCGGTGAAGTCGTAGTCGACCAGCCGGCCGAAGTGCTTCTCCAGCAGGTTGACCACCGCGAAGGAGAGGAACGACGGCACCAGCGCCGTCCCCTTCTTGAAGACGTAGCGGCGGCCGATGATGGTGTCGATGATCGAGGCGTAGGTGGAGGGGCGGCCGATCTCCCGGTCCTCCAGCTCCTTGACCAGCGAGGCCTCGGTGTAGCGGGCCGGCGGCTTGGTGGCGTGGCCCTCCGGGGTGAGCTGGTCGGCGGCCAGCGGGTCGCCCTCGGCGACCTGCGGCAGCCGGCGCTCGCGGTCGTCCAGCTCGGCGTTCGGGTCGTCGGCGCCCTCGACGTAGGCCTTGAGGAAGCCGTGGAAGGTGATGATCTTGCCGGAGGCGGAGAACTCGGCGTCCCGGCCGTCCGAGGCCCGGCCGCCCACCTTGACGGTGACCGACTGGCCGACCGCGTCCTTCATCTGGGAGGCGACGGTGCGCATCCAGATCAGCTCGTACAGCCGGAAGTCGTCGCCGTTCAGACCCGTCTCGGCCGGGGTGCGGAAGCGGTCGCCGGACGGGCGGACCGCCTCGTGCGCCTCCTGGGCGTTCTTGACCTTGCTGGCGTAGGTGCGCGGCGCGTCCGGCAGGTAGTCGGCGCCGTACAGCTGGGTGACCTGCGCCCGGGCGGCGGTGATCGCCGTCTCCGAGAGCGTCGTCGAGTCGGTACGCATATAGGTGATGAAGCCGTTCTCGTACAGCTTCTGGGCCACCTGCATGGTCCGCTTGGCGCCGAAGCCCAGCTTGCGGCTGGCCTCCTGCTGGAGCGTGGTGGTGCGGAACGGCGCGTACGGCGAGCGGCGGTAGGGCTTGGACTCGACGCTGCGGACGCTGAACGCGGTCTGCTGCAGGGCGGCGGCCAGCGCGCGGGCGGCCTGCTCGTCCAGGTGCAGGGTGTTGGTGCTGTTCGCCTTCAGCTGCCCGTCCGAGCCGAAGTCGCGGCCGCTGGCGATCCGCTTGCCGTCGACGGCCGAGAGCCGGGCGCCGAAGGTCTCCGGGTTGGCGGCGTCGGCCGCGGTGCGGCCGGTTCCGAAGGTGCCGACCAGGTCCCAGTACGAGGCGGAGCGGAAGGCGATCCGCTCGCGCTCGCGCTCGACCACCAGCCGGGTCGCGACGGACTGCACGCGGCCCGCCGACAGCTTCGGCATGACCTTCTTCCACAGCACCGGCGAGACCTCGAAGCCGTAGAGGCGGTCGAGGATGCGGCGGGTCTCCTGGGCGTCGACCAGGCGCTGGTTCAGCTCGCGCGGGTTGGCCACGGCCTCCTGGATCGCCGTCTTGGTGATCTCGTGGAACACCATCCGGTGCACCGGCACCTTGGGCTTCAGCACCTGCTGGAGGTGCCACGCGATGGCCTCGCCCTCGCGGTCCTCATCGGTGGCGAGGAAGAGCTCGTCGGACTCCGCGAGCAGCGACTTCAACTTGCTGACCTGGGACTTCTTGTCCGCGTTGACCACGTAGATCGGCGCGAAGTCGTGGTCGACGTCCACGCCGAGGCGGCGCACCTCACCGGTGTACTTGTCCGGGACCTCCGCCGCGGTGCTGGGCAGGTCGCGGATGTGCCCGACGCTCGCCTCGACGATGTAGCCGGGGCCAAGGTAGCCCTTGATCGTCTTCGCCTTGGCCGGCGACTCGACAATGACGAGTCGCTGTCCGTGCGCGGTCTCGCTGCTCGGGGACACCTTCGCTCTTCTCTCCCGGTCGTTATGTGAGCTGGTCGGCGCGGGCAGCACGGGCTCCGCTCCGCCCGACCCCTCCACCGTCCCGGGGCTGCCGCTGTACGACGACCCCACCAGCGGAGTGTGACCGTACCCCGGCCACCCTTGTCAAACGGAAGGATCCTGCTTTTTCACCGGCAAGGCCGACCGACGCCACTCGAACGGTAACCCGATGATGGAGGATCCCGCCCCGCGGAGGGGGGCTTCGGCGGGTTTCGAAGGATGGAATGACGGATTTCAAAATCTGTCAACGGAAAATCGGAGCCCTGCCGCGGTGCTGGTGGTAGGGGGTGCGGCGACCGGTTCGGGACTCCGCCGAGTGGCTGTTTTTCGGCCACTGCGGCCGGTTCGCGTGCGCGACCGGTTCGTGCCACCGGGGAGGGGGCCGGGGCGGTGCGGCGCGGCCGTTCGGCGCTACGGCGGCCGGCGGCAGGTTCCGGACGGGGCCGGGAGGGGCGGGGGCTGGAGCGGTCGGCGCGGGTCGGGTCGGCGGCGTGGTCCGGTGCGGGTCGGGTCAGCGGCCGGGTCCGGCGCGGGTCGGGGGCGTGGTCCGGCGCGGGTCGGGTCCGGTAGCGCCGGCTTGAGCGGGGTGCCCTGCTCAGCCGGTGGCGGCGACCGCCAGCAGGGCCGCCCCCGCAGCCAGGGAGCCGACACCCAGCGCCGTCCACAGCAGGTCCGTCACCATCACCCGGCCGCTCTCCACCGACGCCAGCACCACCCGGCTCGGCCGGCGCGGATCGTAGGAGACGCGGACGGACGTGCCGGGCGCGAGGTGCGGCGGCCGGCGCAGCGGTGTGTGGCCCCGCGGCCGGGTCAGCACCAACTCCGCACGCCGTGCGCCGCCCGGGCCACCGATCGCGGCGGGCGCGGAGAAGGTGAGCAACGGCGCGCTGTCGAGTCCGCCGTGCGTGTCGGTCTCCGCGACGACGGTGGCCACCACCGGTACGCCCCGTCGGCGCACCCCGTGGCGAAGGCGCACTTCGGCGGCGCACCAGAGCAGCAGCGCGCCGCCGAACAACGCGAACACCACGCCGCCCACCGTGGCCGTCGTCGTCTCCACCCCTTGCCCCCAGCTCTGTCCACAGCCTGTGGACAGAGCCTCACAGCCGCAGGCCAACGAGGGGCGGCCGACCGGCGGCCGACGGGCGAACCAGGGGGTACGGAGAGGTGAACCGGGCCGGCCAGCACGCAGCAGCGACCGGCCCGGGCCGCGCGGGCCACGCGCAGCGGCCACGCGCAGCGGCCGGGACGGGGGCTGGGTGTGGGTGTGGGTGTGGGGTCGGCGGCCGGGCTCGGGCCCGCGCCCCGCCCCCGGACCGGGCTAGCCGGCCGGCTGGATGAACCCCTGCTCGGTGAGCAGCCGCAGCGACTCCGGTACCCGGTCCCGGAGCACCACCCGGTCCTCGCCGAGCAACTGGGCGATGGCGTCCACGATCTCGCCCGCCGACAGCGTCCCGTCGCAGACCCCGGCGAACCCGGCACCCACCGTGTCCACCTTGGTGGCCCGCCGCATGCCCCGGTTGTGCCGCAGGATCACGTGCTCCGGGTCCTCCGCCCCGGGCGCGCCGACCTGCTCCTGGACGACCTCGTCGGCCAGCACGTACCGGGTCGCGAGCAGTCCCGCGTCGTCGTGCGTCCGCAGGAAGTCCTGCCGCTCGAACCACTCGTCGATGTGCGGGCCGAGCGGCTGCTCGACCGGGTGCGGCCACTCCTCCACCCGGACCGTGGGCCGCTCGGCGCCGCTCGCCCGCAGCGTGATCCAGCCGAAGCCGATGCCCTCGACCCGGCCCGCCTCGAACGCGTCCAACCACTCGCCGTACCTGGCCTGGTAGTCACCGCCGGGGCCGCGGTGGTCGCCGCCGTCGCGCAGCCACAGCTCGGCGTACTGCGCGACGTCCTGGACCTCGCGCTGGACCACCCAGGCGTCCAGGCCGGTGCCGGCCACCCAGCCGGCCAGCCGCTCGTGCCAGTCCTCGCCCTCGACGTGCTGCCAGTTGGCGAGCAACTGGCAGTAGCCGCCGGGCTCCAGGTGCGCGGCGGCGGAACGGACCAGGCTGCGGCAGAGCTCGTCGCCGGCCATCCCGCCGTCGCGGTAGGTGAACCGGCCCGCGGGGGAGATCACGAACGGCGGATTGGAGACGATCAGGTCGAACTTCCGCTCCCCCACCGGCTCGAAGAGACTGCCGTCGGCGGTGTCGGTGTGCTCGAAACCGGAGAGCGCGAGGGTGAGTTCGGTGAACCGCAGCGCCCGCGGATTGAGGTCGGTCGCGGTGACCCGCTGGGCGTGCCGGGCGGCGTGCAGTGCCTGCACACCCGAGCCCGAACCGAGGTCCAGGGCCGACCGGACCGGCCGCCGCACGGTGATGTTGGCCAGCGTGGTGGACGCGCCGCCCACCCCGAGCACCAAGTCCTTGCGGGCCACGCCGTGCGCCGTCTCGCCGGATCCGATCCCGCCGGCGCCGCCGACCGCGCACCCCAGGTCGGAGACCACCCAGGCGTCCGAACTCGGCATGCCGGCGACCTCGTTGGCGTACGGCCGGACGTCCACGGTGGCCCTTACGTCATCGCCGTCCGGGCGCAGCCAGCCGTCGGCCAGGCAGTCCTCCACCGGCAGGGCGGCGGCAGCCGCCCGGTACGGCACGGGCTGCTGCAGCAGGAACAGCCGCACCAGCGTCTCCAGCGGACTGCCGCCGCGGGTCGCGCGCAGCGCCGGAACGGCCTCGCTACGGGCCAGCGCGGCGTATCCGGTGGGCCCGAGCAGGTCGAGGCAGCCGTCGGCGGTGAACGAGGCTGCGAGCAGCGCCTCGCGCAGCTTGGCGAGACGGGTCGGGTCGAGAACGGGGCTACTGATCACCCCGCCATTGTCCCCCGGACCGTGGGCCGCGACCGCCTGCGCGGCCGCGCGCCGAACCGCACCCCGAACCGCGCCCGGCCGCCCTCGGGTGGGCGGCCGGGCAGGGCGGGGTGCCGACCGGGCGGGGTGCCGACCGGGCCGGCCGGGATCAGCTCGCCGTGGGCGCCGGGGTGGTGGCCGCGGTGGTGGCCGGGGTCGTCGCGGCCGGAACCGGGGCGGACGAACCCGCCGGGGCCGGCGTACCGGAAGCATCGCCCGGGGCACCGGCCGACGGCGTGGCGCCGTCCGACGCGCCCGGCGCGGGCGTGCCGCTCGCACCGGGGGTCGGAGCCGCGGCGGCCGCGCCCGGCTTGCAGCCCTCCTGCTTGGCCATCGCCGCACCGAGATCGCCGCGCTGCAGCTTGGCCTGGGCCTGGGTGGAGAGCGAGGCCAGCTGCTGCACCTGGTCGGCGACACTGCGCAGCCCGTCAGCGAACTTCGACTGGTCCGCGTTGGTCAGCGCGTCCAGCTTCTTCTGAACGTCCAGGTAGCCGTCCGCCGCCTTGTTCAGCTCGGCGACGGTGTCCTTCTGCAGGGTCGCGCCGTCGTCCACCTTGGGTGCCCCGGCCGAGTCGATGGCCGCGGCGATGTCCTGGTTGGTCTTGGCCAGCCGGCCGATGTCCGCGGAGAGGCGCTTCTGCAGGTCGACCGGGACCTCGCCGGTCTTCACCTGTCCGGTGTCCGCGAGCGCGGCCTGCGCCTGGGAGATCGGGTCCTTGGCGGCGCCGCAGACGTTGGCCGCCCAGGACTCCAGCTGCTTGCTGTTGTCGTCGCCGCAGCCGACGGCGCCGAACGCAAGCAGCGCGCCGAGCGCGGGTACGGCCAGCAGTCGCTTGTTCACCGGGAGAAGCCTTTCGGTTTACGGTCGTCTTCGGTCGTCGAACTGCGAACCTACACGGCCGCCGCACCGCCCCCGGTTCCCGGCCTTCCCGGCCCTGCGCCGACGCCCGTCCCGGCCTGCCGGCCGCACCGGGCACGCCCGCGGGCCGGGCCCGCCCCGGGTTCAGGCCCGCTCGACCCGGATCGGATCACCGGGCCGGACGGTGCGCAGCACCTGCGCGTCCCCGTCCAGCGCGCCCAGGATGTTGCACGGACCGGCCAGCCGGCACTCCCCGGTACGCGAGATCGGCGTCGGCCCGTACGGGAGCGCCAGGCTGTCGCCGTCCGTCCAGAACGCCACTGTGCCGGGCTCGACGACCTGCCGGGCGTCGTGCTCCCGCGGCACGCTGACCGGGGTGTCGAAATAGACCTCCTCACCCCAGGTGTTCGCCGACGAACCGATCGGCAGTGCGGCCCAGAGTGCCTCGGTGGTGGGCGTGGCCGTCAGCGTGGCGGTCGCCTGCCCGGCCGGCCACAGAATGCGTATCCGCATGGGTTCCCTCTTCTTACGACAGGCCCGATCACAGATCGGACCAGGTCGTGCCGAGAGCAGGGAACCGCCATTCTCAACATTTTGTCAACGCATGCCGACGTCCAGGCGCGAAGCCAGGGCTGACGGCGGGCCTGGACGTGGGCGCGGACACGAGGCTGAGCCGGGACCGCCGGGCACCGGGACGCCGACGGCACGACGAACGGCAACAGGAAGCGGGGGACGAGGAACCGGTAACGGGTAACGGGTAACGGGGAGCAGCCGCGGGCCGGGCGTACTGGCCTCCGC
Organism: Kitasatospora sp. NBC_01560; assembly: GCF_045208415.1. Taxonomy (NCBI): domain Bacteria; kingdom Bacillati; phylum Actinomycetota; class Actinomycetes; order Kitasatosporales; family Streptomycetaceae; genus Kitasatospora; species Kitasatospora sp. NBC_01560. Next base: position 5,245,874 of record NZ_CP109364.1, on the reverse strand, counting down.
GCGCCGGGCATGCCGCGGCGGAGTGCCGACCGCAGACCACCCGGGCACCGCGCACCTGCGCGTCGAACCCTGCTGGTGGGCACTGGACACCCCCGGCCGGTCCTGCCGGTCGGATCGGCCTGCTCGGACCGTCCCGCTCGGACCGTCCCGCTCGGGGTCAGACCGCCAGCGCGTCGGCCGAGACCGGCCAGCTCATCCGGATCAGGCCGCCTTCGGCGCCGTTGGTGACCTCAAGGTCCTCGACCAGGCCGGTGATGACCGCGAGGCCCAGGGTGTCCTCGTCCGGGTCGGCGCCGCCGGGCGCATCCGGGGCCGGGACGGTCGCGGGGCCCGCCTCGTCCTCGACCTCGATGAGGAAACGCTTCTCCTGGTCCGTGAGCGCGACCCGGACCGCGCCGGTGATGCCACCGCGCTGGTGCAGGCCGACGGCACGGGAGCACGCCTCGCCGACGGCGAGTCGCACCTCGTCGAGCACCGACTCGTCCACCCCGGCTCGTCTCGCCACAGCCGCGGCGACCAGCCGGGCCGTACGTACGTGCTCGGGCAGCGCACTGAATCGAAGTTCGACGGTTGCCATCTTCTCCCCCTCGGGGTGTCCGACCGGGACCGGGCATGCCGGCCCCTGCGGGCCGGACTGCGCCGGCCCTGAGGCGGCCGGACAGGCCGGGACCACGAGGGCCCCGGCACGCCGGACGCATGGATCGGGACGGGCCGGCCCGGAGGCCGGCCCGGCCACGTCAGTCGGTCGAGTTGACCGCGTCCTCCACCGAAGTGTGGATCGGGAAGACCTTGGTCAGGCCGGTGATGCGGAAGATCTTCAGGATGCGCTCCTGGTTGCACACCAGCCGCAGCGAGCCCTCGTGGGCCCGCACGCGCTTGAGGCCGCCCACGAGCACGCCCAGGCCGGTCGAGTCGAGGAAGTCAACGCCCTCCATGTCGACGACGAGGTGGTAGGCGCCGTCGTTGACGAGCTCGACCAACTGCTCACGCAGCTTCGGGGCGGTGTACACATCGATCTCGCCGCCAACCTCGACGATCGTGCGATCGCCGACTGTACGGGTCGACAGGGACAGGTCCACGGAACCTCCAGCACCTTGCCTTGCTACGTCATTGCGATCTTCGGCCGGACAGCCGCCACCGCATGGTCGCGAGCCTCTGGCACGCCCCGCCAACGCGTGGCAAGCCTCAGCGCTGCGACCCCCGGCCGTACGGCCGTCACGGCCACATTCAACCACCTGCGACCATGCCCGCACGATGGCTTACGACGATTCTCCGTCACGCCGGTGACACACTGGGTCCTCATGCCGCCCCGTCACAGCCTGCCCGAGGCACTGCTCACGACCCTGTCCACCACCCGGGGGCGGTCGGACCGGCTCACCCATACGGAGCACCTTCCCGCCCGACCTGCCCGTTATTCACCATGGCCCGACCAGATCCGACCGGAGATCGTGGCCGCCGCCCGGGAGCTGGGTGTGGAACAGCCCTGGGCCCATCAGGCAGAAGCCATGAAACTGGCCAAAAGCGGCCATTCTGTGGTGATCGCCACAGGCACCGCCTCGGGCAAGTCGCTCGGCTACCTGGCCCCGGTGCTCAGCGACCTGCTGGACGGCACCGAGGCCCGCAACGGCCGCGGCGCCACCGCGCTGTACCTGGCCCCGACCAAGGCGCTCGCCGCCGACCAGCGCCGGCGGGCGGCCGAACTCGCCCCGCCCAGGGTCCGGGCCGCCCTCTACGACGGCGACACCCCGCCCGAGGAGCGCGAGTGGGTCCGCCAGTACGCCTCCTACGTGCTCACCAACCCCGACATGCTGCACCGCGGCATCCTGCCCGCCCATGCCCGCTGGTCCTCCTTCCTCAAGACCCTGCGCTACGTGGTGGTGGACGAGTGCCACAGCTACCGCGGCGTGTTCGGCTCGCACGTCGCCCAGGTGCTGCGGCGGCTGCGCCGGATCTGCGCGCGCTACGGCTCCTCGCCCACCTTCCTGCTCGCCTCGGCGACCACCGCCGACCCCGCGACCACCGCCCACCGGCTCACCGGCGTACCGGCCGAGGCGGTGACCGAGGACGCCTCGCCGCGCGGCCCGATGGTCTTCGGGCTCTGGGAGCCGCCGCTCACCGAGAACGTCGGCGAGCACGGGGCCCCCGTCCGCCGGACGGCCACCGCCGAGGCCGCCCACCTGCTGACCGACCTGGTCGAACGGCAGACCCGCACCGTCGTCTTCGTCCGGTCCCGCCGCGCCGCCGAACTCGTCGCGCTCCAGACCCAGGACCAGCTCGGCCGACCGCTCGCCGACCGGGTGGCCGCCTACCGCGGCGGCTACCTCGCCGACGAACGCCGGGCCCTCGAACGCGACCTGCACACCGGCCGGCTGCTCGGCCTCGCCTCCACCTCCGCCCTCGAACTCGGCGTGGACATCTCCGGTCTCGACGCCGTCCTGATGGCCGGATATCCCGGCACCCGGGCCTCGCTCTGGCAGCAGGCGGGCCGGGCCGGGCGCGAGGCCCAGGGCGCGCTCGCCGTCCTGATCGCCCGGGACGACCCGCTGGACACCTACCTGGTGCACCACCCGGAGGCGCTGTTCGCCACACCCGTCGAAGCCACCGTGCTCGACCCCGACAACCCGCACGTGCTCGCCCCGCACCTGTGCGCCGCAGCCGCGGAGCTGCCGCTGACCGACTCCGACCTGGAGCTGTTCGGCCCCTCCAGCGGCCCGCTGCTGGCCGTCCTGGAGGGCCGCGGGCTGCTCCGCCGACGGAGCGGCGCCTGGTACTGGACCCGCCGCGAACGTGCTGCCGACGCCGTCGACCTGCGCGGCAGCGGGGGCAGTCCGGTGCAGATCGTCGAGGCCCCGACCGGTCGCCTGCTCGGCACGGTGGACGCCTCCGCCGCCCACACCACCGTCCACACCGGCGCCGTCCACCTCCACCGGGGCCGTAGCTACCTCGTCCGAGAACTCGACCTGGAGACCTCCGTCGCCCTGGTCGAGCCGGCCGACCCGCCCTACACGACGGCCGCCCGCGACATCACCTCCATCTCCGTGCTCTCGACCGACACCTCCGTCGAATGGGGCGAGGGCCGGCTCAGTTTCGGGTCGGTGGAGGTGGTCAACCAGGTGGTCGGTTACCTCCGCAAGCGGATCTCCACCGGCGAGATCATGGGCGAGAGCAAGCTCGACCTGCCGCCCCGCACCCTGCGCACCCGGGCGGTCTGGTGGTCCGTCACCGAGGACCAGTTGCTCGACGCGGACATCCCGCCCGACCAGCTGCCCGGTGCCGCCCACGCCGCCGAGCACGCCTCCATCGGCCTGCTGCCGCTGTTCGCGACCTGCGACCGCTGGGACATCGGCGGCGTCTCGGTACCGCTGCACCCCGACACCCTGCTGCCCACGGTGTTCGTCTACGACGGCCACCCCGGCGGGGCCGGATTCGCCGAGCGCGGCTTCCGGCGGGCCGTCCAGTGGCTGACCGCGACCCGGGAGGCGATCGCCGCCTGCGAGTGCGAGCGCGGCTGCCCCTCGTGCGTGCAGTCCCCCAAGTGCGGCAACGGCAACGACCCGCTGGACAAGGCGGCCGCCGTCCGGCTGCTGGACATCCTGCTCGCCGGTGCACCGACCACGACGAGCGAAACCGACGACGCTGCGGAGGCTAGACCGCGGGCGGGGGCCGGAACGGGGCCGGGGGCCGCGGCGGGAAGCGGGACGGGGCCGGGGGCCGGTGCCCCGGGCGGGCCCGAAGAGGCACCTGCCGACGAGTCATGAGCCGCCTCCCGTCGCCTTGAGCACCGTGTCGGCTACCCCGTCCGCCCGCCTGTCGGCGGCCGGCGCCGCAGCCACGTCCGCGTCCGCTCCCGTGTCCGACGCCGTACCGCCCGCGGCCCGCACGGGGCCGGCTCGGGACCGTGCGCGAGCCGGACCGACCGGCAACCTCACCGGGAGCCCGCGGACCGGCACCTCCGCCACCACCTCGACGGCGTCCGCCTCCCGGTCCACCGTGCAGGACACCACGGTGGCCGCCTGAGCGCCGGCGATCCCGGCCGCGCGGCCACAACCGCCGTCCGCGTCCAGGAGCAGCCGGTCGGCGGCCGCCAGCGCCGCCAGGTCGGCGGCGGACTCGGCCCGGTGCCGCGCGGCGACCACCGCCCCCACCGCGAGGGTCGCGGTGAAGACCGCGCAGCCGAGGACCGCGAACGCGACCAACCACACCGTCGCGGATCCCGCATCGCCGCCGCGCCCCGATACCGCCGCCCGGACGGCACGGGCCCGCACTGACTGCCGCACCACCCGCCGCGCCGCCGCTGCAACGACCACGGCCCGCCTCAGGACGGCCACGAGCCACCTCCACCGCCACTGCCACCTGCTCCTCCACTGCCACCTCCGCTGCCCGCTCCGCCGCCACCGGCCAGGGTGTCCTCCCGTGCCGCCACCGCTGCCGCGCCCAGCCGCACCGACAGCAGGGCTCCGAGCCGCCCCGGAGCCGACGACGGAGCGTCCACAGTCACCCGGACGGTGTCCGCCTCCATCGCAATCCGTACGACTGCCCCGGGCGGGGCTGCCGAACCGGCGATGGCCACGGCGTCCGGCTCCCCGCGCGCGGCTGCCCTGGCCCCCACACGTGCGGCGTCCACGCAGCGGATCTGGGCGCCGGCGGCGAGCACCCCCCAGATCAGCATCACGGCGAGCAGCACCAGAGCCGGCAGGGCGACCGCCGTCTCGGCCGTGACGAAGCCGGCGTCACCCCGGCCACGGCCGGCACCCGGACCCTCGCCCAGGCCCAGCCCCGTGCCCCAGCCCCTGCCCCGGGGCCGGCGGTCATGGCCAGGGCCGCGGTCGTGCCCCGGCCGGCGGCAGCGCCAGGGGTACCGACGGATCCACCGCTGCCGCCCTGCCGGTCTGCTCTCACGTCGCATGGAGCGCCCGGTCCAGCAGTTCGGTCAGGGCGCCGATCATGGTCGGGCTGGTCGCGATCTTGTACAGCGCGGCCGCCAGCGCGCAGGCGCCGAGCGTGCCGACCGCGTACTCGGCCGTGGTCATCCCGGCGTCCGACCGGCTCCTGAGCCGGACCGACCGGATGGCCAGGCCCGCCATCCAGCGGCCGCGTCGGTGGCACAGCCCGGCGAGCCTGCGTCGCTGCCTCGTCCCGCCGACGGCCTTCGGTGCGATCACTGCGGTCATGACGTTCTCCTTCGAGTTCCGGGTGAAGCGAATGGGTGCCGATGAGGTGACTACCGATGGATCAATTGCCTTCATGCGTGCGACGGTTACGCCGGTCACTCGCGGTGCCCCGGCACCGCCGGCCCTCACATCGCCCGCGCAAAGCTCGTGGTGAGTCCGATGACCACCGGGACGACACTGATCAGGACGAAGGCCGGGAGGAAGCAGAGCCCGAGCGGTGCCGTGGCGAGAACACCGGCGCGCCGGACCCGGGCGTGCGCCGTACGGGCCGCCGCCGTCCGCCGGCCGTGTGCCAGACCGACCAGCGCTGCACCCGCAGGAGCTCCGCTGAGACTCGTCCGGACCAGGCAGCGCGCCAGCGGAGCCAGTGCCGGGTGCTCCTGACCCAGTCGGATCCAGCAGACCTCCGGCGGTGCCCCGAGGGCGAGTTCGGCCGCGATCGCCACCAGTCGGGGCCCCATCGGGGCACCGACGCTCCGACCGACCGCCGCGACCGCCACGGCCGGTGAGGCGGCGGAGCCGAGGCAGGCGGCCAGCAGCTCGGCGGTGAGCGGGAGTTGCCGGGTGAGCTGCTCCTCCTCCAGCGCGGCCCGCCGCTGCGCCGGAGACCTCGCCGTGGGCAGCCACCGGTACAGTCCGGCGGCCAGCAGCACGCCCGTCACCGCGCCGGCTCCGCCGCCGAGTGCCATCGCCGCGGCGAGACCCGCACCGGCCGCAGCGGCAGCCCGCTGCACCTGTCCGGCACCGCCGCGTGGCAAGGCCTCACGGCGAGCGACCCACCGGGCGGGGCCGATTCGCCGGCGAAAGGCCCGCTCCGACGGCCGGGCCCGGGGCGGGAACCGCGCCGTCGCCTTCCGGCGGGCCGCCCGACGCACCGCCCAGCCGTGCAACCACAACCCAGCTGCTGCCAGGACTGGCACCAGGACGGCCCAGTCGAGCGCCCGCCTCATACCGACATCACCTCCGTCCGGAACGAACCGCTCGGCCGCCCCTGCCTGGCCTTCGTCCGCGTGATGCCGCAGCGCCAGCCGGGCGCCGCGGCCGCCCCGGGTACCGGCAGCTCCCGTTCACCGTTCCGGGGTGCCTCCAGCGCCCCCCGGGCCGCCGCACGGACGATGCGCGCCGTCCATGCCAGTCCCAGGCCCTCCAGGACCGCCCCGCCCGCCAGGCAGCCCAGGCCGGCCGGGGTATGGAGCAGAACGGCCACCGGCCCGGCGCCGAGCGCCGCCCCGAGCAGCAGCCCGGCGACCGGAAGCACCGCCAGAACGGCGATCGTGGTCCGCGGCGACGCCAGCTCGGCGGTGATCTCCTCCGCCAGCACCTGTTCCGCGCGCAACGCCTCGGCGACCCCGTCCAGCCCGGCGGCCAGGCCCGAACCGCCGTCGGCGGTGACCCGCCAGCAGGCGGAGATCGCGGTCGCCCCGTTGCCTCCCGGCAACTCCGCGAGCAGTTGGAAGGCCATCGGGACGTCCCCGCCGTAGCGGCCGGCGGCCAACCGTGCGACCGGCTCCGCGCCGATCCGACGCAGCGCCTCGGGGTCGGCCGCGATCCGCGTCGTCACCACATGGAGTGCCTGCTCGGGTGTCGCTCCGCTCCGCAACTCCCCGGCCAGCCCGGCACAGAGCTCGACGATCGCCGCCGCCCGCCGCCCGGCCCGCGCCGTCACGCCGCGGCGTCTCCGCCACCTCCGGACAGGGAGCCAGGCAAGCCCGGCCGCCAGGACCGGAACGGGCGAGTCAGTCACCGGCCAGAGCGCCGACCCGGCCAGGAGAAGCAGCAGTTCGGGTGCCGGGCGGCCCAGGCGGCGCAGCGCGCGCACACCCACCCCGACCGTCGAGGGGCCCCATCGAGCGAGCACCGGCCCGCCACCCTCAGCACCGTCTTCCCCCGTTCCGGCGCGGGCCCCGACCGGCAGAAGCCTGCGTCTGCGCGTGCCCGCCGCCGTCCGCTGCAGCGCGCACCAGCCGCCCATCGCCACCAGGCAGAGCGCCGCCGCCCAGCAGAGCGTGATCCGATCGCTCGTCATGTCAGCCGTCATGTCGATCGCCTCGCTTCCCCTCGGGCTTCCTCCGCCACGGCCCGAGCAGTGCCATGGCCCCTGCTGCACACCCGCCCAGCAGCAGGCCGAACAGCGCCTCCGCCCGCGCCGCCGTCACGGCGGCCCGTCCGCGAGCGCCACTCCGCGCGCCGCCAGCAGCCGGAGGAGCCGTTCCCAGCCCTCCCCCGGGACGGCGGCACCGTCCGGCGTGAAGGTCACCGCCGGGACGGTGACGGCCAGGCCGTCCCGGTCACCGGTCAGGGTGTGGATCTCGGCGACCCTGCGCCGCCCGGAGGCAGGCTCCCGCGCCACGTGCACCACCAGGTCGAGCGCCGCCCGGAGCTGGCTGTGCAGGGCCGGCCGGTCCAGGCCGGCGAGCGCCCCGAGCGCCTCCAGCCGGACCGGCACGTCCGCCGCCGTATTGGCGTGAACGGTGCCGCAGCCACCCTCGTGGCCGGTGTTCAACGCTGCCAGCAGGTCCGAGACTTCGGCGCCCCGCACCTCCCCGACCACCAGCCGGTCGGGGCGCATCCGCAGGGCCTGGCGGACGAGGTCGCGCAGGGTCAGCTCGCCCAGGCCCTCCTGGTTGGGCGAGCGGCTCTGCAGCCGGACCACGTGCGGATGGGCCGGCTGGAGCTCCGCGGAGTCCTCGACCACGACGATCCGCTCGTCCGCCCCGACCAGCCCGAGCAGGGCCGACAGCAGCGTGGTCTTGCCCGTGCCCGTCCCGCCGCTGATCAGCAGGGAAAGCCTCGCGCGCAGGATGCCCGCGAGCAGATCGGCACCGCCCGCGGGAAGGGCCCGGCCGGCCACCAGCTCGTCGAGCGTGAACGGGCGCGGCCGGCAGACCCGCAGCGAGATGTGTGTGCAGCCGGCGGCGATCGGCGGCAGCACCGCATGCAGCCGGGTGCCGTCGGGCAACCGCCCGTCCACCCAGGGCCGGGCGTCGTCCAGCCGCCGCCCGGCCGCGGTGGCGAGGCGGTGCGCCAGCCGCCGGACCGCCTCGACGTCGGTGAAACGCACGCCCGCGGCCCGCCGCAGACCGCCGCCGCGGTCGACCCAGACCTCGTCGGGGCCGTTGACCAGGACGTCCGTGACATCGGGAGCCGCCAGCAGCCGGTCCAGCGGGCCCGCACCCACCAGCTCGGCGCGCAAGGAGCGCACGGTGTCGAGGACTTCGTCGCCGCCGAGCGGCGGCCGCGTGGCCCGCAGCACCGCCGCGACGGACCCGGCCGTCGGCGCCGCCCCGGTCTCGGCCAGCCGGAGCCGCACCGCGTCCACCAGCGCCGCCGTACGCTCCTCCCGGGCGGTCCGCCCGTAGGGAGGCGGCTCCGGGGCGCGGGCCGACTCCGGGGCCGGTCCGGCGGATGTGACGCTCCTGAGCCGCCGAAGCTCCCGCGCACCGCCGCCTCGGCCGTCACCGCCCACACCGCCCACACCGCCCACGGCCGCGCCGCGGACGATGCCGAGGCCACCAGTACCGCCGACGCCGATGCGCCCGACAGCGCCAGGGCCGCTCCGCGTCCTGCCTTCCGCCCCGCTTCCCGTCCTGCTTCCTGCCCTGCGCAGACGGACCATCAGTAGACACCTCCTCCGACCGCCGGAACCGGCGGCAGCACTTCGGACAGAAAGGTCTCGCAGAACCGCGCCAGCGGGCCGTTCTCGCGGATCCCGGGCGGCACCCCCTGCTCGACGTCGGCGGCCAGCCCGGGCTCCGCGGCCAGCTCCCCGGCGAGCCGGAGCCGCAGGCCCCGCGCGATCCGGTGAGCCGGGAGGCCGAACATCCCCAACGGGCGGACCACCACCCGCACGTCGTCCAGCCGCATCCGCACGGCGGCCGCGACCCGGTCGGCGGCGGCCACCGCACGCAGCTCGGCCGGCACCACCAGCAGCGCCGTGTCGGACTGCTCCAGCGCCTGCCCCGCCGCCGGATCGAGGTGGCGCGGTACGTCGACCACGACCAGCCCGCCGCGCCGCCGGGCGGCGGCCAGCACGCTGCGCATGGCCTCGGACGGCACAGCGAGCGTGTCGCCCCGGTCCCAGGACAGGCAGGACAGCGCGGTGAGCCGTTTCAGCACCGGCAGTGCCTTGGCCAGCTCTGCACCACTGACCCGGCCGCGCGAGCCAGCCAGGTCGGGCCAGCGCAGACCGCCGGCCGTCTCGCCGCCCAGCAGGATGTCGAGGCCGCCGCCCAGCGGATCACCGTCGACGAGCATGGTCCGCCGGCCCGTCCGCGCGGCCGTGACCGCGAGCGCGCAGGCCAGGGTGGAGGCGCCGGCCCCGCCGCGGCCGCCGAGCACCGCGACGGTGAGCGCCGGCGTGCCGATGCCCTCGGCCGCGTCGGCGATCCGGTCGAGCAGCCAGGCCTCGGCATCCGGCAGGAACAGCACGTGCTCGGCGCCGAGTTGGACCGCCCTGACCCAGACGCCGGAGTCGTCGAGATCCAGCCCGAGCAGCAGGACCCCGGTGCGCCGGGGCAACCCCGCGCACCGCTCGGCCTGGTCGTCCCCGACCAGCACGAGCGACGACCCCTCCCAGAGCCCGCGCGGTGGCGGGGCACCCCGGATCAGCTGCGGTTCGGTCCCCGCGGCCGCACAGAGCCGCAGCAGGTGCTCGGCCAGGTTCTCGTCCTCGGTGACGACGAGCGGCCCGCCGGCCTCCGGGCCGTGCGTGGCGGCGTGGCCGGTGATCGGTGTCGACATGGCGGTCTCCCCTGTGCGGCGCCCCGGCCTCGGGAGGCGGTACGGGCGCACGTCGGAACGGTTGCGGCGGGCGGCCGGCCGGGAAGCACCTCGCTGGAGGTGCCCGGCAACCGCTGCCGACCATCACGGTGGGGGGCGGCCGGGATTCCGTCAGCCCGGTTCCGAATCCCTGTGGACAACTCGGGGTTGTGGATAACTTTGTTCACCCGGGCGTGTGGCTATCGGGCAAGGAATTGACGAAACGGGCTCACTGGGAAGAACCCGCACGGTCCCGGCGCCGGCCCGACGAACCGCCGGACGGATCCACGCGGCTCCGCGGGAACACTCCCCAGGCCTTCCGCGGGCCCCGCACCGAACCCCCCTTCCCGGCCTTCCGGAGCCGCCCCCACCCCGCACCCGCACCTCTGCGCAAGCATCACGACGGCTCCTCGGCGGCTTCTCGGGAGCGCGTCCGAAGCATCGAGGGAGCACGTCGGAACCACTTCCGGCGCCTCGCCGGAGCTCGGACGGGCATGAGGAAGCAGCAACACAGAGTGACGAAAGTGAGTTGGTGGGGCGGCGCCCCGACACCCCTTGCAGACCGCTGCCGGGCCGGCCGCCGGATTACCCACGAAAGCCGTTCAAGCCCTGAAAATGGCCCCGGACGTGCGACGACCCCCGCCGGGGGGGAGAGCGGGGGTCGTCTATCCACGGCCCGACTCGGGGGGGAGGAGCCGGACCGGGTTAGCACGGTCGCGAACGATCCGTGACTTCCATGGTGTACCCGAGCGGCCAGAAACACAAACCCGCACGCCCACGAGTACGCCGAATGGCGGGGTGTTTTACGGTGCCCTCTATCCTCGGTTCCCGTGGACACCACCGAGAACGCCGACGAGTACGCCGACGAGTCCCCGGACTCCACCGCAGCGGCCGCAGGGGCCCCCGGGGACGCCGGGAGCAGCGAGAGCGCCGGGCAGGCCGAGGCTGCCGCCGCGAGGCCCCCGGCCGTCCGGGCGCACGCGGCCGGGCCACGGACCGCGGCCTTCTTCGACCTCGACAAGACCATCATCGCCAAGTCGAGCGCCCTCGCCTTCAGCCGCCCCTTCTACCAGGGCGGCCTGATCAACCGTCGGGCCGTACTGCGCAGCGCCTACGCCCAGTTCGTCTTCCTGGTCGGCGGTGCGGACCACGACCAGATGGAGAAGATGCGCGAGTACCTCTCCGCGCTCACCCGGGGCTGGAACGTCCAGCAGGTCCGCGAGATCGTCGCGGAGACCCTGCACAACCTGATCGACCCGATCATCTACGACGAGGCCGCCTCGCTGATCGAGCAGCACCACGCGGCCGGCCGCGACGTGGTGATCGTCAGCAGCTCCGGATCCGAGGTGGTCGAGCCGATCGGCGCCCTGCTCGGCGCCGACCACGTGATCGCCACGCGTCTGAAGATCGAGGACGGCTGCTACACCGGCGAGATCGAGTACTACGCGTACGCCGAGAACAAGGCGGCCGCCATCCGGGAGTTGGCCGAGACCGAGGGGTACGAACTCGCCGACTGCTACGCGTACAGCGACTCCTCCACCGACCTGCCGCTGCTGGAGGCGGTGGGCCACCCGTCCGCCGTCAACCCGGACCGCGCCCTGCGCAAGGAGGCCGCGGCCCGCGACTGGCCGGTGCTGGTCTTCGACCGCCCGGTGGAACTGCGGCGGCGGCTCCCGGAGTTCTCCGCCCCCAGCGGTTCGGTGCTCACCGCCGTGGCGGTCGGCACCGCGGTGCTGACCGCCGGGGTGATCTGGTACCTGGCCCGGCGCCGCCGTCCGACCGCCTGAACGATCGGCCACCGCCCGGGCGGCGCGCCGCTGCGCCGCCCGGCCCGGACGAGACCCCCGGTGACCCTCGGAGGCTCCCGGGCACCGAGGCTTACTGGGACGGATCACCCTGACCTGCCCCAGAGAGGGCAAATCGGGCAAAAGCCGAAGACTTCTCGTTTCGGGTTCCCCTTTCGCCCGAAACGCGATACAAATGAAGCAACGGCCCGCGAGACCCGGTCAGGACCGAAGAGGTCAAACCGACAACGCAGTTCAGGCCCCACGGACCGCGTGTACAGATAGCCGAGCACCCACATGCAGCCGACCCGCTGTCGGGCCGCCGCACCAGACGAACGGGCAGGATCCCCGTCTGATGGGCACTTCCGGTGCATGCATGGTCACCCGGCACCTGTGCCAGCGGCGGCACCCGGCAGGATCAGGTGCCGCCGCATTTCTTTGTCCCGCGTTCGGTCCGCCCGCGGAGCGGAGGACGCCGGAGCGGACCGAACGCGGCAGACCGGACCGGGGCCGGCCCGCAAAGTCCCGCGGAACCCCGCAGAGTGCCGGTCAGACCATCCCGCGCTGCATCGCCTCGCAGACCGCCGTGCTCTCGCGCACGCCGAGCCGCAACGCCCGCCCGCAGTGCCCGATCCAGGCCGCCAGGCCCTCCGGGGTCCCCGCCAGGTAGCCGGCCAGCGCCCGCCGGTAGGCGTCCGTGCCGAGCTCCGCGAACCCCACCTCGGCCGGGCAGATCGACTTCGGGTCGAGCCCCTCCGCGATCAGGACGATTCGCTGCGCTGCCCGCGCGATCACGCCGTTGTGCGAGCCGAACGGCCGCAGCGCCAGCAGCTCCCCGTGCACCACCGAGGCCACCACCAGGGCCGGCGTCCCGACACCCTGCCCGTCCGCCCGGGCGATCAGCAGTCGGGAGAGCTGGTCGAGCCGCGCAGCGACCTCCTCGGCACCTGGGGCCGGGGGCAGCGCCGCGACCGGGGCGCCGGCGGCGGGGTCGGCCTCGACGCTCTCCACCGGCTCCAGGTCCAGCGGGAAGAGAACCTCGGCGCCCTCGGCACCCTGCCGCGGCCGGCCCGCGACGGCGTCGGCGTCGCCAACCGCCAGCAGGTGCAGCCGCGCCAGCACCTGGAGCGGCGAGTGCCGCCAGATGCTCAGGAGCTGGCCGGCCTCCGCGGCGATCCGCAGCGCGGCGCCGACCGTGCGGGACTCCGGGTCGGCACTGAAGTCGCTGCGGCGGCGGACCTCCTCCAGCGGCCAGTCGGCCCCGGCCAGCGCCGCCGAGGCACGGGCCCCCCGCAGTGCGGACTCGGAGGTCACCTCGGCCGCGCGGCGGCGCATCACCCGGTGCCCGTAGAGGCGGTCGACGGCCTTGCGCACCTCGGCCACGGCGTCGGGCACTCCGGGGAGCTGCGCCAGCGGGGCGAGGGGATCTGTTCCAGTGCTCACCTACCCGAGGGTAATGACACGGGGCCCTTCCCGGAACAGCAACCCCGGATCACCCATTAGAGGCAATCCTCACTTCCCTCCCGCAAAGAGGCGGAAACCCCGGATAGCATGCCGATATCGGAGACGATAACGATTTCCAACTCTGGAGATCGTCGACCTCGGCGCACGGCGGAACGGCACCCGGGAACGGCACGGAAGCAACGCGGCGAGGCACCGAGCAAACGGCCCCGAGGACGGGCCCCAGAGCGAGAGCCGGAGTCCCAGATGAAGATCGCCTTCGTCGGCAAGGGCGGCAGCGGGAAGACCACGCTGTCCTCACTGTTCATCCGCCACCTGGCCGCCACGGGCCGTCCGGTCATCGCCGTCGACGCCGACATCAACCAGCACCTCGGTCCCGCACTCGGCCTGACGGACGCCCAGGCGGGCGAGCTGCCCTCGCTCGGCGCCCACCTGCCGGAGATCAAGGAGTACCTGCGCGGCGACAACCCGCTGATCCGGTCCGCCGAGGAGATGATCAAGACCACTCCGCCCGGACGGGGTTCGCGCCTGCTCCGGATCGTCGAGGAGAACCCGGTGTACGCGGCCTGCGCGCGCCCGATCGCACTGGACGAGGGGTCGGTCCGGCTGCTGGCGACCGGCGCCTTCGCCGAGGAGGACCTCGGGGTCGCCTGCTACCACTCCAAGGTCGGCGCGGTCGAGCTGCTGCTGAACCACTTGGTGGACGGCCGGGACGAGTACGTCGTGACGGACATGACGGCGGGCTCCGACTCCTTCGCCTCCGGCCTGTTCACCCGCTTCGACCTGACCTTCCTGGTCGCCGAGCCGACCCGCAAGGGCGTCTCGGTGTACCGGCAGTACAAGGACTACGCCCGGGACTTCGGCGTGCGGCTCCGGGTGATCGGCAACAAGGCCCAGGGCCCGGAGGACATCGCGTTCCTCCGCCGCGAGGCCGGCGACGACCTGCTGGCCACCTTCGGCCACTCCGACTGGGTGCGCCGGCTGGAGCAGGGCGCCGAGCCGCCGCTGCGGGCCCTGGAGCCGGAGAACCGCGCGGTACTGGAGCGGCTGCGCGCCGAGGCCGACGCCGCCCACGAACTGCGGGACGCCCGCCGCTACACCGAGCAGGCCGTCCATTTCCACCTCCGCAACGCCGAGAGCTGGGCCAACGCCAAGGTCGGCATCGACCTCGCCACCCAGGTGGACGACGACTTCGTACTCGGCGCCGAGCACGCCGAACCGGCCGGCGCGCACGCCTGACACCCGACGCCTGACGCCCTGGGCACCCGGCACCCGGCACCCGGCACCCGGCACCCGGCACCCGGCACCCGGCACCCGGCACCACCGAACGGGCTGCGACCCCCCTCCGTTCAGGGGAGGGGGGTCGCAGCCCGTTTTCGCGGGGCCGGCACCGCCGTGACGCGCCCACGGCGGGCGTCAGCAGATTCCCGTCAGTTCGACTACCACCCAATGGGGTGAACCCGGGGTTTTTTCACTTTCGCCCCGGGTGACGCTGTGCAAAGCTTTCATTACTCTCGGTTTACCGAGTCTTGATGGTCCCCTCCGGGGCACGGCCGGCCGCACGGTCGGCCGCCCCCGCGAGGCCCACTGATGGTCCACGGCCGGCCGGTGACCCCCGCACTCCCCGCCGCGCCCACGCCATCCCGCCACACCGTCGCGACCCACGACAGCCGATCCGTTCCCCGAGCCCCACAACCGGACTCACCACCGGACCTGACTGCGTTCGTTCCCCCGGAAAGACGGGAAGACAATGACCCTCGACATCTCCAGCGCACCCATCGCCTCCGACACGACCGACCACGCCCCACCGGGCGGGCCCTCGCGCACCGGCCGGATGCAGGACCTCTCCGCCTCCCTCGTGGTCTTCCTGATCGCCGTGCCGTTCTCCCTCGGCATCGCCATGGCCACCGGCGCGCCGCTCACCGCCGGCCTCGCCGCGGCGGCCGTCGGCGGCATCGTGGTCGGCCTCCTCGGCGGCACCCCCCTCCAGGTCAGCGGCCCCTCGGCCGCACTGACCGTGGTCACCGCCGGGCTGATCTCCCAGTTCGGCTGGCAGGCCACCTGCGCCATCACATTCGCCGCCGGGCTGCTCCAACTCCTGCTCGGCGCACGGCGAGTGGCCCGCACCGCCCTCGCCGTCTCGCCCGCCGTGGTGCACGGCATGCTGGCCGGCGTCGGCATCGCCATCGCCATCGCCCAGCTGCACGTCGTCCTCGGCGGCTCCCCGCAGAGCTCCGCCCTCGCCAACCTGCTCGCCCTGCCGGACCAGCTGGCCGGTCCGCACCCGCCCGCCCTCGCCGTCGGCGCGCTGACCGCCACCGTCCTGCTCGGCTGGCCGCGGCTCGGCCGGCTCCCCGGCCGGGCCGGGGCGTTCGGCACCAGGCTGGCCAAGGTGCCCGGCCCGCTGGTGGCCGTCGCCGCCGCCACGGCGCTCGCGACGGCCCTCGGGCTGAACCTCGCCCGGGTCGCCCTGCCCGCCTGGCAGCCGCACGACCTCGTCCCCGCCCTGCCGCACGGACCGCTCGCCGCAGTCCTGGCCGCCGTGCTGACCGTCACCGCCGTGGCGAGCGTCGAATCGCTGCTCTCCGCCGTCGCGATCGACCGGGTGTCGCACCGCAGCGGGGACCTCGACCGCGAACTGCGCGGTCAGGGGATCGCCAACATGGTCAGCGGGCTGATCGGCGGGCTGCCGATCGCCGGCGGGGCGGTACGCAGCACGGCCAACGTCCGGGCCGGCGCACAGAGCCGCTGGTCCTCCGTCCTGCACGGCGTCTGGGTGCTCGCGGCGGCACTGGCCCTCACCGGCGGGCTGCGCCGGATCCCGCTGGCCGCGCTCGCCGCGCTGGTCCTGGTCGTCGGCCTGCAGATGGTGAGCTTCGCGCACATCCGCAAGGTGCACCGGCACCGCGAGTTCCCGGTCTACCTCACCACCGTGCTCGGCGTGGTACTGCTCGGCGTCCTGCAGGGCGTGGCCCTGGGCGCGGCGACGGCCGTCCTGCTCGCGCTCTACCGCCTGACCCGCGCCCATGTCGACGTACTGGCCGGCCCGGACGGTTCGGTCACCGTGCAGACGCACGGTCCGCTCACCTTCACCGCCGTCCCCCGGCTCAGCCGCGCACTGGCCGGCATCCCCGCCACCGCCGACGTGGCCGTCGTCCACGACGGCTCCTTCCTCGACCATGCCGCGTACGAGACGCTGCACAGCTGGCGATCGGGCCACCAGGCGGCCGGCGGCCGGGTCTCGATGATGACGCGCCGCCAGGACGACGAAGTCCTCGACCCGGACGGTACGGTCCGCACGGGCAGCTCCCCCGGCCCGCACCGGTGCCGCGCGTGGACGCCCTGGGTCGGCCACCACTGCATCGAGCAGCAGGAGGATCCGCACGGCCGGCTGCTGGACGGCGTCCGCGGGTTCCAACTGCACACCGCGCCGCTGATCCGCCCCGAGCTGGCCCGCCTCGCCCGGGAGGGTCAGACGCCCTCCCAGCTCTTCCTGACCTGCGCGGACTCACGGATGGTCACCAGCATGATCACCAACAGCGGCCCCGGCGATCTCTTCACCGTCCGCAACGTCGGCAACCTGGTGCCCGCTCCGTTCGAGCCGGGTGCGGCCGACGACTCGGTGGCCGCCGCGGTGCAGTACGCCGTCGAGGTGCTGGAGGTGCGCTCCATCACGGTCTGCGGGCACTCCGGCTGCGGCGCGATGAAGGCGCTGCTGGACGGCGTGCACGAGCAGCCCGGACCGCCCACGGCGCTGACCCGCTGGCTGCGCAACGGCCGTGGCTCGCTGGACCGGCTGCGCCGCGCCCCCGCCGAGTTCACCGCCCGCCCGGTGGTCGATCCGGTCGAACAGCTCTGCATCACCAACGTGGTCCAGCAGCTGGACCAACTGCTGGCGAACCCGGCAGTGGAACGACGCGTCACCGAGGGCACGCTGCGGCTGGTGGGGATGTACTTCGACTTCGCCACCGCGCAGGCCTACGTCCTCGACCGGGAGAGCAGCCGGTTCAGCCCGGTCGAGGCACTCGACAGTGGAACAGCCGGATCCGCGGACTGCGACACGCCCGAGCGGGTGAACGAAATCGAACAGATCGCCGCGGCCGGTCCAGCAGTCGCCGTGGCGCCCGGGAGCGACCCCCGACTGGCCGCCTGAGCCCCCGGCCCGCGCCTCCCCCGACGGGCGGGGACGCGGGCCCGACCCACCCATCTGGCCGTCCCAGCAGCCGACTCGTCGACCGGTCCGCCCGGCGACGGGTCGGCCGGGGTTCGATCGTTCTTCGACCGACGCGTTCGAATCTCGATCAAAGGTCTACACCAATTCCACGGAGCCTCTTGTCAACAGACCTCTTCGCCTGGTGAGCTGTGCGCTGGGACACACGGGACAATCCCCACGCACGGGATTGATCCCGATCATGACTCGATGAGGAGTGCGCGTTGAGCAACGAGAGCCTGGCCAACCTGCTCAAGGAGGAGCGGCGCTTCGCCCCGCCGGCAGAGCTCGCCGCAGCCGCCAACGTCACCGCGGCCGCGTACGCGCAGGCCTCCGAGGACCGCCTGGGCTTCTGGGCCGAGCAGGCCCGCCGCCTCGACTGGGCCGTCGAGCCCACCGAGACGCTCGACTGGTCCAACCCGCCGTTCGCCAAGTGGTTCGCCGACGGCAAGCTCAACGTGGCGTACAACTGCGTCGACCGCCACGTGGAGGCGGGCAACGGCGACCGGATCGCCATCCACTTCGAGGGCGAGCCGGGCGACAGCCGCTCGATCACCTACGCCCAGCTCAAGGACGAGGTCTCGCAGGCTGCCAACGCACTGCTGGAGCTCGGCGTCACCAAGGGCGACCGGGTCGCGGTCTACCTGCCGATGATCGCCGAGGCGGTCGTCGCGATCCTCGCCTGCGCCCGGATCGGCGCCACCCACTCCGTGGTCTTCGGCGGCTTCTCCGCCGATGCCGTGGCCTCCCGGATCACGGACGCCCAGGCCAAGCTGGTCATCACCGCCGACGGCGGGTACCGCCGCGGCAAGCCCTCCGCGCTCAAGCCCGCCATCGACGAGGCCCTGACCAAGGTCGACGGGGTCGAGCACGTCCTGGTGGTCCGCCGCACCGGCCAGGACACCTCCTGGACCGAGGGCCGCGACGTCTGGTGGCACGAGATCACCGCCCGGCAGTCCACCGAGCACACGCCCGAGGCGCACGAGGCCGAGCACCCGCTCTTCATCCTCTACACCTCCGGCACCACCGGTAAGCCGAAGGGCATCCTGCACACCTCGGGCGGCTACCTCACCCAGGCCAGCTACACCCACCACGCCGTCTTCGACCTCAAGCCGGAGACCGACGTCTACTGGTGCACCGCCGACATCGGCTGGGTCACCGGTCACTCGTACATCGTCTACGGCCCGCTCGCCAACGGCGCCACCCAGGTGATCTACGAGGGCACCCCGGACACCCCGCACCAGGGCCGGTTCTGGGAGATCGTCCAGAAGTACGGCGTGACCATCCTCTACACCGCGCCCACCGCGATCCGCACCTTCATGAAGTGGGGGGACGACATCCCCGCGAAGTTCGACCTCTCCTCGCTGCGGGTGCTGGGCAGCGTCGGCGAGCCGATCAACCCCGAGGCGTGGATCTGGTACCGCGAGCACATCGGCGCCGGCAAGGCCCCGATCGTGGACACCTGGTGGCAGACCGAGACCGGCGCCATGATGATCAGCCCGCTGCCGGGCGTCACCGAGACCAAGCCGGGCTCCGCCCAGCGCGCCCTGCCGGGCATCGCCGCCACCGTCGTCGACGACGAGGCCCGCGAGGTCCCGAACGGCTCCGGCGGCTACCTGGTGCTGACCGAGCCGTGGCCGTCCATGCTGCGCACCATCTGGGGCGACGACCAGCGCTACATCGACACCTACTGGTCGCGCTTCGAGGGCCGCTACTTCGCCGGTGACGGCGCCAAGAAGGACGAGGACGGTGACATCTGGCTGCTCGGCCGGGTCGACGACGTCATGCTCGTCTCGGGCCACAACATCTCCACCACCGAGGTCGAGTCGGCCCTGGTCGGCCACCCGTCCGTGGCCGAGTCCGCCGTCGTGGGCGCCACTGACGCCACCACCGGCCAGGCGATCGTCGCCTTCGTCATCCTGCGCGGCACCGCCACCGAGACCCCCGAGCTGGTCGAGGAGCTGCGGGCGCACGTCGGCCGCACGCTCGGACCGATCGCCAAGCCGAAGCAGGTCAAGGTGGTCGGCGAGCTGCCGAAGACCCGCTCCGGCAAGATCATGCGCCGCCTGCTGCGCGACATCGCCGAGGGCCGCGAGGTCGGCGACACCACCACGCTGGCCGACAGCACGGTGATGAACCTGATCCAGTCCCAGCTCCCGCCCGCGGGCAGCGAGGGCTGACCTCCGCCGCCGAACGGCATGGTGCCCCGGGTGGTCGTGACCACCCGGGGCACCATGCCGTTCAGGCCGCGGTCACGGGCCGTCAGCCCTCCGGTGCCGGAGCCTCCCGGCGCTCCGCGACCAGTGCGCGCAGCGTGTCGTAGGCGCTCTGCGCGAAGCCCCGGCTGCGCAACGGCGGCGTGCCGGCCATCACCGCCAGCCCCACCTGCGCGCGGGGACTGAACCCGACGAAGGTGGTGAACCCCCTGGTGGTACCCACGTGATAGACCACCTCGGCCATTCCGTCGGCGGGCGCGTCCAGCGCCCCGCCCACCGCCTCCTCGGCGGCCGGGCCCGCCTGCTCACCCACCGCCTCGCCGTACAGAGGCCCGAACGGGCGCCCGAACGGACGCCCCAACGGGCCCCCGGCCGAACCGTCGAACGAGGCATCGACCGAGCCGTCGGACCAGCCGTCGGACCAGGCGTCGAACGGCGCGACACCCGGGCCCCCGTCCTTCCCGGCCGCCTTCCCGACCGCCCTCGCGGCCGCCGGTCCGCCGGACGGGACCGAGCGGTGGTTCCATCCCAGAGAGATCCGCGTCCCGCCACGCCGACGGCCGGCCCGCGGTCGCCGGACCTCACCGAGCGCCGTCCGGAGCACCGCCGCGTCGGCCCGCTCGGGGAGCGGCACGGCGTCCAGGGCCAGGTGCGCCTGCAGGTAACGGAGCATGTCGTCCGCCGTGGAACGCAGCGCGGCCGCGCCGGGTAGCGCGGGCAGGCGGAACGACGGCACCCGGCGACCGCGCCGGTAACCGGCGGCGTCCTCGCGGCCGGGGCCGCAGGAGGTGTCCATCAGGCCGAGCGGCCCGCAGACCCTGGCTTCCAGCAGGTCGTCGTAGCGCTGCCCGGCCGCGTTGGCCAGCAGGAGGCCGAGCAGGCCGCAGCCGAGGTTGGAGTAGCGCACCTGCGCGCCCGGCGTCCCACGGACGGGGGTCCGGGGCAGTGCCCTCAGGAGATGGGCCGGGCCGAAGGTGGCGTAGGGGCGGGTGAACCAGCGCGGGGCCAGCGCGGGCAGCAGCCCGACCGGCGACCGGGGCAGTCCCGAGGTGTGGGTGGCGAGGTGGAGCAGGGTGATCGGTCGCTCGTGCGGGTAGCCGGGGGCGGCGTCGGCCGGCAGGTAGCGGTCGATCGGATCGTCGTAGCCGACCTCACCGCGGGCGGCCATCTCGGCGAGCAGCAGCCCGGTGAACGTCTTGGTGACGGAACCGAGCTCGAACCTGGTGTCGGCGCGGACGGGGCGCTCGCGTGAGCGGTCCGAGTGGCCCCGGCAGGCGACGGTCCGCTCGGCGCCGCGGATCACCACGACGGCGGCGCCGGCACCGGGGGCGGCGGCGTGGAACAACGGGCGGAGCAGGTGTTCGAGATCGGGGCCCGGCTCGGTGGCCGGGGCGTCGGTGGCGGCACGTGCGGCCGGACCGGGGGCCGAACCGTTCATCGGACAGCGCTCCGGTGACGGCGGGCGGCAGCACTCCACCGAGGGCCGGCAGCGGCAGCGGCGCCGATGTCAGCACCCGCCTCAGCACCCGCACCCGTTCCCGGGCGGAGCGGTCGCACGGAGTGTCGCGTGAACGGTCGCGTGCACCGGCGAAGCGATAAGAGGGGCGGTCTGGGCATGGTCGTACCTCCACGGCACAGCAATGGACGGGATGCGCGCCGTCCCGGTCGGGGTGGCGCCTGCGATCGACGATAGGGAGGCGTTCACCCGACTGCATGCGGCCGGCTCCATTCGGGTGTCGCCGGGTGCAGCATGCGGAGGAGGGGCACGTCAGGGAGGCTTAAGTCCTGAAATATGGCAATCGGTATGCCAGCTTGCGCTTCCGGCTAGAATGTCAACGACGCATCAAGATCGAGCGTCACAGGGCGCGCCGGGAAGTCTGGTCGGCACTGCACCACAGGTGCATCCACATGCCGTTTCCCCGCCCCCAGGAGGTCCCGCGTGGCCAGCCAGCCGCCCGCCCAGGAGCCGACGACCCGACGCCGCCAGCTGCTCGGCAGGCTGTCCCTCCCCGAGCGCACCTACATCCTCGACGCCCTGCGCACCGAGACGGTCGGCGGGATCCTGCTGCTCGTGGCCGCCGTGACGGCACTGATCTGGGCCAACCTCTGGCCGGGCTCCTACGAGGCCGTCCTCGACTACACGATCGGCCCGTCCGGCCCGCTCCACCTGGACCTCACCCTGGACGCCTGGGCCAAGGACGGCCTGCTGACGATCTTCTTCTTCGTGGCCGGCATCGAGCTCAAGCGCGAGTTCGTGGCGGGCGAGCTGCGCAGCCCGAGCGCCGCGATGCTGCCCGTCATAGCCGCCGTCTGCGGCGTCGCACTGCCGGCCATCCTCTTCGCCGTCGTCAACTCCGGTGGGGGCGGACACCCGAACGGGTGGGCGATCCCGACCGCGACCGACATCGCCTTCGCCCTGGGCGTGCTGGCCGTGGTGGGCACCCACCTCCCCTCCGCGCTGCGGGCGTTCCTGCTCACGCTCGCCGTGGTGGACGACCTGATCGCGATCCTGATCATCGCGATCTTCTACAGCTCCGGCATCAAGTTCTGGGCGCTCGGGCTCTCCTTCGCCGGCCTGGTGCTGTTCTGGTTCCTGCACCGGCGCGGGGTGCACGGCTGGTACCTGTTCGTGCCGCTGGCCTTCGTGATCTGGGCGCTGATGCACGAGAGCGGCGTCCACGCCACGGTGTCGGGCGTCGCGATGGGCCTGATCCTCCGCTGCCACCGGGTCGGCGACGAGAAGCAGTCCCCCGGTGAGCACATCGAGCACCTGGTCCGCCCGCTCTCGGCCGGGCTGGCCGTCCCCGTCTTCGCGCTGTTCGCCGCCGGGGTGACCATCTCCGGACCGGCGCTGGGCGAGGTGTTCAGCCAGGCGATGCCGCTCGGGATCGTGCTCGGCCTGCTCGTCGGCAAGACCATCGGCATCTTCGGCGGCACCCGGCTGGCCGCCCGCTTCACCCGGGCCGAGCTGAACCCGCAGCTCAAGTGGGCGGACATGTTCGCCGTCTCGGTGCTGGCCGGCATCGGCTTCACCGTCTCACTGCTGATCAGCGAACTGGCCTTCACCGACGATCCGGAGCTGGCCGACCGGGCCAAGGCCGCCGTGCTGGTGGGCTCACTGCTGTGCGCGCTGGTGGCCACCGTGCTGCTGAAGCTGCGCAACCGGCACTACCGCGCCCTCTGCGAGGAGGAGGACCGCGACCTCGACGGCGACGGCATCCCCGACGTCTACCAGCAGGACGACCCGGCCTGGCAGGCGCGGATGGCGAAGCTGGCGGAACATCCGACGAAGGGCGGGCCCGACGGAGCGAACGGAGCGAACGGGCCGGATGGGTCGGACGGGCCCGGATCCGCCCCTCGGCACTGACCCGCCGGGCTCCGCCGCAGCCGGACACGTCCCTCCGCGGGGCCCCCGGAGTGGTGTGCGACTGACCGCTGGGGGCATGATTCTGAGCTGTCGACAGTCCACGGACGCCACCGGGCCCCCGCCGGCCCCGGGAACCACACCGCACGGCGGCGTCACGCCGCACAGCCGCAGAGGAGAACAGCTGATGCCCGCAGGAGCCGCAGACCCGTCCAGCAACGGCCGGGCGCCCTACGAGGGTGAGCGTTCGGTGGGGCAGCTGTTCGCGGCGGCCACCGCCGACCTGTCCGCCCTGGTCCACGACGAGATCGCGCTCGCCAAGGCCGAACTGCGCGCGGACGTCAAGCGCGGCGTCTCCGGCGGGGTCTCGCTGACGGTCGCCGGTGTGGTGGCGCTGGCCTCCGTACCGATGCTGAGCGCCGCGGCGGCGTACGGGATCCACGCGCTGGGCCTCTCGCTCGGCTGGTCGTTCCTGATCGTGGCCGGTGCGTACCTGCTCCTGGCGGTGCTGCTGGGGCTGTTCGCCTGGCGTTCCTTCAAGCGCATCGAGAAGCCGCACCGCACCATCGAGGGTGCGCAGAAGACCGCCGACGTGCTGAAGAACGCCCGCCCGCGGCCGGCCACCCAGGAGGAGATCGACCGCGCCCTGGGCCGCATTCCGTAGTCCGCCCCGCCGGCCGCGGTCCGTGGGCCGTGGGCCGCACTGCCCGGCCTGCATGCGGGCGGGCTTGCGGGCGTACCTGCGGGCGGGCTTGCGGGCGTGCACTGAGCACGGGTGCCGCGAGGGCTGGGCGCACCGAGACCGAGTGCCGGGCGCGTGTCCGGCGTGCGGATGTGACACGCTCTCGGTATGCCGCTCGACCAGAAGCCCCTGCCCGCGCAGCCGTCCGCCGACTCCGGCCCCGACCGTACGGGCGGCCCGGGCTCCGTCGACGAGGCGGACTCCGTCGACGAGGCCGGCGGCGCTGCCGGAACTGCCGGAGTTCCTGACGGCACCGAGAGTGCCGAAGACCCCGGGGCTGCCGAGGGCGCGACCGTGCTCGCCGGCCACGACGCCGCAGTGGCGGCCGGGCCGGCCGACTGGGACATCCGGCAGCCGGGGCCCTGGACGCACCGCGACCTCGCCGCCAACGGCGCCCGGTTCCACATCGCCGAGCTGGGCGAGGGCCCGCTCGTCCTGCTGGTGCACGGCTGGCCCGAGTACTGGTGGGCGTGGCGCCACCAGCTGACCGCGCTCGCCGCGGCCGGCTACCGCGCCGTGGCGCTCGACCTGCGGGGCATCGGCGGCAGCGACCGCACCCCGCGCGGCTACGACCCGGGCAACCTCGCGCTGGACATCACCGGGGTGATCCGCTCGCTCGGCGAACGCCGGGCGCACCTGGTCGGCCACGCCTCCGGCGGCACGCTGTCCTGGGTGGCGGCGGTGATGCGGCCGTCGGTGATCCAGAGCCTCACCGTGGTCTCCGCCGCGCACCCCCGCGACCTGCGCCGGGCACTGCTGACCGACCGCCGCCAGATCGCCGCCTTCGACCACGTACTGGGCTTCCAGCGGCCGTGGATACCGGAACGCCGACTGGTCGCCGACGACGCCGCGCTGGTCGGCCGCTACCTGGACGCCTGGACCGGCCGCAACCAGCTGGACCGCACGTCGGTGGCCGCGTACCGGCAGGCGATCCAGATCCCCAGCACCGCGCACTGCTCGATCGAGCCGTACCGCTGGCTGCTGCGCTCGATGGCGCGCCCGGACGGCATCCAGTTCGCCCGCCGGATGAAGAAGCCGATCACCGCGCCCACCCTGCACATCCAGGGCGCCGCGGACCCGGTGCTGCTGTCGCACACCGCGCTCGGCGGCGGCGAGTACGTGGCCGCGCCGTACCGCTGGCGGCTGATGCCGGGGGTCGGGCACTTCCCGCACGAGGAGGCGCCGGAGCAGTTCACCGCGGAGCTGCTGGACTGGATCGGCCGCCACAAGGACTGAGCCGACGCCGAGGCCCCGGCGAGGGCGTCCCGGCCGAGGGCGTCCCGGCCGAGGGCCTCCGCCCGAGCCCTCTCCCCGGGGCCACTCGCTCGGATGCTTTCGCCGGCGCCACGACGACGGAACAGCTCCGACGGGATGAGTGCGGGACCCGGCTTCGCACGAGACCAAGGGTCTCAACTCCCGCAATGTTGCGCTCATATGACAAACGCATAGGACAAGTTGGCGCCTGCACGAGCGGTTACGCCGACCGGCCCAGGGGCATCCATTCCGGTATGACCTGGATGCCCGATCGCGGCAGCGCTCCGCGCGGCCGACGCCACAACAGCTCGCAGAGGTCCGGACACCGCCCCGACTGGGCCGACGACCTCGGGTACGACGGCATGGACCGCCGTCAGCGCTCGGCGCAGCAGCAGCTCGGCATCCCGCGCATCCTCGGCCGCCGCGCCCGCTGGGTGGGCGCACGCCTGCGGCGCGAGACCTGAGGCCTCGCGCCGCAACCCACTCCTCAGCCGTCATCCGTGGCACGGCCGCCGCGCCCGCCGGACGGGTCCGGCCCGGGCAACGGGTCAGTTCACCACCGTCGGCGACACCGCCGTGAACCAGAGCAGCACGAAGGTCGCCACCGACATGATCGGCACCAGCACCTTGGTCTCGACGTCGTTGCCGCTGCGCTTGATCAGCACTACCTCGTAGCGCTCCTTGTGGGGCCAGAGCAGCGGTGCCCCCTTCTTCGTCAGGCAGTCGCCCAACAGGTGGGCCAGCGTGCCGAGTGCCACCGCGTACGGCAGCCAGCCCGGCGCGTTCGGCATCCAGGTGTTCATCCCCGCGGTGCCCAGCACCGCGAGGCCGATGATGGTGATCCACATCGTCGGACCGTCGCCCGGTGGGTGCAGGCGCAGTGCCCGGATCGCCAGCGCCAGCAGGAAGAACGTCATCCCGAGGGTGAAATTGCGGCCCAGGAAGGTGACGCCGGCCCAGGTGCCGCCGCCCATCAGCGCCACGAACAGCAGCGAGTGGGTGGCGTGCCGGTGGCCTCCGGAGATCCAGGCCACCAGGCGGCAGAGCACCTTGGAGACCGGGCCGAGGAAGTTGGCGATCGTCCCGTCGTGGTGGTCGAGGTCCGGCAGCAGGGCGGCGCCGGCGCACAGCACCGTGCCCATCAGGATGTCGGCCGGCTGGAGCGTGGAGTGCAGCAGCAGGGGCGGCAGGAACGGCGCCGAGGCCGCGTACAGCATCGCCCCGCTCACCGCGTGCGAATGACCCATCATCGAACTTCGCCGACCTCCGACCGGCCCACCCCGGGACGGCACCCGGTTGAGCCGGACGGGTGAGCGCGGCCGACGCTACCAGCCGGGGCTGACGGCGCGCCGGACATCGGACGATCCGGATGGTTCGGATGGTTCAGGTGGTTCGGGTGGTTCGAACGGTCCGGAGGATTCGGACGGCGAGGGCCGCGCGAGCGACACCGGCGCAGCGCAGTACAGGCAGCACTGCAGGCACTGTAGGCAGCAGCAGCGACACCGGCCGTACAGGCACCGCGACGCCCGGTGCCGTCAGAGCGCGCAGCCCTGGGTGTCCACCCGGCCGGTCGCGGTGCTGCCCTCGACGGCGTCCTCACGGACCTCGGCGGAGGTCAGCACGTACCCGGTGTCCGCGCTGTCCAGCGACTTCGCGAAGACCATCCCGTACACCTGGCCGTCCGGGGTGAGCAGCGGGCCCCCGCTGTTGCCCTGGCGGACCAGTGAGCGGACGGAGTAGACGTCGCGGACGACCTGGCCGCGGTGGTAGATGTCCGGACCGTTGGCCTGGATCCGGCCACGGATACGGGCCGGCTGGACGTTGAAGGCGCCGTTCTCGGGGAAGCCCGCCACGATCGCGTTGTCGTTGGTCTTCGCCTCGCCCGCGAAGGTGAGCGCGGGCGCGTTGAGCTTGGGCACGTCCAGGATCGCGATGTCGCGCTGCCAGTCGTAGCGGACCACGGTGGCGTCGTAGAGCTGGCCGAGCCCGCCGATCTGCACGGTGGGCTCGTCGACGCCGCCGACGACGTGGGCGTTGGTCATCACCCGGTGCGGGGCGTAGACGAACCCGCTGCCCTCCAGGGTCTTGCCGCAGGCGGTGGCCGTGCCGACCACCTTGACGAGGCTCTGCTTCGCCTTGGCCACCGCCGGGCTCGCGGCCAGCGCCGGATCGGGCGTGTCGACCTGGGTGATCGGCTCGTGCTCGAAGGGGTTGAAGACCTGCGGGAAGCCGTTGCGGGCGAGCACCTTGGAGAAGTCGGAGAACCAGTTCGGCGCGTCCGCCGGCAGCGCGTTCTGGACGCCACCGAGCACGGCCGAGCTGCGGACCTGCTTGGAGACGGTCGGCAGGGACGTCCCGGCGAGCGCCGAGCCGATCAGCCAGGCCACCAGCAGCATCGAGATGACGTTGACCACGGCGCCGCCGGCCGCGTCGAGGGCCTTGGTCGGACGTCTGTCGATGTGACCGCGGAGCTTCCAGCCGAAGTGCGTGGTGATCGCCTGGCCGATCGCCGCCAGCACGATGACCACCACCACGGCGATCACGGAGGCGGTGGTGCCGGGGCTGAGGTGGTCGAGCAGCAGGGGCAGCAGCTGGACGGCAATCAGACCGCCGCCGAGGAAGCCGAGGACCGACATGACGCCCACCACGAAGCCCTGTCGGTAGCCCGACACGGCGAAGCCGACGGCGGCGGCGATCAGCAGCAGATCCAGGACGTTCACCCGGACACCCTCCCACGACCGGCCGGAGGACTGTGCAGACGGCCGGTCGTCCGGCCGGGACGGTGCCCGGCCGTGACGCCCCGCCGACCCTCGGTCACGACTTCCTGGCCTCGCCGCCCAGCAGTGCGCGGGAACGATCGTGGCCGCCGCCCTGGGCCAGTTCGATCGCCTCCTCCGAGAGGTCGACGGTCCGGGCGGAGTCCCAGGGCACCTCCAGTCCGCTGTGGTGCAGGACGCGGTCGATCACGCCGGCGGTGAAGCCCCAGACCAGCCGGCCGCCGACGTTGAAGGCCGGGCCGAGGTGGCCGGACGGGTGGCGCAGCCTGGCCCGGTTGGCCGGGTCGGTCAGCTCGGCGATCGGCACCCGGAACACCGCGCCGGTCTCCCCCGCGTCCACCGGGCGGACCGGCGTCTCCGAGCGCCACCAGCCGAGCACCGGGGTCACCACGAAGCGGCTCACCGGGATGTACAGGGTGGGCAGGGTGGCGAAGACCTGCACGCCGGACGGGTCCAGCCCGGTCTCCTCCCAGGCCTCGCGCAGGGCCGCCGCGACCGGTCCCGGCCCGGCCGGGTCACCGTCCTCCGGATCCAGCGCGCCGCCGGGGAAGGACGGCTGGCCGGCGTGCGAGCGCAGCGACCGGGCCCGTTCGATCAGCAGCAGGTCCGGACCGCCCACGCCCGCGCCGAAGAGCATCAGCACCGCGGCGGCGCGGCCCCCCTCGGCGGGCGGCAGGAAGCGGCTCAGCTGTTCGGGCCGGACCCGCTCGGCGGCGTCCCGGACGGGCTCCAGCCACCCCGGCAGGCCGTCCCGTTCGATCGTCGCGCTCACTCGGCCACCGCCAGGTCGGCGGCGTGCCCCTGGTGAGCGGCGGCGTCGGCGCGCGCGGCGGCCTCGCCCGGGAAGTCGGCGGGTGGTCGCAGCCGCTGGCCGGGCTGCCCGCCCATCTCGTACTTGAGCAGCTTCGCCGCCTTCTCCGGGTCGGTCTCGCCCTCCCCGTAGGAGGGGCAGAGCGGCGCGATCGGGCAGGCGCCGCAGGCCGGCTTGCGGGAGTGGCAGATCCGCCGGCCGTGAAAGACCACCCGGTGCGAGAGCATCGTCCACTCCGACTTCGGGAAGATCTCCGCGACGGCCGCCTCGACCTTCTCCGGGTCCTCCTCCGCCGTCCACCCGAACCGTCGCGCCAACCGCCCGAAGTGGGTGTCCACGGTGATCCCCGGCACGCCGAACGCGTTCCCGAGCACCACGTTGGCGGTCTTGCGCCCGACACCGGGGAGGGTGACGAGGTCCGCGAGGCGGCCGGGGACCTCACCGCCGAAGGTGTCGCGCAGTGCGATCGAGAGGCCGATCAGCGACCTCGCCTTGGCGCGGAAGAAGCCGGTCGGCCGGATGATCTCCTCCAGCTCCTCCGGTACCGCCGCCGCCATGTCGTCCGGCGTCGGGTACTTCGCGAACAGCGCGGGCGTCGTCTGGTTCACCCGCAGGTCGGTGGTCTGCGCCGACAGCACGGTGGCCACCAGCAGCTCGAACGGGTTCTCGAAGTCCAGCTCCGGATGCGCGTACGGGTACAGCTCCGCGAGCTCGCGGTTGATCTTCCGCGCCCGCCGCACCATCGCCAGGTGCGACTCCGGCTTCCTCGGCTTCACCGCCGGCTTCGCAGCTGCCTTCACCGCTGCCTTCACCACCGGCTTCGCTGCCGGTTCCGCTGTCGTCCTCGCCGTCCGCCGCGCCCCCGGTTCGGCCTTCGATGCCGCCGTTTTCCGGACCTTGCTCTCTGCCATGCCCGAAGGCTACGCCGCCCGATCAACGGCCGGGAGCACTTCACGACCGTTGCACGGACCCGCCTCCCCGCCAGGTCGGGGAGGCGGTCCCGAGGCCCCGAGGCCCGGCGGCCCGCCGTGCCGGTCAGCGCTCGAACAGCGCGTCCAGCTCGCCGAAGCCCAGCGTGCCCGCCGGCTCGGTCAGCGCCCCCGCGCCGAGCAGCTCGACCGCGGCCCGGCGCGCCGCGCTGTACGCGAGCTGCGCCAGACCCGTGCCGACGCTGATCCGCCGCACCCCGGTGGCGGCGAGCTCGGCCGTGGTCGGCCCGCCCGGCACCGCCATCGCGTTCACCGGCAGCGGGGACGCGGCGCAGAGCCTGGTCAGCGTGTCGAGATCCAGCAGCCCGGGGACGAAGAGCCCGTCGGCGCCCGCCTCGGCATAGGCCGCCGCCCGGGTCAGCACCTCGTCCAGCCGGCCCTCGGCGGGGCCGATCCCGAACAGGAAGACGTCCGTCCGGGCGTTGACCACCAGCTCCGGCAGGCCCGCCGCGGCGGCCGCCTCCCGGGCCGCCCGCAGCCGCCCGGCCTGCTCGGCGGCCGGGAGGAGCGGGCCGCCGACGGCCTGCGAGTCCTCCAGGTTCACGCCCGCCGCACCGGCGCCGATCAGCGCGCGCACCGTCCCGGCGACGTCGGCGGGCCCGGGGCCGTAGCCGCCCTCGGCATCGACGGAGACCGGCAGGTCGACGGCGGCGGCGATCCGACGGGCCGCCTCGACCATCTCCGCCCGGCCGAGCCGCTGGCCGTCGCCGCGACCGAGCGACCAGGAGACGCCGCCGCTGGTGGTGGCGACTGCGGACGCGCCGGCCGAGGCGATCACCGCGGCACTGCCGGCGTCCCAGGCGTTCGGCAGGACGAGCACCCGGCGCGGTCCGTCACCGGCGCCGGCGACGGGCTCGCCCTCGGTCACGAGCACCCGCAGCCGCCGGGCCCGCTCCCGGAGCGACGTGGGAGCGGGCGGCGTGGGGCTGAGGCTGAGGCTGGGGGTCGGGGTGGCAGTGGCGGACATGCGGGTCACCGTCTCTCGTGCGGTCGGGCTGTCGCCCCGATGCTGCTCCCCGGGCCTGCCCGCCTCCATTGATTAAGCTGGGGCCGAATCCTGGCCGGACGGACGGCGGGGCGGAAGGCGGGACGGAAGGCGGCCCCGATGAGGACCGAGCTGACGTTCTCGGCGAACGACCTGGCACAGACCCGGTTCGCCGTCTCCCCGATGTGGGAGGTCGTGACCAGCCTGCGCGCCCTGGCCCACTCCCCCGTCCCCGCGCTGCACCGGCGCTGGGCCGGGCAGGTCCGCCCCCGGGTGGCCGCCGCCGGGCTGGAGGACGGGCGGCTCGCCGCGATGGTCCCGCCCGCCGGCCACCTGCCCGACTTCCTCAACCCGACCCCGGCCACCGCCGCCCCCACCCTCGCCGACGAGCTGTCGGCAATCACCGCCACCGACCCCGGACAGGTCCGGGCCGACCTCGACCTCCTGGCCGACGGGCTCGGCGGCCGCCTGCCGGCCCGGCTCGGCCCGCTGTACCGGGACCCGGCCGCCCAGCTGCCCCGGATCGCCGCCGAGATCGAGGCGTACTGGGAGCTGGCGCTGGCCCCGTACTGGGCCCGGATCAGGGCGGTGCTGGAGGCGGACGTCTTCCACCGCGCCCGGCAGGCCGTCGAACACGGCACCGCCCGGGTGCTCGACGACCTGCACGAGACGGTCCGGTGGGACGGCGGCGCCCTCCGGCTGGAGCAGCGGCACTGCGCGGTCGAGCGGATCGACGCCGGGGCGGGGCTGCTGCTCGTCCCGTCCGCGTTCGCCTGGCCGCGCGTGCTCACCCGCTCGCTGCCGCCCGGGCCGCCGCAGCTCGCCTACCCGGCCCGCGGCACGGCCACCCTGTGGGAGCCGCGGCCGGGCGCCGGCTCCGATGCGCTCGCCGACGCGCTGGCCGCCGTACTCGGGCGTTCTCGGGCCCGGCTGCTGGCCGAGCTGGACGCGCCGGCCTCCACCACCGAGCTGGCGCGCCGGACGGGGCTCTCCGCCGCCGGGGTCTCCCAGCACCTCACCGCCCTGCGGGCGGCCGGGCTGACCAGCGCGCACCGGGCCGGCCACGCGGTGCTCTACGCCCGGACCGCCGTCGCCGACTCCCTGCTGGCCCCGGCCTCGGCGGCCCGCTCCGACGGCTGACCAGCAGGCCGACCCGCGGGCCCGACCCAGGTCCGCCGCGGCCGGTCCCGGCCGGCCGGCCCGGGCCCACTCCGGCCCACCACAGCCCGCGCCGGCCCGTCGACCGGCCCGTCAGGCGCCCTCGCAGCCGTCCCACCAGCGGGCCCGGCCGTACGAATGGCCCCGCGCAGCACACCTCGGCGCACCCCCTCCTCATATGATCGGAGCGACATGCGCCATGCTTGGTGATGCAGAGCACTGTACGGAACTTGCGCCGACCGGCTTGATCGCCGGCCGGCCGAGAAGGAGGAAGCACGTGGACGACGTTCTGCGGCGCGCCGCACTCTTCGCGGCACTCGACGACGAACAGGCCGGCGAGCTGCGCGCTTCCATGACCGAGGTGACCCTCGCCCGCGGTGAGTCGCTGTTCCACGAGGGCGACCCGGGCGACCGGCTGTACGTCGTCGCCGAGGGCAAGGTCAAGCTGCACCGCGCCTCGCCGGACGGCCGCGAGAACATGCTCGCCGTCCTCGGCCCCAGCGAGATGATCGGCGAGCTGTCGCTGTTCGACCCGGGCCCGCGCACCGCCACCGCCAGCGCCCTGACCGAGGTCAAGCTGCTGGGCCTCGGCCACGGCGACCTCCAGCCCTGGCTGCACGCCCGGCCCGAGGTCTCGATCGCGCTGCTGCGGGCCATCGCCCGCCGGCTCCGCCGGACCAACGACGTGATGTCCGACCTGGTCTTCTCCGACGTGCCCGGACGCGTCGCCAAGGCGCTGCTGGACCTCTCGCGCCGCTTCGGCGTGCAGTCCGACGAGGGCATCCACGTCGCCCACGACCTCACCCAGGAGGAGCTGGCCCAGCTGGTCGGCGCCTCCCGCGAGACGGTCAACAAGGCGCTCGCCGACTTCGCCGGCCGCGGCTGGCTGAAGCTGGAGGCCCGCGCCGTCGTCCTGATGGACGTCGAGCGACTCTCGCGCCGCTCGCGCTGACGCCGCTCCACCGCCGAGGGCCCGCACACCACCCGGTGTGCGGGCCCTCGCGCATGCCGTGGCGGCCGTCGCGCGTCGGATCCGGGCCGGGCCCATGGCCAGGGGCACAGCCAGGGGCACAGCCACAGCCACAGCCACGGCCGGGTCCGGGTCCGGGCGCGGGTCAGATCAGCCCGTGCTCCTCCAGGTACTCCAGCTGGGCCAGGACGGACAGCTCGGCCGCCGGCCAGAGCGCGCGGTCCACGTCCGCGTAGACCCGGGCCACCACCTCGGGCGCCGTCCGGAGCCCGTCCTCGGCGGCCGTCTCCACCTGGGCGAGCCGCGCGGCCCGGTGCGCGAGGTAGTACTCGACGGCGCCCAGCGCGTCCGCCAGTACCGGTCCGTGGCCGGGCAGGACGGTGCCCACCCCGTGCTCGGCGGCCATCGTGTGCAGGTGCCGCAGCGAGTCCAGGTAGTCACCGAGCCGGCCGTCGGGGTGGGCGACCATCGTGGTGCCGCGCCCGAGGACGGTGTCACCGGTGAGGATCGCGCCGTCGGCCGGCAGGTGGAAGGTCAGCGAGTCCGAGGTGTGGCCCGGGGTGCCGACCACCCGCAGGTCGAGGCCGCCGACGTCCAGCCGCTGCCCGTTGGTCAGGCCCTCGGAGCCGAGCCGGTACGCCGGGTCCAGGGCGCGGACCTCCGTCCGGGTCAGCTCGGCGAACCGGGCCGCGCCCTCGGAGTGGTCGGCGTGGCCGTGGGTGAGCAGGGTGAGCGCGATGCGCTTGCCCTGCTGCTCGGCGGTCTCGATCACCCGGCGCAGGTGCCCCTCGTGGAGCGGGCCGGGGTCGACGACCACCGCGAGGTCCGAGCCGGGCTCGGAGAGCAGCCAGGTGTTGGTGCCGTCCAGCGTCATCGGGGACGGGTTCGGCGCCAGCACGCAGATTGCCCGGGGGGTGGCCTCGCCGCCGATGCCGGCGGCGGGGTCACCCGGGAGGAGTCCGGTCACCGGCCGCCCTCGCCGTCGTGGCGCAACGCGCGCAGGGGAAGGGCCCGGACGAGGGCGCGCTGCACGACCTCCGGGAAGGGCACGGGGCCGCTTTCACAGGCGGCGGTACGGGGAGTCAGGTTGCGGGCGGGCATCTCGTGCGCCGTCCGGCGAGCCACGTCGTTGTGGGTCATCGGGCGTCGGTCCTTCCTCGGGTGGGTGCTACGGACTTCGGTGGGTCGGTCAGGGGCAGGGTCACGGGGGCCTTGCCGGTACTGCGCGGGCAGTGCCGCCGCGGCGACGTTGCCCCGGCGGCACCGCCCGGGCGACGTTGCCCCGGCGGCACCGCCCGGGCGACGTTGCCCCGGCGGCACCGCCCGGCTCAGTGCTCCTCGGGAAAGTCTCCGTCGATGGTCAGCTCCTCATACCCCGGCCATCGAACCGTCATTCGATCGCCGCGGATCTCGGCCCGGCCGAGGACGGGGGGCAGTGCGCGGCCCACGGCGGCGTCCAGCGCCTCCGCGGCCGTGCGCACCGGCAGCAGCTCGCGCAGGACGGAGACGGTGGGCGGCAGCATGCCGAACCGGCCCTCCTCGTGGCCGCGGACCGCGTCGGCCGGCGTCAGCCAGGCGACCCGGTCGGCCTCGCCGACCTCCAGCGCAGCGCGCTGGCCCGGCGGCAGGGCGGCGACGAAGAACCAGGTGTCGTACCGGCGCTCCTCGAACTCGGGCGTCACCCAGCGGGCCCAGCCGGCCAGCAGGTCACTGCGCAGCAGCAGGCCGTGCTCGCGGAGGAAGTCGGCGAAGGAGAGCTCGTGGGCCTCCAGCGCGGCGCGCTCGGCGCTCCAGTCCCGGGGTTCGGCCGTCCCGCCGGCGGCCGGGCCGGCCAGCAGGACGCCGGCCTCCTCGAAGGTCTCGCGAACGGCGGCGCAGACCACCGCCTGCGCGGTCCGGGCGTCCACGCCCAGCCGCTCGGCCCACTCCTGCGGGCCCGGACCGGCCCAGCCGAGCTCGGCCTCGGCGTCCCGCGGGTCCACCCCGCCGCCCGGGTACGCGTACATGCCCGCGGCGAAGGCCATCGAGGTGCGCCGGCGCAGCAGGTAGGCCTCCGGCCCGGCGGCCGCGTCCCGCAGCAGCACCACGGTGGCGGCGGGCCTGGGCACCGGCGGGGTCAGCTCGCCGGACTCGACCGCCCGGATCCGGGCAGGCCAGCCGGGCGGCATCGGGAGCGTCGTTGCTCGATGGTCCATGCCGGGATGCTAAACGCACGAAGGCGGGGTTGGACAGGCCCAACCCCGCCTCGTGATCACTCCCGGGGAGGCCGGCCGGTGCCCGGAGGGCAGCCGCCGGCCGGATCCGGAGCCGGACAGCGATCCGGCCCCGCTCGAATCCCGCTCGGACCCTGGTCGGATCCCGGTCAGATCCCGGTCAGATCCCGGTCTTCACCCGGACCTGCAGCTCGATCTCGACCGGCGCGTCCAGCGGCAGGACCGCGACGCCGACCGCACTGCGGGCGTGCACGCCGGCCTCGCCCAGCACCTGGCCGAGCAGCTCGCTCGCACCGTTGATGACGGCGGGCTGGCCGGTGAAGTCGGAGGCGGAGGCGACGAAGCCGACCACCTTCACGACGCGCTCGATCAGGTCCAGGTCGCCGATCACCGACTTCACGGCCGCCAGCGCGTTCAGCGCGCAGATCTGCGCGAGCTGCTTGGCATCCTCCGCGGGGACCTCGGCGCCGACCTTGCCGGTGACCGGCAGCTTGCCGTCCACCACCGGCAGCTGGCCGGAGGTGAAGACGAACTCGCCCGAACGCAGGGCCGGCACGTAGGCGGCGACCGGCGCGGCCACCGGCGGCAGGGTCAGACCCAGCTCGGCGAGCTTCTCCTCGACCTTGCTCATGCGTTCTTCTCCCGCTTGAAGTAGGCCACCAGCTGCTCCGGGTTGGGGCCGGGCACGACCTGGACGAGCTCCCAGCCGTCCTCGCCGAAGTTGTCCAGGATCTGCTTCGTCGCGTGCACGAGCAGCGGCGCCGTCATGTATTCCCACTTGGTCATGGCCAGACTCTAGACGAGCGGCCCCGACGAGCCGTGCGGCCCGCGGACACACGTGTGAGGTGGCCCACAATCCGGGCATGATTCAGGCCCGGTCCCCCCGATGCTCCGGGCATCCGGCGCGGTCCCTGGTTACGCTCGCGGGAGAGGACCTGCGGACGGCACCTGGGCGGTGCCGGCCTCGGTCGGCCCTCGGAGACGGACGGAGACGGAGCGTGGCACGCACCCCCGGCCAGGCGGCCCGGCGCGATCCCGAGTGGGAGGGCGTCCGGCTGCACGTGGTCAGCGGCAAGGGCGGCACCGGGAAGACCACCCTGGCGGCGGCGCTGGCACTGGCCCTCGCCGCCGAAGGCAGGCGGACCCTGCTGATCGAGGTGGAGGGCCGCCAGGGCATCGCCGAGCTCTTCGGAATAGCTGCACTCCCGTACGAGGAGCGGCGGATCGCCTCCGTCTCGCGCGCCCAGCTGGGGCTGGACCGGGCCGGCGCAGCGGACGGGGACGACGGCGACGCACCCGGCGGGGCCGGTGCGAGCGGCGGGGAGGCCGGCAGCGGCGAGGTGTTCGCGCTGGCCATCGACACCGAACAGGCGCTGCTCGAATACCTGGAGATGTTCTACAAGCTCGGCCGGGCCGGCAAGGCCCTGCAGAAGGTCGGCTTCGTCGACTTCGCCACCACCATCGCGCCCGGCGTGCGGGACGTGCTGCTCACCGGCAAGGCCTGCGAGGCGGCCCGGCGCAAGGGCCCGGACGGGAAGCGGGCGTACGACGCGGTGGTGATGGACGCGCCGCCGACCGGCCGGCTCACCCGGTTCCTGAACGTCAACTCCGAGGTCGCCGGTCTGGCCCGGATCGGGCCGATCCACACCCAGGCTCAGGCCGTGATGCGGGTGCTGAGGTCCCCGGAGACGGCGGTGCACCTCGTCACCCTGCTGGAGGAGATGCCGGTGCAGGAGACGGTCGACGGCTTCGCCGAGCTGCGCGAGGCGGCCCTGCCGGTGGGCGGGGTGATGGTGAACATGGTCCGGCCGCCGGTCCTGGACGCCGCGGCGGTGGCCGCGGTGGACGGGGACCACCGCGAGGAGGTCGCGCTGGCGCTCGGCGAGGCCGGCCTCGGCGGGCGCTCGCGCAAGCCGGACACCGTGCGGGCCGCGGTGGAGCCGCTGATCGACCCCCTGCTGGAACAGGCCCGGGAGCACGCCGAGCGGGTGGAGCTGGAGCGGGAGCAGCGCCTCGACCTCCAGCAGCTGAAGCTCCCCACCTACGAGCTGCCGCTGCTGAGCGAGGGTGTGGACCTCGGCGGGCTGTACCGGCTGGCGGCCGAACTGAAGCGGCAGGGGGCGGCGTGACCGGCAGTGGTGGTACGGGCGGCAAGGCGTCGGGCGGCGGCGGTGCGGGCAGTGCAGGCAGTGCAGGCAGTGCAGGCAGTGCAGGCAGCAGGGTGTCGGGTGGCGGCGTGAGCGGCAACGGTGGCGGGGTCCGCGGGAGCGGCCGCCGGCTCGGTGTGGACGAGCTGATCGACAACCCGAAGACCAGGATCATCGTCTGCTGCGGCTCCGGCGGCGTGGGCAAGACCACCACCGCCGCGGCCCTGGGGCTCCGGGCCGCCGAGCGCGGGCGCAAGGTCGTCGTGCTGACGATCGACCCCGCCCGCCGGCTGGCCCAGTCCATGGGCCTGACCGAGCTGGACAACACGCCGCGGGTGGTCAAGGGCGTCACCGGCGACGGTGAGCTCCAGGCCATGATGCTCGACATGAAGCGGACCTTCGACGAGGTCGTGCTGGCCCACGCCGAGCCCGAACGGGCCCGGATGATCATGGAGAACCCGTTCTACCAGTCGCTGTCGGCCGGGTTCGCGGGCACCCAGGAGTACATGGCGATGGAGAAGCTCGGCCAGCTCCGCGCGGCCGAGGAGTGGGATCTCATCGTCGTCGACACGCCTCCGTCGCGCTCCGCGCTGGACTTCCTGGACGCGCCGAACCGGCTCGGGTCCTTCCTGGACGGCAAGGTGATCCGGATCCTGACCGCGCCGGCCAAGGTCGGCGGGCGCAGTGCGATGAAGTTCCTCAACGTCGGCATGGGTCTGCTCACCGGCACCCTCGGCAAGATCTTCGGCGCCCAGCTGCTGACCGACGTGCAGACCTTCGTCAGCGCCACGGACTCGATGTTCGGTGGCTTCCGCGAACGCGCCGACCGGACGTACCAGCTGCTCAAGGCCCCGGGCACGGCGTTCCTGGTGGTGGCCGCGCCGGAGCGGGACGCGCTGCGCGAGGCGGCGTACTTCGTGGACCGGCTGGCGGCCGACCGGATGCCGCTGGCCGGGCTGGTGCTCAACCGGGTGCACGGCACGGGCGCCCCGCAGCTCACCGCGGAACGCGCACTGGCGGCGGCCGAGGCGCTGGAGGAGAACGGTTCGGAGAACGCCTCGCCCGAGGCCGAGCTGCTCGCCGCCGGACTCCTGCGGCTGCACGCCGAGCGGATGCAGATCATGTCCCGGGAGCGCCGCACCCGGGACCGCTTCGTCTCGGTCTACCCGGACGTGCCGATCGTCGAGGTCGGTGCACTGCCCGGTGACGTCCATGACCTGGAAGGGCTGCGGGCCATCGGCGACCGTCTCAGCGGTGACGCGGAGCAGCGGTGACGTGAGGCAGCGGTGACGTGAAGCCGGCTGCACTGGCGCCGCTTGCACTGGCGCTGGTTGCAGGGGCGCCGGCTGTCATGGAGCAGCGGCAAGGAGGAGGAGCGGTGACGTGTGGCAGTCGCGCCGCTCACCGGCCGGACTGTGGGGCGCACCGGCCGCACACGGGACACCAGGCGTGCGTGGGACGCCCGACGTACCCGGAACCGCTGGGCGGTCAGCCCGCCTGGGCGTAGTCCGTCAGTATCACGCCGGTGGCGAGGGACTCCTCGTACTCGGTGCGGGCCGTCTCCAGCAACCGCCGCCACGAGATCACCGTCGGCCGCCGGCGCAGCAGCGCCCGGCGCTCGCGCTCGGTCATGCCGCCCCAGACCCCGAACTCCACCCGGTTGTCCAGCGCGTCGGCCAGGCACTCCGTCCGCACGGGACACCCGCTGCACACCGCCTTGGCGCGATTCTGCGCCGCCCCCTGGACGAACAGTTCGTCCGGATCACTAGTGCGGCAGGCGGCCTGCGCACTCCAGTCGTCAACCCAGCCCATGCCGGCGCCGTCCTCTCCCGAATCGAGGCTCCCCCACGGCGGCAACGGCATATTCACCGTTGCCAGTTGAGGACGTTACGGAAGAACGACAGGTTGCAACAGCCCCTTCGGGCTCAATCTCGAATGACCCAATTGGACTATGGGTATCGGTCAGCTCACTCGTTGGAGTGACTGCAGGTCGCAAGCCTTGCCAGGAACACCGGCGCCACTCTCGCCACGCGCGTCGCCACGGAGAGTCACCAGATACAGGGGGACAGCTGGCAACAGCTGCCTCAAAATCACCCCATAGAGGGGTAATTCGGGCAAACCTCATCACTCACAAGAGTGAGTGATGTTGACGCACCGAAGCTGTCGCAAGCTTGTGACAAGCCTAGGCGAACACCTGCTCCGGCGGAGGGGATTCGGCAACGTAGGGTTCTCCCCATGGCACCGAAGCGCCCCCAGGCACCCCAGCCCCCAGGCAACACCGGAGCTCCGCGTGGCGGGCGTCGCGGGTCACCGCTCGATTTCGCGGGACACGGAGTGAAGTTCCTGGGTGTCAGCGTGCTCTCCGGAGTCCTGCTCGCCGGTCTCGCCCTGCCCGCCGTCGGCGCCCTCGGGCTGACCGCCAAGGACACGGCGGAGAGCTTCGAGAACATCCCCGACGACTTCAAGACGCCGCCGCTCACCCAGGCCACGCAGATCTTCGACGCCAAGGGCGGGCTGATCGCCAAGGTCTACGAGCGCGACCGCACCGTCCTCGCCGCCGACCAGATGTCGCCCTTCATGCGCCAGGCACAGGTCGACATCGAGGACGCCCGCTTCTACGAGCACGGCGCCGTCGACCTCAAGGGCGTGCTCCGCGCGGTCGGCAAGAACGCGGAGAGCGGCACCGCCTCGCAGGGCGCGTCGACGCTGACGCAGCAGTACGTGAAGAACGTCAACGTGGAGAAGGCCGGCGACGACCAGGCCGCCGTCCTGGAGGCCCAGCGCAAGACCCTGGGCCGCAAGATCCAGGAGCTGAAGGTCGCGATCAAGCTGGAGGAGGATCTGACCAAGGACCAGATCCTCACCAACTACCTGAACATCACCTTCTACGGCCACCAGGCCTACGGGGTCGAAGCCGCCTCGCAGCGGTACTTCAGCAAGAGCAACAAGGACCTCA
Organism: Kitasatospora sp. NBC_01560; assembly: GCF_045208415.1. Lineage (NCBI taxonomy): Bacteria > Bacillati > Actinomycetota > Actinomycetes > Kitasatosporales > Streptomycetaceae > Kitasatospora > Kitasatospora sp. NBC_01560. Next base: position 5,205,908 of record NZ_CP109364.1, on the reverse strand, counting down.
CCGTCGCCGAGGCCGCCACTCTGGCCGGCATGGTGCAGAACCCCTCGCAGTACGACGCGGTGCGCTACCCCGAGAACACCCTCAAGCGGCGCAACGTCGTGATCGACAAGATGCTCGAGGCCAAGCACATCACCGCGGACCAGGCCAAGGAGGCCAAGGCCGCCCCGCTGGGCCTGAAGTACAAGGACCCGCAGAACGGCTGCATCACCGCCAACGCCGGCATGGGCTTCTTCTGCGACTACGTCCGCCACGTGGTCAAGCAGGACCCGACCTTCGGCAAGACCGCCGCCGAGCGGAAGAAGGTCTGGGACCAGGGCGGCCTGAACATCTACACCACCCTCGACCCGGACAAGCAGGCCGCCGCGCAGAACGCCGTCACCACCAAGGTGAAGGTGACCGACCCGGTGTCGGCCGCCGCCACCATGATGGAGCCGGGCAGCGGCAAGATCCTCGCGATGGCCCAGACCCGCCCGTACGGCCTGGACCCGAACAAGAACCAGACCGTCGTCAACCTCAACGTCGACGCGGTGATGGGCGGCGGCAACGGCTTCCAGACCGGTTCGACGTTCAAGCCGATCCTGGCCGCGGCCGCGCTGGAGTCGGGCATGGCCCCCACCCAGCCGTTCCCGTCCGAGAACAAGATCGACTATCCGTCGATGTCCACCTGCTCGGGCACCTGGAAGAACACCGACAAGCCCAAGGCCACGGTGAAGAACGAGTCCGACAAGGAAATCGGGCCGTACGAGCTCAAGCAGGCGATGGCCCTGTCGGTCAACACCTACTTCGTGCAGATGGAACAGCAGGTCGGCCTCTGCGCGATGAAGCAGATGGCCAACAAGCTCGGCATCACCCAGTCCGCGAAGGGCGACGCGTTCCAGGAGGTGCCCTCGATGGTCCTGGGCACCATGGAGCTCTCCCCGCTGACCATGGCGAACGTCTACGCGACCTTCGCCGCGCGCGGCAAGTACTGCACCCCGATCGCGATCAACAAGATCACCACGGTGGACGGCAAGGACGTCAAGGTCCCGCAGTCGACCTGCAACCAGGCCTTCTCCGAGAACACCGCGGACGCCCTGAACACCGTCCTGCTCAACGTGACCGAGAAGGGCACCGCGGCCTCGCTCGGCCTCGACGACGGCCGGCAGATCGCCGGCAAGACCGGTACCACCGACGAGAAGAAGGCCGCCTGGTTCAGCGGCTACACCCCCTCGCTCGCCACCTCGGTCTGGCTCGGCGGCCCGGCCGGCGGCGTGAAGATGAAGAACATCACCATCGGCGGCAAGTACTTCCCCGAGGTGTTCGGCGCCGACGGCCCCGGCCCGATCTGGCAGCTGGCGATGAACCAGGCCCTCAAGGGCGCGCCGAAGGAGCAGATCCAGACGATCAACATCCCGGACCCGGCCCCCAAGCCCGACCCGAACGCCCCGACGGCCGGCGCGACGCCGCCGCCCGGTGACGCGGCTGCGGCCGGCGGCAACCCCGGTGGGAACCCCGGCGGGACGGCGGCAGCGGGCGGCAACCCCGGCGGCGGGATGATCGGCGGCGGGTTCACCTTCCCGCCGGGCATCATCGGCGGGAACGGCAACGGGAACGGGAACGGCAACAACGGAGGCGGCCGGCACTAGCCGGCGGCCACGTGGAAAGGGGCGCCCCCCGAGCGACTGCTCGGGGGGCGCCCCTTCTCGGTTCGGGCCTGCGCGTCCGTCCGGCTCCGGCCGGACGTCCCGGCCGGCGGGTGCGCCGGTCGGGCCGCCGGGCCGGTCAGCCGGCGAGCGCGGCCTTCACCGCGGCGGCCACCCGGCCACCCTCGGCCAGCCCGTCCACCTTCGGCTTCACCAGCTTCATCACGGCACCCATGCCCTGCGGGCCGGTCGCACCGCTCTCGGCGACGGCGGCGGCCACGATCGCGGCCAGTTCCTCGTCGGAGAGCTGCTTGGGCAGGTAGCCGGCGAGCAGCTCACCCTCCGCCCGCTCCCGGGCGGCCTGCTCGGTCCGGCCGGCGGTGTCGAACGCCTCGGCGGCCTCCCGGCGCTTCTTCGCCTCCCGGGCGAGCACCTTCAGCACCTCGTCGTCCGACAGCTCGCGCTTGGTCTTGCCCGCCACCTCCTCGCTGGTGACGGCGGAGAGGGTGAGCCGGATGGTGGACGAGCGGAGCTCGTCCCGGTCCCTGATGGCAGCCGTGAGGTCCTCCTGCAGCTGCGCCTTGAGCGTGGTCATGGCCCCGAGTCTCCCACCTGGGGCGTTCGGGTGCCCGGCATTAACCACGCGGGCCCCGCCGGCCTGCGGCGCCCCGGCGGCGGAACGACCTTCCGCCGCGCAATGTAACCTCTTATAGTAGTTACATGACTGCCGTCGAAGCACCGGCCTCCGGGCTGGTCCTCCACACGCCCGGGGGCGCCGAGTACCTCTTCGACCCCGGGGCACTCTGCCTGGAACTGCTCACCACCGGCGGCCCCGGCCCCTACGCGCGGTACGAGATCCTGCACCGGCCGGCGGACCTGGTGACCTGGCTCGGGCTCTCCCGACTCGGACCCGCCCGCCCCGCAACGGCGCCGGCCGGCAGTGCGCCACCGGCCGTCGACATCAGCCCCGAACAGCTCTCCGGCATACGGGCCCTGCGGGACGCCCTCTGGCGCCTGGCCGCCGCCCGCGCCCACGACGCGGCCGGGGCCCCCACGGACTACGCCGTCCTCAACCGGGCCGCCGCCCACCCGCCGCTCGTCCCGCAGATCACCCCGGCCGGCGACGCCGCGCCGCCGCTGCCCGCCGACGGGGACCAGCTCGCCTCGACCGTCGCCCGCGACGCCATCGCCCTGCTCACCGGCCCGCACGCGGACCGGATCCGCGAATGCGGTGCCGACGACTGCTACCTGATCTTCGTCGACACCTCGCGCCCCGGACGACGGCGCTGGTGCTCGATGGAACGCTGCGGCAACCGCCACAAGGTCCGCGCCCTGCGCGCCCGGCGCGACCCCGCCGACCGGCAGACGGCCCCCTGACCGCGCCCCGCCACGGGCACCTGGAGTAGCGCGGCGTGTCCCCCCGCACCCACCGGACGTTCACCGGCTGATCCCCCGTCTGAGAGCATGGAGCGATGCGACCGCTGTACTCCGTCCCCCTCGGAATCGCCGCCACCGGCGCCGCCTGCCTCGCCTACTCCGTCGGGTACGAGGTCCGTTCCTTCCGGCTCCGCCGCGTCGAGATCCCCGTCCTGCCGCGGGGCGCCCGCCCCGTCCGGGTACTGCAGGTCTCCGACATCCACATGGTGAGCGGACAGGGCAAGAAGCAGCGCTGGCTGCAGAGCCTTGCCGGTCTCCGCCCCGACCTGGTGGTCAACACGGGCGACAACCTCTCCGACCCGCTCGGCGTCCCCGCCACCCTCGACGCACTCGGGCCGCTGATGGAGTTCCCCGGCGTCTACGTCTTCGGCTCGAACGACTACTACGGCCCGGCCCGCAAGAACCCGGCCCGCTACCTCCAGGCCATGCGCAGCGGCGTCCACGGCATGAACAACCCCGACGGCAGCGCCGGTCGCGGCATCAGCGGCGCCGTCCACAACCCGTGGGAGAAGCTGCGCGACGGCTTCGACTCGGCCGGCTGGCTCGACCTCACCAACACCCGGGGACGGCTGAACATCGGCGGCCTCGACCTGGAGTTCACCGGCCTCGACGACCCGCACATCCGCCGCGACCGCTACAGCGAGGTCTCCGGCGGCCCGTCCGCCGAGGCCGACCTCTCCATCGCCGTCGTCCACGCGCCCTACCTGCGCGTCCTGGACGCCTTCACCGCCGACCGCTACCCGCTGATCCTCGCCGGCCACACCCACGGCGGCCAGCTCTGCATCCCCTTCTACGGCGCCCTGGTCACCAACTGCGACCTCGACGCCAAGCGGGTCAAGGGCCTCTCCACCCACCAGGCCGGCGGCCGCCGCTCCTACCTCCACGTCTCCGCCGGATGCGGCACCAACCGCTACACCCCGGTCCGCTTCGCCTGCCCTCCCGAGGCCACCCTCCTCACCCTCACCCCCGCCCCCTGACCTGCGACGGACGCCCACCGGGAATCGGATTTCGTCTCTCGGCGAGCGTCCGGTAGAGTTCTACTCGTCGCGAAGGAGACGGAGCGACAAACAGCAGGACCGGGGTGTGGCGCAGCTTGGTAGCGCGCTTCGTTCGGGACGAAGAGGCCGTGGGTTCAAATCCCGCCACCCCGACCCAGTAGTACAAGGCAAGGGCCCTATCGGAGAGATCCGATAGGGCCCTTCCTCGTTGTGCGTGACCAACTGCGTGACTATGGCTCAGGACCCTGCGCGAACAGATCGTCCATGACGACGGCGCCGGTCTGGATCACTGGGCGGATCTGCTTCCGGTAGACCTCTTCGGTCACCGCAGTGCTGGAGTGGCCGACCAGCCGGGAGATCTCCTCCAGGGGTACGCCCTTGTCCGACAGCAGGGACACGAAGCTGTGCCGCAGCTCACGCGGCGTCCACTCAGCGGCGGTGACTCCCTCGGCCTTGGCGATGGCGGTACGGAACGCCCGGCGGACGTGGGACGGGTCCAGCTCGGTGCCCACGGCAGAGTGGAAGACGAGGCTGTTCTCCTCCCACTTGTCGCCGGCCGCGAGGCGGTCCCAGCCCTGATCGACCCAGTGGTCCCAGAGCGCTTCGACGCACCGGGCCGGGAGCGCGAGCGTCCGGCGGGACTTCTGGGTCTTGGTGTCGCCGCCGGCTCGGACCGAGCGCCACACGGCGATGTGCGGCGGGATCGGCGGGTTCGCGCCGGGCTGGCCCTTCAGGAACACGTGGTCCCAGGTCAGTGCCCGCAGTTCCTCGGTGCGCGCTCCGGTAAGCAGGGACACGACGACGTAGGCGTACATCGAGGTCTCCTCCGCCGACTTCAGCACGGCCTCGGCCTGAGCGAACGTCAGCGCCTTGGACGGCCGTCCGGGCTGGCCGGTGGGGACGGAGCACAGCTCCACGACGTTGCGCTTCACCTTGTCCCGGGCCATGGCGCGCTTGACGGCCCGGTTCAGGCAGGAGTGGAGGCCCTGCAAGGTGCGGGTGCTCAGGGTCTTGGCCTTGGTGGCCAGCCAGCGGTCCACATCCTCGGCGCTGAGGTCCCGGAGCTTGCGGGCGCCGAGTGCCGGGATCACGTGGGTACGGCTCAGGATGGTGCAGGTGTCCAGGGTCTTCTGATCCCGGCCGGCGAGGCCGTACGTCAGCCAGTCGTTGACCGCCTTCTCCACCGTGTAGTTGGTGGGCGCGATGGCGAGACCGTCCTCGTGGTCCCGAAGGACTTCCTTCAGCTTGTTCTTGGCCTCGGTCTTGGTCTTGCCGCTGCCGCGCTTCACGATGCGCTTGCCGCTCGGGTCGTAGCCGAGACTGGCCGTGGCAATCCAGCGCTGCCGCTTCTCGTCCCAGTGGAGACCGCCGTCCCCCCTGCTGCGACGGGTGGTCACTGCTTCCCCCCTGCTTCGCGCTCCAGCAGCGCAACGTAGTCAGTGATGGCGGACGCCGGAATGCGGCGGGAACGGCCCTCGCAGACCGTGCGCAGGCGCCCCGTGCGGATCAGGTCGTAGATGACGGTTCGACTCATGCTCAAGACGTTCATGGCGTCGGCCACCCGGTAGAGGACCGGACCGGTGAATGCCTCACCCTCGGAGCGCCTGTGCGGACGACGGATCATGGTCATCACTGCGTCAGCCATGTGTCGGTTCTCCTTCCGTTCCAGCTGCGGGTTGCAGTGCGGCGGTGAGCCAGGTCTCGCCGGGGGTGAGGCCGGTGCCGGCGAAGGCCCAGTGGGCGATGACGAGGGTGGTCTCCTCGGTGGGCGGGGTGTCGGGGCCGTGGAGGCGTTCGAGGGTCTGGGCGCGGCGCCAGGCGGCGCGGGCGGTGCGGAGTGCGCCGAGGGTGGTGGAGTACTTGCGCGTCTTGGTGGAGAAGTGACCCCGGAAGCCGAGCATGTGGGCCCAGGCCCGGAGGCGGAGTTCTGCCAGTTCGGGGTCGGCGCCGAGGTCCCAGCAGGTGCGGATGAGCCGGCGGGCGTGGTCGGGGATGTCGAGGTGGCCGATCTCGGCGAGGAACCGCACGGGGCGGTCGAGAGAGCCAGCGGCGGTCTCGGCGCCCTTGGTCGCGTACTTGGCGATGTAGGCGGCGACGGCCCGTTCGGTGATCTGGACCGGGCCGGTGAAGTCGGCGCTGCGGATGGTGCGGATGTCGAGCTGGGTGCCGAAGGCGAAGCGGTGCTCCCGGCCGCTGAGGAGCGGGCCGGGGATTTCGGTGCGGCGGGCGGCGGCGCGGATCGCGTCGGTGAGCAGTTCGGCCGACGCCCAGGACGGCGGAACGGTGTCGCCGCCCTCGGGGCCGTCCAGGCGGATCACGGCGTGGAAGTGGATCGCACCGCGCTTCTGGTACTCGGCGACCTTGCCGAAGGAGATCCGGGCGAAGTCCTTGAACTCCCGCTGTGTCAGTCCGGCGCGTTTGGCGACTTCGCGGCGCAGGTGGATGGAGAAGCGGGCCCAGATCTTGCCGGCATGGGCGTTCCAGAGAACCGCGGCTTCGTAGTCGTAGGTGTCGGGGTTGAGGGGCGAGCCGAGGGCCGGGGCATCGGCGGGGTGGGTGGTGCCGCAGCGGCAGCGGCCGGCGGTGGGGCGGTTGTGGACGGGGCCGAAGCTGGGGGCGGTGAAGGTGGCGAAGACCCGGGGGTGCGTGGCGACGGCTTCCGGGGTGCCCTTGCCGCCGATGAGCCCGGCGGTGATCAGGTGGTAGGTGTCGCGGCGGTAGGTCTCTGCGCAGGACGGGCAGCGGGTGACGCGCCGGTTGCCGCAGCGGAGCAGGAGGTTGCCCGCGGGCAGTTCGGCGGACTCCAGGTGGTGCAGGACCTGGCCGGTGCTTTCGTTGATCTCGGTGCGCCAACCGTCGAGGCGGATGGGGGTGGTGCAGCCGGCGAGGCCGGAGAGCTGTCGCATGAGGGCGGGCATGGTGCCGAGCTGGGCGAGGCCGATCAGGTCAGCGATCGGGGGCGGCACGGTGGCGGTCAAGTGGTGATTCACCTCCTGGGCGAGGAGCGGGCCCCGGAACCAGCGGTCGGTGGTTCCGGGGCCAGGTGGTCAGGGCCGGTCGGCGGGCTGGGGGTGCTTGTCGATCCACTCCTCGGCGCACACCTTGTGGACGGGCTTGCCGAGGTCGGAGCGGAGGTTGGTGGGCTTGTCGCAGATGCCGCAGGGGGCGGGCTTCTTGGCCCAGTGGCGGGAGTGGCGCCAGTCGAGGGAAGCCATGTCAGACGGCCTGCACGGCGCTAGCCAGCGGGCGGGTGGCGGTGCCGTGGCAGGTGCGGCAGTTGACCCGGACGGTGGCGCGGGAACCGTCACGCAGACGCAGACCGGTGGCGATGGCCACGGCGGCGAAGCCGGAGCAGTCGGGGCAGATCCGGGGCTGGGCGTGGCTGTGCTGGGGCATGATGAAGGTCTCCTTCGTGGGCTTCGGTTCGGGGAGGGGTTGCGGTCTCCGGGGCGGCGGAATGCTTGGCGGTGTCGAGCCGCCTCGGAGACCGGTCTTGCTAGCGGCGGCGGGAGGTCCGGCCGTCGGGCTTGTGGGAGTACATGTCGCGGTCGGCGGCGGCGAGCGCGTCCGTGAGCGAGGGCACCGGCAGTTCTGCGAGGTGGCAGTGGCCGACGGAGGCGCCCACCGGGGGCAGGCCGTGGAGGTGCGACACCGGCTTTAGGAGAGCCGTGCTCAGGGCTTCCAGGCGTTCAGCAGTGGCGTCCAGGACGACGGCGGCGAATTCGTCTCCGCCGAGGCGGGCGGCGAGGCCGTGGGCCCCGCACCAAACGGAGATCCGGGCGGCGGTGGCCGCGAGGACGGCGTCGCCGGCGGCGTGGCCGTGGGTGTCGTTGACAGCCTTGAAGTCGTCCAGGTCGATGAACAGGACCGCGGTGCGGGCCGGGTGGGAGCGGATCAGGTGCTCGGCGCGGATGGTGAAGCCGTCGCGGGTGTGCAGGCCGGTGAGCGGGTCGCGGCGGGCGGTGGCGAGGCGGCGGTAGAGCCAGGTGCTGTGGGTGCTCCAGCCGACCAGGGGGACGCCGGCGGCGGCGAGGATCGGGGCGAGGTCCATCGTGCGAGTCCTTCCGGTGCGGGTTGCGGGCCCCGGGGCGGCGGGATGCTTGGCGGTGTCGGGCCGCCCCGGGGACCGGTCAGAGACCGAGGGAGAGTGCGCGGGCCGAGGCTCGGTCGAGCAGCTGGTGAATGTCGGCCTGGCGGGTGGCGGGGCGGTCGTTGTACTCGTCCGGGGAGCCCACGGGGCGGCCGGTGGAGTGCAGGACCTCCATGAGCTGGACCCGCGCGGTCTGGACGGTCAGCGGGGTGCCGTACCCGTGGGCGAGGACGGCAGCCTGAGCGCCGAGGAGGCAGACCCGGCCGGAGGTGTCCCACATAGCTCCCTGGAGCCAACCGAAGGTGCTGATGTAGCGGGACGCGAGCCGCAGGTGATCGGCGGCGGTCACCGGAACCGGGCGGGCCGGACGGTGAGCGAGGCGGTCGAGCAGCGTCGGGCGGGGCAGCGGGTGACCTGCGTTCCAGAGCTCCACCGTGGAGCCGAGCGGCGAGAGGTACGGGACCGGGACGCGGGCCGGGGCGGGCAGGGAGGCGAGGTACGCCTCGATCTCCGCGACCAGGCCGGAGGCGTCCGGGGTGAGGACGAGCGGCGGAAGGGAGCCGAGTGCGGTGACGGTCGTCATGGCGGGGCTCACTTGGGGTTGACGGCGGTGACGCCGGTGCGGGTGGTCTCCTCGATGACCGGGGCGAGGAAGGTCCCGGCGAGGTAGAAGCCGAAGAGGGCGATCAGGGCGGCGACCCAGAGGCGGATGCCGAGGAGCTTGACGGCGGTCCAGACGCCGGCGCCGAGGACGACGACCAGGGGCAGGGTGACGTTCATGGGTTCGGTCTCCTGTCAGCGGACGGTGCAGCGGTGGGTGCGGGCGGCGATCTCAGCGGCCGGGCGGGAGTCGTAGTCAGCGGAGAAACCGCAGCGCGGGGCGGTGCAGACGGCGGTGTGCTTCTCGCGGCCCCGGCCGTCGTAGTAGGTGGCGACCTGCACGGGGCCGATGCGGATGGTGTTGCGCGGGCGGATCGGACGGGGCACGGCGTGACCTCCGGTCAGGCGAGCTGGGCGACGATGGCGTCGGCGAGCTGGGACGGGACACCGAGGCGAGCGCGCAGGGTGTCCGGGTCGATCGGGGCGCCGGTCCGGGTGCGGTGGTCGTCGGCAACCTTGCGGGCGTGGTCGACCAGAGCGGTCGGCACGGAGACGGCCGGGACCGGGACGGGCAGGGTCGGCGCGGATGGAGCGGAAGGCAGGGCGGGCGCGGGTTCGGGCGCTTCGACGGCCTTCGATTCGGGCTCGGCGACCGGGGTGACCGACGGTGCAGCGGGCTCCGGCTCATAGACCGGCGGTTCCGGTGCGGGATCGGCGCGGTGCTCGGTGGTGGCGTGGGCGAGCAGGGTGCCGCCGAAGAAGGCGAGGGCGGGCCAGCCGGCGACGAGGATGCGGAGCCAGGCCGGAACGGCGCCCAGGTTCAGCAGCCCGGCGGTGGCGACGTTGGCGCCGAGCGAGGCGGCCAGGGCGATGGCGAACCAGGTCCATGCGGCCGGGGCCGGGATCCCGGCTGCCCGCTGGACCCGCATGCGGTGCCAGGCGGCGACGAGGAGCAGGTCGACGGAGACCGGGTAGGCCCAGGCCTTCCAGCCGTTCTGTCCAGCAGCGGCGGCGAGGTCGTGGAGGTGGGCGAAGGACAGGGCACCGGCGATGGCGGCTTGCACGAGCACGGCGTCCGGGCGGGGAAGGCGCATCGGTCGGTCCTCCTTCCTGGGGTGGAGCCGGGACCAGGCGGGTCGGGGGTTCGTCGCCTGCTCCCGGCGAACGGGTGGCTACTCGGCGGTGGCCGTGCCGGTGCCGAGGCAGGTGGGGCAAAGGACTTCGACCTCTCCGGCCGGGCGGGACTTCTTGCCGCGGCCGACGGTGTGGGTCTCGCGCACCCAGCCCTCACCGGCGCAGCCGGGGCACTTGGGCGGGGCGGGAACTCGGCGCTTGCGGGTGGTGGGCACAGACGATCCTTCGGTGGTCGGTGATCAGATGGGCCGGCCGTCGCAGGTGCGGTAGTCGCCGTCCGGGTCCCGGTGGATGCCGTAGCACTCGTCTCCGTGGGTGTCGGGCGGGGTGTCCTGCTGCTCGCTTCCGTTCTGCGGGTCGCTCACGGGTCTTCCTTCCAGGGCCGGTTCGGACATGGCGGGGTAGGGACGTGGCAGGTGGCGGTCGCGCCGACCGGGGTGGGTGACGGGTCAGCCGGCGACGGGGCGGGGCTTGACCAGGGACGGGCTGTCGACAGCCGGGGCTTGGGCCGGTACGACCGGGCGGAAGGCCGCGAGGGCGGGGAGGTCGGGCGCCAGGTGGGCGGTCTCCCGGCAGATGCGGGCCGCGTCGGCGAGGGACAGGTACGGCGTCCGGATGCGGGACCAGCCGCCGGAGGAGTCGCCGGCCACGGCCGTCCCGGGCATCTCGGGGGCGATCGAGGTCGCGGCGAGGACGGCTTCGGGCGCGATGTCGCCCAGGCCCATCTCGGCGGTCGGCCGGTCGTTGACCCGGTGGACGATGCGGCCGGTGAGCTGGGCCCGGAGCATCGTGGCGCCCTTGCCCAGCTCCGAGCCGAACCGCTGACCGCAGGCCTCCAGGAACATCCCTGCGGCGCGGCCGAGTTGGGCGTAGCGGACGAGCTGGGTGACCATGTGGTCCCGCCGGTCCTCGTCCTTGCGGGTCGCGACGAGGAACAGCTCCGCCACCTCGTCGACCAGGAGTACCAGCGGCACCGGCCGCAGTTCCGCCGGCAGGCCCCAGATGTCAGAGGTGACCTCGTGGTCCGGGACCGAGCCGGGTACGCCCTGGTGGGACCGGATCAGGTCGTATCGCGCGTCCATCTCGGCGATCAGGCTGTCCAGCAGCGCGGTTGCCTGCACCGGGTCGGTGGCCAGGGCCGACAGGCGCGGGGCGAACGGGGCCTGTTCCACACCGAGTTTGCAGTCGATCCCCACCAGCGCGACCCGGCGCCGGGCGAGGCCGGTCACCAGGTTGCGCATGTAGACGGATTTCCCGGTCAGCGTCGTGCCCAGGGTCAGGCAGTGCGGGACGGCCCGGTAGTCCCGGACGAACGCCGTACCGTCGTCCCGCAGTGCCACCGGGACCAGCAGCTCACCGGACGGCGGCCGACGCGGCATCCGCACCTTGCGGAGCACGTCGTAGCCGGTCATCCGCAGCTCCACCACACCGGGCTTGACCACGGACACGTGCACGGCGTGCACGCCCCAGGCGTGGCGCAGGCGTTCGGCCGAGGCCGCCACGTCCGCCGGTTCCTGACCGGGCGCCAACCGCAGCCGGACCCGCAGACCGGTCGAGGTCGGCCGGACCCCGCGAATCCTCGGCGGCACCGGGCGGATCTCCCGGCGGCTGGTGGCCCGGGTGACCAGGACCCGTAACCGGGACGGCGGCACCGTCAGCCCGCAGGCGTCCATGGTGCTGCCGTACGTCGCGGAGAACCGGACCGCCGTGACTGGCAGGCCGATCGCCGACCAGTACACCGCCGGTGCCTTGGCCTTGGCATACGCGACCCCACCGGCGACGGCCACCACGGGCCCGCCCGCCTCGGCCAGCGTCAGCAGCTGAGACATGGTGCTCAGCCCTTCGTGGCCGGGACGAGGGACGTGATGGCCGCCGCGCGGAACGAGATGCCGTGCCGCTTCTGGCCGTTGAACTCGTTCTCCCAGTCACGGGCCTTGAGCCCGGTCACCGCCACCGGCATGCCGACCGCCAGGCCGTCCGAGATGCCGGTCTCCGGCACGGTCACGGTGTAGAGGTTCGCCTCACCCTCGTCGGCGACCGTCAGGCCCACGGTGAGCAGCCGGGCGCCGGTCTCGCGGTCCATCGCGATCTCGCCGGTCTGCTTGTTCACCAGCTTCGGGGCGGGCGGGACGACCACGAACACGAAGGCGGTCGAAAGGTCGATCTTGAACACGGCCATGCCGCATCTCCTCTAACGGAGCCACTCTCATGCACTCATGTACATGAGTTGATGGATAGAAGAGTGCCCGACTCCTGTATATGAGTCAACCCGCCGCGAGAAGAAACTTGCGACGGGCCGAGGAAGTTGAATGAGCGTCAGTCGCGAGCGGCGAACCGGTAGTCCAGAACGAACTGGTCAGCAGCCATGATCGTGTCGCAGACCTCCACCACGCGGCCGGCATCCGTGACCGCATCGCGAACCAGGTGGAACACCGGCGAACCCGGGCTCAGGGCGAGCGCCACGGTCTCTGCCTTGGTCGCCAGCCGGGCCCGGACGGTCTCGGTGAACTCGGCCAGAGTGTGGCCGTGCTCCTCCAACCGGGCATAGATACCGCCGCCACCGGGGTTCTCGGCGAAGGTCTCCGGGATGTCCTTGACCACATCCCACGGCAGGTAGGAGGTGGCCTCCTCGGTGGGCGTCCCGTCCCGGAAGTAGCGCCGCTTACGGGCCAGCACCTTGGAGCCGGCCGGGACGTTCAGACGCTCGGCGATGTCGGCCGGCGCATCCACCGGGCCCACGAAGAGCACGTTGACGGAGGGCGTGCCGCCCGACTGCTCGGCCTCCGCCAGGTAGGCCGCCTTGCCCGCGAGCCGGTGGGCACGGCGGAACCGGTCCGAGGACTTCCGTTGCACCGGGGGGCGCGACCGGACGAAGGAGCCCCGGCCGTGGTGGGTCTCGATGAGCTGGGTCGTCCGGAGCTCCGCGACTGCCTTCCGGACGGTGCCGGAGGCCACCCCGTACCGCTCCATGAGTTCGGCTTCACTCGGGATGGACGCGCCCGGAGGCAGGACCCCCGACCGGATCTGGGACGCCAGGTCGTCCGCGATCTGCTGGTACTTCGCCTTCGCCGTCGATGCGGCCTCGCCACTCGCCATGGGGATGAAAGGTCTCCTATTCTCCTGTACATGAGTACCAACCCCGCATTGCAAGCGTCAACGCCGCTCCACTCCGTGTCGGTGGCCGGCGCGGTCGTGCGCGAGGACGGCCGGCTGCTGGCCATCCGGCGGGCCGACAACGGGACGTGGGAGCCGCCCGGCGGCGTGCTGGAACTCTCGGAGACGGTCGAGGACGGTGTGCGCCGCGAGGTGTACGAGGAGACCGGCATCAAGGTCTCGGTGGAACGGCTCACCGGGGTCTACAAGAACGTGAACCGAGGCGTCGTCGCACTGGTCTTCCGCTGCCACCCGGAGGGCGGGAACGAGCAGCTCTCCGACGAGTCCACCGCGGTCGCGTGGCTGACCCCGGACGAGGTCGCCGACCGGATGGGCGAGGTCTACGCCGTCCGCCTGCTCGACGCCCTCCAGGACGAAGCGGCCCCACACATCCGGACGCACGACGGCCGGGCGCTCATCGACATGCCGCAGGCGAGCTGAGCTAGCGGGACTTCAGCTCCACGACCCGACCGACTTCAGCCATCGGCCTACCAAGGCAGGGGGTGGAAGGGTGTGGGTGAACGAGGAGGAGGAACGCGAGTGCGTAAAAACCTTCTCTACGGGTTCAAGGCGCGGCGCCGAGCGCCGCGCGGCACTCGCCCGGCCGCTCGCCGTCGCTCCTGTCTACGCCCCGCTCCGGCGGCGGCCGGCGGTGCCGCGAGTAGCGGCAGAGAGAAGTGGGGCTCTGCCCCAAACCCCGGCCCTCCTCGGAGGGAGTGGCGGGCAGGCGCGACAGTTCAGCGTCGATGGGGTGATCGTGGTGGGTCGCGGGACGGCCCCCTCGTCGACCGGACACCCAAGGGCGTACCCGGAACCCCCAGGGGCCGCCAAGGCCAAGCGCAAGCGTCACGAGGTGAGCCTTGGCGGCCCCTGGAGAACCCGGGTGCGGCGAAGCTGCCCGATCGACGAGGGAACCACCCCGCTCAGCCCAAGATCTGCCGGCGGCGAGCACAAGGAAGCAAGCGGTCCCGCTCAGTCCCAGCCGAGGCAGGCCCACATCCCGGCCGTGAGTTCCCCGCCGAATTCAGAGGCCATCGTCTGGAATCAGCCATCCTGCTCGATTACCGACGGCTATCCGTTTCGACGATCAGAAGAGGATGATCTACGCCTTGGGGGACGGTGAGGCTGCATGGGGGTGCGGGGGGCAATTCAGCGTCAAATGGTCGGTCACTTTATGTAAGACCAACCTCTATCCACGTATCTGAGAGTGACTGTACGGGGATCCCTGCGGCACCCTCCACTGGCTTGATGACTGTTACGGTCGGCAAACCGAATGGCGAAGCCCGCCAGTGCCGCTGAGGCGGGAACCAAGTGCGGCATGGCGGGCCGTGAGCACCTCTTGGAGGTACTGCTGTGAGTCTGTCTCCTACCCCGGGGCCCTTGTCAACAAGGTCCCCGCACATCTGGCCAGTGGTTGTGATCATCATCGTGGTGGTGCTGCGAGCGCCAGCCGACATCCTGCCAGCCACACTCTCAGCGATGGCCGGCATCGTGGCGCTCACCATCGGCGAACGGCCGCCGGTAGCGAGCGCACGCAGGCGGACCACCCACAACTGAGTGACTAATTGCGCTACAACGCCCCCGCACAGTGTCGGACTCCCACGGACACTGACGGACCGTTCGTGCAGCTCACCGGCGCACCGATCCCCAGCCCCCTACTCCCCTGAGTTGCTTCGGGACGAAGAGGCCGTGGGTTCAAATCCCGCCACCCCGACCCAGTAACACCAGCTCAGGGCCGGTGACCCGCAAGGGTTACCGGCCCTGAGCTGTTTTCCGGCGCGGTCGGGAGAACCCCGGGGCGGGATCCGCCCGGGACGATCTCCCCGTGGGCTTCCACTGACCCGCCCTCAGCAGGATGTCGGGCCCTTTCGCGGGCGACGGCTGCTCTCCTCGCCGCTCGCTCCGGGCTCAGGCCCTCTCCTTCGGATCTTGCCGTGCCCTCGGCCGGCTGCGTCCGGTGGGGGTGGGGTCAGAAGAGGGTGGGGAGGTCGGTCCGGGAGGCGATGCCGAGCTTGGGGTAGGCCTTGTAGAGGTGGTGGCCGACGGTGCGGGGGCTGAGGAAGAGCTGGGCGGCGATGTCGCGGTTGGTGAGACCCCGGGCGGCGAGGCGGACGATCTGGAGTTCCTGCGGGGTGAGTGCGGTGAGCGCGCCGGCGGGGGCGTCGGCCGGGGCGGGCGCGCTGGTGCCGGTGGCGGTGAGTTCGGTGCGGGCGCGGGCGGCCCAGGGGTGGGCGCCGATCAGCTCGAAGGTCTCCAGGGCGGCGCGCAGCAGGGGGCGGGCGTCGGTGCGGCGGCGTTCCCGGCGCAGCCACTCGCCGTAGAGCAGTGCCGTGCGGGCCTGTTCGAAGGGGCGGTGGGTGCCGTCGTGGAGGTCGAGGGCGGCGCGGTAGGCGGTTTCGGCGAGTTCGTCCGGGCCGAGCAGGGCCTGGCAGCGCAGCCGTAGCGCCTCGGCCCAGGGCATAGCGGCGGCTCCCGTCCAGCGGGCGAAGCGCTCGTAGGGTGCGGCGGCGCGTTCGGGGGCGCCGAGGCGGACGGCCGCCTCGACCAGGTCGGGGACGGCCCGGGTGGCGCTGACGTGGTGCCGGTAGGGGCCGGTGGTGAGGGCCTGCAGCCGGTCGGCGGCGTCGGCGGCCCGCCCCTGGCCGAGGTCGTGCAGGGCGAGCGCCCACTGCGCCCAGGGTTCGCCGGGGGCGGAGGCCGGGGCGCCGGCGGCGTTGCCGGTCAGGGCCGTCGCAGTCCGCGCGGTCGCGGTGAGTGCGGTGACCCGGTCGGCGTCGCCCGCGAGGGCGGCCAGGCAGGCGAGCAGCGCGCTGAGCTGGCTGACCCACTGGTGCTGCCCGGTGTCGCGGGCGAGGGCGAGGGCCTCGGTGGCGGTGACCTCGGCGTCGCGGTGGCGGCCGTGGAACAGTTCGGCCTCGGCGAGGAAGAACTGCACGGTGGGCAGCACGCCGACGGCGCCCTTGGTCCGTGCCTCGGCGACGAGTTCGGTGGCGAGGTCGACGGTTTCGGCGTCCCGGCCGAGGATCAGGGTGGCTCCGCAGAGCTGGACGAGGTCGCCCGGGGTCTCGGCGCCCGCCCGGCGGGCCGCCGCCGCGGTGTCGCGGGCGGTGGGCAGCGGCGGGGCGGGGCGGCCCAGGGCGGGCAGGACGGCGGCCGGCAGGTGCCGGGCCAGCGGGGCGAGCGGATCGCCGTCGGGCAGCGCGGCGCGGACCTCGGCGAGCCGGTCGAGGACGGCGACCACCGCCTCCTCGCCCGCGTACCAGGCGGCGTGGAAGGCCTGGAGGAGCATCCGGGCGGCGTGCGGCGCCTCGATGTCGGTGGCCGCGGCGTCCAGCAGCAGCCGGTACGCGGTCGGGTAGGAGCCGCGCCAGAAGTGCGCGGTGGCCCGGACGTGATCGAGCAGGGCGTGCACGAAGACGCTGTCCGTCCGGGCGCCGGCCCGGTCGGCGAGCGCCTCGGCCTGCGCCAACTTGCCCTCCTCGGTGGCTGCTTCGGCGGCCAGGACGAGCCGGCGGGTGGCGCCGTCGCGGTCGGGGGTGAGCCGGGCGGCGCGTTCGTACGCGGCGGCGCCGCCGTGGCCGCCGCGGGCCTCGGCGCGGACGGCGGCGCGTTCCAGGGCGTCGGCGAGCTCTGCGTCGGGCTCGGTGGCGGCCAGGGCGAGGTGCCACGTCCGGCGGTCGCCGTCCTCCAGGGCCTCGCCGATGGCCCGATGGGCCGCCAGTCTCTGCTGCAACGGGGCCCGTTGGAGGATCGCAGCGCGCAGCAGCGGGTGCCGGAAGGCGAGGCGGCGGTCGGCTCCGACGGTGACCAGGCCGGACTCCTCGGCCGGCGTGAGGTGTTCGGCGGTCGAACCGAGGGCGGTGGCGGCCGCCAGGACGACGTCGAGCTCACCGTTCTCCTCGGCGGCGGCGACCAGCAGCAGGTTCTGGGTGGCCGGTGGCAGACCGGTGACCTGGCCGTGGAAGGCGATCTGCAGGCGGCTGGTGAGCGGCAGCACGCCGGGCGCGGTGGCCGCTCCCGCGGCAGCTCCCCCGCCGGCTCCCGCAACAGGACCGGCGCCGGGCCCCGGACCGGACCCCGCAGCGGACCCGACGCCGGTGCCCGCGAGGGAGAGCGGCAATTCGGTGAGCGCCAGCGGGTTGCCGGCGGACTCGGCGAGCAGCCGGCGCCGGACGTCGTCGGTGATCCCCACCGCCGTACGGGTGCCGAGGAGTTGGGCGGCAGCCCGCTCGGGGAGCGGGGCGAGGCGGAGTTCGGGGAGGCCGGTCGGCGGCAGGCCACCGACCGTACCGGCGGGTGCTCCGGCGTCCCGGGTGGCGAGCAGCAGGGCGACGCCCTCCGCCTGGAGCCGGCGGGCGGCGATCAGCAGGGCGTCCAGCGAGGCCCGGTCCAGCCAGTGGGCGTCGTCCACGACGCACAACAGCGGCTGGTCCGCGGCCAGTTCGGCGAGGAGTCCGAGCACGGCCAGGCCGGTGAGCAGCCGGTCCCCCGGGCCGCCGGCCGGTCCGGCCGGGTGCCCGGCGGCGGACTCCTCGGCAGGGCCGGGGGCGGTCTCGCCGATCCCGAACGCCGCCTCCAGCGCCCGCCGTTGCGGCCCGGGCAACGCGCCGAGCCGGTCGAGGCCGGGGGCGAGCAGCAGACTGAGCCCGGCGAACGGGAGCTCGGCCTCGTACTCGATGCCCGTCGCGCGCAGCACCCTGAACCCGGCCCCCGCGGCGGCACCTTCGCCCGCGCCCGCAGCAGCCCCTGCGGCGGCCACCGCGTGCTCCAGCAGCGCCGTCTTGCCGATGCCCGGCTCGCCGCGCAGCACCAAGGCCCCGCTGCGGCCGTCCCGCGCCCCGTCGAGCAGCGCACCGACGGCAGCCTGCTCCTCGTCCCGCCCGTAGAGCATCCCCATCCCCCGACCCTACCGACCCCGTCCGGCGGCCCGCCGATCCGTCCGCCGGTCCGCCTGCCCGCACTCCCGCCCGCGCCTCCCGCCCGCGCCTCCCGACGGCGTGGCCGGTACCGGTGCACGCGGGTGACGTACGCACCGCTGTTCACACCCCCGTACACCCCTACCTATCCGTGACGGATTCGCCCGCGGCGCGCCGTCCGTACCTTCATGAGCAGCGGGAACGCACCGCGAACAACCGCTCAGGACAAGGGAGAAGACCATGACCGAGATCCGCCCGACCGACCTCCAGCAGCTGGCCGAGCGCTACCTCGCCGTCTGGAACGAGACCGACCCGGCCGCCCGCCGCAAGCTCGTCGACGAGGCCTGGGCCGAGGACGGCAGCTACACCGACCCGCTGGCCGCGGTGACCGGCCGGGAGGGGGTGGACGCGCTGATCGGTGCGGCCCAGGCGCAGTTCCCCGGGCTGGAGTTCACCCTCGGCGCGGTGGACGCGCACCACGACATCGCCCGCTTCACCTGGAACCTCGGGCCGGCCGGCGAGGAGCCGCTGGTGGTCGGCTTCGACGTGCTGGTGGCCGGTCCGGACGGCCGGATCGCCTCGGTGTACGGCTTCCTGGACCGCGTCCCGGGCGCCTGAGCAGCCCCGCCACCACCCCCGCCCGGGCACGTGGGGCCGGGGGCGGGCCCGACCGGAGCCCGTCCCCGCCCCCGGCCCACTGCACGACCCCACGGGCCCGGCCCCCTGCGGCGAACACCCCGCCACGCCACGCCGCCCCCTCACCACGCCGCCCAACCCCCCTGAGGAGCCACCGGAATGAGCACCACCCTGCACACCCGCCCCGCCACGACAGAGCCCTCGTCCCCCGCAGCGGGGAACACCCGCGGCCTGCTGCCGGTCGTCCTGACCGCCACCTTCATGACCGCGCTCGACGTCTTCGTCGTCAACGTCGCCGCCCCCTCCTTCCAGGCCGACCTGCGGGCGGGCCCGGCCGCGGTGCAATGGGTGATCGCCGGGTTCGCCCTGGCGCTCGCGACCGGCCTGATCACGGCCGGCCGGCTCGGTGACCGGTACGGCCGGCGCCGGGTGTTCGCGGTCGGCCTGGCCCTGTTCACCCTCGCCTCGGCCGGCTGCGGCCTGGCCCCGACCGCCGCCGCGCTGGTCGGCGCGCGGGTGGTGCAGGGCCTGGCGGCGGCGCTGATGGGCCCGCAGGTGCTGGCGATCCTGCGGACGGCGTTCGCCGGAGCGGCGCAGGCCCGGGCGTTCGCGATGTACGGGCTGACGATGGGCGTCGGCGCGGTGTTCGGCCAGTTGATCGGCGGGGCGCTGATCCGCGCCGACCTCTTCGGGCTGGAGTGGCGGAGCTGCTTCCTGATCAACCTGCCGGTCGGCCTGGCCGCCCTCGTCGTGGCCCGCCGCTGCCTGCCGGAGTCCCGGGCGCCGCAGCGGCCCGGCCTGGATCCGGTGGGCGTGCTGCTGGTCACCGTCTCGCTGACCGGCCTGGTGCTGCCGCTGATCCAGGGCCGCGAGCAGGGCTGGCCGCTCTGGACGTGGCTCTGCCTGGCCGGCTCCGCCGTGCTGCTCGTCGGCTTCGCCGTGCACCAGCACCGCACCGGTGCCACTGGCTCCCCGCTGGTCGACACCCGGCTGTTCGCGTCCCGGGCGTTCACCGCGGGCCTGCTCGCCCAGCTCGCCTTCTGGCTCGGCCAGGCGTCCTTCTTCCTGGTGCTGGCCCTGCACCTGCAGGCCGGCCGCGGCCTGGACGCGCTCGGCTCCGGTCTGGTCTTCACCTCGATCGGCGCGGGCTACCTGCTGACCTCGACCCGCGCGCACCTCGTCGCCGCCCGCCTCGGCCGGCAGGCCGTCGCGCTGGGCGGGCTGCTGATGGCGGCCGGGCTGGGCCTGCTCGGCCTCACCGTGCACATGATCGGCACGACCGGCAGCGCCTGGTGGCTGGCGCCGGGCCTGTTCCTGGACGGCCTCGGCATGGGGCTGGTGATCGCGCCGGTGACCTCGGTCGTGCTGGCGGGGGTGGAGGCGCGGCTGGCCGGTTCGGCGGCGGGGGTACTGGCCACCGTCCAGCAGGTCGCCGGGGCGCTCGGGGTCGCACTGATCGGCATCGTCCAGTACGGCTCCGCCGATCCGGTCACCGCGTTCGGCCGCTGCGTCGCGGTGCTGGCGGTGCTGGAGTTGTTGCTGGTGGGCCTGGTACAGCTGCTGCCCCGCCGGGCGGCCTGAACAACGGGGCGGAAGGGCGGGTGGGGTGCTCGTGCCCGCCCGCCCGTTCCGCTCGCTCCCCCCGATCGGGTTGGATGGGCGGATGAGCGAGGAGAAGAGCGCCGTACCGGCGTGGGAGCAGCGGTTCCGGGCGGCACGCGTTTCGCTGCCGGACTGGGCCGAGGACGCCCCCGACCGGGCCCTGTACGTGTCCAACGCGACCGGCACCTACGAGGTGTACGCCTGGGACCGCTCCGGCGACACCCACCGCCGGGTCACCGACCGTCCGAACGGGACGACCGACGCCGAGCTGTCCCCGGACGGCGCCTGGGTCTGGTGGTTCGACGACAACGACGGCGACGAGTTCGGCGTCTGGCGCCGTCAGCCCTTCGCCGGGCACCCCGAGGGCGCGACCGGCCCCGACGAGGAGGCCGTGCCCGGCCTGGCCGCCTCCTACTCGGCGGGCCTGGCGCTCGGCCGGGACGGCACGGTGGTGGTCGGCCGCTCCACCGACGAGGACGGCACCACCCTGCACCTGCGCCGCCCGGGCGCGGCCGAGGCCGTGGAGATCTACCGCCACGAGGAGTACGGCGGCGTCGGCGACCTCAGCCACGACAGCACGCTGCTCGCCATCGACCACACCGAGCACGGTGACGCGATGCACTCGGCGATCCGGATCGTCCGGCTCGCCGACGGCGCGACCGTGGCCGAGCTGGACGAGGTCACCGGCCGGGAGGAGCCGCGCGGGGTCGCCTGCCTGGGCTTCGCCCCGGTCGAGGGGGACACCCGGCTGCTGGTCGCGCACCAGCGCACCGGCCGCTGGGAGCCGATGATCTGGGACGTCGCGACCGGCGCCGAGACGGCGCTGGCGCTCCGCGACGAGCAGGGCCGCGAGCTGCCCGGCGACGTCTCCGCCGAGTGGCGCCCCGGCGCCCGCGCGCTGCTGGTCGAGCACGAGTACGAGGCCCGCAGCGAGCTGTTCTCGTTCTCCCTGGACGACGCCGTGCTGACCCGGCTGGACACCCCGCGCGGCACCGTCGGCGGCGCCACCGCCCGCCCGGACGGCACGGTGGAGTTCCTCTGGTCCTCCGCGGCCGAGCCGTCCGCCGTCCGGTCCACCGCGGGCACGGTCGTGCTGCGGGCGCCGGGCGCCGTCCCGCCGGGTTCGGTGCCGGTCGAGGACGTCTGGGTGGACGGCCCGGGCGGGCGGGTGCACGCGCTGGTCCAGCGGCCGGCCGGCGCCCGGGCGGGCGGCGGCCCGGTCCCGACCGTCTTCGAGATCCACGGCGGACCGACCCACCACGACAGCGACTCCTTCGCCGCCGGCCCGGCCGCCTGGCTGGACCACGGCTTCGCGGTGGTCCGGGTCAACTACCGCGGCTCCACCGGCTACGGCCAGGCCTGGACGGACGCGCTGCGCGAGCGGGTCGGCCTGATCGAGCTGGAGGACATCGACGCCGTCCGGGCGTGGGCGGTGGAGAGCGGCCTCGCCGACCCCGAGCGGCTGGTGCTCACCGGCGGCTCCTGGGGCGGCTACCTCACCCTGCTCGGCCTCGGCGTGCAGCCGCAGAACTGGTCGCTCGGCGTCGCCGCCGTCCCCGTGGCGGACTACCTGACCGCGTACGACGACGAGATGGAGGCGCTGAAGTCGCTCGACCGCACGCTCTTCGGCGGTACGCCGGAGGAGGTGCCCGAGCGCTGGACGGCCTCCTCGCCGCTCACCTACGTCGAGCAGGTGCGGGTGCCGGTCTACATCAGCGCCGGGGTCAACGACCCGCGCTGCCCGATCCGGCAGATCGACAACTACGTCGAGCGGCTGGAGGCCCTCGGCAAGCCGCACGAGGTCTACCGCTACGACGCCGGGCACGGCTCGCTGGTGGTGGAGGAGCGGATCAAGCAGCTGCGGCTGGAGATCGACTTCGTCCGGCGGCACCTCGGTGTGGACGGCGACGCGGCGGACGGCAGCGCGGTGAACGGCAGCGCGGCCGACAGCAGCGCGGCCGACGGCGACGCGACGGACGGCGACGCGGCCGACGGCACCGTGACCGGGGACGCCGTGATCGGCGACGCCGCGGAGAAGCCGGCCGCCGGGGCCGGCAGGGGGAACGGGTGAGACGTCTGTCGGTGATCGTGGGGGTGGGGGTGGCCGGGGTCCTGGTGCTCACCGGCTGCTCCGGTCAGGACAGCAGCGGGGCGGCCTGCCCGCCGCCGGCGTCCCCGTCGACGCAGCCGACGGCCGCCGCCACTCCCACGGTGACGGCGTCCGCCACCCCGGCCGCGTCGGCCCGGGCGACGGCACCGGGCGCGGGCGCGAGTCCGAGTACGGGCACGGGCACGGGGACGGGCACGGGCACGGTGAAGGCGGCTGCGCCGGGCGGGGCGCTCGCCGTTCAGGCGGCGTTCCGCACCTTCGGCGAGGGTGAGGGGGAGGGAGCGGACGGGGTCGTCGTCCTCGCCAAGGCCGGATCGAAGTCGTCCTCCGGCTCCAAGGGCTCGAAGAGCTCCAAGAGCGGGCGCAAGGTGCGTCACCACACCGACCACGACGACGATGACGACTACGCCAGCGGGAGCGGCAACGGGAACAGCGGGCGGTGCGGCAACCCGCCGCCCGCGAACCCGTCGTCCCCGACGCCGTCCGGCGCTGCCTCCCCGGGTGCTCCCTCCCCGGGCACGCCCGCGCCGGCACCGTCGGTGCCGGGCACGTCCGGCAAGCCGGCGGCGCCTGCCGTGCCGACGCTGCCCGCCGTACCGGGCGTCCCCGCGGCCAAGCCGACGCGCTGACGCACCGCGGTCCTGCGGGGGTCCGACAGAGGGGCGGGCCGCCGGAGGGCGGCTACTCCAGGACCGGGTCCAGTCCGAGGGCCCGGTCCTGCTCGGCCTCCGCCTCCCGGCGCACCAGGCGGAACCACATGAAGACGACGAAGCCGCCGAAGACGAACCACTCCAGGGTGTACCCGAGGTTCTGGAACGCGCGCAGGGTGAGCCCGTCGCCGCCCTGCGGCTGGACGGTAGGCACCGGCGTCAGCCCGGCCGGCGCCGCGTCCGCGGACACCCAGCCGTCGTACCAGCCGTCGTAGGAGAGCTTGTTGACCAGCGAGGCCTGGTTGATCGTGCCGAGCTGTCCGGCCGGGAGCCCGCCGGCCACCGCGCCGTTGCTGCCGATACTCTCGCCGGCCTGCAACCGGCCGCTGACCGTCACCTCACCGGTGGGTGCGTCCTCGGCGGGCGCTCCGGCCCCGGTCGGCGCGCCCGGCGCCCAGCCGCGGACGACAGCGACCGTGCGGCCGTCCCCGGTGCGCAGCGGGGTGAGCACGTAGTAGCCCTGCTTGCCGTCCAGCACCCGGTTGGGGACGAGCAGTTGGTGGTCCCGGTCGAAGGTGCCGGACACCGTCACGGCCCGGCCGACGGTGTCGGTGGTGACCTGCGGCTGCGCGCTGCTCAGCAGTGCGCCGAGCGGCTGGGCCGCGCCGGCGTCGTCCATCGCCTTGCTGATCTCGTGGTGCGAGGAGACCTTGTCCTCGAACCTGCCGAGCTGCCAGGTGCCGAGCCAGACGCACACCGCCACGGCCGCGACGGCCAGCGCGGTGCCGCCCAGCCAGCGCGGAGTGAGGAGGAACCGGTACACACCCCCCACGGTAACCACTCCTCACACCCGTTCCGACCACAGGGGTCCGCCCACGGCGCGAGAAGTCGGCCCGTCCGGCTCCCCGCGCCGTGCCGCGCGTGCCACCGGCCGGGACGCCGCGAGACCGGGACGTCGCGACGGGCGCCGGGCCACCGGAGCGGACGCAGAGCCGCCGTGACGGGCGCCGGGCTCAGCCCGCGGAGGGCGAGGCGGAGGGTGTGGGCGCGGAGGTCGCGGACGGGGCCGACAGGGGCTGGGGGGCGGTGCGGTAGACGGTGCCCGAGCAGGCCCCGGGGATGACAGCCCGCGCGGCGGCCGGGCTGCCGGGCGCCGGGGTGTGGGTGAGCGTGATGGTGGGCGGTGGTGTGCTGGGCCCGGCGGTCGGGGTGGCCGTGGGGCTGGGGGCCCCGGTCGGGCCGGTCGTCGGTGAGGCGGAGGCCGGGGGCGCCGCCGTCGCGGCCGCCGAGGAGCCGGCCGCCGGGGCCGCGCCGCCGGTGGCTCCCTGGCCGGTGATCTGCCCGCCCGGGGTGGCACCGCCGCCCGCTCCGGCGAGTGCGGCCCCCGGCCCGGCCGTGGCGCCGGGGGTGGCGCCGCCCGCGGCCGGGCAGCCGGCGGTGTCCGGCACCCAGCCGAAGTCCACCCGGTAGCCGGCCCGCGGCGCGAGCAGCAGCGTCTGGCCGTCCCCGGGGGCGGCGGTGGCGCCCCCGGCGGCGGGCAGTCCGGTGGCCTGGTCGCCGACCGTGTGGTCGGTCACCCGGATCCGGCCGAGGTCCGTCCCGGTGGCGGCGGTGACGGCGATCGCGCCCGGCCCGCCGAGCCGGCAGGCGCGTACGGAGGTGTTGAGCACCGTGAAGTAGCCGTAGATCCGCCCGTCCGCGTCGGCGGTGCCGACGTGGGCGGCGCCTTGGCCGAGGTCTCCGCGGGTGCAGAGCGTCACCGGCGTGCCGTCCTCGCCCGCGCCGGGCGCGGTGGCGGGGGCGGAGCTGCCCGGCCCGGGCTGGACGGTGCTCGCGCCGGGGCTGGGCAGGGCGTCGGGGGAGCCGGACGGGCTGCCGCCGACGGTGCCGCTCGGGTCGGGGTGCGGGGCCTGGTCCGCACCGGCCGGGTCGGTGCCGGCCGGGCCGCCGTCGGTGGCGGTCGGCACCGCGCCGCCCTGGGCGGTGGGCGAGCCGGGGCCGCCGGAGAGGCCGAGGTGGTCGTCGTCGTGCAGGGCGGGAAGGGCGATGGCGACGGCGACCGCCAGGGCGGCGGCACCGGTCCAGGCCCCGCGGACGGCGGCCCGCCGGCGGGGGACGGCCCGGCGGATCCGGTGCAGCCCGGCGGGGTCGGGCTGGACTTCGGCCACCGCACGCTGCATCAGCTCACGGACGAACAGCTCCTCCGTGTTCAGCCCGTCCCCGGGGCCGGGGGCTCCCCTGTCGTCAGGCACGCCCGGCCTCCATCTGGATCCGTAGTGCGGCGAGGCCGCGCGAGCCGTACGCCTTCACCGAACCGAGCGAGATCCCCAGGGCGTCCGCGACCTGCGCCTCCGTCATGTCCACGAAGTAACGCAGCACCAGGACCTCCCGCTGACGACGTTGCAGACCCCGCAACGCGGCCTTCAACTGATCGCGCTCCAGCGCATCGTAGGCCCCTTCTTCTGCACTGGCCATGTCAGGCATGGGCTTCGGCAGCAGCCGCAGGCCGAGGATCCGCCGCCGCAGCGTGGAGCGGGACAGGTTGACCACCGTCTGCCGCAGGTAGGCGAGCGTCTTCTCCGGTTCGCGCACCCGGCGCCGGGCCGCGTGCACCCGGATGAACGCCTCCTGCACCACGTCCTCGCAGGTCGAGAGGTCGTCGAGGAGCAGCGCCGCCAGCCGCAGCAGCGACCGGTAGTGGGCTTGGTAGGTCTCGGTGAGAAGGTCTTCGCTCGCGCCCGTGCCGATACCGGCACCGGACTGCGCCGAGCCGGGTGAAACCGCCGTCATCTGGCTGTCTTCCGGCCTATCCGCAGGCCGCTGGGCGCGCGGCGGGAAGGTCACCACGGCCGATGCCGAGATGCCTGCCCCTGCCCCCACCAATACGTTCGCCACGCCCGTTGGACACTCGATCCCCTGTCATGGTTGCCCAGCCCGGGGAACATTCTCCCGCATGGGCCCAAGCAGCCTCCAGCGGATTGTGGCGGATTCCCGCCAGTCCTCCCGGCCGGCCGACGCGGCGTCAGCCGGACAGCGCGCCCGCCGCGAGCTCGCCGGCCACCAGCTCGGCGATCTGCAGGGCGTTCAACGCGGCGCCCTTGCGCAGGTTGTCGCCGCAGAGGAAGAGGTCCAGCGCGGTCGGGTCGTCCAGCGCCCGGCGGACCCGCCCCACCCAGACCGGGTCCGTCCCGACCACGTCGTTGGGGGTGGGGAACTCGCCCGCCGCCGGGTCGTCGTAGAGGACGACGCCGGGGGCGTCGCGGAGGATCTCCTGGGCGTGCTCCTGGGTGACCTCGCGCTCGAAGACGGCGTGCACGGCCAGCGCGTGGGTGCGGACCACCGGGATGCGGACGCAGGTCGCGGAGACCTTCAGGCCCGCCAGGCCGAGGATCTTGCGGGACTCGTCACGGATCTTCAGCTCCTCGGACGACCAGCCGCCGTCCATCAGCGAGCCGGCCCAGGGCACCGCGTTGAGCACCAGCGGCGCGGCGAACGGGCCCTGATCGGCGATCACCGCGCGCAGGTCGCCGGTCTGCTCGCCGACCTCGGTGCCGGCCACCAGCGAGACCTGCTCGCGCAGCGTCTCCACGCCGGCCCGGCCCTCGCCGGAGGCGGCCTGGTAGGAGGCGACGACCAGTTCGCTGAGCCCGTACTCGGCGTGCAGCGCGCCGATCGCCGCGATCATCGTGAGGGTGGCGCAGTTCGGTCCGGCCACGATGCCGCGCGGGCGGATCCGCGCCGCGGCCGCGTTGACCTCGGGGACGACCAACGGGACGTCGCCGTCCAGCCGGAAGGCCGCGGAGTTGTCCACCACGACGATGCCCTTGGCGGCCGCGATCGGTGCCCAGCGGGCGGAGACCTCGTCGGGTACGTCGAACAGCGCGACGTCGATCCCGGCGAAGGCCTCCTCGGTGAGCGGGACCACCTCGACCGGCTCCCCGCGCACGGTCAGCTTGCGGCCGGCCGAGCGCGGGGAGGCGACGAGGCGCACCTCGCCCCAGATGTCCTGACGGAGGGAGAGCAGGCCGAGCACCACCTCGCCGACCGCGCCGGTGGCGCCGACGACGGCGAGGTTCGGCCGCCGGGTCATCGCCCGGTGCCCCCGTAGACGACGGCCTCGTCCGACTCGCTGTCCAGCCCGAAGGCGCTGTGGACGGCGCGCACGGCCTCGTTGACGTCGTCGGCGCGGGTGACGACCGAGATCCGGATCTCCGAGGTGGAGATCAGCTCGATGTTCACGCCGGCCTCGGAGAGCGCCTCGAAGAAGGTCGCGGTGACGCCCGGGTTGGAGCGCATGCCGGCGCCGACCAGGGAGATCTTTCCGATCGCGTCGTCGTAGCGCAGCGACTCGTAGCCGATGCCCTCCTTGACCCGGCCGAGCGCGTCGATGGCCTTCTGGCCCTCGGTCTTCGGCAGGGTGAAGGAGATGTCGGTCAGCCCGGTCGACGCGGCGGAGACGTTCTGCACCACCATGTCGATGTTGACCTCGGCGTCGGCGATGGCACGGAAGATGCGCGCCGCCTCGCCCGGCTTGTCCGGCACGCCGACGACCGTGACCTTGGCCTCGGAAGTGTCGTGGGCGACTCCGGAGATGATGGCCTGCTCCATCTCGCCCCCTTCGGGCTTGTTCGGATTGTCGTTGCTGACGATCGTCCCGGGAAGGCCCGAGAAGGACGAGCGTACGTGAATCGGGATGTTGTAGCGCCGCGCGTACTCCACACAGCGGTCGAGGAGCACCTTGGAGCCGGACGAAGCCAGCTCCAGCATGTCCTCGTACGCGATCCAGTCGATCTTGCGGGCCTTCTTCACCACGCGCGGGTCGGCGGTGAACACGCCGTCCACGTCGGTGTAGATCTCGCACACCTCGGCGCTGAGGGCCGCGGCGAGGGCGACGGCGGTGGTGTCCGAGCCGCCGCGGCCGAGGGTGGTGATGTCCTTGCTGGACTGCGAGACGCCCTGGAAACCGGCCACGATCGCGATGTTGCCCTCGTCGAGGGCGGTGCGGATGCGGCCCGGCGTCACGTCGATGATGCGCGCCTTGTTGTGGACGGAGTCGGTGATGACACCGGCCTGGCTGCCCGTGAAGGACTGGGCCTCGTGACCCAGCGATTTGATCGCCATGGCCAGCAGCGCCATGGAGATGCGCTCCCCAGCGGTCAGCAGCATGTCGAACTCACGGCCGGCAGGAAGGGGTGACACCTGCTCCGCGAGTTCGATGAGCTCGTCCGTCGTGTCGCCCATCGCGGACACCACGACGACGACCTCATGGCCGGCCTTCTTGGTGTCGACGATTCGACGGGCCACGCGCTTGATGCCCTCGGCATCCGCAACGGATGAGCCGCCGTACTTCTGCACGACAAGGCCCACGTGCGCTCCTCGACTTGTGTCGTTTCCGGGGGCCCCGGGCCCCCGCACCCCCGGGTGGCGGGGGCTGTGCGGTCGGCGTCAGTCTACCGAGCAGGGGTGCCGCGACCGGCGCTTTCCATATCGTGAGACGCCCGTTTCAGCAGGTGGGCGGTGGTGCGACGGCGCCCACCGGCAGGTCTGCGGGCCGGCCGCCGTCATCCCGAAGAATCGGCGGACGAACGGACGGCGGCCCCGGGGTTTTCTTTCCCGCGGAAAACCCTGAGGCGTCCGTCACAGTCGCCCGGCGCTCCTGCGTACGGCCGGCCGCCGGTGGCCACCGGCAGGGCGCGGCGGTCGGCGGTGGTTCCCGGCGATCGGCGGGGTGCGGCGGTCGGCGGTGGTTCCCGGCGATCGGCGCGGTGCGGCGGTCCGCGGTGCCTACCGCCCGAGGCCCAGCTCGGCCGCCATCAGGTCACCGGCCTGCTGCTCCAGCTGCTCGTCGGTGAGACCGTCGTCGTCGGTGTCCGCGCCGTCCGGCACCGCGCCCAGCGGGCTGTCCAGCCGGACGTGGGCGATCAGTGACTGCAGCGCCCGGAGCACCGCCGAGCAGGTCGTGCCCCAGTTGGAGAGGTACGAGAACTGCCACCACCAGAGCGCTTCGCTGACCCGGCCCTCGCGGTAGTGCGTCAGCCCGTGCTGGAGCTCGCTGACCACACCGGCCAGGTCGTCCGAGATCCGGAAGGCGTTCGGCTTCTCCGGCGGCCCGTACGGGTCGAAGACCTCGTGGTAGACGTCGATCGGCGCGAGCAGCTCGGCCAGCCGCTCGCGCAGCTGCTCGCCGTCCGGCTCCGGCCCGGCATCGGGCTCGAACCGGTCCTCGGGCACGACGTCCTCGATGGCGCCGAGCCGGCCGCCGGCCAGCAGCAGCTGCGAGACCTCCAGGAGCAGCAGCGAGACGGCGCTGCCGGGCTCGTCGCCCTTGGCGACCTCGGTGACGGCGAGCACGAAGCTCTCCACCGAGTCCGCGATCTGCACCGCGAGGTCGTCCGGCTCCGAGCCGTGCGCGTGGATGTGCGGGGCGTGCCGGTCCTGCTCCGGACCGGCCTGCGGGGGCGTGTGGGGCTGCTGGTTGATCGTCCGGTCAGACATCGAGCAGTCGTCTCCCTTCGAAGGCGCGACCGAGGGTGACCTCGTCCGCGTACTCCAGATCCCCGCCGACGGGCAGTCCGCTCGCCAGACGGGTCACCTTCAGGCCCATCGGCTTGCAGAGCCGGGCCAGGTAGGTGGCGGTCGCCTCCCCCTCCAGGTTGGGGTCGGTGGCCAGGATCAGCTCGGTGACCGTGCCGTCCGCGAGGCGCGCCAGCAGCTCGCGGATCCGCAGGTCGTCCGGTCCGACGCCCTCGATCGGGCTGATCGCGCCGCCCAGCACGTGGTAGCGGCCGCGGAACTCACGGGTCCGCTCGATCGCCACGACGTCCTTGGACTCCTCGACCACGCAGATCACCGTGAGGTCGCGGCGCTGGTCGAGACAGACCCGGCAGCGCTCGGCCTCCGCGACGTTGCCGCAGACCACGCAGAACCGGACCTTGTCCTTGACCTCCAGCAACGTGTGCGCCAGCCGGCGGACGTCCACGGGGTCGGCCTGCAGGACGTGGAAGGCGATCCGCTGCGCGCTCTTGGGCCCGACGCCGGGCAGCCTGCCCAGTTCGTCGATCAGGTCCTGAACCACGCCCTCGTACACGTCGCGCCTTCCCTCGGGTGGTCGGTGGGGCACCCGCGCGGGGTGCTCCGGTGCCATCATCCAACGAATCGGGCGCCGGGCACACCGCCCGACGCCCGACCCCCGCATAAATCACACAGGTCGACCGTCTGAACTTCCGACCATCGACTCCCGGATCAGCCCTGGCTCAGCCCTGGCTCGGGCGCGGATCAGGCGCGGATCGTCGACGGATCGACCTTTGATCCCTTCGACCGTCCGGGGCGGTCCAGGGCGGTCCGGGACCGCCCTCGGAGCATGCTCAGAACGGCAGGCCGGGGATACCGCCGCCGCCCAGGCCCTGGGTCAGCGGGCCCATCCGCTCGGCCTGGATCTTCTGCGCGGTCTGGTTCGCGTCGCGGACCGCCGCCAGGATCAGGTCGGCCAGGGTCTCGGTGTCCTCCGGGTCGACCGCGGCCGGGGCGATGGTCAGCGCCACCAGCTCACCGGCGCCGGTCACGGTGACCTCGACGAGGCCACCGCCCGCCGAACCGTTCACCTTCGCCTCGGCCAGCTCCTGCTGCGCCTTGGCGAGGTCCTGCTGCATCTTCTGCGCCTGCTTGAGCAGCTGCTGCATGTTGGGCTGGCCACCACCGGGGAACACGGCTCACTCCCTTGAATTCGGGTTCGTCCTGCTTCGCTCGCGGCGCCCGCCCGCCCGCGGGGCCTTCGCCCGCCTGCGTCGCTCACGCCGCGCGTATCGTCGCCACGAGCCTACGTGCTGCCCGCGCCGGGCCGGTCCGGGCAGCCGTCCCGCCGTCGGGACGGTTCGCCCGGCCGCGCCCGTCAGCCGCCGCCGTGGCGGATCTCCTCCAGGACCGTCGCCCCCAGCTCGCGGATGATCATCTCCTGGCCGGAGAACACCTCCTCGTGGAGGTCCGGGTCGTCCTCGTCCGGGATGTCGTCCTCCAGCGCGACCGCCGGTCCCGAGGGCTCGGACGCCGCCCGGGTGGACGCCGGCGGAGCCACCGGAGCGGCCGGCGCCGACGGGACGACCTGCGCCGACGGGGGCGCGGCCATCGGCGCGGGAGCCGGTACGGGCGCCGGTGCGACGGACTGCACCGGGGGCGCAGCCGCCGCCGGACGCGCCGGGGGTGCGCCCCAGCCACCGCCGCCGGCGGGGTTGCCGCCCGCTGCCGGGACCGGGCCACCGCCGCCGGCGTTCACCCCGCCGGACGTACCGCCCGACGGGTCGACGATGCACTCGATCCGCCAGTCCACACCGAGCGCGTCCGCGAGCGCCTGGCGCAGCACGTCGTCGCTGTTGCTGCCGACGAAGCTGTCCCGGGCACCCGCGTTGATGAAGGACACCTGGAGCACGCTGCCGTCGAAGCCGGCCACCTGGCCGTTCTGGCTGAGCAGGATCCACGTGAAACGACGGCGGTTCTTCACCGCCTCCAGAATCTGCGGCCACAGCTGCCGGACCTGCGTGGCCCCCTGCTGCTGCGCCCCCGACGGCTGGCCGCCACCCGCCGCGGCGGGCGCGGCCGCGGGCTGCGGCGGTGGCTGCACGGGCGCCGGCTGGACGGGCGCGGCCTGCACGGGCGCCGGCACGGCAGCCGGCTGCGCGGGCGCGCCACCGGCCGAGGGGAAGCTGCGCGGGATCGGCCACGCCCCGGGCGCGGGCGCAGCCGCGGGGGCGGGCTGTGCGGCGGCCGCCGGGGCGGGAGCCACCTGGAGGTGAGCCACCTGCGCGGGCTCCACCGGCACCGGGGCGTCCATCACGGGCGCGGGCGCGACGGGTACGGGTGCGACGGGTACGGCGGTCACCGGGGGCACCGGTGCTGCCGCGGGCACGGCCGCCATCGGGGCCATCGCCGCCATCGGGGCTGCGAACCCTCCGGCCGCCGCCCGGCGCTCCAGCTTGTCCAGCCGCGCCTGCAACGACAGCTCGTCGCTGTACGCGCCCGGCAGCATCACCCGGGCGCAGATCAGCTCCAGCTGGAGGCGCGGCGCCGCGTTCCCCCGCATCTCCGTCAGCCCGGTGTTGACGATGTCCGCCGCCCGGCTCAGCTCGGCCGACCCGAAGCCGTCCGCCTGCGCCTGCATGATCGCGACCCGGTCCGCCGGGGCGTCGATCAGGCCCTTCTCCCCCGCGTCCGGCACGGTGGCCAGGATGACGAGGTCGCGCAGGCGCTCCAGCAGGTCCGTCACGAACCTTCGCGGGTCGTGCCCGCCCTCGACCACCCGGTCGATCACCTGGAACACCGTCGCACCGTCGTGCGCGGCGAACGCGTCCACCACCTCGTCCAGCAACGCGGAGTCGGTGTAACCGAGCAGCGAGGTGGCCATCGGATAGGTGACACCGGCCTCGCCGGCCCCGGCGAGCAGCTGGTCCATCACCGACATCGAGTCACGCACCGACCCGGCACCCGCCCGCACCACCAGCGGGAAGACGCTGTCCTCGACCTCGATCCGCTCGCGCCCGCAGACCTCCGCCAGGTAGTCGCGCAGCGTGCCCGGCGGCACCAGCCGGAACGGGTAGTGGTGCGTCCGGGAGCGGATCGTCCCGATCACCTTCTCCGGCTCCGTCGTCGCGAAGATGAACTTGAGGTGCTCCGGCGGCTCCTCCACCACCTTCAGCAGCGCGTTGAAGCCGGCCGAGGTCACCATGT
The DNA here is from genome assembly GCF_045208415.1 of Kitasatospora sp. NBC_01560. Taxonomy (NCBI): domain Bacteria; kingdom Bacillati; phylum Actinomycetota; class Actinomycetes; order Kitasatosporales; family Streptomycetaceae; genus Kitasatospora; species Kitasatospora sp. NBC_01560. Next base: position 5,173,243 of record NZ_CP109364.1, on the reverse strand, counting down.
GCGCCTCGTCCAGGATGAAGATCTTGTACCGGCTGTGCACCGGCGCGAAGAAAGCCCGCTCGCGCAGGTCACGCGCATCGTCCACACCACCGTGCGAGGCTGCGTCGATCTCGATCACGTCGATCGACCCGGGCCCGCCCGTCGCCAGGTCCCGGCAGGACTGGCACTCCCCGCACGGCGTCGGCGTCGGCCCCTGCTCACAGTTCAGACAGCGGGCCAGGATGCGCGCGCTCGTCGTCTTCCCGCAGCCGCGCGGGCCGCTGAACAGGTACGCGTGGTTGACCCTGTTGTTGCGCAGGGCCTGCTGGAGCGGAGCGGTCACGTGCTCCTGCCCGATGACCTCGGCGAAAGTCTCGGGGCGATAGCGGCGGTACAGGGCTAGGGACACACCCCCGACGATATCGGGACGGACCGACAAACGCGTCGCCCCTCGACCGGCCCCCGCCCGGGCCCACGGCCACCCGCTCGGCCCCGGGAACGCAAAGACCCCCCGTGCACCCGCCAGAGCCCTCCTACCCTTGCTGCCTTCCGGCCCTGGGGGGGTTCAGAGAGATAACGCCACACGAGGGGCTGATCCCCACAGTACCCGATCCCCACCCCCACCTCCACCACCCCGATCCGCAGGCCACCCCCTCCCCCTCACCTACGAGATACGTGGTCGCGACCACCCCTGAACATGTACTAAGCTCTCCCACGGAGGATTCGCCTAGAGGCCTAGGGCGCACGCTTGGAAAGCGTGTTGGGAGCAATCCCTCACGAGTTCGAATCTCGTATCCTCCGCCTCTGCCTAGCAAGGCAGTTGAAGGCCCCGACCGGGTTAACGGTCGGGGCCTTCTTCGTCTCGTGGTCTCAGTTCTGGTCTCATTCGCCGGTTCTTGGCTCTCGTCTGAGGGCTCTGGCGACGTTTCCCCGCGACACGAAGGGCTCTGTTGTCGGCGTTCGGAAGTAGGGTGCCCGCCACCGTCATGAACGAGGAGCCCCTGTTGCCAGAGCGCCTGAGCGACGACAAGCGGCAGGAACTGATCAAGAAGTGGATCTCGCCGTCCACCGAGGCCGAAGCTGTCCGACAAGACCGGGCAGAGCGGATGGTGAAGGACGCGATAGGCGCACACGCCGTCCACGCGACCCAGCGTTCACGCGCGACCCCCCCTCTAATAGGGGCTCGCGTGTACGCCTCGCCGTGAACGCCCGGCCTTCGAACAGTCTTACGCGCTTCCACCGCACGCCGTAACGTCCCGTGATCTGATCTGCATAAGCCCAGAAACAGCACTGCCAGCGCATTGCCAGCCCCTGGCTACAAGAGTTCACCTGTGATTCGGACCCAGGTCAGACCGCCGGAAGCCGGAGCAAGTTGTGGGGTTGGTCATCCTTGCCCCGGCTTGCTCCTGACGGAGCAAGTTGTCGCATAGGACGGTCCTACCGCCCGCCACCCGCATCTGCCCTCGCCCAGGGGTGCGAGGGCAACCCCGGGGTCAAGGCCAGCGGGGAGGTCGCGAAGGTGCTGCATTGCCAGGCCCATAGGCCCGAAACTCAGCTCTCGTGCTCGGCGGCGACCCCTGGCACACAGTTCAGCGACCACTCGTGCTCCAGGATCGAGTAGGTAATCGAGTCGCGCCAGGCGCCGTGGACGAAGACGTGGTCGCGGATCCGCCCGTCCTCGGTCATGCCAGCCCGCAACAGGGTGCGCGCGGAGGCCTCGTTGAGCGGTGAGCGGGCCGCCCAGATTCGGTGCAGGCCCAAAGTGTTGAAGCCGAGGGCGCACAGCAGGTGGATGGTTTCCGTGCCGAGGCCCTTGCCCCACTCGGCTGGGTGGAGGGCGAAGCCGATGGTGGCGGCCTGCTGCGGCTCGGTGGCCAGGCGGGCGTAGCCGATCAGCTGGTGCTCGCCGAGCCGGATGATGGCGAGGCAGTACTCGGTGCGCGGGGTGGCGTTCGCAGAGGCGATGGAGCGGGCGGTGATCGCGTGGACCTGCTCGCGGGTGCGGGGTTCGAAGCTGAGGTGTCGGGTGGCCTCGGGGTCGCCGTAGATGGCCAGGAGGGCGTCGGTGTCCTCGGGTTCGACTTCGCGCAGTGCCAGACGGGGGCCGGCCAGGTGGACTGGGGTCATGGCTGCGGAGCCTATCCGTGGGGTCACCGGACGAGGACCGAGGTCGGGGTGGCGGTGAAGGCCTCGATCTCCTCGCGCAGGTCGACCACCGCACCGCCGTTGCGGCGGCCGTCGCCGTGTAGGGCGGCGTGGACGCGTTGGGCGCTGCTGACGATGCCGAAGTTCCGCTGCTCGATGGGGAGGTCGAGCACCGGGCGGACGGCCTCGGCAGCACCTTCGATCTCGCCCCGGGCGATGCGGGCGAGAGCGAGGTCAGTCTGGGCGCCTGCCTCGTCACCGAACGCCCACTCGTCCTCGGAGGCGTCGCGGTAGGCGGCAACGGCGGCCTCGGACTGGCTCTCGCCGAGCGCCGGGTCCTCGCCGAGCTGCACGCTGGCCTCGGCGACGTAGTAGAGCTGGCGAGGCACCGGAAAGGTCATGATGCCGCCGAAGGCGTCGAGGTAGTCGGATTCGACGGCCGCGCGGGCATCCTCAGCCTGCTGGATGGCGGTGCGGGTGCCCTCGCCGTCGCCGAGGAGGGAGTGGGCGCGGGCGGAGAGACAGGCCAGCCAGACGCCGGTGGTTCCGCGGACGTTGCCCGCCACGTTCTGGCCGAGGGCGGCGTACTCGGCGGCTTCAGCGGGCCGCCCTGCCCAGTAGGAGATGAGCGACTGGAGCGAGCGGACCCAGGCGCGCATGGCGTGGTGGTCCGCGTTGTCGGCGCAGACGAAGGCGGTGCGGGCCTGCATCATCGCGGCGCTCGGGTTGCCGAGGTCGTGGCTGGCCTTGGCGAGCATGCCGGAGGTGACCCCGGCGAGCAGGTACAGCTCCCGGGCCTGCAGGGGCTTGACCCGGCCGTGCTCCAGCAGCCGGAAGGTGAGGTCCTGGACCTCGACCAGGTCACCGAGCAGGGTCGGCAGCGCCAGCTTCGGGTAGGCGACGGTCAGCCGCCGTACCTCGTCGTGGATCTGTCCCAGGGTCTCCGGGCCGATGCTGCTGCCCTCCGCCATCGCGGTGAACCGAAGTGCACGACGAGCCGCCATTGCGACCTGCCTTTCCAATTCCGTGGTGCCCGCGTCGAAGCGGGTCTCGCTGTTGGACGGGCCGCCGGCAGGCAGTACCGCTGCCTGCTCGGAGGGGAGGAGGACAGGGACTGGCCGTGGCGGCGGGAGGACGAACGAGGCGGCGGTTGCAGGCGCAGGCAGCGAAGCCGCCGGGGCGGGCGCGAGGAGCACGCCGACGCTGACGCCGAACATGGCCTCCAGCACTCGGCACTGGTCTGGGTAGGGGCGGGTCTTGACCGCGCCGCCGTACCAGCGCTCGAACTGCCGCTTGGAGACCGACAAGCCCCGGAGCCGGGGGTCGTTCTCCTGCTCGGCGGCCGAGTTCGCGGTCGCCTCGAACCGGAGGCGGAAGGTCTCGTAGACCTGCCAGTGCCGCTGCAGCGTCAATGCCCTTAAGAGTGTGGGAGTTTCGACCACTGCGATCCTCTCCGTCCCCGTTCGTCTGCTCTGACGATAGCCATGGTCGGGCGGCAGGAAACGCGTTCGAGGACCGTACGGGCCAGATGACGGCAGCCATGACGGCGGTCATGACGCACGACGTCGTCTGCCGCGCGAACCAGGTCCGGCGACGACGCCGCCATGACGGCGGCGATGTCGTATCCATGCCCAACCGCCCGCCGCCATGCTGAACAGCCTTCGCAATCCGCGCACAACCGAACGCGAAGCGTGAGATCAAGGTGGGAGGGATCCGATGGACAACGCCACGACCGGACACACCGCCGAAGCGCGGCCCCTGACGGATACCACGACGAACGCAACTGCCGAAGAAGGCCGCGTCACTCGCGCCAGGCGCCGTCCGGGGCTGACCATCCGGACGTTCAGGGTCGCCCAGGACGGCACCCGCTACGACGACTCCGGCGTGACCCGCGCCGACCCGGGCCCCGACGAGTACGTCGCCCGGATCGAGGTCTGGCCCGCCTGTGCCTGCCCGCAGCATCGCGCCAGCTGATCTGCGCGAGTCGCATCCACCACCCCGGGGGCGCGACAACGCCCCAACCCTTTTCCACTCGCTCGCCCGAGAGGAGAACCAGCCATGCACCGGCTGACCGACGCGCCCGCGCTGCACACCGGGCTGGAGCGCATCGACTACCGCACCACCCCCGCGTACTACTTCGACACCGAGCAGATCACCGACCCGGTCGTGCTGCACCTGCTGAGCCGCTGCCCGACCATTTTCGGCATCAAGAAGGCCATCGCCGACCTGCTGGCCGGCAACCTGGACATCCCGCTGCCCGAGGCCACCGGGATCATCGAGCCCGGCGCCACCGTTCGGGGCCACGTGATCGTGGCGCCCGGGGCCGTCATCGCCGAAGGCGCGTTCGTCACCGGCCCGGTGCTGGTCTGCCCCGGCGCGGTGATCGAGGCCGGCGCCCGGGTGCGCGACAACACCGTCGTCGGCCCCGGCTGCCGCATCGGCTTCGGCGCCGAGGTCACCCGCTCCCTGCTGACCGGTGGCGTCTTCATGAAGCACACCAGCTTCGTCGGGGACTCCGTGCTCGGCCTCGGCGTCAACATCGGCGCGTTCGTGTCCACCACCGGCCTGCGGGTCACCTCCGGACCGGTCACCGAACCGGCCACCGAAGAGGTCTGCGCCCATCTCGACGGCCACCGAGTCGCCACCGGCCAAACCAAGTTCGGCGCGGTGATCGGCGACGGCGTCATCGTTCCCGCCGGCACCGTGCTCCAGCCCGCCACCCTGATCGGCGCGCACACCCTGCTCTACCCGAAGACCCAGGTCGGGGGCTTCTTCCCGGCCGGAAGCCAGGGAAGGTGACCATGCCCGCCACCGACACCACCACGACGACCGACCAGCGGGCCGTACGGATCGCCGGAGCCCGCCGTCTGGCCGGCACCGCCACCGTCCAGGGCAGCAAGAACATCGCTCTGCACCTGTACGCCGCCGCGATCCTCGCCGATGACCCGCTCACCCTGACCGGTACACCCGAGATCCTGGACACCCTGGTCGTCGCCGACATCCTGCAGCGCACCGGCACCCGCGCCACCGTGACCGGAGACGAGTTCGCCACCCGACCGGCCGACTCCTACTTCCCCGTCATCCCGGACGACCTCGGACGGCGCATCCGCACTACCGCGGTCATGGGCGGCGCCCTGCTGGCCCGCGCCGGCAAGGTCACCTTCCCCACCCCCGGCGGGGACGCCTTCTGCGCCCGCTACATCGACCGGCACCTGGCCGCGATGGAAGCCGCCGGGGCCGAGGTCGAGGTGACCCGGGGCCGGGTGCGGGCCCGGGTCACGGGCAAGCGGCTGCCGTTCATCACCGACGCCGAGACCCGCTCGTGGGGGCCGAGCCTGGGCGCGACGGTCACCGCGATGCTGCTGGCCGCCCGTACCCCGGGCACCTCCGCGATCCTCAACCCCAGCGTGGAACCCGAGGTCACCCACACCGCCGCCTTGCTCTCGCAGGCTGGCGTCGGCATCGAGTGGCGCGGCAGGACTGCACTGAACGTCACCGGCACCGACCGCATCCGGGGCGGGGTGTTCACCGTGCCACCGGACCGGCTGGAGGCCGCCACCCTCGCGCTGGCCGCCGCCATCACCGGCGGCACCGTCCACCTGGACGGCTTCCCGCCCGCCGCGTTCCCGGACGGACTGGTGTCGGTATTCGCTGACGCCGGAATCCAGCTCGACCCGCTGGACGGCGGAACGGCCGTCAGCACACCGGCTGGGCCGCGACCGGTACAGATGGCCACCGGCCCGCACCCGGGCTTCCCGACCGACGTGCAGCCGCAGCTGACCGCCTTCCTCACCCAGGCCGAGGGCAACTCCCGCATCGACGAGCGGATCTACACCCAGCGCGACACCCATCTGCCCGCCCTGGCCGCGTTCGGCGCCGCCGTCAACGCGACCGGCTCGGTGATCACCGTCCGAGGCCGGTCCGCCCTCACCGCCGCCGACGTGGCCGGGGAGGACATCCGGGCGGTGACCGCTCTCGTGATCGCCGCCCTGGCCGCCGAGGGCACCTCTACGATCCGAGGGATGTATCACCTGCGGCGCGGATACGGCAGCCTGCTGCCGAAGTTGGCCGCGCTCGGTGCCCACCTGACGATCGACCAGGAGTAGCCATGACCAACACAGTGCCGTGGACCCCGAACGCGCTCGCCGACCTGCGCGAGTGCCTGGACCTGATGACCGCAGACGGCACGGTGCCCGGCGGTGTCATCGCCCACGGCACCTTCGACACTGATCCCGGTTACCTGGCCTCCGGCGTCGTCGCCCCCGAGTGCGGCGATGCCCGGCCGGGGCCGGACACGGTGTACGACGTGGCGTCGCTGACCAAGGTCCTGGCCACCTGGCCGCTGGTCGGCACCTCCCTCATGGATGGCTTCACCCTGGACACCCCGATCCGCGAACTGCTGACCGACATCCCCGCCGATGCACCCGGCGGCCAGGTGACGGTTGGCCAGGTCCTGGCCCACACCTCCGGCCTGCGGGCCGACACCCGCCTCGACCAGTACCGCAACCGCACCGAACCGCTTGCCCACCTGATCTGCGGAGAGCCGCTGATCGCCGACCCCGGAGCCGGACACCACTACATCAACCGCGGCTTCATCCTCCTCGGCCTGGCCCTGGCCCACTACCGCTGCCGACGCCTGGACGAGCTGGCGGCCGAGCTCTGGCAGGACCTCGGCATGACCAGCACGACCTACGGACCGGTGCCCCGCTCCGCTCAGGTCGCCCCGACCGAGCAGCGGTTGAACGGCGGGCCCCGGCTGTGGGGGATGCCGCACGACGACAACGCCGCCCTGCTCGGCGGAGTCGCCGGCCACGCCGGGGTGTTCACCACCCCGGCCGACCTCGCCACCTTCGCCACCCACCTGCTGACCTCGCACGCCACTGGCGGGCCCCTGGGCCGCTGGCTCGCCCACAGCATGCAGCCACAGGCCGAGATCGAGGCGGGCCTCGACCGTGGCCTGGCCTGGATCCTCGCCGACGAGGGCCGGATCGCCTACCACCACGGCTTCACCGGAACCAGCCTCTACCTCGCCCCGGCCACCGGCCGCTACCTGGCCATCTGCACCAACGCCGTCTACCACCACCAGGACAACCGCACCCGCCTCGCCCCGCTGCGGGCTCTCGCCCTGAAGGCGATCACCGACGAACCCTAGGAGGGCCACCCGTGCCCAGCACCACGCTCGCGTCCCTGACCACCCTGCGGCTCGGCGGCCCGGCCAACGACGTCCTGCAGGTCGCCGATCCCGACGACTGGTTCGAACTGGTCCGTACGATCGGCGACCGGCAGGGGGACGCACCCCTCACCCTCGGTCATGGCAGCAACGTCATCGCCTCCGACACCGGCCACGAGGGCACCGTCGCCGTGATGAACACCCGAGGCATCACCGCGAAGCGGGTGGACGACGACACCGTGGCCGCGACCGTCCAGGCCGGCCACCCCCTCGCCGACCTCGTCCAGTGGGCCGCAGCCGAACACCTCGCCGGGATCGAGTGCCTGGCAGGCATACCCGGCACTGTCGGCGCCGCCCCCGTCCAGAACGCCGGAGCCTATGGCCAGCAGGTCTCCGACACCCTCGACCACCTCACCGCCTGGGACTGGGACATGGGCCGCCTGCGGACCCTGCCCGCCCAGGCATGCCGCCTCCGCCACCGCGACAGCCGCTTCAAGAACGACCCCGGCCGCTGGACAATCCTCACCGCGACCTTCCACCTCACCCGCTCACCGGCTGCCCCGATCAGCTACCAGCCGCTCGCCGACGAACTCAGCGTCCACGTGGGCGCCCGACCGCCCGTCGCCGAGGTGGCCGCCGCCGTCCTCGCCAACCGCCACCGGCGTGGACTCCTCCTCGACCCACACGGCCCCGACGCCCGCCAAGCCGGATCGGTCTTCCTCAACCCGCCCGTCTCCGCCGCCCAGGCCGCCCGCTGGTCGGCTGCCGGCTGCCCGGTCCACACCGACAGCGACGGGCAGCTGCGTGCCAGCGCCGGCTGGCTGCTGGAGCACACCGGCTACCGCCCCGCCTACAAGATCGCGGCCGGCATCCGCTGCTCGGAACGCCGGACCCTCACGCTCACCGCCCACGACGGAGCGACCGCAACGGGCTTCGCCCGGGCCCTGACCGAACTCTCAACGCAGGTCAAGATCGCAACTGGGATCTCCCTCCAGCCCGAGCCGATGCTGGTCGGTGCCTGGGCATGAAGAGCCACGTGGGAACCGAGACCTTCATGACGAGGCCAAGACCACCCACTCCGCACCACCCCCATCGACAGCCACGACGAGGCGCGAAGCGCACCAGTACCGCCCAGGTTCTGGAAGTGAACCTCTGAACTATGACCAGGCCAACAGCTCCATGGCCGGCACTCCCCACTCAATCCATCGCCGAACCTCCCACACCCCCATGAGTCGAATGCCGTGTGCGCCTGCAAACTGTAGGGCCGGCTTCGTGTAGAACCCGTTCGTGACAACGATGGCGACATCGGCCCGATGCTCCGGAACCGCGGTCCCGTTGAATGCCTGCAATGCCCCTGTACCGACATTGGCTCCCTTAGATGTGTGCTTGCACTGGACCACGACCCTCTGCCCGGCCGGGGATAGTGCAATTACGTCCGCACCGAGGTCCCCAGGCTTTCCCTGATCCTGGATTATCGTGAATCCGTCCTGTCGCAGCCGTCCGGCTACCAGCCGCTCAAAATCCTGGTGATGCATTGTCCGTATGGCCTCCATCGAGAGGCTTCTACCGGACCGCAGCAGCCCGATCCTGAGGGCTTCCAAGCGCGCAACATCGTGGACCGAGTCGCGACAGCCCTTCAGGGCGGCCCGATACACCGCTTGAGCGGAAGTCAGCCCGGCAGAGAACCCAGCAACCGCCTCCACCTTCAGCGACGCTTCCAGGTCAGGAATAGCCTCCTCGCCAGGTACAAGGCGGAACGCAGGCTCAACGCTCTCCCAGAACCTCCCACATTCCTCAACACTAGCGTCCACCTCAGTCCGCAGATTTGCCAGAGTCGCAGCCAGCTTTCCTGTAGCGGACGAGAGGTCGCTAGTACGTTCTGGCGGCACCGAGCGGCCTACAGGGCAGGTGAATTCGGCCTGATGAACCTTGATCGCCGCTGCTGCTTCACGTTCAACCCGCTCCTGGTGAGCCCGCAGTTCCGCATAGACATGCCGCAGGTAGCGACCTTCTCCGCTGAGAAGGTGTCCGTCCAGGTGCTCTCTGCGGCGATGCTCTTTCAAGGCCAGCTCGTGGATGGCATTGCGGTGCCGGGCCATCAGTTCGACGAGCCGCTCGCGCGCCTTCGCCAACTCGAAATAAACGCCTGCAATGGCTTCGAACTCCACGGACCATTCTGGCACCCGCGGCTCGCGTGCGTAGAACCCACTGGTGTCGTAGCCGAGAAGCCTCTGCATGGAGCGTCGAAGTCTCCGAGTGCGGTCAGCCGCATCAGCAACCGCCTTCTTCTCAACCCCAAGAAGGGCTACAAGGTCGCGGCAAGCTGCTTCACACGACTCCTCGAACCTGGCAGATGGCGGGCCATAGTTAGGTCCTGCCCCGTACTGACCGACCTTCACCCGCCTCTCCGTCTCCTGAAGTTCCCTATCGACCAGGTCACAGTGCTCCTGGAACGCCTCCTCTGCTTCCAGCAGGAAATACGCCTCCTCGTTCCACAGCCACACCGCCAGCATTTGAGTCTCATCGGCAACTGCGATCTGCCTCCCCATCCATTTGCGAAGTCGCGGATCGGAGTACCGGGGAGGCAGCACGGGAAGAGAGAGATCAATTTTCACTCGCGGATGCTACACAAGAAAGACTCGCCTTGCCTGCCTCTGCTCACGGCTGGATGGCCAGTGCCGCTCTCGGGACCTCGTGGCTGCCTTCGTGGCACCGGACAGACAGGTCCAGAAGTCCTCCAGCAATTGATCTCGCAGCGCGCGGAGACTCGTTGGCCGACGCATCATCAAGGTTCTTATCGGGCAGCCGGCGCAGGCGCCCTGCAACCACGAAAATCTGAAGGTGATTGGCCACCAACCATTCCCCGAGCGGCCACTCCCGTGCCTGCCCGAGCGACGGCTCCTGAAGGGCCGCACCAGACGCACTTCCCTCGGCCTGCCTGGCAAATTGGGCACCGCCGGCGATTCACGCCGATCCATCAACCTCCCGTCTCGAACTGACGCAGCGGCCTTTCCTCCGCGAGAAGTTGGCATAGCGCTGGTTTGCAGGTGTCGTGTAGCGAGCAGGCTGTCACGGTCCCCTGCTGCATATCGTGAGAGGTGCTGTTTGAAGCCGTCACGCGGCGAGTCACGGTCCAAGAAGCCCGCGAGCCGGCCTGGTGAGGACATGCTCCGTGCTGTCCTTGCGAAGGCGCCCACCGAACAGCGGAAGCTCGCTGATGGCCGAGATACGAAGGCCGTTCTCCTCGGCATGGTCCATGAGTGGGGCGAGATCCGCGGTGGCAAGGTCTGGTGCGAAGTCATTGGCAGCCGGTGGGCTCACTTGTCCGATGACTCATGGGTCATCGGCGACTACCGTCCACTCGGCCTGAGTGCGGACATGTGCGCGGTCAGCGATCACGCGGTGGCACGAACCTTGGCTTCCGGCTACCAGAAAATGATCTCTAGCAGCGTGCCCCCGGTGTCCTACTGGAGTGTCATCACCACGCTGGAGGACGTCATACCCGTCATGCTCGCTGTCCTTGACCGCGAACTGACCGGAGCAATCGCATGCCTCGATTGGTACCTCCAGACAACATGCTCCCCCAGGCTCTGCCCACATCACCCAGACGGCGACGGCCCCCCGATCTGCGGCTCGACCGCCTGTGCAGACGCTGCACCCGACAGCCCTTGTGACTGTGTCTGCGGGGGCGAGAATCACGGCATCGACAGGGGTGCACTCCGTACTGCACGCCCCGAAGCACCCGACTGGTCCTCCGTGCCGGCACCGTTGTGGCAGCCGGGCTTCGGCACCGTAGAGGTAGATCCGACGCACCGCCGGATTGCTGGACGTAGTCCGTTCAGCCGGCATGGCACTCGTGTACGTGCCCCCTCAGTCGCGTGGACCGGCACGGTAGAAGGTGCACCAGCAGCCCGAAACTGAGCACCACCTGGTCTCAGTTTTGGTCTCATGCACCCCCGTCCAGCCGGGTTCAGCCGCCGCCCAGCGGTTCACTCTGCCGCAGGTCAGAACGGGTGTGAACCTCGGCGGACGGCGTTCGGGAGAATTGGAAGGCGCGTTGGGAGCAATCCCTCACGAGTTCGAATCTCGTATCCTCCGCCGGCAGAAGGCCCGGACCGCCCTTGGGTTCTAGGGGTCGTTGCAACACCGCTTGGTTTCAGACGGTGAGTAGATCACGTAGACGCTCGGCTGGGGTATCCCAGCCGAGCGTCTTGCGTGGGCGGCCGTTGAGCTCCTGGGCGACGTGTTCGAGGTCTTCGGGACCGTGCATGCTCAGGTCGGTGCCCTTCGGGAAGTACTGCCGCAGCAGCCCGGGTGCTGCGTTCGACCAGGGTGGCGATCGCGGAGCGTCCGCCCGCGCCGAGGATCAGGTCGCCTCCCCAGTGACCGGGTACGGCCCGGTCCTCGACGTCGGCGGGGCGGTCGCTGATCATCACCATCGGGTCGATGAACCGGGAAGTGCGCCGCTCGGGGTTCCGGCGCGGTTTGCGGCGGGTCCGGCCGGAGCGAACGGCTGCCTGTACTTCCCGCTCCAGGCCGCCGCGGGCCTGGAAGTACAGCGCCTGGTAGATCGTTTCCACGCTCACCCGCATGCTCTCGTCGCCGGGATGTTCCCTTTGCAGAGCGTGGCAGATCTGTTCCGGTGACCACCGCCTGCGCAGTCGGTCCTGGACGAAGCGGGGCAGTCGTCCCTCGCGCAGCAGCTTGCGGTCCTTGGGCCGGGGCCGGCGCGCTGTCGCCGCCCGGTGGGCTTGGTAGGGCCGGTAGCCCTCGCTGCCGGAGTTCGCGTCGATCTCCCGCTTGACCGTGCTCGCGGGCCGCCCCAGGGCCCGTCCGATCGCCCGCAGCGAAGGAATCGCTCCCGCAACCCAGCAAGATCACTACGCCCAACGCCAACGGTCCTCGCACCTCCCGCAGATCGCGGGTGTTGCAAGGACCGTTAGAACCCAAGGCCTCGCGGTCCGGGCCTTCGTCGTTCCCCCGGCGCTGCGGACGCGGGGCGGTCGGCCGATGATGGAGGTCCAGGGGGCCCGCGACGTTCGAGGGCGGCGTATGACTGGATGGCACGTCCGGGACTTCACCCCGGACGACCTCGAAGCGGTGGTCCGGCTCGACGCGGAGAGCGCCACCACGGACCGGGCCGCCGTCTTCCGCCTCTCCGACGTGGTCGCCGCGTTGCAGGCACGTGATCCGAGCGTCGTCGTGGTGGCCGACGGGCGTCTCGTGGGCGCGGCGGTGGGCCGGGTGGACGGGGACCGGGCCTGGGTGCTGCGCATCGCCCTGCACCCCGGCTGGCGCAACCTGGGCATCGGCACCGCCCTGCTGTCCGCGCTGGAGCACCGTCTGCGGGAGGCCGGTGCCCGGATCGTCGCAGCGGTGCTGCCCGAGGAGGAGACCGGCGCCACCGCACTGGTCAACTCCGGATTCCACCCCCACCGCGGGCTCACGTACTTCGAGAAGTCGGAGGTCGTCAGCGCCCAGGGCCCGACGGTCCTGGCGATGCTGGGCGCGGTCATGCCCGAAGCCCGCCTGTGGGAGCGGCTCACGGGCATGGCCGACGAGAAGCGGCTGATCGAGCGGCGACTGGTGCTGCCCCTGGCCAACCCCGAGCTGGCGGACGCCCACGGAGTGGAACCTCCCCGTGCCGTCGTGCTGTTCGGTCCGCCGGGCACGGGCAAGAGCACGTTCGCCAAGGCCGTGGCCGGTCGGCTCGGCTGGCCGTTCATCGAGCTCTTCCCCTCCCGGCTCACGTCCGAGGACGGGCTGGCCAGCGGGCTCGGCCGGCGCTTCGAGGAGGTGGCCGACCTCGACCACGTGCTGCTCTTCATCGACGAGGTCGAGGAGGTCGCCGGTACGCGCAGCCTCGCCGCCCCCGCGGCGGTCGGCGTGGTCAACGAACTCCTCAAGTCGATCGTGCGGTTCCGGGACCGCGACGGCCGGCTCCTCGTCTGCGCCACCAACTCGGTGGCCGCCCTGGACCCGGCGTTCCTGCGCCACGGCCGGTTCGACTACCTCCTGCCCGTCGGGCCGCCCGACGCGGCGGCCCGCGACGCGCTGTGGGCCGACTACACGGCGAAGACGGGTACCGCCGCCGACACCGCGGTCCTCGCCGAAGCGAGTGAGGGCTTCACCCCCGCCGACATCAGGCAGGTCGCCATGGCGGTCGCCCAGAGCACCTTCGAACGCACCCTCGACACCGGCGAGCGGACCCAACCCGGCACCCGGGACTACCTGGACGCCATCCACCGCACCCGTCCGACCGTCTCCGAGGAGATGGCACGGGAGTTCGCCGACCAGGCGGTCCGCTACGGGCGGGTCTGAGCGTACGCCGCCCGGTTCCGCGTGTCCCTCCGAAGGCGCCGGGAGGGCCCTCACCGCCGTGAGCGGGCCCGTTCGGGCCGGACGGAGAGTAGCCTGGACAACACCGAAGGCATCCCGCATGCCGGCACCGGATACTGGCGTCGTCTCCGGCGAACGGCAACGCCGGACCAGGCTTCGTGCGCCGGGCCCGGGGACAGGTCCTCGACCCCATGACCACCGTGCTCGATCGCGTGACACCCGCCGCCCCTGATTCCACCGCACGGCTCTGCCTCACGCCCAGTGGCGTGCGGCCCGGCCGTCTGGACGGAGCCTGGTGGCCCCGCTCGCGCGACCTTCTCCTCGAACTCCCCGCCCTGGCCGCCGACATCGACGAGCGGTGGGGCCGGGTCACCCGAATCACCGTGAACCCCGCGCAGTGGCCCGTCATCCCTCGGCGGATCCCGGTCACCGGGCACACCGTCCACGTGGGCTGGTTCGCCGCCGAACAGGACGAGCACACGTGCGCGGTGTTCTCGTACGCCCCGCTCAGGCTGAACCTGCTGGTCGTCCCGCCGGAGACGGACGCCGTCGATGCCGCCCGGTTGATGGCTGCAGCCGCCGCTCCCGCGAACACCATGGGCGCGAGCGACCTGCTCGCCCCGGAGCCGGCCGGTGGAGCCCCGCGGCCGGGGGCCCGTTCCGACTTCCTGCCGTCGGCCGTCGCTCCGCCCGGCGGTGCCGGTGCGGTGGGCCTGCGGGCGGACGTCGCCCGCGACCGGGCGGCCTCCTGGCCGGTGTCCGTGTAGTCGGCAGGGCGTCGAGGCGGCGGGTCGGGGGCGGCGCGGGGGCGATCCCGCGGGGGCGATCGCGGGACGGTGCCCGCCCGCCACGGCCGAGGAGCAGAGGGTGTCACTCGCGTGACCACTCGGCCTCGGCCCGGGGCGGGCCGTCGCCGTCGGCACCCTCCCAGAGGCGGATCCTGATCGCCCGCGGGCCGGGCGCGGGGCGGGCGAGCGTACGCACGAACACGTCCCGCAGGTGGTTGGCCGCCCGCTGGGGCGTCCCGTCGTACTCCAGCGGGTCCTGCTGGGGGGCACCGTCCTGCCGGGACCAGCGGCCGTCGTCGTCCTGCGTCTCCAGAACCCATCGGTAGTGCCCCATGCCGGCCTCCGCGCTGACGTTCCCGCCCCGGTCACGACGGTACGGGCGGGGCGGACCGGCCGCGACCGGTGAGGTGCCGGGGCCGGCCCGCTCAGCGCCACTCGATCAGGAACAGGGTGGCGTCGTCGCTCGTCCGCCCGCCCCGCTGCTCCTTCAGGACGTGGGAGAGCGCGCGCACCACGGCCCGCACCCCGGCCTGCGAGCGCTCGACGCGGTTGACCCAGCCGATGAGCTGTTCCTCCCCGAACTGCTCCCCGCCGGGCTCGCGCTCCTCGACCAGGCCGTCGGTGAAGCACAGCACCCGGTCACCGTGCCGGAGGGCCCGCTCGCTGATCACCGGCTCCTCGCCGCCGAAGCCGACCGGCAGGGTGGTCTCGCTCTCCAGCCGCTCCACGACGACGTGGTCGCGGATCAGCAGCGGCTGGGGATGGCCGGCGTTGACCCACTGCAGGTGGCCGGTCAGGGTGTCGAGGCGCATCATCTGCGCGGTGACGAAGTGGTCCGGCCCGAACTGCTCGGCGATGGCCCGGTCCATGAACGCGTAGATCTCGGCCAGCCCGATGTCGGCGCGCCGGGCGTGCCGGTACGCGCCGATGGCGACGGTCGCCATGGTCGCGGCATCGAGCCCGTGGCCCATGGCGTCGATCGTGGCCACGTGCAGGATGTCGTCGTTGAGCGCGTAGTCGAAGCTGTCACCGGCCACCTGGTAGGCGGGTTCGAGGATGCCGGCCACGGCGACCCGGTGGACGGTCATCGACAGCGGCGGCAGCAGCGACCACTGGATCTCGGCGGCCAAGCTCATCGGTTCGAGGCGCCGGACCTGGAAGATCCGGTCGGTGTAGCCGCTCTTGGTGATCAGCAGGTCGGCGGTCAGGGCGGCGAGGCGCCGCAGCAGCAGTCGGTCCTCGTCGTCGACGGCATCCAGGGTGAGGGCCAGGATCCCCACCTCGTCGCCGCCGTCCAGCAACGGCAGGTACACCCGCACCCCGTCCGCCTGCGCCTCCTCGACGGGGGCACCGCGCTGGAAGGCCGCACCCGCGGGCGAGCCGTCGATCGGCACCGGCTCCCCGGCTACCAGACCCCGCCCCCGCAGGGGCGCCAGCACCAGCTGGCCGTAGTCCTGCAGCAGGAGCGCCGGGTCACGGCCTCCGAGCCCGCGCACCACGTCGGCGACCAGCGGGGCGATCAGCTGGGGCGGCAGCTCATGGGCCCGGTCGAGCAACGTGCACAGCAGACGCCCGCCGCGCCCCTCCGACCGGTCCGGGCCCGCCGCGGCGTCCGACCGCTCACCGCGCATCCACGCTCACCGCCGTCCTCCTCCGGTCGCGACACTCGGCACCCGCACGATCGGCACCCGCACGATCGGCACCGGCACCCCGGCGCCGTCCGCCGGAGCAGGTCCTTCCATTACGCCCCACGGCGGTGCATCGCGCCCCCGGGCCTTCGTCGTTGCGCGGGGACGGCGGGCCCTAGGCGGTCGGCGTCACCAGGTGGTGCTCGTAGGCGATGATGACGAGGTGGACGCGGTCGCGGGCGCCGAGTTTGGCCAGCAGCCGGGTCACGTAGGTCTTGACGGTCGCGCCGCTGATGTACATCGTCTCGGCGATCCGGGCGTTCGACATCCCCCGGCCGATCAGGGTCAGCACCTCCAGCTCGCGGTCGGTGATCCCCTGGATCTCCTTGGACGGCGCAGCGGTGGCCCGCTGCGGACGGTCGGCGAACTCCTCGATCAGGCGGCGCGTCACCTTCGGCGCGATCAGCGCGTCCCCGGCGGCCACGACCCGCACCGCCGTGATGATGTCGTCCAGGGCCATGTCCTTGACGAGGAATCCCGAGGCGCCGGCCCGCAGGGCGTCGTACACGTTGTCGTCGTCGTCGAACGTCGTCAGGACGATGACGTTCGGGGCGCCGGCCTCCTTCGTGATCATCCGGGTGGCCTCGATGCCGTCCATGCCGGGCATGCGGATGTCCATGACGACGATGTCGGGCTTCAGGTCGCGGACCAGTTGCACGGCCTCGGCGCCGGTCCCGGCCTCGCCGACCACCTCGATGTCCGGGATGTCGGCGATCACCATGACCAGACCGGCGCGGATCAGCGGCTGGTCGTCGGCGAGCACGACGCGGACCGGCATCAGACCTCCATCGGGACGGGGAGACGGGCCGTCACGCGGTAGCCGCCCTCGGGGCGCGGACCGACGGCGAAGTCGCCGTTCAGCAGCTTCACCCGGTCACGCATCCCGGCGATACCGTAGCCGGTGCCCTCGCCCCGGCCGCTCCCGGATCCGCTGTCGACGATCACGACGGACAGGTCGGCCGGCCGGAAGACCACGGAGACCCGGCACTGCTGCGTGCCGGAGTGCTTCACCACGTTGGTGACGGACTCCTGGATGATGCGGAACGCGGACAGGTCGACCTCCGGCGGCAGCGGACGCCGCTCGCCGCGCCACTCGACGTCGACCCGGACACCGGCGTTGCGGACGTTCTCCACCAGGCGGTCGACGTCCCCGAGCCCGGCGAGCGGCTTCTCCGCCGCACCCGACCCCGCCGCACCCGATTCGGCGGCATGGAGCGCGCCGAGCATCCGCCGCAGCCCGGCGAGCGTCTCCCGGCTGGTGTCCTCGATCACGCCGAGGGCCCGGCGGGCGCCCTCGGGCTGGGTGTCGATGACGCGCTTGGCGGCCCCGGCCTGGATCGCGACGACCCCGATGCTGTGCGCGACCATGTCGTGCAGCTCGCGGGCGATCCGCAGCCGCTCGGCCGTCACCGCCTGCTCCGCGATCCGGGTGCGCATCTGCTCGGTGTGCGCGCGTTCCTGACGGTACGAGTTCCCGATCAGCCAGGCCACCACGATCATCATCAGGACGACGGCCTCCACCGAGGTGCCCACCCGGAGTCCCAGCGCCAGGCGCACGCCGACGTAGCCGAGGAGCCCGGCGACTGCCGGCCCCGCGGCGAACAGCGACGTCCGCCGTGGCCGGGCGGCCGCTACGAAGCAGAGGGCGACGGAGACCGGCAGGTACTGGTCGGGAGCGATGCTGGTCGTGTGGAAGGGGCCGTTGGTCAGCACCAGCGCGCTGAGCACCAGCAGCGTCATCGACCCCAGTGGCCTGCGGGTCAGCAGGAGGCAGGCGCAGCAGAGCAGGGCCGCTGCGCAGAGCAGGAGCACCTCCTCGCGCCCGCGCATGGCGAACGGGTCGGCGCTCGGGCTCTTCTCGCCCCAGGCCCCCCACGACTCCCCCGGCCAGCGGATCTGGACGACGAACGAGTACAGCGTGGACACACCCCAGGCAAGTGCCGTCCACGTGCCGGGTTTCACGCGGTGGAGCAGTGTCACAGGCGGGTTGGCGGGCATGGCGCGATCGTATCCACGTGATCGTCCGGGGGCATCGGGCCGAGGGTGTACACCCACGGTCGGCATCCCCTCGCCGGGATGTGGACGACGCTCCGATGCCGGTGGGCCGGGGTGCTCGGCAGTGTTCTCGTCATGACGAACACTGGCGGTTACGAGGAACGGGACGTCGTCGTCCGGCTCACCGACGTGCGGAAGGACTTCGGGGACCACGCGGCTCTGGACGGCGTCTCGCTGGACATCGGCGCCGGCGAATCGGTCGCCGTGATGGGGCAGTCGGGCTCCGGGAAGTCGACGTTGCTGAACATGGTGTCCGGGCTCGACCGGCCGACGGGCGGATCGGTCGTCGTCGGCGGGGAGGACCTGGCCGCGCTCGACGAGAAGGGCCTGGCGCTGTTCCGGCGTCGACGGATCGGCATGATCTTCCAGTTCTTCAACCTGCTGGACGACCTGCCGGCCCTGGACAACGTCGCCCTGGCCGGCCAGCTGGTCGGGTTGAAGGCGTCGGCCGCCCGCAAGCGCGCCCTGGAGCTCATGGGCGACCTCGGAATCGCGGACCGGAGGAACATCTATCCCTCCTCGCTGTCCGGCGGCGAACGGCAACGGGTGGCCACGGCGCGGGCCTTGATGAACCGTCCGTCGCTCCTGCTGGCCGACGAGCCGACCGGGGCCCTGGACAGCCGTTCCGGCGACCAGGTGATGCGGCTGCTCACCGACCTGAACCGGCTCGGCCAGACGCTCGTGATCGTCACGCACGACCCGCGGCTCGCCGCGCAGTGCGCGCGCCGGGTCGTCGAGGTCGCGGACGGGCGCATCGCCCGGGACAGCTCGGCGAACGGCGCACCGGCCGCGGAGGTCGCACGATGAGCGCCGTCTGGCGGGCCTCCCGCGCAGCGGTGAAGCGGCGCAGGTTCCAGACCTTCGTCCTCGGCCTGGTCGTCCTGGTCTCCAGCGCCATGGCCGTCGCCACGCTGGGCCTGCTGGCGGCCGTGTCGGGCCCCTTCGAGCAGGCCTACAACGCCGCGAACGGGGCGCACGTCGTCGCCGAGTTCGACAGCTCGAAGGCGAGCGCCGCGCAGATCGCCCGGGCCGCGAACGCCCCCGGCGTCGAGGCCGTCGCCGGCCCCTACCCGGTGGCCGTCCTCCACTCGCCGTCGGAGACCGGCGATCATCCGATGGGCCTGGCCGGCTCCTTCGGCGTCGTCGGCCGCGACCGGCCGGACACACCGGTCGACACCCTCGAACTCAGCGCCGGCCGCTGGGTGACCGGCCCGGGCGAAATCGTCCTGAACGAACCGGCGTCCATCGGTGTCTCCTCGATCGGGTCCGCGCACGAGGTCGTCACCGCGGACGGCGTGCGGCTCAAGGTCGTCGGCTACGCCGCCTCGGTCAGCCGGTCCGCGGACGGCTGGGTCACACCGGAGCAGGCCGGGGCCCTGCACGCGGCCTCGGTCCGGATGATGTACCGCTTCGATGATGCCCGGTCCGACTCGGCGCTGAAGGCCGGAATGGCCGCCGCCACGAAGGGCCTGCCGTCCGACGCCCTGACCGCGAGCAGCTCCTACCTGGCCATCGAGGCGGACCTCGCCAAGGGCCCGAACACCTACGTGCCGTTCCTGACGGTCTTCGGCGTCCTGGGCCTGGTCGTCTCGGTCCTGATCGTCGGCAACGTCGTCAGCGGCGCCGTCATCTCGGGCTTCCGGCACATCGGAGTCCTCAAGGCCCTGGGGTTCACGCCGAACCAGGTGACGGCGGTCTACCTCGTCATGGTCACCTTCCCCGCGGTGATCGGCAGCGCGATCGGCTCGGTGATCGGCACCCTCGTCGGCAGGAAGCTGGTGCGCCAGGCGTTCTTCGGCATCTTCGGCAACGATCTCGTCATCGACCGGGCGACCGTCCCGGCCTGGGCCGCTCCGGTCGTGCTGGTCGGCATGACGCTGCTCGTCATGCTGTCCGCGCTCGTCCCGGCCATGCGGGCCCGCCGCCTCCCCGCCGCCGCCGCCATCAGCGCGGGCAGCGCCCAGCGGACCGGCCGCGGACTGGCCGTCCAACGCGCACTCGGCGGGTCGCGGCTGCCGCGGCCGGTGAGCCTGGGCCTGGGCTGGCCGTTCACCCGGCCCGGCCGCACGGCCCTGACGCTGTCGACCGTCGTGCTCGGCGTCATGACGGTGACCTTGGCCCTCGGCATCTCGGCCTCGGTCGTCAAGTTCGGAGAGGTGCGGAACCGGACCGACAGGATCCAGGTGCACGTCGACGTCAACGATCCCCGCTGGAACCCGCCCGGCCCGGCCCACTCCGACGACGAGCTCTTCGCGCTGCTGCGCTCGCTGCCCGGCACCGCCCACGTGTCCGCCCAGAGCGTCGCGCAGACCCGGATCACCGGCTCGCCGGACGTCGTCCGGGTGGGCGTCGAGAGCGGCGACACCGCCGAACTGCACCCGGACCTCGTCCGGGGACGCTGGATCGAGGGGCCCAACGAGGTGGTGGTCTCGTCCGGGTTCTGGCACCGGCACCAGCTGTCCCTCGGCGACACCGTCACGCTGGACACCAGCGACGGCCCGCAGCCGCAGAAGGTCGTCGGCGAGACCACCGACGGCTGGGACGTGACCACCCTCGACCGGGACCGGTTCGTGCCGCTCAGCCCGGGCCGGCGCGCCCAGACCTTCTCCGTCCAGCTCACGAAGGGCACCGACCCGCAGGCCTACGCCGCCGCGGTCGCCGGCGTCGACCCCGGGCTGAACGCGTCGGTGAACGACGCCTCCGACACCATCGAGAAGGTCATCATCAGCGTGGTGTCCACGCTCACCGTGATGCTGATCGTCGTCTCGGGCCTCGGCGTGTTCAACACGGTGCTCCTCAACACCCGGGAACGGCGCCGGGAGCTGGGGATGCTCAAGTCGATCGGGATGACGCCGCGCCAGGTGGTCGTCATGGTGGTGACGTCCGTGGCGGCGCTCGGAGCGGTCGGCGGGGCCCTCGGCGCGCCGCTCGCGATGCTCGCGCACCGGATCATCATCCCGATGACCGGCCGCAGCACCGGGCTCGATCTGCCGAAATCGCTGCTGCAGGTCTGGAGCTGGCCGACGGTGGCGCTGCTGGCCCTCTCCGGCTCCGCGATCGCCGCGCTGGGGGCCTTCCTCCCGGCCCGGGGAGCGGCGAGGGCGCCGGTGGCGGAGGCCCTGCGGACG
The DNA here is from genome assembly GCF_045208415.1 of Kitasatospora sp. NBC_01560. Lineage (NCBI taxonomy): Bacteria > Bacillati > Actinomycetota > Actinomycetes > Kitasatosporales > Streptomycetaceae > Kitasatospora > Kitasatospora sp. NBC_01560. The sequence continues at coordinate 5,151,951 of NZ_CP109364.1, read as the reverse complement.
GAGTAGCGGACACTGAGGGGTGCGGCAGCAGGGGTTCTGATCCCGGCCCGCGGACGAAAGGCCCCGACCGCCCGACCGTCGGGGCCTTCACCGTCGGTCCCGCCGGCCGTTCCCGGAAGGCGGCGGGGGCGGGTTCAGTCCCGGGCGAGGCCCTGCTGGATGGCCACCACGGCGAGCCGTACCCGGTTCGGGCTGCCGGTCTTGGTCATCAGGTTCGACACGTGGGTCTTCACCGTCGTCACGCCGATGTGCAGCCGTTCGGCGATGTCGTGGTTCGGGAGCCCGGCCGCGATCAGCCGGAGCACCTCCTGCTCCCGCTCGGTGAAGTGCGCCGCCTCGTAGCGCCGCCCGTCCTCGCCCTGCCAGGCCGACGCGGCCCTGGCCACCACCCGGCGCAGCACGCCGGCGCTGTACGGGCTGTCGCCGGCGGCCGCGCGGCGGACGGCGTCCAGCACCGCGGCCGGTGGGACGTCCTTGGCCAGGAAGCCGCAGGCGCCGGCGCCCAGCGCCGGGTAAAGCCGGTCGTCGTCGTCGAAGGTGGTCAGCACCACCACCCTGGTCGCGGGCCTGGCCCGGAGGATCCGGCGGGTCGCCGTGATGCCGTCCATGCCGGGCATGTGCAGGTCCATCAGGACGACGTCCGGCCCGAGCTGTTCGGCGAGCCGCAGCGCCTCCGAGCCGTTCGCCGCCTCACCCACCACCGTGATGTCCGAGGTGGACTCGCAGAGCATCCGGACGCCGGCGCGCACCAGTTGCTGGTCGTCGACGATCACCACGCTGATCACGGTCGGCTCCCGGCCGGCGCGTACGGCGCGGTGGCGGGGAGCCGGGCGGTCAGCCGCCAGCCGAGGGGCGTCCGGCCGGCGTCGAGGGAGCCACCGACCAGCGCGACCCGCTCGCGCATACCGAGCAGCCCGTAGCCGGTGCCGTCCTCCTGGCCGGGCAGGCCGGTCCGCTCCGCTCCGCCCGGCCGGGGCGAGTCGTTCTCCAGGTCCAGCAGCAAGGTCTCCTCCTCCATCTCCACCCGGAGCCGGACTCCCGCGCCGGGCCCCGCGTGCTTGGTCACGTTGGCCAGGCCCTCCTGGACCAGCCGGAGCACGGTGAGGCTGCGGATCGCGTCCAGCCCGGCGATCGCCGGCCCGATCTCCGCCTCGACGGCCAGGCCCGCCTGGCGGGAGCGTTCGACGACGCCCAGCACCGTGGCGGGCAGGTCGGTGCTGTCGGCGAGCAGCGGAGCCAGGTGGTCACCGCCGGGGTCGCGCAGCGCCGTCAGCAGCCGCCGCAGGTCGGTGAGCGCCGTGGTGGCGCTGGTGTGGACGTCGTCCAGCACCTCGGCGATCCGGTGGTCGGCCGGTGGCAGCACATGCCTGGCGACACCGACCCGCAGCACGGTGGAGGCCAGGTGGTGGGCGACCATGTCGTGCAGTTCGCGCGCGATCGCGGCCCGTTCGCCCATCCGGGCGCCCCACTCGGCGAGGTCCCTGCTGCGCTCGGCCTCGCGGGCCCGCTCCTGGGCCGTCCGGGCGGCCGACTCCGCCGACCGGATGCAGCCGGCCAGCAGCACCGGCACGCTGACGACGACCGCGGCCCGGTAGAGCGCGGAGCCGGCACCCCCGAAGGTCGGCTCGGCGGCGAGCAGATGGGCCGCGACCAGCGCGGCCGATGCCGCCGCCAGGACCGGACGGCCCCAGTGCCGCGCCGCCAGCTCGAACAGCGCCGCGCCGGCACCGACCTTGATCTCGACCGTCACGGCCGGGGCCGACAGCTCGGCCAGGGCCAGCATCCCGGCCTGCCCGAAGGCCACCGCCACCGGCAGGCAGCCCCCCAGGGCGGCCAGCAGCAGCCCTCCGAGACCGACGAACCAGTCCGTCGCACCGAGCTCGGCGGGCCTGCGGAGAAGCAGCAGATAACCCAGGCCGAAGGCCACCAGTGCCAGCCGCATCGGCCCGAACCGACGGCCGTAGAGACGTCCCACCCACTCCCCCACCATCCCTGGGACTCTACGGCGGCCGCGCCGCCGTCCAATCCTCCGGGAGGAGGACGGCCGGCCTCCTCCTTCCGGCCGCCTCCACGGCCAACAGGCCCGACGGACAGGCCGGTTGCCCGGGGCCGGGGCCGGCTGCGGCCATGGGGAGGCGAGCACACCGAGGCAGCCGCTCCCGGCCGGGGTTCCGGTGCGCGGGCGGTCCGGCAGAGGCGCCGCAGTGGCGGGGATCACAGCGCGGGGGGCGGGTGGGTGAAATGCCGGAGGTGTCGGCGCGGTTGGGTTCTGAAGGAATTCAATGCACGTGCACACATCGCCCGGCACCGAGGAGCCCCCCATGACCATCACCGCATCCTCCGCCTCCCGCGCGGCCGAGATCCTGTCCCGGCCCGTCGCGCTGAACGGCCTGACCGTCCCGAACCGCATCGCGATGGCGCCGATGACGCGCAGCTTCTCGCCGGGCGGCATCCCCGGTGAGGACGTCCGGGGCTACTACGCCCGGCGGGCCGCCGCGGGAGTGGGCCTGATCGTCACCGAGGGCACCTACATCGGCCACGCGTCGGCCGGGCAGAGCGACCGGATTCCGCGGTTCCACGGCGAGGAGCAGCTCGCGGGGTGGGCGAAGGTGGCGGAGGCCGTGCACGCGGAGGGCGGCACCATCGTGCCGCAGCTCTGGCACATCGGCATGGTGCGCAAGCAGGGCGACCCGCCCTTCGCCGACGCCCCCGCCGTCGGCCCGTCCGGGCTCCGCCTCGACGGCACCGAGGGCACCGGCCGGGCGATGACCCGGCAGGACCTCGACGACGTCATCGCCTCCTTCGCCGAGGCCGCGGCGGCCGCCGAGCGCATCGGCTTCGACGGGGTCGAGCTGCACGGCGCCCACGGCTACCTCCTCGACCAGTTCCTCTGGGAGGGGACGAACCGCCGCACCGACGGGTACGGCGGCGACCCGGTGGCCCGCACCCGGTTCGCGGCCGAGATCGTCGCCGCCGTCCGCGCGGCCGTCTCCCCCGCGTTCCCGGTGCTGTTCCGCTACTCGCAGTGGAAGCAGGAGGCCTACCAGGCGCGGCTCGCCGAGACCCCGGCGGAGCTGGAGGCGATCCTGGCCCCGCTCGCCGCGGCCGGCGTCGACGCCTTCCACGCCTCCACCCGCCGCTACTGGCTGCCGGAGTTCGAGGGCTCGGACCTCAACCTGGCGGGCTGGACCAAGAAGCTCACCGGCCGGCCCACCATCACCGTCGGCTCGGTCGGCCTGGACGGCGACTTCCTCGGCGCCTTCGCCGGCGAGGGCGCCCCGCTCCAGGGCCTCGACAACCTGCTCGACCGCCTGGAGCGCGACGAGTTCGACCTGGTGGCCGTCGGCCGCGCCCTGCTCCAGGATCCGGAGTGGGCCGCGAAGGTGCTGGGCGGCCGGGCCGACGAGCTCAAGCCGTACGACGCGGCGGCGCTGCAGACCCTGAGCTAGGCCCTGGGGCGCACACCGCCCCGGCGGAGGGCCCGGACCGCTCCGGCGGCCCGGCCCTCCGCGGGCGGGGCCGCACGGGCCGTGCGCCGAGCAGGCGGACCGCTACGGACGGGTCCGAGCCCCCGGCTCCGGCTCCGGGCCCGGCTGCGGCTGCGGCTGCGGCTGCGACGTCCGCTCGGCGTTCAGGCAGGCGCCGAGCCGGACGAACAGGAGGATGAGGCCGACCGTGAGCACGATGTGGCCGAGGCCGGCGATCCCGGAGAAGGCCTCGGGGACGCTGCGGCCGAGGACGGTCAGGGTGCCGCGGACGAGCATGGCCAGGACGGTGATCGACAGGCCCGCGTTGTAGCACCAGTGGAACCAGGTGAACTGTCTCGAACCCGAGAGCCCGAACTGCTTGTCCAGCGCGAGGACGATGAGGAAGCCGAGCATCCCCAGGGCGAGCAGGTGGGTGTGCACCACGGCGAGCTGGGTCTCGCCGTGGAAGTCGTTGGCCTTGGTGAGCTCCCGGTAGTAGAGCCCGGAGAGCACACCCAGGATCATGTAGACGTGTGCCGCGTAGTACGACCTGCGCATCTTCGTTCGCTCCCCGTCGTCGCGGCGGCCGGGCGGCCGCCGGGGACCACCGTAGGGGGTGAACGACCTTGTGGAACAGATCACTTCACGATGCTGACGAACCGTCGGCCTGCCGCGGAACTGCCGGTTCAGGCCGCCCGGCCCTCGCGCGTCCCGCGGCGGTACCCACCGGGGGCCTGGCCGTACTCGCGCTTGAACGCCTTGGCGAAGGCGTACTCGGAGCCGTAGCCGGCGCGGGCGGCGATGGTGGTGAGCGGGGCCTCGGACTCGCGCAGCAGCCGGGCCGCGGTGGTGAGGCGCCAGCGGGTCAGGTAGGCCATCGGCGGCTCACCGACGAGGGCGCTGAAGCGGCGGGCGAAGGCGGCCCGGGAGAGGCCGACCCGGCCGGCCAGCGACTCGACGGTCCACGCCGCCGAGGGGGCCTCGTGGATCGCCGCCAGGGCGGGTGCGACGGCGCCGTCCCCGAGGGCGGCGGCCCAGCCGACCGCGGCCGCGGCGGGCTGGTCCTCGAACCAGGCGCGCAGGATGTAGAGGAGCAGCGAGTCGATCAGCGCCGGCACGATGCCGGTCGAGCCGAGCCGCGGGTGCTCCAGTTCGGCGCCGAGGAGCTGGACGGCCGCGGTCAGTTCGGGGTGCCGGCCCTGCCCGGTGGAGAGGTGGATGACCTCGGGCAGTTGGCGGACCAGCGGGTGCGGACGGCCCTGGTCGAGGTGGTAGTTGCCGCAGAGCAGGCTCGTCCGGGGGCCGTCCCCGCCGAGGGTGACCGTGCCGATCGGCGTGCTCGCGCGGTACTGGTCGGGCCGTTCCGGCACGGCCGGGGTGCTGGGGTGGTCGGCCAGGATGTGGCCGCGGCCGTCGCGCAGGAAGACGACGTCCCCGGGGCTCAGCGCGATCGCACCCTCGCCCGCCGTGCTCTCCTGCGGGATCAGCCAGCAGGTGCCGTGCAGCACGACGTGGAAGCCGGCGCCGGCGACCGGGGGGAGGCGCAGGCCCCAGGGGGCGCGGCCCTCGGTGCGGACGGAGGTCGGGTGGCCGGTGCGCATCGACCCCAGTGCCTCGGTCAGGATGTCCAACGTCTTCCCCCGTTCGCCGCTCGGAGCCCCCACCCTAGGGTTCGGCCCCGGCCGGCCGCTGACCCACCCACCTCGTCCAAGGTGCCCGCGGACCGGTCAGACCCCCGTCCGGACCGGTCCGCGGCCGCCCTGCACCCCCGCCGCGCCGCCCCGCCGTCGCAGCAGCGCCGTCGAGCAACACCGCTCAGGCGACGGTGAGGACGACCTTGCCCTGCACCCGGCCCGCGCCGAGCAGCTCGTGGGCCTTGCCGGCCTCGTCGAGCGGGAACGTCGCGGCGATGTGCGGGCGGATCCGGCCGGCGTCGACCAGGGCCGCGATCGCCTCCAGCGACGCGTAGTCGGGCTCCACCGAGACACCCGCGAAGTGCCGGCCGGCCGCCTCGACCTCGGCGGCGAGCTCCTGGTTCCAGTGCTCCATGATGCTGACCAGGGTGCCGCCCGGCCGGAGCACCGACAGCGCGCGGGTGCCGTCGGAGGAGGAGTCGAAGACGACGTCGACGTCACGCACCACCTCGGTGTAGTCGGTGGTCCGGTAGTCGATCACCTCGTCGGCGCCGAGACCGCGCAGGAACGCGTGCTTGGGCTCGCTCGCGAGGGCGATCACGTGGGCGCCGCGGGCCTTCGCGATCTGCACCGCGAAGTGGCCGACGCCGCCCGCCGCCCGGTGGATCAGCACCCGCTGCCCCTCGCCCAGCCGGGCGGCGTCGACCAGGCCCTGCCAGGCCGTGAGGGCGGCCAGCGGCACGGCGGCGGCCTCCACGTGGTCGAGCGTGGCGGGCTTGCGGGCCACCTGCCGGGACGGCACGGCGACGTAGTCGGCGTAACCGGTGGCGGCGCGGGGGAAGAACGGCATCCCGAACACTTCGTCACCGGGCCTGAACCTGGCACCGGGACCAACCGCCTCGACCACCCCGGAGATGTCCCAGCCGACCCCGTACGGCGGCTCACCGAGCAGCGGGTAGGAGCCCGAACGGACCGCCAGGTCCACCGGGTTGACGCCGCTGGCGTGCACCCGGACGAGCACCTCGCCACCGAGCGGGGTAGGGCGGCCGGTCTCGACCGTTTCGAGGACCTCGGGGCCGCCGAAGGACTTCTGGATGACTGCGCGCATGGGAGTTCTTCCTTCCGGCTCGGCCAGCCCGCTGCCGGCCCGGCTCCTGATGTCCTCGACTCTAGGGAGGCCGGGCGAGCCGATGAATATCCTCCAGTCTCCGGAAGATGTCCCATCGTCTCGCCGCCCGAGCGTCTCGGCCGGTTCAGGCGGGCCGACGGTGCGGACGGCGCAGGCTCGGCGGCCGGGCGGGGCGGCCGGGCGGGGCGGCCCCGACGGCCGGACCGCTCAGCGGCCGGGCCCGCCCGGCAGTACCAGAGCCGTCTCGTAGGCGAGAACGACGGCCTGCGCCCGGTCCCGCAGCGAGAGCTTGGCGAAGATCCTCGCCACGTGGGTCTTCACGGTGGCCTCGCTCACCGTCAACTCCTGTGCCAGTTCGGCGTTGGAGAGGCCGCGGCCCATGAGCGTCAGCACCTCCAGCTCGCGCGGGGTCAGCGGGCTGAGGTCCCGGTGGACGGCCGGGGCCGCGGCGGCCCGGTCGTCGCTGCCGGCCGGGGCGGCGCCTGCGGCCGGGACGAAGCGCTCGACCAGCCGGCGGGTGATCGACGGGGCGAGCAGGGCGTCCCCGGTGTCCACCAGCCTGACCGCGGCGGCCAGATGGGCCGCGGTGACGTCCTTGAGCAGGAAACCGCTGGCACCGGCGGCCAGGGCCGCGTAGACGTAGTGGTCGAGGTCGAAGGTGGTCAGCATGATCACCCGGCAGCCGGGGGCCTGCGCGAGGATCCGGCGGGCGGCCTCCAGGCCGTCCATGCCGGGCATCCGGACGTCCAGCAGGACGACGTCCGGGCGCAGCCGGCCGACCAGTTCGACGGCCTCGGCGCCGTCGGCGGCCTCGCCGATCACGTCGATGCCGCGGGCGGTCAGGATCATCCGGAAGCCGGTGCGGACCAGCTCCTGGTCGTCGGCGATCACCACGCGCGGCGCCGGCTCGGCCGGCCGGGCAGGCGTGGCCGTATCCTCCGGCGCGGCGGCCCGGGCGGGGCCCGCGGCGGCCGTCACGGACGGTCCAGGGGGATCCGGGCGCGGACGCGGTAGCCGCCACCGAGCCGGCGCCGGGCGTCGAGGTCGCCGCCGTAGACGGCGAGCCGCTCGCGCAGGCCGATCAGCCCGCGGCCGGCCCCGTCGGCCTGCCGCGTCCCGCGGCCCGCCTCCGCCGTCCGCAGCCGCGTCGCCGCGCTGCCGACGCCCGCCGCGCCCACGCCCGCGCCCGCGCCCGCCGTGCCGACGCCCGTCCCCTCGGCCGCCGGGCCGCCGCCGCTGCCGCTGCCGCCCCGTTCGAGGAGCACGCTCGGCCCGCTGTTCACCACCTCGATCCGCAGCAGGCGTTCCGTGTACCGCACGCTCACCTCGGCCTGCGCCCCGTCCCCGTGTTTGAGTGCATTGGTCAGTGCCTCCTGGATGATCCGGTACGCCGTGACGTCGATCCCGGCCGGCAGCGGTCGCGGCTCGCCGGAGATCCGCACCTCGACCGGGAGGCCGGCGAAGGAGATCCGGTCGACCAGGCCGCCCAGCCTGCTCAGGCTGGGCTGCGGGGCGAGGTCGGCGCTCTGGCCGTACGGCTCGTCCTCGCCGTTCTGTGCCGGCGCCAACAGGCCGAGCAGGTGACGCAGTTCGGTCATCGCGTGCCGCCCGGCGGCCTCGACGGCGGCCATCGCGGCAGCCGCCTCGTCGGGCATGGTGGTCAGCACCTCGCGGGCCGCGCCGGCCTGGACGACCATGAGGCTCACGTTGTGGCTGACGATGTCGTGCAACTCGGCCGCGATCCTGGCCCGTTCGGCGCCGACGGCCGCGTCGGCCGCGCTCTCCCGCTCCCGCTCCAGCAGCCAGCCGCGCTCCTCCGTGGCCGCGCGGTGCCGGCGCCCGGTCCGGACGAGGGCAGCGGCCAGCAGCCCGGCCGCGGCGACCGCCACGACCAGGGCGGCGACCAGCCAGCCCGCTCCCGATTCCCCCATGCCGTCAGCATCGCACCCCGCCGCGGATGCCACCTCGTCCCCCGGGACCGCCCAGCGTACATCCCTGGGATGACCCGCCCTCGGAGTTGCATCCGGCGGGGGACGACCCGACGCCCCCGCGCTCCTAGATTCGGAGCATGACCACTGATCACGACCGCTCGCGGCAGGTCGTCGTCCAACTGGACGGCGTGCACAAGGAGTACGGGGACACGAAGGCACTGGACGGGCTGGACCTGGAGATCCGGGCCGGTGAGGCGGTCGCGGTGATGGGCCCGTCCGGCTGCGGCAAGTCCACCCTGCTCAACCTGATCGCCGGCCTGGACCGCCCGACCTCGGGCACCGTCCGGGTCAACGGCGAGGACCTCGGCGGGCTGAGCGAGACCGGGCTCGCCGTGTTCCGCCGCCGGCACATCGGCATGATCTTCCAGTTCTTCAACCTGATCGACGACCTGCCGGCCCTGGACAACGTCGCGCTGGCCGCCCAGCTGACCGGCACCTCCGCGAAGCAGGCCCGCCGCCGCGCGCTCGAACTCCTCGACGAGCTGGGCGTCGCGGGCCGCAAGGACACCTACCCGGCCGCGCTCAGCGGCGGCGAGCGCCAACGGGTCGCCGTGGCCAGGGCGTTGATGAACCGGCCGGCACTGCTGCTGGCCGACGAGCCGACCGGCGCCCTGGACAGCCGCTCGGGCGAGCAGGTGATGGACCTGCTGATCGACCTCAACCAGATCGGCCAGACCCTGCTGATCGTCACCCACGACCCGCAGCTGGCCACCCGGTGCGCCGGCCGGCTGGTCGAGGTCGCGGACGGCCGGGTGGCCCGCGAGAGTGCACTGGAGCCGCTGGCATGAGCGCGGTGTGGAGTGCCTCGCGCGCCGCGGTGAAGCGCCGCCGGGTGCAGACCTTCGTGATCGGGCTGGTCGTCCTCTGCGCCTCGGTGACGGTGCTGCTCGCGCTGTCCCTGCTCAGCGTCGCCTCGGCGCCCTTCGACCGGGCGTTCGCGAAGCAGCGCGGCGCCCATGCGGTGGTGTCCTTCGACGCCGCGCGGGTGTCGGCGGACCAGCTCGCGCAGACCGCCCACCGGCCCGGCGTCGAGTCCGCCGCCGGGCCCTTCGGCCAGGCCGCGGTGGCCGTGCCCACCGACTGGCTCTGGATGGCGCCGGGCATGCTCACCGTGGTGGGCCGCCCCGCCCCGACCGGGCCGGTGGACCGGATCGAGATGCTCACCGGCCGCTGGGCGGCCGGCCCCGGCGAGATCGTGGTGAACTCGCCGGGCGGCGGCACCCCGGACTCCCGCATGCTGGGCGAGCGGCTGGAGGTCCCGGGCCTCCCGGCGCTCACCGTGGTGGGCTTCGCCACCAGCATGAGCAAGTCGGCGAACGCCTGGGTGACTCCTTCGCAGGTGGCCGAACTGCACCCCACCGTGCTCCAGATGCTCTACCGGTTCCGGGCGCCGCCGACGGCGGAGCGGCAGCAGGCCGCCCTCGACGAGGCCACCGCGGGCCTGCCGGAGGGCGCGCTGACCGACTCGCACTCCTCCCTCGCGCTCAAGCAGGCGTTCTCCGCCCAGGCCGACGGCTACCTGCCGTTCATGACGCTCTTCGGTGTGCTCGGTGTGCTGGTCTCGGTGCTGATCGTCGGCAACGTGGTCAGCGGCGCCGTCGTCTCCGGGTACCGCCACATCGGGATCCTCAAGGCCCTCGGCTACACCCCGAACCAGGTGGTCGCGGTCTACCTGGCGATGGTCTCCGTCCCGGCGGTCACCGGTGCGGTGCTCGGCACGCTGACCGGCTCGCTGCTCGCCCCGCTGATCCTGAAGGTCGCCTTCACCGGGATCGACACCGGCACCGCCTCCCTCGACACCGGCCCGTGGCTGCCGCTGGTCTGCCTGCTCGGCCTGCCGGCGCTCGTCCTCCTCGCCGCACTCGTCCCCGCGCTGCGCGCGCACCGGCTGTCCGCGGCCCGGGCGATCGCCGCCGGCAGCGCGCCGCGCACCGGACGCGGCCTGCGGGTGCAGCGCCGGCTCAGCGGCTCCCGGCTGCCGCGTGCGCTGAGCCTGGGCCTGGGCCAGCCGTTCACCCGCCCGGGCCGCGCCCTGATGACGATGGCGGCCGTCACGCTCGGCGTCACGACGGTGACCCTGGCCACCGGCCTGACCAGCACCATGCTCGCGTACGGCAGGGACGGGCACGCGGGCGGCGCCGAGATCCAGGCGCAGGTGGGCACGCCCGGCAACGGGCTGACCATGCCGACACTGCCCGCCCACGAGACCGAGCAGCGGCTGCGGGCACTGCCCGGTGTGGCCGCCGTGACCGCCCGGGCGTTCACCAAGGTCGGCGTGGGCGGCGCGGGCACCGCGTTCGTCAACTTCTACCGCGGGGACACCCTGGGCGACGCCGAGCAGGTCGTGGACGGGCACCGGCCGACCGGGCCCGGCGAGATGGCGGCGGGGCCCGCCTTCCTGAAGCAGCACGGCTTCGAGCTCGGCGACCGGACCACGCTCGCCCTGGACGGCCGGCAGCTGCCGGTCACCTTCGTCGGCCTGCTGGTGGAGGGCAACGCCCAGGCGATGGACACCAACTGGGAGACCAGGCAGGCCCTCGCCCCGGGGGCCGAGGTCTCGGGGTACCTCGTCCGGTTGCGGCCCGGTGCCGACCGCACCGCCGCCCTCGCCGCGATCGCCGCGATCGACCCGGGCCTGCACCCGACGCCGAACGCGCCCGGCAACGCCGCCACCACCACCGTGGTCGGCTTCTCCTCGGTGTTCACCGCGCTGCTGTCGGCCGTCGCCGCGCTGGGCGTCTTCAACACCGTGCTGCTGAACACCCGGGAGCGCCGGCGGGACCTCGGCATGCTGAAGTCGATCGGGATGACACCGCGCCAGGTGGTGCTGATGACGCTGACCTCGGTGGCCGGCCCGGGGCTGGTCGCCGGGCTGATCGGCCTCCCGCTCGGGATCGGCGCGCACCGGCTGCTGGTGGACCACGTCGGTTTCATCGCCTTCCCCCCGGCGATGAAGGACGTCTACCACGGGCCGCAGCTGGCCGCGTTGGCGCTGGCGGGCGTGCTGATCGCCGTCCTCGGCGCACTGCTGCCGGCCCGGTCGGCGGCGCGGACGACCATCGCCGAAGTGCTGCACAACGAGTAGCCCGGCCGTGCGCGGGCACCCGGCCGGCGAAGCGTGGGCGTCGTCGGTCCGGTCGCTGCCGTGGCCGGGCCGGCGCACGGCAGCGGCGGTCCGGTCGCACCCGCGACCGGACCGCCGTTGATCGGGACCCGCCGGGATCAGACCGGTTCGGCCTCGTCCGCCACCGGGATCGGCACCGCCCGGACGAACGCCCGCCGCAGGACGGCGACGACGGTGCAGAGGGCGAGCAGCGCGCCCACCACGGCCAGGTTGCGCACCGCGTCGACGCCGAGCGGCGGCCGCAGGTACAGCGGCGCCGGCAGCATGACCATCCAGGGCAGCGTGGCCAGGGCGGCTCCGGCGGCGCGCAGCCGGTCGGGCCGCCGGGCGCCGAAGTGGACGAGGAAGGCAAGGCTCATCACGACCGCGGGCCAGGCGGTGAGCGCGTCGAGCACGTTCTGCGTCTGCGCCGAGAACACCGGCTCCGAGTAGTCGCCCGCCTCGCGCCACGGCCAGAGGGCGACGACCGCGGTCATCGGCACCGCCACGGCCAGTGCGGCAGCCGCCGTGCCGGTGCGGGCCCGCGGCGACAGGTCGACGGCGTCCGGCGGCGCGGCCAGCAGCACCGCGCCGAGCAAAAGCCAGAGTGGGTACAGGAAGTAGTACTGGTAGAAGGTCGCGTACGGCAGCACGAAGACGGCCGCGGCGGCCGCCGTCCGCAGCACCATGCCGAGCAGGACCAGCAGGCGGGCCTGCCTCCAGCGGCCGAGGACGGCGAAGACCAGCGCGAGGACCCACGGCAGGGTCTGTGCCGCGCCCACCACGGCCGTCACGGCGGGGTGGTGGGCCTCGGCGCCGAAGGGCTGCCCCAGCACCAGCCCGAGCAGCAGGTGGACGGCGCTCAGTGCGGCACCGCCGGCCAGCAGGTACGGCGCGGCGCCGGCGGCGATCCGGCCCGCCCGGTCGCGGGAGCTGAGCCCGGTGCGCAACCGCAGGGCGTGGGCGGCCAGCGCGGCCCACTCGCGACGGACGGTCCGGCGGTCGGCGCCCTCGACGGACTCGGCGAACACGGCCGCGATCTCGGCTCCGTGCGAGGCCCGGTAGGTGGCCGGGTAGAGGCCGAGCAGCAGCCTGGTGGGCAGTGCCGTGGCGGACGAGGACGTGGCAGCCGGGGACGTGGCGGACAGGGCGGTGCTCACGCGGCACCCCCGGTCAGGCCGATCCGCGCCAGGCCGATCCGGGGGCCGCCCGGGCGGGCCGCCCGACGGCCTGCCCGGCCGTCGGCCGCGGGTCGGAGCCCGCCGAGCGCGAGCCGGCGCTCGGCCTCGACCACTCCGGCGCGCAGGCGTTCCGTCTCCTCGGCCAGCGCTCCCCGGCCGTCCTCGGTCAGGGCGAAGGTGCGCCGCAGCCGGCCGGCCACGACCTCCTCCTGGTCGATCCGGATCAGCCCCTGCTGGAGCAGGCGGTCCAGGGCCGTGTAGAGGGTGCCGGTGAGCAGCTTGGTGCGGCCGCCGGAGATGGCCAGCACTTCCTGGACGATCGCGTAGCCGTGCCGCGGGGCGTCGGCCAGCGCGGTGAGCACGAGCCTGGTCGGCTCCTGTAGTTGACGGTTAGCCATGGCGAGAGCATAGGTCAATGCTGAACATATGTCGATGACTTAGCTATCGAGTCCGGAGCGGCCGCCCGCCACGGCCGCCACCGCTCCTCCGCCGCCCGCTACGGCCCCTCCGCGCCGTCCCGGTGCAGCCCCGCGACCGCCGCGTACCCGGGCACCGCGCCGGCCACCGGCCCGGGCCGGCCGTCCCGGACGGCCACCGCCGTCTGCACGGCGGCCGCCAGCGCCGCCCGGTAGAGCAGCGAGCCGAGGCTGATCCGGGAGACCCCGAGCTCCGCCAGCCGGGCCGGCGGCGGGCCCGCCGGGCTGTACAGCACGTTGAGCGGCACCGCGCACCGCCCCGCCAGCACCTCGATCGCCGCCGGTTCAGCGAGCCCGGGGACGAACACCCCGTCCGCACCGGCGTCCTGATAGGCCGCCAGGCGGCGGGCGGTCTCCGGGCCCGGATCGGCGAGGCCGAGCCAGTACGTGTCGGTGCGGGCGTTGACGAAGAGCCCGGGAGCGGCCGCCTTCACCGCCGTCACCTTGGCGGCGTGCCCGGCCACGGGCGCCAGGGTGTCGTCGGCGCGGCCGTCCTCCAGGTTGATCCCGGCCACCCCGATCTCGGCCAACTCGACGGCCAGATCGGCTACTTCGGACGGATCCTCGGAGAACCCGGCCTCGACGTCGACGGAGAGCAGGAATCGCCCGCGGGCCAGCCGGCGGGCGAGCCGAACGGTCTCCCGGCGGGTGGCGGCAGTGCCGTCGGGCAGGCCGGCGGCCGCGGCCACGCCGAGGCTGGTGGTGCCGATCGCGGCGAAGCCCTGCTCGGCGAGGGCGGCGGCGGAGGCGTGGTCCCAGGCGTTCGGGAGCAGCAGCGGCGCACCGGGCCGGTGGTGGAGTGCGGCGAACGGAGTCACGCGGCGCCCTCCTCCGTCCGGGTCGCCGACGCGGCGGCAGCCGGCGGCACCGGCCCGACCGCAACCGGGGCCACCGGCCCGACGGCCGACCCGCCGACCGGCCCGGTGGCCGGGGCCGACAGGATGCCGGCGGCGAGGGCGAGCGCGTGCGTACGCCCCGGGCAGAGCCGCGGCGGGGCCCCGAAGGTGAGTGGCGGCCGGCCCGGGGCGGCCTGCTGGGCGGCCGCGATGTCGAGCAGGACCTGCGTACCGGCCGCCACCGCGGTCCCGCCCACCACCGCGTCGTGCACGGCCACCCGCCGCATCACCGCGACCGGCGGGTCCTGATGCAGCGTCCGGTCGAGCACGTCCGCCACGTCCGCCACGTCCGGCGAGGCCCCGGCCGCTCCCCCGGCCGCTTCCTCCCCGCCCGCCCGGCGGGCGTGCGCGACCAGGGCGGCGGTGGCGTCGCAGGCCTGGACGAGCAGCCCGATCCGGTTGGCGGCGTGCTCCGCCGGGCCGTCGGCCACGCCCATCCGCGGGAGCAGCCAGTCCACCGCCGCATCGGCCTCCGCGTCCTGCGGCGTCCCGGTGAAGTACGCCCGCGCCACCACGGCGACGGCCCGCGCGACGGCGTCCGGCTCCGCCAGCCCGAGGCCCTGCGCGAGGGCGCGGACGACGCGCAGCCGGGCGTCCGGCTCCACCCCGGCCGCGGCGGACGCCCGCAGGGCGGCGGGGTCGAGCCCCGCGAGGTCCGCCTCGACGAGGGCCCGGCGCGCGCGGTGCGCCTCCCCCGCACTGAACCGGGCGACGGCCGCCCGCAGCCCGGCGACACCGCCGACCGCTCCGGCGGCGGCGGGCAGCGGGACCAGATCGGGGTGGGCCAGGGCGGCCGCGACGTCCTCGTAGCGGCCGAACACCACGGTGGCGGCCTCTTCGGCAACAGTGCTCATGACCGACATGCTGGGCCCGGGACGTTTCGGCCCCGGCCGAACCGTGCCCGGGGCACCATGGAGGCATGTCGCTCGCCCAGCTCGCCGGACTGCTCGCCGACCCGACCCGCGCCGCCTTCTGCACGGCCCTGCTGGACGGCCGGGCCTGGACCGCCGGGGAGCTGGCCCGGCACGCCGGCGTCGCGCCGTCCACCGCGAGCGAGCACCTGTCCCGGCTGATCGCCGGTGGCCTGCTGGCCGAGGAGCGGCAGGGGCGGCACCGGTACGTCCGGCTGGCCGGGGCGCCGGCCGCGACGCTGATCGAGGACCTCACCGCCTTCGCCGGGGCCACCGGCCCCGCCGCGGCGCCCCGCACCCTGCGCGAGTCCACCCGGCTGAGCGCCGAGGCCCGTGCCCGGACCTGCTACGACCACCTGGCCGGCCGCCTCGGCGTGGCCGTCACCGACGCCGTGCTGGCCCGCGGCCTGGTGACGGACGACGCCGGGCTCGCCGTCACCGAGCGCGGCCGGGAATGGCTGGCGGGCGAGGGCATCGGGCTGCCGGCCGGCGCAGGGCGGAGCGGCCGGCCGCTGGTCCGCAGCTGCCTCGACTGGACCGAGCGCCGCACCCATCTGGGCGGGACGCTCGGTGCCGTGCTCTGCCGGACGGCGCTGGAGCGGGCCTGGGTGGAGCGGATCGGCTCCGGCCGGGCCCTGCGGGTGACGGCGGACGGCGACCGGGCGCTGCGCGAGCTGCTCGGCGTGGAAACGGCCTGACCGGGCCCGCCCCACCGCGCACCTCGGCCCAGTGCGCACCTCACCCCGGCTCGCACCTCACCCCATCGTCCTCGCCCCGTCCAGCGACTCCCGGAGGATGTCGGCGTGCCCGGCGTGCTGCGCGGTCTCCGCGATGACGTGCAGCAGCACCCGCCGCACCGACCAGCTCGCGCCCGGCTCGAACCACGGCGCCTGCGGCAGCGGGTGGGTGAGGCCGAGATCGGGCAGCGTGGAGACCAGCTCGTCGGTCTCGCGCGCCACCCGCTCGTACGCGGCGAGCAGCCCGGCCAGCGTCTCGCCGTCCACCATCCGGAACTGCCCCTCCCAGTCGACCGGTTCGCTCTCCATCGCCTCCGCGCCGCCGGTGGCGAACAGCATCCAGCGCGCCTCGGTGCCGGTGACGTGCTTGATCAGCCCGCCGAGGCAGAGTGCGCTGGCCGTGGTGCGCCGGGCGGCCTGTTCGTCGGTGAGGTCGCGGACGGTGTACCGCAGGAAGCCGCGGTGCTTGGCCAGCGTCTCCAGCAGGTCGGTGCGCTCGCCGCTCATCGCGCCCGCCCCCGGCTCCGCGCGGCTCCGTGGTCCGGTGCGCCGCTCATCAGGAGTCCGTCAGCACGGGCATGTCCCCGGCCGTCGCGGCGATGTCGATGATGCCGAAGGCGGCACCCTGCGGGTCACCGACGGCCGCGAACCGGCCGAACGGGCTGTCCATCGGGCCGAAGTACAGCTGCCCGCCGCGCTCGGTGATCCGGGCGGCGGTCGCGTCGCAGTCGTTCACCGCGAAGTACACGCTCACGTAGGAGGGCGCCTCGGGCGGCAGGTCGCCGGGGCCGACCTTCATCCGGCCGAGGACGGGCTCGCCCCCCAGCTGGAAGATCTTGTAGTCGACCTGCTCCGACTGCATCTTCTTGGTGGCATACGGGAAGACGGCCGGGAAGAACGCGTCCGCCTTCTCGGGCTCGCGGGTGAGCACCTCGGACCAGGTGTACGCGCCGGGCGCGCCCTGCTTCTCGAAGCCCTCGTGCACCCCGGCCTGCCAGACCCCGAACGGGACCCCGCCCGGGTCCTTGGCGATCACCATCGTCCCGAAGTCCCCGACCGCCATCGGCCCCATCAGCACCTCGCCGCCGTTGGCGCGGATGCGTTCGGCGGTGGCGGCGGCGTCCGGCGAGGCGAGGTAGAGGCACCAGGCGGAGCGCGGCTGCTCGCCCTCCTGGCCGGGCATCGGGGGCACCACGGCGGCCACCGCCTTGCCGTCCGAGTACGCCTGCGTGTAGTTCCCGAACTCCGACGAGCTCTCGCCGAAGGTCCAGCCGAGCACGTCCCCGTAGAACGCCTTCGCGCCCTCCAGGTCGGTGAACATCGCGTCGGCCCAACAGGGTGTGCCTTCGGGTAGCGCGGCCATGATCTGCCCTCTCCGGTAGTGGTTTGCCCCGATTTGCCACCCTAGCCAGTACCGCACCCGCCCGCGCCCCGAGCCGGCCCGTACCCACGCCCGTGCCCACCCGCGCTCCCCGGGCGCCGAACGGCCCGGGGCACGCCGACGGCCCGCCGGTGCACCCACCGGCGGGCCGTCGCGGAGCCGCAGGGCGTCAGCCGGCCACCGGCACGCTCCCCGCCACCGGAATCGCCGGAACCACCGGGAGCGCCGGGGCAGCCGGAGCCGCCGGAGCCGCCGGAGCCGCCGGAGCCGCCGCCGCGAACGGCGCCCGCGCGCCCACCGTCCCGAAGCCGCTCGGCCCGGACGGCACCGCCGCCGGCCGGCGCGCCTCCTCCGCCGCGCCCGCCACCGCGGCCACCGGGGCCACCGCCACCGCGAGCCGCACCGCGGACGTCCCCAACCCGGACGGCCCGAACGAGGCCGTCGGCACGGCTCCCACCGGGACCTCCGCCACCTCCGGAACCACCGACTCCACCGAGACCCCCGAGGGCTCCGAAGCCCCCGGGGACGGCACGGCCCCCGCGCTCCCCACCGAGAACTCCTGCCACCCGAAGTGCCGCTTCAGGTCCTCCTCGCCGTACCGCTTGCAGTCCCGGTGCCAGATCAGGATCCCCGCGAGCCAGTTCTCCAGCTCCTTGACGTAGCCGTCCAGCATCGCCCGGCCCTCCGGGTCCAGCCCGAAGTCGTCGTACAGCACCGGGAACTCGTTCTGCGCGACGTGCTGGAACTGGCTCACCCGCGAGTGCATCAGGTCGTCGACGATCCGGACGGCCGCCGGGTAGTCGCAGTTGAAGAAGTTCTGCACCACCAGGACGGCGTTGTGCACCTCGCCCTCGTACTCGATCTCCTTCTGGTACGAGAAGAGGTCGTTCATCATGCACGCGTAGTCGGCGGCCGCGTTCTCCAGCGAGCGCATCGGCCCGCTCTCGTAGATCTCCGGCGGGACGGCCTGCCCGTGGGCGAGCCGGCAGAGGCTCATGGTGAGGTCGGAGCCGAAGGTCCGGCGGCGCATCTCGATGTAGTCGACCGGGTCGGGGATCCGGTGCTGTGCCTGGTTGTGGAGCTCCCACACCCAGCTCTCGACCATGGACTCGACGGCCGTCCGGAACTTCCGCCGGGCGTCGGGGGCCATCGGCCCGGCGGTCCGCTGCCAGAGGTCGGCCAGACCGCGTTCCAGCGCGTTGACCGCCACCGGCACGGGCTCGCCGTCGACGGGCATGAACTCGGAGAACCGCGCGGTCAGCAGCTTCGCGCCGGCGAGGTCCCTCGTCCGCCCGAAAACCCTCGGGTAGTAGTCGTCCCCGTAGGTGCCCCAGGCCAACCAGTCCGAGGTGAGGTCGAGTTGGTCGGCGGTGGCGTCCGGGTGGATGCCGGCCGAGCAGAGTGCGAAGTCGTAGTCGGCGACCTTCTCCGCCGTCCAGACGTCCGAGCCCGGCACGCCCGGCTGCGCCTCCAGCATGCCCATCCGGGCCGCCCAGGTGACGTTGTTGCGCCGCGAGGCCTCCAGGTGGGGGCTCAGCTCGACGCTGAACGGGAGCTTGAACTCCGGCAGTCGGGACGGGCCGACGGGCTGGAACGGCCGGTGGCTGTGCGAGCGCGACCGCCGCACCGCCGGGTCGATGCCACCGGGGGAGCCGGGCTTGCCGCCGACCGCGGCGGCGAACTCTCCGACACCGCTCAGCGAACCCAACTCCGACAGACCACCGGCCAGTTCGCGGCCGACACCGCCCCGGAGCACGTCCAGCGCCGACGTCCCGATGCCGCCGATCGCGTACGGGTCCCACCAGTTGCCCGCGTCCGACTCCGCCGCCGCGCCGCCGCCGTTCATGTACCGGCTGGAGCGCATGTGCCACTCGTGGCCGCCCGACTGCCAGTCCTGCAGCCCCTTCACGTACGCCATCACCTTGGCGCAGCCCACCGGGTCGAGCCCGGTCTCGGCGAACAGCGGCGGGAGTTCGGTGAAGACGGTGTTCTCGAACTGCTGGAGCCGCGAGGTGAGCAGGTCGTTGACGGCCTCCGCGGCCTCCTGCGTCGTGCAGTCGAGGAAGGTCTCCAGGACGAGGATGCCGTTGCTCAGCTCGCCCTCGTCCTCGACCTCCCGCTGGTACGAGAAGATGTCGTTGCGCAGGTGCACGCCGTCCGAGAAGGCGTCCATCAGCACCCGAAGCGGCCGCGAACCCGAAACCTCCTGCGGCACCTCGGCGTTGGCCGCGTACTCGATCAGCCCGGCGGACCAGGGCGCGCCGCCCACCTTGCGGCGCATCTCGATGTACTCGACCGGGTTGGCGATCCGGCCCGCGTTGATGTTGGCGAGCTCCCAGAGCGACTCGTTGAGGAGGTTCCGGGTGCTCTCGGCGAACCGGATCCGCCAGTCCTCGCCCATCGCCGGGACGGTCCGCCGCCAGAGGTCGGCCAGCCCCGCCTCGACCGGATTGGTCGGCTCCGGCATCGGGGTGGACGGATCGGCGGGCATGAACAGCGGCAGCCGGTCCAGGTAGGCCTTGCCGCCCTCACGGTCGTTGGTGCGCTTGTAGATCTCCAGGAAGTGGTCGTCGAAGAAGAAGACCCACACGTACCAGTCGGTGACCAGGGACAGCGCCTCGGCGGGCGCGTCCGGGTGGGTGTAGGCGCAGAGCAGGCCGTAGTCGTGCGCCTCCAGATCGGCCTGGTCCCAGATGCCCGAGCCCTCCAGCATCCCCATCTCCCGCGCCCACGCGGTGGAGTGGGTCCGGGCCTCCTCCAGATGGGGGTTGAGGCGTGCCGGGTGCGGCACGTAGAAGGACGGCAGTTCGAACGGCTGAGTCACCGGGCGAGCCTTTCTGGACGCGTCGAGGAGGCCGACCGGCGCAACGGGGCGGGTCTCGGTCCTGCGCCACCCGCCACCCGGTCGGCTCAGCATTACCCCTCGCCGGCACCCGGCACCGGACAACAGGAACAGTCATATGAAATAAGCCCATTGACTCGAACGCACGACGCATTCCGCGCGCGCCACTGGATCACCCGTACGAGCACCCCCGCTGCCGGAGGCGCCCGCACCGTCCCTCAGCCCGGCGGCACCGACGGGCCGGTGCGGACGACCGCCTGGTCGCCGTGCGGGCCGAAGAGGTGCAGGATCTCGACGGCGTTCCGGTCCGCGGGGCCGAACCAGTGCGGCTCGGCGGTGTCGAACTCGGCCACCTCGCCCGGCCGGAGGGTGAACTCCCGCTCACCGAGGACCAGCCGGAGCCGCCCGGCGAGCACGTACAGCCATTCGTAGCCGGCGTGCTGGACGAGCTTCGGTTCGCGGTACGCGAGCACCTGCTTGAAGACCTGCACCCGGCCCGGGTACTGCGTCAGGGGCACCAGGACACTCCCGCCCTCCCGGTGCTGCGGCGCCAGGTGGACGCGCGGATCACCGGTGGCCGGGGCCGCCACCAGCTGGTCGAGCGCGACGCGGTGCGTCCGCGCGAGCGGGATGAGCAGCTCCAGGGTCGGGCGCCGCTTGCCGGACTCCAGGCGCGACAGCGTGGAGACGGAGATCCCGGTCTCCTCCGCGAGGGCGTCCAGCGTGAGCCCGCGGTCGCGCCGCAGGGCCCGCAGCCGCGGCCCGATGCCGTCGAGGATCGCCCCGAGCCCGTCGTCCTCGTTCGCCTTCACGTCCATGTCGCGTCCATGGGTCCATCTTGCAGTCTTCGCAAGTTCGCTGGGCCGGCGGCGGCACCCGGCCCGAGCATGGGCCACCCGACCACCCCGGACCGAAGGCGGCCCCGTGACCACGACCCTCCCCGCTCCCCCACCGGCCCTGGACGCCCGACGGCGCTGGACGGTGCTGGCCGTCTGCGCGTTGAGCATGTTCCTCGTCGGCCTGGACACCACGATCGTCAACGTCGGCCTGCCCCGGATCGGCCAGGGGCTCGGGGCGGGTGTCCGCGGCCTGGAGTGGGTGGTGGACGCCTACACCGTCGTGCTGGCCGGCCTGCTGATCGCCTCCGGCGCACTCGCGGACCGCTACGGCCGGCGCCGGGTCTTCCAGTGCGGGCTGGCCGTGTTCGGCGCCGCGTCGCTGGCCTGCGCCGCCGCGCCGACGCTCGGGCTGCTCGTGGCGGCCCGCGCCGTCCAGGGGGTGGGCGCCTCGATGCTGAGCCCGGTCGCCCTGGCGATCGTGGTGAACACGATGCCCGACCCGCGGGAGCGGGCCCGGGCGATCGGGGTCTGGGCGTCGGTGTTCGGGCTCAGCATGGCGGCGGGCCCGGTGACGGGCGGGTGGCTGATCTCGGCGCTCGGCTGGCGCTCGGTGTTCTGGATCAACGTGCCGGTCGTCCTCGGCGCACTCGCCCTGGTGGCGGTGTTCGTGCCGGAGTCCCGCGGGGAGCGCGCCCGGCGGCTCGACCTCCCCGGCCAGGTGCTCCTCGCCCTGACCCTGGCCGTGGCGGTCGGCCTCCTCATCGAGGGGCCGCGGATCGGCTGGGTCTCGCCCCCGGCACTCCTCGCGTACGCCGTGCTGGCCGGCGCGGCGGGCGGGTTCGTCCGGGTCGAACGGCACCGGGCCGAGCCGCTGGTGGACCTCGGGCTGTTCCGCCGGCCGGCCTTCGCCTCCGCGGTGCTGGGCGCGGTGGCGGTGTTCGTCGCACTGAACGTCACGCTCCTGCTCACCACCTTCCACCTCCAGCACGCCCGCGGCTGGACACCGCTCGCGTCCGGGCTCGCCACCCTGCCGATGGCCCTCGGCGCGACGCTGTGCGCGCCGTGGTCCGGCACCCTGGTGGCGCGCCTCGGGCCGCGCCGCCCGCTGTACGTCGCGGGCGGCTTCATCGCCACCGGCGGGCTCTGCCTGGTGCGCCTCGGCCCGGACACCGACGTCCGGCTCCTGCTCCTGGCGCTGCTGCTGATCGGGATCGGCTTCGGCTTCGCCAACGCGCCGATCACCAACACCGCGGTGGGCGGCCTGCCGCCGTCGCGCGCCGGCGTGGCCGGGGCGATCACCTCCACCGCCCGCCAGGTCGGCTCGGCGGTCGGCATCGCCGTCGCCGGCGGTCTGGTCGCGGGCGCCGGCCCCGGCGGCCTCGCCGCCGCGTCCCGGCCCGGGTGGCTGCTGGTGGCGCTGTGCGGGTTCGGCCTCTTCCTGGTGGCGCGCGCCGCACGCCCGGCCCGCACCTGACCTCCGGGGGCGCGGGGCCCACCCGCCCGGCGCCCCAAGGTGGCTGAGCCCCGGGCGGATTGATGCAGCTGCGGCCGAACTGGAAGAAACTGTCGCATTTCGGCAGAAAACATCCGCAAGGAGGGTAAATCCGAGACCACTTGACGACACATCAGTACCCCCGGCGCGATCGAACAGGGAGCTACGCCGACGAACCAACCAGCCGCCCCAAGGAATCACCACCCCCTGGCGTGTTGACGGCCGCTCCCGCATCCCCCGTCCAGCAGACTGGGCGGCGACCCGATTCTCCAACTCAGAGGAGGGCTTGCCCATGAACGTCACCGTCCGGCTCGCGCAGCAGCCCGAGGCCGACGAACTGCTCGGGCGCAGCGCGCTCGCCGCACTCGTCGGCATGCTGCTCGACCAGCAGGTGCCCATGGAATGGGCGTTCGGCGGACCGCTGACCATCGCGCAGCGGCTCGGCCGCGACGACCTGGACGCCCACGAGATCGCCGTCCACAACCCGGAGGAGTTCGTCGCACTGCTCTCCGAGAAGCCGGCCGTGCACCGCTACCCGGCGGCGATGGCCAAACGGGTGCAGCAGCTCTGCCAGTTCCTGGTGGCGCAGTACGACGGCGACGCGTCCGCGCTCTGGCGCAACGTCGCGACCGGCAAGGAACTGCTCTCCCGCCTCAACGCCCTGCCGGGGTTCGGGAAGCAGAAGTCGCAGATCTTCCTCGCCCTGCTCGGCAAGCAGTACGGCGTGCAGCCGGAGGGCTGGCGCGAGGCCGCGGGCGCGTACGGCGAGGAGGGCGCCTACCGCTCGGTCGCGGACATCACCGGCCCCGAGTCGCTGGAGAAGGTCCGCGCGCACAAGCAGGAGGTGAAGCGCGCCGCGAAGGAGGCCAAGGCGAAGGTCTGAGCAGCCTCCGGCGCCTGTGCCCGGCACTCGCGAGCAGTGCCGGGCCCGGCCGCCCCGGCCGCCGAAACCGGGTTGCCCGGCCGCCCACCGCCGGGCGATCCTCGACGGATGACCGATGCCACCGCCCACAGCGTGTCCACCGCCCCCGGCGTCCTCGCGCTCTTCTCCGCCGAGGGCCGTCTGCCCACGATCCCCCGCCGGGCGGCCCGCCGCGAGCAGCTGCTCACCCACCTCGCCGACACCCTCTTCGAACCGGGCCGCACCTACAGCGAGCACGAGGTCAACGACGTGCTGCGGACGGTCCACGACGACTACCCCGCACTGCGCCGGTTCCTGGTCGAGGGGGGCCACCTCACCCGGCCCAGGGACGGCAGCAGCTACCACCGCGCCGCCTGACCACCCACCGGACCGCCCGGCCCGCGGCCGCCCGCCCGCAGCACTGCCGCCGGGCAGGACACCCCGGGGCTCAGGCCAACCGCCGGTACGCGTACCGCCCCCGGACCTCCCGGACGAAGTACCGCCCGTGGCTCTCCGCCGCCATCAGCTCCCGGTGCACCCGCCCGGG
This sequence comes from Kitasatospora sp. NBC_01560, assembly GCF_045208415.1. Classification (NCBI taxonomy): domain Bacteria; kingdom Bacillati; phylum Actinomycetota; class Actinomycetes; order Kitasatosporales; family Streptomycetaceae; genus Kitasatospora; species Kitasatospora sp. NBC_01560. The sequence goes on along the minus strand of NZ_CP109364.1, from coordinate 5,128,424 downwards.
CACGGCCTCGTACGCGTAGACGCGCCCGCCGGTGAACTCCAGCTCCAGTACGCGCAGCGCCGCGTCGTACCCGACCGAGCGCAGCGCCGACGAGTCCACCGTCCGCCGCTTCATCGCCCTTCCAGTGTGCGCACGGGCGAAGGGCGCGCGCGAGGGCAGCGTGCGCGAGGGCAGCGTGCGCGAGGGCAGCGTGCGCGAGGGCAGCGTGCGCGAGGGCAGCGTGCGCGAGGGCAGCGTGCGCGAGGGCAGCGTGCGCGAGGGCAGCGTGCGCGAGGGCAGCGTGCGCGAGGGCAGTGCCCACGCGCGAGGGCCCGGACCGCGCCTCGCGCGACCCGGGCCCTCGCCGGACAGGGCGGTCCTCAGACCAGCACCGGCTCCTGTGCCTCGGGTGCCACCTCGTCCGCGGCAGCATCCGAGGCCGCGGCCGGGGCCGCCTTCCGCTTCGGCAGCACGCTCATCAGCAGGAACACCAGCACCATCACCCCGGCGACCCACCACATCGCGTGCACGAACGCCCCGTTGAACTCGGCCCCCACCGCGTCCGGCGCGACCACGTCGTCGATCTGCCCGAAGAAGGCCACCGACACCAGCCCGAGCCCGAGCGCGTTCCCCATCTGCTGCACCGTGTTGATCAGCCCCGACGCCGAACCGGCGTGCTCCCGCGGCACCTCCGCCAGGACGGCGTCGGTGATCGGCGCGACGATCAGCCCCATCCCGACGCCCATCACCACCAGCGGCAGCGCCATCTGCCAGGGCTTGACGGCCGTCCCGTAGTGCTCGGCCTCCCAGATGTACGTCAGGACGCCCGCCGCCATCACCAGCGCACCGGCCTGGAGCACCTTGCGCCCGAACCGCGGCACCAGCTTCTGCACCGAAAGCCCGGCCGCCGTCGAGACGGCCAGCGAGAACGGGATGCCGGTCGTGCCGGCCTTCAGCGGGCTCCAGCCCAGCCCGAGCTGCATGTAGAGCGTCCAGACCAGGAAGAAGATCCCGGTGGCGACGCCGAAGGTCAGCTGCACGCCGATGCCGGCCGCGAAGCTCTTCACCCGGAACAGCGACAGCTCCACCAGCGGCGAGCCGTCCCGCCGCGTCTTGATCCGCTCGTAGGCGACGAACAGCGCGAACACCGGCAGGCTCCCGGCCATCGCGAGGTACCCCCAGAGCGGCCACCCGGCCTCCCGGCCGTGGGTGAGCGGGTAGATCAGCATCAGCAGGCCCACGCTCGCCAGCAGCACGCCCACCAGGTCCAGCTTCAGGGCCTTCTCGGCCTTCGACTCACCGATGAACGCCCGGCCCAGCAGCAGCCCGGCCACACCCACCGGCAGGTTGATCAGGAAGATCGGCCGCCAGGCCAGGCCGAAGAGGTCCCACTCGGTCAGCAGCGCGCCGATCAGCGGGCCGGACACGGCGCCCAGCCCGACCACCGCGCCGAACATGCCGAACACCTTGCCGCGCTCCTCCGCCGGGAAGGTCGCGTGGATGATCGACAGCACCTGCGGCACCATCAGCGCCGCCGTCGCGCCCTGCACCACCCGCATCGCGACCAGCATCTCGGCACTGCCCGCCAGCCCGCAGAGCGCGGAGGCGACGGTGAACCCGCCGATGCCGAGCAGGAACAGCCGCTTGCGGCCGTAGATGTCGCCCAGCCGCCCGCCGGTGATCAGCCCGATCGCGAAGGCCAGCGCGTAGCCGCCGGTCACCCACTGGACGGCGCTGAACGAGGCGCCGGTGTCCGCCTGGATGCTCGGTATCGCGATGTTCACGATGGTGACGTCCACCAGGTCCATGAAGGAGGCGGTCATCACGATCGCCAGCGCGATCCACCTCCGCCGGTCGGAATCCACGGCACCCATCACGTTCTCCTCTGTCTCGCTCTTCGGCACGACAGCGACGATACGGGCCATGTAGGTCAGCTCCTGTCCGCCTTGTCCGGCATCCTGGTTGCCATGACCGACACCCCGGCCCGGCTGCTGAACCTGCTCTCCCTGCTCCAGACCCCGCGCGAGTGGCCCGGCAGCGAGCTGGCCGACCGCCTCCGGGTCAGCGCGCGGACGATCCGCCGCGACATCGACCGGCTCCGCGCGCTCGGCTACCCGGTCGAGGCGACGATGGGCGCCGTCGGCGGCTACCGCCTGGTGGCCGGAACGGCGATGCCGCCGCTGCTGCTGGACGACGAGGAGGCGGTGGCGATCGCGGTCGGCCTCCGGGCCGGCGCCGGACACGCGGTGGTCGGCATCGAGGAGGCCTCGGTCCGCGCGCTCGGCAAGCTGCTCCAGGTGCTGCCCGGGCGCCTGCGCCACCGGGTCGGCGCGCTGAACGCGGCCACCGTCCCGCTGCTCACCGGCGACGGCGCGACCGTCGAGCCGGAGGACCTCACCGTGCTGGCGGGCGCCGTCACCGCCCGGGAGCGGCTCCGGTTCGACTACCGGGCCGGGGACGGCGCCGAGACCCGCCGCCAGGTGGAGCCCGAGCGCCTGGTCTCGGCGGGCCGGCGCTGGTACCTCGTCGGCTTCGACCTGGACCGCGACGACTGGCGGCTCTTCCGCGTCGACCGGCTCAGCCGGCCCTTCGCCACCGGCGTCCGCTTCACCCCGCGCCGGCTCCCCGCCGAGGACGCGGCCGCGTACGTGGCGAGCAAGCTCCGCCGCCCCGCACCGGTGTACACCGTGGACGCCACCCTGCACGCCCCGGCCGCCGAGGTCCGGCGCCGGCTGCACGGGGCCACCGACTCCTCGGTCGAGCCGATCGACGCGGACACCTGCCGCCTCCACTCCCGGGCGGACTCCCTCGAATGGCTGTCGATGCGGCTGCTCATGCTCGGCTGCGAGTTCGAGGTGCACGAGCCGCCGGAGCTGCACGCCCACCTGCGCGCCCTGGCCGCCCGCGCCAACCGCGCCGCGGACAGCGGCAGTTGACCTCGCCGGCCGCTACGCCACCACCCGGTACCAGCCGTTCCCCGACCGGAACCGGAGCACGCCGTCCCGGCCGAACGCCCGCCCCCGGTCCAGCTCCCCGGGCACCCGGAGCCGCTCACGCCGGCGCTCCCGCCACTCCTTGCCGGTCAGCTCGCACCACACCAACTCGCCCGAGCCGAGCAGGAAGACCGCCCGGCGCCCGTCGATCGCGAATCCGACCGGCAGGCGCACCGGGAGCCGGAGCGAGGAGGACGTCCCGGTCGACGGGTCGATCCTGGTGAGATGGCTCCCCCGGCTGTCGGGGTACCAGGCCAGCCAGACGGCCCGGCCCTCGGTCGCGCCTGCCAGCCCCTCCAGCGGATACCCGGGCAGCTCGCCCCGCCGCGGGCTCCACACCGTCCGGCCCGCCGCGTCCGTCCCCAGCAGGCCGGCCTGCGAGGCGGGGTGGTCGCCGTAGACGCCCTCGTCGCCGAAGGCCATCCAGATCCGGCCGTCCCGGTCGGTCACCAGGGCCTGGATGTCGTGACCGAGCGTCAGCTCCCGGGCCGGCCTGCCGTCGGGCCCGTGCACGACGGCGTTGTGCTCCCAGCCGCCCGGCGCCCCCTCGAGGCCGGCGCACGCCACCAGCGTCCGGCCGCCGGGGAGCAGGGCCAGGTGGTCCGGTCGGACACCGACGTCGCTCAGCCCGGACCGCCGCTCGCCGCCGGGCCCCACCGTCACCAGCTCGGCGTCGTACGGCAGGCCGCGGCCCGGCCCGCGGGACCACGCCGCCGGGCCGTCCTCGGACACCAGCAGCACCGCCAGCTCGCCGGCCGGCCCCACCGTCCAGCCGGGGGCGCGGCGGCCCGCCGCGAACTCGTGCGCGGGCAGCCGCCAGACCTCCACCGGTTCGTTCACCCAGAGAGGGTCTCAGACCCCGTACTCGGCCGTGATCACCGCACGGGCCAGGGTGTGGAAGGTGATGTGGAACCCGACCTGCGCCGCCGGGGTGTCCGCGGAGACGTCGAGCGCGTCCACGTCCAGCGCGTGCACCGCGAACGCGTACCGGTGGGGCGCGCCGGGCGGCGGGGCGGCGCCGTCGTACTGCTTGCCGGGGAAGTCGTTGCGCACGTGGAACGAGCGCTCACCGGGCAGGTCCGCGTCCGAGGAGCCGGCGCCGCGCACCAGGCCGTCCGTGTCGGCGGGCAGGTTGAGCGCGAGCCAGTGCCACCAGCCGGAGCCGGTCGGCGCGTCCGGGTCGAAGCAGGTGACCGCGACGGACCGGGTGCCCTCGGGCAGCCCGGACCAGGCCAGCTGCGGCGAGAGGTTGCCGCCCCCGTGGATGAACTCGTCGGCCAGGGTGCCGCCTTCGGAGAGGTCCTGACTGGTCAGTACGAACGACGGCACCGGCGGCAGGAACTCGTAGGGCAGCGGCGGACGAACACTCATGAATGCTCACCTCTCGGCAGACCGGGACCGGCCCGGATCCGGGCCGGCCGACACGATTCACCATAGTGGGGTGCGCAGCGGCACGAGCCCGTCCTAGAGTCGGGACATGGTCTCCACCTTCACCCGCCTGCTCGCCGACTCCCGACGCGCGCTGTTCACCATGCTCGGCGTCCTGGCCGTCATCTGGCTGGTGCAGCTGGTGAACTGGATGGACGACTACGGGCTCTCGACCGAGTACGGCCTCCGCTCGCAGCGCCTGGACGAGCTGCCGGACATGTTCACCATGCCGCTCCTGCACGGCAGCTGGGACCACATCGAGGCGAACTCCTGGCCGCTGTTCGCCTTCGGCTTCCTGTCGGCCTACCGCGGCATGGCGAAGTTCCTCTGGGTCTCGCTGGTGATCCTGGTCAGCGGCGGCCTGACGATCTGGCTCTTCGAGCGCCCGGAGGCGGTGACGGTCGGCGCGAGCGGCATGGTCTACGGGTACTTCGGCTACGTGGTGCTGCGCGGCGTGCTCGACCGCAACCTGCTGGACGCGGCGATCGGCATCGTGATCGCCGCGGTGTACTCCTACCTCCTGATCGGCGTCCTGCCGGTGTCCGAGGGGATCAGCTGGCTGGGCCACCTCGGCGGGCTGCTGGGCGGCCTCGTCGGCGCCTGGCTCTTCCGCAACCGCGGCCCGCGGACGGCCACCGCCGCGGCACCGGCCCCGGCCGCCGCGGGCGCCGCCGGCCCGCGCGCCGACCTGCACAAGCAGCTCGACGACCTCGGCCTCTAGGCCCGGCCCGGCCGTTCGCGACACGCCCCCGGGCCGCCGGTCAGGTATAGACCAATCGCACCCCTCCGGCTAGCGTGGGAGGGCACCCGCCCCCTGCTCCGGAGCCGCACCGTGGAGTCGTCCGTCCTCGCCTTCGCCACCGACCTGCTGGACGAAGGCGCCGACACCTTCTTCCACCACCTCACCGACCGGGCGGGCGTCGGCGGCGTCACCCTCGCCTCGGTCTACCACGAGGCCCGGGACGTCTTCCCGCACAACCCGCGCCGGGTGATCCGCTACCTGGAGCCCGGCGCCGCCTACTTCCGGCCCGACCCGGCCCGCTGGGCCGGCCGCCGGCTGCGCCCCACCCCCTCCAGCGCGATCGGCGACCGCGACCCGTTCGCCGAGGCCGCCGCCGAGGCCCGGCGCCGCGGCCTCAAACTGCACGCCTGGACGGTCTTCTGCCACAACGACCGGCTCGGCTTCGAGCACCCGGACTGCGCGCCCGCCAACGCCTTCGGCGACCGCCACCTCACCGAGCTCTGCCCCGCGAATCCGGAGGTCCGGGAGTACGCGGTGACGCTGGTCGGCGAGCTGGCCCGGTACGGGGTCGACGCCGTCCGCGCGGAGTCGCTGCACTTCCACGGCCTGCGCCACGGCTACCACCACGAGCGGTACTTCGAGGAGCTGGGCCCCGTCGCGGAGGCCCTGCTCGGGATCTGCTTCTGCGACCACTGCCGCGCCGCCGCCACCCGCGCGGGCGTCCCGGCCGACGAGGTCGCCGCGGCCGTCCGCACCGAGCTGCGCCGCCGGCTGGCCGACGACGCGGCCGCCGCCGAGCCCGGCGCGCTGGACGAGCTCGCGGGCGGCGCGCTCGCCGCGTACCTGGACGCCTCCGCCGCGACGGTGACCTCCCTGGCCGCCGAGGTGGCCGCCGAGGCGCAGCGGCACGGGATGCGGCTGAGCTTCATGGACGGCGGCGGCCCGGGCAAGGGCCGGCTCTCCGGGATCGACCTGCCCGCGCTCTCCGGGGCCGCCCACCAGATCGAGACGCTCGGCTACGCCAGGACGCCGGAGGCCGTCCGGGAGAAGCTCGCCGCCTTCGCCCTGCACGGTGTCCGCCCGCAGGAGATGGCGGTGATCCTGCGCCCGATGGCCTCGGACTGCGACGGCCCGGCCAATCTCACCGCCAAGATCGCCATGCTGCGGGAGCTGGGCGTGCCGGAGGTCGAGTTCTACCACTACGGCCTGATGCGGCTCTCCTCGCTGGACCGGATCGGCGCCGCTCTCCGGGGCTGACACGGCGCGGCACCCGGCAGCAGCCGCCGCCCGGGCGGCGGAGGACGGGCGGCCGGCCCGGAAATACCGTTCACCTGCGCGACTCATCCTGGTCATGCCAAGATACGGAATCCGTGCTCCCCTTCGTCGTGGTCATCCGACGAGGGGGAGCCACCAGCACAGGCACCGGCGGCCTAGCGCCGCCGCCGGGACGTCCCGAACAGGCTGCGCGAGATCTCCCGGCCGAGCTGCGTCCCGGCCGAGCGGGCGAAGGACTTGAGCGCCGGATTGCTCAGCAACGACCCGAGCAGCCCACCGCCCTCCTTCTCCCCCTCCCCCTCGGGCGCCCGCCGCGGCTCCTCCGGCGCCCGGCCACCCGCCGGCACCGGCTCCGCCGCCGGCCGCGCCGCCCGGGCCGCCAGCTTCTCGTACGCCGACTCCCGGTCGATCGCGTCCCGGTACCGGGCCGTCAGCGCGGAGGCGTCCACCGCCGCCCGCAGGTCGGCCGGCCCGACCGGGCCCATCAGCGACTGCGGCGCCCGCAGCCTGGTCGCCGCCACCGGTGTCGGCGCGCCCTTCTCGGACAGCACCGTCACCACCGCCTCGCCGGTGCCGAGCGAGGTCAGCACCTCGCCCAGGTCGTACGCGGGCGACTTCGGGAAGGTGGAGACCGTCGCCCGGAGCGCCTTCGCGTCGTCCGGCGTGAAGGCCCGCAGTGCGTGCTGCACCCGGTTGCCCAGCTGGGCCAGCACGTCCGCGGGGACGTCCTTCGGCGTCTGGGTGACGAAGAAGATCCCGACGCCCTTGGAGCGGATCAGCCGGACGGTCTGGGTGATCGCCTCCAGGAAGGCCTTGGACGCGCCCTTGAACAGCAGGTGCGCCTCGTCGAAGAAGAACACCAGCTTGGGCTTCTCGACGTCCCCCACCTCGGGCAGCTCCTGGTAGAGGTCGGCCAGCAGCCACATCAGGAAGGTGGAGAAGAGCCGCGGCCGGTCCTGCACCGCCGGCAGCTCCAGCACCGAGACGACGCCCCGGCCGCCCCCGCCCTCCGGGCCGGCGGCGCCCCCGTCGACCGTCCGCAGAAGTTCGGCGGTGTCGAACTCCGGCTCGCCGAAGAACGCCCCCGCGCCCTCGTTCTCCAGCATGGTGAGCGAGCGCAGGATCACGCCGGCGGTCGCCGTGGAGAGCCCGCCGATGCCCTTCAGCTCCTCCTTGCCCTCGGGCGAGGCGAGGAAGGTGATGACGGCGGTGAGGTCCTTCAGGTCGTACAGCTCCAGGCCGTTGCGGTCGGCGTAGTGGAAGACCAGGCCGAGCGAGGACTCCTGGGTCTCGTTCAGGTCCAGCACCTTGGCCAGCAGCAGCGGGCCGAAGCTGGTGACGGTGGCCCGGACCGGAATGCCGGTGCCCTGGCCGCCGAGGGCGTAGAACTCGGTCGGGCAGGCCCGCGGCGTCCAGTCCTGCCCGACCTCGGCGGCGCGGGCCGCCGTCCGGTCGCCGGGCGTGCCGGGTGCGGAGATGCCGGAGACGTCGCCCTTGATGTCGGCCAGGAACACCGGAACGCCCTGGGCGGAGAGCTGTTCGGCGATCAGCTGGAGGGTCTTGGTCTTGCCGGTGCCGGTCGCACCGGCGACCAGCCCGTGCCGGTTCAGCACGCCGAGCGGGATCCGGACCGGGGCACCGGGGTACGCGGTGCCGTCCAGCAGCACCGCGCCGAGGTCGAGGGCGGGCCCGGTGAAGGCGTATCCGTCCGCGATCTCCCGCACCGGGGACGGGACGACGGCGGGGGGCGACGGCTCGGCGGTGGTCATCGGGGCACACTCCAGAGGCAGAGCTGAGGAACGACGTTCGCGACATTTCCCATGAAACAGCCGCAATCGCGCCTGCGCAGCTCACGCCGGAGGGCGTGGCGGCGCCGCGGCTGCTGGGCCATCCGCCGTCCGAACGGTAGGCTTTCCGTGTGATCTTCAAGCGCATCGGCAATGGGCGGCCGTACCCGGATCACGGCCGGACCAGCACCCGCCAGTGGGCGGACGTCGCCCCACGCCCGGTGCGGCTGGACCAGCTGGTGACCACCAAGGGCCAACTCGACCTGGAAACCCTCCTCGCGGAGGACTCCACCTTCTACGGCGATCTCTTCGCCCACGTCGTCAAGTGGCACGGCGACCTCTACCTGGAGGACGGGCTGCACCGCGCCGTGCGCGCCGCGCTGCAGCAGCGCCAGGTGCTGCACGCCCGCGTCCTCGAAATGGAGTGACGGGCTCCTCCCGCGTGCTCCCCCGCCGCCGTCCGGCCACCCGCCGGAGGGCGGTCGGTTCGTACCCGGCTACCCCCGTTCGGGTGCCGACGTACTCCAGATGATGATCATTTAGTACCTTCGCAGCCGTACCGCACTAGTCTGCTGACTACGGCCGCGACCACGGCGAACCGCCGGTCCGGCCGACCCGTCACCCGATCCCCGCCCTGGCACGAGGGGGAGACAAACCGTGAGCATGTTGACTCCCCAAGGCCTGAAGGGGAAGCAGTACCGCATCACCGGCAACAGCTATCCACGGCTGGGCCGGCCACCCCGGAAGAGCCGCAGGGTCTTCGCCCTGATCGGCTCCCTGCTCGCCCTGGCGCTGATCGCCCTCGGCGGCGTCCAGCTCTACGACATCTTCACCGGCAAGGGGCGCAACGCCTCGGCCCAGGCCTGCGCGAGCCCCAGCGGCAAGCCGCTGGCCGCACCCACCCCGACCCCCGACGCGGCGCCCACCGGCGACCCCCGCGCCATCCCGCAGCAGACCGCCTTCAAGGTGAACGTCTTCAACGCCACCGCCAAGGCCGGGCTCGCCGGGCGCACGGCCGAGGAGTTCACGAAGCGCGGCTTCACCGTGGACAAGAAGGGCAACGCCCCGGCCGAGCTCGACAAGAAGGTGCCCGGCACCGCCGTGGTGATCTCCGGCCCGGCAGGCGCCGGCGCCGCCACGCTGATCAGCTCCCAGATCGCCGGGGCCAGCGTCACCACCGACGCGCGCACCGACAACACCGTCGACGTCGTCGTCGGCGACAGCTACAACACCCTGCTGGACGAGACCCAGGCCGCGGCCGCGCTGGCCCTGGCCACCAAGCCCTCCCCGACCCCCAGCTCCACGGGCAGCTGCTGACCCCGAGCCCCTCCGGCTCCGGACGCACCGCACGGCACGCACCGCACGCACGAGAGCCCCCGGCGACCACGCCGGGGGCTCTCGTCGTCCGCTGCCGGGGCTCAGCCCGCGGTGCCGTACAGGCGGTCGCCCGCGTCGCCGAGGCCGGGCACGATGTAGCCGTTCTCGTTCAGCCGCTGGTCGACCGCGGCGGTGACGACGGTGACCGGCAGGCCGGCCAGCTCCTTCTCCATCACCGCGACGCCCTCGGGCGCGGCCAGCAGCACCACGGCGGTGACGTCGGTGGCGCCCCGCTCGATCAGCATCCGGATCGCCGCGACCAGCGTGCCGCCGGTGGCCAGCATCGGGTCGAGCACGTACACCTGGCGGCCGGAGAGGTCGTCCGGCATCCGGGTGGCGTAGGTGGAGGCCTCCAGGGTCTCCTCGTTGCGCACCATGCCGAGGAAGCCCACCTCGGCGGTCGGCAGCAGACGGGTCATCCCGTCCAGCATGCCGAGGCCGGCCCGGAGGATCGGCACCACCAGCGGGCGCGGGTAGCTCAGCCGGGTGCCGGTGGTGACCGCCACGGGCGTGGTGATCTCCACCTCGTCGGTGCGGACGTCCCGGGTGGCCTCGTACGCGAGGAGCGTCACCAGCTCGTCGGTCAGGCGACGGAAGGTCGGCGAGTCGGTGCGCTCGTCGCGCAGGGTGGAGAGCTTGTGGGCGACCAGCGGGTGGTCGACGACGTGGGTCCGCATACGTCGAGGTTAGCCCGGGCCCGGACGCCCGTACGACACAGCGTGACCCGCCCGGCCGACCGCACCCCCCGCACGGCCCCCTCCCGGGCTCACGCATCCGTGACGCGCCGTGACGCACCGCGAATGTCCGGACGGAACGGGCTCCTGTGGTATCAATCGGGCCGATCTGGGAAGGTCAGGTCCTATGACGAGCAACCCGAGGACCGGGGACGGCTCGGCGGACGGGCTCCCGGGCCTGTCGGGCGGGCGCTCGGACCGACCCCCGGACCATCCGGAGACCGAGGCGGAACGCCGCAAGCGGCGGACCGTCTTCCTGCGCGAGCTGGCCGAGGCGCGCGAACTGCGAGAGCGGGTCCAGCCCCGCCGGACCAAGGAGCGCCGCATGCGCGAAGCGATGCGGATGCGAACCTTCCGCTTCTGACGGGCCCGCCGCGACACTCCGACGCCCGTCCGGCGCCCGTCCGGCCCCCGTTCGAGCGGTACCGGCCCGGGACCGGCGGGCGCTCACCGGCCCCGGGCCGGTCCTTCCGACACGACCTGCAAAGACGCGCTGCCGAACACCCCCCGCAAAGCCGGGCTTTCTGTCACGATTCCGAGGGGACGGTCCGAACAGCGGGCCGCCTCTGGCGCGGGGGCGGCCAGGTTCCGCGTTGCCCGAGCGCGCCGACAGCCGAGACCGAGATCTTGGGAGTGTCCTGGTGGCGTACTTCGCTGCAGTGCTTGCTCGCACCGAGGACGGGTGGGATGTGAGCGAGACGGAGCTCGACAGTGTCGAAACCCTGGCCGACCTGGCCGACCTGGCCCGCGCGGCGGCCCGGGACGACGACAGCGTCCTGGTCTTCGTCGAACAGGAGGACGCCTGGTTCGCGATCGTCCGGGTGGACGGCGAGGAGGATCCGCGGATCTTCGTGTCGGACGGCGCCGCCGCCGCCCGCAGCTCGTACGGCTCCGTCCTGACCGACGAGCTGGTCGACCAGGCCGGCGAGAGCGAGTTCGGCGACCTCGACAACCTGGTCGCCGAGCTGGAGGACGAGGCGCAGGAGCAGGAGGACGAGGACGACGCCCACGGCGGCGTCCCGGTCGGCCCGCTCGGCGACTCGCACCTGCTCGGCGAGTTCGGGCTGCCCTCCGACCAGCTGCTCGCCCTCAGCGGCGAGGGCGCGGTGCCGGGCGACGCCCTGGAGGAGATCGCCGAGGCCCTCGGCTGCGGCGAGGTGCTGGAGGCCGTCCGGTAGCGGCCGGTGCCCCGCACCGGATGCCGGACACTGGATGCCATGCAGTCCGCGTCCGCCCGCCAGGCAGCCCCGCCGGCCACCCCCCGGGTGGCCCCGCTCCCCGCCCCCGTCCGCCCCGACCCGGTCCGCGACCGCTGGGCGGCGCCGATGCGCCTCGCCATCGCCGAGGCCGCTTTGGCGCCGGCCACCGGGGACGTCCCGGTCGGGGCGCTCGTGCTGGGCCCCGGCGGCGAGGTGATCGGACGCGGCCACAACGAGCGCGAGGCGGTCGGCGACCCGACCGCGCACGCCGAGGTGGTCGCGATCCGCGAGGCCGCCGCACACGTCGGCGAGTGGCGGCTCGGCGGCTGCACCCTGGTCGTCACCCTGGAGCCCTGCACCATGTGCGCGGGCGCCATCGTCCTGTCCCGGCTCGACCGGGTGGTCTACGGCGCCCTCGACGAGAAGGCCGGCGCCGCCGGCTCGCTCTTCGACGTGATGCGCGACCGCCGGCTCAACCACCGCCCCGAGGTCGTCCACGGCGTCCTCGCCGACGCCTGCGCCGAGCAGCTCCGCGCCTTCTTCGACACCCACCGCTGAGCACCCACCGCCGAGCACCCGCGGGGTACCCGCCCGATACGGATTTCGTGACGGCGCCACCCGTCCGGTAGAGTTCCCCTCGGTAGCGTGTCCGAGCGGCCAAAGGAGCACGCCTCGAAAGCGTGTGTGGGGGCAACTTCACCGTGGGTTCGAATCCCACCGCTACCGCCAGCAGCACGAGGGCCCCGACCGGAGACGGTCGGGGCCCTCGTCGTTTCCGCGCACCCTCATCCGCGGAAAGGGGCTCCGCACTCAGGGCCGATGACCACCAACGCCCGTCGAGCACGGAGCCTGGAGGGGGAGCGGTTCGGGGGGAGACCGCTCCCCCGGCGGAGTCCCACAACCGGTGCCGTGTCAGGGGGGAAGCCACGGCACCGGTCCCACAGCGGGGAGCTCCGGATCCACGTACCGGAGGCTCCTGCCAGATCCCCGGTACGCCACCCATCCTGCTCGAAGCACCGCTCCGGGGCACCCGGAGAAAGGCCCCACTCGCGGGGACCTTCGTCCCGCCGGGCGAACGCGTCGCACACTTGATAGGCCGTCCGGTGGATAAGCTGCCCAATGCAGAGGGCCGCTCGGGGACCGGACGGCGGCGGCCCACGGCAGGGAGGAAGGTCCGCGGATGGCGCAGGCGAAGAAGATCGGCATGGTCCTCCTGCTCGTCTTCGTGCTCTACACGATCATCACCTCGCCGGCCCGCGCCGCCGAACTCGTCCAGCTGGGGTTCGAGGGCATCTCCAACGCCGCCAAGGCGATCGGCACCTTCATGACCGGGCTGGTGAAGTAGCCCCTCCGGCACCGGCTACGGTGGGCCCGTCCCTCAGCCCCCGTCCGCGAGGAGCGGCATCGTGATCCGGCACCTGGTCCTGTTCAAGCTCAACGAAGGCGTCCGCAAGGACGACGCGCGCGCGCTCGCCGGCGCCGAGGCCTTCGCGGCGCTCGGCCCGGTCGTTCCCGAGCTGCGCGAGTGGGATTGCGGCTGGAACACCACCGAGCGCGACATCGCGTACGACTACGCCATCAACAGCCTGGTCGACGACCGCGAGGCGCTGCAGGCCTACCTCACCCACCCGGCCCACCAGGCCGCGGCCGGCCAGTGGCGCGAGTTCGCCACCTGGGTGATCGCCGACATCGAGGTCTGACCCCGGGCCATCCCCCGGACGGACCCCGGCGCCCCGCCCGAGACCCGGGCGGGGCGCCTTGCTCTGTCCAGGAACGGTCCTCCGGCGGCCCGGCCGGCAGAGCCCGTGAAGCACCGGCACAGCACCAACACACCTCCACGTGGTGCTTGCCCGACCTGCGCCCGCCTTGTGATGCTATGACCGGTTTTGCCGGACATGGCGAGGTGGTGACCCGAGACGCGACGCCCGATCCGCAAGTCCCAACCGTTGTCGACTTTGGGAGGGGTGACGTGTCCGTGCGGACACCAGGGAGCGCGCCGGGCACCGATACCGGGCAGGCCGCCACAGAGACCGGGCCGCCGGCCGCCGCACCGGCGCCCGCCGCGGCCCCGGCCGCGGCTCCACCGGCCGCAAGCACCCCGGCACCGGCCCAGCCACCACCACAGGGCGGCCCGCCCGCCCAGCAGGCCCCACAGCCCCCGGCAGCCCCATCGGCACCACCGGCCCAGGCGGCACCGCTGGCCCCATCGGCGCCACCGGCCCAGGCGGCCCCGCCCGACGAGGTGCTGGCCGCCATCATCAGCCCGGCCGGCGAACTGCGGACGGACGGCCTGCGCGGCCCCGGCGGCCGCCCCGTGGTGGACGTCCGGACGCTGACCCGGGTGCTCTTCGAACGGCTCGCCGAACTGCCCCCGGACGCCCCCGAGCGGGAACGCGTCCGGGCCGCCCTGATCGAGGTCAACATCCCGCTGGTCCGTTACGCCGCCACCCGGTTCCGCAGCCGCAGCGAGCCGATGGAGGACGTGGTCCAGGTCGGCACGATCGGCCTGATCAACGCGATCGACCGGTTCGACCCGACCCGCGGCGTCCAGTTCCCGACCTACGCGCTGCCGACCATCCTCGGCGAGATCAAGCGGTACTTCCGGGACAACGTCCGCACCATGCACGTCCCGCGCCGGCTCCAGGAGCTCTGGGTCCAGGTCAGCGGCGCGATGGAGGAGCTGACGGTGACCCACGGCCGGGCCCCCAAGGTGCCCGAGATCGCCGCCAGCCTGCGCATCCCGGAGGAGGACGTCCGGGCCTGCCTGGACGCCGGCCGGGCGTACAACGCGGCCTCGCTGGAGGCCGCGCAGGAGCACGAGGGCGGTCTCGCCCTGCTGGACCGGCTCGGCTACGAGGACTCGGCGCTGGCCGAGGTCGAGCACCGGGACATGGTCCGCCACCTGCTGGTCCAGCTGCCGGAGCGGGAGCGGCGGATCGTCATGCTGCGGTTCTTCGCCAACCTGACGCAGTCCCAGATCAGCACCGAGCTGGGGATGTCCCAGATGCACGTCTCCCGGCTGCTCTCGCGCATCCTGACCAGGCTCCGGACCGGGAACTCCTGGGAGGGCTGACCGCGGCCGGCCCGGGCGGGCCGGGATCGCTGCGCGTTACTGCCGCGTGACATCTTGCGACGTTCGGGTTTGCCGGGGATCGTGAGCCGGTATGCAGGGGGAGAAGCCGCACGGGGAACGTTCCCAGGACGGCGCCCGTTGAACCGTCAGTCACAAGGGGGTGGGTGCATGTCCGGAGAACTGGGCACTGCGGAGATCCACGCTGGACCGGCCCACGAGAGTGCGGCCGAGGGCGCCTCGGCCGTCGACCGGATCCCGGTCCAGCGGACCGGGAGCGCACCGCCCGCCCCCGGGCCCCACAACCCGGGCGTCCAGTCCGGCGCCGGGCTGGACACCCGGACGCTGTCGCGCTCGCTCTTCCTGCGGCTGGCCGTCCTGGAGCCGGGCAGTGCGGAGCACACGTACGTCCGCGACACCCTGATCGAACTCAACCTGCCGCTGGTCCGGTACGCCTCGGCCCGGTTCCGCAGCCGCAACGAGCCGATGGAGGACATCGTCCAGGTCGGCACGATCGGCCTGATCAAGGCCATCGACCGGTTCGACCCGGAGCGCGGGGTGGAGTTCCCGACCTTCGCGATGCCGACGGTGGTCGGCGAGATCAAGCGCTTCTTCCGGGACACCAGCTGGTCGGTCCGGGTGCCCCGGCGGCTGCAGGAGCTGCGGCTGGCGCTCACCAAGGCCGGCGACGACCTGGCCCAGCGGCTGGACCGCTCCCCCACCGTCGCCGAGCTCGCCGTCTGCCTGGGCGTCAGCGAGGAGGACGTGGTCGAGGGCCTGGCGGTGGGCAACGCGTACACCGCCAGCTCCCTGGACTCCAGCCCCGGCGAGGAGGACGGCGACGGCCCGCTGGCCGAGCGGCTCGGCTACGAGGACCTCGCGCTGGAGGGCGTCGAGTACCGCGAGTCGCTGAAGCCGCTGCTGGCCAAGCTGCCGCCGCGGGAGCGCCGGATCATCATGCTGCGGTTCTTCGGCAACCTGACCCAGTCGCAGATCGGCGAGGAGATCGGCATCTCCCAGATGCACGTCTCCCGGCTGCTGACCAAGACCCTCACCCAGCTGCGCGAGGGCCTGATCAGCGAGGGCTGACCAACGAGGGCCTGACCAACGAGGGCCTGATCAGCGAGGGCCGGGCGGCCCGGGCTCCAGCAGGTTGGCCCGCAGGCCCGCCAGCACGTCGTCGTCCAGCCCGAGCCCGTCCTGCCAGAAGGCCTCGAAGCCGGCCCAGCCGGCCTCGACCTCCTCGAAGGCCGCCTCCAGGTAGCCGCGCTCCGCCCGGAAGACCGGGAGCAGCAGCTCCGGTTCCTGCATCAGGCCGCGGGTGCCGAAGCTGTCGACGACGTGCTCGACGATCGCGGCGGAGCGCTCGTTGGTGAGCAGGTAGTCGGCGAAGACCGTCCCGCGGTCCACCCCGAGGGCGGTGAGCAGGAGCGCGGCCGTCCAGCCGGTGCGGTCCTTCCCGGCCGAGCAGTGGAACAGCAGCGGCGCGCCGTCCGGCGCGGCCAGCAGGCGCAGCACGGTGGCGAACCGGTCGCGGGCGACCGGGTCGGTGACGAACCACCGGTACAGGCCGGTCATCATCGCGGTGGCCCGGCCGTCGCCGAGCAGGGCGCGCTGCTTCTCCGGGCTGCGGTCGGCCAGGGCGTCGCGCAGCGCGACGTAGATGTCGAAGTCCGCGGCGAAGACCGGCAGGTGGTGCAGGGTCGTGCCGTCCGGGGTGGTGCGCTCCACGGTGATCGGCGAGGCGGACAGCTCGGCGGCCGCGATGGCGGCGACCGGCAGACCGGGGACCCGGTCCGGCCCGGTCTCCCGGACCTCGTCCAGGCTGCGCAGGTCGACCACCTGGCGCAGGCCGAGCGCGCCGAGCAGGTCGAGGTCCTCCTCGGTGAGCCGGTTGAGGCCGTCGCTGCGCAGGGCGACGCCGTGCCGCAGCACCCGGCCGTCGGCGGTCCGGTAGCCGCCGAGATCGCGGGCGTTGACGGCCCCGCGCAGACCCAGGCTCCGGGCCTCCGCCGCGGCCTCCCCGATGGCCTCCCCGGAGCTCTCCGCGGCACCCGCCGCGGGTACCTGCGGGGCATTTCGGAGGGCCCCGATAGCGGGAGTCCCGGTCTGCTGCTCGGTCACGCGGCTGCCTCCATTGGATATTCGGACGGTGACATGGCACAACCCTGCGCGATATTGCATGAACCTGCCCAACGAAACAGGTGGATGTGCAAGAGTGTCATGCGCAACCCCGCCAGTGTAGGGCGCACCACACCAGCCCCGGCCGTACGTTGGGTGACCAGCGGTAACACTCGGGCGCCGGGATTAATTTTCAATTCATTATTTGCGTTGCGAGGGCACTTCCGGCCACAATCAGCGCCTTCATGGCATCGCCATGAACGTTGGTAACAGATTCGCTGCACTCCTGCCCATTTGGTCCCAATCGGTGCGGAGTCTCCACCAGGATGGGCGCCGGGCAGCCTGCTGCCCGCGAACAGCGACAGGGCAGGAAGCGCCGAGCAGCGGAGCGCCCTGCCCAGGGGAGGAACACACATGGGTCGAGCGACCCGAAGAGTTGCCGCGTGCGCGGCAGCAGTCCTGCTGGCCGGCGGCCTGCAGTCGTCCCTCGCACACGGTGCCACCACAGCCCCCAGGATCGACCTCACGGTCCTGGTGATCAGCGACGGCGGACCCGCGACGGCGGCCATCGCCGCCGAACTGAAGAGCCAGGGCGCCCCGTACAAGATCGTCGATCTCAACGACGCCAACCGCCCGGTCATCGATGCCGCGTTCCTCAGTGACACGGTCAACGGCCAGCCGCGCGGCAAGTACCAGGGCATCGTCATGCCCAACAACAACCCGTTCGCCGCCGGCTCCGCCGAGATGACGGCCCTCGCCACGTACGAGGCCGCGTTCGGCGTCCGCCAGGTCGACGCCTACACCTATGCCCAGCCCGACGTCGGCCTGAACTGGGCCGCCGACCCGGGGTACATGGGCAAGCTGGACGGCGTCCAGGGCCAGGTCACCGGCGCGGGCCTGTCCGGCCCGTTCGGCTACCTGAAGGGCGCTGTCCCGTTCGAGGACAACGACCCGGCCGTGGACGAGAGCTACGGCTACCTGGCCACCCCGCTGGCCACCCTGCCGGCCGGCGCCACGTTCACGCCGCTCGTCGACGCCCCGATCCCCGGCTCCACCGCCCGCGGCTCGCTGGTCGGCGAGTACAGCCACGACGGCCGCAAGGAGCTGGTCGTCACCTTCGTCTACAACCAGTACCAGCAGCAGTACCGGCTGCTGGCGCGCGGCATAGTCGACTGGATCACCCAGGGGGTCCACCTCGGCTACGACCGCAACTACTTCGCGGCCCACGTCGACGACGTCTTCCTGGCCGACGACCGCTGGGACACCGCACTGAAGTGCACCCCCGGCGACGTCACCTGCCCGCCCGGCACGCCCGAGACGGCCAACCCGATCCGGATGACGCCGACCGACGCGCAGTACGCGAAGCAGTGGCAGACCGCCAACAACTTCACCATGGACATGGTGTTCAACGGCGGTGGCAGCGAGGACTGGAAGGCCGACCACACGGTCACCGCCGACCCGGTGGTGAACCAGATGGTCGCCGACCAGAGCAGCTACCGGTGGGTCAACCACACCTACACGCACCCGTACCTGGGCTGCCTGCAGGACGTCTCCGTGGTGCCGTGGAAGTGCACCAAGGACGCCACCGGCAACACCGTCTGGGTCGACCAGGCCACCATCACGTCCCAGATCAAGAACAACATCGACTGGGCAGCGGCGCACGGTCTCGTCATCGACAAGACCGAGCTGGTCACCGGCGAGCACTCCGGCCTGCTGACCGCCCCGCAGGAGACCAGCGACAACCCGTACCTGGCGCCCTCGCTGGTCGCCAACGGCGTCAAGTGGACCGCCAGCGACGCCTCCCGCGAGCCCGCCCAGCGGGCCGTCGGGTCGTCCACGCTGACGGTGCCGCGGTACCCGATGAACGTCTTCTACAACGCCGGCACGGCGAAGGAGGAGGCCGACGAGTACAACTGGATCTACACCAGCGCGGCCAACGGCGGCAGCGGCGTCTGCGAGAGCAACGCCAACTCCACCTGCCTGCCGGCGCCGCTGGACGTCAACACCGGCTTCCAGTCGTACATCGTGCCGCTGGAGGCCCGGATCGACCTCGGCCACGTGCTGAGCAACGACCCGCGTCCGCACTTCATCCACCAGTCGAACCTGTCCGAGGACCGGATCGTCTACCCGGTGCTGGAGAAGATCCTCTCCACCTACCGCTCGCTGCACGCCGACAACGCCCCGATCGTGAACCTGCCGCAGAAGGACATCGGCGCCGAGTTCCAGCGCCGTGCGGCCTGGAACGCGGCCCTGTCCGCCGGCCAGGTCACCGCGTACCGGGTCGGCGACACCGTGACGGTGGCCGCTCCGGCCGGTGTTCAGATCCAGGCCACCATGCCGACGGGTACCACCCAGAAGCTGTCCATCGGAACCACCGCGTTCGGCACCGCCTACGCCGGTACGCTGTCTGGCTGGGTGAAGCCCGCACAGCTCCAGAGCAGCGTCACGCTGAAGCTGACCGCAGCCGCCACCCCGGCGACCGTGACGGTCGCGCCGAACGTCGCCGCCAAGTCGGTGACCGCTCCGGCGCCGGCCGACAAGAAGGTGGTCCCGCAGGGGACCGCCGACGCCGTCCCGGCCGGTCCGAGCGACACCGCGCGGACCGACGCACCGGTGCTGGTCCCCGGCAGCGGGGCCCCGGTCGCCGGCAAGGGCGTCAAGAGCACCACCCCGGGCACCGCCAAGGGCGGCGCCCAGAACGGCAAGGCCTCCGGGGGGAAGGCCGAACCGGCCAAGAAGACCGCCGGGCACTCCGGCACCCGCTAGACAGGTGATACCGGTGGTGGGGCCGGGCCGTCCCCCGGCCCCGCCACCGGCACCCGACCGGCCCTCCGGGCCGGACGCTTGACGTAAGGACAGGAGGGGGGAAGGCCATGCGCGTCACCCTGCTCACCGAGGGGACGTACCCGCACCAGCACGGCGGCGTGAGCGTCTGGTGCGACCAGCTCGTCCAGGGCATGCCGGACGTCGACTTCGACATCATCGCCGTCACCGGCACCGGCCACGAACCGCTGGCGTGGGAGCTGCCCGCCAACGTGCGGTCGGTCACCACGGCACCGCTCTGGGGGCCTGCGTCCGAGGGCAGAGCCCCGCGCGGCAGAGAGATGCGGCGCTTCCTCAACGCGTACGAGCGCTTCCTGCACTCCATCCTGGACCCGGTCTACACCACTCACTTCGGCACCGAGCTGTACGGCTTCGCCGACCTCGCCCGGCGCGGGCTGCTCAGCCCGGCGCTGCGCAGCGAGCGCGCCCTGCGCGCCCTCCAGCACGTCTGGACCCGTGACTACCTCTCCACGGCCGTCTCCCGGCCGACCCTGCACGACGCGCTCAACGCCACCGACCTGCTGGAGCACGCGCTGCGCCCGCTGTCGGTCGAGCCGCCCACCGAGGGCGTCGCGCACGCCGCGAGCGGCGGCCTGGCCACCCTGCCCGGGCTGATCGCCTCGCAGCAGTACGACGTGCCGTTCCTGCTCACCGAGCACGGCATCTACCTGCGCGAGCGCTACCTCGGCTACCGCACCGGCCCGTACCGCTGGCCGGTCAAGGCACTGCTGCTGGGCTTCTACCGGATGCTCGCCGAGGAGAGCTACCGGCGGGCCGCCCTCGTCACCCCCGGCAACCGGTACAACCGGCGCTGGGAGGAGCGCGGCGGCACCCCGTCCGCGCACATCCGGACCGTCTACAACGGCGTGGACCCGGCCGCCTTCCCGCCCGCCGGGCCGGAGCCGGAGACCCCGACGCTCAGCTGGGCCGGCCGGGTCGACCCGATCAAGGACCTGGAGACGCTGATCCGGGCGTTCGCCATCGTCCGCCAGGAGATACCCGACGCCCGGCTGCGGCTGTTCGGCGGCACGCCCAAGGGCGGCGAGGCCTACCGCGACGGCTGCATAGCCCTGGCCGCCGAGCTCGGCATCACCGACTCGGTGGCCTTCGAGGGCCGCGTCGCCGACATCACCGACGCGTACGCGGCGGGGAACGTGGTGATGCTCTCCAGCATCAGCGAGGGCTTCCCGTTCACCCTGATCGAGGCGATGTCCTGCGGCCGCTCCACCGTCTCGACCGACGTGGGCGGCGTGCGCGAGGCCGTCGGCGACACCGGCCTGGTCGTCCCGCCCCGCGAACCCGAACCGATGGCCGCCGCCGCCATCGAGCTGCTGCGCGACCCGGAGCGCCGCGCCCGCCTGGGCGAACAGGCCCGGCTCCGGGTGATCGAGCAGTTCACCCTCCGCCAGAACATCGACGGCTTCCGCGGCATCTACACCGAGCTGCTGGGCACCTCCCGCTGGCTCCCGCACGGCGTGGTCGCCGTGAC
The DNA here is from genome assembly GCF_045208415.1 of Kitasatospora sp. NBC_01560. NCBI lineage: Bacteria > Bacillati > Actinomycetota > Actinomycetes > Kitasatosporales > Streptomycetaceae > Kitasatospora > Kitasatospora sp. NBC_01560. The sequence goes on along the minus strand of NZ_CP109364.1, from coordinate 5,107,407 downwards.
GGACACCGCCCCCGACGCCTGGGAGCCCCTGGCCGCCGCCGAACGCAGCGAGGTGGGTGCATGAGCGGGCCCCTGCGCCTCGTTCCGGACGAGGCCGGTCCCGACTGGGCCGAGCAGACCGTGCAGCTGCGCACCCTCCCGCGCAAGCGCCGCCGGCCGGACCTGCCCGCGCAGCCGACGGAGCCGGAGGAGCAGCTCGACCTCTCCCCCGACCCGCTGGACGAACTCGCCGAGCGGCTCACCGACGTCTGCGCCGACGCCGTGCACCCGTACGAGATCGCGGCCTTCCTGGAGTCCGACGGCCTCTCCGACGAGCAGGCCGGGCTGCTGTACGGCCGGCCCGACGCGTTCACCGTCGCCGAGGAGCTGTTCGAGAAGGTCCAGCGCCGCTACCCGGGCCCGAGCGCCGAGTTCGCCAACCCCTGGCGGGCCGACCCCTGGCGCTGCGTGGTCCGCGGCCTGGTCTTCGCCCTGCCCGGGCTCGGCTACCTGCTGGGCGCCAACCTCTTCGCGGCCACCCGGATGCGCTTCGGCCTCCCCTCCGGGATGCTCGCGCTCTCGGTGGCCACGCTGGTCAGCTGGTCCTGGAACCAGGCGCTGGCCCACCGCTCGTACGCCTGGCTGGGCCGCGGCCGGCGCCGGGCGGCCGGGTTCTGCCTCGCCGTCGGCGCACCGCTGGGGGCGCTGATCGCGGCCACGGCCGGGTACGTGGTCGGCGGACCGCTCGGCTCACTCTGCTTCGCCGCCGGGCAGTCCGGCTACCTGGCGGCGGCCACCGTGCTGCTGGTGCTCGGCCGGGAGAAGTTCCTGCTGCTCGCGCTGGCACCGTCCGCGGTCGGGGCCGGCGTGGTGCTCGCCGTGGACGTACCGCAACTGGTGCGGACCGTGGTGCTGCTGGCCTCGCTGGGGCTGGCGGTCGGGCTGGCCGCCCGGGAGCTGGCCCGCTGCCTGCGCAGCGAGCAGGACGCCACGGTGCTGAAGCTGCCGATCCGGCACGAGGTGCCGCACCTGCTCTTCGGGCTGGCGGTCGGCACCCTCACCCTGATCGCCGGCCTCGGCACCACCGTCCACCAGGCGGTCCGGACCGGAGCCGCCGTCGGCGTGTCGACCAGCCCGACGGGGCCGGCCATGATCGCGCTGACGCTGAGTCTCGGCCTCGCCGAGTGGCTGCTCTTCCGGTACCGGGCGATGGCCGTGGCCGGACTGCGGACCAGCCACACCCCCGCCGCGTTCGCCCGCCGCACCGGCGGCGTGCTGCTCGGCTGCCTGTTCATCTACCTCACCACCGTGGCCGCGCTGGACGCCGCCGCCACCGTGCTCTGGCCCGGCGCCCCGGCGCTCGGCGTCCCGGAGCTCGGTGCGCTGCTGCTGCTCGGCGGCTCGCTCTGGGTGGCCCTGCTGCTGAACGCCTTCGGGCTCAGCTGGACCACCGCCCTGATCTGTCTGGCAGCTGCGGGCGGCGAATGCGCCGGGCTGCTGACCGGTGCGGATCCGACCGCCCTGCAGCTGATCGGCTGCGGCGCAGCGGCGGCCCTCCTCACCGCCATCGCCGGGCCCGTGCTCGGCCGCACCACCAAGCACCGCTGATCCACACCCGGCCGGGCCACCACACCGTCCACGCCCGGCCGGGGGGCGAACGAACAAGTCCCCGAGAGAAAGAAAGCGATTCACCATGAGCAGCGTCGCCGTCACCGGAGCCGAGGGCTTCATCGGCTCCCACCTCGTCGAGACCCTGGTCGCCGACGGCCACCAGGTCCGCGCGATGGTCCAGTACAACTCGTTCTCGTCGTTCGGCTGGCTGGAGACCCTCCCCGAGGAGGTGCTGGAGTCGGTCGAGATCGTCCTCGGCGACGTCCGGGACCCGGGCTCGGTCAACGGCCTGGTGAAGGGCACCGAGGCGGTCTACCACCTGGCCGCCCTGATCGCGATCCCGTACTCCTACCGGGCCCCGCACTCGTACGTCGACACCAACGTCACCGGCACCCTCAACGTGCTGGAGGCCGTGCGCCACCTGGAGATCCCCCGCCTGGTGCACACCTCCACCAGCGAGACCTACGGCACCGCGCAGACCGTGCCGATCACCGAGGACCACCCGATCAACACCCAGTCCCCCTACGCGGCCTCCAAGGCCGGCGGGGACCGCCTGGCCGACAGCTACCACGCCAGCTTCGGGACCCCGGTCGTCACGCTGCGCCCGTTCAACACCTTCGGCCCGCGCCAGTCGATGCGCGCCGTCATCCCGACGGTGATCGCCCAGGTCGCGGCCGGCGAGACCGTGATCACCCTCGGCGACCTGCGCCCGACCCGTGACTTCACCTTCGTGAAGGACACCGCCAACGCCTTCCGCACCGTCGGCACCGCCCCGGCGGAGACGGTGGTCGGCAAGACCTTCAACGCCGGCACCGGCGGCGAGATCTCGGTCGGCGACCTGGTCACCCTGGTCGGCAAGCTGATGGGCGTCGACCTCCTGGTGCAGGAGGACGAGCAGCGCATCCGCCCGGCCAACTCCGAGGTGATGCGCCTGGTCGCCGACGCCACCCGGCTGCGCACGGCCACCGGCTGGGCCCCGCAGTTCTCCCTGGAGGAGGGCCTGGAGCAGACCATCGAGTTCTTCCGCGACCCGGCCAACCTGGCCCGCTACAAGACCGACATCTACAACGTCTGATCCGCCGCACCTTCCCGGCTCCACTGGTAACCAAAGGTCCCTGTCGCACCGACTTCCGTGGGGGAAACACCATGCACGCAGTGATCCTGGCCGGCGGTAAGGGCGTTCGCCTTCGTCCCTACACCACCGCGCTCCCCAAGCCGCTCGTTCCGATCGGCGACCAGCACGCGATCCTGGAGATCGTGATGCGCCAGCTCGCCGCCGCGGGCTTCAAGACCGTCACCCTGGCCATCGGCCACCTCGGCCACATCATCCGCGCCTACGTCGGCAACGGCTCCCAGTGGGGGCTGCGGGTCGGCTACGCCGTCGAGGACAGCCCGCTCGGCACCATGGGCCCGCTGCTCACCATGCAGGACCGGCTGCCCGAGCACTTCCTGGTGATGAACGGCGACATCCTCACCGACCTGGACTTCGCCGGGGTGCTCAAGCACCACGAGGCGTCCGGGGCACCGCTCACCATCGCCACCTACGCCCGCCAGGTGAAGATCGACTTCGGTGTGCTGACCACCGAGGACGGCTCCATCACCGGCTTCCAGGAGAAGCCGAGCATCGACTACCGGGTCTCGATGGGCGTCTACGGGGTCTCCCGCTCGGCGCTCGCCACGTACACCCCCGGCCTGCCGCTCGGCTTCGACGAGCTGGTGCTCGACCTGCTGGCCGCCGAGACCCCGCCGGCCGCCTACGAGTTCGGCGGCTACTGGCTCGACATCGGCCGCCCGGACGACTACGACCGGGCCAACGCCGAGTTCGCGCAGATCCGCTCGCAGCTGATGCCCGGCGAGCCCGAGGGCCTGTACGCCGTCCCGAACGGTCAGGAGCCGCCGATCCCGGCCGCCCGCACCGAGGCGGACGCCGCGGGCCAGCCCACCGTGGCCACCGTGGCCGCCGTGGCCGCGGTCGGTCCCGACAACGACGGACGGGCCGCGTGAGAATCCTGCTGCTCGGCGCGGACGGCTTCCTCGGCCGGCACGCCGCCGCCGTCCTGCGGTCACTGCCCGGTGCCACCGTGCTGACCGCCGGACGCCGGGACGACCACGACCTGCGCCTGGACCTCGCCACCGCCCAGGCCGGCCCGCTCGGCGAGGAGCTGGCCGCGCTCGCCCCCGACGCGGTGGTCAACTTCGCCGGCGCGGTGGCCGGCAGCGCGGTCAAGCTGGCCGAGGTCAACGCCCGCGGGCCGGCCGTCCTCTGCGAGGCCGTCCAGCAGGGCGCCCCGAAGGCCCGGCTGGTGCACATCGGTTCGGCCGGCGAGTACGGCGTCTGCGACCCCGGCAGCTCGCTCGCCGAGGACGCCGACGCCCGCCCGGTCGGCGTCTACGGCGCCACCAAGCTGGCCGGCTCCCTCGCGGTGACCGGCTCGCCGCTGGACGCCGTGGTGCTGCGGGTCTTCAACCCGGTCGGTCCGGGCGCCCCGGCCGGCTCGCTGCCCGGCCGGCTCGTCGCCGAGCTGCGCCGGGTGGCACCGCAGGGCACCGACGGCGTGGTGGAGGTCGGGGACCTCTCGGCCCACCGCGACTTCGTCGACGCCCGGGACATCGCCCGCGCGGTCGGCCTGGCCGTCACCGCCGACCGCCCGCTGCCCCGGGTGCTCAACCTGGCCTCCGGCCGGGCGCAGCCGGTCCGGGCGATCGCCGACGGTCTCGTCGCGGCGGCCGGCTTCACCGGCCGGATCGACGAGAGCGGTGCCGGCTCCGAGCGCTCGGCCGCCGTCTCCTGGCAGCAGGCCGACGTCTCGGCCGCCGCCCGGGAGCTCGGCTGGCACCCGGAGACCGGCCTCGCCGACACCCTGCGCGACCTCTGGCTCAGCACCGAACCACTGGTCACCGCATGACCGGCGCAAGCCACCCCGACGGCCGCCTGCTGGTGCCGCTGTACGTCCACCCCGCGGTGGACCCGGCGGCCTGGCAGGCGGTCGCCGCCGCCGACCCGGACCGGATCGCCGCCGTCGTGCTCAACCTGGCCGACGGCCCCGGCGACACCCCCGACCACGTCTTCGCCGACGCCGCCGAGGAGCTCCGCAAGGCCGGGCTCCCGCTGCTCGGCTACGCCGACACCGACTACGGCCGGCGCTCGCACGCCGCCGTGGTGAACGACATCCTGACCTACCGCCAGCGTCACGGCATCACCGGCGTCTACCTGGACCAGGTCGCGACCCACCCGGGCGCGCTGGCCCACTACCGCCGGCTCGCGACCGCGGCCCGGGCGGCCGGCTGCGCCACCGTGGTGTTCGGCCACGGCGACCACCCGGACCCCGGCTACGCCGAGGTCGGCCTCGCCGACCTGCTGGTCACCTTCGAGGGGGACTGGACGGCCTACCGCGAGATGACGCTGCCGCTGTGGACCGGCCGGCACGCGGCCGCCCGCTTCTGCCACCTGGTGTACGACGTCCCCGCCGACGAGGCACGGGACGCCGTCGCCCTGATCACGGCCCGCCGGGCCGGGGTCGGCTGCGCCGTCCCGGGTGCCGGCGACAACCCCTGGACCACCCTGCCGCACGGCCTGACCGTCGCCGAACCGACCTGACCCGATCCGGAGTTCGAGTACCGTGACCCGCCGTTCCCGGCCCCTGCTGGCCGCCCTCGCCCTGACCACCGCCCTGCTGGCCACCTCGTGCAGCAGCTCGGACTCGGAGGACGAGAACGACCCCTCGGCCGACGCCACCGGCGCGCAGCCGCCCGCGGCCACCGCCGCCCCCGTCCCGGGCACCCCGTCCGACCCCGCGACCACCGTCCCCGGGGCCCCGGACACGCCGAGCACCCCCGGCACGCCCGCGCCCGGCACTCCGGCCGCTCCCGGTACTCCCGGCAAGCCCGGCACCCCGTCCGGCCCGGGCACGCCCGGCACCCCGGCCGTTCCCGGCACCCCGGGCAAGCCGTCCGGCGCCCGCTGGCAGCCCACCCCGGGCCTCGCCTGGCAGTGGCAGCTCGGCGGCGGCGTGGACCAGTCGGTGGACGTCCCGGTCTACGACATCGACGGCTTCGAGACCGACGCCGCGACCGTCGCCGCGCTGCACGCCAAGGGCCGCAAGGTGATCTGCTACATCAACGCCGGCTCATGGGAGTCCTTCCGCCCCGACGCCACCGCCTTCGCCCAGGCCCTCCAGGGCGGCGGCAACGGCTGGAAGGGCGAGAAGTGGTTCGACATCCGCAAGCTCGACCAGCTGAAGCCCCTGATGGCCGCGCGCTTCGACATGTGCCGGCAGAAGGGCTTCGACGCCATCGAGCCGGACACCATCGAGGCGTACAACCAGAACAGCGGCTTCCCGCTGACCGCCGACGACCAGCTCCGCTACAACCGGATGCTGGCCACGCTCGCGCACGAACGCGGCATGGCGATCGGCCTGAAGAACGATCTGGACCAGATCCCCGCCCTGCTGCCCGACTTCGACTTCGCCGTGAACGAGGAGTGCGCGCAGTTCGACGAGTGCGCCCGGCTCTCGCCGTTCATCCAGGCGGGCAAGGCGGTCTTCCACGTCGAGTACAAGCTCGGCACGGAGAAGTTCTGCGACCGGACGAAGGCCCTGGGCTTCAGCTCGATGCAGAAGAAGCTCGAACTGGACGCCTGGCGGAAGCCCTGCTGACCAAGCGAGGGGGCGGGCGGTCCGCCAGGCGCTCCGTCGGGAGGGTTACTTGACCGCCAGCCAGACGACGGCGCCCAGCACGACCAGCGCGACGACGGCGATCGCCGCGATCACGCCGGTCCGGCTGCCGCCGGAGCTGCTGCTGCCGTAGGTGGAGACGGAGCCCGGTGCCTGAGGTGCCGGGGTCTCGTCGACGAACGCCCGGAACATCTGGGTGCTGCCGGCGGGGTCGTAGTCGTTGTCAGCCATGGCACGGACTCTAACGAATCCGCAGGCCCGGCCGACACCCCGGACCCTCCTCCGGCACGCACTCCCCACACTCTCCGCCCCGGCTCCGGGCCGTCCTGCGCCCGCCACCGCGCCCGCCCGCAAGCCCGCCGCTCGTGCCCACCCCTTCCGACCGTCCGGCCGACCGACCGGCGGGGGCGGTGCGGCGGCGGTGCGGGGGCGGTGCCCACCCCGGTGCTGCGCCCGTACGACAGGGGTGCGACAAGCTTGTGAAGTCGGTCCGGATCGTGGAATGCCGGGCCGTGCCATCGGGTTGACTCGGGTCATGACCGGAAACCACAGTGACGCCCCCGGCCGGGTCCGGCTGGGCACCTCCGAGCTCTCGGTGCACCCGCTCTCCCTCGGCGGCAACGTCTTCGGCTGGACGGCCGACGAGGAGCAGTCCTTCGCCGTCCTGGACGCCTACGCGGCCGCCGGCGGGAACTTCGTGGACACCGCCGACACCTACTCCTCGTGGGTCCCCGGCAACAGCGGCGGCGAGTCCGAGACCATCATCGGCAACTGGCTGCGCAGCCGGGGCAACCGCGACGACGTGGTGATCGCGACCAAGGTCGGCCTGCACCCCGAGGCGCGCGGCCTCCGCGCGGGCACCATCAAGTCCTCGGTCGAGGGCTCACTGCGCCGCCTCGGCACCGACCACATCGACCTCTACTACACCCACCAGGACGACGACACCCCCGTCGAGGAGTTCCTCGGTGCGCTGAACGAGCTGGTGAAGGAGGGCAAGGTCCGCGCGATCGCCGCCTCCAACATCGGCGCCGAGCGGCTCGCCGAGGCACTGGCCTTCTCCGAGCAGGAGGGCCTGGCCAAGTACGTGGCCGTCCAGCCGCACTACAACCTGGTGTCCCGGGCGACCTTCGAGGGCCCGCTGGCCGACGTGGTCGCCGACCACGGCCTCGCCACCGTCCCGTACTACGCGCTGGCCTCGGGCTTCCTGACCGGCAAGTACCGCCCCGGCGCGGGCGAGGTCGCGAGCGCCCGCTCCGAGGGTGCCTCCCGCTACCTGGCCGACCCGCGCGGCCCCGAGGTCCTCGCGGCGCTGGACGGCGTTGCCGCCGAGCACGGCGTCGAGCTCGCCACCGTGGCCCTGGCCTGGCTGGGCTCCCGCCCGACGGTCGCCGCCCCGATCGCCAGCGCCCGCACGGTCGAGCAGCTCCCGCCGCTGCTGGCCGCCGCCTCGCTGCGGCTCACCCAGGAGCAGCTCACCCGGCTGACCGCCGCCTCCGCCTGACCTCCCCTGCCCTCCGTCTGCACTCCGTCTGCTCTCCGCCTGCTCTCCGCCTGCTCTTCGCCCGGACGGCGTCGCTCCGGCCGACGCGCGCAGGCCCCCGACGGGAATCGTCCCGTCGGGGGCCTGCGTGCGTCCGGCTACGGACGGCCGAAGTGGGTCGGGTAGAAGCCGCTGCTGAGCGTCGAGACCCGGACGGTCTTCCCCGGCCGGGGCGCCTCGACGAACGTGCCGCCACCCAGGTAGATCCCCACGTGGTGGATGCCCGAGGCCCGGCCGGTGTCCGACCAGAACAGCAGGTCACCGCGGTGCAGCTGCCCCGCACTGATCGGGGTGGTGGCCGCGTACTGGTCGTCGGCCACCCGCGGGAGGCTGACCCCGCTGCGCCGGTACGCCTGCTGGACCAGACCCGAGCAGTCGTAGCCGGACGGACCGTTGCCGCCCCAGACGTACGGCTTGCCGAGCTGGGCCAGGGCGTAGTCGACGGCCGCCTCGACGCCGTCGGAGTCCGGCGCGTCCGCGCTCGACCCGCCCCCGGCGACCTCGCCGCCGTCGGACTGTCCGGTGCGGGCCAGGTAGATGTCGTAGTGGCTGGTGTACCGCCACTCGCCACCGCTGTTCCTGAACCAGTACTTCGAACCGTCCCAGCCCTGGCGCATCCCGGTGGACGCGGCCGCACCGCCGGGGGCGGGGGCCGTCGTGCCGGCGGAGCCGCCGCCCTTCGCAGGCTGGGCGGGCTTCGCGGGCTGGGCGGGCTTGCCGGCCTTCCCGGTGCGGTCGAGGTAGACGTCGTAGCGGCCGGTCCAGCGCCACTCGCCCCTGGCGTTCTTGAACCAGTACTTCGAACCGTCCCAGCCCTGCTGGCCGGCCGCCGCGTGCGCCGACCCGGCCCCGGCCGTCAGGCCGACCACGCCGGCTCCCGCCAGCACGGTGGTGGCCAGGCAGGTACTTCGTACGGCGCGGTGTATTCGGGCGCCACCGGCCGCCGCGGCGGGCCGGGCGGTCCGCGGCCGGGCCGCGCAACTGAGGCAGCCGCAGCCGGCGATCGGGGGGACCGCACCGAGACTCTCCTCGAAGCCGATCAGTGCGGCGTCGGCGTCGAGGCCGGCATCCAGCTCCGCATCGAACCCGTCGGCGGGCTCACGGGCGACGTACGCGTCGAACTCCGGGGCCGGGTCGGTCGCGAAGCCGGCCTCCGGGCCGGTGGCTATCTTCATACCGGTCGTCCTTCCTTCCGCCCGGCCCGGGCGGCCGGGGGCGGTACCGAGGCGGCCACTCCGGCCGGGGCGACGAACGCGACCAACAGCTGCTCCATCAGTGCGCTGCGGGCGGCCTCGTCCAGTTCGTGCGCGGTGGCCCGCTCCAACCGGCGGACGGCCAGCGCCGCCGCCTCCACCGCGTCGTCCACCAGCACCGTCCGCAGGCCCGCGTCCAGATCGGCCAGCCGGCGACGCCGCATCGACTCGGCGACCTCGGGCGCGTAGTCCAGCGCCAGCGGCTGCACCGAGTACACCTCCAGGCCCGCCGGGGCGACCTCCGCCACGAGCGACCTGGTCAGCTCGTCGGCGAACCACTGCCCGTCGCGCAGCGCCGGGCCGGGCCCCGCGTTGCTGTCGCACGGGAGCATGGACGCGGTGCGGGTGAGCACCGCCTGGACCTGCTCGCGCAGGTAGTTCTCGTGGTCGTCGAGCGCCAGCAGCGCCCGGGCGGTGTCCTTGACCCGCCAGACGATCAGCAGCCGGACGACGATGGGCGTGCCCGTCCGGTCGACCACCTTGACCGGCTCGCTGCGCCAGTGGCGCAGCCGGACGTCCACCCGGCGGCGGCGGAGCAGCGGGTTCACCCAGACCAGACCGGTGCGCCGCACAGTGCCGCGGTAGCGGCCCCAGCGGGTGAGCACCCTGGTCTCGCCGCCCGCATTGGCCAGCAGCCCGGCCAGCGCGAGGACGACCAGCAGGCCCGCGGCCACCACGGCGGCGACCGATCCGGTGCCCACTCCGGCCTGGCGGCCCTCCCGGACGGCCGCCGCCCGGAGGTCGGGCAGCGCCTCCCAGGACGGGATGACGCCGTCGCGCAGCAGCACCAGCAGGACGACCGCCACGGCCGCCAGCAGGGCGAGCACGGGGATCCAGCCGGGCAGCGCGGTGGCGGCGTGCTCGCGCAGTGTCTGATCGGCGCGCGGAGGGCGGCGGGCGGGGGTGGCGACCGCTCCCACCGGGGCGGCCTCCGGGAGCTCGACGGTCTCCGGACCGGCCGTCTCCAGCGGGTCGCGCAGGTCGACGGAGGCGCCTGCCGGGCCGGGCAGGACCGCCGTGGTGGGCGGGTGGCCGTCGGCCGGCTTGCCCACCTTGGGCGCCGGGGCCGCCGCGGCGGCGGGGGCCGTGCGGGCCGTTCTGGAGGCCCTGGCCAGCGGGCTGGAGCCGGAGACGGAACGTTCCGGCAGGGCCGGGAGCACCGGGAGCGCCGGCTCGGGCAGGTGGTCGGGTCGCTGCGAAGAATCGCGGGTGACGTCCATGCACGGATCCTCAGGTTCAGTGTGTCGCGCAACGGGCGGCCCGGATCTGACGGGCAGTGCCAGAGTCAGGCTAAGTTCATACGTCATCAAATGCGACATTTGCGATAGTACGTGTCGACATTTCCTGACGAATCATCCGAAGCCGATCTGACGCGCAGGCACATGAGCGGTTGGTCGGAGGGGTTTCAGCGCCGCCGCGCGCCGGGGCCCCGGGCGAAGACCCGGCGGGTGATCAGCCCGACCCCGGCGAGCAGCAGCAGGACACCGGCGAGGCCGCCGCGCCAGCCGTCCGACCGGGAGCGGTCGGACGCCGCCCGCGACGACTCCACCCCGGCCCCGGCGGACTGGTCGGCCGGCGGCGCGGCCAGTGCCCGGGGGGCCTCGGCGGACACCTGCCCGGCAGGCACCGCCCCCGCCGGGAGCGCGGCGGAGCCGGACGCCGCAGGGACGGATGCCGACGCGGGCGGGGACGAGACCGCCGGCGTCGCGGCGGGCGCGGTGGACGCGGTGGAGGGCGAGGGCGAGATCGTGGGCACCGCGGACGCGGGGTCGGTGGCGGAGCGGGACGGGGTGGCCTGCGGGGACGGGGAAGGGGACAGCGACACCGTCGGGCTCGGCGTCGCGCCCGGCTGCGCGGCGAGGGGCGTGGGCCGGGCGCCGGACGCCGACGGGCGGACCGCCGGACCGGCCGCCACGGGGACGGTGATCGGCAGCAGGCCGGGCGCGACCGGTTCCGGCGCGGGCTCGGGCGCCGTGCCGGGCGCCGTGACGGGAACGGTCGGCCCGACCGGCACGGACGGGACAGGCGGGACAGTCGGAACGGGCGTGGCCTGAACCGGCGCAGAGGGGGTCGGCACGGAGGGGGTCGGCACGGAGGGGGTCGGTGGGACAGGCACCGACGGCGAGGGGACGCCCGGTGCCGCCGAGGCCGCCGCTCCCGACACGGTCGGCGCAGGAACGGTCGGCACAGGAACGGTCGGGGTGACCGTCGAGGGCAGGGCAGGTGACGCCGGCGCAGGAACCGTGGGCCGGGCCTCGGTGGGCACGGAAGCCGCCCCCGAAACGGCCGCCCCGGGCGAGGCCCCGGCCGGAACCGCCGGACTCGCCGCCGCCGGGCTCAGGGCAGCCGGGCTCGGGACAGCCGGGCTGGTCGGCGCAGCAGAACTCGGAACAGCAGTGCCGGACGCAGCCGGGCTGCTCGGTGCAGCAGAACCGGAGGCAGCCGGACTCGGGGCGACCGCCGCCGTGACCCGGACCGCCACCGCATCGGCCGCCGTCCCGTTCCCGGCCTGGTCGGTCGCCGTGACGACGAGCCACTGCTCACCGTCCACGAGGTCCCGGTTGGCCGTGCAGGTCCAGCTGCCGTCGACGGCGGCGGTCGCACCGCAGGCGACGATCCGCTCGGCCGAGGCCGCGCTGCCGGCCCGGGCGGTGACGATCACCCTGGCGCCCGGCTCGGCCCGCCCGGCCAGCTTCGGCCGGGCGACCCGGACGGTCTCGCCGGCGGCCGGCACGGTCAGCACCGGTCGGTCCGGCGCCACGGTGTCGACCACCAGCACGGCGGGCCGGCCCGGCGTCCGGTTGCCGGCCGCGTCGACGGCGGTCGGGGTGAGCTGGTGCCGCCCGTCCGGCAGGTTCTCCACCGGCAGGCAGGACCAGGCACCGTCGGCCCCCACCGCCGTGCCGCACAGATCGGCGCCGGCACCGCCGCGCGGCCCGGCCGGCCGGTCGGCGACCACGACGGTGCTGCCCGGCTCGCCCGTCCCGGTCAGCTGGAGGCCCGGGTCGTTGGTGTACTCGGGGAGGGTGAGCACCGGTGCGGCGGGCGGTGCGGTCTTCACGGTGATCCGGACCGGCTCGCCACGCAGCACCACACCGCCCGTGGTGGTCTCGACGGGGGTGAGGCTGTGCGCGCCGGCGCCGAGCGCGGCGGCCGGCCGGCAGGTCCAGCCGCCGCCCTTCTCGACCCGGGCCCGGCAGAGTGCCGTGTCGCCCTCGCGGACCTCGACCGTCGCTCCGTCCACCCCTCCCTCGCCGCGCACCTGGGGGCGGGCGTCGGAGGCCACGGTGCCGTCGACCGGGCTCACGATCTCGGGTCGGGCGGCGCCGACGGTGAGCCGGATCCGCTGGTCGGAGACCTGACCGGAGTCGGCGAAGCCGCCGGGCGGCACCAGCTGCGCCGCGTCCCGGCCGATCCGCAGCCGCGTCCAGATCTCCCCGGAGGCGGCGTTGGCGGGGACGGTCCACTCCAGGGTGGCGGTGTCCGCGCCGGGCCGGATCTCGGTCTGCACCCGCTCGGTGGGGTCGAATCGCCCGTTGCGGTCGAAGTCGATCCAGCCGGCCAGGGTGGCCGGTGCCCCGCCCACCGCGACCGGGACGGTGAGCCGGTAGTAGCGGCCGATCGCCGCGTCCGTCGGGTAGCTGACGGCCGGATCGGCCCCCTGGTACTCCCCGCGGCCGGGCTGGAGCTGCGGCGGCGCGGGGTTGGACCAGACGCTGCGCAGCACGGCGTCGTGGTCGAGCCGGACGAGCGGCCGGTCGGCGGTGCTCCCCCCGCGCGCGCCGGCGGTGGCCGGCCGCCCGGCGAGCCGGGCCTGGCTGCCGGCGTCCGCACCGAGGAAGAGGTCGGAGAGCAGGTGGGAGGCGTTGCCGTAGGGCTGTGGGGCGGTGCTGACGCCCTCGTCCAGGGTGACGGTGTAGGTCTGGTCGAGCGGCTCCGGCGGGGTGGTGGAGCCGGCCCGGGCGGTGCAGCGCTGCTCGACCCGGAAGACGGCGGTGCGGAAGGTACCGGCCAGCTCCAGGGTGCCCTCGGCGGCCGAGCCGGCCGTGGCGTCGGCCGTGCCGTCCGCCCCGGCGGGGGCGAGGGTGTTGCCGTCGACCGTCCAGCCGGGCCAGTCGGTGCGGTTCACCAGGGTGGGGGCGCCCGGCGAGCCGCCGGTGAGGGTGAGCCGGGTGGCGGTACTGGTGCCGCCGGTTTTCCCGGTGGCCATTGCGGCGAGCCCGCCGAGGTGGAGCCGGGGATTGCGGACCGGCCGGGAAAAGGTGAGCTGAAGCGTTCCGACGGTTCGCCAGGAACCGTCCGCCTGCGGACGTTCCTCGGCAATGCGGAAGGCCTGGGCGGGATCTCCGGGGTGCACGCCGTCGGTATAGAGGGCGGCCGCCCGCCCCCCTCCGGCACGGTCGGCCATTTCGCCCGGGGCGGCAATGACGGAGACGCCGGGCGCGGCGGAGAAGTCGAGCTGGACGGCGAGACCCGAGGGGAGGACGGCGCGGTGTTCCCCCGACCAGCCGTCAGGGGACTGCTGGGCGGCGGAGAGCGGCGGATTCCAGCCGATCAGCAGTCCGGCGACGACGGCCGCCGACGCTCCGGCGGCCATCGCCGGGCGCAGCCGGTACCACCCTGCGGCCCGAACGGCACGCCGGTGCCGGGCCGGGGCGGACAGGGTGGCGTCGCGGAACATCTGTCGGCTCATCCGGCTCTCCTTCGGGATCGGCTGCCAGAGTGGCCCGCGGGCGGAGGCCGGGAGGTGGCCGGGCAGTCTGGGCACAAGATCTGACAAAAAGGAATCACGATCCTGGGCCGGTCATACTGCGACACCTGCACTCTTGGCCGTGTCCCACCCGATTGGCGGTCATCCGACCGGCAGGACAGGATGTACCCGAAAGGGATGCATTTCATCCATTAGGCGGTGTATCGAGGTGAATCCCGCCGGATTCCAACAGAACGCCACTGTCCGGTACCTGACCATTCATCGGTCTGCTCTGTTCGAATTGGCCGCCCGCTCAGTAGAGTCGGGGCCCGTGACTATTGACCCGGTTCTCATCAAGAGCAGTTTCGCGGTCGTCGAACCCCACGGCGCCGCCGTCGCCGGGTACTTCTACCAGCACCTGTTCGAGCACAGCCCGGAGGTGCGCGAGCTCTTCGCCGAGCACCTGGACGAGCAGCAGGACCGGCTCTGGGCGGCGATCGGTGCGCTGGTCACCCACGTGGAGGACCCCGGGACGCTGGTCGGCCTGCTGCGCGACCTCGGCACCCGGCACGCCGGCTACGGCGCGCTCCCCGGCCACTTCCCCGCCGTCGGCGCGAGCCTGCTGGCCACCCTGGCCCACTTCGCCGGGGAGGCCTGGACCCCGGAGACCGCCGCCTCCTGGGCCGCCGTCTACGGCGTCGTCGCCGGCACCATGACCCAGGCCCTCGTCACCGCGCAGTCCGCCTAGCGGGGTCGCGGTGCCCTTCGACCCCGCGGTCGTCCGCGCCAGCTTCGCCGTCGTCGAGCGCCGCGCCGACCACCTGGCCAAGTACTTCTACGCCCACCTGTTCACCCACAACCCCGGGGTGCGGGCGTTCTTCCCCGACGAGATGGCCGAGCGGCGGAACCGGCTCTTCGCCGCGCTCACCCAGCTCGTGCTGCGGATCGGGAGCCCCGAGGAGCTCGCGGAGTACCTCCGGGCGCTCGGCCGCGACCACCGCAGCGTCCAGGCCGTCCCCGAGTACTGCGCCGCCGTCGGGTCCAGTCTGGTCGCCGCCGTACGGCACTTCTCCGGGCACTCCTGGACGCTGGAGATCGAGAAGGCCTGGACCGAGGCCTGCACGGTGATCACCCGGGTGATGACCGAGATCGCCGCCCACCCCCCGGCCGCCGCGCCCGTCCACTGGGAGGCCGAGGTGACCGGCCGCCGGCGCGCCGCCGCCGACATCGCCGTGCTGACCCTCACGCCGGTGCACCCCTACCCGTTCGTCCCCGGCCAGTACCTGACCCTCAGCAGCCCCCGGGTGCCGGGGGTCTGGCGCCCGTACTCGATCGCCAACGCCCCGCGCCCGGACCACAGCCTGGACGTGCACGTCCGCCGGGTGCCCGGCGGGCTGCTCAGCACCGCGCTGGTCGACGACGTCCTGCCCGGCGAGCCCGTGCGGCTCGGACCGGCCCTCGGCGACGCCGTCCTCGACCCCTGGTCGCCCCGGCCGCTGCTGGCGGTGGCCGGCGGCACCGGCTGGGGGCAGACCAAGGCCCTGCTGGAGCAGCTCGACGCCGAACGCGCCGCCCGTGACGTGACCGTCCTGCTGGCCGCCCGCTCGGACGTGGAGCAGTACGACCTGGCCAGCGTCGAACGGCTGCTCGCCCGGTGCGGCCGGCTGAAGGTCCTGCTGGCCGCCGGCGGGCCCGGGGACGGCCGGGACGGCGCGATCGGGCTGGTCCGCGACGCGCTGCTCCGGCACGGCGACTGGTCCGGCTGGGACGTCCACCTCAGCGGACCGCCCGACCTCGCGCCGGCGCTCACCTCGCTGCTCGCCGGACTGGGCGCCGACACCGGCCTGGTGCGGCACGACCCGGCGCCCGCGACCTTCCGGCGGGCCCGGCCGCCGGCCTCGTCCTGGTTCCCGGGCGAGCCGGACGCGCCCTGGACCCACCCCACCGAGCAGGGCTGACCCACGGCGACGGGACGGCGGACGGCCACCGGCCGGCCCGGGAACGGGAGAAGCCCCCGGCCGGTGGCCGGGGGCTTCTCGCTGGTGCGCTCAGCAGGATTCGAACCTGCAACCTCTTGATCCGTAGTCAAGTGCTCTATCCGTTGAGCTATGAGCGCAAGGGCCGGACGAATCCGGTCTTGCGGGGGTTTGGTGCGCTCAGCAGGATTCGAACCTGCAACCTCTTGATCCGTAGTCAAGTGCTCTATCCGTTGAGCTATGAGCGCTCGCCCTGGTCAACGTTCCACCGGGGCGGTGCGGGGACAACATTACATGACCTGCGACGCGGGGCGAAATCGATTGATCCGGGCCCCCGGCGGGCGGCCGGCCGGCCCCTCCGGAGCGCCGGACCGGCCACCACCAGGACGCCCCGCCGGGCCGGCACCCCGGCCCGCGTCCGCCCCGATTCCTGGCCTGCGCCCGGCACGTACGGCAGCGGACCACCACGGACCATTGCGGACCATTGCGAACCGCGGGCGGCCGGACATGCGAGAAGCCCCGCCGACCTGATGGTCGACGGGGCTCCCGGTTGGCGGAGGCTGAGGGATTTGAACCCTCGATGGGCTTTAAGACCCAAACCGCATTAGCAGTGCGGCGCCATAGACCGGACTAGGCGAAGCCTCCCCACATGAACCGCGACCCGCATGGCGGACCCGTTCCGTGTGCCTGTGATGATGCCACAACCCGGGGGCCCGACACCAACCGCCGACCACGTTACAAGGCGGGTCCTCCCCGCCGCAAAGAAGAATGAGATACTGCGGTCTCCGGAGGAGCTGCCCTGAGCCGAGGAGACCTGTCGACGTGAGCAGCAGGCCGATCCGAGGCGCTGCTCGCCTCGCCGCCATACTCGACGCCCTGCCCGACGCGCTGCTGCTGGTGAACAGCAACGGCACCGTCGTCGATGCCAACAACGCGGCCGTCCAGGCGCTCCAGACGCCCGGCACCTCGCTGGTCGGCATGGGCGTCCTCGATCTCTTGCCCGAGTTCGACCCGAGCCGGATCCCCGGCTCGATGCGGCCTGCCCCGCGGCCGGACGACGCGCTCGACCGCCCGGTCCGGATGACGGCCCGCCGCACCGACGGCACCGCCTTCCCGGTCGAGGTGTCCGGCAACGACTTCGCCGACGACGGCTCCGGCGAGGGGCGCGGCTACGCGCTCTCCCCGCTGGTGCCCTACGACCCGTACCGCGACGGCTCCCGGTCCTCCGGCAGTGACCTGCTCCTGCTGCTGGTCCGCGACCTCTCCAGCCGGCTCGGCGTCGAGGCGGAGCTGCGCCGTCAGCACAAGCAGACCGAGATGATCCTGCGCGCCGCCGCCGAGGGCGTGCTCGGCGTGGACCTCGAAGGCCGCTGCGTCCTGGTCAACCCGGCCGCCGCGCACATCCTGGAGTACCGGGCGAGCGAGCTGGGCGGGCGCGAGCTTCACCCGCTGATCCAGCACTCCCGGGCCGACGGCACCCCGCTGACGCTGGAGGAGTCCGCGCTGCTGGACACCCTCACCTCCGGGCGCAAGCACCGGGTCCGCGGCACGGTGCTCTGGCGCAAGGACGGCCGCCCCGTCACCGTCGACCTCACCACCGCCCCGGTCCGGGACGGCGACCAGCTGGTCGGCGCGGTGATGACCTTCACCGACCGCAGCCGTGAGCTGGCCCTCGTCGCCCGCAACGAACACCTCACCGCCGTCCTGGAGAGCGAGCTGGGCGGCGCCCTGACCGCCCTGCACCGGCGGATCGACGCACTCGCCGCCGACCCGGCCGGCCAGCTCTGGCCGGAGGCCAACTGGACCCTGCGCCGACTGGCCGACGAGTGCCGCCGGTTCGGCAAGCTGATCGACGGCGTGCTCGCCCACCAGCGTTCCGAGGCCGGCGAGGCGGCGGCCGCCGCCGACGGCAAGGGCGAGGCCCGGCCCGAGGGCAGGAGCGGCCGGAAGGCCGCCGAGCGCGTCCCGGTCGCCCTGGACAAGGTGGTCCGGCAGGCCGTCGAGCACGCGGGCGAACTCGTCGGCGCCGGGCGGGTGCGGTTCTCCGTGCACGCCGCGGCCGTCGAGGTGATCGCCGACGAGCAGCGGCTCGCCCAGGCGCTGGCCCACCTCGTCGCCGACGTCAGCGGCGTCGCGCTCTCGCTGGACGCCGTCCCCGTCCTCCCCTCACCCGGCCTGGCCGCGCCCGGCACCCCGGCCCTGCCGGCGGCCGGCGGCGACGTCCCGATGGTGGTGCTCGCCGCAGCGCAGCGCGGCGACGTCGCCCGGGTGGAGATCCGCGGCCCCGGTCGCGGTGGCAGCCCCGTCCACCTGCCGATCGCCCGGGCCGTGGTCGAGCGGCACGGCGGCGTGCTCCAGCCGCACGAGCTGCCCGGCAAGGCCGGCACCACCTACGTCGTCGAACTGCCGCTGGACCCGGCCGCAGCGAAGGCCGCCGCCGAGCGCTCGGCCGGCGAGGGCCGCTCGGACCGGCCCAAGGAGACCGACTCCGCCGTCCTGCCCGATCTGCCCGGCATCCCGCAGCTTCCCACCGCCCGGCGCGGTGAGGACGAGGCCGAGGCGACGCCCGGCAGCGGCGCGGCCGGTGCCGCCCCGGAGCTGCGGGCGGGCGAGCGGGCCTCCGGGCCCGGTGCGGCCGGCCAGACCGCGCCCGGCACCGGTGATCCGCAGACCGGCACGCCCGGCCCGGACGAGCACCCGGCCGGCGAGCCGGTGGCCGAACGGCGCGGGCGCCGGGGCCGGCCGGCCCCCGAGGAACCGCCCGTTCCTCCGGCCGCTCCCGCCGACGTGCCCTCCGCTCCGGTGGCCGTCCCCGCTGCCGCGACCGCGACCGCCGCGGCGGCCGGCGCCGCCGACCAGTGGCCGCACGCTCCCGCACGCGTCGAGCGGGCCGTTCCCGAGCAGTGGCACGGCACCGGCAACGACCCCGCGTACGGGCGGCCCGCCCCCGTCGCTCCGACGGCCCAGCCCACCGACCCGTGGGGCAAGGACGACGGCCGCTCCGGCACCGCGTACGCCGTCCCGGTGGACGGCCCGGACGAGCGGTCCGAGGACCACCGCACCGCGGAGCAGAACGCCCCCGAGCCGGCCCCGGCCGGCCCGCGCGGCCCGCTCGCGCTCGGCCCCGCCGCCGCGGACCGGACCGGCAACGACGGACCGGCCGCCCCCGACGGCACCCCGGCCGCCGGGACCTCGACCACCGGCGTGACCTCCCCGGACGGCACGCCCGCCGGTGGGACGGCCGTCGACGGGACTCCCGCCGGCGGCACCCCGATCGCCGGCGGCACCCCGATCGGCCCCGAGGCCGACGGCGCCGCGGAGTCCAAGCCCTCCCGCCGCCGCCGGGCCCTGCCCGCCGCCGAGGACTCGTCCGGCGGGTTCGCGCTGCCCGGCGCCCCCGACCCCGGCATGCCGTTCTACCCCGGTCTGGAGCACGCGCTGCCCACCGGTCCGGCGCCCGCACCGCCCGAGCCGGCCGCCGCGCCGACCGGCCGCCGCCGCCGGCTGGCCGTCCCGCCCGGCCCCGGCACCGAGGCACCGGCCGCGGGCACGCCCGAGGCCGCCGGAACGGCCCTGGCCCCCGCCCGGCCCGCGCTGCCCGCGTCCGGAGCGGACGGTACGACGGCGGACGGCCGCCCCGACGCCCCGCAGCCGGTCGGCACCGGTCTGGCCGAGCTGACGCCGCCGCGCGCGCTGCCCGCCCCGCCCGGTACGCCGGGCGAGCACGGCGCACCGGCCGCGCCGCCCGCTCCGGGCGAGGCGTTCCCGATCCCGCCGCAGACCGCTCCGCAGGCACTGCCCGCCCTGGCCGCCGCCCCCACCGGCGGGCCCGCCGCGGCCGGTGCGCCGCAGCTGCCCGCCGTCCAGGAGGCCAGACCGGCGCCGCGGCCGATGGCGGAACTGCCCGCCGCCGGTCACGACGACCCGGCCGAGCACCCCGTGCTGGCCACCCCCGGCGGCGACGGCGGCCCGCGCCGGCTGCTGGTCTGGCCCGAGCCCGACCCGGCCACCAAGCAGGCGCTGCAGGAACGCGGCTACCGCCCGGTGATCGTCCGCTCCCGCGAGGAGGTCGACGCGCAGGTCTCCGGCTTCCCGGCCGCGCTCTTCGTCGACCCGCTGACCGGCCCGATCACCCGGACCGCGTTGCAGTCGCTGCGCACCGCCGCGCTGAACAGCCGCGTCCCGGTGCTGGTCACCGCCGGCCTCGGCCAGGCCACCCGGGACGCCGCGTACGGCGCCGACCCGGCCGTCCTGCTGCGCGCGCTCGCCCCGCGCGACGGGGAGCACCACGCCCCGCGCGTCCTGCTGGTCGAGGGCGACCCGGACATCGCCGCCGCCATGATCAGCAGCCTGGAGCGGCGCGGCATGCACGTCGAGCACGCGGTGGACGAGAACGACGCCGTCTCCCGGGCCAGCAGCGTGCAGCCGAACCTGGTGGTGATGGACCTCTTCCAGATCCGCCGCCGCCGGGTCGGCCTGCTCGACTGGCTGCGCACCAACGACCGGCTGCACCGCACCCCGCTGGTCGTCTACACCTCGGTGGACCTCGACCCGCGCGAGCTGCCCCGGCTGCGGACCGGCGAGACGGTGCTCTTCCTCGCCGAGCGCTCGACCAGCGCGGACGTCCAGTCGCGGATCGTCGACCTGCTCGGGCGGATCGGCGCCATGGGCGAGGCCGGCGTCGCGGCGGCCGGCTGACGGACCGGCAGGCGTACGGCCGAGGGCCGGCCACCCCGCGGGGTGGCCGGCCCTCGGCCGTTCCGGGTCCCTACTCCTTGCCGAGCACGGTGACGTCCAGCCCGTCCGCCGCGTAGGTGGCGCGGATCACCTTCTTGTCGAACTTGCCGACCGAGGTCTTCGGCACCGACTCGACGATCGCCCAGCGCTCCGGCAGCTGCCAGGAGGCGACCCGCCCGGCGAGGAAGGCCCGCAGCTCGGCCAGCCCGACCACGGCTCCCGGCCGGAGCACGACGGTGGCCAGCGGGCGCTCGCCCCACTTCTCGTCCGGCACCGCGACCACGGCTGCCTCGGCGACCTCCGGGTGGGCCATCAGCTGGTTCTCCAGGTCCACCGAGGAGATCCACTCGCCGCCGGACTTGATCACGTCCTTGGCCCGGTCGGTGAGGGTCAGGTAGCCGTCGGCGGTGATGGTGCCGACGTCCCCGGTGCGCAGCCAGCCGTCCTCGGAGAACTTGTCCTCCGGGCGCTGCGGGTCCTGGCCGGCGCCACCGTAGTAGGCCCCGGCGATCCACGGCCCGCGCACCTCAAGCTCGCCCGCGGCGACACCGTCGTGCGCCATCCGCTCGCCGCCCGGGCCGATCAGCCGCGCCTCGACGGAGGCCGGGAAGATGCCCTGGGAGACCCGGTACGGCCACTCCTCCTCCGGGGTGAGACCGCCCGGCGGCTCGGCGAAGGAGCCGAGCGGCGAGGTCTCGGTCATTCCCCAGGCGTGCACGACGCGGATGCCGTGCCGCTCCTCGAAGCCCTTCATCAGCGACGGCGGGCAGGCCGAACCGCCGATGACCACCATGCGCAGGGTGGAGGTGTCGTAGTCGCCCGCGTCCAGCTCGTCCAGCAGGCCGCTCCAGATGGTCGGCACGGCGGCGCTGACGGTGGGCCGCACCCGGGCGATCATCTCGGCCATCGGCTTCGGCTGGAGGAAGCGGTCCGGCATCAGCAGGCTCGCACCGGACATGAAGGCGGCGTGCGGGATGCCCCAGGCGTTCACGTGGAACATCGGCACCACCGGGAGGGCGATGTCGCGGGTGGTGAAGGCGAAGTTGTCGCCGGTGTTGACCTGGAGGCAGTGCAGGTAGACCGAGCGGTGGCTGTAGAGC
The DNA here is from genome assembly GCF_045208415.1 of Kitasatospora sp. NBC_01560. Lineage (NCBI taxonomy): Bacteria > Bacillati > Actinomycetota > Actinomycetes > Kitasatosporales > Streptomycetaceae > Kitasatospora > Kitasatospora sp. NBC_01560. The sequence continues at coordinate 5,085,848 of NZ_CP109364.1, read as the reverse complement.
ACGCCCTTCGGGTCGCCCGTGGTGCCGGAGGTGTAACAGAGCACCGCGGCCTGGCGCTCGTCGATGTCGGTCTGCCACGGGTACTCGGCCGGCCGGCCGGCGATCAGCTCCTCGTAGTCGTGCACGCCGCCCGCGAAGCCGGCCAGCACCGAGCGGTCGCCCGGGCCGCTCACCACGATGTGCTTGAGCGTCGGGGCGAGCTCCGGGAGGACGGCGGCCAGCAGCGGGAGCACGGTGCCGTTGACGATGATGACGCGGTCGGCGGCGTGGTTGACGATGAAGGACAGCTGGGCCGCGGGGAGCCGCAGGTTGAGGGTGTGCAGCACGGCCCCCATCGAGGGCACCGCGAGGTACGCCTCCAGGTGCTCGGCGTTGTTCCACATCAGCGTGGCGACCCGGTCGTCCGCGGTCACGCCGAGCTCGTCCCGCAGCGCCCACGCCAGCTGCGCGGCCCGCGCCCCGACCTCCGCGAACGTCCGGACGACCGGTCCGGCGCCGTCCCAGGTGGTGACCGTCGAGCGCCCGTGGATGGTGGCTCCGTGGTTCAGGATCCGGGCGACGGTGAGCGGTACGTCCTGCATGGTGCTGAACACGGGTCCTCCTTGACCGGGGGCTCTGCGGCTGCGACCGCGCCACTGACTACTGGGCGGTAACGCGGGCAGTGAGCCCGATTGTGCCTCTCCCCCTTCCCGATGTCAGCATCCCGGCCCCGTTGCACGGATCACGGATTCGCGGCGGTCCCGCCGCCCGTCCGGCACGGCGGACGGCCCGCGGACACCCGCCTCCCGCAGGCCGCTCCGGAGGGCGGGGCGATACTGAGGGGCATGAGCAACAGTCATGACGGCCGCCGGGGGGACCGGGCGCCGGGCGGGTTCCGGGTGCCGTGTCCCTGCTGTTCGGACGGGGTGCGGACGCAGGCGCGGCTGGGGGTGCGGGCGGACCGGTCCGGGACGGGCCACATCACCGAGACCTGCCGGGAGTGCGGCGGGCTCGGCTGGCTGGCGTTCGAGCTGAAGGAGTAGGCCGGGAGCGGGGACGGGCCCGGCCGCGGCGAGGGCGGCCCGGGCCCGCCGGTGGCCGGCCCCGGCGGGCTTGCGGAACGGCTGCGGCTGCGGCTGCGGCTGCGGCTGCGGCTGCGGTCAGCCGCGCGCCGGGTGGTGGAGGCGGACGCAGACCCCGGGCTCCGGGACGTACGCCGGGTCGAGGACGTAGCCCTGCTCCGCGGCGATGCGCAGCACCTGCTGGGCGCCGGCGCCACGATAGGTGGCGAGGTTGATCCGGAGCCGGCGGGGAGGCGTCGGGGCGTTGGGCCGGGTGCGGGTCCCACGGGCCAGGATGCGGCGGATGTGGCGGTCCCAGGCGGCGGCGCTGCCGAAGAGTTCGGCCCGGAATGCGCACGGCCCGACCGTCCAACGGGCGCCCCAGCGGTCCCAGTGGTCGGGCTCGGGGTGCTTCACCCAGAACGCCAGCAGGCTGAGCAGACCCCAGACGGGGACGTAGGCGAACTGCAGCACGAACATGAACGGCAGCAGGAGCGCGGGCCGGGACGGGCGCGGCCCCCACGGCGTGCCGGGAGCGGCCGGCGGGTCCTGCGGGCCGGGTGCGAACACCGGGGCGGGCGCGGGGAAGACCCGGCGGATCCAGACCCGGTCCGGATCGCGCTCCGGGGAGCCGCTCTCCCAGCCGTACCGCGCGGCGAGCCGCACCACACCGGCCGCGCCGAGACCGCGGTAGAGGCGGACCGGGAACTTCACCAGCATCACGCGCGCGAGATCGTCGCGGACCTCGCCGTCCCCGGCGGCGTACCGCGCCTCGGCCGTGCGGATCCGCCCTTCGAGGATCGGGGTGAGGTACCGCTCCCAGACCTCCGGGCGGCCGGTGAGCTCGGCCTTGAGGCGGCGCGGCGGGACGAAGGTGCGGTTGACCTTCAGCCAGGCGTCCGAGTCCGGTCCGGACGGGCCGCCACCGCCCGACCAGAGCAGGATCGCGAACAGCGCCGCCAGGGCGGCGATCCAGAGCGGCGCGTAGACCCACTGGAAGGTGAACTGGAGCAGCACGGCGATCCTGCTGCGGCGCGGCGCCGGGCCCGGCAGGCCGTCCGGCACCGGCGCGGCGGGGGCTGCGGGGGCGGGGGCTGCGGGGGCGGGGGCGGGGTACGCCGGGGGCTGGGCCTGCTGGGCCGGGACCTGGTGGGCGTAGGGGTGCGGCTGTCGCTGCTGTTGCGCGTACGGGTGCGCGTACGGGTGCGGCTGTTGCTGCTGCGGCTGCGGCTGCGGCTGCGGCTGCTGCGCGTACGGGTTCGACGGCTGCCGGCCGTACGGGTCGGGCTGGGCGTAAGGGTTCGGCGTGCCCGGGGCCTGCGGGGCGTCCTGGGCGTACGGGTTCGGCTGCGCGTACGGGTTCGGCCGGCCGTACGGGTGCTGCGGGGCGCCGCCCGGGCCGCCCGGTCTGCCGTCGTACCCCTGGTTCTCCGTCACACTGTCCCCCTCCGCCGGCCCGGGAATCCGCCCGGTCGAACCGACGTGACACCCTATCCGCCGCGCCGGGCGGCCCTCAGCTCGCCAGCGGGGCGTCCACCTCGTTGCGGTCGACGGTGAGGGTGGCGCCGCCGTACGTCTCCACGACATTGCCGCGGTACTGGTGGACGCGCTGGTGGTCGGTCCAGAGCTCGGGGGTGAGCGCACCCCCGCCGGTGGTGTCGGCGTGGTCGTCCCAGCGGGCGTACCAGAGGGTGTCGGGCATCGGGGAGCTGCCGGCCAGCGCGGCCGCGGCGAGGTCGGCGACGCCGGAGTCGAGGCTGGAGTAGAAGCCCGACCGGAAGCCGGCGGCGTGCAGGGCCTGGGTCCAGCCGAGGGTGAACTCGACCACGGCCTGGCCGCAGCCCGGATCGTGCAGCGGGTACGACTCGATGTCCAGGAAGACCGGGCTGCCCTTGCCGAAGCCGACGGCCATGAGCCCGCGGACCGCCTCGGCCGCCTCGTCCCGGCCCTGCTGAGCGGCCCGGGCCGGGTCGATCCGCGCGGGCTTGCCCTTGAGCTCGCTGCACGGGGCCTGGAGCCCGACGTGCACGGGGAGGAACTGCCAGCCCATCGCGCGGGCCTGGCGGACCCAGTCGGCGGTGAGCCTCGGCTGGGCGCAGCCGCGCTGGGAGCCGCTGGTGTAGACGCCGAGCGCGCCGTACGGGGACGCGTCTCGCCAGGCCCGGAGGGTGTCGAGCGGGGGCGCGGTGCAGGCGTCGAAGGCGGCGCCGCTGTACAGGTCACGGGTCCGGAGGGCGGGCGGGCCGGCCCGGTCGGGCAGGACGGTGGCCCGGATGCGGGGCACGGCAGCGGCCACGGGGGCGGTCGCCTCGGCGCTCACGTCCGGCCCGTCGACGGCCAGCAGGAGGACGAGGGAGGCGGCGGCCAGGGCCGTCGGGCGGAGATAGCGCACCCCGCATTGATACTGACGGACCATCGGACGAATGCGGCAACCACGCCGCAGCCGCCCGGGAGGCCCACCCTTTCAGCCGTACCCGTCCGCATCCGTCCCGATATTTGTAACGAGCTTGCTGCCAGGTCGCTCCTTACGGCAAACTCGCCACCATGCCCACGCCCAACCCCAGCCCGACCGCCGCCCCGACGCCGGCCGCCGCCGTCGCCGAGGCCCTTGCCATGCCGCCCGCCCCCAAGGGCGAGCCCGCCGGCGAGCGCGGCGGGTGGCGACGAGGCGGGGCCGACGGCCCCGAGGCAGCACCGGGTACGCACCCCGCCCGGCCCACCGGCCGACGGATCCTGAAGGCCCTGCGGCGCCCGGAAGGCCGGGGGAAAATCCCGGCGCCGCTGCTGTGCCTGGCCGCGATGTTCCTGGTCCAGCTCGGCATCGCGCTCTCCAAGCCGCTCTTCGACCCGCTCGGGGTCAGCGGCACGACCTTCCTCCGCCTGGGCTTCGCGGCCGTGATCCTGCTGGCGGTGACCCGGCCCCGGCTGCGCGGGCGCAGCCGGCGCGACCTCGCCGCCGCCGTCCTGCTCGGCATGGCCTCCGCCGGGATGACGCTGCTGTTCGCCGGGGCGATCGACCGGCTGCCGATGGGGACGGCCGCCACCATCGAGTTCCTCGGCCCGCTCGCGGTCGCGCTGGTCTTCGCCCGCCGGGCCAGTCACCTGGTCTGGGCACTGCTGGCGGCCGGCGGGGTCGCGCTGCTGACCCTGCTCGGCCACGGCGACGGCGGGGGCGCGCTCGACCCGGTCGGCCTGATGTACGCCTTCGGCGCGGCCGCCTGCTACGCCGCGTACATCCTCTTCACCGACAAGGTGGGCGCCGCGTTCCAGGGCTTCCAGGGGCTCGCCGTCTCGATGACGGTGGGTGCGCTCACCGTGGCGCCCTTCGGGCTCGGCCAGGCCTGGGACGGGCTGACCGCCCCGGGCGCCTCCCCGCTCCTGCTGCTGCTCGCCGTGGCCGGGGTGTCGCTGCTGCTGCCGGTCATCCCGTACACGCTGGAGATGACGGCGCTGCGACGGATGCCACAGCGGGTGTTCAGCGTGCTGGTGAGCCTGGAACCGGCGGTCAGTGCGCTGGTCGGGCTGGTGGTGCTGGGCCAGCTGCTGGGTGCGGCGCAGCTCGCGGGGATCGGATGCGTGGTGGCCGCCAGTGTCGGGGCCACCCTGACCGGGCGGCGCTGAGGCGAGTCCCGGCCCCTCGACGGGCCCGGCTCCTCGACGGGCCCGGCTTCTCGACGGCCGGGCCTTCGAGGGGATCGGCCCGGTCCTTCGACGGCGGGCCGGTCCGGTCCGCCGTCGTCGGCGCGAGGCGCTACGGCCAGAGCAGCGTCCGCGACCACTCCGGGGTGCGGACCGGGCCGGTCCGGGTGTAGCGCAGCCGGACGTGGCGGCGCTCGGCGTCGCCCTGCCAGAACTCCACCTCGTGCGCCCAGAGCGTGTAGACGGCGTGGCCGGCCGCGACGGCGTCCGGGGTGGCCTCCAGTCGGCGGCGGGCGACCGCCACCGCCTCGTCGTACTCGGCCGGCGAGGCGAGCGGCTCGCTCTGCCGGCCCACCAGTGCGCCGATCCGGGCGGCCGGGGAGCGGGTCGCGAACTCGGCCCCGGCGACCTGGTCGGCGGCCCGTTCGACGGTGCCCCGGACCCTCACCTGGCGGCCCAGCTGCGGCCAGTAGAGCGTGAGCGCGGCCGCCGGATGGTCGGCGAGCTGACGGCCCTTCGGGCTGTCGGCGGCGGCGGAGAAGACCCAGCCGGTGCCGGCCGCGTGCACGTCGCGCAGCACCAGCACCCGGGCGTCCGGCATCCCGTCGGCGTCGACCGTGGAGAGGGTGACCACCTGCGGGTCCAGCACGCCGGCCGCGAGGGCGGTGGTGAGCCAGTCCACGAAGAGCGGGCCGGGCTCGGCCGGGGCGTCCTCGGCGTCGAAGGACGGCAGTGGGCGGGCCATCGGCGGGCGGCCGAGCAGCAACTCGGGCACGGACCTGGCTTCGGAGCGTGGCTCCGGCCTCGACTCCGAATCCGGTGCCGGCGCCGGCCTGGCCTCGCCCGGACCGGTCAGGCCCTCCTCCTCCGCTGCCATCGCACCCTTCCTTCCGGTTGCCGCGGCCGCAGCCCCTCGCCGGCCGGGCCTCCGGGGCCCGGGCGCGGGGGTGCGCTGTCGGAGCGCAACCGTACCGCCGAGGTGTGACGGCTCCGCGCGCACCCTGGCCGGACGGGGCCGGGTGTCGTCGGGGCGGGCGGACCGGGTGTCGCCGGGGCGGGCGGGTCGCGCCGGGCATCGGTGGCGGGCGGGCATCGGTGGCGGTCGGGCCGGGCAGGCCGGGTGGGCGCCGTGGGTGGAGCCGCCCCGGACGCACTCGTGGGCGGCGCCGTCGATCGGCGCCGCCCACGAGGCCGGTTCGCGGTGACCCTTTCCGCTGCCCCGGTCGTTCACTGCATCGAGTCGTTCGCTTCGAGCCCCGCCGCGGATGCTCAGCTCACCCGCGGTCACCCACCTCCGGCGCCCCCGCCGTCGGTGGTACCCGATCCGGTCAGTGGAAGACCGGGGCGAAGACGATGTTGACGTTCTTGTTGGACTGGCCGGCCAGGATGACGCCCGTGTTGTCCTTCACCGCGAGGGTGTTGGCCTGGTTCGAGGCGCCGACGCCGGTGGCCGTCTGCTGGGTGGAGACGTAGTTGCCGTCGACCGAGCCGAAGACGTTGCCCGTCCCGACGTTCGACACCACGCCGCTGTTGGAGCCGTCGTTGGCGCCCGCGCCGTTGTCGGCGGCGGCGGAGCCGGCGCCCGCGAGCAGCAGACCGGCCGCGAGCGGGGCGGCGACCAGAAGACCGGCCAGCCGGCGGGAGCGGATGCGAGCCATGAGTTGCCTCCAGGAAAGCTGTTAGTCGTGCATTCATGCAATCTGTGCGGGAGTTCGCCGGCCAGACGAACACCTGCGGGCTGCGACGCCGAGAGACAGACTTCCGCAACAAATCGACAAAGCACCACCTCGCCCAGGCAACTTCGCCCGTTAGCGTGATATCCAGTGCGGCAGGGAATAACGGCACCCTCAGTGGAAAGCGCGCCAACACACCGCTCCCGACCTGCCATTTCGCCCGAACGGTGGCAGCCGTCGAGGCTTTTGCGGGCAGCGCCCGAGCGGTACACAAAGGAACCGGCGCACAACCCTGGCGCGCAACCCCGGCCAACACGCCCCCATGCAGTGGCACCACCGCACCATGTCGATAAATCAAGCCATCCTGCGACTATTCAAACAATCCTACTTGAAAAAGGGTCGATGGCCCCGAAAAGCCCGACGATCGGACCGGCCGACATGAGGACCAACCGACCTGAGGACAGACCGACATCAGGACCAAGCGACGTCAGGACCAGCCGACGATCAGACTGCTTTTCCGGGATTGAGGATGCCCAGCGGATCGAAGACCGCCTTGAGCTGACGCTGCAGCTCCAGACCCACCGGCCCCAGCTCCCGCGCGAGCCACTCACGCTTCAGCAGACCGACCCCGTGCTCCCCGGTGATCGTGCCGCCCAACTCCAGCCCCAGCGCCATGATCTCGTCGAAGGACCGCTGCGCCCGGGCCGACTCCTCGGCGTCGTCCGCGTCGAAGATGACGATCGGGTGCGTGTTGCCGTCCCCGGCATGGCTCACCACCCCGATGGTCAGCCCGTGCCGCTCCGCGATCCCGGCGACGCCGTTCAGCATCTCCGCCAGCCTCGACCGCGGCACCGCCACGTCGTCGATCATCGTGGTGCCCAGCCGGTCCAGCGCCGGGAGCGCCAGCCGCCGCGCCTCCAGGAGTAGTTCGGACTCCGCCTGGTCGTCGGCCGGCACCACCTCGGTCGCCCCCGCCGCCCGGCAGATCTCCGCGACCGCGGCCAGCCCGACCGTCGGATCCGAACCGTCGAACGCCACCAGCAGCAGCGCCTGGGTCGACTCCGGCAGCCCCATCTGCCCCAGCTCGTTGACCGCCCGCACGCTCACCGCGTCCATCAGCTCCATCAGCGAGGGCGTGAGGCCGCGGGCCATCACCTCGCAGACCGCGGCACCCGCCGCGTCCGCGCTCGGGAACTCCGCCGCCAGCGCCAACTGCGGTGCCGGTGCGGGCCGCAGGGCCACCACCGCCCGGACCACCACGCCCAGCGTCCCCTCCGAACCGACCAGCAGCCGGGTCAGGTCGTAACCGGCGACGCCCTTGGCCGTCCGCCGGCCGGTGGTCAGCAACCGCCCGTCGGACAGCACCACGTCCAGCCCGAGCACGTACTCGCTGGTGACGCCGTACTTGACGCAGCAGAGGCCGCCCGCGCCGGTGCCGATGTTGCCGCCGATCGTGCAGGACTCCCAGCTCGACGGGTCCGGTGGATAGACGAGTCCCAACTTGCCAGCAGCACGCGACAGTTCCGCATTCACCACGCCCGGTTCCACCACCGCGATCCGGTTGACCGGATCCACCTCCAGGATCCGGTTCATCTTCACCATCGACAGCACGATGCAGCCGTCGACGGCATTGGCCGCACCGGAAAGCCCCGTCCGGGCGCCCTGCGGCACCACCGGCACGCGCAGCTCGGTGGCGGTCCGCATGACGTGCTGCACCTGCTCGACCGTCTCCGGGAAGACCACCACCGCCGGGGTGCCGGCCGCGCAGAAGCCCGCCATGTCATGGCTGTAGGCGGCCATGACATCCGGGTCCACCGCCAGCGCCCCGGGCGGGAGCCCCTGGGCCAGCCGGTCCGTCAGATCGCTCATCGCCATCTCCGATCGCCACCCGGCGCCCGCCGCTCGGCGGTACGCCGCTCCGTCGCATGCCGCCCGGGAGCGAGGCCTGCCGACCTGCGCCCGCTGCTCCTGTCCGCACTCTGCCCCGCGGCCGGACGACGGGCAAGTACGCCGCTCCGCGGCGGGCGGGGGCCGTCACCGCCGCGGGCGCGCCCGTCCGCAGGTCACGGACGGGCGCGGGCGTGCGCGGGGGTGGTGGCCGGTGGCCGGTGGCCGGTGGCTAACCGCGGACGACCGGCTCCTGGAACTCCGTCACCCAGTCCGCCGGAGTCTCCGGGCACTCCAGGTACAGCTCCCGGGCGTACCCCGTCGACCGGTAACCGTTCTCGGCGATGAAGCGGGCCAGCGTCTGGAAGGCACCCACCGCATCGTCCATCGACCCGCGGTGCACGATGGTCGCCGCCTCCGGGATCGCGGGCAGGTCGACCAGCTCGAAGCCGTACTCCCCCGCCACCGCCGCCGGCGTCGACGCCCCGACCGGGACGGCGACCCGGATCAGCACCGCACCGTCCCCGTCCGGAACGTCCTCGTACCGGGCGACCGACGGACCTGCGTGCGCAACGCCCGCCTCCGCCAGCCGGCCGCAGAGCTGTGCGAACAGCGGGCCGATCACCGGCCCGATGTCCTCCGGCTGGTAACTCGCCGCAACGGCCGTCAGCTCCGCCACCCGGACCGGCGGCACCCGCTTCAGCACGACATCCTGCGCAGACATGTGTCCCTCGCTCTCGATCGTCCGGAGCCTCGCCTCGACCCGGGCCAGCCGCTGGGCGTCCGCCGCCATCGCGGCGGCGAGCTCGGCCCGCCGCAGCCGCAGCATCCCGCGCAGCTCGGCCGCGTCCACCCGCTCCTCCAGCACGGCCAGCACCTGTTGCAGCGTGAAGCCGAGCTCCTTGAGGGCGATGACGCGGTTGAGCCGGGCGAGCTGGGCCGCCTCGTAGCTGCGGTAGCCGCTGGCCGGATCGACGCGGGCCGGGCGCAGCAGCCCGATCGCGTCGTAGTGACGCAGCATCCGGACCGATACCCGGCCGTGTTTGGCGAAGTCTCCGATGTTGAACATGATGCCTCCAGTGCAGTCCCTCACACCGTGTCATGGTCAAGCACCGGCCTCGGTCCGCCGGGTGCCGGCCGAATGCACCGGCCCGTCAGTCGGTCACGTCGAACCCCCGCCGCTGCCCCAGCTCCTGAAGGCTGCGCTGCCCCGGGATGCCGTTCGCGTCGGTGCCGGCGTAGCCGAGGCTTCGCTGGTACGCCGCGTACGCCTGCACCGTCCTGGTGCCGAGCGAACCGTCCACCCAGCGCTGCTCCAGGAACCCCTCGTCGGCCAGGGCCTGTTCGACGATCCGGACCTCACCGCCGTAGGTCTGGTGCCCCTGCTCGGCGCCGGGGTCGGTCCGGGCCGCCGCGACGACGTGGGCCAGCGAGACCCGCCGCGGCGAGGGCAGCCGGCCGAGCAGCCGGCGCAGCGACCCCTCGCCCGGCACCCCGTCGGCGTCCGCCCCCGAGTAGCCCAGACTGCGCTGGTACTCCTGGTAGTTGATGGTGTCGGCGTCGCGCCAGTCCTCGTCGGGACCGGCCGTGTAGTACGACCCGTGCCCGGACGCCACCAGCGCCTCGCCCACCTCGCGGACCTGCGGACCGTGCGCGCCGTAGCCGTACTCCAGACCGTTGATGGTCACCCGGTACCGGGCCGGGCCGGTGTCCGACCGCGGGGGTGGCAGCGGCGTCGGCGTGCTCGCCCCGCCCGCCCCGGCGGCGATGCCGGGCAGCACCATCTCGTGGAACTGCCGCACCCGCGCGTCCCCCGGGCACGCGGTGCCGCCGTCCGACCAGTCCGGGAACAGCCGGTGGTACCCGAAGCCCGGGTCGTCCGCGCTGCGGCAGACCCGCACCGGGATCCCGTGCTGCCGGTTCAGCCAGACGCCGAGCGCGACCATCGCGACCACCTGCGCGTCCGTCCAGGGGTCGGTGTGCTGGTCGTTGCTGGCCGACTCGACACTCACCGCGCCCGTGCCGTCGGGCCGCCGGTTGGCCGCCATGTTGGCGTCGGCACGGGTCTGCGTGCCCACGAACTGGCCCACGCTCCCGTCGTACCCGACCCCGAAGTGCGACTCCAGGTTGGTCGAGTCCCGCCAGTACTCGTAGATGCGCCGCGGCGTCCACGGCGCCGCGATGCTGTGGAAGATCACCTGCGTCGGCACGATCGCCGGCTGCTCGTCCGACTCGGGCTGGAGCTCCATCTTCTCAGCGCCGGGGTACCAGGCCATCCGTCTCTCCTCGCCGGGCCCAGGGCGGTCCGCCCCTTACTCCCGGCAAACGAGACCCCCACTCCCACACGAGGACACCTCTACCCCAAACCCCCCATTCAGGTGAATCCGGACAGGCCCCGCCCTGCCCCGCCGACACCCCCGCCCCGAATGCGACCATCGAAAAGGGCGGGTATCGGCATGATGCCGATACCCGCCCTTTTCGTGGCATTCACCACCGGCGGAGAGCGTGGGATTCGAACCCACGGTGAGGGGTCACCTCACGACAGTTTTCAAGACTGTTCCCTTAGGCCGCTCGGGCAGCTCTCCAGGCGGAGGTCAGCCTAACGGGTCCGGCGGGGTTCGGTGCACAGGATTTCGGGGGGTGGGGGTCAGCTGTCGCCGACGCGCTCGGTGAGGGTGACCTTGGTGGTGAGGGTCTGGCCGTTGCGGGTGTACTCCACGTCGACCGTCTCGCCGGGCTTGTGCGTCCAGATCTTGCTGACCAGGGCGGGACCGTTCTCGATCGGGCTGCCGCCGAGCTTGGTGATGACGTCGCCGGGCTTGAGGCCGGCCTTGTCGGCGGCGCCGCCGGGGGTGACGGCGGGGGTGCCCTGGATGTCGCGGGTCTGGATCTGGGCGCCGTCGCCCTTGTAGTCGTCGTTGCGCAGCACGTCGAGCTTGGCGTAGACCGGCTTGCCGCTCTTGATGAGGGTCTCTGCGACCCACTTCGCCTGGTTGATCGGGATGGCGAAGCCGAGGCCGATGCTGCCGGCCCGGCCGGTGCTGGAGGTGTTGGACTGGATCGCCGAGTTGATGCCCATCACCGCGCCGCCGGCGTCCAGCAGCGGGCCGCCGGAGTTGCCGGGGTTGATGGAGGCGTCGGTCTGCAGGGCGTTCATGTACGAGGACTGCGCGCCGGTCTCGTCGCCGGACGCGACCGGGCGGTCCTTGGCGCTGATGATGCCGGTGGTGACGGTGGACTCCAGGCCGTACGGGGCACCGATGGCGATGGTGGAGTCCCCGACGTTGACCTTGTCGGAGTCGGCCAGCGGAAGGGGCGTCAGCTTGCCCTTCGGCGGGGTGTCGAGCTTGACGACGGCGACGTCGTAGCCCTCGGCGCGACCGAGCACGGAGGCGCCGTAGGAGGTGCCGTCGGCGAACTTGACGGTCAGCTTGCCGCCGTTGGAGGCGGGCGCGACGACGTGGTTGTTGGTGAGGATGTGGCCCTCGGTGTCGAAGACGAAGCCGGTGCCGGTGCCGGACTCGCCGTTGCCCTGCGCCTTGATGGTGACGACGCTGGGCAGCGCCTTCTGCGCGATGCCGGCGACGGAGCCGGGGGCGGGCTCGTTCTTCTGCGGGCTGTTGGCCTGCACGGTGGTGCTCTTGTGGTCGTCCGCGGCGGAGATGCTGCTGTCGTTGCGGTCGGCGATGGTGACGCCGAGCGCGCCGCCGGCCACACCGGCCACCAGGGCGACGGCCGCGACCAGGGCGATCAGGCCGCCGCGCTTCTTGCGCGGGCCGCCGGGCCCGGGGGCACCGGGGTAGTCGGCCGGGTAGCCGAGCGGGCCGCCCGGGTAGCCCGGGCCGCCGGGGGTGCCGGCGCCGCCGGAGGTGGTGTCGTGCATCGCCCAGCCGCCGAGCGGCTGGCCGGCGCCGAACGGGTGGTGCTGGCCGGGCGCCGCCGGAGCACCGTACGGGTCGTGGGCCGGAGCGGCCGCGGCCACCGGGGCGGCAGGTGCGGGCGGGGCCACCGGGGCGCCGGGGGCGGCCGGGGTGGCGTAGGGGTTGCCGGCCGGGGCGGCGGGCGCCCCGTGGGCGGCCTGCGCCGGCGGGGCGGGCGGCAGGACCGGCGGCGGGGCGTCGATGTACCCGCTGTCGGCCGCGACGGGCGCTGCGGCGGGGGCCGCGGGCGCCGGGGCGGCGGCCGGCTCGGGCGCGGGCACCTTGCTGAACGCCAGGGTCGGGTTGGACCCGCCCGCGGCCGGGGCGGGCCCCCCGGCGTCGGTCAGCGGGTAGTCGGCCTCGGTCACCTCTGCGGGGGTGGGACGTGCGGGCGCGGACTGCGCCGGGCCGTCAGGAGCGGGACCCACCACCCCCGGGCCGTCGGAGGGCTGCTCCCCCTGCGGCCCGGTGGACCCAACCTCGCGCTCGGTGCTCACGGACGACCTCCATAGCTGACAGGACCAACAACCATAGTTTTTCGCACACTCGATTCGATTGCCGTAAGGAGCCTTCTGAAGAACTCATAAGAATCCTTAGCCCGGTCCGACAGCACCCGCCCGGGCGCCCCCCGGAACGGCCACCGGAACAGCCCCCGGAACGGCCGCCGACGTGACCGCCGGAGCACCTGCCGAAGCGGCTGCCCGAGTGTCCCGGCAGCGACCGGCACAGCCTGCACCGGGTGCGCCGGCGGCGCCGCGGACGACTCCCGGCCCCTCCCGACCCCGTCCCGCACGACGTCGCGCACGACGTCCCGCGATGCGGACCGCCGGGCGTCCGGCCTTGGCGTTCATCCCGGCGCCGGTTAGCCTGTCGCTCCAAACTGACACGCGGGAGCTTGGACCCACCAGGCTGAGAGTGCGCCGGTCGACCGTACGCCACGGCATCCGTGGACGGACCGTCGAGGGGGCGCAGACCGCCGGAACCTGTCCGGGTAATGCCGGCGTAGGGAGTATCGGCCATGCCGCCTGCTTCGCCATCCTCTTCTTCGGGCGCGCCGTCGTCCAAGGATTTCTCCGAGTCGTCCACGACCGTTCACTCCGACGCGGCGGCCACCGTCTCCGGTTCCCCCGCCGGCACCGCCACCACCGTCTCCGGCGCGCCGGCCGCGACCACCGTGCTGGACCGGCCGGAGCGGGCCGAGCGGGTCGAGGCGCCGCTGGTGCTGGACACCGCACCGCCGCGCACGCTGCGCTTCCGCGACCACTTCGCGCTCTGGATGAACCTCGGCGTCAGCCTGATCGGCTTCACCACCGCCGCCACCGTGCTGGGCGCACCGGGCAGCGAGCTGTCACTGGCCGCCGCGATCACCGCGATCGTGGCCGGCACCGTGGTCGGCACCGCGATGCTGGGTGTGGCCGCGCTGATCGGCGCGCGCACCGGTGCGCCGGCGATGGCGAACCTGCGCGGCCTGTTCGGCACCCGGCTGTCGTACGTCCCGACCGTGCTGAACATCGTCCAGTGCATCGGCTGGGGCGTGTACGAGCTGCTGGTCATCGCGATGGGCGCGCAGACCGTCGTGCACACCGAGGGCTACCGCTGGGTGTTCGTCGTGCTGGCGGGCGCGGTGACCACCGCGCTGACCATCTGGCCGCTCGGCGCGATCGCGGTCCTGCGCCGCTTCGTCGCCGCGGCGGTGGCGGTCGCGATGGTCTACTTCACCGTCCAGCTGGGCCGCAACGGCGTGCCGGACCCGGGCGCCGGCAACTGGCACGGCTTCCTGAAGGCCACCGACGCGATGATCGCCGTCTCGATCTCCTTCGTCCCGCTGGCCGCCGACTACACCCGGCACTCGCGCACCCCGCGCGCCGCGTTCTGGGGCAGCTTCTCCGGCTACACCCTCGCCCAGGTCTGGTGCTACGTGCTCGGGCTGTTCGCGCTGCTGCAGTCCGGCGGCGACGCGACGAAGATCTTCGACTCGTTCCTGGGCGTCTGGGCCGGCTGGCTGTTCCTGCTCGTCCTGGTGCTGCGCGAGACCGACCAGTCCTTCGCCAACGTGTACTCGACCGCGATGTCGGTGCACAACCTGCTGCCGAAGGTGGACCGCCGGGTGCTGACCGGCGGGACGGGCCTGCTGATCACCGTGCTCGCCCTGCAGATCACCGAGTTCACCGACTCCTACTACGCCTTCCTGGGGCTGATCGGCTCGGTGTTCGTGCCGATGTTCGCGGTGCTGGCGGTGGACTACTTCCTCGGCGCCGGCCGGCGCGGGTGGAACCTCGCCGACGACGCGCCGTCCCGCTGGCTGATGCTGCTGCCGTGGGCGCTCGGCTTCGCGGTCTACCAGCTGATCGCGCCGACCGCGATCGCCGGCTGGTGGACGGACTTCTGGACCTCCGCCCAGGAGGCGCTGCACTTCACCCCGCAGGAGTGGACCTCGGCCTCGCTGTTCGGCTTCCTGGTGCCGGCCCTGGCCACCTGGGCGCTCACCCCGCTGACCCGCCGGACGACCGCGGCCTGACGCCCCGGGCCGGGCGGACCGGGACGACGCAACGAAGACGGCCCCGCAGGTTGGGGCCGTCTTCGCCTTCGCGTCACATCCGCCGCCTATCGTGGACGGTGTGACCAGCCCTGACCTCTCCCCGACGGCGGCGCGCACCGCGCCGTCCGTCCAGGTGATCGCCCACCGCGGTTCCTCGCACGCGCTGCCCGAGCACACGCTCGCGGCCTACCGCCGTGCGCTCGACGAGGGCGCCGACGCGCTCGAATGCGACGTCCGGGTGACCGCCGACGGGCAGCTGGTCTGCGTGCACGACCGCCGGATCGGCCGGGTCTCGGACGGCCGCGGCACCGTCTCGGCGATGACCCTCGCGGAGCTGGAGGCACACGACTTCGGCGCCTGGAAGACCGGCGTGCCGAGCGCCGACCCGGAGCTGCGCGGCGTCCTGCGGCTGGAGAGCCTGCTGGAGCTGGTCGCGGACTGCGGACGGCCGGTGGACCTGGCGATCGAGACCAAGCACCCGGTCCGCTTCCGGGGGCGGGTCGAGGCCGAGCTGCTGCAGATGCTCGACCGCTTCGGCATCCGCGGCGCGCAGCCGGCCGGGGAGCCGCGCGGGGACGACCGCCCGAAGGCCCGGATCATGAGCTTCTCGGCGCTGGCCCTGACCCGGGTGGCCGCCTCGGCACCGGAGTACCCGCGGGTCTTCCTGTTCGAGCGGATGCTGCCGCTCCAGGGCCGGCTGCGGCCGGGCGCGACGCTGCCGGGCGGGGCCCGGATCGCCGGTCCGGGCATCGACCTGGTGCGGGCCCGGCCCCGCCTGGTGACGCGGCTGCGCGAGCTGGGCCACCAGGTGCACGTCTGGACCGTGGACGAGCCGGCCGATGTCGAGCTCTGCCTGGAGCTGGGGGTGTCGGCGATCATCACCAACCGCCCGGCGGAGGTGCTGGCGCAGCTCGGCCGCTGACCCGGCCCGCCACCCGGCCGGGACCGGTTTCCACCGCCTCCGGACCACCGCCTCCGGACCGGCGCCTCCACGCCATTCCGGTCGGGCCGGAGGAACCGTTCGCCCACGGTTGACCACATCGGTCACACGCCCGCGCCGATCACCCGGGCGAGCCCGCCGGCCGATCGTCCTGGTAGGGACTCAAACCTTCCGCCGTCGTTTTTTGCCGGAGATTATCCGCTTTCACAACGGAGGGTGAGCACCGAATCACCAGCCGGGCACAGTGGGTCGCACGGTTTGAAATGTCCGCGCAGGATCGTCGCGCAGTCGTTTCCGACCCATTACCAAGGGGCATCCATCCCTCGGCATACGCTGAAGGAGGTCCGGGGGTGGCGTTGATGGTGGCGCGTGAAGTGCCGACTTCATCGACCATGGCAGTGCCGCACGGCCCAGCGAGTGTCGGGGTCGCACGGCGCCGACTGCGTCGAGATCTCGGTGACCGGGAGATACCGGAACCGGTCATTGATGATGCTGTTCTGATCCTTTCCGAACTACTGAGCAATGCTTGTCGTTACGCCCGGCCGCTCGGCCCGCTGCCTGTGCTCGGTCGCAGTGCCCACGTCGAGGTGGTCGACCAGGTGCTGGTCGGCGTCCCCTCCGGGACGGCCGCCGCACCGGGCGGTCACACCCGGACGACGAACCGGGAGACCGCGCAGCACCGGTCCCCGGCACCGTCCCAGGCCCCGTCCCGGGCCGACGCCCCCGACCGGCCGGCCGACGGCCCGGGCGGCGGCGAGGGAGACGGCGGCGTCCTGGTGCGCTGGCAGATGCACGCGGACGGGGTCCTCACCCTGGAGGTGACCGACGGCGGGGCGCAGACCCGGCCGGCCCCGGCCGGCCCGTCGCTGACCTCGCGCGGCGGCCGCGGGCTGAGCATTGTCGGCCAGCTGGCGAGCGACTGGGGCGTGCGCGACGCGCCCGGCGAGGTGACGGTGTGGGCGGCGCTGCCCGCCCGGGCCCGGCACGCCCGGCGCACCGGCGGTGATGCCCGCAGCGCCTGACCCGCCCTCCCCTGCGCCCGACCCCTGCCCCCGTGCGGACCCCGCCCGGCCCCGCCGCCCGGCCCACCGGCCCCGCCGATCCGGCGCCCGGGCCGGCGCCGCACCGGCCACCACGCCCGCCCCGGCGTGTGCCACACGCCGGGGGAACGTCAGTAGGCTGCCCGGAGCACTAGACAGTCGTCCCCGGGAGAGCCGCACCATGGGCAAGAAGGCCGCCAAGAAGGCGCCGCAGAGCAGCCAGTCCACCACCGCCGTCACGGGTGAGATCCCCGTGGTCGGGGCCCGCGAGAACTGCCCGTGCGGTTCGGGCCGCCGGTACAAGGCGTGCCACGGACGGGAGGCCTCGCACGCCGTGCAGGAGCTGGTGCACCGGCCGTTCGAGGGTCTGGCGGGTGAGGCCGACTGGGTGGCGCTGCGCGAGCTGGTGCCGGCCGCGACCGCGACGCTGACGCTGGCCGCCGGGGTCGTCGAGGGCGCCAACGGTGACGTGCCGTCGGTGACGCTGGCCACCGTGCTGCCGCTGGCCTGGCCGGCGCTGCGCCGCCAGGACGGGTCGATCCTGCTCGGCCTGCAGACCCAGTCCTCCTCGGGCGACCTGAGCCGCGACCTGGCGGACGCCCTGGAGCTGGCGCTCGCCACCGAGCCGGGCACCCCCGTCCCGGCCCGCCGGACCGTGCCGGGCGGCCGCCGCCTGCAGGACCTGCTGGACCCGGCCGCCGGGTTCGTGCCCGCCGTGCACACCGGCTTCGAGTTCTGGCTGGAGGACGCCGAGACCGCCACCGGTGAGGTGGCCGCCTCGCTGGAGCGCGCCAACGCGTCGGCGATCCCGACCGAGAAGCTGACCGGTGTCGACTCGGCGTACTGGTGCGGTACCCCGGACAAGAACCACCTGCGCTGGGTGATGACCGTCCCGGAGGAGCAGCTGCTCGACGCGCTGGCCCGGCTGACCGCCGCCGACAAGTCCTCGCTCGGCCCGGACACCCGCCTGGTCGGCTCGTTCCGCGCGCACGGCCTGACCGTTCCGGTCTGGGACCTCCCGCTCGCGATGACGGCGGCCGACTGCGAGAAGCCGGCCGCCGAGTTCGCCGGGCTGCTCGCCGAGACGCTGGCCGACCCCTCGCCGCTGACCGCCGAGGAGCGCCGCGCCCGGGCGAACCTGGTGAACCGTCAGGTCACCTTGAACTAAAGGGGACCGGTTCCGGGTGATACGCGTCACATTGCCCGTCCGGACCGCAATTTCCGGGCCGTGAAGGCGTCTTGGAAATTGGCGTGGCCGCCGATCCTTGTTACTGTCTAAAGAGTCCGGTCGCTGGTGCATCCCCCGTCGCCAGCGGCCGGATCTTTTTGTTTTCCGGACCGGACCCCGGATCGGGCCCGCGATCGGGCCCGCGATCAAGCCCCGGGCCAGGCCGGCGATCGGGCTCCGGTTCGCGCCCCGGACCGCACTGCCGGAGCGCTCCCCGGACCACCCGGCACCGCCAGGACCACCCGGCCGACCGGGGCCGGTCAGTACGCCGAGTGCCCGCTGTCCAGCCGGACCGTCGCCTCCACCAACTCGCCCAGCAGCGGACCGACCTGGGGCAGCCACACCCCGCCACCGGCCGCCGGACGGGGCGCCAGCACCCAGCGCACCCGGCCGCCCGTCCCGCCGCCGGGCGGCAGCGGCAGGAAGCCGCCGGCCCCGTGATAGCGCAACGACCCGGGCACCCAGGGGAGTTGGGCGAGCATCTCGCCGAGTGCGTCCAGCGAGTACGGGGCGACCAGGATCGCGTACCGGCCGGGCAGGGCGAGCACCGGGCCGAGCGGCAGCCGCAGCGCGCCGAGGTAGGCGAGGGCGCGGGCGCCGGCCGCCGCGGGCAGGCTGACCGCGGAGACGGTCCCGCCGGTCGCGGTCAGTACCGGCGCGTCCGGGCTCTGCCGCTCCCACCACCACTGCACCATCCGGGCGTCCGTGGTGGCCGCGAGCAGTGGTGGGTCGTGCGGGTGGGCGCCGGGGACGGGGCAGTCCTGGTCTCCGCAGGAGCAGCCGTCGGGGAGCAGAAGGGTGCCGGGGACAACGGGCCAGCGGTGGTCGACTGCGGCTGCCAGGGCCGCTGCCAGCCGGGCGGAACGGGCCGCCGAACGGCGGCTCCTCGGGTTCTCACGCATGGCGCTCGTTCCTTTCCGTGACCGCTCGGTTCGCTCCGGTCCCGCCGGCCCGCGTCGGGGTACGCCGCACCGGCCCGGAGCGGGACGGAGGGCACGTCGCACGACGTGGCGGGGCTGGAGCACGGTGTGGAGCACGACCTGAAAAGGGCCGCGAAGGAGAACAGCCCTTGGAACGAGAATCCCGCATGCGACCGGATGGACGCTGCCCGGGCGCGGTTGGTTCCACCGTACGAGTGAGTGACTTCCGGCCGACCCGGCCGACGGGCGGCGAAAGCATACGATCCGGACGGCGACCGGAGCCGTCCTCACGGTTCTGCCCGTTCTCCGGCCGCTCAAGCCCTCCGACCTGCCCGGCGCGCGCACGGACGGAACGCGCCCCCGGGGCTGCCCGGGGGCGGCGGAACCGGCCACCGGCGCCGACGAGGATCTGGACATGCCCCGAATGGCCTGTGTAGAAGTGGTGCCATTGCTGTCGATCAATGACGAGAAGTAATGAATCGAGGCGAAACGCGCCCTTTGGCCGTCCTCGCTCCCATCGGCCGTACCTGGGGGTTCCGCATGACCCGTACCACCGCGTCAGGAGTGGCGGCATGACCGAGTCCCACCCGTCGTCGACGTCCCCCGAACCGGGCGAGCCCTGCGGCACCCGCGGGCTGTCGGTACTCGACCTCCCGGGGTTCCCCGGCCCCACCGCCGGACCGGCCGAGGAGCGGGACGGCGAGGAGCAGGCCGGCGCCCCCGGCGAGCCGTCCGGACCCGCCGACGGCCCGGGCGGCGGGCCCGCCGACGGCAGCGTCGACGGAAGCGCCGACGACCGCAGCGCGCCGGCGGCCGGGGTGCAGGACCGTTTGGCCGGACGGCTGTCCGATTTCACCAGCCTGCACGAGCACACCGAGCTGCTCGTCCGGGCCCGCGGCCTGGCGGCCACCCTGGACACCGTCCTGGCGTCCGGCACCGCGCTGCTGGGCGCCCACCGCGCCCTGCTGGTCACCGCGCTGCCCGGCGGCGGCCCCAGCCAGCCGATCGGCCACGGCCTGGACCGCGCCAGCCTCGGCGCCCTGGAGACCGTCCCGGCGGAGCAGAGCCTCGTGGCCCGGCTGCTGCGCGAACACGACCGGCCCGACCACGTGCACTCCCGCGACCTCGCCGGGGACCCGGCGATCGGCGCCCGGCTGCGCGAGCTCGCCACCCACCTCGGCCTCGGCGGCTGCTACGGCCTGCCGCTCGCCACCGAGGAGGACGGCCCGCTGGCCGCCGCCCTCTGGTTCTACGACGGGCCCGGCGAGCCCACCGAGCGCCAGCGCGAGCTGGCCGACCGGTACGGCGAGGTGGCCGCGCCGCTGCTGGCCAAGCAGCTGGAGGCGGAGCGGGTCCGGCGCACCACCGAGGCGCTGCGCCGCGGTCTGCTGCCCGACCGCCTCCCGCAGCCGGCCGGGCTCCGGCTCGCCGCCCGGCTCGTCCCGGCCGGCCTGGACCACTCCGCCGGCAGCGACTGGTACGACGCCATCCCGCTGCCCGACGGCACCGTCGGCCTGACCGTCGGCAGCGTCTCCGGCGACGGCCCCGGGGCCGGACCGGGCTCGGCGCCCGGCGCGGCCGCCGCGAT
Source organism: Kitasatospora sp. NBC_01560 (assembly GCF_045208415.1). Lineage (NCBI taxonomy): Bacteria > Bacillati > Actinomycetota > Actinomycetes > Kitasatosporales > Streptomycetaceae > Kitasatospora > Kitasatospora sp. NBC_01560. The sequence continues at coordinate 5,065,434 of NZ_CP109364.1, read as the reverse complement.
GGGCCGGGTCCGGGCGGCCCTGCGGGCGTACGCGGTGCTGGAGGGCGAGGACCCGGTCTCCGTCCTCGGGGACCTGGAGCTGCTGCTCAAGACCACCGAGCCGACCCGCAGCGCCACCGCCGTCTACGCCTGGGTGGAGCCGGAGGACCGCCGGATCACCCTGGCCGGCGCCGGGCACTGCCCGCCGGTGCTGGTCACCCGGTACGGCGCCGAGTTCGTGGAGACCTCGCTCTCCGCCCCGCTCGGCATGCTCTCCTGCTGGGAGGCGCCGGGCGTCGAGCTGACCGCCGGGCGCGGCGACACCCTGTTGCTCTACACCGAGGGCCTGGCCCGCCGCTGCGGCCCCACCCTGCACGCCGGGCAGGCCAACCTGCGCCGGGCCGCCGCCGACGCCCCGCGCGACGTCCGGATCGATCCGGACCGGCTCTGCGCCCACCTGCTCGCCGTCTGCCCGGACCGGGGCGCCGGGCCCGCCACCGACGACCTGATGCTGCTGGCGGCCCGGTTCGGTTAGGGCGCCACGGCCCCCGCGGCCGGCGGCCCCGAACAGGCGAGCGGCCGGGCGTCCGTACCATGGACGCACGGCCGCCCGCGCGTGTCGCGATCCGACGCTCCCCCGGCCCGTCGCCGGGGGCACCCCGACGGGGCGGCCGTACGACGCGCAAGGAGGCGACGTACGTGACCGACGACCGCACCCCGGCAGTGGCTGAGAACCCCGAGGCCGCCGGCGGCGAGGAGCAGCCCCAGGAGTTCAAGGGCCGCAAGAACGGCCTGTACTCCGAGGTCTCCGACGAACTGGCCGCCTCGATGAAGACCGGCTGGGCCGACACCGAACTGCACGGCCTCACCCCGGTCGCCCAGGCCCCGTACGCCGCCGAGCGCCGCGCCCGGCTCTCGGCCGCCTTCCCCGGCGAGCGGCTGGTCGTGCCGGCCGGCAACCTGCGGGTGCGGGCCAACGACACGGACTACAACTTCCGGGCCGCCAGCGAGTACGTCCACCTCACCGGGGACCAGACCGAGGACGCGGTGCTCGTCGGCGAGCCCACCGGCGAGGCCGGTCACGCGTTCGGCCTGTACCTGCTGCCCCGGTCCGACCGGGAGAACGGCGAGTTCTGGCTGGACGGCTACGGCGAGCTCTGGGTCGGCCGCCGGCACAGCCTCACCGAGCAGGAGCAGCTGCTCGGCCTGCCGGTCCGCGACGTCCGCAAGGCCGCCGACGAGCTGGCCGGGCGGGCGCAGGCCGGCACCGCCCCGACCCGGATCGTGCGCGGCTACGACGCCGGCCTGGAGGCCGCGCTCGCCGACGTGCTGGACGCCGGCCGGGACGCCGAGCTCCGCGAGTTCCTGAGCGGCCTGCGGCTGGTCAAGGACGAGTGGGAGGTCGGCGAGCTGCGCGCGGCCTGCACCGCCACCGTCAACGGCTTCACCGACGTGGTCCGCGAGCTGGGCCAGGCCGTCGCCACCTCCGAGCGGTGGATCGAGGGCACCTTCTGGCGCCGCGCCCGGGTCGAGGGCAACGACGTCGGCTACGGCTCGATCTGCGCCGCCGGCCCGCACGCCACCACCCTGCACTGGGTCCGCAACGACGGCGACGTCCGCCCCGGCGAGCTGCTGCTGCTGGACGCCGGCGTGGAGACGCACACCCTCTACACCGCCGACGTCACCCGCACGCTGCCGATCGACGGCCGGTTCGACGCGCTCCAGCGCAAGATCTACGACGCCGTGTACGACGCCCAGGAGGCCGGCATCGCGGCGGTGAAGCCCGGTGCCCGGTTCCGCGACTTCCACGACGCCTCGCAGCGCGTGCTCGCCGAGCGCCTGCTCGCCTGGGGCCTGCTGGACGCCTCGGTGTACGACGTCGAGAAGGTCCTGGAGCTGGGCCTCCAGCGCCGCTGGACCCTGCACGGCACCGGCCACATGCTCGGCCTGGACGTCCACGACTGCGCCCACTCCCGCACCGAGGAGCACGTCGACGCGCTGCTGGTGCCCGGCATGGTGCTCACCGTCGAGCCCGGCCTGTACTTCCAGCAGGACGACCTGACCGTGCCGGAGGAGTACCGCGGCATCGGGATCCGGATCGAGGACGACATCCTCGTCACCGCCGACGGCAACGAGAACCTCTCGGCCGGCCTGCCCCGCCAGGCCGACGACGTCGAGGCGTGGATGGCCTCGCTCGCCTGACCGGACGCGCGACCCCGGGCCCGGCCCCCTCGGTGGAGGGGTGCCGGGCCCGCGGCGTGCTACTTGGCGGTGACCTTCAACGGGACGACGACCTCGCCGGGGACGGCGGTGCCCGGCGTGCTCGGCACCGGCAGGCCGTACCGGACGGTCAGCGGGAAGGTGCCCGGCTTCTCCCCCGCGGTCAGCTTCAGCCGGTACTTCACCGTCACGCTCTGGCCCGCTGCCAGGGGCAGCACCGGGACCTTCTCCAGGTCGGACGGCGACCCGAAGTCCACCGGAGTCCAGTCCGCTCCGTCCAGGCGCTCCACGGTGCCCCTGGGGAAGCGCTCGTCGGACGTGTACATCCCGGGGTAGAAGAGAACCTTGCCGCCCGGGTAGGCCGTCCTGCCGGTGTTCTTGAACGTCACCGAGAACTCCACCGGGCTCCCGTCGTTCGGCACCGCCTGGCCCGGGGCGAGCCCGGTGGCCGAGACCGTCACGTCACCCGAGAACGGCGCCGGGTGGCCACTGACGTCCAGGCTGTTCACGAGCGACAGCAGGCCGGCCTGGTAGTCCGCCTTGAGCCCGATCGCCGAGACGTACACCTGCTCCTTGGGCAGGGCCCACATCTGGGCCGTGAAGGAGTCCTTCGCGTTGCAGGTCACCTGCCACTGCGACTTCCGGGCGAGGAGACCGCCCACGGTGGCGGTGGTCTTCACCGGGCCGACGCCCTTCAGCAGTTCGGTGGCGTCGGGGACGTGCGGATTGCCCCAGGCCGCGCAGTAGGGCTGCGTACCCCAGCCGCCGGCCGAATCCATGAAGGACAGCGACGGCCAGTACTCCGCGTCCACGTCGGACACGTGCACCTGCGCCCCGTACGGCTGGCAGTCGCGGGAGGTCGCGTTCTGCGGCGCGCCCGGGCTGAGGATGCAGAGGCCGTAGCTGTCGGCGTCGGGTGCGACCCGCCACCCCGCCGGGATCTTCAGCTTCACGCCGCGGAACGTGTACGGCGTCGCCGGGCCCTGCGACGGCGCACCGCTGCTGCTGGACGGACCGCCCTGCGGGGTGGGGCCGGTGCCCGGGCCGTCCGCGTCGTCGCCCGCGGGGGTGATCGTGGTGGTCGCCGGCCCGGGCGACGCGGTCGACTCCGTCGGGGTGGGGACGGGCTCCGCGGTCGGGCTCACGGCGGGGCTCGGCCCCTCCGTGGCGGTCGCGGCGGGGGGCGGCGTCCGGTCCCGGTCGGCGACCGGGTCCCCGTGGAAGCCCAGGACGCCGAACGCCATCGCGGCGGCCAGGCCGAACAGCGGCACGGCGGTCAGGTAGACCGGCTTCAGCCGTCGGAGCCGGCGGCTCGGCGGCTCCGCCGGGCGCAGGTCGTGGGCGGTGATCTGCGTGGCGCGGGCGTTCATCGCCTCCCGGAGCAGGCGTTCCATCGGGGTTTCGTCCGGCCCGTCACCGTCACCGCCCGCCGGGCGGGGAAGCTTGTCGGTCATCGAACCTTCTCCAGATGCTTTTCCAAGGCGTCCAAGGCCCGGCTGGCGGTGGACTTCACGGCGCCCCGGGAGAGCCCCAGGGTCTCGGCTATCTGCGCTTCGGACATGTCCGACCAGTAGCGCAGTACCAGCACCTCGCGCTGGCGGGAGGTCAGCTCCTGCAGCGCCACCAGGACGCGCCGGTGCTCGTCGTTGAGCACCGCGTGGTCCTCGGCCGACGGCGCGTCGGCCTCGTGCGGGGGAACGTACTCGCGGGCGGTCCTGCGGCGGCGCAGCATCGACCGGGCGCCGTTGACCACGGAGGTGCGCAGGTACCCGAGGGCGTTGTCCAAGTCCTCCAGCTGCTCCCCGTGCCGCTGGTAGAGCTGGGTGAAGGCCTCCTGGACGACGTCCTCGGCGAGGTCCTGGTGGTCGACCAGCAGGACCGCCATCCGCACCAGGCCGAGCCGGTGCGCGTGGTAGAGGTCGGTCAGGGTGGGCCGTTCCTCCCCGGCGTCCTGCTTGCGCCCCCCGCGCAGCAGCCGGAAGCCGGACCGGCGCTGCGCCGCCTCCTGGTCGGAACCCGCCGGAACGCTCCGGGGGGCGGCCGCCCCGCCCGCCTCCTGCACGCCGAAGAGCAGCTTGACCAGCCCGGAGCGCAGGAGGCCCCCGCTCCTCCCGCGTCCCGCAACCGGCCCGATGGCCATGGACATCCGCGCTCTGCTTTCCCCCGGGACGGCATCCGGTGTGGACCGGACCGTCATGACACATGATCAAGATCGTGATCGGCGGGAATCCTGGCAGTACCGTGCCTGCCGGCGATGTCCGCCCCCCGTATGGATGGACGTGCGGGGGCGGCGGAGGTTGCAGGCGACTTTCGGGGAATTCCGGGTTGGCGGGAACGGCTACACTCGCCGCCGTCGCGCCACCCCGAGCGAGAGGTCCCGATGGCCGAGCAGCAGACGTCCGACGAGCGGAGCAACGGGCCGGTGGCCGTCGTGATCGGGCCGCGGCCGGAGCCGGTGCACGATGTCGCGGTGTACGCCTTCGACGGCATGACGCCGTTCGAACTCGGCGTGGTGGTCGAGGTGTTCGGGCTGGCCCGGCCGGAGTTGAGCGGGCTGCTGGCCGCCCCCTGGTACGGGCTGAAGGTCTGCGCGGACCGGCCGGACACCGCCCTGCACGCCGTCGGCGGCTTCTCGCTGACCGCCCACCACGGCCTCGACGACCTGGCCGCCGCCGACACCGTGGTGATCCCCGGGGTGCCGAACGCCTTCAGCGGCGAGGTCTCCCCCGGCCTGGTCGCCGCGCTGCGCACGGCGCACGAACGCGGCGCCCGGATCGTCTCGATCTGCTCGGGCGCCTTCGCACTGGCCGCCGCCGGGCTGCTGGACGGCCGGGAGGCCACCACGCACTGGCGGTACGCCGAGCTGCTCCAGCAGCGCCACCCGTCCGTGCGGGTCAACCCGGACGTGCTCTACGTGGACACCGGCTCCGTGCTGACCAGCGCGGGCAGCGCCGCCGGGATCGACCTCTGCCTCCACCTCGTCCGCCGGGACCACGGCGCCAAGGTGGCCAACAACGTGGCCCGGCGCTTCGTGGTGCCCCCGCACCGGGACGGCGGGCAGGCCCAGTTCATCGAGGCCGCCGTCCGGCCGGTCGAGGAGGAGGACGACGGTGTCGCGCGGTCCATGCAGTGGGCGCTGGACCATCTCGGCGCTCCGCTGACCGTGCCCCTGCTGGCCCGCGCCGCCCGGATGTCCGACCGCTCCTACCTGCGGCACTTCACCGCCCGCAACGGGACCAGCCCGATGCGCTGGGTCGTCACCCAGCGCATCGCGGCCAGCCTGCCGCTGCTCGAATCCCCCGACGGCTCGGTGGAGGAGATCGCCACCGCGGTCGGGTTCGAGAGCGCCGCGACCTTCCGCCACCACTTCGGGCGGGTGATGCGGACCTCCCCCACCGCCTACCGCCGCAGCTTCGGCCGCGGGGTGGCCTGACCCGCCCGCCGGGGCTCGGGGGATGCGGGGCCCCGTCGGCGCGGCGGCCGCGGCCCCGGGCTACACCGGCTCGCCGGTGCGGAAGGCCGCGTTGGCCAGCATGGCGTCGTGCAGCCACCGGGCCAGGCCCGGCGCGAGCTGCTCGTAGACGTCGGCGAAGCGCTGGTCCGCGAGGTACAGCGCGGCCAGGCCCCGGTGGATCTCGAAGGTGCAGTCGTAGAAGTTGCCGCAGATGTGCTGCCGGTGGACCTCCGCGAGGTCCATGGCCGGACCACCGTCGGCGGGCTCGCCGGCGGTGAAGGCCGCGACCAGGCGGGCGTTGAGCGCGTCCGCCTCGGCCTTGATCCGCTGCCAGTCGGCCTTGTCGTAGCCGCCGGTGCGGCGCTGGGACTGCGCCCAGGCCTCGGTGTCGCCCCAGCGCTGCTCGGCCTCGCCCTCCCACTCCTCCCGGTAGGACTCGCCGAAGACCTCGAACTTCTCCTCCGGGGTCAGCTGGATACCCATCTTCTCTGCCTCCATGGCGTGTTCGACGGCCGCGGCCAGCTCCTGGAGGTGGGCGATGCGGTCGGTCAGCAACCGGTGCTGGCGCCGCAGGTGCTCGCCCGGGGTGACCGAGTGGTCGTCCAGGATGGCCGCGATCTCTTCCAGGGGGAACCCGAGTTCGCGGTAGAACAGGATCCGCTGCAGCCGGTTGAGATCGGCGTCCCGGTACCGGCGGTAGCCGGCCGGGGTACGGCCCTGCGGGCAGAGCAGTCCGATCTCGTCGTAGTGGTGCAGGGTGCGGACGGTGACCTTGGCGACCTTCGCCACCTCACCGACCGAGTAGCTTCCGCTCATCCGGGTCTCTCCCTTCTCGCTGACCACGACCCTCCTGCCTCCCGTTGCGTGAGGGTCAAGTCGGTGGGGTCGATTCGTGGGGTCAGGTCGTGACGTCGAGTCGTGGGGTTCGCGTCCAGTGTCGCGGGCCCCGTGCGCCCCGGGAGTGGTCGGCCCCGTGCGAGTCTCCGAGCGCGGGCCCCCGGACGGGCCCCCGCTTGGACGAAGCCGACTATTGCCGGGCCGGGGTGACGGCCAGCACCATGGCGCCATGACGAGCACCCCTGCGCCCCTGGTACGACGGCTGGCCGCGGAGGCGGTCGGGACGACGGCGCTCGCCGCCGTGGTGGTCGGCTCGGGCATCCGGGCCGCCGCGCTCAGCCCGGACGGCGGCGTCCGGTTCCTCGCCAACGTCGGCGCCTCGGCCCTCGCCCTGGTGGTGCTGATAGAACTGCTCGGCCCGGTCTCCGGCGGACACTTCAACCCGCTGGTGACGGCGGGCGCCTGGTGGGCCGGCCGGCGCGACGGCAGCGGGCCGACGCTGCGGGAGCTCGCCGGGTACGCCGCCGCGCAGACCGCCGGTGCGGTGGCCGGGACGGGCCTGGCCAACGTGATGTTCGGGCGGCCGTTCGCCGAGCCCTCCGGGCAGGGGCGGGACGGCCTCACCCTCTGGATCGGCGAGGCGGTGGCCACCGGGACGCTGCTGCTGGTGGTGGCCGGGCTGTCCGGCAGCGGACGCGGCCGGCTGGTGCCGGCGGCGGTCGGCCTCTGGGTGGCCGCGGCCTGCTGGGCCACCTCCTCGGGCGGCTTCGCCAACCCGGCCGTCACCCTCGGGCGGGCGCTGACCGACAGCTACACGGGGATCGCGCCCGGCTCGGTGCCCGGCTTCGTGCTCGCCCAGCTGGCCGGGGCGGCGGCCGGTGTGGCGCTGGCCGCGGTGCTGTTCGGCCGGTTCCGGCCGGGGCGGCCCGCCGCGGTGCCGGACGACGCGCGCGACCTCGTCGCGGGCTGAGCCGGGCGGCCGACAGGGCGACCGCCGGCCCGCGCCGTCGGGCTACGACACCGCGGGCCGGCGCCGCGTTACGACGCCGCGCCCACCAGCGTCCGCTCCCGCCGCCGTCCCCGCCGGCCGCCCGGCGCACCGCCCCCGGCCCGCGGCCGGCGGGCCGGCCGGGTGGGCCAGAGCAGCACGTAGCCGGCCGAGACGACCACGAAGGCGAGCCGGACCAGGCCGCGTGCCGAGTCCGACGGGATCAGCAGGGTGCCCCCGTACAGCGCGGCCAGGGCGATCCAGCTCCACCACGGCACCAGCCGCTTCTGCCCGACGGCGTCCCAGAGCAGGGTGCCGAGCAGGATCGAGGCGGTGTAGTAGGTGTAGACGCTGGGGTCGAGCAGGATCCGGGCGTCCGCCCCCAGCAGGACGACGGCCGGCCAGCGGCCGCGCCAGACGGCGATGCTGCCCAGCCCCAGGCCGAGCGCGAACTGGGTGGGGCGGTCCCACCACGGGGTGGCCGGGTCGGTCACCCCGAACCAGCGCAGCGCGGAGGCGGGCTGGTTGGGGATGGTGAACCGGGCGGCGGCCACCGTGTCCAGGTTGCCCAGGTAGAAGGGCAGCCAGGCCACCGCCACCAGCCCGGCGAACCAGAGCGCGGTGCGCAGCCAGGCCGGCCGGGGCAGCGCGAGGATCAGCGGGGCGAAGGCCAGGGCCCACGGCTTGGAGTCCACGGCCATCGCCAGCCAGAGGGCGACCTGGACGGGCTTGCCGCGGCTGAGCGCGTGCGCGGCCAGGGTGGTGAAGAAGAGCGCCAGGACGTCGTCCAGGTGCGCGAAGCGGACCGAGACCTCCACCCACATCGGGATGAACGCCAGCCCGGCGACCAGCAGCCGCTGCTGGAGCCGGCGGTGGTTGGTGCCGGTGCCGAGGTAGTACCAGGCCGCGGTGCGCCCGACCAGCACGAGCATCACCAGGCCCAGGCCCGACATCGCCGCCTCGGCCAGCACCTGGCCGGTGTGGGCGGGGAACGGGTCGAAGAGCCGGGCCGCCGCCAGGCTGACCGGGCCGATCTGCAGCTCGGGGTGGTGCGCGTAGAGCGAGAGCCCGCCGTCGACGTGGTCGCTGAAGAGCAGCTCCTCGCCCTGGCGCAGGTAGTGCCAGGAGAAGCCGCCGCTGGGCTCCACCAGCAGGAACCAGAGCACCGTCCAGGCGACCAGCAGGACGTGGTGTCTGCGGAGCGGCAGGCCCGCGATCCGCCCGGTGGCGGCCTCGTAGTCGGTCCTGACCCGCGCCGAACGTGCTCCCCGCACCCTGTACCTCTCCGCGCCGTTCCGCCCCCCTCCGGCCGGTCATCCTAGTTGACCGGGGGAAAGCGGACGCGCCCCTCGGGAGTCCGGCGAAACGGACTCCCGAGGGGCGCGGCGGGCGTGGGCCGGGATCAGCCCTGCTGGGCGCCCTTGCGGCGGCGGAGCACCACGAGGGTGCCGGCACCGGCCGCGAGGACGGCACCGCCGGCGATCGCGATGGCGGTGGTGTTGTCACCGCCACCGGTCTGGGCCAGCGCCTTGTCCGCGTTGTCGGCGGCGGTCTTGGCCTTGGTGACGGCGGCCGGGGTCAGCTTCGGCGCGGGCACGGTCGGGACCGCCACCGGGAAGTCGATCGGCAGCTGGGCGCCGTTGCTGGTGCTCACGGCCGGGGCCGGGGCGGAGCTGGTGGCGGACGCGCTCGGCGAGGTGGTCGCGGTCGGCGACGCGGAGCCGGTGGCCGTCGGGGTGGCGGTCGGCGACGCGGTGGTGGTCGCGGTGGCCGTCGCGGTCGCGGTCGGCGACGCGGTGCCGGTGGCGGTCGGGGTACCCGTCGGCGACGCGGTGGTGGTCGCGGTCGGCGAGGTGGAGCCGCTCGGCGAGTGGCTGGTCGTCGGGGTCGGCTTGCCGGTGGTCGGCTTCGCCGTGCTGGGGGTGGCGGTGGGGCTCGGCTTGCCGCCGCCGGCCTTGATGGTGAAGCCCGCGCCGCGGATGCCGTCGCAGCTGAAGTGGCCCTCGCCGACCGGCTCGTGGGTCTTGTCGTCGAGCTGCGCGGAGAACACCACCGGCACCACGCCGGCCTTGCCGAGCGGGGCGTCCTTGGTGAAGGAGACCCGCACCTTGATGTCGAGGTTCTTGCCCTGGTTGACGACCTGCAGGGCGTCGTCACCGACGTTGCCGTCCGGGGTGACGGCGCCGAGCAGCGTCAGCACCGCGTCGTCGTCGGAGTCACCGCCGCCGGGGGCGACCGAGCCGGGCAGCCACTGACCGCCGGGGAGCTGGTACTCGACCTTGAGGTCACCGGCCTCCAGGCTGCCCTCGCGGTTCTTGAACTTGAGCAGCGGGATGAGGACGAAGTCGTGCTTGGTCGAGTTGTCGATCTTGAAGCTGAACTCGCGGGCGTCGCCACCCGCTATGAAGGTGTCCGGCACGCCGTGCACGGACAGACCGAGGCTCTGGTTCGACGCCTTGTCCGCCTGCGGCGCGGCCGCGGACGGGGAGCCGGTGGTGCCGGCGGCCATGGCACCCTGGGCGCCCGTCAGCACCAGGGAGGAGGCGATCGCGGCGGCACCGGCGAAGGCAAGACTGCGACGGATGGTCATGGACAAGGAAGACCTCACGAGAGAGTCCGGGTACGGCCCGGGGGGCGCGACGGGGCGGGGCTGTCCGAGCAGCCCTCCGCCCGCGAAGCTGAAAGTCCGACGGAGACTACCCGGGGACCGGGCTACCCCGGAAGGCGGGTACCACGCTTCGTGCATCACTCCCGCCGGCGCCTGTCCGATTGGCCCAACTCCGTCACCGGGTAGGGCTTTTGCGCCGACCGCCGAATCGCCCTGCGTGACCGGTACACGTCCGGTCCGCGGGCCCCGCACGCCCCCTGCGCGCCCCCTGATGCTCACAGCGCTCCGGGGGCGCGCAGGGACGGCGGACGGCGGGCAGCGGGCAGCCTGCGGCCTTGGGCGCTCCGGGGAACGTCAGCCGGCGAAGAAGGACTCGGCGGCAGCCAGCGCCTGCTCGTCCTTCAGCACGTCGCCGGGGCGGGTGCCGTTGCCGAGCAGCGCGCCTCCCCAGCGCATGCCCAGGTAGTCGGCGCAGAGCCGCAGGGTGCCGATCAGCGGATCGGCCTTGTCCGGCTCGGTGGCGAGCGCGGTGACCGCCCAGATCGTCCCGCCGGCCATCCGGTCGCGGAAGTCCGCCCCGGGCACCCGCAGCCAGGCCGACCAGTGGTCGATGTAGAGCTTGGCGCTGGTCGGCAGCGAGTACCAGTACACCGGCGCGACGAAGACCAGGTCGGTCGCGGCCAGCGTGGCGTCCAGCAGGGTGCGCTCGTGCCCGGCCGGCTCGCCGAAGCCCTCCTCGGTGTGCCGGCGGTCCTCGAAGGGCGGCAGCGGGTACTCGCTCAGCCGCAGCCAGCGCTGCTCGGCGCCGGCCGGCAGGCTCGCCCGGGCAGCCCGCTCGGCGAGCTGCTCGGAGTTGCCGCCCACCCTCGAACTGGCGTTGAGGAAGAGGAAACTGCGCGGCTCCGCGGAACCGGAGTGCTGCTCGGACATCGGGACCCCCAGGTGCTGTCGACTCGACAAAGAGTTCGAGTCTACGACCCGGCCGGCGGCGGCCCGGAGGGCCCGGGCGGAACCGGCCGGTCCGTATAGAGGTGCATCAGGGCGCCCAGCGTCGGATCGCGGCGCAGGCCCCGGTCGACCAGGCCGAGCCGGAGCGCGACGCTGCGGGAGCCCGCATTGTGGGGGTGGATCCAGGCCACCAGCGGCACGTCCGGCGTGTGCCGCCGGGCGGCGGTGGCGGCGGCCCGGGCCAGCTCGGTGGCGTAGCCGCGGCCCCGGTGCGCCGGATCCAACCGGTAGTAGAGGTTCCAGAAACCGGTGGCCGCCTGGAGCTGGACGCCACCGACGCCGACCACCGTGCCGTCGGCGGCCAGCCGGGCCGTCCAGTAGCTCAACCCGTCCGACTCCCAGCGGCTGACGGCCCGCTCGATCCAGGCCCGGGTGGTCCCCTCGTCCCGGTGGCGGCCCTCGGGGAAGTGCTCCCACGCCCGCGGGTCGGAGTTGATCCGGAACAGTGCGCCGAGATCGCCGGTGCAGACCGCGCGCAGCTCCAGCCGGTCGGTGCGGACCGACCGGGGTTCACCGGGGCGGGCGCCGGCCGCGGGCGTCACCGCGCGACCCCGGGCAGGCCGTCCGGCGCCGGGCACCGGGGCCCGCCCGGGCCCCACCGGACGGACCGTCGGACGGCGGGGCGAACGGATCGTCGGACGGCGGGGCGAACGGCAGGACGGACGGACCGTCGGACGGCGACGAGTGGCGTTGCGGAGGTGGTCACTCCGGCAGACCGGCCCGGCGGCGGGCGACGGCCGCGACGGCCGCCCAGTCCTTCTCACCGTCCCCGTGTGCCAGTGCGTCCAGGAAAGCGTCCCGCAGCACGCTGCCGAAGGGCAGCGGCACGTGGGCCGCGGCGCCGGCACTGAGGGCGAGGCCGACGTCCTTCAGGCCCAGCGGGAGCCGGAAGCCGGCCGGCTCGTACCGGCGCTCGGCGACCATCGCGCCGTACCCCGAGTAGACCGGCCCGGGGAAGAGCGTGCCGGTGAGCATCTCGATCAGGTCGGTCGGCCGCACCCCGTTGGCCTCGGCCAGGCTGCAGGCCTCGGCCATCGACTCGATGGCGCAGGCCAGCAGGAAGTTGGCGCTGATCTTGGCGGTGTTGGCCTGCCGCGGGCGATCGCCGAAGTACCAGGTGCGGCGGCCCATCGCGGCGAACAGCGGCTCCGCGGCGGCGAGTGCCTCGGCGCTCCCGGCGGCCAGGATGTTCAGTTCACCGGCCGCCGCCACCGGGGGCCGGCCGAGCACCGGCGCGGCGACATAGCCGATGCCGTGTTCGGCGTGCAGTGCCTCGGCGCGCTCGGCGAGCTCCACCGAGACGGTGGCCGCGTTGACGTGCAGCGTGGCCGTCGCCCCGGCCAGCAGGGCCGGGTCGAGCAGCAGCCGCTCGACCGTCTCGTCGTTGGGGAGCATCGAGACCACCGCCTCGGCGGCGAAGGCCTCGGCCGGGCTGCCGGCGGCCTCGGCACCCTGGGCCACCAGCGCGGCGACCGGCCCGGGCGAACGGTTCCAGACCCGCACCCGGTGGCCGGCCCGCAAGAGGCTGGCGGCCATGCCCTGCCCCATCGCACCGAGCCCCACGAAGCCGACCGTCGTCCCGGCCATCGCACTCTCCCGTCGTCGGCCGGCGGGCCCCCGCCGGCGGGCCGTCGGGCGGCCCCTCGGCCGGCCGTCCGGCCACGATCCGTCGCATCCGACTGTACGTCAGGGCCCGGCGGGCGCCGGCGGGCGGTGGGCAGCGGTGGGCAGCAGGCGACGCGGAAGTCGGGCAGGACGGGCAGGACGGGCAGGACTGTCAGGTCGGGCCGGACGGTCAGGCGACCCAGGCCCGTCGCACCAGTGCGGGTGCCGGGGCCGGGCCCGCCTCCAGCTCGGCGAGGACCCGGTGGCGCAGCAGCTCGTACTGGGCCTGGAGCCGGCCCGGGCGCTGCGGGCGGGCGACCGGACGGCCGGGGCCGACCAGCTCCTCGGGGCCGAACTGCTCGCGGGTGAGGTCGATCTCGACGCCGGTGGCGAACCGGTTCCACCAGTGCAGGTCCGTCCGGACCCCGCCGACGTGCACCTCGCCCATCATCAGCTCGCCGCCGAGCAGGTCGTGCAGCACCATCGCCGTCACCCCGCACTGGCCGCGGGCGGGATTGTCGGGACGCCAGTGGGCCAAGTCCTCGGGCGCACAGGTGTCGACACCCCAGGAGGAGCGGATCGCACGTTCGATGTCGTTGAGGGTCCACGCCGTCATACCCGGAAGCCTGCCACGCGCCACCGACAGCGGCACGCGGCTTTTCAGTCGGCCACCCCCTGTTCTGCGCCGACCTTCTCGATCTTCACCCGTACGAGCAGCTCGCCCGGCACGCCGTTCCGGGCCCCGTACTGCTCGGCGCGGTCCTCGCCCATGTACCGGGCGGCGATCCGGGTGGCCCAGGCCCGCACCTCGGGGAGGTCGTCGCTGAGCCGGGCGGTGCCCTGCACCAGGACGCGGGCGAACGGCGGCCGTTCGTCGTCCACGCAGAGCATGACCCGGCCGTCGCGGGCCAGGGTCCGGCCCTTGACGGTGTCGGCGCCGGTGTTGAAGACGATCTCGTCGCCGTCCAGCAGGAACCAGACCGGCGCGACGTGCGGCCGGCCGTCGGCCCGGGTGGTGGCGATCTTGGCGGTGCGGGTGCCGGCGGAGAGGAAGGCGCGCCACTCGGCCTCGGTCATGTGAGCCATGCCCCCATCCTGACCGCTCCGGTGCGGCCGCGCACCGGGGTTGGGCGGGGAGCGCCCGGAGCCGCCGGGGTGGTGGGGGCCACCCCGGCGCCGGGCCGCCGCGGCCGCTACTTGGCGAGCGCCGCGACACCCGCCTGGGCGAACTGCTCGTCCAGGTCCCCGCTGGGCGCGCCCGCGACGCCGATCGCCGCGATCGGCGCGCCCTTGGCCTGGACGGGGGCGCCGCCGGCCAGGAACAGCGTGCCGGGGATGTCCTTCAGGTTCGGCGCCTGGGCGAGGCGCTTGGCCAGCTCGGAGGTCGGCGCGTTCCACGAGACGGCCGTGAACGCCTTGCGCTCGGCGGACTCCGGCGACTGCGGGCCGGCCCCGTCGCCCTTGAGCAGAACCCGGGTGATGCCGTCCCGGTCCACCACCGCGACCGAGACGTGCTGACCGGCCTTGCCGGCCGCGTCCAGGGTGGCCTGGGCGGCCTTGGTGGCGGCCTCGATGGTCAGGCCGGTCGTCTGGGTGAGGTTGCGGTTCTGGGTGTCGGCCTTCACCGCGGCCGCGGCGGCCGGGGTCTCGGAGGTGTCGGCGCTGGCCGAGACGGCGCCGACGGTGGCGGCCGCCAGCGCGGCGGCGGCGACGGTGCCGGTCAGCACCCGGGTGCGCACGGAGATCTTCTTCATGGTCCTGCTCCTCGTCGGATCGGTCGGTACGACGGCCGGGGGTCGGCCGGGGCGACGGCCGGAACCGGGGGGACCGGGTCGGGCTCGGCGGCTTCGGTACCGATCCTCCGGCCGGTGGCCCCCTCGCCACATCGGCGGTCCGGCGACGGCTCGCGCGCACGACGGTTGACGCCCGGGTCAGCCGATCGGCTGATGCGCACCCCGGCCGAACGGGACACCATCGAAGGATCGGCCCAGGTCAGTACCGGTCCGGGTGCCGGGCGCCCGGGAGCGGTGGGCACGGCGACCGGCAGCCCCGGCCGCCGAGCGCAGTGAGGAGCGACGACGTGGAGCAGCCCCGCCCCGGCACCCCCGCGCCCGGCGCCCGGTCCGCCGACGCTGCTGCTGCCGCCGCCGATCCGGACGCCGTCCGGCTGGTCGTCCTGCTCGACTCCGCCTTCCTGCTGCTGCTCGCCACCGCGCTCGGCCGCTATCTCTCCCACCACCCCGGCAGCCCCCGGATCCCCTGGGTGATCGGCCTCGGCCTGGCCCTGGCCGTCGCGCAGCCGGCCGGCTCCTGGCTGGCGCACCGCCGGCCGCCAGCCCCCGGGCAGCACCGCCGGCTCTGGCCGCTGGCCCTGGTGGTCGCGCTCTGGGTGGTCCTGGTGCTGCTGGCGCCGAGCTTCGCCTGGTGCGCCGTCCCGCTGGTCTACACGGCATTGCGCACGCTGCCGGCCCGGGCGGCGATCCCGCTGGTGGCGGCGCTCACGCTGCTGGTGGTGGTCGGCGAGGTCCGGCTGCCGGGCGCGGCGGACGCCAACCTGATCCTGCTGCCGCCCGCGGTGGCCGCGCTGGCCACCGCCGTCTTCCTGCACATGGAGCGGCAGGCCGGGCAGCAGCGCGAGCTGATCGCCGACCTGCGCCGCACCCGGCGCGAACTCGCCGCCACCGAGCGGCGGGAGGGCACCCTGGCCGAGCGCGAGCGGCTGGCCATGGAGATCCACGACACCCTGGCCCAGGGCCTCTCCAGCCAGCAGATGCTGCTCCAGGCCGCCGACCGCACCTGGGACGCCGATCCGGCCACCGCCCGCACCCACGTCCGCACCGCCGCCGGGGTGGCGGCCCGCAATCTGGCCGAGGCCCGCCGCTTCGTCCACGACCTCGCGCCGGCGGAGCTCGCCGACGGCCGCACCCTCGACCAGGCGCTGGGCGCGCTGGCCGGGCGGGAGTCGGCCGAGAGCGGCCTGCCGGTCCGGTTCCTGCTGGACGGCGCCGCGGTGCCGCTGCCCGCGGCCGCGCAGTCGGCGCTGCTGCGGATCGCCCAGGGCGCGCTGGCCAACGTCCGGGAGCACGCGGGCGCCTCGGCGGCCGTGCTGACCCTCTCCTACCTCGGCGACCAGGTCGTCCTGGACATCGCCGACGACGGCCGGGGCTTCCGCACCGACACTCCGGACGCGCCCGACGCGCCCGGCGGTCCCGGCGGTCCCGGCGGCCCGGGTGCGGACGGCGGGCGCGGGCACGGACTGCCGGCGATGCGGGCCCGGCTGCGCCAGCTCGGTGGCACCCTGACGGTCGAGAGCACCCCCGGCGAGGGCACCGTCGTCTCCGCCGCGATCCCCCTGGAGCACCGATGAGCAGCACCTCCGCGACACCGCCGGTCCGCCTGCTGGTCTGCGACGACCACGCCGTCGTCCGGGCCGGCCTGCTGGCGCTGCTGGCCAGTGCCGGGGACATCGAGGTGGTCGGCGAGGCGAGCGACGGCGAGGAGGCCGTCGCACTGGCCGCCCGGCTCGCGCCGCAGGTCGTGCTGATGGACCTCCAGCTCGGCGAGGGCATCGACGGGGTGGAGGCCACCCGCCGGATCACCGCCGTGCCCGGCGCCCCGCACGTCCTGGTGCTCACCACGTACGACACCGACGCCGACATCACCCGGGCGATCGGCGCGGGGGCCACCGGCTACCTGCTCAAGGCCGAGCGGCCGGAGGAGCTGTTCGCCGCGGTGCACGCGGCGGCGCTCGGCCGGACGGTGCTGTCGCCGCCGGTGGCGTCCCGGGTGATGGCCCAGATGCGGGCCCCGCTGCCGCAGCTCACCGAGCGCGAGCAGGACATCCTGGCCCAGCTCGCGCAGGGCCTCGGCAACCGGGAGATCGCCCGGGCCCTGTTCATCAGCGAGGCCACGGTGAAGACCCATCTGGGCCGGATCTACGACAAGCTGGGCGTCGACACCCGGTCCGGCGCGGTGGCGGTGGCCAAGGAGCGCCGGCTGCTGCGCTGAGCCCCGTCGCCGGGGCGCCGCCTCACTCCATGGCGCTCCAGAACGGGCTGCACACCTCCGGGACCAGTGCCCGGTGCTGCGCGGAGCCCTCGCCCCCGCCCCACCCCTCCGAGCGGTCCACCCCGGGCGAGACCGCCGTCAGCCGGGCCTCGCCCAGCTCGCCGTACTCCAGCGCGAGGCGGTAGCCGTCCGGGGTGACCGCGACCAGGCCCGGCAGTGCGCGGCAGGCGTTCACCGAGGTGACCGTCCAGCCGCGGCGCCGCCAGTGCGCCTCGATCCGCTCCGGCAGCACGGCGCGGCGGGCCGCCGAGACGATGGTGAGGATGTCCCGGCTGCGGCCGGCGTACCAGTGCACGGCCGCGTCGTCCGGGCCGGAGCCTGGGACGGGCAGCCACGCGCCGGACCGGGCGGCGCCGTGCCGCCAGACCAGGGCGGGCCGGACGGCGTCCAGGGTGTCCTGCAGCAGGCGGTCGCAGCGCTCGGCCGCCGCGGCCTGGTCGGTGCGGGCGGCCGGCCCCCGCAGGGAGGGGACGGGCGGCACGCCGGCTGCCGACGGCCACGCTCCGACGGGCGTCTCGACGTTCACTTCGGCACCACCTGGCTGCACCGGGCCCTCCGTCTTCCCCCGGGGTTCGCCCGGGAAGGGTTTCCGTTCCTCTGCACTCCCCTGGACGGCGGGCCGCGCCGCCCAGTTCCACGGCCGGCGCGGGTCGGCCGCACCGCCCGGACCCCGAGCGTAAACTGCACCGAGTAGTGCAATCCACCGTGAGGGAGAGACCGTCCGATGCCCCCAGGGACCTCAGCAGCCTCCGGAACGCCCGCCCCGGCCGCCGGCTCGCGCCGGATGCCGGAGAAACGGCAGGCCATCACCCGTGCGGCCGGCACGGTGTTCGGCCGCGAGGGGTACACCCGGGCCAGCGTGGATGCCATCGCCGCCGAGGCCGGGGTGTCCAAGCGCACCGTCTACAACCACTTCGGCGACAAGGAGAAGCTGTTCCTCTCCGTCGCCCTGGAGACCGCCGGCGAACTGACCGAGATCATCGCCGGCCTGGCCGACCGGCACCTGCACAAGATCGTCGACCTGGAGGCCGACCTCACCGCCTTCGCCCTCGACCGCGCCCGTGCCGTCCTCACGGCGGGTGACCACTACGCGCTCGGCCGGACGATCCGCGCCGAGGCCGGCAACATCCCCCGCGACGTCCTGACCGCCTGGCTGGACGCCGGCCCGCTCGCCTCCCAGCGCGACATCGCCGGGCACTTCGGCCGCCTCGCCGAGCAGGGGCTGCTGCACCTGGAGGACGCGGCGACGGCCGCCGCCCAGTTCACCCTGCTGACCTTCAGCGGCGCGGCGGACGCCTCCTTCTTCGGTGCGATCGAACTGCCGGAGGCCGAGCTGACGGCCGGCGTCACCGCGGGCGTCCGGGCGTTCGTGCGCCTCTACGGCTGAGCCGGGCCCGCCTGCCGCCCGTCGGCGACCCGCACCACCGGCCTCCCCGCCGCCCGTCGGCGACCCGCACCACCGGCCTCCCCGCCGCCCACCGGCGGCCTGCACCACCGCCCCGCCTGCTGCGAGGGCCGGCCCCACCCCGGGGCCGGCCCTCGCAGCATGTCCACCCCCACCCTTCAAAGTGCACTGCACGGTGTAGTTGAATCCATGCCCTACACCGTGTAGTTTACTTTCTTGTCAGCACACCGCACCACCGCCCCGGAGGGACCCCCCATGCCCGTCGTCACCGTCGACACCGCCCGCATCTCCTACCGCGTCGTCGGCGAGGGCCCCGAGACCCTCGTCCTCGTCCACGGCACCGGCCCCGGCTCCGGCATGTGGGACCACCTGCTGGCGTCCTTCACCGACCGCTACACCGTGCTGCTGCCCGACCTGTCCGGCAGCGAGACCGCCGAGGACGACGGCGCCAGGCTGACCGTCGAGACCCTCGCCGCCCAGGTCAACGCCGTCATCGAGGACGCCGGCCGCGGGCCCGTCCACCTGGTCGGCTTCTCCCTCGGCGCGGTCGTCGCCACCGCCGCCGCGGCCCGCCGCCCCGAGCAGGTCCGCCGGCTGGTCGCCGCCGCGGGGTGGATCAACGCGGAGGACGAGTACCTGCGCAACATGATGACCGTCTGGGCCGCCCTGGCCGGCGACCCGGCCACCTTCGGCCGTTACGCCACCCTCACCGCGTTCAGCGGCGGCTTCCTCAACCGGATCGGCCGCGAGGCCGTCGAGGCCAACGCCGCCTTCATGCGCCCGACCCCCGGCACCCTGCGGCACATCGCGCTCGACCTCGACCTCGACATCACCGCACTGCTCCCCCGCGTCCAGGCCCCGACCCTGGTGATCGGCTGCACCCAGGACGCCACCGTCCCGGTGGCGAACGCCCGCCGCCTGCACGCGGCCATCGCCGACAGCGAGTACGCCGAGTTCGACACCGGCCACGTCGTGCTCTTCGAGCAGCCCGAGGCCTTCACCACGGCCGTCCTCGACTTCCTCACCGTCGCCCCGGCCGCCGCATGACGGGCACTGCACGACGGGCACCGGCGTCGGTCCCGGCGCCGGCGCCGGGCGAGCACCAGGAGCACGCAACCGCCCGGGCGGCAAGGCCCGCACCAGATCGTCCGATAACCGATCCCCCCGGGAACACGACGTGATGGCTCGTCAGTTCACGGAAGGAGCGGGCCCGCACGCAGCACCCGCACCCACCCGCTGATCGACTGTCAGGAGTCACCCGTGCGCATACTCTTCACCGGCCCGGCCTCGGCCGGCCACATCTTCCCGATGATCCCGACCGCCCAGGCCCTGCGGGCCGCCGGGCACGAGATCCTCTTCGGCGCCTCGAAGCCGCTGGACACCGTCCGCTCGGCCGGGTTCCCGATCGTCGAGGTCGGCGACGGCCGCACCGTCCGGGAGGTGTTCGAGGAGTTCTCCGGCGGCAGGCTCCGCTACGTCGCCCCCGACCTGACGCAGGATCAGATCCTCGACAACGCGGCCCGGGCCTTCGCCCTCGCCTCCCGCTCCACCGCGGACGACCTGCTGTCCGTGGCCGGCGACTGGGGCGCCGACATGATCGTCCATGACTCCTTCCAGGCCGCCGCCTCCCTGGTCGCCGCCAAGTTCAAGATCCCCTCGGTGGTCCAGAACTTCGGCGTCACCTCGGGCCTGGCCATGATCGCCCGGATGGCCCCGCACTTCGCCGACCTCTACGAGGCGCACGGCCTGGCCGGCCCCGCCCCGGCCACCGCGGTGAACCTCGTCCCGGCCTCCCTCGGCGGCGACCCGGACGGCCTGCGGATGCGCTACGTCCCCTACAACGGCGGCGGCGTCGTCCCCGCCGCGCTGCTCCGCCGAGGCGCCCGCCCGCGCGTCGCCGTCACCCTGGGCACCGTGCTCACCGAGATGGACGGCGTCAACGCCATCGTCCGGCTGATCGAGGCCGCCGCCGCGGTGGACGCGGAGTTCCTGCTCGCCGTCGGCGACGCCGACCTCGCGCCGCTCGGCACCCTCCCGGACAAAGTCCGCCCGCTCCCGTGGGTACCGCTCGCCGAACTGCTCACCACCGCCGACGCACTGATCCACCACGGTGGCTCCGGCACCATGCTCACCGCCGTCCAGGCCGGCCTGCCCCAGCTCTTCCTCCCCCAGGGCGCCGACCACTTCGCCAACGCCGCCGCCCTCACCGCCTCCGGCGCCGCCCTGAGCTCCGCCTCCGACGCCGTCGACACCGCCCTCCTGACCCGGCTGATCACCGACCCGGCGCTGCGCGAGGGCGCCGCCCGCCTCCGGGCCGAGAACGCCGCCCTCCCCACGCCCGCCGCCCTCGTCCCCGCCCTGGAGGCCCTCGCCACCGCCTGACCGGCGGCTATGCCGACCCGTGCGTCGGCGGGCATCCGGGCCACCTCCCGGGTGCCCGCCGACGCGGTGGCAGACCCCCGACACGGCTGGAACAAGAGCCGTACAACCCCGGGTTACTGTGCCGACGTGAACCTTCATGTCGTCATAGGATTCGGGCCCGCCGGAGCGGCCACCGCCCGGCTGCTGGCCGCACAGGGCCACCAGGTCAGGGTCGTCACCACCTCGGGCCGCACCCCGGAACCGGGGATCGAACACATCGCGCTGGACGCGGCGGACAGCGCGCAGCTGATCGGGGCGACGCAGGGCGCGACCGCCATCCACAGCTGCGCCGCACCGCCCTACCACCGCTGGCCACAGGCCTGGCCGCCACTGGCCTCCTCGCTCTGTGCCGCG
Source organism: Kitasatospora sp. NBC_01560 (assembly GCF_045208415.1). Taxonomy (NCBI): domain Bacteria; kingdom Bacillati; phylum Actinomycetota; class Actinomycetes; order Kitasatosporales; family Streptomycetaceae; genus Kitasatospora; species Kitasatospora sp. NBC_01560. Next base: position 5,044,487 of record NZ_CP109364.1, on the reverse strand, counting down.
GCCGAGGCGAACGGGGCCGTCCTGGTCATGCTGGGCAACCTCTACGGCTACGGCCCGGTGGACGGCCCGCTGACCGAGCAGCTGCCGCTCGCCGCGACCGGCCCCAAGGGCCGGGTGCGCGCCGCCGTCTGGGAGCAGGCGAAGGCGCTGCACGACCAGGGCCGGATCAGGGCCGTCGAGGTCCGGGCCTCCGACTTCTTCGGGCCCGGCGTGACCGATGGGGGGCACCTCGCGGCCCGGGCGGTGCCCGCACTGCTGCGCGGCAAGCCGGTCTCCACCCTCGGCGATCCGGACACCCCGCACAGCTGGACGTACCTGCCCGACGTCGCCGCCGCCCTGGCCGAGGCCGCGGGCGAGGAACGGGCCTGGGGACGGGCCTGGCACGTCCCGACCGCGCCCCCGCTGTCCACCCGGGAGATGGTCGGCCTGCTGGCCGCCGAGGCCGGCACCGGCCCGGTCGCCGTCCGCAGGCTGCCGCCGGCCGTCCTCGGCGTCGCGGCGCTCTTCTCACCGCTGCTCCGCGAACTGAAGGAGGTCCGCTACCAGTTCGACCGGCCCTTCGTCGTCGACTCCACCGCCTGGGAGGGCGAGTTCAGCACCCGGGCCACCCCCGTCGCCGAGCAGGTCGGGGCGACGGTGGCCTGGTGGCGCGAGCGTCCGGCCGCCACCCGATGACGCCGGTGACGCCCGCGGCCGCCGGGATCGCCCGGGCGCCAGGGGCGGGCCCGGCCCCGCGCGACGACGACGTCGCGATCGTCGGCATGTCCTGCCGGTTCCCGGGCGCGCGCAACGTCAACCAGTACTGGCAGCTGCTCACCGACCCGAGCCCGCAGTTCACCAGCGTCCCGGACACCCGGTGGCGCTCCGCCGCCTTCCTCAGCGACAACTTCCGCGACGCGGCCTCCGCCTACACCGACACCATGGCCCTGCTGCCGGACGTGGGCCACTTCGACGCGACGCACTACGGCATCCCGCCCCGGCGGGCCCGGTCGATGGACCCGCAGCACCGGCTGCTGATCGACCTCGCCCGCGAGGCGATCCAGGACGCGGGCTGGGAGGCCGAGGGCTTCGACCGCGAGGAGACCTCCGTGATCACCTCGCTCACCGAGAGCGGCTACCGCGACATCAGCGCGATGCAGATCCGGATGCGCCAGCTGGCCGGCGGCGAGTTCGGGGCGCGGGCGGCCGACCCGGCCTGGCGGGAGAGCGTCCGCGCGGTCGACGGGCTGCACGGCTCGTCGGTGGCCGGCCTCCTGCTCAACATGGGCCCGAACACCATCAGTTCGGTCTTCGACCTGCACGGCGAGAGCTACGCGCTGGACTCCGCCTGCTCCGGCGGCCTGATGGCCGTGGCCAACGCGGTGTTCGCCCTGCGGGCGGGCCGGTCCCGGATCGCCCTGGCCGGTGGCGCCCAGCTGATGCTCACCCCCGACCTGCTGGTCGGACTCTGCCGGATCGGCGCCGTCTCGCGCAGCGGCCGGTGCCTGCCGTTCGGCGCGCAGGCCGACGGCTTCGTCCTCGGCGAGGGCGCCGGGGTCCTGGTGCTGCGCCCGCTGGCCGACGCGCTGGCGGCGGGCGACCGGGTCTACGCGGTGGTCCGCGGCATCGGCACGGCCAACGACGGCACCGTCCAGGGCGGTATGCACCCGCAGGCGGCCGGCCAGCTCCGCGCCCTGCGCCGGGCCTACCGGGACGCGGGCCTCGCCCCCGACTCGGTGGGCTACCTGGAGGCGCACGGCACCGGGACCTCCGTCGGCGACCCGGTCGAGATCGAGGTGCTGCGCGAACTGCGCGGGCCCGGCGCCGCGCCCGCCCACCTGGGCGCGGTGAAGGCCGTGCTCGGGCACTCGCTGAACGCCGCCGGGATCGCCGGGCTGATCAAGACCGTGCTGGCCGTCCACCGCGGGGTCGTCCCGCCGCAGCCCGGCTTCGACCTGGCCGACCGTTCCGGGCTGGACGCCGCCGGGCTGAGCGTCCCGACCGCTCCGACCGACTGGTCCGGGGCCGGGCAGCCGCGCCGGGCGGGCGTGAGCGCCTTCGGCTTCGGCGGCACCGGCGTGCACCTGGTGCTGGAGGAGTGCGCCACCACGGCCGCCGCCGCCACCGCGTCCGCGGGACGGGACGGGTCGGCCCAGGGCGGGGTGGTGTCGGACGGGGCGGCGTCGGACGGGGAGTCGCAGCTCCTGGTGCTCACCGCCCGCGACCGGGACGGGCTGGCCCGCCACGCCCGCGAACTCGCGCACGTCCTCACCACCGACCGGCCCTCCCTGGCCACCGTGGCGGACACGCTGGCCCGCCGCACCCCGCTCGCGGAGCGCCTCGCCCTGGTCGTGCGGGACACCGCCGACGCCGCCGTCCGGCTCGGCGCGGCCGCCGAGGCCGTGGCCGCGGGCCGGACCGGCGCGTTCGGGCCGGGACAACACGTCGGCACGGTGACCGGCGGCCCGCTGCCGGAGGTGGCCGTCCCGGCGCCGGGTGCGCTGACCCCCGAGGCCCGCGCCGCCGCACTGGCCGGGCTCGCGGAGCGCGCAGTGACCGGTACCGGGCTCCGTCCGGTGACGGCGCGGCGGCCCCCCGCCACCCTCCCGCCGAGCCCGCTCGCCCCGCGCCACCACTGGGTGGTGACGGAGTCGGAACGGGCCGTGGCGGACGAACCCATGGAGGACAGGCCCGTGGCGGACGAACCCATGGAGGACAGGCCCGTGGCGGACGAACCCGTGGAGGACAGGCCCGTGGCGGACGGGCCGGACCCGACGGGCGCCCCCGACCGGGCCGCCGTCGGCGCGACGCCTGCGGTGGCTCCGGCCCCGCCGGTGGCCCGTACCGGTACGGCCGTGTCCCTCGTACTCGAAGAGGTGTCCCGGACCGGCGTCTTCCCCCTCTCCGACCTGAACGAGCGGATGACCCTGGTGGCCGATCTCGGCTTCGACTCACTGATGCTGCACGAGCTGGAGACCAACCTCGGCAGACGGGTGGCCGGCTTCCGCGCGGAGGAGATCCACGAGCCCGGCCTCACCGTCGGCGGGCTGACCGACCTGCTCGCCCCGCACCTCCCCGGCGCGTCCGCGCCCCGCGCTCTCCCGGCCCACGACCCCGCGCCCGGCGGTCCTGTGCCCGGCGCGTTCGTGCCCGGCGCGTTCGTGCCCGGCGCGTTCGTGCCCGGTGCCCCCTCGCCCGGCGCGTTCATACCCGGCGCCCCGTCGCCCCCCGATCTGCTGCCCCGGCAGCGCGGCGCCGGCTGGTCCCGGGCGACCAGCTCCGTCGACGACTTCCCCGAGCTGCGGCAGTTCGAGGAGCGCCTCGGCGCGATCACCGCGAGCGGCGCGGAGTTCCCGTACTTCCGCGTCCACCAGGGCACCATCCGCGACACCACCGAGATCGGCGGCCGGCCGTACCTGTCCTTCGGCAGCTACAACTACCTGGGGCTCTCCGGCCATCCGGTGGTCAACCGGGCCGTGCACGAGGCGGTGGACCGGTACGGGACGTCGGTCTCGGCCAGCCGGGTGCTCTCCGGCGAACGGGACCTGACGGTGCGGCTGGAGCGGGCGCTCGCCGGCTTCCTCGGCGTGCCGGACTGCCTGACGCTGGTGAGCGGCCACGCCACCAACGTCACCGCGATCGGTCATCTCGTCGGCGCGGGGGACCTCGTGCTGCACGACGCACTCGCCCACGACAGCATCCTGCAGGGCTGCGCCCTGTCCGGGGCCGCGCGGCGCCCGTTCGCCCACAACGACGTCGGGCAGCTGGAGCACCTGCTCCGGCTCAACCGGTCGCGGTTCCGGCGGGTGCTGATCGCCGTCGAGGGCGCCTACAGCATGGACGGCGACCTCGTGGACCTGCCCGCCGTGATCGAGCTGAAGAAACGATACGGTGCCCTGCTGCTGGTCGACGAGGCGCACAGCATCGGTACCGTCGGCGAACTCGGCCGGGGCGTCGGCGAGTTCTTCGGCGCCGACCGGGCCGACGTCGACCTCTGGATGGGGACGCTCTCCAAGGCGTTCGCCAGCTGCGGTGGCTACCTCGGCGGCTCCGCCCGGATGGTGCGGTGGCTGCGGCACACGCTGCCGGGCTTCGTCTACAGCGTCGGCCTCACCCCGGCCAACGCGGCCGCGGCACTGGCCGCCACCGAGCTGATCGTCGCGGAGCCCCACCGGGTGCGCGCCCTGCGCCGGAACGCCGAGCTCTTCCTCGGCCTGGCCTCCTCGGCCGGGCTGGCGACGGGCTCCAGCAGCGGCACCCCGATCGTGCCGTGCATCCTCGGTGACTCGGCGCAGACCCTGCACGTCGCGGACCGGCTCTTCGCCCGGGGCGTGATCGCCGATCCGATCTTCCACCCCGCGGTGGAGGAGGGGCTCTCCCGGTTGCGCTTCTTCGTCACCGCCGAACACCGCGAGGAGGACATCCGACGGGCCGTGTCCGTCCTGGCCGAGGAGGTGACGGCCGTCCGCGTCTGAGCAACTCCGTTCGGATCAGGACGCGTTCAAATCAGGACGTGTTCAGATCAGGGTGCGTTCTATCCGGCTGAGTACCGCGTCCCGACCGGGCTCGGCGGCCGGAGCCGCGCCGTGCCGCTCCCCGGGTCCACCCACCCGCTGGGAGAGCAGGTAGGCGATGATCTCCGCTTCCTGTTCCTGGACGTCGTCGTACGTCGCACGGAGGAGCATGTCGCGCACGAGGTCGGGGTCGAGGTTGGGGAAGAGGAGGCCGGCCGTCGCCTCGTCCAGCCAACCCGCCCCGCGGTGGCAGCAGATGATGTGACCCAGCTCGTGCAAGATGATGTGCTCCTGATGCGTGCTGGTCGTGTTGGCGTCGTAGAAGATGAGGTCCTCGTCGTGGGCGGCGACCCACATCCCGCACGGGTGCGACGCGGGCATCTGCATCGGGACGAGCGTGATCGGGCGCCGGCGGACCTCGCCGAGGTAGTGGCAGAGCTCGGCGACGTCGGCCACCTCCGGCAGTCCGAGTTCGGCGAGCCGCTGGGCGCCGGCCTTCCGGAGCCGCTTGAGCTGGCCGCGGCGGTCCTGGTCCGCCGCGGACGCCTTCCGGCTGCCCCTCACTGCGACCCCGGGGCGTCCGAGGGATCGGTGACGGGAGGGAGGCCCTGCATCTGCCGGTACTGGTCCATGATGGCCGTGATGGCCTGGAGGTTCTCCTTCTTCATCCCGGCCGCCCGCATCGCGATGCCGCGGACCCCGGCCGACCGCAGCGCCTCGATGGCGGCGACCTGGCTCAGGACCGACTCGGCGACCTGGTCGTCGAAGAAGTAGGCGACGGAGACGCCGAAGAACTTCGCCAGCGCGGCCAGGAGGTCGGGCGAGGGGTTGGAGCGCTTGCCCGTCCGCAACTGCGAGAGGTAGACGCCGCCGACCTTGAGGTCGGGGCTGGCCCGCTTCAGCTCCTCCGCCACCTCGGCGTTGGTCCAGTGCCGGCCCTTGGGACGCACCGTTCTGAAGAGATCGTCGAGACGCACCGCCAGCATCGGCCGGTCGTCGGTCCCGGACATGGCGTTCTCCCCCCGTCACGTCCTACTTATTGCCCTCAGCTATCCGTCAGTTTCGCAGATTAGCTGCCAGTTGACAATCGAGCGAGACTCCGCCAACGTGGAGCTTGCAAATAGCTGCCAGCTAACTTTGCTTACGGGGGTAGTCGAGTTGGCTGCAGCCATGACGGCCCGGGCCGACCGTCGGGGGACGGGTCGGCCCGGGTGCGGCCCGGCGGGGGACGACCTCGCCGGGCCCGACAGGACCTGACACACCGGGATCCGGAACGCCGATGTCCGGCGCGAACGGGCCCCACCACAGAACGGGCCGACCCACGGGGGAAACGCGGGGAGGTCAGGGGGGAAAGGGCCGGCCCACGGGGGAAACGCGGGCGGGCCAACGGGGGAAACACCGGGGGGAAATGAGAAACCCGCCCGGTCTGACGGGGGTTCAGGCCGGGCGGGAGCTCACTCAGTTGGCGGTGCGGAGTCTACTGTAGGCCGACGCGACCTGGGTGAGCCAGGCCACCTCCGCGCTGAAGTTGACGGTGTCCCGGTCGTCGAAGTCGCCGGCGTCCTTGTTGTCGTCGGGGATGGTGCCCGCGGTCTTCGCCCGCAGGGCCTGCCGGATCTGCGCGGCCTCGGCGAACGCCTGCCGGGCCTCCTCGCTCGCCCCGCGGTGCTCCGGGCCGGCAGCGCCGCCGGTGCGGTCGATGTAGGGCCGCAAGTCCCGCCAGCCGTCTCGTATTTCGACGACCCGCCGGTGCAGGCGGTAGTCGAGGTCGGAGACGGAGGCCCCGGGCGGCTCCAGCGCGATGTCCGGGGAGGACTCGTAGAGGTCCCGCCAGAGCGGGTAGAGCGTCCGGTACGAGCGGTAACTGCGCGCCCAGTCCAGCAGCCTGGTGGCCGAGGCCCCCCAGGAGGAGATGGTCAGGCCGAGCGAGAGCGTCACGATGCCCAGCGCGCTGAACACGTTGGACGCCAGCTGCCAGACCCCGATGTCGATCCCGGCCGCCGAGGTGAGGATGTTGACCGTCCGCCCCAGGCAGTACAGGAACAGGATCACCGCGGCGAGCGACAGCGTCTGCAGCGCCTGCCGGACCGACTGGTTGTCGGTCAGCCCGGCGTAACGCCGGCACTGGCGGAAGATGGTGACGTTCGGCACCGCCTGGGAGACGATGAACACCAGGAGGTAGGTGAGCACCAGCGGCTGCCCGCTCCCGGTGTTGAAGTCCGTGGCCGGCCGGGTCGTCCCGTCGGCCACGAGGAAGAGCACCACCAGCAGCGCATCCAGGGCGACGCCGGTGATCACCCAGTAGCGGGTCCGACGGGCCGCCTCCTCGTCGGCGGTCACCCAGTGCAGCAGGATGATCTGCGCGCAGACGCAGAAGGCGACCGCCGACAGGTGCATCAGCAGGATCGCCAGGTTGCCGACGCCCAGGAGGCTCCCGCTCCCCATGGCGACGGCACCCATGGTGAAGGTGAGGCACTGGAACAGCAGAGTGATCACCAGGGTGCGGTAGGCGGTGTCCCGCCGGCTGCGCCTGAACTGGCTCAGCCGGTAGACGAGTGCGGCGTACGACGAGAGTGCCGCGATGACGAAACAGAGAGTTCTAGTGGTGTTCACGGCCTGATTCCCCGCCGGCGCCGCGACTGCGGCGGACGGTCTAGTCGGTGGTTTCGCCCAGCGGGACGTCGAGCCCGATGCCCTCGGCCGCCACCGCGATGGCGAAGTCGAAGAACGCGGACTCGTCCCGGACGCTGTCGTGGGTACGGCTGAAGACCTGGAACACCAGGAGCCCGACCAGGTTGCTCCAGAGCACGATGCCGCGCTCGATGAGGTCGGAGTACGGAGCCCCCGGCGCACCCCCGAAGAGCTGCACGGCCTCCGGCAGCAGCAGGGACGGGCCGGGCAACGGCCGCCGGGGCGGCGCGAGTTCGCCGGCCTCCAGCGCCGAGCGCACGATGCCGGCCATCACCGCGGGCGTCCGCGACGCGGCCGGCACGGTGACCTGCGGCGCGTGGTACCCGGGCACCGGCGAACCGTAGATCAGCGTGAACTCGGCGGAGTTGTCGAAGGACCACTGCCGCAGCGCACGGGTGACGGCCAGCAGTCGCGCGCCCGGCGACGCACCGGCTTCCCGGGCGACCAGATCGGCCCGCTCCATCGCGGCACCGGACTCGTTGTACGCGTCGAGGACCAGGGCGGTCAGCAGGTCGTCCCGGTGCGGGAAGACGGCTTCGACCTCACCGACGGCCAGCCCACCGTCTCTCGCGACGGCGTCGAGGGAAAGCCCCCCGGCCCCCAGTTTCACGAGCAGTTGGCGTGCGATGGCCTTGACGGTCCCCGCCGGCCTGTCCAGGTCGGCGGCGCTTGCTCCGGAAACATCCATGGGCCAAACCGTACCGGCCGGTCGCCGGGCCCTGAAGGGTCTCCGCCAAAGCCCCCCGCCCACCCCTTGTGATCCCGGCCACCCGACCACCCGGCCACCGCACAACAAGAAAGCCCCAGGCCGTTGACCTGGGGCTTTCCCTCTGAGCGGGCGACGAGAATCGAACTCGCGCTATAAGCTTGGGAATCCTTGGCTCGTCGAGCGTGAAAGCATCTCTGACCTGCAGTGATACCGGGATGTCCGGTCCCGCCAGGTGACCGCCCTGATCGCCGCTGCCCCTTGTACACCGCCCATTCCGGCACGGGACTGAACAACTCTCCCGGCCAGCCTCTGCCGACAGTTCTACAGGCGACGCGGCGCCGCGACTCGGCTTCTCACGTCGAGACCGTTGCTCGTAGAGCCGAAGGCTCGTCGACCATAGCCCAACGCGGTCTCTCGTGGGAACTCGACAGTGGCCAAGCATGGGTGCGAGCCACGGTGTCTGACCGTCCGCTCATATATCGCTCACGCGGAGACCCCGCGGAGCGGCAAGCGGATACGGAAGGACACACCCCCCGACTCCCCAGTCGCGTGGACCGAAAAGCCGTCGCCCCTAATCATGGGTCTCATGCCGCACATGTCAGAGACCGCATCCTTAACGATCATCAACCCATGCCCAACAGGCCCAGAATCCTCACTTGTCGAGCCGAGCTGTATTTCTACGATGCCAACATCAGCGATCCCTGGAATCGAATTCGAAAACTCAATCACAGCACGACCGCCGTCGACTCGGATACGGACCGAGATAGCCGGATCGCCTGACATTCCTCCAGCCCGAAAGACCGACATTAAGCTTGCGGTCAGATTGAAAAAAATCGCCTCCATGTCTGACACTGAACCGGCCACATACACAGGCTCACCCCAGAGATGTTTTTCAATAGAGACACCTCGCCGCTCCAGAAGAGCGCGTAGCGTACCCAGCGCATTGATGGTTACTTCATTAAGATCTGCGACTTCAACCTGAAGCTTATCGGATCGGGTGGCATTCGCGGCAAGTTCCGCAAATTCCGCCGATCCAACAAGGCCATCAGATTCATTACTATGGCCGGGCCACTCACGTGCAAACTCGGTCGCCAGCATCCCAACGGTGGCCAACGCGCGATACAACAGACGCTCACGCGGTACCGTCGGCAGGCTCAGATCATCATGCTCGATTTCGGGTTTCGACACCTGCGCCAGAAGATCCGCGAGCGGCAACATTCCTGCGGCTTCCTCGCCCCCTATAGGTTTCCCAGGGATTTCGCCATGCCCCCGATCGAGCTTCAGCTCTCGCTGCCGAACCGAGGGATACCTTCCAGTCTCTTCGCCGTCCCGGATCCTCTTCCGCTCCCTGGCTGCCCAGTCCGTTGCACTCCGAGCAAATTGGCGAAGCTCAATGAAGGCTGCGTTCTCTTGAAATCCCATTCGGTCAGTCTTGGGTACAAGCAGGCCATCCGAATCGTCTACCACCACCCGCCCGATACTGGTGTTTGTTGAAGGGCGCAACTCCGGGCTGCGCGCCCGAAGGAGATTCAGATCCAGCCAATCAAATCCTGGATCTCCATATGGATGCACACGAAGTCCGCGATGGAATAGATGGACCCCACCCACCACTCGAAGCCAGGGCCTCAAATCCGTGTACCGGCGACTCGAGTCGCGCAGGTCGAATGAGCGCTTATTTAGCAGGAACATCCACAGCTCAAAAGAAGCCGGCGGAGCCTGGTAGCGCAAAGGCGACTGAAGTCGCCCTCCCGCACTTTCGGGCGCCACATCAATATGCTCCCCCCGCGTAATTACCTGGCCCCTCCAGTCATAAAGAACAGCACTCGCAAATCCCTGCTCATCGATATGAGCTTCCAGCTTGTACTCAAATTCATCAAAGAAGCTCCGATTTACCGCGTCGGAGACTCGATCGAAATGCGGAGCAATGAGCGATACGGTAAAACCTGTGTCCTCATCATTGAAGAACCCTGTAAGCAGTCGCACGGCACGAGCAAGTCGCTCCATCTGCTCGTTATCGAAGCTCTGTCGCAGTCGATGCACAGTCACCGATGTGCCGGGTGGTCGTCGTGTTGGCTTACTGAGCACTGTGAGCTCTACTTCCTCGACCGACCGCACCGAGTCATAGTCGGACCAATCGATCACCAGCGTGTGCTCCACGCCAGGCTCACCGCGTGGACGCGATACGAGCTCAACGCGACGGCCCAGGCGCAACGCGGCCAACCGGCCGAGGCCCTTCTCGCCGATCCTGCGACGGTTGGAACCAGTCTCCGGAGAGCCGGGCTTGGTCGACTTCCCGATGAGGAGGAATCCCTCGCGAATATCCTCGGCCGTCATTCCGTCGCCATCATCCTCAACGACGAGAGTGCCGCCAGGCTGAGTAGCATTGTGGAGCCTAACAATGCATCGTTTCGCATCCGCATCGTAAGCGTTGCGGACCAGCTCGATCACTCCGAGATCTGGGTGCGGGATCAGCTCCTCACCCAGGCGGATCAGGATCTCCGGGGCAAAGCGCAGATGAGTGCTCAAGCGTCCTCCTCAAGGGTCAGATCCGCCCACGTCCATGGACTCTCTGGAGGCATCACAGCGTAACCGCGCCAACACAGCCGCGTATCCTGCCTCTGGATAACTCATCTGCAAGACAGCAGATTTGGCTGATTCTCGCCTACGATCAGGATCCCCTGACGTCTGCCGTAACCCAGCCTTCGGCGGGCCAAGGGCGAACAGACCAATGGCCAGGCTGACACGCCGGATGCGCGCCAGCCCTCACGAGCCAAAGAACCCGCCTGCGACGGCAATGCGGGCCGTGACTCATGCGGCTGGCGGGAATTCGACGCGGGCGAAGCGCGCGCGAGCACCCGATGCCTGCCCAAGGGACAGCCTTCCCACGGACCGTCATACTGCTCAACACTGTTGGCACGAGCTACGGAAGGGGCCGGTGAAGCAAGGCGGACGCCGCTCATCCCCGCGCAGGCGCAGGAGCCTGGTGAAGGCCGTCTTGGCCGGCGGTTCGCTGCTGCTCCGCGTGGCACTTTGGTCGCTGATCTAGCCATACCTGGTCGCTGCGGCCGGGCTCGGTGTCGTTGTTGTGCTCGCGTGGTGGCTGTGGCGTACTGACCGCCTGCTCCGCAGCGGTGATCGGGGTTGGCGAGAAGACGAGCTGGTCCGGGCCGGTCACCGGACGCTCGCCGACGCGGACAAGATGACCGGCACCGAGTTCGAGGAACTGGTCGCCGACCTGTGCCGCCGCGATGGGTGCTCCAAAGTCCGGCGAGCAGGCGGGGCCGGCGAGAACAGGGCCGACGTGCTCGGGTAACTGCAGGACGGCCGAGCGTTCGCTATCGACAGATAGTACGCCAATGGGTCACCCCATACGTTCGCGGCCTCGAGATCGAATAGGTTTCAACCAGCGATGGCTTTGGCATCACCTCGATCTGCATCCCACAGCAAATGGACTCCGATGAGCTATTCTCACTTTGAAGTCGGCAATCATCCAATGCCGTTCGTGTACCGATTCAAGACGCCAATGGAACCCATTGGTTGACGGCAGTGGAACTCCAACGACTAATCTCACTGGGCTGGAACGCCTTTACCTGAAGCCATACGCTTCTCCTCGCTGCTGACGGACATATCTCGTGGTCAGCAGCTAGGAGGTGCTGTGATTACTTCACACCTTGACGTTCTGGCGCTCGACCTAGGACGCCCCGGGAGCTCCATACGGTCCCAGGAATCGCTCCCCATTGAAGTGGATCAAGTGGTCCTGGTTATCGGCACACCAGACATCAGTTTCCCAGGCGATAGACCCCAGGTACTTTCGAAGCTCGGTCTTTGTAGGGAAGGCCGAGATGAAGACTGGACCCACTCCCTTTGATTCAGCGCCGGCAAATAGAGCCTTCAGCTCCGCGTGACGTTTTGAATCGACCGGCCCATGGCTGGATGCCGCCTCGATAAGGACCAGCCATTTTCTGTCCGGGAGGTAAACCACAAGGTCGGGCATCTTTCCGTGCGCATCGACGGTCACGCCGAGTTCGGCGAGAATTTCCTTCTCAAAGTAGCTCCACTTGTCGTCAGCGTCGCCGACGTAGAGCACCTGCCCGCCCGGCGTATAGCGCGAACAGAACTCATCGATTATTTGTTTGATGAGGATATTCTGCCCGCCAGGACTGAGAAGGATAGGATCACCATTCGGCAGTGTCACGGGGATTCGCGAAAGCTCGCGCGCACTGGCGTAAATAGATTTCAGCCCTGGGAGCTTCTCCAGATACTCCTTCAGCCGCTCAGGAAATCCGCCCTGCTCGTAGGAGGAGATCAACTCGAGCGCAGCCGGTTCGATCTGGTAACAGTTCTTCGGGGAGTTCACTGCCCTCTCAGGATCGTCGGGATTGGCCACCACCAGGCCGGCCTCAATGAACTGGTGGAGAGTAAATCGCCGAATCGTTTCGCGACTATTGGCCTTGTAATCCTTGTCGTACTCGTCGCGTAGCCACTGCATCAAGGAAACGGTACGGACCATCGGATTTTGCGCTTCCCCCCACACCTGGCCCGGCGACAGATCGAGCAGCGCCAGCAGCACAAGTGCAGAGCGTTCATTGCAGCGCTCTGAGTCAAAATTCAGCGCACGCAAAATGTTGCGCGCTTCCTCGATTCGTGCGGCAATTGGAGAGCCACCCCCACCCATGGACAACTGCTGACTCACTGTGCTCCGATCGCTGGATTCCGGACGTGCTTCTCGACGATCTTGTCGATCATTTCCTGTTCTGGCAAGGGCGCGTTGCCCCACTCCTGGCCGAGAGCCAGGAGCTGTTCGCGATTCGGATACCGCAGGTTACGCAGATCGGTCACGTTGATCTGCGTGTGCCCATTGAATCGCCGAACAAGCTGATCCAGGAGAGTGGAGTTCAGCCATAGGCAAAGGCCGTGGGCAAGTTCCGCAGTCAGACCTTCGCCGCTCTCATGAAATACATTGACATGATTCTCAAAGCCGATTCGAGTGTCAGGGCTGCACGCGGGATCGTAGACGGAGGCGACGACCCTTCGCTTCTCTTCCTTCGATGAGAGCCTTTTCACCACTACGTAGTACCCGGGGGGGAACGTCATTTTCTGCGTGGAATCATCGAGCATCATGGCGTTACACTTTTTGGCGCCCTGAACCGGCCATGTGATGCGCCCCTCCCGCATATGCAGCGGGTAGATCAACGGAACGGCGCCATTCTCCGGGTCCTGACGGAGGGCTTCCTTGCTCCTGAAGTCGACAACGCGACCGGTCGAGACCTGCAAAGAATTTTCGGGCAGGCTGGCCGGAAGGGCCGCGAGCGCACTCGCCAGCTCGGTGTCAGAATCCTCCGCACTGATATGAATGAAGAATTCTGCGTCTCCGGGATGGACAATCTCCTCGTACGCCACTACACGCTCTCTCAGCGGGTCAGTGTAGCCGGCGCTCGTGGAGACCGTGACGGGCGGACGGGCTTCACTAATCTTCCTGGCAGCGGTGAAGATGACGTTCTCTTGCAGTACATCAGTGTCTGCGAACACAGTTCGGCGCGACTCAAATACATGAATCCTGTCGAGATGCATATTCCCGAGGAAAAATTTACGGAAATTGCGGAAATAGGCCCCATTTGCAAAGCTTCTCGGGGTGATGGCCGCAAGATGGCCGCCGGGCACCAAGAGTGTCACTCCGAGCGCAAGGAACGCCGAGTAAAGGTTCGACGTCTCGGTCGCTGCCGCATCTACTGATTGGCGCTCACGAGAGCTACGCGCCAGCTTTCGATACGGTGGGTTCATGATGACTACGTCGAACTTCTCCATAGGGGCCCCAAGGAGTGTGTTCTCAGTAGTCGCCCACTCAATGAAGTCACCGCCGACAAGCTCGAATTCGACGCGAACACCCGCGTCATCACCTGCCTTGACGCAGTCCTCAAGCGTCGTGCGTAGGGCTCCGTGCATCCCAGGATCCACTTCACATGCGACAAGGGACAGTGCCAGGTCTGGGCGCTCTTGGATACATCGCGCCACGACTGATGCGGTAAGCGACCCCGCGCCGGCCCCCGGGTCCAGCATTCGGATAGTGCCGCCAGCAGGAAGCCGAACCAAGGAGGCGATGAAGTCAGCAACGGGTGCAGGTGTGAAGAACTGGCCCAACTTACTGCGCTGTTTGCTGTCCAACGCCGCGGAGGCCGACTGCCGACGCTCCTCGGTTCGCTGAACGAGGGGGTGCACGCCGTCTGCTACCTGTGTTGCCATGCATGCAGCCTACGCACTGGGGGTGGGTACCATCCAGAAAACCGTCACTCGTACGAGCGGAATTCGGGTTGCGCACCTCACAGCAGGCGGGGCTACCCGTGCGGTTCAGGCCCCTCAGTGCGTCGATGATGGCGGTGCCCAAAGTCACCCGCCGACTACTCCCAGAAGGCGCGTAGGGCCGCGCTCGAGAGGGCTTGTTCCCACCTCAAGCGCGGCCCCTGCCACCGAGTCCGTCAGCTGCGGCGGAGCGCCTCGGTCAGGCGGTTGGCGGATTCGATGATGGCCTGGGCGTGCATGCGGCCCGGGTGGCGGGTCAGCCGCTCGATCGGGCCGGAGACGGAGACGGCGGCCACCACGCGGTTGGAGGGGCCGCGCACGGGCGCGGAGACGGACGCCACGCCCGGCTCCCGCTCGCCGATCGACTGGGCCCAGCCGCGGCGCCGCACGCCGCTCAGGGCGGTCGCGGTGAAGCGGGCGCCCTGGAGGCCCCGGTGGAGCCGCTCGGGCTCCTCCCAGGCCAGCAGGACCTGGGCGGCGGAGCCGGCCTTCATCGGCAGGGTGCTGCCGACCGGGACGGTGTCCCGCAGGCCGGAGAGCCGCTCGGCGGCGGCTACGCAGATCCGCATCTCGCCCTGCCGGCGGTAGAGCTGCGCGCTCTCGCCGGTGACGTCGCGCAGGTGGGTCAGGACCGGGCCCGCGGTGGCGAGCAGCCGGTCCTCGCCCGCCGCGGCGGAGAGTTCGGAGAGACGGGGGCCGAGGATGAACCGGCCCTGCATGTCCCTGGTGACCAGTCGGTGGTGTTCGAGTGCGACGGCGAGTCGGTGGGCCGTGGGCCGCGCCAGACCGGTGGCGGCGACCAGCCCCGCCAACGTGGCGGGGCCCGACTCCAGTGCGCTCAGCACCAGAGCGGCCTTGTCGAGAACGCCGACGCCGCTAGAGTTGTCCATACCATGATATTGCAGTCTCATTTAGCGAGACGCAAGTCCAATCGTCCGAGACTTGCCACCCTGGACCCTCTCGTCGCGGGCCTGCACGCAACTCAGAATCTCATATATTGGACAGTCGGCTGAGCAGAGACTCGGAGATTGCGGCCGAATCTGACGGTGGGCCAGCAGTTCAACCGGCCATGGCACGTGCCAGCAAAAAAATATCCCCCGCTGCGATCTCTGAAGCGAGATGCAACGGGGGATAAGAAGAGAAAATCGGCGGCGTCCTACTCTCCCACAGGGTCCCCCCTGCAGTACCATCGGCGCTGAAAGGCTTAGCTTCCGGGTTCGGAATGTAGCCGGGCGTTTCCCTCTCGCTGTGACCACCGAAATGCTTTGGCTGGCGAATACATGCCTTCGCCTTGCCTGAACCAGATCTTACATGAGCCCTGTAGCCATGAGAAACGCCCCTGTTCACCTGGCAAGTCACTTCCCGCGCGCAGTGAGCTGCGGCTGGATCGGCCCGGCCGATGTCAGAGCCAAGCCGTGCCGTGTTTCAGGTCCGTGGTCTCCAAACGGGATCCTGTGTCGAGAGCGGCGTGGACTCGTCTGGCCAGGTGAGGGATGAGGAGCGTGTCGATCTGGTCGACGGCGTGGGAGGCGTACTCGCCGATCTCCACTCCGTCCGGGTTGATCTGAGCGCGCTCGCCAGGGAACAGGAACCCCCCGTCGAAGACGAAGAGAAGCTTGTCCTCCTCGACCGGGTGGGGTGCCCAGTCCACGACGAGGAGGTGACCGATGAAGGGGGGACCACACACCGGCCCCAGCCCCGTCGACCGCGGCAAGCCCGGCGCCAAGGTTCACGTCCTGTCCAGCCGCGGCGGGCTACCCCTCGTCATCGGCATCCTCGCGGGCAACGTCCACGACCAGCACGGACTGATCCCGGTCCGACCGCAAGACTGGCGATCTGGTCGCCGTCAAGGTGCTCCGGAACGTAGCCAACATCGATGCCGAGGCAGTAGTCCGATTCAAGCGCGAGCTGAGAATCCTCACCGAGCTCTCGGACCTGAACGTGATCCCGATCCTCGCGCACGGCGACGGCACCGAGGAGGACGGAATCTGGTACGCGATGCCGCTCGCGAAGGCCAGCCTGCTGGACGTGGCGAAGGAGTTCAAGGCAACCTGCCGGCGATCACCGACGTGACGCGCCAGATCTGCTCTGGGCTGACCTATCTCCACAACCAGGGGATCTTCCATCGCGACCTCAAGCCGGCCAACATCCTTCGGACGACTGGTGGCGGATGGGCACTCAGTGACTTCGGTCTCGCCCGTGAGAGCGAACGGCAGAGCGAGGCCCTCACCTCGACCCTCCGGCAGGGCCTCGGCACGCTGGTCTACGCGGCACCAGAGCAGTTGATGAGGCCCCGAGACGTCGATGTCCGCTCGGACGTCCTCTCACTGGGCCGAATCCTCCAGCATCTGGTCGCCGGGGAACTTCCGCTCTCGGACGACCTGATCGAGAACGGTCCACTCCGCCCGGTGATATTGCGTGCGACCGTCAAGCACGACCGGCGTTACGCGACCCCAGGCGAACTCATGGACGCCATCGAGCGCGCCCTCGAAGCGGGCAAGGTCACCTGGGAGGCTCCCGAGGACATTGCCAAGCTCCTCGTCGCCAGGATGAAGTCCCCATCGTCGGCACCATCGCCGTCGAGGAGTTCCTGAGCTGGGCCCAGCTCATCGACAAGAGCGACGACATGGCCCAGAAGAAGGTCCAGCGCGTGCTGACCAGCATGTCGACTGCGGCCATCCAGTTCGCATGGCAGACGGACAGCCCGGGGTTCGTCCTCATCTACGAGAACTTCTGCGCCTACGTGAACGCCACCCGGTTCGGGTTCGACTACTGCGACGTGCTCGCCGACTTCTCCAAGCGCGTCGTCCAGGGAACCACCGACAGCGAGATCTTGCGACTGACCATCGGCATGCTTCCCAAGCTGGGTCAATCCCACAACCGCTGGCACGTCCAGGACGTCCTTGCCGAGATCCTGCAGCCCATCCGGGAAGCGGAGACCGCCGTGGTCGCCCTCGAAGCGCTTCAGGACGCCGACCCGGGTGACGCGAGCTGGGCCATCCACGATTTCATCCAGCGCTCGCTGCATCCACTGCTAAAGGAGGGCGTCAAGGCTATCAATAGCACGGGACGGAGGGCGCTCCTCGCCTCCTGATCAACCCCTCACCAGGCCCAGGCGGCGCCGATTTCCACCTAGGAATGTCGGGGCCGCCCACGCCTCCAAGGAGTACGGGCGACGACCGGGAATTCGCCACATCTAACGCTGCATCAGGCAGCGTCTGGCACGACGACCCAATATTGGTCCAGACAACAAGAAAGCCCCAGGCCGTTGACCTGGGGCTTTCCCTCTGAGCGGGCGACGAGAATCGAACTCGCGCTATAAGCTTGGGAAGCTCATGTTCTACCATTAAACTACGCCCGCCTGACGAGCCGTCAGAGACTGCTCGATCCGTTGTCACTCTACCCCATCCCCGACGCCGGTTGCACAGGTGTTGCCCGGCCGTGGCGGAGCCCGGCGGGGCGGGGTGGGAGGCGTACTGTGTGGGCCGCGCGAGAGTGCTCCGGCGGGTGGGGTCCGGGGCGGCGAGCCTCGCTGTGGATTGTCCGGAACATCCCCTAATGTGACGCTGTCCTGGAGGGCTCGGCCGTCCGGGGCGCGACGAGTACGGGTGAGTACCGGGGTAAGGATGGGAAGGGGACCGATGGAGCAGCGCGCCGTCGTTCGTTGTGCCGAGGGGCACCTGTTCAGCACCACCACGTTCCCGATGCAGAACCTCGGACCGGGCCGGCTGGGGCCCGGGCGGCTGATCCGCTGTCCGCAGTGCGGACGGCTGCGCAGCTCGGTGCTGGCCGACCTCCGGGAGCTGTCCGGGCCGCAACTGGCCCGGGCGATGCGGCTGGAGGCCGCGGAGTTCCTGGCCTGACGGCCGGCGCGAGGACGGCACGGGCCCCGGGCGATTCGTCCGGGGCCGCGTCGTGCACGTAACCTCGAAGCGTGCTGCTCTCTGACAAGGACATCCGGACCGAGATCGACCTGGGCCGGGTCTCGATCGCCCCGTTCGACCCGGCGATGATCCAGCCGTCCAGTATCGACGTGCGACTGGACCGCTTCTTCCGGGTCTTCGAGAACCACCGCTACCCGCACATCGACCCCTCCGAGGAGCAGCCGGACCTCACCCGGCTGGTCGAGCCGGAGGGCGACGAGGCGTTCATCCTGCACCCGGGCGAGTTCGTGCTGGCCTCGACGTACGAGGTCATCACGCTGCCGGACGACGTCGCCTCCCGGCTGGAGGGCAAGTCCAGCCTGGGCCGGCTCGGCCTGCTGACGCACTCCACGGCCGGCTTCATCGACCCCGGCTTCAGCGGGCACGTCACGCTGGAGCTGTCGAACGTCGCGACGCTGCCGATCAAGCTCTACCCGGGGATGAAGATCGGGCAGCTCTGCCTGTTCCGGCTCTCCTCGCCGTCGGAGCACCCGTACGGCTCCGCGCGGTACGGCTCGCGCTACCAGGGCCAGCGCGGCCCGACGCCGTCCCGCTCGTACCTGAACTTCCACCGCACGGACATCTGACCGCAGCAGGGCGCACGCACGACGGGCGGCCACCCCCTCACCGGACGTGAGGGGGTGGCCGCCCGCGGCGTTCCCGGGGGGCGCGGACCTCAGACCCGCTCGGGGCGGGTCACCGCGACCAGCTCGCTGCCGTCCTCGGAGAGCCGCAGCTCGGTGCTCAGCCCGGCCAGCTCGCCGAGGTGGTGCAGGTGGGTGCCGCCGCAGAAGATCTGGGCCGCGCCCTCGGGCAGCTCGCAGTGCCACTGGCGGCGGGCGGTCAGCTCGGGGCCGGGGACGTCGATGCGGACGGCGGCGTCGGCCGCGACCCATGCGGCCAGCTGCTTGTTGACGGCCTCGGTGACGGCGGGGAGGGCGTCGGCGAGCGCCGGGAGCTCCTCGGTGGCGTCGATCGTGAAGCCTTTCTTCTTCAGCGACTTGCCGAGCCGGTAGGTGTCGGTGCTGGCCTCGGTGTCCATCACCGAGCTCGCCATGGCGAGGCTGTCGAAGTCCGGGTTGCCGAACGCGTCGGCGCGGCCCGGGTCCTTGCGCCAGCGCGGGGCGAGGGCGGCGTTCAGGGCGAGGGCGAGCAGGTGGCAGCCGCTGTGCGAGGCGCTGAGGGCGGCCCGGCGGCCGGCGTCGACGGCGAGCACCGCGGGCTTGCCGACGAGGTCGCCCGGGTCGCCGTCGACCACGTGCAGGACGAGCCAGGACCACTCCTCGTCGCCGCGGCGGACCGGGATGTCGGCGCCGACCAGCGGGGCGCCGCCGTCCGGGCCGACGGCGCCGGTCAGGCAGTCGACGACGGCCAGCTCGGTGCCGTCGACGGTGAGGGTGCCGAGGTCGGCGGGCTGGTCGGGCCAGGTGTGGTCGAGCGGGTGGAACGGGGTCGCCGCGGTGACGACGGCGTGCCGGCCGCCGTCCAGCGGGTGCACCGCGAGCACCGGGGACTCGCCGGTCACCGCCCCGGCCGGGAAGCTGACGTGGGTGGTGGGGAGGGTCATTCCTGGCTCCGTGCGCGTGAGGGTGGTGGAAGCGGAACGGGCCCCGCGGGCGGGGCCCGTCGTCCATTCTCCCCCGGCTCAGCCCAGCGTCGGCAGCTTGATCAGCACCAGCAGCGCCAGCAGCTGTAGTGCGGCCGCCCCGGCGGCCTTGCCCCAGGGCAGGTCGTGCAGGCGGCGGACCATCGTGGTCAGCAGCACCGCGCAGAGCACCCAGGTCGCCCAGCCGACCGCCTGGACCACCACGTTGTCGGACGGCAGCACCAGGGCCAGCAGCAGCCGGGGCGCGTCCGTCGTCCAGCCGATCAGCACGGCCAGGCCGACGGTCGACCGCCACGGGCCGTCCCCGCCGAACTGGCGGGCCAGTCCGTACGTCACCCCGCCCAGCATGGCGCCGGCCAGCGTGAAGCAGACCGCGGCGGCGAGGATGGCGGTGAGGGCGACGCCGAAGGTCGAGTTGAAGACGTCGTCGCGGGTCATACCGAAGCCGAGCACGGCCAGCACGCCGTAGAGCAGCGAGACGGTGAGGGCGGGCAGCCAGACCTGGTGGTCCCGGGTGCGGTCGAAGGTGGCGGCCGGGCTGCGGAAGAGCCCGGTCAGCAGCTCGCGCCAGGTCGGCCGCGGCCCGGAGACGTGCGGGGCGGACTGGCCGCCGGCCCGGTACACGGCGACGTTGTCCTGCCCGTACGGCTGCTCCTGGCCGTAGCCCTGGCCCTGGTTGTGGCCCTGGCCCTGGTCGTAGCCCTGCTCGTACGCCCCGCCGGGGTACGGCTGCCCGTACTCCGCCGGGCCGCCCTGGCCCTGGTACGGGTACGGCTCCCCCGCGTACGGGTCGGCGCCGGTCGGGAAGGCCCGGGTGTGGCCGGGCTGGTCGGCGGCGTACGGGTCGTGCCCGTGCGCGGGCCCGGGCCCGGGCCCGTACCCGCCGTCGGCGCCGGGACCGCCGCCGGGACCGCCGGGTGCGGGCCGGTGCGGGGCGGTGAAGTACTCCGGTCCGTCCGTCGGCCCGTTCGTCGGTCCGTACCCCCCGGGTGCCCCCGCGGAGGGCGGCGGAGCCGACCACCCGCCCCGGGGGTCGGCACCCTGACCGCTGTCGTATCGATTACCAGCCACGTTCCGAAGGTACCCGTCCGGCTGACTCCGCGTAGGCCGGGAACGGAGCCGGGGCCGGTTTGCAGCGAGCCTGTGACGCCCGGCCGTACCGACGACGCGCCGTGCACGGCCTCACGCGCCGCACACGGGCCCGTACGCCGGGCGCTTGCCCACCCACCGGGCGCGGGCCCGTACGCCGGGCGCTTGCCCACCCACCGGGCGCGGGCCCGTACGCCGGGGGCGCGGGATCAGCGCTGCGCGGACACCTTCGGCCCGTGCACCGCCGCGGCCGCCGTGGCGCCGGCCGGGCAGCCGCCCGGGCCGGCCGAGGTGCGGACGGCGCCGACCGGCAGCAGCGTGCCGCAGGCGATCCGGATGCCGTTCGGCAGCTCGTTGTCCGCCTCGACGATGGCGCCGTCGCCGATCACCGCGCCGTCCAGCGCGGTGCGGTCGCCGACGGTGGCGTAGGCGCCCACGATCGAGTCCTTGACCAGGGTGTCCGGGCCGATCACCGCGCCGGACAGGATCACGCTGCCCTCGACGATCGCGCCGGCCTCGACCACCGCGCCCTCGGCGACGACACTGCCGCCGCTCAGCACCGCGCCCGGGTGGACGGTGGCGCCGGGCAGGAGCAGGGCGTCACCGGTCGGGCCGGGGACGGCCGGGGAGTCGACCTTGCCGAGCACCAGGTCGGCCGAGCCGCGGACGAAGGCGGCCGGGGTGCCGAGGTCCAGCCAGTACGAGGTGTCCACCACGCCGCGCAGCAGCGCGCCGGTGGCCAGCAGCTCGGGGAAGGTCTCGCGCTCGACGGAGACCTCCCGGCCGGCCGGGATGCGGTCGATCACGGACCGGGTGAAGACGTAGCAGCCGGCGTTGATCTGGTCGGTGACGATCTGCTCGGGCGTCTCCGGCTTCTCCAGGAACTCCAGCACCCGCCCGTGCTCGTCGGTCGGGACGAGCCCGAAGGCGCGCGGGTCCTCGACCCGGGTGAGGTGCAGGGTGACGTCGGCCCCGGCGGCCACGTGGCCGTCGCGCAGGGCGGCGATGTCGACGCCGGACAGGATGTCGCCGTTGAAGACCAGAACGGGCTCGTCGGGGCCGCAGGTGAGCCCGGACGCGGCGTTGCGGATGGCCCCGCCGGTACCGAGCGGCTCGCGCTCGGTCAGGTAGACCAGCTCGATCCCGTACGGCGTGCCGTCCTGGAAGTGGTCCTCGAACACCTCGGCCAGGTAGGAGGTGGCGAGCACCACACGGGTGACCCCGGCCGCGGCTGCACGGGCCAGCTGGTGGGCGATGAACGGGACGCCTGCCACGGGCAGCATGGGCTTGGGGGTGTGGGTGGTCAGCGGACGCAGTCGCGTGCCCTTACCACCGACCAGCATGATCGCCTCGGTCATGGTTTGCGCTGTTCCCCTTGTGGTCTCTGCGGCCCGGCCCGGCGGGCCGATACCTCCGTCAGTGGTCTGGACTCCCGTCCGGTGGGCCGGAACGGGCCGACCGGCACAGGGCCGGTCCGGCGCCTACTGTATTTCCTTCCAACCGGGACGCCGCCCGGCGGTCCGGTGGTTGGCGCCCCTGCCCGTCCGCTCCACGCGGCTCCGGACGCCCGGCGGCCGGGTGGAATCCCGGTGGAAGCCAGGCGAAAGCCCGGCAACTTCCCGGCCGAAGAACGGCCCCGGAGCGGCCGGGGACGGGCGAAAAACCCGGCCCGGCGGGGGCTCGTGGCACCCACCGGGCCGGGCAGTTGTAGCAGAACTGTCGAACAAACCGTGCCTCAGGACGGCCTCACGGCGCCGTTCAGGCGTCGACGGGCTGCGGCTCGGTCGCGGCGGGCGGGGCCGCCTTGACGGATTCGAGGAGCAGCTGGGCCACGTCGACGACCTTGAGGTGTTCCTTGGCCGCGCCCTCGTTCTTCTTGCCGTTGACGGAGTCGGAGAGCATCACGAGGCAGAACGGGCAGGCGGTGGAGACGATGTCGGGGTTGAGGGAGAGTGCCTCGTCGACGCGCTCGGTGTTGATGCGCTTGCCGATGCGCTCCTCCATCCACATGCGGGCGCCGCCGGCGCCGCAGCAGAAGCCGCGTTCCTTGTGGCGGTGCATCTCCTGCTGGCGCAGGCCGGGGACCTTGTCCATGATCTCGCGCGGCGGGCTGTAGACCTTGTTGTGGCGGCCCAGGTAGCAGGGGTCGTGGTAGGTGATCAGGCCTTCGACCGGGTTGACGGGGACGAGCTTGCCCTCGTCGATCAGGTGCTGGAGCAGCTGGGTGTGGTGGATGACCTCGAAGTGGCCGCCCAGCTGGGGGTACTCGTTGGCGATGGTGTTGAAGCAGTGCGGGCAGGTGGCGACGATCCGCTTCTTCGGCGCGTCCTCCAGGGCCGCGTTGAGGGTCTCGACGTTCTGCGCGCCGAGCATCTGGAAGAGGAACTCGTTGCCGAGGCGGCGGGCGGAGTCGCCGGTGCAGGACTCCTCCTTGCCGAGGATGGCGAACTGCACGCCGGCGGTGTGCAGGAGTTCGGCGAAGGCCTTGGTGGTCTTCTTCGCGCGGTCCTCCAGGGCGCCGGCGCAGCCGACCCAGTAGAGGTACTCGACCTCGGCGGGGTCGATGTCCTCGCCGATCACCGGCACCTCGATGCCGGTCTCCTTCTTGAGCTCCTTGACCCAGTCGAGGCGGGCCTTGGTGGCCATGCCCCACGGGTTGCCCTTGTTCTCGAGGTTCTTGAGCATCGTGCCGGCCTCGGTGGGGAACGAGGACTCGATCATCACCTGGTAGCGGCGCATGTCGACGATGTGGTCGATGTGCTCGATGTCGACGGGGCACTGCTCGACGCAGGCGCCGCAGGTGGTGCAGGACCACAGCACGTCCGGGTCGATGACGCCGTTCTCCTCGGCGGTGCCGATGAGCGGGCGCTCGGCCTCGGCCAGCGCGGCGGCGGGCACGTCGGCGAGCTGCTCGGCGGTGGCCCGCTCCTCGCCCTCCATGTCCTTGCCGCCGCCGGCCAGCAGGTAGGGCGCCTTGCCGAAGGCGTGCTCGCGCAGGCTCATGATCAGCAGCTTCGGCGAGAGCGGCTTGCCGGTGTTCCAGGCGGGGCACTGCGACTGGCAGCGGCCGCACTCGGTGCAGGTGGAGAAGTCGAGGATGCCCTTCCAGGAGAAGTGCTCGACCTGGGAGACGCCGAACACCGCGTCGTCGGCCGGGTCCTCGAAGTCGATCGGCACACCGCCGCTGGTCATCGGCCGCAGGGCGCCCAGCGCGGTGTCGCCGTCCTCCTCGCGCTTGAAGTAGATGTTGAAGAACGCGAGGAACCGGTGCCAGGCCACGCCCATCGACGGGTTGATGCCGATGGTGATCGCCCAGGCGAAGGAGATGCAGATCTTCAGCATCGCGAAGAGGTAGATCAGGTTCTCCAGCGTGCCGTGCGAGAGACCCTTGAAGGCCAGCACGAGCGGGTAGGAGATCAGGTACGTCGCCTCGTAGGATCCGACGTTCTCCAGCGCGCCCTCCAGGCCGCGCAGGATCATGATGCAGAGACCGATGCCGAGGATCGTGTACTCGACGTAGAAGGCCTGCCAGGCGATCGAGCCGGCGAACCGGGACTTCCGGCCGGACCGGGACGGCAGGCTGAGCAGCCGGATCACGATCAGGGCCGCGATGCCCAGCGTGGTCATGGTGCCGACCAGCTCGGTGAAGAGCTCGTACGGCAGCCAGCCGCCGAGCACCGGCAGCACGAACTCGGCGTCGAACAGCTGGAAGAAGGCGGTCAGCAGGGTGAGGCCCAGCGTGAAGAAGCCGACCGCGACGAACCAGTGCGCGACGCCGACGACGCCCCACCGGTTCATCCGGGTGTGGCCGACGAACTCGACCGCCACGGTCTTCGCCCGCTGCGCGGGCGCTCCGAACCTGGTGGGGTCGGCCTGGCCGGTCCGCACCACCTTGAAGATGTACAGCGCCGCACGGGCGGCGAGCGCGGTGCCGATCACGAACGTGACCAGCGAGATGACGATCGCTGCTAGTTGCATCGGCTCTCCGTCTCCTGCGGCTTTCCTGGGTGAGCAGTTTCCCCCGGGTTTCTCCCGGGCGAGTGTACTCGTCGGTAACTTCCTGGGCCGACGGGCCGGACATTACCGTTTGTCAACTCTTCTCCTGAAGACGCCCAACGTATGGCGGCAGTCACGTAAGTCCACCCTCGGCACTCGGGACGGGGCCGCCCGGCCCTCCGATCCCCGCCCCGGGGACCCTATCCGCTCAGCAAAGTTGAGCGACTCAGGCTCATAGCTGTTGACGCTTCCGGCCCGGTCGTGCATCCTTGAGCCTGTAAAGCTCAACTCTTCCGTGGAGGTATTTACGATGGCACGCGCGGTCGGCATCGACCTCGGCACGACGAACTCGGTCGTCAGCGTTCTGGAGGGTGGCGAGCCCACCGTCATCACGAACGCCGAGGGCGCGCGGACCACGCCGTCCGTCGTCGCCTTCGCAAAGAACGGTGAGGTCCTGGTCGGCGAGGTCGCCAAGCGCCAGGCGGTCACCAACGTCGACCGGACCATCCGCTCGGTCAAGCGCCACATGGGCACCGGGTGGAAGATCAACCTGGACGGCAAGGACTTCAACCCCCAGCAGATCAGCGCCTTCGTGCTGCAGAAGCTGAAGCGCGACGCCGAGGCGTACCTGGGCGAGACGGTGACCGACGCGGTCATCACCGTCCCGGCGTACTTCTCCGACTCCGAGCGCCAGGCCACCAAGGAGGCCGGTGAGATCGCGGGCCTCAACGTCCTGCGCATCGTCAACGAGCCGACCGCGGCCGCCCTGGCCTACGGCCTGGACAAGGACGACCAGACCATCCTGGTCTTCGACCTCGGTGGCGGCACCTTCGACGTCTCGCTGCTGGAGATCGGCGACGGCGTCGTCGAGGTGAAGGCCACCAACGGTGACAACCACCTCGGCGGCGACGACTGGGACCAGAAGGTCGTCGACCACCTGGTCAAGGTCTTCCAGGCCGGCCACGGCGTCGACCTGTCCAAGGACAAGATGGCCCTCCAGCGCCTCCGCGAGGCCGCCGAGAAGGCCAAGATCGAGCTGTCCTCGTCCTCCGAGACCTCGATCAACCTGCCCTACATCACGGCCTCCGCCGAGGGCCCGCTGCACCTGGACGAGAAGCTCACCCGGGCCCAGTTCCAGCAGCTCACCGCCGACCTGCTGGAGCGCTGCAAGACGCCGTTCCACAACGTGATCAAGGACGCCGGCATCTCGCTCTCCGAGATCGACCACGTCGTCCTGGTCGGTGGCTCCACCCGGATGCCGGCCGTCGCCGAGCTCGTCAAGGAGATGACCGGCGGGCAGGACGCCAACAAGGGCGTCAACCCGGACGAGGTCGTCGCCATCGGCGCCGCGCTCCAGGCCGGTGTCCTCAAGGGCGAGGTCAAGGACGTCCTGCTGCTCGACGTCACCCCGCTGTCCCTCGGCATCGAGACCAAGGGCGGCATCATGACCAAGCTGATCGAGCGCAACACCACGATCCCGACCAAGCGCTCCGAGATCTTCACCACGGCCGAGGACAACCAGCCGTCCGTGCAGATCCAGGTCTACCAGGGCGAGCGCGAGATCGCGGCGTACAACAAGAAGCTCGGCATGTTCGAGCTGACCGGTCTCCCGCCGGCCCCCCGCGGCCTGCCCCAGATCGAGGTCACCTTCGACATCGACGCCAACGGCATCATGCACGTCGGCGCGAAGGACCTCGGCACCGGCAAGGAGCAGAAGATGACCGTCACCGGCGGCTCCGCGCTGCCGAAGGACGACATCGAGCGCATGATGCGCGAGGCCGAGCAGTACGCGGAGGAGGACCACAAGCGCCGCGAGTCGGTCGAGACCCGCAACCAGGCCGAGCAGCTCGTCTACTCGACCGAGAAGTTCATCGCGGACAACGCGGACAAGCTCCCGGCCGACGTCAAGACCGAGGTCGAGACCTCCATCGGCGAGCTCAAGGAGGCCCTGAAGGGCGAGGACATCGCGGCCATCCGCGAGGCCTCGGAGAAGGTCTCCACCACCGCCCAGAAGCTCGGCCAGGCGCTCTACGCCAACGCCGACGCCGCGGGTGCCGCCCCGGCCGGTGACGCCGCCGGTGCCAAGGACGACGACGTCGTCGACGCCGAGATCGTGGACGACGAGAAGCCCAAGGGCGGTGCGGCATGACGGAGAAGCCGCAGGGTGCTGAGCCCGGCGACGACTCCGCCGCCGAAGAGGCCGTGGTCAAGGCCGCCGAGGAGGCAGCCGCCGCCGGTGCCGCCGGCGGGGACGACCTCGCCTCGGCCAAGCGCGAGCTGGCCGAGCGGACGGCCGACCTCCAGCGCCTCCAGGCCGAGTACCAGAACTACCGCAAGCGGGTCGAGCGGGACCGGCTGACGGTCCGTGAGATCGCGATCTCCAACATCCTGGAGTCGCTGATCCCGGTGCTGGACGACATCGGCCGGGCCCGCGACCACGGCGAGGTGACGGGCGGCTTCAAGTCCGTCGCCGAGTCGCTGGAGACGGTGGTGGCCAAGCTGGGCCTCCAGCAGTTCGGCAAGGAGGGCGAGCCCTTCGACCCGACCATGCACGAGGCACTGATGCACAGCTACTCCTCGGACGTCACCGAGGACACCTGTGTCCAGATCCTCCAGCCCGGCTACCGGATCGGCGAGCGGATCATCCGCCCGGCGATGGTCGCGGTCGCGGAGCCCCAGCCGGGCACCCAGACCACCGCCGCGCCCGACGCCGCCGAGAAGTCGACGGACGCCGGCGCCGACAAGGCCGACGGTGGCTCGGAGAGCTGAACACCCGTGCACTGCGGAGTCGTACGTCGTCCAGTACGACGGCCGGCTCCGCAGTGCCGTATCCGTTGACGCCACAGCATGTGGACCCGTAACTGTTGACCCCGGGAGGTGGCGGCAGCCATGAGCGGCAAGGACTACGTGGAGAAGGACTACTACAAGGTCCTCGGCGTGCCCAAGGACGCCTCCGCCACCGAGATCAAGAAGACCTACCGCAAGCTGGCGCGCGAGTTCCACCCCGATGCGAACAAGGGCGACACCAAGGCCGAGGACCGCTTCAAGGACATCTCCGAGGCCTATGACGTCCTCTCGGACGAGAAGCGCCGCAAGGAGTACGACGAGGCGCGCACCCTCTTCGCC
The DNA here is from genome assembly GCF_045208415.1 of Kitasatospora sp. NBC_01560. Taxonomy (NCBI): domain Bacteria; kingdom Bacillati; phylum Actinomycetota; class Actinomycetes; order Kitasatosporales; family Streptomycetaceae; genus Kitasatospora; species Kitasatospora sp. NBC_01560. The sequence goes on along the minus strand of NZ_CP109364.1, from coordinate 5,016,557 downwards.
AACGGCGGTTTCCGCTCCGGCGGCCCCGGCGCCAACGGCTACAGCTTCGACTTCGGCGACCTCTTCAACGGCAGCCAGGGCACCGGCGGCGGCAACGGCGGGGGGATCGGCGACGTCTTCGGCGGCCTGTTCAACCGCGGCGGCCGCCAGCCCCAGCCCCGGCGCGGCGCCGACGTCGAGACCGAGGTGACGCTCTCCTTCGAGGAGGCCGTCGACGGCGCGACCGTCCCGCTCCGGATGACCAGCCAGGCCCCCTGCCGCACCTGCAGCGGCACCGGCGCCAAGGCCGGCACCACCCCCCGGGTCTGCCCGACCTGCGTCGGCGCCGGCACCGTCAGCCGTGGCCAGGGCGCCTTCGCGCTCTCCGAGCCCTGCCGGGACTGCCGCGGCCGCGGCATGATCGTCGACGACCCGTGCACCGACTGCCACGGCAGCGGCCGGGCCAGCTCCGCCCGCACCATGCAGGTCCGGATCCCCGCCGGCGTCCAGGACGCCCAGCGCATCCGGCTCAAGGGCAAGGGCGCCCAGGGCGAGCGCGGCGGCCAGCCGGGCGACCTCTACGTCACCGTGCACGTCGACCCGCACCCCGTCTTCGGGCGCAAGGCCGACAACCTCACCGTGACCGTGCCCGTCACCTTCCCCGAGGCCGCCCTCGGCGGCACCATCGAGGTACCGACGCTGGGCGGCCCGTCGGTGAAGCTCAAGCTGCCGCCCGGCAGCGCCAACGGCCTCACCCTGCGGGCCCGCGGCAAGGGCGCCACCCGCAAGGACGGCACCCGCGGCGACCTCCTGGTCACCGTGGAGGTCGTGGTGCCCCAGCACGTCACCGGCGACGCGCTGGAGGCCCTGGAGCAGTACCGCGAGGCCACCGCCTCCGACGACCCACGAGCCGCCCTCTTCAAGGCGGCGAAGGGAGCGTGACGACCAGATGACACCCGACGGCACGATCGGCCCCGCCGGCGCCCCGCTCGGCGAGGGCCTGCCCGGCAGCGCCCCGCGCGCCCGCCGCGCCGCACCGCCCCCGCAGTACGTCCTCACCGAGGACACCCCGGTCTACGTGATCTCGGTCGCCGCCGAGCTCTCCGGCCTGCACCCGCAGACCCTGCGCCAGTACGACCGGCTCGGCCTGGTCTGCCCCGACCGCACCGCCGGCCGCGGCCGGCGCTACTCGGCCCGGGACATCCAGCAGCTGCGCGAGGTCCAGCGCCTCTCCCAGGACGAGGGCATCAACCTCGCCGGCATCAAGCGGATCATCGAGCTGGACAACCAGGTCACCGCGCTCCAGGCCCGGATCACCGAACTGGTCGACTCCCTCGAAGGCGCCGCCGCCGCTCTCCGGCAGCGCGAGGCCGCCGTCCACGCCTCCTACCGCCGCGACCTGGTCCCGTACCAGGCCCCGGCCCAGTCCAGCGCGCTGGTGGTCTGGCGCCCCAGGCGCTGACCAGGCACGGTGGACGCCCGAGCCGCCGGTTCCCCCTGGCCGGGGGGTGCCGGCGGCTCGGCGTTGGTGAGAGAGTTCCCCCTCAGTGGTCGTAAGGTGAACCGACCGGCAGGACGCCGCTCCACGGGGGAGCCCGGCTCCGGCACAACGATGGCGACACCGCTGCCATCGAAGATCCGTTTCGCCCATGGCAAGGAGACGACGATGCCCGCCGCCGAACCGGATCCGGTCCCAGCGGCGGACGATCCGTCCGGGATGCCGGTCGAGCTGTCGCCGGAAGCCCACTCCCTGTACATGCGAATTCTGCAGGCCGGCGGCCGCCTGAGCGCGCCGGGTCTCCTTCCGGACCTGCACGACGGCCGGCTGGTCCGCGAATTGCAGAATCTCGGACTGCTGGTGCCGGACGTGGAATCCCCCGGCGGAATGATTGCCGGTGATCCCCGGCAACTCGCGGATTCGTTGAGCAGTGAACTGCAGACCCGGGCCGTCGAACTTCTTGCGCGATCCATGACAATATCGGCGTCGCTGCAAAGCCTGGGACGCGCCTATTACTCGTACGCGGGACATGCGAGCGGCGGGGGCGCAATCGAGTACATCGAAACCGGGGCGGCCATCAACCGCCAGCTCGCGCTGCTCCTGGAGGACTGCGAGAAGGAGATGCTCACGGCCCAGCCGGGCGGCGGGCGACGGGCCGAGGCGATCAAGGTCGCGATCGAGCGCGACATGCGGTTCGTGCAGCGCGGCGGCACCATGCGCACCATCTACCAGCCCAGCGCGCGCTACTCGGCGCCCACGGTGGAGTACGTCTCCTCGGTCACCCAGGAGGGCTGCCAGGTCCGCACCCTGGACGAGCCCTTCACCCGGGTCATCGTGATGGACCGCAAGGTGGCGGTCATACCCGTCAGCGACGAGGACCGCGAGGCGCGGGCGGCGTTCATCCGTGACGAAGCCGTCATCAGCTACATCGTCCAGCTCTTCGACAGCATGTGGGACCGCTCGATCCCGTTCACCGGCGCCCGGGAGATCCCGCCGCAGGTGGTGTCGAGCATGCGCCAGCAGATCATCCGGATGATGCTCCAGGGCATCGGGCACCGGACGATCGCGCGCCGGCTCGGCCTGAGCGAGCGGACGCTCGCCCGGCACATCGCCGAAATGCGCGAGGAGTACGGCGTCGACACCCTGTTCCAGCTGGGCTGGAAACTGGCCCAGCTGGAGGCCGGGGCCGGGGGCGCCGGGAGAGTGCTTGCCGAGACCGACCTGCCCTGACCCGCCGCATCGCGGGCAGGTCGCTCCCGATCACTTGCCCCAGTAGCTGTCCGAGAGCTGGGTGACCACGGAAGTACCCTCCACCGGGGAGCTGAGGCCCCAGTAGCTGTCCGCGTTGGCAGTTCCGGCACCCGTCACCAGGGCGGCACCCAGAAACAGAGCTGCGACAACGAGGCGGCGCACCTTCAACATGACAACGCTCCTCTTTCTGACTTCACCAATAAAAGAACCGACCGGCCGACGGCGTCGCACCGACAGGTGCCGAGCGCCATTCGTCGGCGTCGCCACGGACACGCATCTTACGGAAGCGGGACAGAGCCCCACACGCCAGATGCCGTGAAGGTCCGCGGAACGACCTTCCCCCTGTTTCGCAGCACGCAGCGCGCTCATCAGATTGTGCCGCATCGGACACCGGTTCGGGTGTGTCATCTGCCTGCCTGGCAGTCAGATGACACCTCGCAACGGTGGACGTCCCGTCGCAATGGCAGCGACGATCAGTCCAGCCTCGGCACGTCCCCCGAGTCGGGGCCGCAACGAAAAGCAACAAATAGACATGGACATGTCCATTCGACCGCGATCCGAACGAGATCGCCTGATTTCCGAACTCGTCCTGCCCGCTGGGATCTGGCACAACCCGGTCGGCCGATCTCCCGGAGTCGACAATGAGTGAGCCCTACCTGCGTCACCATGACAACCAGGCCCCCGAGGGCCGGCGTGCACGAGTGTTCCTGGCCGCACCGCTGATGCGGCTGACCGGACCGGCCGACAGTGTGGTGACCCTCGCCAGCCGGACGCGGCTGACGACGCTGCGCACCACGCTCCTGCGCAGCGGCGCCGCCGTGTACAGCGCGCACCACAGCGACGCCTGGACCGTCGCCGGCCGCGCCCCCGAGCCGCGGGTGCCGTCGGACTTCCGCGCACTGCAGTCCGCCGACCTGGTCTTCGCCTACGTCGGTGCGCCGCTGTCGGCCGGGGTGAGCCTGGAGCTGGGCTGGGCGTCGGCCCTGCGCAAGCCGATCGTCCTGCTGGTGGACGAGGCCATCACGCACAACCCGCTCATCGCCACCATCGAGCAGGTCGCCCCCGTCCTGCCGCTGGTCTTCGACGACACCTGGTCGCAGGAGGCCCTCCACCACACCGTGGAGACCGCCCTCGACTGGGCCGGCATGGCGCTCTCCCTCCGGGAGGGCTTCTGGACGGCGCCCGGCGAGCAGTTCACCGTCCCCCGCCAGCAGCCCCCGGCCGTCGGCCCGACCGGCTACTGGCCGAGCAACGCCGCCACCGGCTGACCACCTCACCCCGCGCACCGGCAGCTCACGCATCTGACCACTCCCCCGGCCGGATGCCCCGCATCTGCCAGCCCAGCTGGAACAACGTGTCCGCGTCGTACAGTTCGCGCAGCCGCGCGATGTGTCCGGCCACCGTCCGCTCGCTCAGCCCCAGCCGGCCGGCGACGACCCGCTGGGTGAGGCCCTGCGCCAGCAGCCGGCCGACCTGCTCGTGCACCGACGACTCCGCCGAACCGGTCAGCAGGGCAGCCCAGTTCACACCCTCCGCCTGCTGCCAGTGCTGCTCGAAGACGTCCACCAGGAACGCGACCGTCGCGGGGTCCTCGACGAGGGCGGCGCTGCTGTTGTCCGCCGCCGCGGGGATGACGGCGACGGTGCGGTCGAAGATCAGCATGCGCCTGAACGGCACCGCCAGCACCCGGATCGTGCTGCCGAGCCGGGTGGCCTCGGCCGCGTACTCCACCGTCGGACCGTCCCAGCGGGCCGCCGGTTCGTAGAGGGTCCGCATGGCGCCGCCGCGTTCGAGGTAGCGGCGGGCCCGGTCGAGCGAGTCGGGGAGCAGCTCGGGCGGCCGGGCACCGCCGGGCTGCGCGGTCAGGCCCTCCGCCCGGTACGCCTGGGACAGCCGCTCGATCTCGTGCCGGATCTGCGCCATGTCCGCGAGGTACCGGACGCCGGAGGGCCCCTCCGACCGCCGCGGCGCGGTGTCGTAGGCCCGGGTGAGGTCGTCCAGCAGCCCGGGCAGTTGCTCGGCCTCCACCAGGAGCCGCGCACTCATCAGCCGGATGTCCGCGCCGATCCGCTCCACCACCGACCGCGGATCCACCGCACTGTACGACGCGTCGATCAACTGCGGCACCAGAAAGCCGAGTTCGACCAGCCGTTGCAGCGCCGCCGCGTCCCCCGGCGCGACCTCGGCCAACCGGATCCGGCCGCCCTCGCGGAGCACCGCGAGGTACAACTCCCGGGCGGCAGCGTCCGGCAGCGCCGCCGCCAGCAGCTCCGACGGCGTCCGGGGCTCAACCATCGCCGCCACCCCGCATCTGCCAGCCCAGCTGGAACAGGGTCTGGGCACCGTGACGGCCGCGGAGGCGGGCGATGTGGGCGGCGACGCTGCGCTCGCTGAGGTGGAGGCGGCCGGCGATGGTGCGCTGGGTGAGGCCCTGACGGAGCAGCTGGCCGACCCGCAGGGTGGTGGGGTGGGGGGCGGTGGCGGACCAGTCGGTCACTTCGGCGCGGGCCCAGTCGCGCTCGAAGACGGCGACCAGCTGCGCGACGGTGGCCCGGTCGGTGATGAACGCGGCGGCGCCGTGGTCCTCCGCCGCGGAGACGATCGCCACCTCCCGGTCGACGACGATCATGCGGTCGAACGGTTCGTCGAGGACCCGGATCTGCGCGCCGTGCCGGGTGACGGTGCCGGCGTACGCGATCACGGCGGGCCGGCGGCGGGCCTCGGGCTGGTAGAGGGTGCGGATCCGGCGGCCGCTCCGCAGGAGCGGGAGGTCCTGGCGCAGGGCCAGTTCCATGGTGGCTTCCCGGCGCGGCCCCGGCCGGGCGGCGAGGAGTTCGTCCTGACAGCCGGCGAGCAGGTCGGAGATCCGCTGCCGGATGGCCTCCCGGCCGAGGGTGCGGGTGGCCTCGCCGGTGGTGCCGGACGGGCGGCGGGCCTCGTCGTAGGCGCGGGTCAGGTCGTCCAGGGCGGCCGGGAGGCGCTCGGCCCGGACGAGCAGGCGGGTGGCCTCGCTGCGCAGTTCGGCGCCGAGCCGGTCGCCGGCCGAGCGCGGGTCGACGGCCGCGTAGCCGTCGGCGGCGGGGGCGAGCAGGCCGTGCTCCAGCAGTCCGGCGAGGGCGGGCGCGTCGTCCGGGCCGAGGGCGGCCGTGGCGATCCGGCCGCCCTCGGCGAGGGCCGCCAGGTAGAGGGCGCGCTCGGCGGGGCGGCACTCATCGGTCATCCCGGCCGCCTCTCATCAGCCAGCCGAGCTGGAACAGCGTCTGGGCGCCGTAGCGTTCGCGCAGGCGGGAGATGTGGGCGGCGACGGTGCGTTCGCTCAGGCCCAGCCGGGTGGCGACGGCGCGCTGGGTGAGGCCGCGGGAGAGCAGGCGGCCGACCCGGTCGGGGGCGTCCCCGGCGGGGCCGCGGCCCGGGGCGGTGATCCAGTCGGTGGCCTCGGCCCGGACCCAGTCGCGTTCGAAGGCGTTGACCAGGTAGCCGATCGTGGCCTGGTCGGTGATGAACGCGGCGGCGCTGTGGTCGTCCGCGGCGGAGATGACGGCGACGGAGCGGTCGAAGACGAACAGGCGCTGGAAGGGCTCGTCCAGGGTGCGGATCAGCGAGCCGCGCCGGGTGACCTCGGCGGCGTAGGAGCGGGCGGCGGGTTCGGAGACGGCGACGGGCTGGTAGATGGTGCGCAGCGTGCAGCCGCGCTGGAGCAGTTGGACGTCCTGGAGCAGGGCGATCTTCAGGGCGTCGGCGGGGCGGTGGCCGGGCTGCGCGGTGAGGACCTCGGTGCGGCAGTCGGAGACGAGCTGGGAGATCCGGTGGCGGATGTGGACGTGGCCCTCGATGTAGACGGCGCCGCCGGAGCGGTCGGGCTGGCGGGGCATCGCGTCGTAGGCGCGGGTGAGCGTGTCGAGGGCGCCGGGGAGGTTCTCCGCCCGGACGAGCAACCGGGTGGCCTCGCTGCGCAGTTCGGCGCCGAGCCGGTCGCTGACCGCGCGCGGGCTGACGGCGATGTAGCAGGCGTCCATGGCGTTGGGCATCAGCAGGCCGGTGGCGACCAGCCGTTGCAGCGCCGTCCGGTCCCGCTCGGGGACGTCCGCGGTGGGGATCCGGCCGCCGACCGCGAGGATGGCCAGGTAGAGCCGGCGGGCCTCCTCGTCGGGCTCGCCGGGCTGTCCGGTGCTGCCCGGAGCGGCCGTCGGGTCCGCGGTCACCTCGAACACTCCCTGCCGGATGGGTCTCGGATACGCCTGTGCTTCGGGTGCGGACGGGGGGTGGGCTCCCGGCGGCCGGGGCGGGACGGGTCGGTGGCTCCCGCGGGGAGCACCGTGTCCGCCGTGCCGGTCCGCCCGCTTGCCGATCATGATCCCAGTCCCGCGCGCCGAACGCGATCACGGTACTGCGAAACCGGCGGACCCCCAGGTCCCGGGTGCCGTCGCACGCCGGGAGGCCCGGGGGCCGCCGGTGCCACGCCAAGGTCAAGGCGCTTCCGGCGAGGCGGAGCAGCAACGCCTCGCCGGATCCGGTCCCGGGGGCCATCACCACACATGGCGTCCCGGCCGGCGCTCTTCCCCCCGATATGCAGGCACGGACATGCCGGACGCATCCAGTTCTGAAGAGCAAGTCGCCGTCATCGGGCTGCGGTTGCCCGGCGACCTGGCGTATCCCCACCCTCACAGTGTGACGCCCGGTGAACAAGTGCCGCCCGAGTGCATGTTCCCGCAATTGCAGGAACCTGCACCGGGCGGCCGGCACGGTCGGTGCGCGGACGGTCCGGCGGCCGACAAAGGCGCTGGTCAGACCGGGGTGACCGCGGAGTCCGGCCGTCCGGTCATTCGGTCGCGGAACGGGCCCCGGCAGGGGGCCGGGTGGTCCGCCCGCGAACCTGCCCGAACGGGCACGATCTCCGCCGGGAGGAGGGTCAGCGCGCCAGCAGCCGGCCGCCGGCCAGGCCGGCCAGGGTGCCCCAGGCGGCGACGGTCCAGGCGGCGACCAGCAGGACGAGGAGCCCGGCGGCCAGCACGGTGAAGCCGGCGAATCCGGTGTGCCGGGCGAGTGCGGCGGCGCCGGTGACGCAGGTGCCGACCGGGAAGGTACAGGCCCACCAGGTCATCGCGAAGGTCATCCCGGCCCGGCGGGCCCGCAGGTTGGCGGTGACGGCGACGGCGAGCCAGAGCATCGCGACGCCGAGCACCGCGACGCCGTACAGCTCCGCGAAGGCGAGCACGGCGGGGGCGAGCCGCGGGACGACGGGGCGGGCGGCGTCGGCGAGCTGGTGGACGGCGGTGGTGGACTGGCCGAGCGGGCCGAGCACCAGGAAGAGCGCGGGGGTGAGCGCCAGGACGGGCAGCTTGCTGTGGACCAGGCCGGTGAGCACCACCGGCAGCAGGGCGAGGGTGGCCGACAGGCCGACGCCGAACAGGGCCCAGCAGCCGTACAGCATGGCCTGCTGCGGGGTGCCGGCCGGCAGGTGCGGCACCAGGACGGGGCCGGTGGCGGCGGCGACCAGCGGGGCGACCACCGGCAGCAGCCAGGTCGGGTTGGCCTCCAGCGGGGAGACCCGGTGCCGGGTGATCATCAGGTACGGGATGCCGGCGGCGACCGCGAGGCCGTAGAGGGTGCCGACGCTCCAGAGCACCGCGTCCAGGGCGACGGCGGGGCCGGTGCCGATCACCCGGGAGCCGAGCACCAGGGTGCCGAAGCCGACCGAGAGCAGGGCCATCGGCGGACAGCCGTAGAAGACGGCGGTGGCCGGGTTGTCCAGCAGGTGGCCGCGGGCGACGGCGCGGTGCCGGGTGAGGTGGACCAGCCGGGCGGCGACGAGCACCAGCAGCGCGACCGTGGCGAGGCCCCACATCAGCTCGCCGAACCCGGTCAGCCCGGGCAGCCGGACGGGCAGGGCGGCGGCGCCGTTGCCGACGATCGCGGTGCCCATGACCGCCGCGTACCAGTTGGGTCCCAGCTGGGCGAGGTCGAAGCGGGCGGTGCGGGTGAGCGGTCGGACGCTGGTGAGGGTGGCCATGCCTCCACCGTGCCGCCGGCGGGCCGGTGCCGGTAGCGCCGGACGCTCTATGAGGACATAGCCTGGGCCTATGGCTCTCTCTCCGCACGTCCCCGAACTCGGCGCGCTGGAACTGCTGCTCGCGGTGGCCCGGCTGGGCAGTGTCGGCCGGGCGGCGGCCGAGCTGGGGGTGAGCCAGCCGACCGCGAGCGCCCGGATCAAGGGCATGGAGCGGCAGATCGGCGTCCCGCTGCTGGACCGGTCACCGCGCGGCAGCCGGCCGACCGAGGCGGGCCGGCTGGTGGTGGAGTGGGCCCGCCAGGTGGTGGAGGCGGCGCAGGCGCTGGACGCGGGCATCGACGCGCTGCGGGAGCGGCGCGACGCCCGGCTGGTGGTGGTGGCCAGCCTGACGGTCGCCGAGTACCTGATGCCGGGCTGGCTGCTGGCGCTGCACGCGGCCAGCCCGGGGACGGCGGTGACACTGCGGACGGCCAACTCGGCGGACGTGGCCGGTCACGTCCTGGCCGGGGAGGCCGACCTCGGCTTCGTCGAGGGCCCGTCCACCCCGCCGGGGCTGGCGGGCGCGGTGGTGGCCGCCGACCGGCTGGTGGTGGTGGTCGCACCCGGCCACCCCTGGGCCCGCCGCCGCTCCCCGCTGACCGGGGCCGAGCTGGCCGCCACCCCGCTGGTGCTGCGCGAGCCGGGCTCGGGCACCCGGGAGGTGCTGGAGATGGCGCTGGCGCCGTTCGGGGGTGCGACGCGGCCGCGACTGGAGCTGGCCTCGTCCACCGCCCTGAAGGCCGCGGCGATGACCGGCGCCGGCCCGGTCTGCCTGAGCGAGCTCGCGGTGATGGAGGAGCTGGCGACCCGGCGGCTGGTGGCGGTGCCGCTGGCGGAGGGGCTGGACCTGCGGCGGCCGCTGCGCGCGGTCTGGCCGGCCGGGCGGCGGCCGAGCGGGCCGGCCCGGGAGCTGCTGACGCTGACCCGCGGCTCACCGGCCGGGCGCCCGCACCCGGACCGCTCCGCAACCGTTCACCGAAAGGTCCCGAAAAGTTGAGCGGAATAGACTCAACTTAGTGCATGCTGTAGAGAGCAGACATTCGTACGAACGAGGAGGACACCCCAGCAGTGGACGCCAGCAAGTTCACCACCAAGACGCAGGACGCCCTGTCCGCCGCGATCCGGCAGGCCGGCGCGGCGGGGAACCCGGACGTCAAGCCGGTGCACATCCTGATCGCCCTGCTGGAACAGCCCGAGGGCATCGCCAGGCCGCTGCTGGAGGCGGTCGGCGCGGACGTCACCCGGACGGACGCCGAGGCCCGCCGGCTGCTCGCCGCCCTGCCCAGCGCGATGGGCTCCACGGTCGCCGCCCCGCAGCTGGCCCGCGACACCCTGGCCGTGCTCACCGAGGCCGGCCGGCGCGCCGACGACCTCGACGACCAGTACGTCTCCACCGAGCACCTGATGGTCGGCCTGGCCGCCGAGGGCGGGTCCGTCGCCGAGCTGCTCGTGCAGCAGGGCGCCACCCCGAAGGCGCTGCTCGCCGCGTTCAAGGACGTGCGCGGCAGCGGCCGGGTCACCTCCCCGGACCCGGAGGGCACCTACAAGGCGCTGGAGAAGTACGGCACCGACCTCACCCAGGCCGCCCGGGACGGCAAGCTCGACCCGGTGATCGGCCGGGACCAGGAGATCCGCCGGGTGGTCCAGGTGCTCTCCCGGCGCACCAAGAACAACCCGGTCCTGATCGGCGAGCCCGGCGTCGGCAAGACGGCCGTGGTCGAGGGCCTGGCCCAGCGGATCGTGGCCGGCGACGTGCCGGAGTCGCTGCGCGGCAAGCGCCTGGTCTCGCTGGACCTCAGTGCGATGGTCGCCGGCGCCAAGTACCGCGGCGAGTTCGAGGAGCGGCTGAAGGCCGTCCTGAACGACATCAAGCAGAGCGACGGCCAGGTCGTCACCTTCATCGACGAGCTGCACACCATGGTCGGCGCGGGCGCCGGCGGCGACTCCGCGATGGACGCGGGCAACATGCTCAAGCCGATGCTGGCCCGCGGCGAGCTGCGGATGGTCGGCGCCACCACCCTGGACGAGTACCGCGAGCGGATCGAGAAGGACCCGGCGCTGGAGCGCCGCTTCCAGCAGGTGCTGGTCGGCGAGCCCAGCGTGGAGGACTCGATCGCCATCCTGCGCGGCCTCAAGGGCCGCTACGAGGCGCACCACAAGGTGCAGATCGCGGACGCCGCCCTGGTCGCCGCGGCGACCCTGTCGAACCGGTACATCACCTCCCGATTCCTGCCCGACAAGGCGATCGACCTGGTCGACGAGGCGGCCTCCCGGCTCCGGATGGAGATCGACTCCTCCCCCGTCGAGATCGACGAACTCCAGCGCGCCGTGGACCGGCTGCGGATGGAGGAGCTGGCACTGGAGAAGGAGTCCGACCCGGCCTCGGTCGAGCGGCTCACCCGGCTGCGGCGCGATCTCGCCGACCGGAACGAGCAGTTGAGCGTGCTCACGGCCCGGTGGGAGCAGGAGAAGAAGAGCCTGAACCGGGTCGGCGAGCTGAAGGAGCGGCTCGACGAGCTGACCGGCTCCCTCGAACGCGCCCAGCGGGACGGCGACTTCGAGCGCGCCTCGAAGCTGATGTACGCCGAGATCCCGGCCGCCGAGAAGGAGCTGGCCGACGCCCAGGCGCGCGCCGCCGACGAGGACACCTCCACCTCCATGGTCAAGGAGGAGGTCGGCCCGGACGACGTCGCCGACGTGGTCGCCTCCTGGACGGGCATCCCGGCCGGCCGGCTGCTGGAGGGCGAGAGCGCCAAACTCCTGCGCATGGAGGAGGAGTTGGGCCGCCGCCTGATCGGCCAGACGGAGGCCGTCCAGGCCGTCTCGGACGCGGTGCGGCGCACCCGCTCCGGCATCGCCGACCCGGACCGCCCCACCGGCTCCTTCCTCTTCCTCGGCCCCACCGGCGTCGGCAAGACCGAACTCGCCAAGGCCCTGGCCGACTTCCTCTTCGACGACCAGCGGGCGATGGTCCGCATCGACATGAGCGAGTACGGCGAGAAGCACTCCGTCTCCCGCCTGGTCGGCGCGCCGCCCGGGTACATCGGCTACGAGGAGGGCGGCCAGCTCACCGAGGCGGTCCGCCGCCGCCCGTACAGCGTCGTCCTGCTGGACGAGGTGGAGAAGGCCCACCCCGAGGTCTTCGACGTGCTGCTCCAGGTGCTGGACGACGGCCGGCTCACCGACGGCCAGGGCCGCACGGTGGACTTCCGCAACGCGATCCTGATCCTCACCTCCAACCTGGGGAGCCAGTTCCTCGTGGACCGGACCACCCCGGAGGAGCGGAAGAAGGAGCTGGTGCTGGACACCGTCCGGGCCGCGTTCAAGCCCGAGTTCCTCAACCGCCTCGACGACATCGTCGTCTTCGAGCCGCTGGGCACCGCCGAGCTCAGCCGGATCGTCGACCTCCAGGTCGCGAAGCTGGGCGAGCGGCTGCGCGAGCGCCGGCTCACCCTGGAGGTCGACGGCGCCGCCCGGGAGTGGCTGGCGCGCACCGGCTACGACCCGGCGTACGGCGCCCGGCCGCTGCGCCGCCTGGTGCAGTCCGCGATCGGCGACCAGCTCGCCCGGGCGATCCTCTCCGGGCAGGTGCACGACGGCGACACCGTCCTCGTCGAGCGGGACGAGGACGCCGACCGCCTCACCGTGCGTGCCCGCGGACCGCTGGAGAAGTAACGCCGCGGAGCCGTCGGCGGCGGTGGGCCGTCCCCTCCCGGGGGCGGCCCGCCGCCGTGTTCACCCCCGGTCGCCGACTGGCGCCCACGCTCGGTCGCGACGGCCTCCGGAGCGCGCCCGGGCAAGATCCTTCCCCAGGTGGCTGCCCCTGTGAGGCAGGGCCCGGATGAGGCAGGATGGGAGATGGAAAGGGCGGCCTCTCATTGCCGGCCACCACGTGCACTGAGGAATGAGGACCCCCATGAGCATCGACCCGTCGTCCATCCCGTCGTTCGGCCTGCCCGGCGGCGGGCAGCCCGGCGGCCAGGGCGGCCGACCGGCCGGCCCGCCGCCGATCATCGTGCCGGACCAGGCCCTGGTGACGCAGCTGCTGGACCAGATGCAGCTCAAGCACGTCGTGGACGAGGAGGGCGACCTCACCGCCCCCTGGGAGGGCTTCCGCGTCTACTACATGTTCCGCGGCGAGCAGAAGGAGCTCTTCGCGGTCCGGGCGTTCTACGACCGCCCGTACCCGCTGGAGACCAAGGGCGAGATCCTCGACCTGATCGACGAGTGGAACCGCGACACCCTCTGGCCCAAGGTGTACACCCACACCCACGAGGACGGCGTGGTCCGCCTGATCGGCGAGGCCCAGATGATCGTCGGCACCGGCGTGAACCTGGACTACTTCGTCACCACCACCGCCAACTGGACGCAGGCGGCCGTCGGCTTCGAGCAGTGGATCTCCGAGCGCCTCGGCCTGCAGAAGGACATCGAGGGCGAGGAGGGCGAGGGCGAGGCCCCCGAGGGCACCGACGAGGCCTGAGCCCCACCGATCCGCCGGGAGCGGCCCGCCACCTGCAGCGCGGTGGCGGGCCGCTCTTGTCCGTCCCGGCCGGCTGACCGCAGGATGGGGCCGGAGCGCGGGCCGCAGAGGCGGCCCGGCGTCGAGTCGTGAGGAGCCGCAATGGGTACGAGGCCGCTGCTGAACCGCCGGCTGGACGGTCTGGGCACGACGATCTTCGCCGAGATGTCGGCACTCGCCACCGCCACCGGTTCGATCAACCTCGGCCAGGGCTTCCCCGACACCGACGGCCCGCGCGAGATCGCCGAGGCCGCCGCCCGCGCCGTCCTCGCCGGGCACGGCAACCAGTACCCGCCGGGCCCCGGCATCCCCGAACTGCGGCAGGCCGTCGCCGAGCACCAGCAGCGGTTCCGCGGTCTGAGCCACGACCCGGACTCCGAGGTCCTGATCACCGCCGGCGCCACCGAGGCCATCGCCGCCACCCTGCTGGCCCTGCTGGAGCCCGGCGACGAGGTGATCGCCTTCGAGCCGTTCTACGACTCCTACGCCGCCTGCATCGCGATGGCCGGCGCCGTCCGCGTCCCGCTCACCCTGCGCGCACCCTCGTTCCGCCCGGACCTGGACGAGCTCCGGTCGCTGATCACGCCGCGCACCCGGCTGCTGCTGATCAACACCCCGCACAACCCGACGGGGCTGGTGCTCACCCCCGAGGAGCTCTCCGCCATCGCCGCACTGGCCGTCGAGCACGACCTGCTGGTCGTCACCGACGAGGTCTACGAGCACCTCGTCTTCACCGGCGCCCATCACCCGATCGCCGCCCTCCCGGGCATGCGCGAGCGGAGCATCGCCATCTCCTCGGCCGGCAAGACCTTCTCCTTCACCGGCTGGAAGGTCGGCTGGGTCACCGCGGCCGCCCCGCTCGTCGCGGCCGTGCGCACCGCCAAGCAGTACCTCACCTACGTCAGCTCCGGGCCCTTCCAGTACGCCGTCGCCGAGGCCCTGCGGCTGCCCGACGAGTACTTCGACGGCTTCCGCGCCGAGCTGCTCCGCAAGCGGGACCTGCTCGCCGACGGGCTGGAGGCGGCCGGGTTCCGGGTGTTCCGGCCGGAGGGCACGTACTTCATCACCACCGACATCACCCCGCTCGGCGAGAAGGACGGCATCGAGTTCTGCCGCACCCTCCCCGAGCGCTGCGGTGTGGTCGCCATCCCGAACGCGGTCTTCTACGACAACGTCGAGGCCGGCCGCCCGCTCGTCCGCTTCACCTTCTGCAAGCGGGTGGAGGTACTGGAGGAGGCGGTGACCAGGCTCAGCCGGATCTGACCACCCGGCGGGATCGGCCGAATGTCCTGACCATTCGTCAACTTGCCCGACAGGCATGGCCTTACGGTGCCTGTCGGGCATTTCTCATGCCTTCCCGGCAGGCCGCGGCGCCGCCCCGACCACCACGCGCCGGGCGTACGGGAGGGCAGGGGCGCACGCGGCCTGCGGACGGCGTACGAGCGGAGTGCGCGGCGCCTGTGCCGGAGCGAAGGGCGCGCGCGGTGCAGAGTCGCACACCGGGTCGATCGGAGCGGGGAAGCAGGTGTGCTCGAAACGGTGAATGCTTGACAAAGTTGGGTAAATCACCGACGGACCCGGCGTATTCATGCTTCTCTGCTGCTGAATCTCCAGCCGGAATCCTTCCTTCCACGGTCGGCCGCGTCCTGGACCGCACAGCCACGAACACCCTCGCCTCTTGCCTGGGCCTACTCGCTGCTGCTCGGCGGGCGCGCACGGAGCTGAAACGCGGAGCCGAGCATGCTCACCACACTGCAGACCTCCTACACGGACACTCGCGCCGGTGACCTGGCCTGGTGCCTGGGCGGCGAACCGCTGCCCGCTCTCGCGGTCCGTGACCTGAGACTGGACGACGCCGGGCGGCCCGGTCCGCCCGGCACCCTGCAGCTGCGGCTGCTCGGGGCCTCGCACCAGGTGGTGATCGCCGCCGGGCCGGGCGAGTGCCTGGAGACCGTCGCCTGCCTGCCCGGCCGCCGGACCCCGCTGCCGGCCCGGGTGGCCAAACAGGTGGACGGCTGGGAGTACGAGTTCGCCGCCCGGATCGAGGCGCTGCCGCCGCACGATTTCGCCGCCCGGGCCCAGGAGTTGCTGGCCCTGGTCGAGGGGCACCCGCGCGGCCTGGCCGGCGTCTTCCCCGGCGACCCGAGCGCCTTCACCGCACTGGTCACCCAGGGCGGCACGGACCGGCTGCTCTGGCGCACCTGGCACGCCTACCCGCAGGAAGGACGGCTGGTCTGCACGCGCTCCTCGCTCGTGGTGCCCGGGTGAGGACAGCACCTGCACCCACCCCCTGGACGGCCCGGCCTCCATTCGCACGCAGGAACGATCCGTCAACCCGATGTATCGCACTGTCCGTCGAATGGACGCAGCCGTCCGTACCGAACGTCGCCTAGCGTTTGTTCGTGATCAACCATCCGGCCGGTCCCCCCGCTCAGCCGGGGCTCGACCTCGACGACGGCACCCCGCCCCGGCCCGGGCGGAGCCTGACCCCGCTGCCCGCGCGCCGTCGCTCCCGGCTGCGCGCCCGCCCCCGGCTCGCCCGGCTCGCCGTCCTGCTGGCCGCATTCGTCTGCGCGGCCTGCGGACTCGTCTACGAGCTCGAACTCGTCGCGCTCGGCAGCTACCTGCTCGGGGACTCGGTCACCCAGACCTCCGTCGTGCTCTCCGTCATGGTGTTCGCGATGGGTCTGGGCTCGCTGCTCGCCAAGCGCCTCACCAGCCGCCCGGCCACCGCCTTCGCCCTGGTCGAGTGCGCGCTCGCGCTCACCGGCGGGCTCTCCGTCCTCGCGCTGTACTCCTGCTGGGCCTGGATCGGCCGCTACCAGGCCGCGATGGTCGGCCTGACCTGCCTGATCGGCATCCTGATCGGCGCCGAGATCCCGCTGCTCATGACGCTCGTCCAGCGGATCCGCCGGGAGGACGCCGGGCGGGCCGCAGCCGACCTCTTCGCCGCCGACTACGTGGGCGCGCTGATCGGCGGGCTGGCCTTCCCGTTCCTGATCCTGCCCGCCTTCGGCCCGGGCACCGGCGCGCTGGTCACCGGCGCGGTCAACGCCGTCGCCGGGGCCGCCGTGGTGCTGTGGCTGTTCCGCGAGGAGCCGGCGCCGCGGGTCCGCAGGCTGCTCTGGGGCTGCTGCGGGCTGGTGCTGGCCCTGCTCGCCGCGGCCGCCGGCTGGTCCGACGCCGTCGAGCGGGCCGCCCGCAGCGCCCTCTACGGCGCGCAGATCCGCTTCGCCACCCACAGCCGGCTCCAGGAGATCGTGCTCACCGGCCCCGCCGAGGGCCCGCTCCGGCTCTACCTGGACGGCCGGCTCGCGGTCTGCGGCCCCGACGAGTACCGGGGCAGCGAGGCGCTCGTCCACCCCGCGATGGCGGCCGGGCCGGACGCCCGGGTCCTGCTGCTCGGCGGCGGCGACGGGCTCGCCCTGCGCGAGGTGCTCCGGCACCGCGGGGTCCGCTCCGTCCTGGTGGTCGACGCCGACGCGGCACTCACCCGGCTGGCCCGGACCGACCCCGGCCTGGCCGCGCTCGCCGACCGCTCGCTGGACGACCCGCGGGTCCGGACCGCCGAGGCCGACCCGCTGGAGTGGCTGCGCAGCGTCCGCCCGACCGACCGCAGCTTCGACGTCGTCCTGGCCGACCTGCCCGCCCCCGCCGAGGCCGGCACGGTGAAGTTCCACTCGCAGGAGTTCTACGGCCTCGCCACCAGGCTGCTCGCCCCCGGCGGGCGGCTCGCCGTCCGGGCCGGCGACGAGCACAAGGGCCTCTGGCAGGTCGAGTCCGGCCTGCGGGCGGTCGGCCTGCGGACCGTCCCGTACGCCGTCCGGGGCGGCGCCGCGGCGAGCTGCCGGCCCGGACCGGACGACGGCGGGGACAGCCAGGCCTTCCTGCTCGCGGCAGCCGCCCAACCGCCGCTCGGCCTCGCCCAGGACGCCCCGCCGCCCCGTGCCCTCACCGCCGACGACCTGCGCGCCGCCGCCTCCCGGCTCACCGCCCTGCGACCGGCCCGCCCGCCCGCCGCCCTCACCCTCCTCGGGCCCCGCTGAGGCGGCCGGGGCCCGCGCGGCGTCCCCGTCCGGCCGCCGACGCGGCCGCGCGGGGACGCCGGCACAACAGGTAGGGGCCACAGCGGGGACCACCGGGGGTTCGGTCGGTAGGCTCCGTGACATGGAGCATGAGGTTGTCGTCCCGATGCCGGCCGAGCTGGTCCGGCAGGCCCTGCAGGATCCGGCTCTGCTGGCCCGGTGCGTGCCCGGGCTGAGCACCGAGCCCGCCGCCGTCGGCAGCGGCCCCGCCGAGGAGATCGGCGGGCGGCTGAAGCTGCGGATCGGCGCCTCCACCATCACCTACCGCGGCGTGCTGTCACTGATCGAGGGCCGCGAGGGCGTGCTCACCGTGTTCGCCGAGGGCCAGGAGGCACGCGGCACCGGCGAGGCCACCGCGACGCTCCGGGTCAGCGTCGCCGACGGCGCCGCGGAGGGCACCGCGGTGGTCCGCTTCACCGGCGACCTCAGCGCCACCGGGCGGCTCACCGAGTTCGACGAGGAGACCCTCGCCACGACCGGCCGGCGCCTGCTGGACCGCTTCGTCGCCTCCCTCGCCTCCCCGAACGCGGACGCGGACGTGGACCTCGACGGGGACCCGGAGCCGGAGGAGACCGAGGAGCCGGCGGAGGCGGGCGCGGAGACGGGCGCCGAGACGGCCTCGAACGCCGCCGCGGAGGCCGCCGAGGCCCCGGCCGACGAGGTGGCCGCCGAGGTGGCCGACGACACCGAGGACGCCCCCGAGGACGACACCAAGGACGCCACCGGGGACAGCGAGGACGCCGACGACGTCGAGGAGCCCGGCGCCACCGTGGTCTTCCTGGAGGACCGCCAGGACGAGCCCGGGGACGACCTGGACGACGACCTCTCCGACCTGATCGCCTTCTCCGACGCCGATGCCGAGCGCTTCGGCCTCCCCACCGGCGACCGCAGCGACCGCGACGAGGACGCCGCGGACAGCCCCGCCGCCGAGGCCGAGGAGCAGATCCCCGCCGAGCTGCCCTTCGAGTACGAGCAGGAGCCGGTGCTCAGCGGCCCCGTCCGCCGCAGCATCGTCGGCCGGTCCGCCGAGGAGGTGGACCACGCCCCGCCGCGCGGCCGGTACGCCCCCGCCCTGCCGGCCCGCAGCGCCCGTGCCCGCGCGGCGTCCCGCTGGGGCGGCGAGGCCGGTGGCATCGTGGTGCCGGGCCCGGGCGGCCGCAGCACCGTGCCGTGGATGATCGGTGGCGGCGTGGCGCTGATCGGCGGCGCCGTGGTGCTGGTGAGAGCCCTGCGTCGCCGCTAGCCGGACCGTCAGGGCCTAGACTGAACGCTCATGAGCAACGACCGCGACGCCCTGCTGGCACAGATCAAGGACAAGGCCGTCGTGCACGGCAAGGTCACCCTTTCCTCCGGCAAGGAGGCCGACTACTACGTCGACCTGCGCCGGATCACGCTGGACGGCCAGGCCGCCCCGCTGGTGGGCCGGGTGATGCTGGACGCGACCTCCCACCTGGAGTACGACGCCGTGGGCGGTCTGACCCTCGGTGCCGACCCGGTGGCCTCCGCCATGCTGCACGCCGCCGCCGCGCGCGGCCGGGAGCTGGACGCCTTCGTGGTCCGCAAGGCGGGCAAGGCGCACGGCCTCCAGCGCCGGATCGAGGGCCCGGACGTCAAGGGCCGCCGGGTGCTGGCCGTCGAGGACACCTCCACCACCGGCGGCTCGGTGCTGACCGCCGTCGAGGCGCTGCGCGAGGCGGGCGCCGAGGTGGTCGGCGTCGCGGTGATCGTGGAGCGCGGCGGCGCGGCCGCCGTCGAGGCGACCGGACTGCCCTACGTGACCGCGTACAACCTGGACGACCTGGGGCTCTGAGCCCGTAGCGGCTCCGCACCACGCACGAACGGCCGGGGCCGGGTGCTGTTCCACGTGGAACAGCACCCGGCCCCGGCCGTTCGTCGTCAGGTCGGCCCGGCAGGACCGGCCCGGCAGGACCGGCTCAGCAGGACCGGCTCAGCAGGACCGGCTCAGCAGGACCGGCCCGGCAGGACCGGCTCAGCCGCGGCGGTGACGCCCGCCGGCGGACTGGACCTCCTCGGCCTCCGCGGCCTCCGCCCCGCCCGCCTTCTTCTTCCGGCGCTCGCGCACCACCTCGATCAGGATCGGCGAGACCGAGAGCAGCACGATCAGCAGCACCGCCGGGATCAGGTACTTGTCGATCACCGGGGCGAGCGCGTCACCGAAGAAGTAGCCGATCAGCAGCATCGACTCGGTCCAGAGCACACCGCCGATCACGTTCCACAGGAAGAACGTCCGGGCCGGCATCTCCAGGGTGCCCGCGACCGGGTTCAGGAAGGTGCGAACGATCGGCATGAAGCGGGCCAGCACGACGGCCTTGCCCGGTCCGAACTTGTTGAAGTACTCCTCGGCCTTCATCACGTATTCGCGGCGGAAGATCTTCGACTCGGGCTTGTCGAACATCTTCGGCCCGACCTTCACCCCGATCAGGTGCCCGAGCTGGGCCCCGGCGATCGCGGCGACGGGGGCCCCGATGAGCAGCGCCGCGATCGGGAGCTTCGTCCCCTCGCCGAGCACCGACGAGGCGGCGTTCGAGGCGGCGACGCCGGCGATGATCAGCAGCGAGTCACCCGGGAAGAAGAATCCGACCAGGAGGCCGGTCTCCGCGAAGATGATCGCGATCAGCCCGATGGCGCCGACGGACGAGATCAGTGATTTGGCGTCGAGGAGATTGACGGCCAGCTGGTTGTAGTCCACGGCCGCAGGATAGCGGGCCCGTCTTTACCAGAGCTTCGCCCCCGGGGGCGAAGCCTCCTCATCCTTTCGTCGCACCCGGCGCCCCGGGGGCCCGCCGGGTGCGGCGTCCCGACTGGCGGGCCACATGCTGACCGGGAAGCACAAGTCTGGGAGGATGGCACGGGCGTCCGGGCCGCGGTCGCAACCACCCTCATTGTCGTGCCGCGGTGGCCGCCTCGAACCTTGGTACCAGGGAGCCGCACCGCAGTGCCGCGCTCCGGCCTCCCCCGGTACCGCGGAGTCGTACCGAAGGCGTACACAGCGTCGGACAGCACCGTCCGTACGCCGCAACCCGACAGGAGCGCATCGCATGCCCATCGCAACTCCCGAGGTCTACAACGAGATGCTTGACCGGGCCAAGGCGGGCAAGTTCGCCTACCCGGCCATCAACGTGACCTCGTCGCAGACCCTGCACGCCGCGCTGCGCGGCTTCGCCGAGGCCGAGAGCGACGGCATCATCCAGATCTCGACCGGTGGTGCGGAGTTCCTGGGCGGCCAGCACAACAAGGACATGGTCACCGGCGCCGTGGCGCTGGCCGAGTTCGCGCACATCGTCGCCGCCAAGTACGACATCACCGTCGCGCTGCACACCGACCACTGCCCCAAGGACAAGCTGGACGGCTACGTCCGCCCGCTGCTGGCGGTCTCCGCCGAGCGCGTCGCCAAGGGCCAGAACCCGCTGTTCCAGTCGCACATGTGGGACGGCTCGGCCGAGACCCTGAACGACAACCTGGCCATCGCCGAGGAGCTGCTGGCCCAGGCCGTCGCCGCCAAGATCATCCTTGAGGTCGAGATCACCCCGACCGGCGGCGAGGAGGACGGTGTCACGCACGAGATCAACGACGAGCTGTACACCACCGTCAACGACGCCGTCCGCACCGCCGAGGCCCTGGGCCTGGGCGACAAGGGCCGCTACCTGCTGGCCGCCTCGTTCGGCAACGTGCACGGCGTCTACAAGCCGGGCAACGTCGTCCTGAAGCCGGAGCTGCTCCGCGAGCTGCAGGACGCGATCGGCAAGCAGTACGGCAAGACCGACCCGTTCGACTTCGTCTTCCACGGCGGCTCGGGCTCCACCGCCGAGGAGATCGCCACCGCGCTGGAGAACGGCGTCGTGAAGATGAACCTCGACACCGACACCCAGTACGCCTTCACCCGTCCGGTCGTGGACCACATGTTCCGCAACTACGACGGCGTGCTGAAGGTCGACGGCGAGGTCGGCAAGAAGAACACCTACGACCCGCGCACCTGGGGCAAGCTGGCCGAGGCCGGCATGGCCGCCCGCGTACTGGAGGCCGCCCAGCAGCTGCGCTCGGCCGGCAACCGCCTGAAGTAGGCACCCGCCCGCACGGGCAGGGTCTGCCGTCATGCCCCTCAGTGGTTCACTGGGGGGCATGACCATTCACCAGAACCTCCTCGGGGGCCCCGCCCCGACGCATCTGCCCGCCGAGCCCGGTCCGCTGGAGCTGCTGGCCGGCGGCGCCTCCCCGGCCGAGGTCGCGGCGAAGTTCCCGACCTCCTCGCTGGCCTGGGCCCAGCTCGCCGACGACGCCTACGCCGCCGGCCGCACCGTCGAGTCCTACGCGTACGCCCGCACCGGGTACCACCGCGGGCTGGACGCGCTGCGGCGGGCCGGCTGGAAGGGCCACGGCCCGGTGCCGTGGGAGCACGAGCCGAACCGCGGCTTCCTGCGAGCCCTGCACGCGCTCGGCCGGGCCGCGGGCGCGATCGAGGAGAAGGAGGAGGCGGAGCGCTGCACGCAGTTCCTCCGGGACAGCTCGCCGACCGCCGCCGCCACCCTGGGCTGACCGGGCCCGGACCCACGGACCGTCCGCCCCGAGCCGACTCCGGGCCGCCCGGCCCGGCCCCGCCGCCCCCGCTCCGTCCGTCCGGACGGCCGGGGGCGGCCCCCGTTCGCCCTGCATACCCGGTATGTGGACATGCACCCGGCCGCCGTGCCAGGGTGTCCGGGCGAGGGGGACGCACAGAACAGGCTCAGAACATCCGCGGCCCCGTTACGGTCCGACAGGAAGCCTCACTGTGTCCGCAGCCCGATCCGATCAGCGCGGCTCCCGCGCGCGCAGCTCCGCCCGCTCCGGAGCCGGCGGCTCCCGGGCCGCCGCCCCCCGGGCACGCGGTGAGCGGGCCGGGAGCGGCCGGCGGACGGGCGGCAGCCGGCGGCGCCGGCCGCCCCGCGGACTCGGGCCCGGGATGATCGCCGCCCTGGTGGCGGCCGTGGCGATACTGGGCGGCACGCTCTTCGTCCTGAACCGGCCCGACGCCCTGCCCGGTGCCGGGCCGAGCGCCCAGGGCCGGCTCGCCCCCTCGGAGGGCGGCACCCCCGCGGCACCCGGCCCCGCTCCGACGAAGGCCCCGACGCAGGCCCCCGCGCAGGCCCCCGCCCCGACACCCGCCCGGACGGCCGAGCCGACCCCCACCCCGCCGGCGCCGCCCGCGCCGGAGCCGAGCGCCCCCGGGCCGACCGCCCCCGACCCGGGCCCCAGCAAGGGCCCGGGCACCTTCACGATCGCCCCCGGCCAGGCCGCAGCGATCGGCCGGGGCACCGTCCGCCGCTACCGGGTGGAGGTCGAGGACGGCATCGGCATCGATCCGGCGGGCGCCGCCGCACAGGTGCAGCGCATCCTCGGCGACAAGCGGGGCTGGACCAACGACAACAAGAACGGCTTCCAGCTGGTGTCGGGCGGCGCGTACGACTTCACCGTGAAGATCGCCTCCCCCGCCACCGTGGACCGGCTCTGCGGTGCGGCCGGCCTGGACACCCACGGCGAGGTGAACTGCAACGTCGGCAACCAGGTCCTGGTCAACGCCAAACGCTGGAACACCGGTTCACCGCAGTTCAGCGGTCCGATCGACGAGTACCGGGCCCTGATCGTCAATCACGAGGTCGGTCACCGGATCGGGCACGGGCACGAGACCTGCCCCGGCAAGGGCAAGCCCGCGCCCGCGATGATGCAGCAGATCTACGGCCTCAAGGGCTGCGAGCCCAACGCCTGGCCGTATACGGCGGAGGGCAGTTACGTCGGTGGCCCCTCCGTGCCGTAGCAACGGGCGCCGTAGGCTGACCGGATGACAACCGACCGTAAGACGGCACTCGCCCTGCTGGCCTCGACCGGACTGCTGCTCGGTACGGCCGCCTGCTCGTCCAGCGGCTCCGACGCCCCGGCCGGCACCGCGAAGCTCTCCTACGCCGAGCTCAAGTCGACGGTGAAGGGCCTCGGTTCGGCACCTTCCTGCCCGTTCGGCCTCGACCTCGCCGCGGCGCTGAAGGCCAGTGGGATCGAACGCAGCGTCACCCCGGCCGGCGCCCGGGCCGAGGTCGTACCGGGCCAGGAAGCCCGGCCGCTCCCGCCCGGGGTGGTCCCGACCCCGTCGGCGGCCTCGATCCCGGCCATGCCGGAGAGCGTCCAGGCGTGGTGCTCCTACACCGCCGGCACCACCCCGGTGGAGCTCGGCGTGATCGCCGCTCCGGCGGAGAAGGTCGCCGTCGGCCTGGCCCTGCCGTACATCCAGGCGGCCGGCCGGCTCACCACCGACCAGCTGTTCACGGTGTCCGCCGAACAGCCCGCGCCCGGTGCGAGCGGGGTCACCCCCGGCGACGCCTCGGTCGGCATCGCACGGCTGCCGGTCACGGACCACGGCGACCTCACCCTGCTGGTCAGCCAGGGCACCTCGGCGGACACCGTGGACAAGGCGCTCACCGGGGAGGCCCTCAAGCGGCTGACCGAGAAGCTCGCCGCCCAGCTGCACTCCTGACGGTCAGCCCAGCAGCGGCAGGTACTCCCGCAGGTCGCTCCGCTCGCCACTGGCCGAGACCCTCGCGGCGTCCAGCGCGTCCGCCCAGCCCGTCCGGCCGGTGGCGAGCCGGATCCAGGTCAGCGGGTCGGTCTCGACCACGTTCGGCGGAGTGCCCCGGGTGTGCTTCGGCCCCTCCACCGCCTGCACCACCGCGTACGGCGGCACCCGCAGCTCCACCGAGCCGCCGGGCGCGCGGTGGGCCAGCGCGTCGGCGAGCAGCCGGGTGACGGCGGCCACCGCCTGCCGGTCGTGCGGGAAGGCCGGCAGGCCCACCGCCTCGGCCAGGTCGTCGGCGTGCACGACCGTCTCGGCGAGCCTGGTCACCAGCATGTCGGTGAGCAGCATCGAGCCGAGCCGGATCTCGAACCGCCGGCCCGGGGCGGCCGTGCCGGGGTCGGCCAGAGCCGTGATCAGCCCGTCCGCGGCCCGCCCGAAGGCCTCCGCCACCGAGGCCGGGCTCCCGCCGAACCCGCCCGCCGCCTGCTGCCGGGCCTGTTCGGCGAGCAGCGGCGCGACCGTGCCGACCCGGTCGACCCACTGCAGCAGCGCCAGCGGCGGCCGGCCCTCCAGCGGGTCGTCGAGGTGGGCCGGCACCCAGTCGATCTGGACGGCGAGGTGCGCGATCAGCTCGCGCACCGTCCACTGCCCCAGCCGGGTGGGCCGGGCGAGCAGGTCTGCGGCGTCCGGGCGGGCGCAGAGCTCCCGGACGGTGTCGCGCAGCGCGGCGGTCTGCGCCGCCAGCGCGGCACTGACCTTCGGATGCTGGTACGTACGGGACTTGGCGGGCATGGGCCCCAACATACGCCGGGGGGCGGACGGTTCCGTAGAACCGTCCGCCCCCCGGGTCGATCGCCGGGTGCCGGCCGATCAGGCGAGCAGAGCCTCGATGACGCCGGTGTGGGCGTCCTTCAGCTCGGCCAGCGAGACGGTGAACTGGCCCTGGACGTCCAGGACATCGCCGTCGACCACACCGATGCGGGTGGCCGGCAGGCCACGCGCGGTGCACATGTCGTTGAACCGGAGCTCCTCGCTGCGCGGCACCGCGACGACCGCGCGACCCGCCGACTCGGAGAACAGGAACACGAACGGGTCCTGGCCCTCGGGCACGATGATCCGCGCGCCGTGGCCGCCCTTGAGGCAGCTCTCCACCAGCGCCTGGCCCAGGCCGCCGTCGGAGAGGTCGTGCGCGGCGTCGATCATGCCGTCGCGCGAGGCGGCGATCAGGATGTCGCCGAGCAGCTTCTCGCGGTCCAGGTCGACCTTGGGCGGCAGACCGCCCAGGTGCTCGTGGACCACCTGCGACCAGGCCGAACCGCCGAGCTCGTCCGCGGTGTCACCGAGCAGGTAGAGCAGCTGCCCCTCCTCGGCGAAGGCGGACGGGGTGCGCCGGGTGACGTCGTCGATGACGCCGAGCACCGCGACCACGGGGGTCGGGTGGATGGCCGTCTCGCCGGTCTGGTTGTACAGCGAGACGTTGCCGCCGGTGACCGGGGTGCCGAGCACCAGGCAGGCGTCGGCCAGACCGCGGGTCGCCTCGGCGAACTGCCACATCACGTCCGGGTCCTCGGGGGAGCCGAAGTTGAGGCAGTCGGAGATGGCGAGCGGCTTGGCACCGCCGGCCGCGACGTTGCGGTACGCCTCGGCGAGGGCCAGCTGGGCACCGGTGTACGGGTCCAGCTTGGTGTAGCGGCCGTTGCCGTCGGTGGCGACCGAGACGCCGAGGTTGGTCTCCTCGTCGATCCGGATCATGCCCGAGTCCTCGCCGACCGAGAGCACGGTGTTGCCGAGCACGTAGCGGTCGTACTGGTCGGTGATCCAGGACTTGGAGGCCTGGTTCGGCGAGCCGGCGACCTTCAGCAGGTCCGCCTTGAGGCCCTCGCCGGTGGTCGGGCGGGCCAGCCGCTCGCCGGTCGGGGCGTCGGCCTGCAGCGCGTCCTGCCAGCTCGGGCGGGCGAACGGGCGGTGGTAGGTCGGGCCCTCGTGGGCGACGGTGCGCGGCGGCACGTCGACGACGAGCTCGCCGTGCCAGAAGATCTCCAGCCGCTCGCCGTCGGTCACCTCACCGATGACGGTGGCGATGACGTCCCACTTCTCGCAGATCTCCAGGAAGCGGTCGACCTTGTCGGGCTCGACGATGGCGCACATGCGCTCCTGCGACTCGCTCATGAGGATCTCCTCGGGCGAGAGCGTGTTGTCGCGCAGCGGCACGGTGTCCAGCTCGACCCGCATGCCGCCGGAGCCGGCCGAGGCCAGCTCGGAGGTGGCGCAGGAGAGACCGGCACCGCCGAGGTCCTGGATGCCCTTGACGAGCTTCTCGCGGAAGATCTCCAGGGTGCACTCGATGAGGAGCTTCTCCTGGAACGGGTCGCCGACCTGGACGGCCGGGCGCTTGGCCGGGCCGGTGGCGTCGAAGGTCTCGGAGGCGAGCACCGAGACACCGCCGATGCCGTCGCCGCCGGTGCGGGCCCCGTACAGGATGACCTTGTTGCCGGCGCCGGAGGCCTGCGCGAGGTGAATGTCCTCGTGCTTCATGACGCCCACGCAGAGCGCGTTGACCAGCGGGTTGCCCTGGTAGCAGGAGTCGAAGACGACCTCGCCGCCGATGTTCGGCAGGCCCAGGCAGTTGCCGTAGCCGCCGATGCCCGCGACGATCCCGGGCAGCACGCGCCGGGTGTCGGGGTGGTCGGCCGCACCGAAGCGCAGCGGGTCCATCACGGCGACCGGGCGGGCGCCCATCGCCAGGATGTCGCGCACGATGCCGCCGATGCCGGTGGCCGCGCCCTGGTAGGGCTCGATGTACGACGGGTGGTTGTGCGACTCGACCTTGAAGGTGACCGCGTAACCCTGGCCGACGTCGACCACACCGGCGTTCTCACCGATGCCGACGAGCATCGCGTCGCTCTGCGGCTTCTTCTCGCTGAACTGCTTCAGGTGGACCTTGGAGCTCTTGTACGAGCAGTGCTCCGACCACATGACGGAGTACATCGCGAGCTCGGCGCCGGTCGGACGGCGGCCGAGGATCTCGCGGATCCGCGTGTACTCGTCCTCCTTGAGGCCGAGCTCGGCCCAGGGCTGGCCGGCGTCCGGGGTCTGCTCGGCGTTCTTGACGGTGTCGAGGCTCATCAGGCGTTCACCAGCTGCTTCAGTACGGAAGTGAAGAAGCCCAGGCCCTCGGTGCTCGGACCGGTGAGCGGCTCCACGGCGTGCTCCGGGTGCGGCATCAGACCGACGACATTGCCCGCGGCGTTGGTGATGCCGGCGATGTCGCGGTACGAACCGTTGGGGTTCACATCCACGTAGCGGGCGACGATGCGGCCCTCCGCCTCCAGCGCGTCGAGGACGTGCTCGTCGGCGACGAAGCGGCCCTCACCGTTCTTCAGCGGGACGACGATTTCCTGGCCGGCCGAGTAATCCCGGGTCCAGGCGGTGCCGTTGTTCTCGATGCGCAGCTTCTGGTCGCGGCAGACGAAGTGCAGCGAGT
The DNA here is from genome assembly GCF_045208415.1 of Kitasatospora sp. NBC_01560. Taxonomy (NCBI): domain Bacteria; kingdom Bacillati; phylum Actinomycetota; class Actinomycetes; order Kitasatosporales; family Streptomycetaceae; genus Kitasatospora; species Kitasatospora sp. NBC_01560. The sequence goes on along the minus strand of NZ_CP109364.1, from coordinate 4,989,133 downwards.
CGTTGCGGGTGAGCGCACCGGGCAGCAGGTGCGATTCGCAGAGCACCTGGAAGCCGTTGCAGATACCGAGAACCGGCATTCCGAGCTTCGCCTGCTCGATGATGGTGTCCATCACCGGGGAGAAGCGGGAGATCGCGCCGCAGCGCAGATAGTCGCCGTAACTGAATCCGCCCGGCAGGACGACCGCGTCGACCTGGTGGAGATCCTTGTCACGGTGCCAGAGGGCGACCGGCTCCGCGCCGGCCAGGCGGACCGCGCGCTGGGCGTCACGGTCGTCGAGCGAGCCGGGGAAAGTGACAACGCCGACGCGGGTGGTCACTTGGCATCTCCGACGACGGAGGAGGAGGGGACCACTGTCACGGTCTCCTCGATGCGGACGGTGAAGTCCTCGATGACGGTGTTGGCGAGAAAGGTCTCGGCGGCTTCGCGGATACGGGCGAGCGCGGCGTCGTCGACCGGGCCCTCCAGCTCCAGCTCGAAGCGCTTGCCCTGGCGGACGTCGGCGATCCCGGTGAATCCGAGACGGGGCAGTGCGCGCTGCACCGCCTGTCCCTGGGGGTCGAGGATCTCCGGCTTGAGCATGACGTCGACTACGACGCGTGCCACTGGCACTCCCGGTGGTGTCTTCGTGAGGCGGGGGAACTCCAGACTACCGGGGGTTTCGGGCGGGATTGCTGGCCGGGGCGGGCGACGCGCGTAGACCCGAGACCCTTACGCGGCAAGGGTTCCGGGCCGCCGGCCCACCCCGGCCGACGGCACATTTCCGCGGATTCGGCCCACGGAACGAGAACGGCCGAAGAGCACCCGAATACCGGCACTCCGGGACAGATCGGCCCACCGGGTCCTCCGGTATCCCGTACTCCGGCGAAGACACGTGAATATCCGGAAAAGAAAGCCGGACTCTTCGATTTCTACCCGCTTCGGGTGCAGAATAGGGCCACCTGCCGCGGCAAGTGCTGCGTATCCGGCACGCCATCAGGCCTGCCCGTATGCGCTTGCGCGGATGGTGCACATCAGGCCACGGGAGCGCACCCCGCGCCCTTCGGCCGAATTGCCCGAGAGGATTGACACCCATGGCTCAGCGTGTAGTCGTCACGCTCTCCGACGACCTGGACGGCGGCGCCGCCGCGGAAACCGTCCACTTCGGCGTCGACGGGAAGTCCTACGAGATCGACCTGTCCCTGGACAACGCGGAAAAGCTGCGGGAGGCCCTCGCGCCGTTCGTCGCGGCCGGCCGCCGCCAGAGCCGTACCGGAAAGTCCTTCCGCCGCACCGCGCTCACCCCGGACCCGGCCGCCGTACGGGCCTGGGCCCAGTCGCGCGGCATGGAGCTGCCCGCCCGGGGCCGCATCCCCAAGCACGTCTACGAGGCGTTCGCCGAGGCGAACTGACCCTCCCGGGACCCGGTCGTCCCACCTGCCCCGAAAGGGTGGGGCGACCACCCCGAGCGATGGGGTAGAGTAATCCTCGTCGCCGCAACGGAGAGATCCGAAGAGGCGGCCGGTGCCCCACCAGGCACCGTGCGGACGTGGCTCAGTTGGTAGAGCATCACCTTGCCAAGGTGAGGGTCGCGAGTTCGAATCTCGTCGTCCGCTCGCAGTGCGCGAGCACAGCACAACTCAATATCTTGTCCTGCGGACGTGGCTCAGTTGGTAGAGCATCACCTTGCCAAGGTGAGGGTCGCGAGTTCGAATCTCGTCGTCCGCTCCAGAGTACGAAGGGCCCTCTCGGTAGAGAGGGCCCTTCGGCGTTTCCCGGGCGCATTTCCGCCCGGTCCGGCCGGCCCGGCGCGATGACATTTGTCACCGCCGACCCGTGTCGGCGCACCGCGTTCTCATGACGGCGCGCACTGCCCGCGGAACCCCGGCCGCGAAAGGCTCGGGGCATGGAAACGAGCCAGCCCCTCGCCCCGAGCGAGCCCGTGATCGAGGTCACCGGCCTCCACCGCCACTACGGCACCGGCACCGCGGGCTACCACGCGGTCCGCGGCGTCGACCTCACCGTCGGTCGCGGCGAGCTGTTCGCGCTGCTCGGCACCAACGGCGCCGGCAAGACCTCCACGATGGAGCTGATCGAGGGCCTCGCCGCCCCGACCGGCGGCGAGGTCCGGGTGCTCGGCCACGACCCGTACCGCGAGCGGGCCGCCGTCCGCCCCCGGATCGGCATCATGCTCCAGGAGGGCGGCTTCCCCGGTGACCTCACCGTCGCCGAGACCGGCCGCAGCTGGGCCGGCACGACCAGCGGCGCCCGCCCGGTGGACGAGGCGCTGGAGCTGGTCGGCCTGGCCACCCGCCGCGACGTCCGGGTCAAGCAGCTCTCCGGCGGCGAGCGCCGCCGGCTCGACCTCGCGATGGCCCTGCTCGGCCGGCCCGAGGTGCTCTTCCTCGACGAGCCCAGCACCGGTCTCGACCCGGAGGCCCGCGCCGCCGTCTGGCGCCTGGTCCGCGAGCTCCGCGCCCAGGGCACCACCGTGCTCCTCACCACGCACTACCTGGAGGAGGCCGAGGAGCTGGCCGACCGGCTGGCCATCCTGCACGGCGGCCGGGTCGTCACCACCGGCACCGTCGCCGAGGTGATCGCCGGGCGCCCCTCCCGGATCAGCTTCGAACTCCCCGAGTTCAGCGGGACGTCGCTGCCGCCGCTCGCCGGGGCCCGGCTGGTCGCGGACGGCCGGCGGATCACCGTCCAGACCCCGCGGCTCCAGGACACCCTCACCGAGCTGCTCGACTGGGCCGCCCGGCACCGCATCGCCCTCGGCTCCCTGGACGCCCGCAGCGCCTCGCTGGAGGAGGCCTTCCTGGCCATCGCCTCCGAGGCCGCCCACGAGCCCCCGGCCGACACCCCCGCCGCCCCCGCCGCCCGCCGCCGCCTGATCGGACTCGCCCGATGACCACCACCACCGCCACCTCGTCCGGCACCGGCCCGCAGAGCACCGTGGCCCGCCGGCTGCTGGCCCTCGGCCGGGCCGAGGGCACCCTGCTGCTGCGCAACCGGACCGCCTTGTTCACCGCCCTGCTGCTGCCGCTGCTGCTGGTCGCCGGGCTGAAGAACGTGCTCGACCAGCAGGCCGCGGACCACCCCGGACTCGACGTCGACTCGCTGCTGGTCAACGGCTCCCTCGGGATGGTGCTGGCCTTCGTCGTCTACTACAACCTGACCGCCGCCTACGTGGCCCGCCGCGGTGAGCTGGTGCTCAAGCGGCTGCGCACCGGCGAGGCCCGCGACATCGAGATCCTGGCCGGCACCGCGGTGCCCTCGGTGGGGCTGGCCCTGCTGATGTGCACGGTGATCGGCGTCGTCGGCGCCTCCGCGCTGCACCTGACCGCGCCGGTCAACCCGCTGCTGATGGCCGCCGGACTGGTCCTGACCGTCGGCACCCTGATGGCGCTGGCCGCCCTCTCCAGCGCGTTCACCAGGACGGTCGAGAGCGCCGGCATCACCACCATGCCGGTCCTGCTGCTCACCCAGTTCGGCTCCGGCCTGTTCGTCCCGCTGGAGGTCATGCCCGACCGGGTCGCCGACGTCTGCCGCCTGCTGCCCACCACCCCGGCCTTCCAGCTGATCCGCCTCGGCTGGTTCGGCACCGACGGCTCGGCCGCCGCCACCGGCTTCGCCGGCACCTGGGCCACCGCCGCCCCGCACCTGGTCACCGGCTCCGTCTGGCTGGCCCTGGCGGCCTGGGGCGCCCTCCGGTACTTCCGGTGGGAGCCGCGCCGCTGAGCGGCCCCCACCGGGCACCGGAGGCCCGGAACGGAGGGGCCCGGGGCCGCGGGACGGCGCCCCGGTCCGCCTCTGGTAGGAAGGCAGCAGCACGATCATGGTCGGACGGGGGGCGGAACAGGTGGGCGTCGTGAATCCGGTGCGCAAGTGGCGGGGCTTCAGCAAGCCCGAGCGCTCCGAGCTCTACCTCCGCTGGTCGCTCTACCTGATGGCGCTCGCCCCGCTGCCCGCCACCCTGCTGACCGCCCTCTCCGACCCGGAGGCCCGACGCTTCCCCGCCGCCGCCCGGGTCTCCCTGGTCGTCGGCCTCGCCCTGGTCCTGGTCACCCTCCGCGCCTACCGCACCTCGCTGGACCACTACCTGAAGCGGCCCGCCGACCACCCGCGCTGGCTCCTGGCCACCGGGGCGCTCGTGGTGGGCGGCTGCTGGGCCGTCCTGCTGATCGGCCCCGGGGCCGCCGACAGCCCGGACGGCGTGCCGTTCACCGCCGCCGTCGCCGCCACCATGCTCTTCTCCGGCTTCGGCCCGGCCGCCGTGGGGCTGCCGGCCCGCCGGGCGGCCGTGGCCGGGCTCGCCGCGCTGCTGGCCGTCGCCCCGGCGGCCCTGCTGGCCGGCATGGACGTGGCCACCACCAGCGGGATGGTGGTGTCCACCGCGGTCGTCATGACCTTCATCGGCTGCAGCTGCCGCAGCTTCGCCTGGCTCCAGTCGGTGGTCTGGGAGCTGGACGCGGCCCGCGAGGCGCAGTCCCGGCTGGCCGTCGCCGAGGAGCGGCTGCGGTTCTCCCGCGACCTGCACGACGTGATGGGCCGCAACCTCACCACCATCGCGCTCAAGAGCGAGCTGGCCGTCCAGCTGGCCCGGCGCGGCCGCCCGGAGGCCGCCGAGCAGATGGCCGAGGTGCAGAAGATCGCCCAGGAGTCGCAGCGCGAAGTCCGGGACGTGATCCGCGGCTACCGCACGGCGGACCTGCACGCCGAGGTGATCGGCGCCCGCGCGGTGCTCCGCGCGGCCGACGTGGCCTGCGAGATCGACCTCGGCGAGCACGCCCACGAGCTGTCGGCCCCGGTCCAGTCGGTGCTCGGCTGGGTGATCCGCGAGGCGACCACCAACGTGCTGCGGCACAGCGAGGCGGGCCACTGCTCGATCCGGCTCCGCCGGGAGCACGACCGGACCGTGCTGGAGCTGGAGAATGACGGGGTGCCGGCCGTCCCGATCCCCTCCCGGGGGAGCGGCACCGGGCTGCGCGGCCTGCGCGAGCGGCTCGCCGCCCACGACGGCGAGCTGACCCTCCCGGACGCCGGGCCGGGCAGCTTCCGGCTCCTCGCCAGCGTCCCGATCTGACCCCGCTCCCCCGGAAGGCCCCACCGATGACCGACCGCGCGCCCGTCCGCGTCCTGCTCGCCGACGACGAGCACCTGATCCGGGGCGCGCTGGCCGCGCTGCTCTCGCTGGAGGACGACATCACGGTGGTCGCCCAGGCCGCCTCCGGCCCGGAGGCGGTGGCGATGGCCCAGGCGCACCGGCCGGACATCGCGGTGCTGGACCTCCAGATGCCCGGGCTGGACGGCATCGAGGTGGCCACCGAGCTGCGCCGGCTGCTGCCGGACTGCCGGTGCATGATCGTCACCGGCCACGGTCGCCCCGGCTACCTGAAGCAGGCCCTGGAGACCGGGGTGCGCGGCTTCCTGCCGAAGACGGTCTCGGCGGCGGACCTCGCCGGGATCATCCGCACCGTCAGGGCCGGCGGGCGGTACGTCGACCCGGAGCTGGCGGCGGACGCGATCAGCGCGGGCGAGACGCCGCTGACCCCGCGCGAGACGGACGTGCTGGAGCTGGCCGCCGACGGCACCTCGATCGCGGAGATCGCCGAACGGGCGTCGCTCTCGCAGGGCACCGTCCGCAACTACCTCTCCTCGGCGGCCGGCAAGCTCGGCGCCGAGAACCGCCACGCGGCGGTGCGGATCGCCCGCGAGCACGGCTGGATCTGAGACCCGGCCGCGCCCGCGGGCACCCGGCGGGCTCAGGCCCAGGTGGTACCGGTGAGCAGCTCGTACACCTCGATGTACTTGGCACGGGTCTGCTCGACGATCCCGGCCGGCAGCTCCGGCGGCGGCTGCTCGCTGTGGCGGTCCCAGCCGGACGCCGGGGAGACCAGCCAGTCCCGGATGAGCTGCTTGTCGAAGGACGGCTGCGAGCGGCCGGGCTGCCACTGGTCGGCCGGCCAGAAGCGGGAGGAGTCGGGGGTGAGCACCTCGTCGCCGATCACCAGGGCGCCGTCGAGCAGGCCGAACTCGAACTTGGTGTCGGCCAGGATGATGCCGCGCTCGCGGGCGATGTCCCGGGCCCGGGCGTAGACGTCCAGGGTGGTGCGGCGCAGCTGGTTGGCGAGCTCGGCGCCGATCCGGCGGGCGGTCTCCTCGTAGGAGACGTTCTCGTCGTGCTCACCGACCTCGGCCTTGAGCGCGGGGGTGTAGATCGGGGCGGGCAGCTCGGAGCTGTTCTCCAGGCCCTCCGGCAGGGCGATGCCGCAGACCGTGCGGTCGGCCTCGTACTCGGTCAGCCCGGAGCCCGCCAGGTAGCCGCGGGCCACGCACTCGACCGGGATCATCTCCAGGCTGCGGCAGACCAGGGTGCGGCCCTTCCAGTCGGCGGGGGCGCCGGCCGGGAGCTCGGTGGAGATGACGTGGTTGGGCACGATGTCGGCGATCCGGTCGAACCACCACAGCGAGAGCTGGGTGAGGACGCGGCCCTTGTCGGGGATCTCGTTGGGCAGCACCCAGTCGTGCGCCGACATGCGGTCGCTCGCGACCATCACGAGGTCGCCCGACTCGGCGCGGTAGAGATCGCGCACCTTGCCGGTGTGCAGGTGGACCAGGCCGGGCACCTGGACCGGCTCGGGCTTGGTGACAAATCCGCTCAAGGTCGTCTCAGTCCTCAGGGGTCGTTCGCGGGCGTGGGGCGCGAAAGGGGAGGTCAGCGGATCCGAGTCTGTCATGGCCGCCCGCGCGGGCCCGCCCCAGGGACGTTCAGCCGTTCTTGCAGAGCCGGTCCAGCAGGTTGGCGGTGGCCCGCTGGATCCGCTCGTCGGTGAGGCCCGGGCGGTCCAGGGCGGGCGACCAGGCGAAGGTGCCGGCGGCGAAGACGTAGGCGCCGCTCGGTGCGCGGTAGAGCGAAGTCTCCTGGTAGCGGGTGCGGCCGGCGAGGTCGAGGTAGGGCGAGTGCGCGAGCAGCACCCGCTCGGAGTGCTCGGGCAGCGCCACCTTGGGGTAGTAGCGGTCGGCCTCGCCGGCCACCAGCCCGGGCAGTTCGTCGCCCTCCTGGACCCCGGTGCCGTCCCAGAGCCAGTGCGAGGTGTGCCGGGCGACCAGCGGGACGGGCGCGGAGACCCGGCCCGAGTACTGGAGGCCGAGCAGGTGCTGCTCGGGCTCGCCGGCGTCCCGCCACAGGGCGCTGGCGGCGCCGGGCGCCCCGGTGGCCGGGCTGCCCGGCGGGACCTTCTGCCGCTTGCGGCAGTTGAGCAGCCGGTTGGGCTCGCCGGAGGGGGCCGCGCTGAGCTCGACCCGCCAGTACATGGTGTTGGCGGAGAGGAAGACCAGCGAGGTGCCGCCGTCGCGGGCCCGCTCGGCGGCCCGGCGCATCGGCTCGGACCAGTACTCGTCGTGGCCGGGGAAGACCAGCGCCTTGTGCCGGGCCGGGTCGACCAGGCCGGCGTGCAGGTCGGTGGCGGTGGCGTAGGAGAGGTCGTAGCCGTACCGCTCGGCCCAGCGGATGAAGTCGTAGGCGTGGCCGACGTGCAGCGGCAGCCCGGCGGTGGCGTGCGGGCGGTCGAAGGAGACGGTGACGGCCGCCTCCGGCTCGCCCGCCAGCCGGCCCCGGTCGTCCCAGGCGTGGTAGAGGCTGGCGCCGCTGCGGCCGTCCTCGGGGAACAGGTTGTACGCCTGCCAGGTCACGTCCGGGAGCACCAGCAGCAGTTCGGCGGCGTGCGCCCGGTCCTCGAAGTCCCGCACGGTGAACGGGATGTGGCTGCGGTCGAGCGTGTCACCGGTGGTCAGCACGGCGACGTAGGCGCCGGGCTGCCAGTGGGCGGGGACCTGCAGCCGCCAGGAGTGCCACCAGTGGTGGCAGGAGACCGTTCGGCCGGCCACCAGCGGGGCGGGCTGGGCCAGTCCGGCGATCAGCGGGCTGGAGGTCATGTGGTGGGCGCCGTCGCCGCCGTAGTGGCCGATCCGGTAGACGTCGACGGTGAACTCCCGGGGCGGGTTGACGGTGACCCGGAAGTCCACCGCACCGCCCGGGCGGACGATGCCGGCCGAGGCGAAGCCCTTGATCTGCTGCACCACGTCGTTGGCACCCTGCGGGGTGCCGACCGGGGGCTTGGGCCGGGCTCCCCCGGCCAGCGGCTGCTGACCGGGCGCGTCCACCGAGACGTACCAGGGGACGGTGCCCTCGGCACCCGCGAGGTACTGGTCGGGGCTGCGCAGCCAGGGCAGCGGGCCCTGGCCGAAGGGGTCGGAGACGCTGTAGGCGTGCGTCCCGGACTCCCAGCGGCGGTTGAGTTCCGTCCCCACGCGCCCCTCCCACAGATGCACCCTCGCCGGGCGGCATGTGCCTCCCGGATGTGCGTGCGGTCCAATACACCACAGAGTGCTGGCGCTGCGTCACCCAACGGTAGCAACTAGTGGCGGTGAATCCTCCGGTCGGCCCGGGCCGGGCCTCCGGCCTGCGACGACCCACCGCCCCCGGCCGGGCCGGGGGCGCGAGCGCGGGCACCGAGCGCCCTCCCGGTCAGAGCCGGACCGGCTTCTCCAGCCTGACCTCGGCGGCGTCCAGCCAGGCCCGCAGCGGGCCGTCCTGGCCCTGCTCCACGGCCTGGGAGACCGGGCCGGCCAGATCGGTCCGGCGGACGCCTCCCATCAGCAGCACCGGGCCGTCCAGCCAGTCCAGGCCCGGGGTGGCACCGGCGGTGTCCACGGCCGCGCAGCAGACCATCGCGGTCACGTGGTCGACCAGCAGGTCGCGCCCGGTGCGGACGGGTTCGAGCAGCGACGCGGGGGCCGTGGTACCGGCCGGCCGGGCGGTCAGGGCCGCGGCCAGCCGCTCGCCGTCGCCCTCGGCGAGCCGGACCAGCAGCCGGGTGAGGGTCGGGGCACCGGGGCGGGCCTGCGGGGCGGCGCCGTCCAGGGCGGACTGCAGGGCGGCGGCCCGGGCCCGCCAACCGGCGTCCACCACCTCGGCCGGGTAGTCGGCCCAGTCCAGCTCGCGCCAGCCGCCCGAGGCGGGCCGGCCGAAGAACAGCTCGGCGGCGAGCAGCGAGACCGCCGCGTCCACCGCACCGGGCTCCTCCAGCAGGTCGCAGGCGGGGCGGTCGCCGAGCCGGCTGCCGTAGCCGTCCGCCAGCCGGTCGCGGCGGGACAGCTCGGTGAGCGCGGCGACCACGCCGGCGTTGAGGTGCGCCGGGTGCCGGCCGAGCCGCCAGGCGGGCAGCGCGACCCGGGTGAGCAGCCGGTCCCAGCCGGCGTAGGCCAGGCCGACCTGCTCCTGGGCGGCGATCCGCAGGCCGTAGTCGACCGACCGGGCCTGCTCGGAGGCCCAGCCGGCGACGGCCCGCTCCAGCTCGGCGGAGTGCCCGCGGCAGGCGCCCAGCAGGCGGCGGGTGATCCGGTCGGTCAGCCCGGCCGGACCACGCCGGACGGGCGGCGGCGCGGCCGGTCCGCCGGGCAGGCCGGGTGCGGCCTCCAGGCTGGCGTCCAGGCTGCGCAGGAACCGGCGGGCGGCGGCGATGTCCGGGTCGGCGGCGGCCGCGGTGCCGGCCACCACCGGGGCGAGCAGGGCGCGCAGCTCGCCGGCGCGCATCCACCAGAGGAACGGCGAGCCGATCACCAGCACCGGCGCGGGCGCCCCGGGCCCGGCGTGCGGAGCGCGGCGGCGGGCCGGGCGGGCCGTCGGGACGTCCTCCAGCCAGCTGTCGCAGTCCGGCGTGAGCGCGATCGCGGACGGCGCGGGGACGTCGAGCCGGTCGGCCAGCTCGTCGATCAGCCGGTACAGCTCGGGGGCCTGTGCCCGCTCCAGCGGGACGGCCGGGGTCTGCGGCGGGACGGCCCGGCGGTACGTCCGGGCGGCCAGGCCGGCCACCGCCAGGGTGGCGGCGGCGACCGCGCAGACCACCCAGCGGACGGCGTCCCAGGCGGCGGCGTCGGAGGCGCCGGGCGCCCCGAGCCGACCGGTCAGCCGGCCGGCGAGCAGCACCACCGCGACGGCGGCGGGCAGCGCGGCGGCGGCCAGGGCGAGACCACGGACCCGCAGGACCGCCTGGGCATGAGCGCGCGCGGTGTCGACAGCGGCCATACGGTGCGGCACCCCCTTCGGAGCCCTCGGGCGCCCGGTGACGGGCCCTGAGCCGACTCGAAACGATCAGTTCCGACCGGGAACCGGTGATGTCCGATACCCGGTAGTACATGCTGCTTGGCGCTTCTGACAGTTGTGACGCCCGTCCCCGGGTGGGTGTTCCGGATCCCGCCGGTTTCCACTCGTCCCGGTGACGGCGCCCGGATTCCGGACGACCGCGCCGGGGCGTCGTGCGAAGCGGCCCGGGCGTGCCCGCCCGGCCGGACGCCGTCCAGCATCCCCCCGCGTGACCGCCGCTACCCGGCGGCGGCCGACGGCGGCACGGCCCGGGGTGCTGCGGACCAGCGCACCATAAGGCCGGGCGGACGGTTACGTCAGCCGGATGCGGGCGCTGTCACTCGATGGGCTGAAGTCCGGCCGCCGAACGGTGCGGGGGCCGCCGGAACCGCCCCCGGCCTGCGGCCCGGCAAACACCGCGGGGCGCTGCGTCCATGGGGGTTGTTCCCCCTCGGACGCAGCGCCCCGGAGCGCGCCGAAACCACCTGCTACTGGGCGGCCTTGAGCGCGATGTCGGTGCGGTGCTGACCGCCCTTGAGGACGATCCGGCCCACCGCGTCGTAGGCCCGGCCACGGGCCTCGGCCAGGTCGGCCCCGGTGGCGGTGACCGAGAGGACGCGGCCGCCGGCGCTGAGCACCTCGCCGCCCTCGCCCGCCCGGGTGCCGGCGTGCAGCACGTACGCGGTGCCGTCGGCGGCCTCCGCCTCGGCCAGGCCCTCGATCGGGTCGCCGGTGCGCGGCGCGGCCGGGTAGCCCTCGGAGGCGATCACCACGGTGACGGCGGCGCCGTCGTCCCAGCGCAGCGGCTCCAGCTGGTCCAGGGTGCCGGTCGCGGAGGCGTGCAGGACGGCCGCCAGCGGGGTGCGCAGCCGGGCCAGCACGACCTGGGTCTCCGGGTCGCCGAAGCGGGCGTTGAACTCGATCACCCGGGTGCCGCGCGAGGTCAGCGCCAGACCCGCGTAGAGCAGGCCGGAGAACTCGGTACCGCGGCGGCGCAGCTCGTCCACGGTCGGCTGCAGGACGGTCTCCAGGACCTCCTCGACCAGGCCCTCCGGGGCCCACGGCAGCGGCGAGTAGGCGCCCATGCCGCCGGTGTTCGGGCCCTCGTCGCCGTCCAGCGCGCGCTTGAAGTCCTGCGCGGGCTGGAGCGGGAGGACGGTGGTGCCGTCGGTGATGGCGAAGAGCGAGACCTCGGGGCCGTCGAGGTACTCCTCGATGACCACGCGCTCGCAGGAGGCGGCGTGGGCCAGCGCCTCCGCGCGGTCGGAGGTGACCACGACGCCCTTGCCGGCGGCCAGGCCGTCGTCCTTCACCACGTAGGGCGCGCCGAAGGCGTCCAGCGCCTCGGCGGCCTCGGCGGGGGTGGTGCAGACGTAGGACCGGGCGGTGGGCACCCCGGCGCCGGCCATCACGTCCTTGGCGAAGGCCTTGGAGCCCTCCAGCTGGGCGGCCGGGGCGGACGGGCCGAAGACGGGGATGCCGGCCGCGCGCACGGCGTCGGAGACGCCCGCGACGAGCGGGGCCTCCGGGCCGACCACGACCAGGTCGGCGTCGAGCTGCCGGGCGAGCGCCGCGACCTGCGCGCCGTCCAGCTGGTCGACCGGGTGGACCGTCGCCACCTGCGCGATCCCGGCGTTACCCGGGGCGCAGTGCAGCTCGGTGACGGCGGGATCTTGGGACAGAGAGCGGCACAGGGCGTGTTCGCGGGCGCCGCCGCCGATGACGAGGACCTTCACGGTTGGCAAGGGTAGTCGGTGGCCGGTTCCGGCTGTTCTCCGGTCCCATGGGAACCTCCAGGAAAACCTCTCCGTACGCTGCCGGAGTAGGAGGAACCTCCAATGCCGGACCCCGGTGATCCGCCCCGGGCGCCGCGGTCAGGCCGGTGGGTCACCGGCGCCTCGCTCGGACGGGTGAAATCTCGCCGCCCGCCGCAACCCGCTCACCTCGGGTTCCGGTGGCCGAATCCGGTAACGATCATTGGCGAAGCGCCCCCATGGTCAGCCATTTGGCGGTAAGAAGTGCTGTTGGACCACCACCGGCCGCCGGCCGGTGAGCCGCCCCCGGCACCCACAGCCGCCCCGGGGCGTCGCGCGTCCGATGCGTCACCCGGCGCTCCACGGCCAGTCAGGCCGACGAGCCGTCGGGGCGGCGTGCCGTCAGACCCAGCAGTCCGCCCGCCACAGGGAGCCCCACAGGTGAGCCAGCCGGAAATGCAGCCCGAGGAGAGTGCCTGGGGCAAGGAGATCGGCGAGGAGGACCCGCCCGCCGCCGCCACGGTCGCGCGCCCGGCGGCCACCCGCCACCGGACCGATCTGAGCACCCGCCAGTTCCCGCTGGGCGACTGGGGCGAGCCCGCCGAACGGCTGGAGGAGCTCTACCGCTGGTCCGAGGAACGGGCCGTGGAGGCGATCGACTGGTACCGCCGGGACCGGATCTGGAAGCGCCGCTGGGCCCGTCTGCTGCGCTTCGGCACGGCCGGCTTCGCGGTGGGCGGCGTCACCGCGCCGCTGGTGGACCTCACCGGCGCCGTGGCGAACGCCACCAGCTGGGGCTACGTCGGCCTGGCGCTCTCCGCCGCCTGCTACGGCGCGGACCGGGTGTTCGGCCTGACCTCCGGCTGGATGCGGGACGTCTCCACCGCGCAGGCGCTGCAGCGCCGGCTGGAGGCCTTCCAGTTCGACTGGGCCTCGGAGTGCGTGCGGGAGGTGCTCGGCCCCACCGAGGGCACCGCGGGCGAGGCGGCCGAGCGCTGCCTCGGGGTGCTGCGGCGGTTCTGCGAGGACGTCTCGGACATGGTCCGGACCGAGACCTCGGAGTGGATGCTGGAGTTCCGGGCCGGCATGACGCAGCTGCCCACCCAGACCGCGGGCAGCTGGGGCGGCCGCAGCGAGACGAGCGGGGGCGCCCAGGTGCGGATCCTGCCGCCGCCGGGCACCCGGCCCACCATGCCGCGCCAGCGGCCGCCGGAGGGCCCGCTGCGGTAGGCGGGGCGCTGCGCCGGCCGGGGGCGCCCGGTGCCGGCCGGCGGCGGGCCCGGCGCGCTCGGGCCGGGCGCTCGGCCCGCGCGGAGGCTCGGACTTCGACTCGGACGGAGGCTCGGGATCGGGCGCAGGCTCGGGCGCAGGCTCGGGCGCAGGCTCGGGCGCAGGCTCGGGTCAGGCTCGGGTCAGGCTCGGGTCAGGCGAAGACGATCATCGAGCCCTGGGTGAGGCTGCGGGTGGCCGCCGCGTACAGCCCCGCCCAGGCGTGCCGCTCCCGGGCGAAGGGGTGCAGGTCGTCCAGCGGCGGGCCGAACGGCTGCTCCAGGCCGGTCGGGCCGAGCGGCCGGGTCGGGCCCGGCGGGTTGAGCGGGTCGATGCCCAGCGCCGGTGCGACGGCCTGCAGTTCGCGCAGCAGCCCGTGGCTGGAGCCCAGCGGCCCGCCCGCGGCCAGCAGCGCGTCGTCCACCAGCGGCACCGCGAACTCGATCGGCACGTAGGCCCCGGCGTGGTCGAAGTGCCAGACCAGGTGCGACTGCTCCGCGCTGTTCTCGAACATCTCCAGCAGCTGCTCGTAGTCGCCGCCGAGCGCGTCCACCGGGGTGATGTCCAGACCGGTCAGCCCCAGCAGGTAGGCGCGGCGCAGGAAGTGCAGCGAGTCGTAGTCGAACGCGGCTATCGGCTCGACCGCCCCACTGAGACCCGGCACGTACTGGTAGATCGGCACCTCGGGGAGTCCGTTCGCGGTCAACACGGCGTTGTAGAGCGCCAGATCGTCCCGGAAGGGGTTGTCGGGGCTTTGGCTCAGGACGTCCACGAGCGGGACGAGCCAGAGGTCGCAGGCCATGGGCCGGCTCTTCCTCTCCGGGCGGCAGGGGCCGTTCGCGGGGCGAACGACGGACGGACGGGTCGGTCACCGGAGCGTCGGTACAGGGACCGCCCGGGACGACGACCGCCCACCCTACCGGCCCGGCGCGCGGTGCGGGTCGGGCCGCCCCTCGGGCAGTTGGCCGGACGACGAATCGGGCAGCCGGCGGCCGAACCGCCCGTGCGGCACCGAGCGCGGCTGCGGGACGAGGCCGAGGCCGAGGCCCAGCTCGCGGCCGAGCTCACGGCCCAGCTCGCCGGCCCGGCTCCGCCCCCGGGCGGCCTCCGCGGCGCCGCGCACCGACCCGCCGGATGCCTGGGCGGTGCCCCCGGCCGGCTCGTCGGAGCCCACCGCGGCGCCCCACTCCCGCCCGGCGTCCGCGTCCGCGGCAGGTGCGGGACCGGCCGGTCCCGGCCCGGTGGCCAGCAGCGGCAGGACGGCCACCGAGTCCACCGGCTGCCCGGCCAGCCCGGCCAGCAGCCGCACGGTGAACAGGTTGTACTCGCAGACGATGCGGTGGGCGCCGCGCAGGTCCCGCGCCTCGACCGTGTCGACCAGGTCGACGTGCCGGTCCCAGCAGACCCCGGCCAGCTTCGGCATGGCCCGCAGGTAGGGCGCGGCGAACATCCAGGACTGCACCCGCAGCCAGTCCAGGTACTCGCCGATCCGGCGGTTGCCGAACAGCCCCGCCATCTCCTGCCAGAACCGGCGGTCGCAGCCCACCATCACGTCCAGGTTGCCCGCGTGGGCCGCCCGCACCGCCGCGTCCGCCCGGCGGCGCAGCGAGGGCAGCCGGGTCGCGGCGTCCGGCGGTACCGGGCGGACGGCGAGCTGGCGGAAGTAGCTGTCGGTGAGCAGCACCCGGGACTCGAAGATCTCCAGGAAGTCGCCCCAGCCGAACTCGGGCACCGTGAAGCCCCGGTGGTGCTCGGCCCGGAGCAGCCCCTGCGCGCCCAGGTCGACCAGCGCCTCGCGGGCCGGCGTCGCCGAGACCCCGTACAGGTCGGCGATCTCCTTGACGGTGAAGTTGCGCCCGGCGGCCAGCCGGCCGGCCATCATCTCCTCGCGCAGCGCGCCCGCGATCTGCTCGCGCAGGCTGTTCCGGTGGATCACGGGGCGGGCGTCGCCTGCGCCGGTGCCGGACATGCGTGCGACCTCCTCGGGCGGGCTGGACGGCCTGCCCGGGGGCGGACCAACTGGAAGAACGGGCGGGAACACGACGAACGCTCATCTTCTCAAAAGATGCCGCCGCAGCGCGGCCGCCCCCGTGTCGCCCCGGTCACGCTGCCCGGAACCGGGCAGCGCGAAGCCGGCGCCGCAGGGCTGTCGCACGGCACCCGCCGCACGACACCCGCCGGGCGCCGGCGCCGGACGTCAACGCTGGACGGGGGCCGGGATGCCCAACAGCCGGTCCCGGTGGACCGGGAAGTCCGCCCGGGCCTTCGCCACCTCGGCCGGATCGAACTCCACCGTCAGCACCTCCTCGCCCGGGCCCGCCTCGGCCAGCACCCGGCCCCACGGATCCACCACGGTGCTGTACCCGGCCTGCTCGACCCCGCCGTGCGTGCCCGCCGTGTTGCAGGCCAGCACGAAGGCCTGCTCCTCGATCGCCCGGGCCCGGTTCAGCACCGTCCAGTGCTCGCGCCGCCGCGCCGGCCAGGCCGCCGGGACCACCAGCAGCTGCGCACCCGCGTCCAGCAGCGCCCGGAACAGCTCCGGGAACCGCAGGTCGTAGCAGGTGGCCAGGCCCAGCGTGCCGAAGTCGGTGGCGGCGGTGACGATCTCCTGCCCCGCACCCATCACCACGGCCTCGCCGCTGTCGAAGCCGAAGCGGTGGATCTTGCGGTAGGTGTGCACCAGCTCGCCGTCCGGGGCGAACAGCAGCGAGGTGTTGTAGATCGGCCCGTCCGGGTCCCGTTCGACGATCGACCCGGCGTGCAGCCAGACCCCGGCCGCCTTCGCGGCGGCCGCCATCGCGTCGGAGGTGGGCCCGTCCAGTGCCTCGGCACCGTCCGACCAGAGGTCGTAGGCGAAGCCGCCCAACGGCCAGAGCTCCGGGAGCACGACCAGGTCGGCGCCCTGCTGGGCCCGGACCAGGGCGGCAGCCCGCGCCCGCCGCTCGGCGGGCGGCTCGGCGTCGGAGACCGCGAGTTGGATCAATGAAGCGCGCACAGTACCACCGTCCACGACAAGAGTCCTACGATCGTCACCCGAAAGCACTGCCTTGCTCTCACCCGGCAGCGTAACGTGCGGTTAGCGTGCGCGCCCGAAGATCCGGACGAACCAGGTCGACCTCCGAGTCAGGGCGTGCAGGGCAGAGCAGCTGACGGAGGGCCGGAGATTCCCGTGACGGACAACCAGACCGTGCAGGCTTACACCGAGGCGTGGACCCAGTCCATCGAATCGATATCGGAGCTGGTGACCCCGCTTCCCGAGGGCTCCTGGAACCGGGCCACCGAGTGCCCCGGCTGGTCGGTCCGGGACGTCGTCTCGCACGTCATCGCCATCGAGTCCGAGCTGCTCGGTGACCCCCGCCCGATCCACTCCCTCCCCCGTGACCTCCGGCACGTCACCACCGAGTTCGCCCGCTACATCGAGCTGCCCGTCGACAAGCGCCGCTGCCACACCTCCGTCGAGCTCACCGGCGAGCTGGAGTACACGATCATCCGCCGCTCGCGCGCGCTGCGGAACGCCAAGCAGACCCCCGCCGAGCCGGTCCGCTGGCCGGCCGGACCGCACAGCCGCGACCTGCCCTACTACGAGCTGCTGCGCCGCCGGGCCTTCGACGTCTGGGTGCACGAGCAGGACCTCCGGCGCGCCCTGGGCGAGCCCGGCAACCTGGACTCGCCGGCCGCCCTGCTCTCCCGGGACATCCTGCTGGAGCTGCTGCCCAAGGCCGTCGCCCACCAGGCCGGCGCCCCGGCCGGGACGGCCCTGGCCATCGACGTCACCGGCCCGGTGGAGTTCCTGCGCACCGTCCGGGTCGACGCCGGCGGCCGCGGCACCGTCGACGAGTCGATCAGCCTCGCCCCCGACGTCCAGCTCACCCTCGACTGGGAGACGTACGTCCGCCTGGCCTGCGGCCGCGGCCGCCCCGGCCCGGTCACCGTCGAGGGCGACCGGGAGCTCGCCTCCCGCGTGCTGGCCAACTTCGCCGTCACCCCGTAGCGGCCCCGGTCACCCACCCGGCGTACACGCACCACCGCGCGCCGGGTGGTGCGCCTCGCGCTCCCGTTCGTCAGCCTGGTACCAGCACCTCACCCGTTCGACCTCGTTGTTCCGGGCAGTCGTCACCCGGAAGAAGGAGGGGCGTCCAGATGGACGACGAACAGACGCAGATGGTGCTGGTGAGGTCGAGCTTCCCGGTCACGGGGCAGCCGATCAGGGTCGTGATGATCGACGGCGAGCCGTGGTTCGTCACGGCGGACGTGTGCCGCATCCTCGGCCGCAGCAATCCCAGCGAGGCACTGAAGATCGTCAAGCCGGTGGACACGCGCACGGTCGATCTTCGCCGGGTAACCCTCAGAAGTTCTGAGGGTTACGGCGTTTCCGCAGGTGAGAAACCCTATGCCCGCGGAAATCCCATCCTCGGAGTGATCAGCGAGGCCGGCCTGTACACCATGATCATGAGGTCGACCAAGCCCAGTGCCGAGCCGTTCCAGGAGTGGGTCACCCGCGACCTCCTCCCCTCCGTCCGCCGCGGGGACACCGACGTCCCGACCCAGCAGCGGCGCATGGCGGAGACCCTGGCGGAGGCGATCGGCCAACAGGTGCAGATCGTCGCCGAGCTCGACCACGACGGCGGGCCGGGGGTGCACGTGCACTCCGACGGGACGGTGCACTGCCGGCACGGGGAGATGCTCTTCACCGTGCCGGACCGCGCGGAGGACAGCGGTCCGCCCTTCGGCGGCTACTTCTCCTGCCCGGTCGTGGAGCGGGTCGGCATCCGGGGCGGCAGGGCCGTCCCGGGCTGCCCGAAGCTCCGGCTGGTGGACCTCGTCCGCCAGATGGCCGCGGCGCCGGCACCGACCCGGCTCGGCGACGGGCAGCTGCTCGTGGAGCTGCACGGCGCCCGGATCCACGGGACGGCGCGGCAGATCTCCGACCTGATGCGCGAGTACGGCCGCTGACCGGACGGCGCCGGCCCCCGCGTCCCGGGGTCCGGCGCCCTCGCGCGGGCCGCGGCGCTAGACGGCCGCCACCACCTGGCGGCGCAGCCGCAGGATCATCAGCGTCCCCACCGCCATTGGCACGTACAGCCAGCAGAACGCCCAGCGGTACGCCTCCGCCGAGTATCCGCTGCCGCTGCCGGGGGTCAGGGCGTCGAGCAGGACACCGATGCCGAAGAGGGTGATCATCGTGCCGATGAAGCCTCCCATGTTGGCGATGCCGGAGGCGGTGCCGAGGCGTTCGACGGGGTTGTGGGAGCGCGCGTAGTCGAGGCCGACCAGCGAGGCCGGGCCGTTGCTGCCCATCACCACGATGATCCCGACCAGCAGCCAGAGCGGCGGGTGGCCGCCGGGCCAGGCGAGGGTGACGGCCCAGCCGGCGGAGGTGGCGGCGATGACGGTGAGCACGATCGGCATCCGCGCCCGGGCGGTGCGGCTGAGCAACCGGCCGAAGAGCAGGCCGAAGGCCATGTTGCTGAAGACCAGCAGGGTGAGCAGCCCGCCGGCCGCGGCCCGGGACATGCCCTGTGCCTCGACCAGGTACGGCAGGCCCCAGAGCAGGCCGAAGGCGTTGCCGGGGAACTGCGTGGTGAAGTGCACCCAGAGGCCGAGCCGGGTGCCGGGCTCGCGCCAGGAGTGGCGGATCTGCTGCCCGACGGCCGGCCGGGGGGCCTGGGCGGCGGCGGACACCGGCGGGCCGGCCGGGGCCTCCTGGAGGAACAGCACGACCAGGGCGAAGACGGCGACGCCGAGCAGCGCGATGGCGGTGAAGGTCGGCGTCCAGCCCTCGCGGTGCAGGGCCTGGGCGAGGACGACGGTGGTGACCAGGTTGCCGCCCATCCCGGCGAGCCCGGTGAGCTGGGCGACCAGCGGGTTCTTCGCGGCCGGGAACCAGCGGGCGGCGATCCGCAGCACGCTGATGAAGGTCATCGCGTCGCCGCAGCCCAGCACCGCCCGGGAGGCGAGCGCCGGCGCGAAGGACGCGGAGAAGGCGAAGGCCAGCTGCCCCAGGCTGAGCAGCAGGACGCCGAGGAGCAGCACCCGGCGCGGGCCGAACCGGTCGACGAGCAGGCCGACGGGTATCTGCATGGCCGCGTAGACCAGCACCTGGAGGATGGAGAAGGTGGAGAGCGCGGAGGCGCCGATGGTGAAGCGCTCTGCGGCGTCCAGCCCGGCCACGCCGAGGCTGGTGCGGTGGATCACGGCGAGGATGTAGACGCTGACGCCGATGGACCAGGCCAGCCATGCGGCGCGCCCGCCCGGCGGGGAGTGCGGGGTCCCGGCCGGGGACGGACCGGCGTCGACCCGGGGACCGGGGACGGTGATCGGGCGGGCGGCGGAGGCGGGGTCCACGGTCATAGTGCCCCCAGATTAGTCATCCCATCATTCGACGCCAGTACAGGGTCGGCCAATACCGGCCGCCGCCCGCCCCCGGCGGTCGGGTACGAACCACCTCAGCCGGTGACGGTCCAGGACACCGACCGCGTCATGTAGCGGTCGCGGAAGGCCTCGTCCCGGACCCAGTCCGTGGTGTCCCGGACGGTGGCCGTGACGGTGCTGTCCCGGCCGGGCACGAGGTTCAGCTGAGCGGTGTCGAGCCAGCTGCGGTCCGTCGCCTGGGGCTCCACCGGAACGCCGTCCACCTTCCAGTCGACCTGGAGCTGCCGGGCCCCGGCCAGCGGCAGCGGGCGGACCTCCAGCCGGGGGCGGCCGGTCACCTCGCCGGGGGCGGGCAGCGGTGTGTCGGTCGGCCGGATGCGGCGGTAGATCTCCTCGACGATCGCCTCCCGCGAGGGCAGGTTGTACGCGCCGCCGAGGGTGCGCATCACCGAGTCCGGGGTCGGCCGGTAGATCCCGTTGGCGCTCCGGTACGCGCCGACCGTGCCGGCGCCGTCCGGGGACTCCGCGCCGAGCCAGCGCCACCACTTGGTCTGCTTGCGGCGCATGTCGTCCGCGTTGTCGGTGGAGAGGTTGGGGTAGTCGGCGTCGTCCGGTGCGCTGTCGTACTCGTCGCCGAGATCGCCGACGGTGTGCCCTATCTCGTGCTGGATGATCCGCCCGGCGTCCACGCTGCCGCCGGCCAGGGTGGTCACGCCGGTGCCGCCGGCGCCGCCGTACTCGCTGGAGTTGGCCAGCGCGATCAGGTACTGCGGGCCGTCGCCGCCCCCGGCCGCCCGGGCGGTGGCGGACTCGTCGGCGCAGAGCAGCCGGGCGGTGCCCTCGCACCAGAAGTGCATGCCGAGCGGGGTGCCGGGGTTGCGGCCCCGGCTCTCGGTCTCGGCGATGCCGGAGACCGAGGAGACCACCTCGACCCGCCTTATGTTGAAGTAGCCCTGGTAACTGCGGAACGGCTCGATCTCCATCAGCGACCGCCAGGCCCGGTCCGCCTGCTGGCGGAAGAGGTCCTGTTCGTCGGAGGTGTAGCCGTCGCCGAGCAGCACCAGGGTGATCCGGTTGGCGGGATCACCGGTCCGCCTTATGTCGACGGTCGGAGCGGTGCCGGCCGCGCGCAGGTCGGCCTGTTGCACACTGTGCGGCGGCACCGCGCGGTCGGCGGGGGCGCCGGGCCCGATCACTCCGAACGGCGAGGGGCCGGCCAGCTCCAGGGCGGCCGGGAGTACGGCGGTGGACACCAGCACGAGCGCGGCCAGACTCCGGACGAGACGGCCAGGGTTGCCAGGCGGCATACGGGTGCGTCCTCGGGGATCCGGTCACCCGGCGTCGCCCGGGTGGTGGACGCGTAGCCGTACCCGGCCCGGCGTGTCTCCCCTCCCGTCCGGCGAAAATGTCACCGACCTGGCCGAACGACCCGGATCACCCCGGTCATACCTATGAGTCCAACCAGGTGGACGTTTCCGATCACCCGTGACCGGTTCCGATCACCTTCCGATCGCCCGGGACCGCCCGGGACCGCCCGGGACCGCCCGGGACCGCCCGGGACCGCGCCCCGACCGCACCGGACCCCCTCCTCGCGCCGCCGCCCGCCCGTCCTCAGCGGGGCCGCCGCCGCACGTCGAGCACCAGGTGGGCGGCCAGGCCGAACAGCAGCCCCCAGAACGCCGAACCGATCCCGAGCAGGCTCGTGCCGGACGCGGTGGCCAGGAAGGTCACCACCGCCGCGTCCCGGCCGCGCTCCTCGGCGACCGCCGCCGCCAGGCTGCCCTGAAGCGAGGCCAGCAGCGCGACCCCGGCGACCACCGCGACCAGTTCCTTCGGCAGACCGGTGAACAGGCTGACCAGGACGCCCCCGAAGCTGCCCACCAGCAGGTAGAGCACGCCCGCCGACATCCCGGCGACGTAGCGGCGGCGCGGGTCGGGGTGGCTCTCCGGGCCGGCGCAGATGGCCGCGGTGATCGCCGCCAGGTTGACGCCCGGCGAGCCGAACGGTGCCAGCAGGACGGAGAGCCCGCCGGTGGCCCCGATCAGCAGCCGGTCGTCCGGCCGGTAGCCGAAGGCCCGCATCACCCCCAGGCCGGGCGCGTTCTGCGAGGCCAGCGCGACGATGGTGAGCGGCAGTGCCAGGCCCACCAGGGCGGGCCAGGAGAAGGCCGGCACGGTCAGCACCGGCCGGGTCGGGCCGCCCTGGCCGATGTGCAGCGACAGCCCGACGGTCACGGCCGCGAGCACCACGCCGGCCAGCAGCGCGGCCGGCACGGCGTACCGCGGCACGAGCCGCTTGGCCAGCAGGAAGGCCGCGAAGCTGCCGAGCACCAGGAGGGGCTCGCCCTTCACCGCGCCGAAGATCCCGGCGCCGAAGGAGAACAGGATGCCCGCCAGCATCGCGTTGACGATGCCGGCCGGGATCGCCGCGATCAGCCGCCCGAACCACCCGGTCACACCGAACAGCGCCACCACCGCGCCGCTCACCAGGAAGGCCCCGACCGCCTCCCGGTACGGGTACCCGCCGAGGCTGGTCACCAGCAGCGCCGCCCCGGGGGTGGACCAGGCGGTGATCACCGGCGTCCTGGTCCACCAGCTGAGCAGCAGACAGGTCAGCCCGCTGCCGACGGACACCGCCCAGATCCAGGACGCCGTGTGCGCCTGGTCCAGCCGCCCGGCGGCGGCCGCCGCGAGCACCACCACCAGTGGTCCGGAGAACGACACCACGATGCACACCAGGCCGGCCAGCAGCGCCGGCCCGGAGGCGTCCCGGCGCAGCGAGCGGCGCTCCTCGGGTGCGGTACGACGGTCGGCCGAACGGGTTATCAGCTCCTCTGCCATCCCGGCAGTATCGCGGAGAAACGGCCCGCGGCAGGCGGCCCGGGAATTCCCGGCAGGACCCTCGGCCCCGGCGGGGCCGACAGGCAGGGACGACAGGCGGAAGGGGCCCTGCTCCGCACGGTGGTGCGGAGCAGGGCCCCTTCGTCGGCTCCGGGGGCGTCAGCCCCAGGTGATCAGGCGCTTCGGACGCTCCAGCAGCCCGGCCACGTCGGCCAGCACCCTGGAGCCCAGCTCCCCGTCCACCAGGCGGTGGTCGAAGGAGAGGGCCAGCGTGGTGACCTGGCGCGGGACGACCTTGCCCTTGTGCACCCACGGCAGTTCCCGGACCGCGCCGAAGGCGAGGATCGCGGCCTCGCCCGGGTTGAGGATCGGGGTGCCGGTGTCGACGCCGAAGACGCCGACGTTGGTGATGGTGACGGTGCCGCCCTGCATGTCGGCCGGCGAGGTCTTGCCCTGGCGGGCCGTGTCGATCAGCTCGCCGAGGGAGGCGGCCAGCCCCGAGAGGGTCAGCGCGCCCGCGTCCTTGATGTTGGGGACGATCAGGCCGCGCGGGGTGGCCGCGGCGATGCCGAGGTTCACCTGGCCCTTGAGGACGATCTCCTGGGCCGCCTCGTCCCACTGGGCGTTGATCTCGGGGTGCCGCTTGATCGCGGTGAGCAGCGCCTTGGCGACCAGCAGCAGCGGGCTGACCCGGATGTCCCGGCCCAGCTCGCCGCTCTCCTTGAGCCGTCGGACGAACTTCATCGTGCGGGTGACGTCGACCTGGACGAACTCGGTGACGTGCGGGGCGGTGAAGGCCGAGGCCACCATCGCCTGCGCGGTCGCCTTGCGGACGCCCTTGACCGGCACCCGGACGTCCCCGGCGGTGCCCGTGGGCAGGGCCGCCGGCGCGGCGACGGGCGCCTCGACCGGAGCCGCCACGGGGGCGGGGGCCGGCGCGGCCGCCGCCGAGGCGTGCGCGTGCACGTCCTCGCGGGTGATCACGCCGTCCGGGCCGGTCGGGGTGACGGCCCGCAGGTCGACGCCGAGGTCCTTGGCCAGCTTGCGTACCGGCGGCTTGGCCAACGGCCGCTCGCCGTTGGCCTGTTCCGGCACCACCGGGGCGACCGGCACCACCGGGGCGACGGGCGCGACCGGAGCCGCCGGGGCGACGGGGGCGGCCGCGACGACCGTGGTGGTGGTCGTGCGGCGGGCCCGGCGCTGGGTGCCGCCGGTCCGCGGGCCGTAGCCGACCAGCACCTCGCGCCGCTCCGGCACGGCCGGCTCGGCCTTGGCGGGAGCGGCCGCGGGAGCCGCGACGGGGGCGGCCGGAGCCGCCGGGGCGGCGCCCTCGACGGCGACCGTGATGATCACGGTGCCGACGTCGACCGTCGCGCCCTCCGGGAAGAACAGCTGGTCGACCACCCCGTTGAAGGGGATCGGCAGCTCCACGGCGGCCTTCGCGGTCTCCACCTCGCAGACGACCTGGCCGTCCGTGACGGTGTCGCCGGGCTTGACGTACCAGCTGAGGATCTCGGCCTCGGTGAGGCCCTCGCCGACGTCGGGCATCCTGAACTCGCGGAGCGAGCGAACTTCGGTGGTCATCTTCGCTCCCCGTTCAGTACGCGAGCGCGCGGTCGACGGCGTCGAGCACGCGGTCCAGGTCCGGCAGGAAGGCTTCCTCGACCCGGGACGGCGGGTACGGCGCGTGGTAGCCGCCGACCCGCAGGATCGGTGCCTCCAGGTGGTAGAAGCACCGCTCGGTCAGTCGGGCGGCCAGCTCGGCGCCCATGCCCAGGAAGACCGGCGCCTCGTGCACCACGATGCCGCGGCCGGTCCGCTTGACCGACTCCTCCAGGGCGGCGAAGTCCACCGGGGAGAGCGAGCGCAGGTCCACGACCTCCAGCCGGCGGCCGTCCTCCTCCGCCGCCGCGGCGGCCTCCAGACAGACCTTGACCATCGGGCCGTAGGCGATCAGCGTCGCGTCGGTACCGGGGCGGACGATCCGGGCGTCGTAGAGGCCCAGGTCGGCGGCGTCGCCGACCTCGCCCTTGTCCCAGTAGCGCCGCTTGGGCTCCAGGAAGATCACCGGGTCGTCCGACTCGATGGCCTGGCGCAGCATCCAGTGCGCGTCGTGCGCGTTCGAGGGCGAGACCACGCGCAGGCCGGCGGTGTGCGCGAAGTACGCCTCGTGCGACTCGCTGTGGTGCTCGACCGCGCCGATGCCGCCCGCGTACGGGATGCGGATGGTGACCGGCATCTTGATGTGCCCGAGCGCGCGGGCGTGCATCTTGGCCAGCTGGGAGACGATCTGGTCGAAGGCCGGGTAGACGAAGCCGTCGAACTGGATCTCCACCACCGGGCGGTAGCCGCGCAGCGCCAGGCCGATCGCCGTACCGACGATGCCGGACTCGGCGAGCGGGGAGTCGATCACCCGGCTGTCGCCGAAGTCCTTCTGCAGGCCGTCGGTGATCCGGAAGACGCCACCGAGCTTGCCGATGTCCTCGCCCATGAGGAGCGTCTTCGGGTCGTTCTCCAGCGACTTGCGCAGCGCCTCGTTGAGCGCCTTGGCGATGCTGAGCTGACCGGCCATCAGAGGTTCTCCCCCGCCTCGAAGGAGGCCGCGTACGCGACGTACTCGGCCCGTTCCTCATCGACCAGCGTGTGCGGCTCGGCGTAGACGTGGTCGAAGATCAGGGTCGGGTCGGGGTCCGGCATGCTCCGCACGCCCTCGCGCACCCGCAGGCCCAGCTGCTCGCTCTCGGCCTCGATCGAGGCGAAGAACTCCTCGTCCGCCAGGCCCTGCTGGTCCAGGTGGGCCTTGAGCCGGCTGATCGGGTCCTTGGCCTTCCAGGACTCGGTCTCCTCGGTGGGCCGGTAGCGGGTCGGGTCGTCGGAGGTGGTGTGCGCGCCCATCCGGTAGGTGAACGCCTCGATCAGCACCGGACCGTTGCCGGTGCGGGCGTGGTCGAGCGCCCAGCGGGTGACCGCCAGGCAGGCCAGCACGTCGTTGCCGTCGACCCGGACGCCGGGGAAGCCGAAGCCGGAGGCGCGGCGGTACAGCGGGATCTTGGTCTGGGTGGTGGTGGGCTCGGAGATCGCCCACTGGTTGTTCTGGCAGAAGAACACGACCGGGGAGTTGTAGACCGAGGCGAAGGTGAAGGCCTCGTTGACGTCACCCTGACTGGAGGCGCCGTCGCCGAAGTACGCGATCACCGCGTCGTCGGCACCGTCCTTGGTGATGCCCATCGCGTAACCGGTGGCGTGCAGGGTCTGCGCGCCGATCACGATGGTGTAGAGGTGGAAGTTCTTCTCGTTCGGGTCCCAGCCGCCGTGGTTCACGCCGCGGAACATGCCGAGCAGGTTCAGCGGGTCGACGTCGCGGCACCAGGCCACGCCGTGCTCGCGGTAGGTCGGGAAGGCGTAGTCGCCGGTGCGCATGGCGCGCCCGGAGCCGACCTGGGCCGCCTCCTGGCCGAGCAGCGAGGCCCACAGGCCCAGCTCGCCCTGCCGCTGCAGCGCGGTCGCCTCGGCGTCGAACCGGCGCACCAGCACCAGGTCGCGGTAGAGGGCGCGCAGCTCCTCCGGAGTGACGGTGAGCGGGTAGTCCGGGTGCTCGACGCGCTCGCCTTCCGGGGTGAGCAGCTGTACGAGCTCCGGCTGGGCGTCCGTACCCGTGGCGCGGAGGGTGTCAGGGACGCCGGGGGCTGCCTTCTTGCGGGCCCTCGCCGTGCTTTTGACGGTCACGTTCACTCCTCGGTCTGTCCGGCCGCCCGGGGTCGCCGGTGACCGGTCCGGTCACCGCCTCGCGGGGCGCGCGTGGGTGTGCGCACCGGCTGCAAGGCAGGTGGTGATCCTGTTCCGACGGCGTCCCTCACGAGAACGTTACCCAGCGGCAGCCCTTGGCGCGCTTGCGCTAGGACGTCCTAGTTGTTCAGGGCCTACAAAGGGTGCCGCGCGCGGCTCGCCGTCGAAAGGGTGGTGGGGGGTGACGGACGGGCGTGGCGCAGCTCTCATTTCGGTCGCCTTCAGGACACCTGCGCACGCTATCCGGGCGGAGGCCCGCGCGTAAGGGGGTTACGGGCATCGGTTTGGTCTGCTCTGGCCGGATAACGATCCCGATCAGCGGCGGGCGATAGGTCTTTCGTACGGTGTTATGGGAGGCTTTGTACGTGACTGATAACGGGCAAATCAGGGTATTCCTTCTCGACGACCACGAGGTGGTCCGGCGGGGCGTGCACGACCTGCTCTCGGTCGAGGGGGACATCGAGGTGGTCGGCGAGGCCGGCACCGCCGCCGAGGCGATCACCCGGATCCCGGCCGTCCACCCCGACGTGGCCGTGCTCGACGTCCGGCTCCCGGACGGCAACGGCGTCGAGGTCTGCCGGGAGATCCGCTCCCGGCTGCCGGAGATCAAGTGCCTGATGCTGACGTCGTTCTCGGACGACGAGGCGCTGTTCGACTCGATCATGGCCGGCGCCTCCGGCTACGTCCTGAAGGCGATCCGCGGCACCGACCTGATCACCGCCGTCCGGGACGTCGCGGCCGGCAAGTCCCTGCTCGACCCGGTCGCCACCAGCCGGGTGCTGGCCCGGCTGCGCAACGGCGGCGAGAAGGAGGACGAGCGGCTCTCCCAGCTCACCAAGCAGGAGCGGCGCATCCTCGACCTGATCGGCGAGGGCATGACGAACCGTCAGATCGGCAACGAGCTGCACCTCGCGGAGAAGACGGTGAAGAACTACGTCTCCAGCCTGCTCGCCAAGATGGGCATGGAGCGGCGCACCCAGGCCGCCGCCTTCGTGGCCCGGCACCAGGCCGACCAGCAGCACTGAGCAGGCCCTGGATCCTGTCGCATACATACAACTGACGAGTTGTCAAGGGACCTCGCCGCGGGGCCCTAACCTCAGGCTGTGACTTTCAGCCAGACCCTTGCCTGCGCCCCGGCCCGCCCCGACCTCTCCGCACCCCCCATAGGGACCCTCAGCCCGCCCGTCCCGCACGCCGCCCTGGCGGAGGTCATCCGCCGCTACCGGATCGGGCGGCTGCTCACCGCCGAACCCGTCGCCGAGGGCCTGCTGAACCGGGGCTACCGCGTCTCGACCGAGGCCGGCACCTACTTCCTGAAGTGCTACGTCGACGCCGCCACCGCCAACCGCACCGCGATCGCCGACCACCACCGCGCGATGGCCGAGCTGTTCACCCTCGGCCTGCCGGTCGCTCCGCCGCTGGGCTGCGCCGAGCGGTCCGGCACGGTGGCCGTGTCCGGCGGCCGGCTGTTCGCGCTCTTCCCCTGGGTGGACGGCCGGCACCGGCACGGCAGCGAACTCTCCCTGCCGCAGTGCGACGCGCTCGGCGCGCTGCTCGGCAGACTGCACGGCGCACTGGACGACGTCTGCGCCCCGCTCGCACAACCGGCCGGCTACCGCACCGGCGACCCGCTGGACAGCGCCGCCCTCGCCCACGACCTGCGGCTGCGCGCCCGCGGCCACCGCCCGCACGGCGCCCTGGACACCCTGGTCGAACAGCGCCTCGGCGAACGGCTGGAGCTGCTCGCCGAGCACGCCCACCGGCGCCCGGCCCCCCAGGCCGCCCCGCCCACCGGCTGGACGCACGGCGACTTCCACGGGCTGAACCTGCTGTACCGGGAAGGCCGGATCTCGGCCGTCCTGGACTGGGACAAGCTGGGGCCGCAGCCGCGCGCCGAGGAGGCCGTCCGGGCGGCCACCCTGCTCTTCCACGACCGGTCGACGGGCGTGCTGGACCTCGTCCGGGTCCGGCACTACTCCCAGGCCTACCGCGCCACCGGGGCCGCCACCGCCGAGCACCTGGCGGCGGCCGTGCACCGGGTCTGGTGGGAGCGGCTCAACGACTTCTGGATGCTCCAGTGGCGCTACCAGCGGGCCGACCACCGGGCCGACCCGCTGTACCCAGCCTCGGCGGGCCAGTTGGCGTGGTGGTGCCAGGAGTACGAGCAGGTCCTGGACGCCTTCGCCAACTGACCCGGGCGGTCAGGGCATCGCAGGGGGGCTGACGGGCGGCTGGGTCACCGGCGGCTTCGGGGTACTGGACCCCTGCGACTGCGTCGAGGTCGGCTGCGCGGACTGCGTGGCCCCGGTCGGCGCCCCGCTCGAAGTCGGCGTGCCGGTGGCCGACTGCGTGGGCGTCGCCGACTTGGTGCCGGAAGGCGTCATGGTCGGGCTCATCGTGTGCTTGCCGGACGGCACCGTCGCCGGGGGGCTCTGGTTGTTGTTGTTGTCCGTCGGCTGCTGCGGCTTCCGGCTGGTGGTCTGCTGGGTCGGCACCACGGTGGAGGCCGGGCCGGTGGCCGGCGCGGTGGTCTCCGTGGCCACGGTCGTCGGGACGGTCGCGCTGGGCGTCGTCTTCGGGCCGTTCCCGCCGTCGCCGCCGCTGAGCGCGAACGCGATGCCGACACCGGACGCGACCAGCACCGCCACGATGCCGGCCACCCAGCCCCACGGCCCGCGCCGCCGGCCGTGACCGTGACCGTGGCCGCCGTCGTCGCCACCGCCCGTACCGTCGCCGCCGTACGGCCCACCGGCCCCGGGGTACGGCGCGGACGGCGTGTGCGGGCCGCCGGGCACCTGGTACGGCAGCATCGCCGTCGGGTCGCCCGGGGCGCCGAGGCCGCCGCCGAGCACCGCCGTCTCGTCCGTGCCGATCATCGGGGTGGCGCCGCTGTGGCCCTGGCCGGCGGCCGCCAGCCCGGCGGCCGCGGCGCCCGCCCACGTCCCGCCCGCCCCGTGCATCTCGCGCAGCGCGTGCTGGAGGTGGGCGCGGAACTCGTCGGCGTCCTGGAAGCGGTCGTCCGGGTTCTTCGCCAGCGAGCGCAGCACCAGCGGGTCGAGCGCGGCCGGCACCCGCGGATTGGCCTGCGAGGGCGGCACCGGCATGTCCTGCACGTGCTGGTAGACCACCGACAGCGGGGTGTCGCCGGTGAACGGCGGTCGCAGCGTCAGCAGTTCGTAGAGCATGCAGCCGGCCGCGTACAGGTCGGAGCGGTGGTCGACCGGCTTGCCGAGGGCCTGCTCGGGCGAGAGGTACTGCGGGGTGCCCATGACCATGCCGGTCTGGGTCATGGTGCTGGCGGTGCCGGTCAGCGCGCGGGCGATGCCGAAGTCCATCACCTTGACCGCGCCGGTGGTGGTGATGATGACGTTGGCGGGCTTGATGTCGCGGTGGACGATGCCGTGCCGGTGGCTGTAGGCGAGCGCCTCCAGCACCCCGGCGATGATGATCAGCGCCTGGTCGACCGGCGGCGCCTCCTCGTCCACCAGCAGCTCGCGGACGGTCCGGCCCTCGACCAGCTCCATCACGATGTACGGCGTCGACTCGTCGCCGACGTACTCCTCGCCCGTGTCGTAGACCGAGACGATCGAGTGGTGGTTGAGCGCCGCGACGGCGTGCGCCTCGCGGGTGAACCGCAGTCGGGCGATCTCGTCCTGGGCGAGCTCGCCACGGAGCAGCTTGACGGCGACGGTCCGGCCGAGCCGGATGTCCTGGGCGGCGAGCACCTCGGCCATCCCGCCCCGGCCGAGCCGGTGGGTCAGCCGGTAGCGGCCGTCGCCGACCGTGCCGAGCGGGGCCGCGGTGCCGCGGCCGGGCGTCTGCGGGCCGCCGCCGAACGGCGGGAGCGCGGTGGTGGCGGCGCCGTCGCCGCCGACGTCGGGCGTCCCGGGGACGCCGCCGCCCGGACCTGCCGTCCGGGCCCCCTCGTCGTCCGGCTGCTGCGTCTGTGCCATCGCTCCTCGCCCCGGGCCTTCGCTCGGATCGCGGTGCCCTGTCGCTTCGTGTCCCCGAACGCTACCGCCTCCGGCCATACCCCGTAGCACGCCCGATCCGGGCGGAAAGCATCAGAGCAGGCCATTCCGGTCGGCCGGGGTGTCCACCTGCAGGACGACGGCGCTACGACCGCTTCCGTACGTGGACTTGCTCGTGCTGGTGTTCTTCTCGGCCTTGGTCACGACGATCGCGATGATGATGATCGCGAGCACGATCACGCCGACGATGATGCCGACGATCACCAGCGCGGTGGAGCAGCCGCCGCTGTTCGAGGCCGGGACGGGCTGGAACGGCGGCATCGGCTGCGGCGGCGGGGTGTGCGCCTGCTGCGGGAAGGGCGGCGGGGTCTGGAACGCCGGCGGCGGGCTCTGGAAGGCCGGCGGCGGCGTCTGGTACTGCGGCGGCTGGGTCTGGTACTGCGGGGCCTGGAAGGCCGGCGGCGGCGTCCGGTACTGCGGCGGCGGGGTCTGGTACTGCTGCGGACCGCCCTGCTGGAGGTACTGCGGGTGCGGCGTCTGCGGGGCCTGCGGGGCGGCGTGCGCCGACCGCGGGCCGTCGGTGATCACCAGCGGCGTGCTGGCCTGCAGCGGGTTCCCGCCGCCGCCGCCCTTCTCCACCGCGATCAGCCGCTCGGCCTCGTCGCGCATCGCGGCCGCGCTGGCGAACCGGTGCGCCGGGTCCTTGCGCAGCGCCTGGGCGACGAAGGCGTCCACCGACGGGCTGACCGCCCGGTTGATGGCGGACGGCGCGGAGGGCTCCTCCTGCACGTGCTTGTAGGCGATCGAGAACGCCGAGTCGCCGTCGAAGACCAGCTGGCCGGTGAGCATCTCGAAGAGCATCACGCCGACCGAGTAGAGGTCGGAGCGGGCGTCCACCGGCTTGCCGAGCGCCTGCTCGGGCGAGAGGTACTGCGGGGTGCCGACCACCATGCCGGTCTGGGTCATCGAGGTGACCCCGCTGTCCAGCGCGCGGGCGATGCCGAAGTCCATCACCTTGACGGTGCCCTTGCGGTCGAACATGACGTTGCCGGGCTTGATGTCACGGTGGACCAGGCCCTGGTCGTGCGAGGCCTCCAGCGCGTTGAGTACGCCGACGGTGATCCGCAGCGCCTCCTCGACCGGCATCGCGCCGTACTGCGCGACGGCCTCGTTGATCGCGTCCCGCAGGCCCTTGCCGTCGACCAGCTGCATCACGATGAACGGCGTGCTGGAGCCGTCCGCGGCGATGTCCTCGCCGCTGTCGTAGACGGTGACGATGTTGGTGTGCTCCAGCCGGGCCACCGACTGGGCCTCGCGGCGGAACCGCTCCTTGAAGGTGTCGTCGCGGCCCAGCTCGGCGTGCATGCTCTTCAGCGCGACCTGGCGGTCCAGCACGTTGTCGTAGGCGAGGTGCACGGAAGCCATGCCGCCCTCGCCGAGCACCCGCTGAAGCACGTACCTGCCGTTGCCCAGGGAGTGGCCCTCGACCGCGTTGCCGTGCTCGCTCATGGTCCCCTGCTCCCCCTCGGCGCGGCGGTGCGGCCGCAGCCGTGACGTTCGGTCTCGTCCGTGCGTGGTCCGGGCCCGCGTTCTCCGCCTGCCCGCCCCTGTCGCGGCGCTCGCCCGGCCTGCGACAGGCGCTCAGGGTATCGGCTCACGACGACACCGATCGGCCCAGGGCCGACACTGTGTCCGAGCCGCGACCCGCTGCCCGGTGGTGCGGCGTGCGGCGCCGCCCCCCGGTGCCGGATCGTGGCGGTACGTCCGAAACCCGGGATTTCCTGCAGTTCCGGTACGTCCCGCACGTCCCGCACGTCCCACGGTTCCGGGACGTCCGGCGGCCCGGTGCGCGCCGCGGAGCCCCGGCCGGGGCCGGCCGGGGCCCGGCACTGCTACAGGTACGGACCGGAGCGGATCCCACGGCCCTCGCCCGGGTCGTCGCCCTCCTGCTCACTGCCGTGCAGGCCGGGCGGCAGCGCCCGGCGCATCTGCTCCAGCTGCGCCCGCGCCGCCATCTGCTGGGCGAACAGGGCGGTCTGGATGCCGTGGAACAGTCCCTCCAGCCAGCCGACCAGCTGCGCCTGCGCGATCCGCAGCTCGGCCTCGGTGGGGATCGAGTCCTCGGTGAACGGCAGCGACAACCGCTCCAGCTCGGCGACCAGTTCGGGGGCCAGGCCGAGCTCCAGCTCCTTGATGGAGCTGGCGTGGATGTCCTTCAGTCGCGCGCGGCTGGCCTCGTCGAGGGGGGCCGCCCGGACCTCCTCCAACAACTGCTTGATCATGCTGCCGATCCGCATGACCTTGGCGGGCTGCTCCACCATCTCGGTCACCGGGAGTTCACGCGGCACATCGCCCTCGTCCCCGGAGGAAACCGCGAAACCCTGGCCGACCGGCAGCCCGTCCGGTCCGACGATCAGCACCTTCTGGCCGTCCTGCGACTGCCCGCCCATGGCCTGGTACAGCTCCTGCGGCGAGCGCTCGTTCATCGGATTCGTCATGAACCACATTCTCCCTCACTGGGGTTGGTCGGGCGGCAGCCCCCGGCAGCAGCACCGCCCACCGGTTCCGCCCGCCCCGGGCAGGACGCTACGCCGCCGCCCGGCGGCCCGGTATCCGTACGGATACTCAGTTCGCGTGCGGCGAGGGGTGCGCGGCGGGGGCGCACCCGAGGGGCTGCCGCGCGGTGCGGGCGGTGCGGGCAGCGGGGCTCAGCCCTTGCGCAGGCGCAGCCCGATCAGGCCCAGGCCGCAGCCGATCAGCCCCAGGCCGGCGCCCAGCGGCAGCTGGAGCGTGGAGGCGTCGCCCCAGCGGGCGGGGACGGCGGCGGCCCCCGCCGCGATCGCCTGCCCGGCGGGCTGCCCGGCGGCCAGCGTCGCGGTGTCCGGGGCTGCGGCGTCCTCGGCCGGCCCGGAGGCCTCCGGGTCGGCGGTGCCCGTCCCCGGGGTGCCCGGCGCGGGCCGGTCCGCCGTGGCCGGCTGCCCGGGGGCCTGCACGGCTCCGGCGGGGATCTCCGCAGGCAGCCCGCCGGGGGCGGCGTCGGCGCGCTCGGGTGCCGAGGCAGGCCGGTGCCGGTGCCCGACCGCCGCCCACGCGGCCCGGGATCCGCCGAGGGCCGGCCCGGGCCCGGGGCGTCCGGCCTGGTGCTGCGGCGGGGCGGCGGCCGGTCCGGAGACGGCGGGCGAGGGCTGGGCGGCCGGGTCCGGTGCGGCCTCCGCGGCCCCGGCACCCGCCGGGGGTGCGGGCGGGCCGGCCGGCTCCGGGGCGGACGGTTCCGAAGCGGTCAACTCCGGGGCGGTCGGCTCCTGGGCGGTCGGCTCCGAGACGGTCGGCTCCGGGGCGGACGGGGACGGGGCGGACGGGGACGGCGGGGCTTCGGGGGACGGTCCGGCGGAGGGCGGCGGATCGGACGCGGGCCCGGCTGCGGGCCCGGCTGCGGGCCCGGTGGTGGACGGTGCCGCGGTCACTGCCGTCCCCACCCCCGCGGACGGCGAGCCGGACCTGCCGGGCCCGGTGGCCGGGGAGGCCGCGGGGGCCTCGGCCGGTTCGGCCGGTTCGGCCGGTTCGGCCGGGTCCGCGGGGCCAGCGGGGTCCGCGGCTTCGGCGGGTTCAACCGGTTCGGCGGGTTCAGCCGGTTCGGCCGCACCGGACGGCCCCGCCGGCACCGGGGCGGCGGGCGCGGCCGGGGCGCCGGACAGGAAAGTCCCCGCCGTTCCGCCCGGCGAGCCGGCGGGATCGGCCGGGGCGGCCACGGCGACCGGCACCACGCCGAGCGGTCCGGCGAGCCCGAGCGCCGCCACCGTGAGCAGCAGCCGCAGCCGGACGCAGGCCCGGTGACGGGGACGGCTGCGGGAGGGCACGGCGGGCAGCGGCCCGAGGGACGTCTTCGAAGGTGCGGCCACGGTCGAGGTCCTTCCGACGGCCGACCGCGCACGGGCGGGGTCGGCGGCGGGACAGCTCCCGACCAGATTCACACAATCCGGCATTTCGGGCATTTCGAACGGCTGTGCACCAACCGCCCGGCCGTCCCCCGCGCTCCGCCACCCCGTCCCCTGCGCTCCGCCGCCCCCCGCCCGCGCCGCTCCCCCGCAGCCGGCTCAGGCCCGCAGCACGACCTTGCCGACCTGCTCGCCGGCCTCCAGCGCCCGGTGCCCGTCGGCCGCCCCGGACAGCGGCAGCACCCGGTCGATCACCGGCCGGACCACCCCGGACTCCACCAGCGGCCAGACGTGCTCGCGCACCGCCGCCACGATCGCGGCCTTCTCCGCCAGCGGCCGGCCGCGCAGATTGGTGGCGATCACCGCGCCGCGCTTGCGCAGCAGGGCGTTGAGGTCGAGCTCGCCCTTGACCCCGCCCTGCAGGCCGATGATCACCAGCCGCCCGTTGACCGCCAGCGCGTCCACGTTCCGCTGCAGGTACTTGGCGCCCATGATGTCCAGGATCACGTCCGCCCCGGCACCACCGGTGGCCTCCCGGAGCACCTCGACGAAGTCCTGCTCGCGGTAGTTGATCGCGATGTCCGCACCCAGCTCGGTGCACCGGGCCAGCTTCTCGGCGCTGCCCGCCGTCACCGCCACCCGGGCGCCGACCGCCTTGGCCAGCTGGATCGCCATCGTCCCGATGCCGCTGGCCCCGCCGTGCAGCAGGACGGTCTCGCCGGGCCGCAGGTGGGCGGTGAGGAAGACGTTGGACCACACCGTCGAGACCACCTCAGGCAGCGCGGCGGCCTGCTCCACGGTGAGGCCCTTCGGGACGGGCAGCAGCTGGCCCGACGGCACCGCGACCAGCTGCGCGTAGCCGCCGCCGGACAGCAGCGCGCAGACCTCGTCGCCGACCGCCCAGCCGGCCACCCCGGGCCCGAGGGCGACGATCCGGCCCGCGCACTCCAGACCGGGGTAGGGGGAGGTGCCGGGCAGCGGGTTGTAGAAGCCCTGCCGCTGGAGCAGGTCGGCCCGGTTGACCGCGGTGGCCGCCACCTCGACCAGGACCTCGCCGTCGCCGGGCACCGGATCCGGCACCTCCGCCCAGACCAGTGCCTCGGGCCCGCCGGGTTCAGGAATCGTCATCGCATGCATGCCCCGAAGCTACTGCGTGCCGGCCGCCCCGCGGGGACGAACCGCGCCGCCCGCGCGGGCTCCGGCCGGGTACCGGCCCCGCCCCCGCCGCTGCGCCGGCGCGGCGTCAGGCAGCCGCCTCCGGCACCACCTCGGCGCCGGGCAGCCCCGCCAGCACGTGGCCCGGCAGGATCAGCTTGCCCCGCCGGCGCCCGCTGCCCACCAGCACGTGCGGCGTGGCGGCCACCGCCGCGTCGATCAGCAGCGGCCAGCCGGCCGGCAGCCCGAGCGGGGTGATCCCGCCGTACTCCATGCCGGTCTCCGCCACCGCGGTGTCCATCGGCGCGAACGAGGCCTTGCGCGCGTCCAGGCGCTTGCGGACCGTCCGGTTGACGTCGACCCGGGTGTGCGCGAGCGCCAGGCAGGCGGCGAGCGTGGTCTCCCCACCGCGCTTGGCGGCGACCACCACGCAGTTCGCCGAGGCCTCCAGCGGCACCCCGTAGGTCTCGCAGAACACCGCGGTGTCGGCCTTCTCCGGGTCGGTGTCCACGTACAGCACGGAACGGGCGGCCTCCTGGTCGTCCCAGTTCTTGAGGGCGTCCGCGACCGGCCCGGCGAGCAGTTCGCCGACGTCCAGGGCCCGGGCGACCGACGCGAACGTGCCGAAGGGAAGCTGTGGTTGCTCAGTCATGACACGAACCCTAAATCCCGGTGCGGCGGGCCCGGACGACAACGACCCGGTACCGACACGCCCGGGAACCCGCCGCCCCGGGCTCCGCCGGCCCCGCCGCCACGTCATCCTTGGACACGTGACCAACGGTGAGCGGCCCTCCGGGGCGAACCAGACCGGCCTCCGGCACCGGCTGTCGGAGCGCCGCGGCGGCCGGAGCGCGGCCGACGTCGAGGCCGGCGACCGGATCATGCTTCCCGCCCAGCGGCAACGGGCGCCGCTGAGCCAGGTGTCCGGGCGGCTGCTGGTGGCGCTCGGTGTCCTGGTGGCCACCACCGTGATCGTCTGGCTCGACCGCGACGGCTACAACGACAACGCCGGCGGGGGCCTGAGCTTCCTCGACGCGGCGTACTACGCCACCGTGACGCTCTCCACCACCGGGTACGGCGACATCACCCCGTTCAGTGACGGCGCCCGGCTCACCAACATCTTCGTGATCACCCCGCTGCGTGTGCTCTTCCTGATCATCCTGGTCGGCACCACGCTCGAAGTGCTCACCGAACGCACCCGCCGGCAGTGGCGGATCGGACGCTGGAGGTCCGCAGTGAGGGAACACACCGTCGTGATCGGCTACGGCACCAAGGGCCGCAGCGCCGTCGACACCCTGATCGTGCAGGGCGTCCGCCGGGACGAGATCGTGGTCGTCGACCCGCAGCGCAAGGTGATCGAGCAGGCCACCCTGGACGGCCTGACCGGCGTGGTCGGTGACGCCACCCGCACCGAGACCCTGCTGCGGGCCGAACTCCCCCGGGCCGCCCGGGTGGTGGTCGCCCCCGAGCGCGACGACACCGCCGTGCTGATCACCCTGACCGCCCGCCAGCTCAACAAGGGCGCCACCGTGGTCGCCGCCGTGCGGGAGGACGAGAACGCCCCGCTGCTGCGCCAGAGCGGCGCCGACGTCGTGGTGACCAGCTCCAGTTCGGCGGGCCGGCTGCTCGGCATGTCGATGCTCAGCCCGCACGCCGGCGCGGTGATGGAGGACCTGCTCACCTACGGCACCGGCCTGGACGTGTACGAGCGCCCGGTCACCCGGGCCGAGGCCGGGCGCAGCCCGCGCGAGTGCGCCGACCTCGTGGTCGCCGTGGTCCGCGGCCGCCGGGTGCTCAACTACACCGACCCGGAGGCCGCCATCCTCCAGCTCACCGACCGGATCATCACCATCAGGCCGGCCGTCACGCCGGGCGGCTGAGGGCTCCGCCGCCCCGCACCGCACCGAGGGCGCCGGACCGCCCGCCGCGGCCGCGGCTCACGGGGCCTCCAGCAGCTCGACCGCGGCACCGGCCGCCACCCCGCCGGGCGGCACCACCGCGAGCGCCTCGGCGCGGGCCAAGCCCCGCAGCATCGCCGGGCCGTCGAAGGCCAGCGGGACGACACCGCGCGCCGTCCGGCGGACCGGCAGCAGCCGGGTGTCGGCGGGGTGGCCGGGCAGCCCGACGGCGGCGGGCGCGAGCGCCGGTTCACCGGCCGAGCGGCCGCCCCGGGCGTGCAGCAGTGGCAGCGCCAGCGTGACCGTCCCGGCCACCGCGGCCAGCGGATTGCCGGGCAGGCCGACCAGGTGGCGCCCGCCGGGGAGCTCGGCGAGCAGCATCGGGTGGCCCGGGCGGACGGCGACCCCGTCCACCAGCAGCCGGGCACCGACCTCGGCGAGCGCCCGGTGGAGGTAGTCCACCGGGCCGGCGGCCGTCCCGCCGGTGGTCACCACCACGTCGGCCGCGGAGTCCCGGACGGCGTCCCGGAGCAGGCCGAAGTCGTCCCGGACCGCCCGCACCCCGCTCACCTCGGCCCCGGCCGCGCGCAGCCAGGGCGGCAGCAGCGGCCCCAGTGCGTCCCGGACCAGGCCCGGCCGCGGCAGGCCGGATCCGAGCAGTTCGTCACCCAGTACCAACAGCTCGACCACCGGCCGGCGGCGGACGGCCAGCCGGTCGTGGCCGCAGGCCGCGGCCAGCCCCAGCACCGCCGGACCGACCCGGGTACCGGCGGCGAGCAGCGCCTCGCCCCGGCGGCACTCCTGGCCGCGCGGGCGGACGTCCTGGCCGGTGGTCAGCGAGCCCGGGGTGCGGTCGTGCAGCAGCGTCCCGGCCAGCCCGCCGTGCTCGCGGCGGAGCACCGCCGTCGCACCGGGCGGCAGCTGCGCCCCGGTGGCGATCTCCACGGCGGCGCCGTCGGCCAGCGGCTCCCCGGCCTCCCGGCCGGCCAGCAGCCGGCCGGCCACCCGCCAGGGGCCCGGCCCGGAGACCGCCCAGCCGTCCATCGCCGAGGTGTCGAAGGCGGGCAGGTCGGTGAGCGCGGTGAGCGGTTCGGCGAGCGTCCGGCCGAGCGTCCCGGCGAGGTCGAGGAGCTGCGGCGGCAGTGGGTGCAGCCCGGCCCGGCGGGCGGCCTCCCGGGCCTGCCCCCAGGTGAGCGCGGCCGGGCCGTCGGCCGGGGCGTACCCGAGCAAGGGCTCCTCCTCCACCGTGCTCACGGCTGCTCCGGCCGGTCCGCCGCCCAGCGTTCGGCCAGCTCGGCGGTGCGCCGGGACGCCTCGGCGACCGCCTCCGGGCCACCGCCCCGCTGCGCGGCCGCGTAGCCGATCAGGAAGGCGGTCAGCGGCGCGGCGGGCCTGGCCACCCCGTGCGCGACCACCCGGGCGAGGTCGAGCAGTCCACGGACGTCGACGTCCAGGTCGATCCCCAGCTCGGCCCCGACCTCGGCCACCCAGTCATCCAGCGTGCGCTCCATGCGCCCATGCTGCCTGATCACCGGTTTCCCCGGGGTGTTCGGCCGGTGAGCGCCGCGCGTCATTTCGCTCACTCGGCCCGCGCGGCGCCGTGCGCGGACGGCTGCCCGCCCGCGCGCTCGCGGGCGCGCTCCAGGTCCTCCCAGGTGTCGCAGTCGTACGTGACGTCGTCGGTGTCGGCCAGCCGCAGGGTGGGCAGGCCGCCGGTCAGGCGGCGCAGCGGGAGGCCGGCCGGGTCCCCGAGGGCGGCCAGCGCGCTGCGCAGCGGGTCGGTGCGGTAGGCGGCGGCGAGCGGCTGGTCCCGCCCGGCGGCGTCGACCAGGACGACGGCCGCGGTCTCCTGGCCCGCCCCGGCCAGGGCGGTGACGAGCCGGCGGACGGTGCGCCCGTCGAGGAACGGCAGGTCGGCGGCGAGCAGCAGGACGACGGGCGCGGTCACCCCGGCCAGGCCCGCGGCGACGGCCGCCACCGGCCCGCCGCCGGGCGGCTGCTCGCGGGTCAGGCGGACGCCGCTGCGGGCGGTCGGCCGGGCCGGGCCGACCACCACGGTGGTGCGGGCCCCCGCGCAGGCGGCGAGCACCCGGTCCAGCAGCGTCGTCCCGCCGACGGTCAGACCCGGCTTGTCCTGCCCGCCGAGCCGCCGGGCGGCCCCACCGGCGGGCACGATCACGTCGTACGGCGTCATGCCGCCAGTATCCGCCCCGGCCGGTTCAGTCCTCGTCGTCCACGATCTCCGCGTCGACGATCCCGTCCTCGTCGGCCGCGGGCGGCTGCCGGGCGGTGTTGGCGGCGGCGCTGAGCTCCAGGATGACCGGCAGGGTGAGCTCGCCGTACCGCTCGTTCATCGCGGTGGCCAGCGCCTCCGGGTCGCCCGGGTGCCGGGCCAGCATCCGGTCGAAGTCCTGGAGGTACTCCCCGGTGAAGGCGAGCACCCGGGCCGCCTCGTCGCCCTGGCCGGGCGCCCGGTGGCCGGCGATGACCCGCTCGGGGCCGAGTTCGGCGATCCGGCCGAGGTTGCGCGCCCACGCGGTGCGCTGCCCGGGGGTGGTGTCGGCGGTCCAGACGTGGGTGCCGTTGTAGACGAAGTCCCCCGCGATCACGGTGCGGATGCTGGGCACGTGCACCACGGTGGAGCCGTCGCAGTCCGCCTGGCCGAGCAGCAGCACCGGGATCACCTGGCGATCGACCATCAGCGGCTGGGGCAGCAGCGGGGCGGGCACCAGCGGGTGGTCGGGGATGTCGTCGCCGTACACCGGCTTCCACTGGGCGACCTTGGCGGCAGCCGTGCGCAGGATGCCGTCCACCACCGGCGGCGCGGCGAGCAGCTGCGCCTCCGGGAAGAGCTTCAGCACCTCCTCGGCGCCGAAGTAGTGGTCGGGGTGCTGGTGGGTGATGACGATGGCCAGCAGCCGGCGGCCCTTCCCGGCGACCCACTCCGCCAGCTCGCGGCCGGCGCTCCGGGTGAGCTGGGCGTCGACCAGGATCGCGGTGTGCTCGCCGAGGATCAGGGTGGAGGTGGCGAAGAACGCCGACTCGGGGCCGGTGAAGACCGCGACCTCCAGCGGCCGGGCCCCGGCGCTCCCGCGGCCGGTGCCGTCCACGGCGTCCGCACGCTCCGCGCCGGCGCTCTCCTCGGGCGGGGACGACGTCACGGGCTGCTCCCTCTGGTCGGCGGTCGGACTCCCTGCGCCCTACAGCATGGGAGTACGGGCCGGTGAATGCCGGGAAGGCGCGCCCGGC
Organism: Kitasatospora sp. NBC_01560; assembly: GCF_045208415.1. Lineage (NCBI taxonomy): Bacteria > Bacillati > Actinomycetota > Actinomycetes > Kitasatosporales > Streptomycetaceae > Kitasatospora > Kitasatospora sp. NBC_01560. The sequence continues at coordinate 4,948,777 of NZ_CP109364.1, read as the reverse complement.
GGGCGCGCCTTCCCGGTGACGTCCGGGCCCGGTGACCGCCACGGCCGGCGGCGGGCTCCCGGCCCCGTGCTCAGACGGCGAGCGCCTTGGCCCTGCGCGCCGCGTCCTCCAGCGCGCGGGCCTTGGACTCCGCGGCCTGCTCGACGAAGTCGGCCATCGCCGGGACGGTCGCCGCCAGGGTGAACTCGGGGACGATGAAGTCGACCTCCAGCCCGAGCATCCCGGTCAGCACCTTCTCCAGGTAGGTGGTGACGAACTCGAACGGCTCGCGCGGGGCGCCGGGCGCGTACGAGCCGCCGCGCGCCGCGACCACGGTGACGGGCGTGCCGGCCGCCGAAGGGCTCTCCCCCGCCGTCCGGCCGACCAGGATCACCTGGTCCAGCCAGGCCTTGAGGCTGGACGGGATCGTGAAGTTGTACATCGGCGTGCCGATCACCACGGCGTCCGCCTGCTCCAGCTCCGCCATCAGCTCCTCGCGCAGCGCGAAGGCGGCGGCCTGCTCGGGGCTGCGCCCGCCGGCCGGGGCGAACCCGGCGGTGATGCCGTGGACGTCCAGGTGCGGCACCGGCCGGACGGCGAGGTCCCGGTGGATCACGGTGCCGTCCGGGTGCTGGGCCTGCCAGGCGGCGCGGAAGGCGGCCGAGACCTCCCGGGAGACGGAGCCGTCGGTGAAGGCGGACGAGTCGATGTGCAGCAGGGTGGGCATGGCGAACCTCCATCGGATAAGTAGCTGCTCTTTCCGCCGCAGCTGCAAGTACCGTAGCAGCTTACTTTTCTATAGTCACTAGGGATCGGCGGGGTACGCTGTACGCATGGCCCAGCACGAGGTAGTGACCGACGAGGCCCACACCGTTCCCGAGATGTGCGGAACACCGCAGGCCTGCACCGGCGCCGAGGTGGCACTCACCCGGGTGTTCACCCTGCTCGGCAAGCGCTGGACCGGCCTGATCGTCGCCGTGCTCACCAACAACGGCCCGGCCTACTTCTCCGAGCTGCGCCGCACCGTGCCGGGCATCAGCGAACGGATGCTCTCCGACCGCCTCACCGAGCTGGCCGATGCCGGTCTCGTCCTGCGCGAGGTGGACGAAGGCCCCCCGCTGCGGGTCAGCTACCGCCTCACCGAGGCCGGCGCCGCACTGCGCCCCGCCCTCACCGAGCTCGCGGTCTGGGCCGACCGGCACCTGCCGGCCAGCGCGCTCAGGCCGCCGGGCAGCTGCTGAGCCGCACCCCGACAGCCGAAAGCGCTCGGGCCCGCCTGTGGGTACAGGCGGGCCCGAGCGCTTCTACGTTTCTTCTGTCCCGGAGCTTCTTCTGTCCCGGAGCTTCTTCTGCCCGGGCGCTTCCGTCCGCCCCGGCCCTGCGGCCGGGCGATCAGGCCTTGCGACCGGTCAGCTTGGCGACCCGGTCGGCAACGCCCCAAGAGGTGACGCGCCAGAGCGCCTCGATCACGATGTGCCGGCTCATCTTCGACGCGCCCAGCTCGCGCTCGACGAAGGTGATCGGCACCTCGGCCACCTTGAATCCGGCCTTCACCGTCCGCCAGGCCAGGTCGACCTGGAAGCAGTACCCGGCCGAGGCGACCTCGTCCATGCCCAGGCCCAGCAGCGTCTCCTTGCGGAACGCGCGGTAGCCGCCGGTGACGTCCCGGATCGGCACGTTCAGCATCAGCCGCGAGTAGGTCGAACCACCGCGGGAGAGCAGCAGCCTGGACTTCGGCCAGTTCACCACCCGGCCGCCCGGCACCCAGCGCGAGCCGAGCACGAGGTCCGCGCCGCGCAGTGCGCCCAGCAGCCGGTCCAGCTCCTCGGGCTGGTGCGAGCCGTCCGCGTCCATCTCGACCAGGACGTCGTAGCCGTTGTCGATGCCCCAGCGGAAGCCGGCCAGGTAGGCGGCGCCCAGCCCCTCCTTGCCCCGGCGGTGCATCACGTGCACGTTCGGGTCCTCGGCGGCCAGCTTGTCGGCGAGCTCGCCGGTGCCGTCCGGGCTGTTGTCATCGGCGACCAGGACGTGGGCCTCGGGCACCGCGGCACGGACCCGGCCGACGATCCGCTCGACGTTCTCTGCCTCGTTGAACGTCGGGATGATCACCAGCACCCTGCCGAGATCAGCAAAACTCTGCTGGTTCACGGTCACGTACAAACCTCTCGGCCGGTGGCGGGAAGTGCCAGTCACCGTTGCCCGCACTCTGAACGCAGCCCCCGCCGGCGTCCCGCCGGCCTGGAAACCACTGTGGAAACCACTGCGTCCTGGCATCCTACTACCGCGTTCCCGGACCACCGGAACGCCTCCGCCGCTCCGGACCGGCACTTCCCCGCACCCCCGGCCGTTTCCCCGGCGGCGGCGCCGGTCGGCTAGGGTCGATGCCCGGCCCTGGCCCGGGTCGCCCGCACCCCGGGCCCGCCCCCGGCGAACCGGCGATCCGGCACACCAGCCACTGCAGCAGAGGAGCAGGACCGCGCGCATGGACAGGCTCGTCAACACTGTCCGCCCGTACGCCTGGGGGTCGGTCACCGCACTCCCCGAGCTGCTCGGGCAGGAACCCACCGGTGACCCGCAGGCCGAGCTGTGGATGGGTGCCCACCCCGGGGCCCCGTCCCGCACCGACCGGGGGGCCGGACCGCGCCCGCTGGACGAGCTGATCGCCGCCGATCCCGAGGGCGAGCTGGGTGCCGCCACCGTGGCTCGGTTCGGCCCCACCCTCCCGTTCCTGTTCAAGGTGCTGGCCGCCGGCATCCCGCTCTCCATCCAGGCCCACCCGACGCTCGAACAGGCCCGGGCCGGGTACGCCGCGGAGAACGCCCTGGGGATTGCGCCCGACGCCCCGCACCGCAGCTACCGCGATGCCAACCACAAGCCCGAACTCATCTGCGCACTGGACGAGTTCGACGGCCTCTGCGGCTTCCGCAGGCCCGCCGACGCGGCCGCCCTGATGGCCGCTCTCCGGGTGCCCGCACTCGACCCGCTGATCGCCCTGCTGCACGGCGAGGACGAGTCCGAGGCCCTGCGCAGCACCCTGGCCGCCGTCCTCACCATGGACGCGGCCGCCGTCGCCACGACCGTCCGGGACACCGCGGAGGCCGTCGACAAGGCGGCCGCCGGCGACCCGGACGGCCCGTACGCGCTGTACACCCGGATCACCCGCGAATTCCCCGGCGACCGCGGCCTGATCGCCGGGCTGCTGCTCAACGCCGTCCGGCTCCGGCCCGGCCAGGCGCTCTACCTGGGCGCCGGGGTGCCGCACGCCTATCTGCACGGCGTCTGCGTCGAGCTGCAGGCCAACTCCGACAACGTGCTGCGGGCCGGGCTCACCCCCAAGCACATCGACCTGCCCGAGCTGCTCAAGGTGGTCAGGTTCGCCCCGGGCGCACCGGAGCCGCTGGCCCCGACCCCCGTCGAGGGCACCCCCGGCGAGGAGCTCTACCCCGTCCCGATCGACGAGTTCCGGCTCTCCCGGTTCACCCTGGACGGCCGGGAGCGCGAGATCGACGGCCGTACCCCGCAGATCCTGTTCTGCACCGCGGGCACCGCCCGGCTCACCGCCGCCGACGGCACCACCCTGGACCTCGCCCGCGGCGAGTCCGTCTTCCTCCCCGCGACCGGCACCGGCACCCGGCTCGTTGGCACCGGGGCCACCGTCTTCCGCGCGACCGTCACCCTCTGACCGCCGCGCCCCCGGGGCATCCGGGCCCGCCTCCCTGCCGGGGAGGCGGGCCCGCACCGCGCACAGACGGGTTTCCCGCGCCACGCTGGGTCCGTACGCCGAACACCCACGGACGGAAGGCTGGGCCATGCGGAAACTGGTCTACGGCATGAACCTGACCCTGGACGGCTACATCGCCGCGGCCGGCGACGACATCGGCTGGAGCGGACCGCCGAGCGACGAGCTGTTCCGGTGGTGGCTCGACCACGAGCGGGCGAGTGGCCTGTCGCTGTACGGGCGCAAGCTGTGGGAGACGATGAGCTCCTACTGGCCGACCGGCGACCAGCGGCCCGACGCCACCCCGGCGGAGGCCGAGTTCGCGCGGAACTGGCGGGACACGCCGAAGGTGGTGTTCTCCTCGACGATCGACGAGGTCGGCTGGAACGCCCGCCTGGTCACCGGCGACGCGATCGCCGAGATCACCCGGCTCAAGGCCGGGGAGGGCGGCCCGATGACCATCGGCGGCGCGACGCTCGCCGGGGCGGCCATGCGCGCCGGGCTGATCGACGAGTACGTGATCGCCACCCATCCGGTCCTGGTGGGCAGCGGCACGCCGTTCTTCACCGCGCTGGACGGCCGGGTGAGCCTGGACCTGCTGGAGACGCGGACGTTCCCCGGCGGCGTCGTCCTGACCAGGTACGGGACGAGGCGCTGAGCAGCACCCGCGCGCCGGTCCCGCGGCCGATGTCGTGCGCGCCGCCGGCCGCGGGGCCCTGGACCGGCGCCGTCAGTCGCGCGTCATGTCGACGAAGCGCGAGTAGTGGCCCTGGAAGGCCACGGTGATGGTGGCGGTCGGGCCGTTACGGTGCTTGGCCACGATCAGGTCGGCCTCGCCGGCGCGCGGGGACTCCTTCTCGTACGCGTCCTCGCGGTGGAGCAGGATGACCATGTCGGCGTCCTGCTCGATCGAGCCGGACTCACGCAGGTCGGAGACCATCGGCCGCTTGTCGGTCCGCTGCTCGGGGCCACGGTTCAGCTGGGAGAGCGCGATCACCGGGACCTCCAGCTCCTTGGCCAGCAGCTTCAGGTTCCGGGACATGTCCGAGACCTCCTGCTGACGGTTCTCGGCCCGGCGGGAGCCGCCGGACTGCATCAGCTGGAGGTAGTCGATGACGACCAGCTTGATGTCGTTGCGCTGCTTGAGCCGGCGGCACTTGGCGCGGATCTCCATCATCGACAGGTTCGGCGAGTCGTCGATGAACAGCGGCGCCTCGCTGACGTCCGGCATCCGGCGGGCGACCCGCGTCCAGTCGTCGTCCGTCATGTTCCCGGAGCGCATGTGGTGCAGCGCCACCCGGGCCTCGGCGGAGAGCAGACGCATGGCGATCTCGTTGCGGCCCATTTCGAGCGAGAAGATCACGCTCGGCAGCTTGTTCTGGATCGAGCAGGCCCGCGCGAAATCCAGCGCGAGCGTGGAGTTGTGCGTGGGAACCATCGCCCGGGTGGCCAGGTAGAGGTGATCCGGGTTGTCCACCTCGACACAGCGGACCGGGACACTCTCGACCTCGCGGACATCCACGATGTATCGCCGCTCCAGCCTCGCCGTGGCGGGGCGGCGGCGCTCCTCGTGCACGGTCCGCTTCCGCTCCAGGCCGAAGACCTCACCCCTCGGGGTGAACGTGACCACGTAGGTGGTGGAGGTCTCCTCGGAACGCCCCTTGACCGGCTTGGTGCTCATGCCGCATCGGTGGCCGAGACCGACCACGAGCTCACGGAAGTCCTCGGCCAACGCCTTGCTGGTGGCGGCGAACTGCACCGACCCCGTGTTCGTGACGGTTCCGTCGGTGTCCAGGAGTCCCGCCAGGAGGGCGCGGCGCTGGGCCACGGAGGCCCGCAGGTACTGCACGGGGATGTGCTTGTCCCCCAGGACACCCATGGTCCGCAGGACCACGAGGAGGCTGCCGTGGCTCCTGCTGCAGGGGGCGCAGCGGGGTTCGGAGAAGGCCGAGGAGCAGGGGTTGCCGCACTCCACGCACGTGGGCACGGGGACCGGGGCCGAGACGAAGCGGGCCTTGCCACCACACGACTGCCCACAGGTCCGCACCTGGGCGAGCTTGGCCACGAAGGTCTTCCCGCAGACGACGCAGGACCGCTCCGGGGACACCGGCTGTGCCACCGCGAACCTCAGGGCGTGGGTCAGCGATTCACCCACCCGGCGGACCTCGAAGCCGTCGTCCTCGATGCGACGGACGATCTCGGGGTCCGCCGACGTGATCCGCGCGGCGTCGCTGTGGCCGTCCCCCAGCCAGGCGCCCAGCGTGTACGGCGGGACGGGCAGCTCACGGTCCGGAAGGTCGAGGGCCGCGGTGTTCCGCACCGAGTGGTTCGCGCGCGCGTCGGCGGTCTCGCAGCGGAGGGTCTCGACGATCTCCTTGGTCGTCCTGACCGAGGCCGCGGCACCGACCCCGCCGGCGGACCTGCGCGAGGCCCTGGTCTCGGTCAGCCACTGGTGATCCGCATCGGCGATCACGGAGGTGCCGTCGTCGAACAGGACCTCGAAGCACGGCCGGTCCGTCATCACCTCCGTGGCGGCCACGACGCGGGTCGGCCTTCCGGAGGCGTCGAGCAGGAGGTCGCCCGTCCGGACCTCCCCCATGGTGGTCCAGCCGCCCGGGGTGGGCAGCGGGGTGTCGAGCGCCAGGGCCTTGCCCATGGCCGGGCGGGCCGCGATGACGATCATCTGGCCGGGGTGCAGGCCGTTGGTCAGCTGGTCGAAGTCGGCGAAGCCGGTGGGGACGCCGGACATCTGGCCGTTGCGGGAACCGATCGCCTCGATCTCGTCGAGGGCCCCCTCCATGATGTCGGCGAGCGGGGCGTAGTCCTCGTTGGTCCGCTGCTCGGTGACGGCGTAGATCTCCGCCTGGGCCGCGTTGACGATCTCGTCCACGTCGCCCTCGGCGGCGTAGCCCATGCCGGCGATCCGGGTGCCGGCCTCGACCAGGCGGCGCAGGACGGCGCGCTCGTGGACGATCTCGGCGTAGTACTCGGCGTTGGCGGCGGTCGGGACGGAGTTGACCAGGGTGTGCAGGTAGCCCGGTCCGCCGACCCGGGTGAGCTCGCCGCGCTTGGTGAGCTCACCGGCGACGGTGATCGGGTCGGCCGGCTCGCCGCGGGCGTAGAGGTCGAGGATCGCCCCGTGGATCAGCTCGTGGGCGGGGCGGTAGTAGTCGGCCGGCTTGAGCACCTCGACGACGTCGGCGATGGCGTCCTTGGAGAGCAGCATGCCGCCGAGGACGGACTGCTCGGCGGCGAGGTCCTGGGGCGGGACCCGCTCGAAGCCGTCGGCGCCCCCGGAGCGCTCGTCCTCGTCCCGACCGCCCTGGCCCCCCTGGCCGCGCTTGCCGTCGCGCTGGAACCCCCCGGAGCCCTTGCCGCCCTTCTGGAAGCCGCCGCCCTGGGACCCGCCCTGGGACCCACCGCCCGAGCCCTGCCCACCGCGGCCGCGCGAGACCGGCAGCCGGTCCCCCGGACCGTCCGGGAACGGCGCGTCGGCGAAGGCACCGGCCGGGAACGGGTCGTCGGCCGGCCAGTCCTCCTCCGGCGGCGGGGCGTCGTGGTCGTCGTACTGGGGGCCGGTCACGCGTGTTCCCCGATCAGCGAGTGGTGCGAGTTGGAGCGGGCCTTGCCGGTGGCCTGGCCGAGCGGAGCCGCGCTGCTCATACCGGGCCACCGCATTTCTACGCCACCGCACCGACAAATCGGGCGTCGCGGCGGATGGGAGTGTCGGACGGAGGGCCCACGCTAAGGCGCCGGACGCCCTTCAGCCAAGGCGGTTATCCACAGGGGGTGTGGATGACGGGGCCCCGACTGTGGAGAACTGCCGCAATCCTGTGGACGCCCCTGTGGAAAGCCCTGTGGATAACCAGACCATCGATCCACCGTCAACCTACTGACCTGGGATTACCTCTCCGTGGGGCTGTGCATGAGAAATTCTTCACACACAGCCGAGTGGCCGTGGACACAGACCGCGGCACGGCTGTCGCTCACGATTGCGAGTAATACCCCTAACCCACTGGCAGCCATTACCTGTGGATGAGTAGCCTTGACCCCATGACCGCCCCCTCCACCGCCCGCCGCCGGCACGACCGGGAGATCCTCGCCCTCGCCGTCCCGGCCTTCGGCGCCCTGGTCGCCGAGCCGCTGTTCCTGATGGCCGACTCGGCCATCGTGGGCCACCTCGGCACGCCGCAACTGGCCGGCGTCGGCGTCGCCTCGGCCGCCCTCACCACCGCCACCGGGGTCTTCGTCTTCCTCGCCTACGCCACCACGGCCGCGGTCGCCCGCCGGATCGGTGCCGGCGACCGCCGGGCCGCCGTCCAGCAGGGCCTCGACGGCATCTGGCTGGCCCTGGCGCTCTCCACCGGCGTGGTCGCCCTGACCCTGCTGCTGGCCCCCTGGGCGGCCGACGTCCTGGGCGCCTCGGCCACCGCCGCGCCGTACGCCGTGACGTACCTGCGGATCAGCGCGCTGGGCATCCCGGCGATGCTGATGGTGATGGCCGCCACCGGCGTGCTGCGCGGCCTCCAGGACACCCGCACGCCGCTGGTGGTGGCCGTCGCCGGCTTCGCCGCCAACCTCGGGCTGAACGTCGGCCTGGTGTACGGCGCCGGGCTCGGCGTGGCCGGCTCGGCCTGGGGCACCGTGCTCGCGCAGACCGGGATGGCCGCCGCCTACCTGGTCGTGGTGGTGCGCGGGGCCCGCCGCGAGCGCGCCTCGCTCCGGCCCGACCCGGCCGGCATCCGGGCCTGCGCGAAGGCCGGCGGCCCGCTGATGGTCCGCACCCTGAGCCTGCGGGCGATCCTGATGATCGCCACCGCGGTGGCCGCCGGGCTGGGCGACGACGAAATAGCCGCGCACCAGATCGCGATGACCGTCTTCCTGTTCATCGCCTTCGCCCTGGACGCCGTCGCGATCGCCGGACAGGCCATCATCGGCCGGTACCTGGGCGCCGAGGACGTACCCGGCGCCCGGGCGGCGACCCGGCGGATGATCGAGTGGGGGGTCGGCGCCGGCCTGGTGCTCGGCCTGCTGGTGGTGCTGGCCCGGCCGCTGTACGTACCGCTGTTCACCCCGGACCCGACGGTCCGGGCCCAGCTCGACACCGTCCTGCTGCTGCTCGCGCTCTGCCAGCCGGTCGCCGGCCTGGTGTTCGTGCTGGACGGCGTGCTGATGGGCGCCGGCGACGGGCCGTTCCTGGCCTGGGCGATGGTCGGCACGCTGGCCGTGTTCGCCCCGGTGGCCCTGGCCGTGCCGGCGAGCGGCACCGGGCTCGCCGGGCTCTGGTGGGCGATGAACCTGTTCATGCTGGTCCGCGGGGGCTTCCTGGCCCTGCGGGCCCGCGGCGGCCGCTGGCTGGTGACGGGAGCCGTCCGGGCCTGAGCCGGACGCCCCCCGGCTCCCGGCTCCCGGCCGGGGGGCGTCCACCGGCCGGCCGCGGCCCCGAAACGACCGAGGGCCGGCCTCCCCGAGTGGGGAGACCGGCCCTCGGGCCACTGCTACGGAGCTCAGGCAGCGACGACGGCGACGTCGAGGTTGGCCTGGACGTCGGCGTGCAGCTTGACCGAGACCTTGTGGGTGCCCACGGTCTTGATCGGCGAGCCGATCGCGACGGCGCGCTTGTCCACGGCCGGGCCGCCGGCGGCCTTGATGGCCTCCACGACGTCGGCCTGGGTGACCGAGCCGAACAGGCGGCCGGCCTCGCCGGAACGAACGGCCAGCTTGACCTGGACGCCCTCCAGCTTGCCCTTGACCTCGTTGGCGGCCTCAAGGGTCTGGATCTCGTGGATCTTGCGGGCGCGACGGATGGCGTCGACGTCCTTCTGGCCACCCTTGGTCCAGCGGATGGCGAAGCCACGCGGGACCAGGAAGTTGCGGGCGTAGCCGTCCTTGACCTCGACGACCTCGCCGGCAGAGCCGAGACCCGGCACCTCGTGAGTGAGGATGATCTTCATTATTCGGTCACCCTCTCTTAGCGCGCGGTGCTGGTGTAGGGCAGCAGCGCCATCTCACGGCTGTTCTTCACGGCCGTGGCGACGTCGCGCTGGTGCTGGGTGCAGTTGCCGGTGACCCGGCGGGCACGGATCTTGCCACGGTCGGAGATGAACTTCCGCAGCAGGTTCGTGTCCTTGTAGTCAACGTAGTTGACCTTGTCCTTGCAGAAGACGCAAACCTTCTTCTTCGGCTTGCGAGCAGGCGGCTTCGCCATTGTGCGCTCCATTTGGGGTTCACGGCCCGGCAGGCGTCTCGCGACGCCGGCCGCCGGGCCGCACGAAATCTGTCAGCTCTTAGAACGGGGGCTCTTCCGTGAAGCCGCCACCGGACGGGGCGCCCCAGCTGCCGCCACCCTGGTTTCCACCAGAGGGAGCGCTGGAGGCCCAGGGGTCGTCGGACGGGCCGGACTGGCCGCCGGAGTTTCCACTCCAGCCGCCGCCCTGCTGACCGCCACCGCCGCCCCAGTTACCACCCTGGCCGCCGCCGCCCTGCTGGCCGCCGCCGAAGCTGCCGCCGCCGGGAGCACCGGACCGGTTGGCCCGGGTGACCTTCGCGGTCGCCGAACGCAGGCTCGGGCCCACCTCGTCGACCTCGACCTCGAAGACCGTCCGCTTCTCGCCTTCCTTGGTCTCGTAAGACCGCTGGCGCAGTCGGCCCTGCACGATGACGCGCATGCCGCGCTGCAGCGACTCGGCCACGTTCTCCGCCGGCTGACGCCAGACGTTGCACGTGAGGAAGAGGCTCTCGCCGTCCTTCCACTCGTTCGTCTGACGGTCGAAGGTGCGGGGAGTGGACGCGATGCGGAACTTCGCGACCGCCGCACCCGACGGGGTGAAGCGCAGCTCGGGGTCGTCGACGAGATTGCCGACGAGGGTGATGACGGTCTCGCCTGCCATGGTGGTGATGACCTCTCCGGAAGAGTTCCGTTCACCGCTGTTTCACGTGAAACAGCGGACGCGAGCCACCCGAGACCCGAAGGTCTCAGCGGTGACTCAGTGGGTGTCCGGGCGCAGGACCTTGGTCCGCAGAACCGACTCGCTCAGGCCAAGCTGGCGGTCGAGCTCCTTGACGACCTCAGGCGTGGCCTTGAGGTCGATGACCGAGTAGATGCCCTCGGACTGCTTGTTGATCTCGTAAGCCAGACGACGACGGCCCCAGGTGTCGATCTTCTCCACCTTGCCGCCGCCGTTGCGGACGACGGTGAGGAAGTTCTCGATCAGGGGGGCGACAGCGCGCTCCTCGACCGAGGGGTCGAGGATGACCATCAGCTCGTAGTGACGCATGAGTAACCCACCTCCTTTGGACTCAGCGGCCACGGTCTCTCCGTGGCAGGAGGGTTGTGCAGCGTCGGCACCGGAGTAGTGACGACACCGGCCACCGTAGTGGTCGGGTCCGACACTCGGGCCCCGCCGGCCCGGAAGAGGGCACAAGGGGGCACAACTACACCAGTGCAGATGGCACAGCCTACCTGCACTCGGACGGCCGAACAAAACGCATAGGGGTTGTGATCCACGACCCAACCGCCGCAATCTGGACGGAACGGGTTTCCTGCTCGTTCGTCTCCCCGCCAGGAGGTGGGATTCATGGCCCAGTCCATCCACCGGCTCCCCGCCCTCACCCTGAACACCGACGGCCACCGGCACCCCCGCGAGAACGCGCTGGTCGGCATCACCGTCGTGCTGGGCCTGCTGGCCTTCACGACCTCGTTCTTCCACAACCTCCATCTGCTGAGCTCGTGGAGCGGGCTCCTCGGCATCGTCACCGGTCTCTGGGGACAGTTCATCTCCGTCACCACGGCCGAGCGGTTCGTCATGGTGATCGCACTCGGCGCCTCGGCGTTCGGCTTCTACCTCGGCATCGCCCGCGGCGGGCTCTGGGGCTGACCCCCCCGGCCCGTCCGGCACCGGAGCTGACGGAAGGCCCCGCCGGTCGCCCCGGCAGCCCCGTCAGGAACCCTCGGCGCCCCCGCCGCGTACCTACCTCCAGGAGACGGGTACGCGACGGGGGCGCTGCCGTGCCCGCGGCCGACCGGGCCCCGGGCGATAAAGTCACCCCGAGAACCTGGGGCCCACCGAGCCCGACCGACGAGGAGCACCGAGCATGAGCCTGCGCCTGAGGACGATCACCCGCGAGGAGCACCTCGCCTTCATCAGGAGCCGCGCCTCGGCGAGCCACATGCAGGTGCCGTCCTGGGGTGATGTGAAGGCCGAGTGGCGTTCGGAGTCGATCGGCTGGATCGACGACTCGAACCAGATCGTCGGCGCCGGCCTGGTGCTCTACCGGCAGCTGCCGAAGCTCAAGCGCTACCTGGCCTACCTGCCCGAGGGCCCGGTGATCGACTGGTTCGACCGCGACCTCGACCGCTGGCTGTCCCCGATGCTGGCGCACCTGAAGTCGCAGGGCGCCTTCTCGGTGAAGATGGGCCCGCCGGTGGTGATCCGGCGCTGGAACGCGCCGACCATCAAGGAGGCGATCGCCGCCAAGCAGGCCAAGCGCCTGCGCGACATCGAGGCCGACTGGTACGAGCCGCGCGCCTTCGAGGTGGCCGACCGGCTGCGCAAGGCCGGCTGGCTGCAGGGCGAGGACGGCGGCGCCGGCTTCGGCGACGTCCAGCCGCGCTACGTCTTCCAGGTGCCGCTGGCCAACCGCTCGCTGGACGACATCCAGAAGGGCTTCAACCAGCTCTGGCGCCGCAACATCAAGAAGGCCGAGAAGAGCGGCGTCGAGGTGGTCCAGGGCGGCTACGACGAGCTGCCGATCTTCCACCAGCTGTACCTGGTGACCGCCGAGCGCGACCGGTTCACCCCGCGCCCGCTGGCGTACTTCCAGCGGATGTGGAAGGCGCTCACCGCCGAGGACCCGAACCGCATGCGGCTCTACATCGCCTACCACGAGGGCGAGCCGCTGGCCGCGACCACGATGCTGGTGGTCGGCGAGCACGTCTGGTACTCCTACGGCGCCTCGGCCAACCACAAGCGCGAGGTCAAGCCGTCCAACGCGATCCAGTGGCGGATGATGCGCGACTCGTACGCGCTCGGCGGCGGGGTCTACGACCTGCGCGGCATCTCCGACACGCTGGACGAGAACGACCACCTGTTCGGCCTGATCCAGTTCAAGGTCGGCACCGGCGGCCAGGCCGCCGAGTACCTCGGCGAGTGGGACTTCCCGCTCAACAAGCTGCTGCACAAGGCACTCGACCTCTACATGTCGCGCCGCTGAGCCGCCCGCCGAGCCGCCCGCCCCGCCGTGACCGACACCCCCTGGAGATGACCCGATGACGCTGTCGCTCTACCTCGACACCGAACGCTGGCGCACCCACCAGCGCTCCGTGCTGGCCGAGTTCCCCGGCCTGGTGCCGGTGGCGAAGGGCAACGGCTACGGCCTGGGCAACCACCGGCTCGCCGAGGAGGCGACCCTGCTCGGCACCGGCATGCTGGCGGTCGGCACCGCCTACGAGGCCGCCGACGCGGCCGACTGGTACGGCGGCGAGCTGCTGGTGCTCACCCCGTACCGGGTCGGCGAGGAGGTCCTGCCGCTGCCGCACGCCCGGGTGATCCGGACGGTGGCGAACCTCGACGGGCTGCGCGCGCTGCGCGGCGCCCGGGTCGTCCTGGAGTGCATGACCACCATGCGCCGGCACGGCGTCTCGGCCGCCGACCTGACGACGGTCGCCGCCGAGCTGGACGGCATCTCCTTCGAGGGCCTGGCCCTGCACCTGCCGATGGACCGGCCGGACGGCTCCAGCCCGGTCGAGGAGGTCGCCCACTGGGTGGACACCGCCCGGGCCGCCGGGGTGCCGGTGCACACCGTGTTCGTCAGTCACCTCGGTGCGGCGGGCATGGAGCAGCTGGCCCAGCGCTACCCGGAGACCGTCTTCCGGGCCCGGATCGGCACCCGGCTCTGGCTCGGCGACCACGGCGCGCTGGAGGTCCGGGCGACGGTGCTGGACGTCACCCCGGTGGCCAAGGGCGACCGCTACGGCTACCGCCAGCACCCGGCGCCCACCGACGGCCACCTGCTGGTGGTCGCCGGTGGCACCGCGCACGGCATCGGCCTGGAGGCGCCCAAGTACGTGCAGGGCATGTCCTCGCGGGCCAAGGGGATCGCCCGGGCCGGCCTGGCGACGGTCAACAAGACCAAGTCGCCGTTCAACTGGGCCGGCAAGCAGCTCTGGTTCGCCGAGCCGCCGCACATGCAGGTCTCGCTGCTCCTGCTGGACAACGAGACCAAGCCGCCGGTGGTCGGCGACGAGCTGACCCTCCAGGTCCGGCACACCACCACCCACTTCGACCGGGTGGTGGACCGCTAGCCGCCGCTACGGCCTGGTGCTCCCGGCCGGTTCCGGCGCGTGCGGCTCGTCGAGCCACTGCTCCGGGCCGGCCGGCGCGTATCCGGCGTAGGTCGCCTCCTCGCGCAGCCGACGGGCGGTGCCGAGCACGAAGACGTCCGGGGCCCGGTCGAGCACCCCTCCGGACGGGTCGTCGCTGCCGTCCCAGCGCACCGGGTCGCGCTCCGGGAGGAGGATGTCCCGGACCACCAGGGCGACCAGGTAGAGCGTGCCGAGCAGGTGCAGCGCGATCGCGAAGTCGTACCAGGAATCGCCGATCCCGTGCTGCTTGGGCCCGGTGACGAAGCCCAGGTGCGACCAGATGCCCAGGGTGTAGAGCACCTCGCAGGCCTGCCAGACCAGGAAGTCCCGCCAGCGCGGCCGGGCCAGCACCGCGAGCGGGATCAGCCAGAGCACGTACTGCGGCGAGTACACCTTGTTGACCAGGACGAACGCGGCCACCACCAGGAAGGCCAGCTGGGCGACCCGCGGCCGGCGGGGCGCCGCGAGGGCGAGCCAGCCGATCCCCGCGCAGCTGAGCACCATCAGCGCCGCGATGAGGACGTCGAGGTTGTCCAGCGCCACGCCACGGGTCTGCATGAGGATCAGCCAGAACGAGCCGTAGTCCTCCTTGCGGTGCTTGCTGAACACGTAGAAGGTCGACCAGCCCTGCCAGTTGGCCACCATGATCGGCAGGTTGACCAGCAGCCAGGCACCGACCGCGCCGCCCAGCACCGTCCGGAACTCGCGCCACTTCCCGGCCCGCCAGCCGAGCAGCAGCAGCGGGCCGAGCAGCAGCAGCGGGTAGAGCTTGGCGGCGGTGGCCAGGCCGATGAAGACGCCGGCCCAGAACGGCCGCGAGCCGGCCCACCAGGCCATCGCGACGGCGGCCAGGGCCACCGCCAGCAGGTCCCAGTTGACGGTGGAGTTGAGCAGCAGGCCGGGGGCGAGCGCGAACAGCAGGGCGTCCCAGGGGCGGCGCCGGTGCGTCCGGGAGACGGCCACCACGGCGACCACCGCGCAGGCCATCAGGAGGCCCGCGTTGATCGCCCAGAACCACTGCTCCTGGCTCTGGGTGGTGCCGCCGCCGGGCGTCAGCCAGGCCGCGACCTGCATGAAGAGGCCGGTCAGCACGGGGTATTCCAGGTACTGGAGATCGCCGGTGCTGCCCGGGATCCGGTCCACGTACGGGTGCAGTCCGGCCGAGAAGCCGCGCCCCGAGAACAGGTGCGGGATGTCGCTGTAACAGGCGTGGATGTACTGCGGCGACCCCGGCTGGAACCAGGCCTCGTTGTAGCAGGGCAGCTTCTGCGCCATGCCCAGCGCCGAGACCAGGATGACCACCAGGGCCAGGAAGCGCGCCGGGATCCACCAGGAGACGCCCAGCAGGGCGCGCCGGCCGGGCGGGCCGCCGATCACCTCACTGCCGGCCGCCGCGACCGGGTCCTCGTCCGCCGGGACGACCACGGTGTTGGCCGGGGGCGCGGGCGCGGCCACCACGGCGGCGGGTGCCTCCGGGGCCGGTCCGGAGGCCTCTACGGGCCCGATCCGGCCGGCGGATTCGTCACGAGCGCTCGACGTCATGCCGGACATCCTGCCGCACCCGTCCGTGCTGGACGAGGAGGCCCCCTGGGCGGCTTTCGGCCCGGTCCGGCCAATCGTGACGAAACGGCGGTGGCGGCCCTCCGAGGAGGACCGCCACCGCCGTTCACGCGCTCGCACCGGGGCGCCGGGTCAGGGCACCCGGGTCAGGGCACCCGGGTCAGGGCACCCGGGTCAGGGCGCCGCCTGTGCTCCGCCGGTCGGCGAGGGCGAGGTGCCCGGCCTGGTCGGCTTGCCGGTCGGGCTGACCGGATCGGTGGCCGTCGAGCTCGGCGTCGGCTGGGAGGACCCGCACAGGGCGGGGATCAGGCAGGTGGGAGAGGAGCCGCCACCGCCGCCACCGGTCGGGTGGGGCTTGGTCGGCGGCGGCGTGGTGGGCACCGTGCCCGGGCAGTCCACTCCGGGCACGCAGGCCGGGCCCTGGGTCTGGGTCGGGACCGGCTGCTGCGGAACGCCCGGGTCCGGGGCGGTGGTGGCCATCGTCTCGGTCGCCGTGGGCGTGGGCGTCGCGGTCGCCGTGCTCGGTGCGCCGGACGAGTCGACCTGGCTGCCGACCGGCTGCGGGGTCGGGAAGTCCATCTTCTTCTCGTTGGCCAGCGCCGCCTTCATGTACCGGGTGAAGACGTCGGTCGGGGTGTCACCACCGTGCACCGAGTCCTTGCCGCCGGTGCCGTTGAGCGAGAGCCGCTCGTGCTTGGCCGGGTCCTCGCGCCACATCGCGACGCTGGTGGACAGCTGCGGGGTGTAGCCGACCCACCAGGCCGACTTGTTCTGGTCGGTGGTACCGGTCTTGCCGGCCACCGGGCGGCCCAGCGCGTTGCTCTTGGAGCCGGTACCGTTCTTCGCCACGTTCACCAGCACGTCGGTGACGTTGTCGGCGACGGCGGGCTCCAGCGCCTGCTTCGGCTCCACCTTGGCGAAGGCCGGGCGGGCCGCGCCCTTCCACTCGACCTTGGTCACCGAGTACGGGTCGGCCTGCTTGCCGCTGGCCGCGAGGGTCGCGTAGGCGTCGGCCATCCGGATCGGGCTGATGGTCGAGGTGCCGAGCGCGAAGGTCGGGGTCTTCGGGTCGGCGAAGCTCTCCTTGCGGACGCCCATCTGCTCGGCGATGTTGGCCACGTTCTGGCCGCCGACGTCCTGGTTCAGCTGGACGAAGGGCACGTTGTACGACCACTGCATGGCCGACCGCAGCGAGACGTAGCCGCGCTTGCCGCTGTCCTCGTTCTTCTGCCGGTAGGGCTTGCCGTCGTCGCCGATCACCAGCGAGCCGTCGGGCTTGCGGATCTCGGACATGTCGTCGGAGAGGTAGCGGCTGTCCGCGTTGATCCGCTTGGGCTTGCCGCTGTCGTCCTTCTGGGTCTGGACGCCCACCTGCATCGCGGTGGCGAGCACGAAGGGCTTGAAGGTCGAGCCGACCTGGACGCCCTGGGCGTCGGCGTTGTTGTCGAAGTGCTGGTTCTCCACGCCGTCACCGCCGTAGATCGCCACCAGCGCGCCGTCGCCGGGCCTGATGCTGGCCGCGCCGAACTGCACCCAGTTGTCCTTGTCGGGGCGCTTCTGCACGTTGAGCGTCTCGGCCTTGACGTCGTCCACGGCCTTCTTGAGGGCCTCGACCTTGTCCTTCTCGAAGGTCGTGTAGATCTTGAAGCCGCCCTTGTCCAGCGCCTGGAGGCTGAGCGAGGGGTCCTTGGAGACGACGTACTTGTTGGCGACGTCGACCAGGTAGCTGATCTGGCCGTTCATGTTGGATGCCGGGACGGGCTTGATCGGCTCGGGGAAGGCCGTGCACTTGGCAGCCTCCTCCGCGGTGGTGTTCTTGGTCTCCACCATCCGCTGGAGGATCCACTTCCAGCGGCCCTCGGCGCGCTCCTGGTTGCCCTTGATGCTCGGGTCGTAGAGCCCCGCGCCCTTGAGCAGACCGGCCAGCATCGCGCTCTGGCAGAGGTTCAGGTCCTTCGCGTCGACGCCGTAGTACGCCTGCGCGGCGGCCTGGGCGCCGGTGCCCCGGCCGAACCAGCTGGTGTTCAGGTAGCCCTTCAGGATGTCCTCCTTGGTGGAGTCCTGATTGAGCTTCAGCGTGATGAAGAACTCCTTCACCTTGCGGTCCAGGGTCTGCTCCTGGCTCAGGTAGGCGTTCTTCACGTACTGCTGGGTGATCGTCGAGGCGCCCTGCGTCTGACCGCCCTTGGCCATGTTGTAGACCGCGCGCAGCATGCCCATCGGGTCGACGCCGCTGTCCGTGCGGAAGGTCTCGTTCTCCGCCGCGATGACCGCGTTCTGCAGGTTGGGGTTGATGTCCTTGAGCTCGATGATCTGACGGTTGGTCTCGCCCTTGCGGGTCATCTCCGTGCCGTCGGCCCAGTAGTAGATGTTGTTCTGCTCGTTCACCAGATCCTTCAACGGCGGGATCGTGGTGGTCTCGTAGAGGTAGAACACGCCGCCGACGCAGGCCGCGAAGAGGATGAGGAACGAGCTCAGCCAGAGCCGCCAGGACGGCACCCAGCGACGGAAGCCCTGCTTGCCGAAGCGCGGGTAGTCGATGAACCGCTTCTTGCCGGGCTTGCCGCCCGGGGCGGCTCCGCCCGGGGCGTCGCCGCGTCGGCCGCCGCCCTTCTGGCCGGCCTTGCGCAGCTCGGCGCGGGTCATCCGGGGTTGCTGAGCGGTCTCCCGGTTGCCCGGGAGGCGCCGTCGCCGGATGCCGTCCGAGCTGAGCTCGTCGCCTCCGCTTCCGCTCGGCAGGCCGTCGTCACCGGGGGGCTGCCCACCGCCGTTGGCCGACCTGCGCCGTCGTTCGCTCATGTTCCAGCTACTCCTCGCCAGGCGGTCGAGCCTGAAGGCAGGGTTCACGTCCGATGCCCGTAACCGCCCTAACCCCGGAGGTGGTCCTCGTGCACACGCGACAGCGTACGCAGCCCTGAAATGCAACTAATCGGGCATCAGGTACCAATGCCCGCAAAAGGGCAGCAGATCATTACACGCCCGTTGCCAAGCACACCCGCGCGTCGCCTTGTGATCACATTCACGCGTGCCCCCCTTGCTCGACCGGGGGCCCCGGTTTACTGTTCTCGATATATCGAGCCGATACATCGGCACGGCATACTGCCGGAGACGGCAGGCCGTGGACCTGGTCGCGAGGAAGGAGGACGACAGCAGTGAGCAGGCGCTCAGGAGTGCTGGAGTTCGCCGTTCTCGGCCTGCTCCACGATGCCCCGATGCACGGGTACGAGCTGCGCAAGCGGCTCAACGTCCTGCTCGGCTCGTTCCGCGCGTTCTCCTACGGAACGCTCTACCCCTGCCTGAAGAGCCTGGTGGCCCAGGGTTTCCTGGTCGAGGACAACCCGGACGTCGAGTACGTCCCGGCCACCGCGCTCAACGGCAAGCGGTCCAAGATCGTCTACCGGCTCTCCCCGGAGGGCAAGGAGCGCTTCGAGGAGCTGCTCGCCGACTCCGGCCCCGACGCCTGGGAGGACGAGCACTTCGGCGTCCACTTCGCGTTCTTCGGCCAGACCGACCGGGCCGTGCGCATGCGCGTCCTGGAGGGGCGCCGCAGCCGGCTGGAGGAGCGCCTGGAGCGGATGCGCAACTCGCTCGCCAGAGCACGCGAGCGGTTCGACGACTACACCGTCGAACTGCAGCGGCACGGCCTGGAGTCGGTCGAGCGCGAGGTCCGGTGGCTCAACGAGCTGATCGAGACCGAGCGGGCCAACCGCACCGGCCGCACCGGCCCGGCCGCCGGCGGACCGGGCACCGCAGTACCCGAAAAGACTTCGGACGGCCGTGGCCAGGAGGCCGGATCCCCGGATCCGCCCGGGCCACCGTACGACCGCCCGGGGCGCTCCGCCCAGGAGCGCTGACACCGCGTCAGCCCTGTGCCACGCGGCAGGAGTGGGCGCCTCGCGCGCCCGTCAAAGCAGTCATCGAAAATGCAGGACGAGTACCGCCCACCCCGGCGGTGCTCATGAGATCACAGGGAGCAACCGGAATGGGTTCGGTTCGCGTAGCCATCGTGGGCGTGGGCAACTGCGCCGCGTCGCTGGTGCAGGGTGTCGAGTACTACAAGGACGCCGACCCGGCCGGCAAGGTCCCCGGCCTGATGCACGTCCAGTTCGGTGAGTACCACGTCCGTGACGTGGAGTTCGTCGCCGCCTTCGACGTCGACGCCAAGAAGGTCGGCTTCGACCTGGCCGACGCCATCGGCAGCAGCGAGAACAACACCATCAAGATCTGCGACGTGCCGCCGACCGGCGTCACCGTCCAGCGCGGTCACACCCTCGACGGCCTCGGTAAGTACTACCGGGAGACCATCGAGGAGTCCGACGAGACCCCGGTCGACGTCGTCCAGATCCTCAAGGACCAGCAGGTCGACGTGCTCGTCTGCTACCTGCCCGTCGGTTCCGAGAGCGCGGCGAAGTTCTACGCCCAGTGCGCCATCGACGCCAAGGTCGCCTTCGTGAACGCCCTCCCGGTGTTCATCGCCGGCACCAAGGAGTGGGCCGACAAGTTCACCGAGGCCGGCGTGCCGATCGTCGGTGACGACATCAAGTCCCAGGTCGGCGCGACCATCACGCACCGCGTGATGGCGAAGCTGTTCGAGGACCGCGGTGTCATCCTCGAGCGCACCATGCAGCTGAACGTCGGCGGCAACATGGACTTCAAGAACATGCTCGAGCGCGAGCGCCTGGAGTCCAAGAAGATCTCCAAGACGCAGGCCGTCACCTCGCAGATCCGTGACCGCGAGCTGGGCGCCAAGAACGTCCACATCGGTCCCTCGGACTACGTGGCCTGGCTGGACGACCGCAAGTGGGCCTACGTCCGCCTGGAGGGTCGTGCGTTCGGCGACGTCCCGCTGAACCTCGAGTACAAGCTCGAGGTCTGGGACTCCCCGAACTCGGCCGGTGTCATCATCGACGCCGTGCGCGCCGCGAAGATCGCCAAGGACCGCGGCATCGGCGGCCCGATCCTCTCCGCGTCCTCGTACTTCATGAAGTCCCCGCCGGTCCAGTACTTCGACGACGAGGCCCGCGAGAACGTCGAGAAGTTCATCAGCGGCGAGGTCGAGCGCTGAGCGCAGCGAAGTCCGCGACTGTCGGGCGCTGAGCGCTGAGCGCAGCGAAGTCCGCGACTGTCGGGCACTGAGCGCTGAGCATTGAGCGCTGAGCGCCGGGGCACTGAACACCAGGCACTGGGCGTCCGACGCTCCGGGCCGACGGTGCACGCGCCTTGTAGGCTCTGAACGGGTCCATGGTCTCCGACCGTGGGCCCGTTCACCGTTTCCCGGCGAATGTTTCACGTGAAACACAGGCCGGTTCCATGGCAGTCTGGGCGGGTGGCGATCACGGAGAACGGCAGCACCCACCAGACCGCGCACCGCGCCACGCTCGCCGACCTGCTCCATGGGCGGGACTTCCGCCACCTGCTGACCGCCCGGGTGCTCTCCCAGCTGTCCGACGGCGTCTTCCAGGTCTCGCTCGCCGCCTACGTGGTCTTCTCCCCGGAGAAGCAGTCCTCCCCCGCCGACATCGCCTCGGTGCTGGCCGTGATGCTGCTGCCGTTCTCGGTGATCGGCCCGTTCGCCGGCGTCCTGCTGGACCGCTGGCGCCGCCGCCAGGTGCTCTTCTTCGGCAACCTGGCCCGGTTCGGGCTCGGCCTGGTCACCGGGGGGCTGCTCCTCGCCGAGGCGCCGACCTGGCTCTTCTTCGCCTCCGCACTGCTGGTCACCGCGCTCAACCGGTTCATCCTGGCCGGGCTCTCCGCCGCCCTGCCCCGGGTGGTGGATCAGCGCCAGCTGGTCACCGCCAACGCGCTCTCCCCCACCCTGGGGACGGTCGCGGCGGCCACCGGCGGCCTGCTGGGCTTCCTGCTGCACCAGGTGATGACGCCCGGGCCACGGGCCGACGCCGCGCTGGTCACCGTCGCCGCGCTGCTCTACCTCTCGGCGGCGCTGGCCGCCCGGCAGATGCACCGGGACCTGCTCGGCCCCGAGCACCGACCGGACCGCCCCGCGCTCGGCCGGGCCCTCGTGCTGGCCGCCCAGGACCTCGGCTCGGCCGTCACCCACCTGGTCCGGGACTGCCGTCCGGCCGTCCACGCGCTGGCCGCCGTCACCGCCGCGCGGTTCTGCTACGGCGTGCTGATCGTCATGGTGGTGATGCTCGCCCGCTACACCTTCAACGACCCGGCCGACAGCGCGGGCGGGCTGGCCACCCTGGGGAAGGCGGTCGGCCTCTCCGCGGCCGGGTTCTTCCTGGCGGCGCTGATCAGCCCGTGGTGCACCCGGCGGCTGGGGCTGGCCGGCTGGATGACGCTCTGCCTGGCGGCGCCGGTCGCCTTCGTGCCCGCGCTCGGCCTGGGCTTCTCGCTGGTGCCGTGCCTGATCGCGGCGCTGCTGCTCGGGGTGGTCACCCAGGGCACCAAGATCTGTGCCGACACCGTGGTCCAGGAGTCCGTCGAGGACGACTACCGCGGCCGGGTCTTCGCCATCTACGACGTGCTGTTCAACGTCGCCTTCGTGGCCGCCGCCCTGGTGACCGCACTGGTGCTGCCGCTCTCCGGCCGCTCGGTCGCCGTGGTCGGCGGTGTCGCCCTGGTGTACGCGCTGGCCGCCGTCCTCTACCTGCGGGCGGCCCGGCGGACCGGCCCGCTCCCCGGCGACCAGGCGCTCTGACCCCCCGCGCCCCCTCCGCTCCGGCGACGTCCTGGGGAGTCGCTAAGGTACGTCAGATCTGTCGGAGCGACAGCACTCTTTGTTCGGGGGACAACCTGATGAGCACACCGCACAGTCCTTACGGGCCGCCGCCGCAGTACGGCTATCCGCAGGCACCCCCGGGACACCCCGGGCCGCCGCCGGCCCCGCAGGCGTACGGTGCGCCGCCCCCGCCGTACGGTGCTCCGCAGCCGGCCCCCGGCGGTTACGGTCAGCCCCCGGCGTACGGCTACCCGGCCGCGCCGGCGCCCGGCCAACCCGCGCCGGGCTACGGGCAGCAGCCGCCGTACGGGCAGCAGGCACCGTACGGGCAGCAGCCGCCGTACGGCCAGCAGCCCCCGTACGGACAGCAGCCGACGGCACCGCTGCCCGCCGGCCCGCCGAAGCGCAGCGGCAAGGCCAAGCTGAAGATCGTCGGCGGTGTGCTCGGCGGCGGCGCCCTGATCGTCGGCTACTTCGTCGCCGGACCGAGCGTCAGCAGCGCCAAGGCCGGCGACTGCGTCCGGGCCGCCGGCTCGCGCGACGTCGAGATCGTCAAGTGCACCGACGCCAAGGCGAACTACAAGGTACTGGCCGCCTACTCGGGCACCACCGACACCGCCCGCTGCAAGCAGACCACCGGGACCACCAGCACGGTCTCGGGCAAGAGCGGCCGCCGCTGGAACAAGAAGCGGTACGTCCTCTGCCTCGGCCCGCTGGCGCCCGCGGTGCCGCCGGCCAAGAAGTCCTGACCCGTTCCACCGCAATCCGACCTTCCCCGGGGGATCCCTTGTCCGTTCCGCCTCCCCAGATGCCGTACGGTGCGCCACCGCCGGCCGACAGCACCAACCCCTACGCCACCGGCAACCCGTACGGCGGCGCGCCGGCGGCCCCGCCCGGCTACGGCTACCCGGCCGCCCCGCCGCCGGCCGCACCGGGCTACGGCGTGCCACCGCAGGCCGCCCCGCCCGGCTACGGCTACCCGCAGCAGGCCGGCTACGCCCAGCAGGCACCGCACGGCGGACCGGTCTGCCGGTTCTGCGGCGGGTTCCCGGCCGTGGACACCACCGTCCGCGGGCACCAGGGCATCATCATCATCATGCGGTTCCTGAAGCAGCCGGGACCGTTCTGCCGCACCTGCGGCACCGCGACGGTCCGCGACATGTCGGCCCGCACGATGGTCCAGGGCTGGTGGAGCTACCTGGGCTCGATCTTCACGCTGGCCACCCTGCTGCGGAACCTCGCCGCGCACAACAAGATCAAGCAGCTGCCGCCGCCGGCGCCCGGCACCCACGGACCGCAGCTCGACCCCGGCGTCCCGCTGACCAAGCGGCCGCACATGCTGATGCTGCTGCTGCCGGTCTTCTCGATCATCACGACGGTGATCCTGATCGCCACCGGCGCCCTGCTCACCGCCACCGACCGGAACGAGCCGTACCACCCGCTGGTGCTGCCCACGCCGTCGGCGATCACCATGCCCCCGATGCCGTCGTTCTCGCTGCCGCCGATCCCGGACATCACCACCCCGGGCGCGGCGAAGCCCTCCGCCCCGGCCGGGGCGAGCACCGTGCCGAGCGACATCGACCGGGCCAAGGTCGGCGACTGCCTGCGCAACGAGAACGGCACCTCCGCCACCCATGACCCCAACCCGCGGATCACCATGCTGCCCTGCAGCGACTCACGGGCCCAGTACAAGGTGCTCCGCAAGGTGCTCGCCACCAGTGACGACAAGACGTGCGACAGCGTGCCCGAGTCGGACAGCAGCTACACCCGGTCGGCCTCCACCGCCGCCCTGAGCTACGTGCTCTGCCTCAAGGGGATCAACGGCTGACGGCCCCGCGCAGCGACGCGGAAGGGGTGGCCCCGGGCTCCGGGACCACCCCTTCCGGCGCGTCCGCGCCGGTACCGCCGCCGCTCAGCCCTGCTGCGCGGCCCACCAGGCACGGAGGGCGGCGACCGCCTCGTCGTGCTCCAGCGGGCCGTGCTCCAGGCGCAGCTCCAGCATGTGCTTGTACGCCTTGCCGACCGCCGGTCCCGGCTTCAGCTCCAGCAGCTGCATGATCTGGTTGCCGTCCAGCGCCGGGCGCACGGCGTCCAGCTCCTCCTTCGCCTTCAGCTCGTCGATCCGCTGCTCCAGGCCGTCGTAGGTGCGGGAGAGCGCGGCCGCCTTCTTCCGGTTCCGGGTGGTGCAGTCGGAGCGGGTCAGCTTGTGCAGGCGCTCCAGCAGCGGCCCGGCGTCGGTGACGTAGCGGCGCACCGCCGAGTCGGTCCACTCGCCGCCGCCGTAGCCGTGGAAGCGCAGGTGCAGCTCGACCAGGCGCGAGACGTCCTCGGTGAGCTCCTTGGAGTACTTCAGCTCGCGCATCCGCTTGCGGGTCATCTTGGCGCCGACCACCTCGTGGTGGTGGAACGACACCCGGCCGTCCGACTCGAAGCGGCGGGTGCGCGGCTTGCCGATGTCGTGCAGCAGCGCCGCCAGCCGCAGGGCCAGGTCCGGGCCGTCCTGCTCCAGGTCGACGGCCTGCTCCAGGACGGTCAGCGAGTGCTCGTAGACGTCCTTGTGCCGGTGGTGCTCGTCGCTCTCCAGCCGCAGGGCCGGCAGCTCGGGCAGCACGTGGTCGGCCAGCCCGGTGTCGACCAGCAGCCGCAGGCCCTTCACCGGGTGGTCGGAGAGCAGCAGCTTGTTGAGCTCGGCCTGGACGCGCTCGGCCGAGACGATGGTGATCCGCTCGGCCATCGCCGTCATCGCCGCGACCACCCCGGGGGCCGGGTCGAAGTCCAGCTGGGCGGCGAAGCGGGCGGCCCGCATCATCCGCAGCGGGTCGTCGGAGAAGGACTCCTCGGGGGTGGCGGGGGTGCGCAGCACCCGGGCCTCCAGGTCCTCCAGCCCGCGGTGCGGGTCGACGAAGCCGCGGCCGGGCAGGTCGACGGCCATCGCGTTGACGGTGAAGTCGCGTCGGACGAGGTCCTGCTCGATGGTGTCGCCGTAGGTGACCTCGGGCTTGCGGGACGTCCGGTCGTAGGCCTCGGAGCGGTAGGTGGTGATCTCGATCAGGAAGGACCCGTCCGGGGTGTCCTTGCGGGCGCCCACGGTACCGAAGGCGATGCCGACGTCCCAGACCGCGTCCGCCCAGCCCTTGACCAGCTTGAGGACCTGCTGCGGACGGGCGTCGGTGGTGAAGTCCAGGTCGTTGCCCAGGCGGCCCAGCAGTGCGTCCCGGACCGAGCCGCCGACCAGCGCGAGCCGGTGACCGGCCGCCTGGAAGCGGGCGGCGATCTCGTCGGCGACCGGGGACACCCGCAGCAGCTCCTGCAGCCCGAGGGTCTGCGCCTCGCTCAGGCCTGGGACGACCTGGGTCGCGGTGCTGGAATGATGGACGCCGGACGTGTGGGACTCATTGGCAGTGGACACGGCTCACAAGGGTACGTGCCCGGGCGGGCCCGCCGCCCGCGCCTTTTCCGGCGCTCACCCCAAGGCCCGCAACACTGCACCCCCCGCTGCATCGTTACCATGCCGGTGGAGCGAGTGCCGGGCACCGACGGGGGCCCGCGGTGCCGCGTGCCTGCACGGCCTGCCGGACACGGCCGGTCGCAGTCTTCACCGCTGGTCCCCACGGCCGGTCCGCCGGCGGGCGGGGGATCAGCAGCATCCCAGCAGCAAGCAGCGAGCAATCGAGAACGGCGAGGGCGAAGCGCGTGGTCGAGCCGGCACGGCACTCGGGCCTGGAGGCGTACGGACCCCCTGGGCGTACCCCGGAACGCACCGCCGAGGGCATGCCCGAACGGGCCCGGCCCGGCCGCGCCGGGCGCGCCGCACGGCGGTTCGCGGCCGGGCTGGGCGCCGTCCTGGCCCTGCTGCCCGCGCTGCCGGCCGCGGCGCTGCCCGCCGGCGGGGCCGTCCCGGGCGCCGGCTCCGGAGCCTCCGCCGAGTACCCGGTGGTGCTGACCATCGACACGGTGAACAAACCGGTGGCCGTCCAGAACGGCACGGTGACGATCTCCGGCCAGATCACCAACGGCGGCAGGTCGGTGCTGAAGTCCGCCCACGCGGCGGTGCGCAAGCCGGCGCTGGGCAAGCCGCTGACCAACCGCAGCGACCTGGCCTCGGTGGTCACCCGGACCGGCCCGACCGGCTCGGACGGCATCGACCTGGAGAGCCCGCAGTACGCGCTGAACGAGCTGGGCCCGGGCCAGAGCCAGCCCTACACCCTCAGCGTCGCGGTGAGCGACCTCCAGCTGTCCTCCGAGGGCGTCTACGAGCTGGCGGTCGACGTCTGGGGCTCGACGGCGGACAACCAGCACGACCGCGCGCTGGGGATCGCCCGGACCTTCCTGCCGTACAGCACGTCGTCGACCGAGGCGCAGCCGTCCAAGGTCACCACCCTGTGGCCGCTGGTGCACGCGCCGGTGCTGGCCGCGCAGACCATGTCGGACAACGACCAGACCGTCCCGGTGCTGCGCGACGACAGCCTGGCCACCGAGTTCGCGCCGGGCGGCCGGCTCTACGAGCTGGTCGAGACCGGCTCCTCGCTGACCGGCCTGACCTGGGTGATCGACCCGGACCTGCTGGACACCGCGTTCGCGATGACCAAGCAGTACCGGGTGCAGAAGCCCGGCACCGGGACCAAGAACGACAACAAGAAGAAGAAGGTCGCGGCGAAGGAGGAGAACACCGTCGCGGGCAACGGCTCCGCCGCCGCCTCGGCCTGGCTGGAGAAGCTGCGGGCCGCGGTGGCCCGGAACGGCAGCCAGGTCGTCGCGCTCCCCTACGCCGACCCGGACCTCGCCTCGATCGCGCACAACGCCGCCGAGGCCGACGGCGTGGACGCCGCGCTCGGCAAGGCGGCCACCGCGGGCCGGCTGACCGTCGAGGGCCGGCTGGCCGTGGACACCCGCTCCGACGTGGCCTGGCCGTACCAGGGCTACCTGGACCAGCAGGTCGCGGGCCTGACGCAGCGGGTCGGCGACCGGCTGGTGCTGGTGAACGGCGCGAGCCTGCCCGAGCCGGACGCCCTGAAGTACACGCCGACCGCCGCCCGGCCGATCGGCGACGGGCAGACCGCCGTGGTGGCCGACGAGGAGGTCTCGGCCCTGTTCGCGGGGGACCTGGGCACGCCGCAGGCACAGACCCTCGCGGTGCAGCGCTTCCTCGCCGAGACCTACGTGATCTCCCGGCAGGAGCCGCAGAACCCGCGCGGCCTGCTGGTGATGCCGCCGCGCGAGCTGAGCGCCACCACCGCCAAGGTGCTGGCCACCGCCCTGCAGGCGGCGCAGGCCGGCAAGTGGGTGGAGCCGGTCAAGCTGGACGTGCTCGCCCAGGGCCCGGCCGACCCGAAGGCCAACGGCGGCGTCCCCGCGGCCACCGACTACCCGGCCCAGGTGCGCTCCTCCGAGCTGCCGTCCTCGGCCCTGACCGACACCTTCGCCATCCAGGAGGACCTGGACCTGCTGATGCGGGTGCTCACCCTGCCGCAGCGGGTGCGCGGCCCGTTCAGCGCGGCGATGCTGCGCTCGATGTCGACCTCCTGGCGCTCCGAGCCGCCGGCCGGCTCGCTCTACCGGGCCGGGGTGAAGGACTACCTCACCGAACTGCGGGACGCGGTGAACGTCCCCAAGAAGACGTCGATCACCTTCGCCGGCGACACCGGCGTGCTCCAGGTCAGCGTCCGCAACGACCTCACCCAGCCGGTCACCAACCTCAAGCTGGTGCTGACCCCGAGCCAGGCCAACCGGCTGCAGATCCGCCCGGCGGAGGAGCTGGTGCTGCCCGCCTCGCAGAGCGTCACGCTGCGGTTCCCCGCCCAGGCGCACAACAACGGCCCGGTGTCGGTGACCGCCCGGCTCTACACCACCGGCCCGGACTCCCGGCCGTACGGCGAGCCGCAGACCTTCAACGTCGAGGTCACCTCGGTGACCAACGGGGTGCTCTACGTCTTCGGCGGCGGCCTGGTGCTGCTCCTGCTCGCGGCGCTGCGCTTCGTCCGCCAGCGCAAGCGGCGGGTGGCCAACGGCGACGAGGGCGACGCACCGCTGGCCGACGGGCCGCAGGACGGGCCCGGCGCGCCGGGCCCCGCCACGGACCGGGCCCCGGACGGGGAGACCGGCCCGGCCGGGCGCCCCGACCCGGCCGGGGACGCCGCAGTCGACGACGGCGAGGACGCCGGCCCCGGGCAGACACCGCGCGGCAGCACCCGAGATGGCCGGGATCGGACCACCAGTGATGAGAAGGTTGGTCCTTGATACCGCCGACACCCGCCCGACACCGGGTCGGCCTCCCCCACGACATCGAAGAGGTGACATGACCGGGCGCAGCGAGGAGCGGCCGCCGGGCCGCGGTGAGAGCCGGCCGGGCGCCGAGTCGCCGTCCGGCGACTGGTACGTGGCCGACACCTACGCCCAGGACCCGTACGCGGCCGACGCGTACCGGGGCCCCGAGGACGGCCAGGACCCGTACGGCCTGCGGGGCGGCGGGCCCGCCGCGCAGCAGCAGGCCGCGGCGTACGACGTGCCGCCGCAGCTGCCGCCGCAGGGCGGCGGCTACCCGGTGCCCGTCCCGGCGGCGCAGTTCGCCCCGCCCGTCCCGCCGGTCCAGCCCGGCTGGGACACCCCGGTGCACCAGCCGCCCGCCCAGCCTCCGGTCCAGTCGCAGTCGCAGCCCGCCACGGGCTGGCCGGCCGAGGCGTCCGGCTGGGAGCGGCCGGCACCGGTCGGCGGCCAGTGGGGCGGGCCGCAGCAGGAGCAGGAGCAGCAGTGGCAGCCCGGCCCGGCGCACTCGGCGTGGGACTCCGAGTCCACCGAGTACGTCGGTGTGGACGCGCTGTTCGGCGGCGCCCAGGCCGGTCAGGGCGGTCAGGCGGCCCCGGTCGCCCCCGTCGCCCCGGCGGCCGAGGCCCGCCGGCCGGCCCAGCAGCCCCCGGCCGGGCCGGTGCAGCCGCTGCTCGCCCAGCCGCCGGCCGCGGCAGCCGCACCGTTCGCCCCGGCCGCACCGTTCGCCCCGGCCGCGCCGTTCCCCCCGGGCAACGGCGGGTACCAGGGCCAGCCCGGCCGGCCCGGTCACCCGGGGCCGCACGGCCACCGGGGCGGCCCGCACGGCACCGACGGGGAGCGCCCATTCGTGCCCCCGATCGAGTTCGACCCGCCACTCTCCGAGGAGGAGGCCACCATGCAGGTGGCCGCGGTCCAGATCCCGCCCGCGGTGGAGCCGCTGGACGAACTGGCCGCCGAGGGCCCGGCCCCCCAGGCGCCTCCGGCGGCCGGCGGCGGCAAGGCCTCCAGCCTGCTCAACTCCAGCGCGATCATGGCGGCCGGCACCCTCGTCTCCCGCGGCACCGGGTTCGTCCGCACCATGGTGATCACGACCGCGATCGGCGTCGGCCTCATGGGTGACTCCTACAACGCGGCGTACACCCTGCCCACCCTGCTCTACATCCTGATCGGCGGCGGCGCGCTCAACGCGGTGTTCGTCCCGCAGCTGGTCCGCAGCATGAAGAACGACGAGGACGGTGGCACCGCCTACGCCAGCCGGCTGCTCACCCTGGTGATGGTGGGCCTCGGCGCCGTGGTGCTGCTGGCCGTCGCCGGGGCCCCGCTGCTGGTGCAGCTGATCTCGCACTCGATGATGGAGACCCCGGCCCGGGCGGACACCACCGTGGCGCTGGCCCGGTACTGCCTGCCGACGATCTTCTTCATGGGCATCCACGTGGTGATGGGCCAGGTGCTCAACGCCCGCGGCCGCTTCGGCGCGATGATGTGGACCCCGGTCCTCAACAACATCGTGGTGATCTTCACCTTCGCCGCCTACATCTGGGTCTTCGGCGGCTTCGGCACCACCGGTGTCACCCCGGAGAACATCAGCCCCGAGGGCGTCCGGCTGCTCGGCATCGGCACCCTGGTCGGCCTGGTCGTCCAGGCGCTGGCGATGATCCCCTACCTGCGGGCGGCGGACTTCCACTACCGGCCGCGGTTCGACTGGCGCGGCCACGGCCTCGGCAAGGCCGCCCGGCTGGCCAAGTGGACGTTCTTCTTCGTGCTCGCCAACCAGGCCGGCTTCCTGGTCATCACCCAGCTGGCGACCGCGGCCGGCAGCGCCGCCGCCGACGACGGCCACAACGGCGTCGGCCTGGCCGCCTTCTCCAACGCGCTGCTGATCTGGCAGCTCCCGCAGGCCGTCATCGTCGTCTCGCTGATGAGCGCGGTGCTCCCGCGGCTCTCCCGGGCCGCCGCCGACGAGGACGCCGGCGCGGTGCGCGACGACATCTCGTACGGGCTGCGGACCACCGCGGTGGCGGTCGTCCCGGGCGCCTTCCTGTTCCTGTCGCTCGGGCCGGCGATCGGCCGCGCGATCTACGGGGTGGGCGGCAGCCAGACCGACCTCGACAGCGCGACCAACGTGGGTCTGATGCTCTCGGCCTTCGCCCTGGGCCTGATCCCGTACTCGGCGCAGTACGTGATGCTGCGCGGCTTCTACGCGTACGAGGACACCCGGACGCCGTTCTCCAACACCGTCTGGGTGGCGGTCTGCCAGGCCACCTTCTCCGTCCTCTGCTGGTTCCTGCTGCCCGCCGAATGGGCGGTGGTCGGGATGTCCTTCGGCTACGGCGTCGCCTACGCCGTCGGAGTGACGGTGGCGGTGCCCAAGCTGAAGCGGAAGATCGGCGGCCTGGACACCAAGCGGATCGGCAAGACCTACACTCGCCTGATCACCGCCTCGGTGCCGGCCGCGCTGGTCGGCGTGGGCGTCAGCCTCGCGGTCCAGCAGGTCGTCGGTGGCTGGCTGGGCAGTGTGCTGACCATCGTCGTGGCCGGCGGCCTCCAGCTCGCCGTCTTCGTGCTGATCGCGAAGAAGCTGCGGATCGAGGAGCTGAACGCCATGCTGGGCATGGTCCGCGGCCGACTGGGCCGCTGACCCGTCGCACCAACCGGCCGGACCGGCCGCCGCCCTGACCGGGCGTCAACCGGACGGACGGGATTCTCCGCCCTATCGGGGCAGGTGCTGGGCCGCCCTCCGCACCCCGGGTCCTCCCGGGCCCGGAGTGGCGGCCCAGTGCCGGATCTGCACCACATCTCTCCACCGTCACGCAACCGTGCGGACGTTTCAGCGGTCGTACCCGGTGGAGAAGAGTGGGCACAATTGTCCTGGAGCACCGGGCCTCGGCCCGGGCCGCTCCAGCGACTCTCTCAGGCCGGGGCGACACAAGGGGAGGCAGGACCACGGTGGCTGATGGCACCAAGGCGGTCGTCGACACGTCAGCAGCTGACGGGGCGGCGGACGAAGCCGCACTGGCCGCGGCGATCGACGAACTCGCCGACGGGGCGGCCCGCGCCGCAGGCACCGGCGACGCCGGCACCGCAGCGGACGCCGGGAAGGCCGGTGACTCCGGTGGCTCCGGTGACGCCCGCACCGGCGACGCCGGCGAGCACGACGGGGACGGGACGGACGGCGACGCCGGCCCCGACGCCGACGAGCCCACTCCCGGGGCGCCCTCCGGCAGCGAGGAGACCTCCGAGATCACCGCGCCGCTGTCGGCCGCGGAGATCCGCGCCGAGCTGAGCTCCGGCGGCGCCGCCGCACGCAAGGCGGCCGGCGCCGCGGCGGCCCGCCCCGCCCGACCGCCGCAGGACCCGCAGCCCACCCACGACCCGCGCGCCACCGGCACCCTCCCGCGGACCCTCCCGGCCCCGCTGCGGCACAGCGGCGACATGATCGGCCACCGGTACCGGCTGGAGGAGTGCATCTCCCACACCGAGACCTTCAGCAGCTGGCGCGCGGTCGACGAGAAGCTCCGCCGCGCCGTCGGCGTCCACCTGATGGCCTCCGGCCACCAGCGCGCCCGCAAGGTGCTGGCCGCCGCCAAGTCCGCGGCACTGCTCGGCGACCCGCGCTTCGTGCAGGTACTGGACGCCGTCCAGGAGGGCGAGCTGGTCTACGTCGTGCGGGAGTGGCTGCCGCACGCCTCCGACCTCGCCAAGCTGCTCGCCGACGGCCCGATGGAGCCGCACGAGGCGTACCAGATGGTCCGCCAGGTCACCGACGCGGTCGCCGCCGCGCACCGGCGCGGGCAGGCCCACCTGCGGCTCACCCCGCGCTGCGTGCTGCGCACCGACAGCGGCCAGTACCGGATCAACGGCATCGCGGTCGACGCCGCGCTGCGCGGCCTGCCCACCGAGGGCTCCGACGCGGACGCCGACCGGACGGACACCCGGGCCATCGGCGCCCTGCTGTTCGCCGCGCTCACCCACCGCTGGCCCTTCCCGGAGGACCGCTACGACCTCCAGGGCCTGCCGAAGGACCTCCGCGACGTCCCGCCGGACCAGGTCCGGGCCGGCGTCCACAAGGGCCTCTCCGAGCTGACCGCCCGCGCCCTGTTCGACCGGCCGCCGCACCACGCCGAGCCGTTCCGCTCCCCCGAGGAGCTGGCCAAGGCGATCGCGCTCATGCCGCGGATCCGCCAGCCCGAGCCGGAGCTGCCCGCCTTCCCCGTCCCGCCGCGGCACATCACCCACGCGCTGCCCACCGCGCCCAACCCGACCCGGGTGGTCGCCGCCCCCGGCACCGCCCCGGCCCCGATGTCGGCGGCCCCGGCACGGCGCCCCGGCCGGCGGCTGCGCCGGGTGGTCAAGGTGACCGCCTGGACGGTCGCGCTCGGCGCGATCGGGGTCGCCTCCTGGCAGCTGGTCGACCAGCTGCGGACCGGCAGCCACGCGGGCGCGGCGCCGCAGCCGAGCAGCACCAGCGCCACCCCGAGCACCCACGCCGTGCCCCGCACCCCGGTGCCGATCCCGGTCAAGGAGGCCTTCGACTACAACCCGCTGGGCGACTCCCGGCAGGGCGCGTACTCGCTCCCCAACGCCATCGACGGCAAGACCGAGACCGAGTGGACCACCGGCTGGTACAACGACCCGTTCGGCCCCAAGCCGCCGGCCAAGGAGGGCATCGGGCTGCTGCTCGACCTCGGCACGCCGCAGCCGGTCTCGTCGGTGAACGTGCAGTTCACCACCACGACCTCGGCCGAACTGCGGGTCCCGGGCACGGCCGCCGTCGGCGACCCGCAGAACGCCAAGCCCGGCGACTTCTCGATCGTCGCCGGCAAGAAGACCGGGACCGCGATCGAGTACACCCTGGACAACCCCGTCCCCACCCGCTACCTCTTGATCTGGCTGACCGGCCTGTCGAAGGACCCGGACGGCAAGTACCGCGGCCACGTCGCCGAGGTGAAGGTCTCGGGCTGAGCCGGCCCACCGCCGCAGCAGCGGTGGTGGCGGACGCAGGGGCGGACGCGGCGGCGCGGCCGGTGGAACGGCACGAACGGCGAGGGGTGACAGTGGCGGACGACGGACCCGGACGGACCGACGACGCGGCGCTCCTCGCCCGGCACGTCGCGGGCGACCGGGAGGCCTTCGGCCTGCTGGTCGACCGCCACCGGGACCGGCTCTGGGCGGTCGCCCTGCGCACCCTCGGCGACCGCGAGGAGGCCGCCGACGCGCTCCAGGACGCCCTGGTCTCGGCCTTCCGGTCGGCGCACACCTTCCAGGGCCGCTCGGCCGTCACCACCTGGCTGCACCGGATCGTGGTCAACGCCTGCCTGGACCGCGCCCGGCGCGCCGCCACCCGACGCACCAAGCCGCTGGACGACGACCCGCAGCGACTCGACGCGATGGTCGGCTCCGCCGAACCGGCCGACTCCCCGGTGGTCCGGGCGGAGGTGCACCGCGAGGTGACCGCCGCACTGGCCGAGCTGGCGCCCGAGCAGCGGGCCGCCCTCGTCCTGGTCGACATGCAGGGCTACCCGGTCGCCGAGGCGGCCGAGCTGCTGGGCGTACCCGTCGGGACGGTCAAGAGCCGTTGCGCCCGGGGCCGGGCCCGGCTGCTGCCGCTGGTCCGCCACCTCCGCGAGGGGGGCGCGGAGCCGGCCGCGGACGGTGTTCCACGTGGAACCGGGCCGGCCTCGCCCGCCCCGGGCCCCGGGCGGCCGGCCCCGGGACCACCGCCCGCCGCCACCGCGGCGGCCCCGCCGGGGAAGACCGGCGGGGCGCCGGGGAACCCGTCCGGGCCCCGCACCGTCACAAGGACAGGCCCGGACACCGGCCGGCCGATTCTGGAAGGAGACGTGAGCACGCGATGACGGCCCCCCTCTCCTCCCCCGACCCCGCCGACGGCCGGCACGACCCGCACAGCCCGCACGACCCGCACAGCCTGCTCGGGCCGCATCCCGAGGTCGACGAGCTGGCCGACCTCGCCGAGGGGCTGGTCGAGCCCGCCGCCGCCGAGGCCCTGCACGCCCACCTGACGGACTGCGCCGAATGCCGGGAGACCGCCGAGGCCCTCGCCGAGGTGCAGGCGCTGCTGGGCGCCGCCGAGCCGCCGGCCATGCCCGCCGACGTCGCCGCCCGGCTGGACGCCGCCCTGGCGGCGGCCGCGGCCGAGCTGCCTTCCGCACCCGTCGCCGAGCCGTCCACCGAGGGCCCTGGCGCCCCGCAGAAGGCCCCCGCGGGCCCCGGCCGGGCCACCGCCCCGGCCGGGCCGTCCCGCCCCTCCTCCGGCCCCGCCACGGCGCCCGGCGGCCCGCCACGGCGCCCCGCCACGGCCCCGGCCGCCACCGGACCGGGCCGCCACCGGCGGCGCCGCCTCGCCCTGCTGGTCGGCGCGGCCGCCGTGCTGCTCGCCGCCGGGCTCGGCGGCTCCCTGCTCCTCCCGTCGGGGGACCACCGGGCCGCGGACACCACCGCCGCCTCGGCCGGCACCCCCGCCGCCGGGGTCCTGCCGGGCAACCCGCCCAGGTCGGCCAAGGCCGAGACGGGCGCGGGCGCCGATGCCGGGGCCAGTGCCGGTGCGGGCGCCGACACCGGCACCACCGCGTACCAGGAGAGCCGGCTGGCGGAGCAGGTCCAGCAGCTGCTGGCGCGCACCGGCGCGACCACGGACGGCTCCGCCGACCCCGCCCGGCCGTCCGTCGGCCCGTCGGCGGCGCCGCCCGCCGAGAGCCAGCAGGGCATCGCCGGCGGCCACGGCGCCACCGCCTGCCCGGCGCTCGCGCCGGGGCGGCTGCTCGCCACCGGCTCCGGCAGCTACGCCGGCAGCCCGGCCGAGATCCTGGTGTACGCCGAGCCGGGGCGGACCGACCGGCTCGACGTCTTCCTCCGCGCGCCCGACTGCGGCCCGGTCCTGCTGCAGCGCACCGTCCCGGCCCACTGACCCCGCCGGCCGGGCGGAACGCACCCACCACCCGCCGCCGGGCCGGCCGTGCTCGCCGCCCGGCTCGCGCCCGCCGCCAGAAGACCCAGCCACCCGAAGACCCCGCCACCCGAGGGACCTGTGCCTGTCGGCGGGCACCGCCCCGACGATCGACGCCCGGGGCGGTGCGACGCTCCCACCCTGTGGGCACCTGGTACGGATCCGCCTGGGAATGCGAGAGACTGGTCAGTCGTTGTCCCGGGCGGCGGAGCAGGACCGCCCTCCCCGCACCTAGCGCGGGTCGCGATGCGAACCAGGAGATGCAGTGAGCGACGTCCGTAACGTGATCATCATCGGTTCCGGCCCGGCCGGCTACACGGCCGCGCTCTACACCGCCCGAGCCTCCCTGAAGCCGCTGGTCTTCGAGGGTGCCGTCACGGCCGGTGGCGCGCTGATGAACACCACCGAGGTGGAGAACTTCCCCGGTTTCCGGGACGGCATCATGGGCCCCGAGCTGATGGACAACATGCGGGCGCAGGCCGAGCGCTTCGGCGCCGAGCTGATCCCGGACGACATCGTCGCGGTCGACCTCACCGGCGACATCAAGACCGTCACCGACTCCGAGGGCAACGTCCACCGGGCCCGCGCCGTGATCGTCACCACCGGCTCCCAGCACCGCAAGCTCGGCCTCCCGCGCGAGGACGCGCTCTCCGGGCGCGGTGTCTCCTGGTGCGCCACCTGCGACGGCTTCTTCTTCCGCGACCAGGACATCGCGGTGGTCGGCGGCGGTGACACCGCCCTGGAGGAGGCGACCTTCCTCTCCCGCTTCGCCCGCAGCGTCACGATCGTCCACCGCCGGGACACCCTGCGCGCCTCCAAGGCGATGCAGGAGCGCGCCTTCGCCGACGAGAAGATCCGCTTCGAGTGGAACAGCGCCATCGAGGCCGTCCACGGCGACCCGAAGCTGACCGGCGTCACCCTGCGGGACACCGCCACCGGCGAGACCCGCGAGCTGCCGGTCACCGGCCTGTTCATCGCCATCGGCCACGACCCGCGCACCGAGCTCTTCAAGGGCCAGCTGGACCTCGACGCCGAGGGCTACCTGAACGTCGAGGCCCCCTCGACCCGGACCAACATCCCGGGCGTCTTCGGCGCCGGCGACGTCGTCGACCACACCTACCGCCAGGCCATCACGGCCGCCGGCACCGGCTGCTCCGCCGCGCTGGACGCCGAGCGCTACCTGGCCTCGCTGGCCGACCTGGAGGCCCAGGCCGCCACCGTCGCGGTCTGAGCCGGACGGCCTGATCCACGCAGCACCCGCTCGACCCGCGTGGGGGTGTTCCACGTGAAACACCCCCGCCCTGCCAGGTACGAAACAGAACGGGCCCGCCCGTTGTTCACCTGACAGCAGCCCTCTCCGTTTGACCCCGAGGAGTCCCCGTGGCCGGCGCCACCACCACCGTCACCGACGCGACGTTCAAGGCCGATGTCCTGGACAGCGAGAAGCCCGTACTGGTCGACTTCTGGGCCACCTGGTGCGGCCCGTGCCGCCAGGTCGCCCCGATCCTGGACGAGATCGCGGCCGAGCACGGCGACAAGCTGACGATCGCCAAGCTCGACGTCGACAACAACCAGCAGACCGCCGCGACGTACAACGTGATCTCCATCCCGACCCTGATCGTCTACAAGGGCGGCGAGCCGGTGAAGCAGATCACCGGTGCCCGTCCGAAGGCCGCGCTGCTGCGCGAGCTGGCCGAGTTCATCTAGGTCCGGCCCGCACGACGCCACGAGGGCGGGGCTCCCCCATCGGGAGCCCCGCCCTCGTCGTTTCCCGCACCGCTGTCGGTGCGGCCCCCGTGCCACCCCCGCACCGCTGCGGACTCCGCACCGCCACCGGCTAGAACGGACGCAGCGCCGGTTCCTTCCGCGCCCCGCCGAGCAGCCGCTCCAGCGCGACCTCCACGTCGCCGCGCCAGGAGAGCGTGGTCCGGGCCTCCAGCCGCAGCCGCGGGTACCGGTGGTGCGGCCGGACGGTCTTGAAGCCGACCGCGAGCAGGTGGTCCGCCGGCAGGACGCAGCTCGGCGGCCGGCGGCCGGTCGCACCGAACGCCTCGATCGCCTTCACCCCGCGCCCCAGCAGGTCCTTGGCCACCGTCTGCACCAGCACCCGGCCCAGCCCCTGTCGCTGGTAGCCCGGCAGCACCCGGCTGATCATCAGCTGAACGGCGTCCGGCGACACCGGGCTGGTCGGGAAGGACTGCGACCGCGGGACGTACGCGGGCGGAGCGTAGAGGACGAAGCCCGCGGGGTTGCCGTCCACGTAGACGATCCGGCCGCAGGAGCCCCACTCCAGCAGGACCGCGGAGATCCACCCCTCCTTCTCCAGCTCCGGCTTCCCGGACTCCACCGCGGCGCGGCCGCTCACCGGGTCCAGCTCCCAGAACACGCAGGACCGGCAGGTCGTCGGCAGGTCCGTGAGGTTGTCCAGCGTCAGCGGAGCGATCCGGCGTCCCATCCCCCGCACCTCCTCGTCCACGTCCACGTCACAGTCGAGCCTTCCCCCCGAACGCCGATGGGTGCATGTTCCACGTGGAACACCGCCCACGTGAAGCATGCACCCATCGGGTCGCGTCCTCGGCGTGATCAGCCCTGCGACAGCCGGAGACCGTCCTCACCCGGGGCCAGGCTGTCCAGGATCCGGTTGAGGTCCTCCACCGAGCCGAACTCCAGGACGACCTTGCCCTTGCCGAGCTTTCCGCCGCGCTGCGAGACCTCGACCTTGACCCGGGTGTCGAAGCGGTCCGAGAGCCGGCTCGCCAGGTCGTTGAAGGCCGGCGAGAGCAGCTTGCCGGCCTGCGGGCCCGCCGGGCGCTTGGGCTTCTGCTCCGGGTTCATCAGCTTGACGATCTCCTCGGTGGTCCGCACCGAGAGGCCCTCCGCGATGATCCGCTTCGCCAGCTCCTCCTGCCGCTCCGCGTCCGGCACACTCACCAGTGCCTTGGCGTGCCCCGCGGTCAGCGTCCCGGCGGCGACCCGGCGCTGCACCGACGGCGGGAGCTTCAGCAGCCGCAGCGTGTTGGTCACGTGCGGACGCGAGCGGCCGACCCGGTCGGCCAGGCCGTCGTGGGTGCAGGAGAAGTCCCGCAGCAGCTGGTCGTAGGCGGCGGCCTCCTCCAGCGGGTTCAGCTCCGCCCGGTGGAGGTTCTCCAGCAGCGCGTCCAGCAGCAGCTTGTCGTCCTCGGTGGCCCGGACGATCGCCGGGATCTGCTCCAGCCCCGCCTCCCGGGAGGCCCGCCAGCGGCGCTCGCCCATGATGAGCTCGAAGCGCTCGGGCGCGACCTGGCGCACCACCACCGGCTGGAGCAGGCCCACCTCCTTGATGGAGGCGACCAGCTCGGCCAGCTTGTCCTCGTCGAAGACCTCACGCGGCTGGCGCGGGTTCGGCGTGATCGAGTCCAGCGGCAGCTCGGCGAAGCGCGCCCCCGCCACCTCCACCAGCTCCGACTCGGCCGCCGCGCGCTCCCGGTCGGCCTGCTCGCGCAGGCTCTCCGCCGCCGCCCTGGCCGCCACCGTGCCGCGCCCGGTCGGCAGCACCGGCACCGCGGCCGGTGAGACCACGCCGGTCGCCGCCACCGGGGCCGGTGCGAACTCCGCCACCGTCACACCGGAGGCCGATGTGTCGGCCGGGATCAGCGCCCCGATCCCTCGTCCCAGACCCCTGCGCACACTCACCGATTGCCCTCCGTCGTACTGTGCTCCGCGACCGGGGCGCCCTGCCCCGGCTCGCCGTCCCGCTGCTGCCCCACCAACGAGCCGTTGCGTCCCGCGGAAACCGCCCGCATCGCCAGCTCCCGGGCGGCCTCCAGGTAGGAGAGCGCACCGGTCGAACCCGGGTCGTAGGTGAGCACCGTCTGACCGTAGCTGGGCGCCTCCGAGATGCGGACCGAGCGCGGGATCGCCGTGCCCAGCACCTCCTGCGGGAAGTGCGTCCGGACCTCCTCGGCGACCTGCGCGGCCAGCCTGGTCCGGGCGTCGTACATCGTGAGCAGGATGGTGGAGACGTGCAGGGTGGGGTTCAGGTGGGCCCGGACCAGCTCGACGTTGCGCAGCAGCTGGCCGAGGCCCTCCAGCGCGTAGTACTCGCACTGGATCGGGATCAGCACCTCCTGGCCGGCCACCAGGGCGTTCACCGTGAGCAGGCCGAGCGAGGGCGGGCAGTCGATCAGGATGTAGTCCAGCGGCTGCTCGTACGCGGCGATGGCGCGCTGGAGCCGGCTCTCCCGGGCGACCAGCGAGACCAGCTCGATCTCCGCACCGGCCAGGTCGATGGTGGCGGGGACGCAGAAGAGCCCCTCGACGTCCACCACCGGCTGCACCACGTCGGCCAGCGGCTTGCCCTCCACCAGGACGTCGTAGATCGACGGCACCTCGGCGTGGTGGTCGATGCCGAGCGCCGTGGAGGCGTTGCCCTGCGGGTCGAGGTCGACCACCAGGACGCGCAGTCCGTGCATGGCGAGCGAGGCGGCCATGTTGACGGTCGAGGTGGTCTTGCCCACCCCGCCCTTCTGGTTGGCCACCACGATCACCCGGGTGGCCGCGGGCCGGGGCAGCCCTTCGCCCGCTCGGCCGATCGCCTGGACCGCAGCCTGGGCAGCACGCGCGATGGGCGTGTCATCGATCTGGTCGATGGTCTCCGAGTCCTGCATGGAGGTCAGTGTTTCACGTGGAACCGGAGCGGCAACAGTCGCCGCCCGGAAGAGGCCGAGCCCGCGGCGGAGCCGCAGGTCGAGACTGTCGGTGAGCAGGGAGCGACGTTTCACGTGAAACACCATGCCCGCAATGTCGGAATTCTGACGGTGCGACACTCCGGTGTTCCGGTGTCATCCGGACGGTCCCCCGCCCGTCACCCGGGCGTCACCGGGGCGCCGGCGGGGCCAGGACGGAACGCAACGGGCGGGTGGTCCGAGGACCACCCGCCCGTTCGCCTGCATCACCGCCGGCCCTCGCCGACCCCGTGCGACCGCGTGCGACCGCGTGCGACCGCGTGGATCAGCGGCTGCGACGCCGCCCGCTGCGACCGCTCGCGGTGCCGCGCACGACACCGGCGGTACGCCCCGCCCGGGCCGCCTTGGCCCGCCGGGTGGCCGCCTTCACCCCGCCGGGGCTCTCCCCCGCCTTCACCTGGATCACCCGGGTCGAGGTCTCCAGGGTGCCCTCGCCGACCGAGATCACCGTCCACTCGACGGCCCCCAGCTTGGCCAGGCCGGCCCGCGAGTCCGCCAGCTCCTGCTCGGCGCTGTCGCCCTTGAGGGCCAGCATCTGGCCGTGCGGGCGGAGCAGCGGCAGGCCCCAGCCGGCCAGCCGGTCGAGCGGAGCGACCGCCCGGGCGGTCACCACGTCCACCGCGAGCTTGCCGACCATCTCCTCGGCCCGGCCGCGCAGCACCGTGACGTTCTCCAGACCGAGCTCGCGGACGACCTCCTCCAGGAAGGTGGTCCGCCGCAGCAGCGGCTCCAGCAGCGTCACCGAGACGTCCGGGCGGGCCAGCGCCACCGGGATGCCCGGAAGGCCTGCACCGGAGCCGACGTCGCACAGGGTGGAGCCGGGCGGCAGCAGCTCGGCCAGCACCGCGCAGTTCAGCACGTGCCGGTCCCAGAGCCGGGGCACCTCCCGCGGGCCGATCAGCCCGCGCTGGACGCCCGCGGTGGCCAGCAGCTCGGTGTAGCGGACCGCGGCGTCGTAGCGGTCGCCGAAGACCTCCCGGGCGACCTCCGGGGCCGTACCCGGCTGCTCGGCGGCCGTGCCCTCCCCAGCCTCCCCAGCCGGGCCGGCCGGGCCCGCCGGACCCGCCGGGCCCTCGGCGGCCGAACCCCCGGCACCCGCCACCGGCTCACCGGCAGCTGCGCTCTCCGTGTCCATCTCGACCTCTCCGCTCCCCGGATCCACCGACCCGCTTCTCCGCACCGTTTCACGTGAAACATCTCTCGCCGGGCAGCCACACCCTGCGAAGGGACAACGACCCCGCCCGCACGAGGCGGACGGGGTCGGGTCCTCTGAAGGCCACCGGCCGCCGGAGCGGCCGGTCATCGACTTCCCCGGGTTCAGACCGGCAGCACGACGACGAACCGCTGGGGCTCTTCGCCCTCCGACTCGCTGCGCAGACCGGCCGCGGCCACCGCGTCGTGGACGACCTTGCGCTCGAAGGGCGTCATCGGCTGCAGCTTGACCTCCGCCCCGGTGCTCTTCGCCTGCTCCGCGGCCTCGGCGCCGAGCGTGGCCAGCTCGGACCGCTTGCGGGCCCGGAAGCCGGCAATGTCCAGCATGAGGCGGCTGCGCTCGCCGGTCTCCCGGTGGACAGCCAACCGGGTCAGCTCCTGCAGGGCCTCCAGCACCTCGCCGTCCTGGCCGACCAGGCGCTGCAGC
Source organism: Kitasatospora sp. NBC_01560 (assembly GCF_045208415.1). NCBI lineage: Bacteria > Bacillati > Actinomycetota > Actinomycetes > Kitasatosporales > Streptomycetaceae > Kitasatospora > Kitasatospora sp. NBC_01560. The sequence goes on along the minus strand of NZ_CP109364.1, from coordinate 4,906,881 downwards.
GCGCGGTCGTTGCCTTCGCCGACGATGGACACCAGGGCGCGGTCGCCCTCGACGTCCATGTCGATGTCACCGTCGAGGTCCGCGATGTCCAGCAGACCCTCCAGGTAGTCCGCCGCGATGTCGCCCTCCTGCTCCAGACGGGAGATGAGGCTCTCGTCGGCGCTGGCAGCGTCCTCGACCTCGACGGCGGAGGTGGTGCCTTCCGTCACTGATGGACTCCTTCGGGGATGGGCCCGGGTGGTGGGCCGGGAACGAGGTTCGGGGGGCGCTTCGCGGTCGGTCAGGGCTTCTTCTTCGGCCGCTGGCCGCCGCCCTGCCCACCGCGCCTCGGCTGCTGCCGGCCGCCCTGCTGCCGTGCCGGGCCCGACTTGGCGCCACCGGGCCGGCTCGCGGCCGGCTTGGTGCTGCCGGACTCGGCCGGGACGGCCTCGGGGGTCGGCGCGGTCTCCTCGGCCGGGGCCGCGTCGTCCTTGGTCAGGCTGGCGGTCTGGGTGCCGCCGTGCTGGCGCTGCGCCTTGGTCTGCTTGCGCGGCTGCTGGCGGCGCACCTGCACCGAGTCCTCGACCACGGCCGCCGCGGAGGCGCTGGTGGCCGCCTTCTTCGGAGGCAGGATGCCCCAGAGCGCGCCCTTGATCACGGTGCCGTCCGGGTTGAGCCGGCCCTGCTTCTTCAGCCGCACCTGGCGCTCGTCCCAGGCCTTGCTGCCCGGAGTCGGGTTGTTGCGGATGACGATCAGCTGCTGGCCCATCGACCAGACGTTCGTGGTCAGCCAGTAGACGAGGACACCGACGGGGAAGTTGATGCCCATCACGGCGAACATGATCGGGAAGACGTACATCAGCATCTTCTGCTGCTGCATGAACGGCGTCTTGACCGTGAGGTCCATGTTCTTGGTCATCAGCTGGCGCTGCGTGATGAACTGCGACAGCGACATCAGGATGATCATCACGGCGACGACGATCTTGACGCTGGTCTCCGGGCTGCTGACGAAGGTCGCCGAGAGCGGGGCACCGAAGATGTGCGCCTTGCCGGCGCTGGTCAGCAGCGGGCCGTCGATGACGCCGATCGGCTTGCCCTTGGCGACCGAGGCCAGCACACCGTAGAGAGCGGTGAAGAACGGCGCCTGGACGAGGATGGGAAGGCAGCTGGAGAACGGGTTGGTACCCGCCTCCTTGTACAGCTTCATCATCTCTTCGGACTGGCGCTGCTTGTCGTTCTTGTAGCGCTCCTGGATGGCCTTCATCTTCGGCTGGATCGCCTGCATGGCCCGGGTCGCCTTGATCTGCTTCACGAAGAGCGGGATCAGGCAGATCCGGATCACGACCACCATGGAGGCGATGGCCAGACCCCAGGCCCAGCCACCGTCCGGGTCGAAGATGTGGCTGTACAGCGAGTGGAACTGGACGATGATCCAGGACACCGCTGTGTACAGGGGGTTCAGGAAGGAGAAGGTCACCGGTCAGGCTCCTTGGACATTGGGATCGGCCCCACGGGACCAATGGTCGCCGGGCCCTCTGGGTCCGGACCGGCGGGGGGCGTGGTCACCGGCTGTCCGGCGGCGGACCGGCCACTCAGCAGGTCGCGCAGTCGGCGGTGCCACACCGGGTGCTTACGCGGCGGAACATGATCGACCCCGCCGGGCGTCCACGGATTGCAGCGCAGGATGCGCCACACGGTCAGGCCGCCGCCCTTGACCGCCCCGTGCACCTTCACGGCCTCGAAGCCGTAGTGCGAACAGGAGGGGTAGTAACGGCAGACCGGACCGAGCAGTGGGCTGATGGTCCACTGGTACACCCTGATCAGACCCATCAGCAGGTACTTCATCGCCCTGCTCCCGTCGGCGCCGTCGAGGCGGGCTCCGCCTTCAGCAACCGCTTGAGCGCCGCGTCCAGGTCGCGTTCGAGGTCCTGGTACGAGGCGGACGCGGCCTGGGGCAGCGCACGCACCACTATCAGGCTACCGGTGGGCAGCCTGGACAGACGATCACGGACAAGATGGCGAAGCCGGCGCTTGACCAGGTTCCGGACGACGGCCGGGCCGACGGCCTTGCTCACGACGAAACCCGCACGCGCCGAAGGAGTCCCCTCGGCGACGTGCGGGCGGGAGTCGCTGGTCCGGTCGGCCGGGCCCCTGAGGTCACCGTCTCTGCTGAGATGGACGACCAGTAGGGGCCGGCCGGCCCGACGACCGCGTTTCACTGCGGTCGCGAAGTCCTGGCGCCGCCGCAGCCGGTTTTCGGAGGGCAGCACAACAGACTCTTGGCGCGGATCAGGCGGAGATGGCGCTGCGGCCCTTGCCACGGCGGGCGGCCAGGATGGCACGGCCGGCGCGGGTACGCATACGCAGCCGGAAGCCGTGGGTCTTCGCGCGGCGACGGTTGTTCGGCTGGAAGGTGCGCTTGCTCACTCGGGGGCTCCTGAGGTGAATCGTAGGATGACGGGAAGTCGCTTGGCCGTCACCGTGCGTCCGCGTGATCTCCCCTGATACGGAAATCCGGCCCATCACCCCAGTTCGGCTGGGGTTTCAGGCAATCCACGGCGCCCGTGCTGCGCGCCTTATGGAGCGGGTGGACCCGCGGACATGCGGCAGCGGCCATCGACAACTCGACCTGGTTACGGTACGCGGGACGGGGCGCGAGGGTCAAACCAGCCGTTCGAACGGGTCGGCACGGCCGTCCCCGGGCGGCCCCTCGGCGGCCCCGTCGCCCACAGCCTGTGGACAACGACTTGATCCGGCTCTGTTCGCTGACTACCGTTGCAGGACTTGTCTGGTTTGTTCTGCGTCGACGGACCCCCGTTCCACAGTCTCTTGATCCACCACCCCTGCTGGAGCCGCGGGGAACCGAGAAAGCGTGCACCAGTGGCTGATGTCAACAGCGACCTCGTCCCGGTCTGGGCGAGGGTCGTCGAGCGGCTGGTCAGCGACCCGGACATCGGGGAGATGGACAAGCAGTGGGTGCAGCGCACCCAGCCGATGTGGATGATGCACGACACCGCCCTGCTGGCGACCCCCAACGAGCGGGCCAAGCAGGTGCTGGAGGGCCGGCTGCTGCCGCAGCTGACCGAGGCGCTCAGCCGCGAGCTCAGCCGCCCCGTCCGGATCGCCGTGATGGTCGACGCCAACGCCGTCCCCACCGCCCCCGTACCGGCCGAGCCGCCCGCCGCCGACCCGTACCCGCACTCCGAGGGCGGCGACTACGGCCGGCGCCCGCACCCGGGCCACGAGGGCCCGGGCCCGCAGAACCACCCGGGACACCAGAACCACCAGAACCACCAGGCCTACGAGCGGCCCTACGAGGCCGAGTACGAGCGCGACCAGTACGGGACGGGCGGGTACGAGGAACGCCAGGAGCCCTCCTACGGCGGCGGGCACCCCGGGCCGTACGGCGGGCCGGCCCAGCCGCAGCCGTGGGAGAACCACCGCGGCTACCCCGAGCAGCAGGGCGGCTACTCCGACCAGGACCAGTCCGGCCCGCGCCAGGCCCCCCGGCCGCTCCCCGGTCCGCCCGCGACCACCCAGGGCGACCTGTTCGGCGGCGCCTACGGCCCCGGGCCCGGTGAGCACCCCCGCACCGGCGCCGGCCGCCGCTCCCCCGCGGGCCGCCCGCCGGGCGGCCGCCCGACCGACAAGGCGCCCGCCGAGCGCGCCCCCGACCGCCAGGCGGTGCCCGGCGTCCCGGCGCCCCCCGGCGCTCCCCCGGCCGGCGGCTCCCGCAAGGACGAGCCGGCCGCCCGGCTGAACCCCAAGTACCTCTTCGACACCTTCGTCATCGGTGCGAGCAACCGCTTCGCGCACGCGGCGGCGGTGGCGGTCGCCGAGGCTCCGGCCAAGGCGTACAACCCGCTCTTCATCTACGGCGAGTCCGGGCTGGGCAAGACCCACCTGCTGCACGCGATCGGGCACTACTCGCGGAGCCTCTTCCCGGGCACCCGGGTGCGCTACGTGTCGTCCGAGGAGTTCACCAACGAGTTCATCAACTCGATCCGGGACGGCAAGGCGGACGCGTTCCGCAAGCGGTACCGGGACATGGACATCCTGCTCGTGGACGACGTGCAGTTCCTGGCCAGCAAGGAGTCGACGCAGGAGGAGTTCTTCCACACGTTCAACACCCTGCACAACGCCAACAAGCAGATCGTGCTCTCCTCCGACCGGCCGCCCAAGCTGCTGACCACGCTGGAGGACCGGCTCCGCAACCGCTTCGAGTGGGGGCTGATCACCGACGTCACCCCGCCGGAGCTGGAGACCAGGATCGCGATCCTGCGCAAGAAGGCGATCCAGGAGCAACTGAACGCCCCGGCCGACGTGTTGGAGTTCATCGCGTCCCGGATCACCCGCAACATCCGGGAGTTGGAGGGCGCCCTGATCCGGGTCACCGCCTTCGCCAACCTCAACCGGGCGCCGGTGGACCTGGAGTTGGCCGGCATCGTGCTCAAGGACCTGATCCCGGGCGGGGACGAGGACGCCGGCCCGGAGATCACCGCGCAGGTCATCATGCAGCAGACCGCCGCGTACTTCGGGCTGGGTGTCGACGACCTCTGCGGATCCTCGCGCAGCCGCGTGCTGGTGACGGCGCGTCAGATCGCCATGTACCTGTGCCGGGAGCTCACCGATCTCTCGCTGCCCAAGATCGGTGCCCAGTTCGGCGGCCGCGACCACACCACGGTGATGCACGCCGACCGGAAGATCCGGTCCCTGATGGCCGAGCGGCGCTCGATCTACAACCAGGTCACCGAACTGACCAACCGCATCAAGAGCTAGGCGCCGGCCGCAGAGCGGCCCCCAGCCACCCGGAAGGGCGTCAGGAGCGATCCTGACGCCCTTTCTGCGTGCCCACAGGTGTGCGCGGCGGACCGGCGGGGCAGGGATCCCCAGGGAGCGCCGCCGACGGCCGCCCCGCCGGCCCACGGGCCGCGCCGAACACCTGACCGGTGGTTCGAACTGCCCGGGCGCGCAGGGCCGTTATCCACAGCCGGGGCCCCTTCTCCGCCGTCCACAGGCCGGTGGGCCCCGAGTTATCCAGAATTCCTCCACAGCCCGGCCACCGCTACGCTCTTCCGCGCAGGTCAGGTGCCTGTGGACTTGTGCACAACCGTTGTCCACAGCCTGTGGACAATTGGTGGGCCGTCAGTGGGCCGTCCGGGTTGTCCACCGGTTGTCCCCAGGGCCGTCCGGGTTATCCCCAGGTTGTCCACAGCGGCGTCCACAGTTCGACAACCGTGGGCCCGCGTTCATACCCTGGTGTGAAAGGCGTCACGTAATGTTGACCGGCGCCCGTGGATAACCGGGCCCGGATCTGGGGACAGCTCTGGGGATAACCTGTGGATACCCGGCGTGTCCTGTGGGTAACGCTCCGCTGTCCACAGCGGGCCGTGTCCGTCCACAGCCGCCGTCCACACCTCCTGTGGACAAAAAAGCCGCGCTGACCTGCGGAAACGGGGTTATCCACGGTTTCCACAGGCCCTACTACTACTGCTACACCTATAGACCAGTCGAATCGCTCAAAAGCGGGTGGGCCCGGATTCTGTGGACAACCGGATCCCGACATCCGTTCGGGTTGCTTCCGCCCGTCTGCCCCGTCTGTCGGTGGAGTACGTCAGACTGTCCTCGGCAACCGGATGCCGAGTGGGCAGAGCTCGGCGGTCGGTCGCACCGACGACCAAGATCAGAAGAACCAGACGTGCGAGCGGGAGCGCTCGATCCAGGAGGCGGTTACCGGTGAAGTTCCGGGTGGAGCGTGACGTCCTCGCGGAGGCGGTGGCCTGGGCTGCCCGCAGCCTCCCGGCACGGCCGCCGGTGCCGGTGCTGGCCGGCCTGCTGCTGACGGCACAGGAGGGCAGCCTGGCGCTGTCCGGCTTCGACTACGAGGTCTCGGCCCGGGTCGAGCTGGAGGCCGACGTGGAGGAGGCCGGCACCGTGCTGGTCTCCGGCCGGCTGCTGAACGACATCTCGCGCAACCTGCCCAACCGGCCGGTGGAGATCTCCACCGACGGCCAGCGGGTCAGCGTGGTCTGCGGCAGCTCCCGGTTCACCCTCCCCACCCTCCCGGTGGACGAGTACCCGGCCCTGCCCCAGATGCCGACCGCCACCGGCACCGTCCCGGGCGACGTCTTCGCCTCGGCGGTCAGCCAGGCCGCGGTGGCCGCCGGCCGTGACGACACGCTGCCGGTACTGACCGGTGTCCGGGTCGAGATCGAGGGCGACCGGATCACCCTGGCCGCCACCGACCGCTACCGGTTCGCCGTCCGCGAGCTGCTGTGGAAGCCCGAGCAGCCGGACATCTCCGCGGTCGCCCTGGTGCCCGCCAAGACGCTCCAGGACATCGCCAAGTCCCTGGGCAGCGGCGACAGCGTCTCGATCGCACTCTCCTCGGGCGGTGCGGGCGAGGGCCTGATCGGCTTCGAGGGCGCCGGCCGCCGGACCACCACCCGGCTGCTGGAGGGCGAGTTCCCGAAGTTCCGCAGCCTCTTCCCGACCGAGTTCAACGCGATCGCGGCGATCCAGACCCAGCCCTTCCTGGAGGCGCTGAAGCGCGTCTCGCTGGTCGCCGAGCGCAACACCCCGGTCCGGCTGAACTTCGAGGAGGGCGTGCTGACGCTGGAGGCCGGTTCGGGCGACGACGCCCAGGCCACCGAGCGGATCGACGCCTCCCTGGAGGGCGACGCCATCTCGATCGCCTTCAACCCGGGCTACCTGGAGGAGGGCCTCAAGGCCATCGACTCCGCCTACGCCCAGCTGAGCTTCACCACGCCGACCAAGCCGGCCCTGCTCAGCGGCAAGGCCTCGGTGGACACCGAGGCGGACGAGGCCTACCAGTACCTGATCATGCCGGTCCGCCTCTCCGGCTGACGTCCCGCCGACGTCGGGCCGCCGGCCGGCCGACGTCCGGCCGCGGTCCGCGGACCGCTCGGCCGGCGCGCTCCACCCACAGGCTGTGCACAGCCTGTGGACGGCCTCCCCCGGTCGGCCCGACCGGGGGAGGCCCTCGTGCTTCAGCGCGTAGGCTCAGGACAACGCGGCAACGGCGCCGCCGGCAGACATGTCACCACAGGTAAGGACTTGGTCATGGAGCTCGGCCTCATCGGTCTCGGCAAGATGGGCGGCAACATGCGCGAGCGGATCCGCCGCGCCGGCCACACCGTCATCGGTTACGACCGCAACCCTGACATTTCTGACGTCGAGAGCCTGCCGGAGCTCGTCTCCAAGCTCCAGGGCCCGCGCGTGGTCTGGGTCATGGTGCCGGCCGGCGCCGCGACCCAGGCGACCGTCGACGAGCTGGCCGAGCTGCTCTCCCCCGGCGACGTCGTGGTCGACGGCGGCAACTCCCGCTGGACCGACGACATCAAGCACGCCGAGTCGCTGGCCGCCAAGGGCATCGGCTTCGTCGACTGCGGCGTCTCCGGTGGCGTCTGGGGCCTGGAGAACGGCTACGCCCTGATGTACGGCGGCAACGCCGAGGACGTCGCCAAGGCCAAGCCGGTCTTCGACGCGCTCAAGCCCGAGGGCGACTTCGGTTCGGTGCACGCGGGCGCGGTCGGTGCCGGCCACTTCGCCAAGATGGTCCACAACGGCATCGAGTACGCCATGATGCAGGCCTTCGCCGAGGGCTGGGAGCTGCTGGAGGCCGCCCCCGAGGTCACCGACGTGCGCGAGGTCTTCCGCAGCTGGCAGGAGGGCACGGTGATCCGCTCCTGGCTGCTCGACCTGGCCGTCCGCGCGCTGGACGACGACGAGCACCTGGCCAAGCTCAAGGGCTGGGCCGCCGACTCCGGCGAGGGCCGCTGGACCGTCGAGGCGGCGATCGACCACGCCGTGCCGCTGCCGGCGATCACCGCCTCGCTGTTCGCCCGCTTCGCCTCCCGCCAGGACGACTCGCCGCAGATGAAGATGATCGCCGCGCTGCGCAACCAGTTCGGCGGCCACGCGGTCGAGTCGAAGTAGTCCGGCCCTCCGCAGAGACGTCCACAGAAGGCGAGCGCAGTCCACAGCCATGCACGTCGCGCATCTGTCGCTCGCCGACTTCCGGTCCTACGCCCGGGTCGAGGTGTCCCTCGACCCGGGCGTGACCGCCTTCGTCGGACCGAACGGCCAGGGGAAGACCAACCTGGTCGAGGCGATCGGCTACGTGGCCACCCTGGGCAGCCACCGGGTGGCCACCGACGCGCCGCTGATCCGGCTGGGCGCCGAGCGGGCGGTGGTCCGCGCCTCGGTGGTGGCCGGCACCCGCACCACCCTGGTCGAGTTGGAGATCACCCCGGGCAAGGCCAACCGCGCCCGGATCAACCGCTCGGACAACGTCCGCCCGCGCGACGTGCTGGGCCTGCTGCGCACCGTGCTGTTCGCCCCCGAGGACCTCGCCCTGGTCAAGGGCGACCCGGGCGAGCGGCGGCGCTTCCTCGACGAGCTGCTGACCGCCCGCGCGCCCCGGCTGGCCGGGGTCCGGCAGGACTACGAGCGGGTGCTCAAGCAGCGCAACGCCCTGCTGAAGACCGCCGCGATGGCCCGCCGGGCCGGTGGCGGCAAGGGCGCCGACCTCTCCACCCTGGAGGTCTGGGACGGTCACCTGGCGCGCGCCGGGGCCGAGCTGACCGCCTTCCGGATCCAGCTGGTGGCGGCCCTCCAGCCGCTGGTGACGGCCGCGTACGGGCAGCTCGCGCCCGGTGGCGGCGAGACCCTGCTGGAGTACCGCAGCTCCTTCGAGGGCGAGCTCCCGGGCAGCCGGGAGCAGGCCGAGGAGCAGTTGCTGCAGGCCCTGCAGACCGTCCGCAAGCAGGAGGTCGACCGCGGGGTGACGCTGGTCGGCCCGCACCGCGACGAGCTGCTGCTCAAGCTCGGCCCGCTGCCCGCCAAGGGCTACGCCAGCCACGGCGAGTCCTGGTCGTACGCGCTGGCGCTGCGGCTGGCCTCGTACGAGCTGCTGCGCGCGGACGGCGGCGAGCCGGTGCTCATCCTGGACGACGTCTTCGCCGAGCTGGACGCGACCCGGCGGGACCGGCTGGCCGAGCTGGTCGCCGGCGGCGAGCAGGTGCTGGTCACCGCGGCGGTCGCCGAGGACGTGCCCAAGGCGCTGGCCGGGGCGCGGTACGCGGTGGCCGACGACGCGGTGCGCCGGGTCGACGCCTGAGCTCCGTCCGGCGACGGTCTCCTCCACTCCTCCACACTTCCCGCCCGGGCCCACACTTCCCGCCCGGGCCTGCGCGGTCCGCCGGCATCCGCCCTCCGTCCGTTCCCGTACGCTGGACGGCTCACCGTTGTCCACAGCCTGGGGATAGGAGACCGCCGTGAGCGATCCGGCCGAGAACCCCCCGCAGCCGGCCGGCGCCGGTCCGTCGGACGCCGCACCGACCGGGGCCGATCTGGCCCGCTCGGCGCTGCGGGCGGCCCGGGCGCAGGCCCGCCAGCGCGGCGAGCAGGTCCGGGAGAAGCGCGAGGCGAAGCGGACCGGACTGCGCAGCGGCGCCCGGTCGGACGGCCGTGACCCGGTGCCCCTGGGGGCGGCGCTGAACCGGCTGCTGACCGAGCGCGGCTGGGAGTCCTCGGCGGCGGTGGGCGGGGTGATGGGCCGTTGGCCCCAGATCGTCGGCCCGGACATCGCCGGCCACTGCTCGCCGACCTCCTACGACGATGCGGCCGCGGTGCTCACCGTGCAGTGCGACTCCACCGCGTGGGCGACCCAACTTCGCTGGCTGGCGCGCCAGTTGGTGGCCCGTCTGAATCACGAGCTGGGCCACGGCACGGTGAAGACGATCAAGGTGCTGGGGCCGGCCGCGCCGGTCCGCGGCTACGGCCGGCTGCGCGCCCCGGGGAGCAAGGGGCCGGGCGACACCTGGGGCTGACCGGAGCCGGCCCGGCGCGGAGCGGACCGGGATCCTCCGGAACCCCTGACGGCCCTTCCAGGCGCTCTCAGCCCCCGGGGCGAGTATCGGGACATGTGCAGAGGGGATTCAGGGCGGCATATCTGCCCTCAGAGGCTGCCAAACGCCCATCTCTGTCAGTCGTACCGGTAGACTGAGAGCCAAACACTGTTGCTAGTGGCAACCGAGTCGAAACGCCGTGGTCGCACGCCCGCCCAAACGGGGCAGGGGATGCGGCCCGTGCTGTGCCAGAGAGGGCGCTTCGTGGCCGATTCCGGCAACCCCAGCCAGACCCCAGACCAGACCGACCAGGCTTCCTACACGGGCAGCAACATCCAGGTGCTGGAGGGCCTCGACGCCGTCCGCAAGCGTCCCGGCATGTACATCGGCTCGACCGGTGAGCGCGGACTGCACCACCTGGTGCAGGAGGTCGTGGACAACTCCGTCGACGAGGCGATGGCCGGGTACGCCGACACCATCGACGTCACGCTCCTCGCCGACGGCGCGGTCCGGGTGGTCGACAACGGCCGTGGCATCCCGGTCGACATCGTCCCCGGCCAGGAGAAGCCGGCCGTCGAGGTCGTGCTCACCGTGCTGCACGCGGGCGGCAAGTTCGGCGGCGGCGGCTACGCGGTCTCCGGCGGTCTGCACGGCGTCGGCGTCTCCGTGGTGAACGCGCTCTCCACCCGCCTCGCGGTCGAGATCGACCGGGACGGCCACCGCTGGACCCAGGACTACAAGATGGGCGCGCCCACCGCCGCCCTGGTCAAGGGCGAGGCCACCGAGCAGACCGGCACCACCGTCACCTTCTGGGCGGACCCGGACATCTTCGAGACCACGGTCTACTCCTTCGAGACGCTCTCCCGGCGCTTCCAGGAGATGGCGTTCCTCAACAAGGGCCTGACCATCTCGCTGACCGACGAGCGCCCGGAGCACGCGGACGAGGACGGCAAGCCGCTCTCCGTCACGTACCGGTACGACGGCGGCATCGCCGACTTCGTCGCCCACCTCAACTCCCGCAAGGGCGAGGTGATCCACCCCTCGGTGATCGACTTCGAGGCGGAGGACAAGGAGAAGACGATCTCGGTGGAGGTCGCGATGCAGTGGAACTCCTCGTACACCGAGGGTGTCTACTCCTTCGCCAACACCATCCACACCCACGGCGGCGGTACCCACGAGGAGGGCTTCCGCGCGGCGCTGACCGGTCTGGTCAACCGCTACGCGCGGGACAAGAAGCTGCTCCGCGAGAAGGACGACAACCTCTCCGGCGAGGACATCCGTGAGGGCCTGACCGCGATCATCTCGGTCAAGCTCGGCGAGCCGCAGTTCGAGGGCCAGACCAAGGACAAGCTGGGCAACACCGAGGCGAAGACCTTCGTCCAGCGGGTCGTCCACGAGCAGCTGAACGACTGGCTGGACCGCAACCCGAACGAGGCCTCGGACATCATCCGCAAGTCCATCCAGGCCGCCACCGCGCGCGTGGCCGCCCGGAAGGCCCGCGACCTGACCCGTCGCAAGGGCCTGCTGGAGTCCGCCTCGCTGCCGGGCAAGCTGAGCGACTGCCAGTCCAAGGACCCGTCCGAGTGCGAGATCTTCATCGTCGAGGGTGACTCCGCCGGCGGCTCCGCCAAGCAGGGCCGCGACCCCCGCATCCAGGCGATCCTCCCGATCCGCGGCAAGATCCTGAACGTCGAGAAGGCCCGGATCGACAAGGTGCTGCAGAACACCGAGGTCCAGGCGCTGATCTCGGCCTTCGGCTGCGGTATCCAGGAGGACTACGACGAGTCCAAGCTCCGCTATCACAAGATCGTCCTGATGGCGGACGCCGACGTCGACGGGCAGCACATCCGCACCCTGCTGCTCACCCTGCTCTTCCGCTTCATGCGGCCGCTGGTCGAGTCCGGGTACGTGTACCTGGCGATGCCGCCGCTGTACAAGATCAAGTGGGGCAAGGACGACTTCGACTACGTCTACTCCGACCGCGAGCGCGACGCCACCATCGCGGCGGGCGTGGCGGCCGGTCGCCGGCTCCCCAAGGACGACGCGATCCAGCGCTTCAAGGGTCTCGGCGAGATGAACGCCGAGGAGCTCCGGATCACCACCATGGACCAGGCGCACCGCCTGCTGCAGCAGATCACCCTGGAGGACGCGGCCCGCGCCGACGACCTCTTCTCCGTCCTGATGGGCGAGGACGTCGAGGCCCGCCGCTCCTTCATCCAGCGCAACGCCAAGGACGTCCGCTTCCTGGACGTGTGACGGGGCCCGCCCCTGCCAGCACGGTCCAGTCACGCGTGAAAGGAAACTGACCACCAGTGGTCGACGACAACCGTCCCGACGGCGAGCAGCCGGACACCAGCACCGCCACCGACACGTTCGCGTCCCGGGTCGAGCCGATCGAGCTCGAGACCGAGATGCAGCGCTCCTACCTCGACTACGCGATGAGCGTGATCGTGAGCCGCGCGCTGCCCGAGGTCCGCGACGGCCTCAAGCCGGTGCACCGCCGCGTGCTCTACGCGATGTACGACGGCGGGTACCGGCCCGAGAAGGGCTACTACAAGTGCGCCCGCGTCGTCGGCGACGTCATGGGCAACTACCACCCGCACGGTGACACCTCGATCTACGACACCGTGGTGCGCCTGGCCCAGCCGTGGTCGCTGCGGATGCCGCTGGTGGACGGCAACGGCAACTTCGGCTCCCCGGGCAACGACCCGGCGGCGGCCATGCGCTACACCGAGTGCAAGCTGATGCCGCTGGCCATGGAGATGATGCGCGACATCGACGAGGACACCGTCGACTTCGCCGCCAACTACGACGGCCGCTCGCAGGAGCCGACCGTCCTGCCCGCGCGCATCCCCAACCTGCTGGTCAACGGTGCCACCGGCATCGCGGTCGGCATGGCCACCAACATCCCGCCGCACAACCTCCGCGAGGTCGCCTCCGGCGCGCTCTGGGCGCTGGAGCACCCGGACTCCTCCAACGAGGAGCTGCTGGAGGCCCTGATCGAGCGGATCAAGGGCCCGGACTTCCCCACCGGCGCGCTGATCGTCGGCCGCCGCGGGATCGAGGAGGCGTACCGGACCGGGCGCGGCTCGATCACCATGCGCGCGGTGGTCGAGGTCGAGGAGATCCAGGGCCGCCAGTGCCTGGTGATCACCGAGCTGCCGTACCAGGTCAACCCGGACAACCTCGCGCTGAAGATCGCCGACCTGGTCAAGGACGGCCGGGTCGCCGGCATCGCCGACGTCCGCGACGAGTCCTCCTCGCGCACCGGCCAGCGCCTGGTGGTCGTGCTCAAGCGCGACGCCGTCGCCAAGGTTGTGCTGAACAACCTCTACAAGCACACCGACCTGCAGACCAACTTCGGCGCCAACATGCTGGCGCTGGTGGACGGCGTGCCGCGCACGCTGTCGCTCGACGCGTTCATCCGCCACTGGGTGAACCACCAGGTCGACGTGATCGTGCGGCGGACCCGGTTCCGGCTGCGCAAGGCCGAGGAGCGGGCGCACATCCTGCGCGCGTTGCTCAAGGCGCTGGACGCGATCGACGAGGTCATCGCGCTGATCCGGGCCTCGGACAGCGCCGACGCCGCCCGCAGCGGCCTGATGAGCCTGCTCGACATCGACGAGCTGCAGGCCAACGCGATCCTGGAGATGCAGCTGCGCCGCCTCGCCGCCCTGGAGCGGCAGCGGATCATGGACGAGCACGACGAGCTGCAGCGCAAGATCGACGAGTACAACGCGATCCTGGCCTCCCCGCAGCGCCAGCGGCAGATCATCTCCGAGGAACTGACCGCGATCGTCGAGAAGTACGGCGACGAGCGGCGCTCCACGCTGATCCCCTTCGACGGCGACATGTCGGTCGAGGACCTGATCGCGGAGGAGGACATCGTCGTCACGATCACCCGTGGCGGCTACGTCAAGCGGACCCGCTCCGACCTCTACCGCTCGCAGAAGCGCGGCGGCAAGGGGGTGCGCGGTGCTCAGCTGAAGCAGGACGACCTGGTCGACCACTTCTTCGTGACCACCACGCACAACTGGATCCTGTTCTTCACCAACAAGGGCCGGGTGTACCGCGCCAAGGGCTACGAGCTGCCGGACGCCGGCCGTGACGCCCGCGGCCAGCACGTGGCCAACCTGCTGGCCTTCCAGCCGGAGGAGCACATCACCCAGGTGATGGCCGTCCGGACGTACGAGGACAAGCCGTACCTCGTCCTCGCCACCCGGGCCGGCCTGGTGAAGAAGTCCGCGCTGAAGGACTACGACTCCCCGCGCTCCGGCGGCCTGATCGCGATCAACCTGCGGCAGGACGAGCACGGCCGGGACGACGAGCTGATCGGCGCCGAGCTGGTCTCCGCCGAGGACGACCTGCTGCTGGTCTCCAGGAAGGCCCAGTCGATCCGCTTCACCGCGACCGACGACGCGCTGCGGCCCACCGGCCGTGCCACGTCCGGCGTCAAGGGCATGGCCTTCCGCGAGGACGACGAACTGCTCTCGATGAACGTCGTCCGCGAGGGCACGTACGTCTTCACCGCCACCGACGGTGGCTACGCCAAGCGCACCGCGGTGGACGAGTACCGTGTCCAGGGGCGTGGCGGTTACGGCACCAAGGCGGCGAAGATCGTCGAGGGCCGGGGCTCGCTGGTCGGCGCCCTGGTGGTCGACGACACCGACGAGATCATGGCGATCACCCTCTCGGGTGGGGTGATCCGCACGAGGGTTTCCGAGGTTCGTGAAACCGGACGTGACACCATGGGCGTCCAACTGATCAACCTCGGTAAGCGCGACGCGGTCGTGGGTATGGCCCGCAACGCGGAAGCCGAGGACGAGGATTCGGCGGAGGACGAGTTGGCCGAGTCCGCCGAGATGGCCGAGGGTACGGAGACGGTGACGGGCGGCGAGGACGCCCGGGCCTGACCCCTACCGCGTCGGCCGGTGCCGCCGCGTCCGTCCAGGGCGCGGCGGCACCGGCCGCCGACCAGTTCCGGGCAATCCCGCCGGGTGCTGGATGATGAGTGACGACGCAGGACGGTGCCGCCGTCCTGGTGGGAAGTGCGGGAGGACCAGTGAGTGGAGCCACGGGTGCTGCGGGAGGAGCCACCGGCGGCCGTCCGGGCGCAGCACAGGGCGGCGGGGGGTACGGGGTGCCACAGCCGCCGGCCGAGCACCCCTCCGCGTCCACCTCGCTGATGCCCCCGGTCGGTTCGGCGGGGCAGGGCGGCGGGGCGACGTACGGCGGGCAGCCGGGCACGCCCGCGCCGCCGAACAGCCCGGCGCCGGGCTCGGGAGGGTTCTCCCAGCCGACCACGTACGCCAAGGGCCAGCCGACGCCGCCCCGGGGCACCCGGGTCGGCGGCAACACGCCGCCCGGCGGGACGCCCGTCCCGGGCGGTGCACCGCGCCGTCCGGCCGCCGCCCCGGCCGCGGCCGGCCCCGGGCTGGGCCGGACCCGCAAGGCCCGGCTGCGGGTGACCAAGGCCGACCCGTGGTCGGTGATGAAGGTCAGCTTCCTGCTGTCGGTGGCGGTCGGGATCGTCATCATCGTGGCGGCCGCCGTGCTGTGGATGACGCTGGACTCGCTCGGCGTCTTCGACTCGCTGGCCAAGACCCTCAAGGAGGTCACCGCCGGCGAGGCCCCCAACAGCGGGATCGACCTGATGGACTACGTCGGGTTCGGCAAGGTGATGACCTTCACCTCGCTGATCGCGGTGGTCGACGTGGTGCTGCTGACCGCGCTCTCCACGCTCTCGGCGTTCATCTACAACGCCGCGGCCGGCTTCACCGGCGGCATCGAGCTGACCCTGGCCGAGGAGGACTGATTCCGGCCACCCCGGCCGGTTCCTGATCACCGGTCAGATTTTCGTCCACGGACGGAATGGGCGGGCCCCGCAGGCTGTTCCAGCCTGCGGGGCCCGTCGGCATTCGGGTGACAGGCGGTCCCCGCGGCGTGCCGCCCGGATCGGGGCCCGTCGCGGTGGGCTTAGCTGGACGCGCTCGTTCCGAGTTTCCGACTGCCGCAGGCCTCCCCCCGGTCCGACGGACCGGGGCGACACGGCTGTGCAGGTACGGCTGGACGGAGGCGCGCGATGGCTCAGCTCGCAAGGCAACTGGTCGAGGCCCTGGACGGGCTGCTGGGGATCCCGGTGCCGCTGCGGATCCAGGCCTGGGACGGCAGTGCCGCCGGGCCCCCGGGGGCACCCACGCTGGTGCTGCGCAACCGCCGGGCGCTGCGCCGGCTGCTCTGGCAGCCGGGCGAGCTCGGCCTGGCCCGCGCCTACGTCGCGGGGGACCTCGAACTCGCCCCCGGCGCCGACCTCTACGAGGTGCTGACGGCCGTCGCGCAGGTCGCCGAGCACCCCGACGTCCGCCGGCTCCGGCTGGGCGCGGCCGACGTGGTCGGCCCCAAGGGCCGCCAGGTACTCCGGGCGCTCCTGCGGGCCGGGGCGCTGGGCCCGCAGCCCGCCCCGCCGCCGGAGGAGGCCAGGGCGGTCCAGGGGCGGCTGCACAGCCGCGGCCGGGACCGCGCGGCCATCAGCCACCACTACGACGTCGGGAACGACTTCTACGGCCTCGTGCTGGGCCCGTCGATGGTGTACTCCTGCGCGTACTGGGAGCCCGCCGCCAAGAGCCTGGAGGCGGCCCAGGAGGCCAAGCTCGACCTGATCTGCCGCAAGCTGGGCCTGCGTCCGGGGATGCGGCTGCTGGACGTCGGGTGCGGCTGGGGCTCCCTGGTCATGCACGCGGCGCAGCACTACGGCGTGACGGCGGTCGGCGTCTCCATCTCCGAGGAGCAGGTCGCGCTGGCCCGCCGGCGGGTCGAGGAGGCGGGCCTGGCCGACCGGGTGGAGATCCGCCTGCAGGACTACCGGGAGATCGCGGACGGCCCGTTCGACGCGATCTCCAGCGTGGGCATGGCCGAGCACGTCGGCTCCGCGCAGTACCGGGTGTACGCCGAGGGCCTGTTCGGGCTGCTGGTGCCCGGTGGCAGGCTGCTCAACCACCAGATCGCCCGCCGCCCGGACCACCCCGGCGAGCCGTACCGCCCCAGCCCCTTCATCGACCGCTACGTCTTTCCGGACGGCGAGCTCTCCCCGGTCGGTTCCACGGTGGCCCGGCTGGAGGAGGCCGGCTTCGAGGTCCGGGACGTCGAGGCGCTGCGCGAGCACTACGGGCTGACCCTGCGCGAGTGGGTGGCCAACCTGGAGGCGCACTGGACGGAGGCGGTCGGGCTGGTCGGCCGCGGCCGGGCCCGGGTCTGGCGGCTGTACATGGCGGCCTCCGCGCTCGCCTTCGAGGAGAACCGGATCGGGGTGAACCAGGTCCTCGCCGTCCGTACCGGGCCCGAGGGTGCCTCCCGCCTCCCCGCGAGCCGCGAGGAGTGGCTGGCCCGCCCTGCCACCGCCTCCCACCAGCAGACCCCTGCCGCAGCCCCGGCCGGGCCGGATTTTGGAGATCGGCCGTCGGTCCGCTAATCTTTCAGTGCGGCAAGGGCCTATAGCTCAGACGGTTAGAGCGCTTCCCTGATAAGGAAGAGGCCACAGGTTCAAGTCCTGTTAGGCCCACCACCGCGAAGGGCCCGGAACGATCTCGTTCCGGGCCCTTCGGCGTTCCCGGTCACCGCCGCGGGGAACTGCGCGCCCGGCCCGGGGGTTGTCAGGGCAGGGTCGGTGAAGAGGTGGTGGCGGTATGGCGCTGTTCTGGGCGATGAGCATCCCGGGGCTGGTCTGCGCACTGGTCGCGCTGGCCTTCGTGGACCAGTTGGCACTGCGGGCCAGGAAATCGCGCTGGATCCCGTGGCGCGGGACGGGCCGCGAGGGGCAGATCTCGGCGACGGGCTTCGAGCAGCTGCACGCGCAGTTCGCGGCGGGCAAGCAGCACGAGCTCGACGAGCGGCGCAGCACGCTGATGCTGCGCGACGAGGAGGGTGAGGGGGCACCGCCCCGGACCAGGGTGGATCTCGCGGCCGGTACGGCCGTGGTGGTGCCGCGGGCCCACGACTGACCGCCCCGGACCGCCCGGCGGCCGGGCCCGGGGCGGGCCGAACGTACGACAGAAGGTGCGGCGTCAATCCTCCGGCCGGACCGGTCGGTTGGCGGCAGCGGTGGCTGGTCACGATTGGGACACCGGTGTGTATCATCGGCCGCAAGGGCAGTCTGGCACCCGGCAGCCCGTTCGTACTCGCAACAATCCATGGACTCGTCGGCCCGGTCACTCCGGCCGGAGCACGGCTGTTGAGTCCGCTACGCAAGAAGGACGAGGTCCCGCGGTGAAGAAGCTTCTCCTGGTCGCCCTGGTCGCCCTCGGCGGCTTCTTTGTCTACCGTCAGGTCCAGGCGGACCGCGCCGAGCAGGACCTGTGGACCGAGGCCACCGACCCGGTTCCGGCCGGTCGCTGAAGCCCCGGGCGATCTGACGATCGACGGTCTTCGGAGGCGCCGCACGGCGCCTCCCGGGCCGGCCGCCCCGGTCTGACGGCCGGGGCGGCCGGTTCCCCGGGTACCTCCCGGGCAGCAGGTACCGGGACGGGCGTGGGATTTGCGCCGGGACCCGGTACGCTAGTGCTCGGCGGCACGACCGGTGCCGTCGAGGGGCTTTAGCTCAGTTGGTAGAGCGCTGCCTTTGCAAGGCAGATGTCAGGAGTTCGAGTCTCCTAAGCTCCACAGTACGAAGACGCCCCCCGACCTGTGTGAACAGGCCGGGGGGCTTTCTCGTGCCCGCCGCACGTCAGCACCGGTGTCAGCACGGGTGTCGGCAGCGGGGCGGGCGGCTCGTCGGCGGGACCGGTGGGGCACCCGCCCGGGGCGGCGGGGAAGCGGACCGGCCGCCGACCTGAATCCTGGTCAGCGGCCGGTCGGCGGCGACGGTGCCCCGGGCCGGTCAGTGCGGCTTGCGCGGGTCGTGCGGCTTGGGGCGGTCGTCGTCGGGCGCGGGCTGGCCGGGCGGCGGGCCGGGCTTGGGGTCCGCGGCGCCGGCCTCGGCGTGGGGGTCCGTGGTGCCGGGGTCGCCGCCGGCGGTGGTGGCCGCGGTGGAGCCGTTCACCGGCGTGGTCGCCCGGGGGTCGGCCTGCGGGCCGCCCGGGGTGCCCGTGGCGTGGGAGCCGGTGCGGTCGGCGGACGTGCCGGCGGTCGGCGGCTCGACCAGCCACTCGGGGTTGCTGTGGTGACGCCACCACTGCCAGGCCACGATGCCGCTGCCGATCGCGAGCGCGCCCGCCACGGCCAGGCCGGTGGCCCAGCCGTTGCGGTGCTGGCGCTTGAGGTTCTTCGCGGCCAGGTCGCTGATCTCGGCGGAGGTGACGTTGCCGTGCAGCGCGGTCAGCGCGGCGGCACTGCGGATCTGGACCTCCTGCGCGGCGGGGACGACGGCGGCGCGGGCCTCGCCGACCACGTGGGAGACCTTCGGCCCCACGGTGGTGCGGGCCTGGTCGGCGGCGCGGCCGGCGGAGAGCCGGGCGGCCAGTGCGGCCTCCTGGGCCCGGTGCAGGGCCTTGAGCACGTTCTGCTGGGCGTCGGGCGGCAGACTGGCGAAGGCGTGGCCGAGCTGCGGGGCGACGTGCCGGTCGTACTGGACGCGGGCGTTGATGCGGGCGTTCTGGGCGGCGTGGGAGGCCGACGGCCCGATGGCCTCCAGGGCGGGGCCCAGCCGCTGCTTCGCGCCGTCGGCGAGCTGCACCGCGGTTTCCTTGGCGGTGGCGGCGTAGGGCGCGAGGGTGTCCCGGGTTTTTCCGGCCGTCTCACGAGCTGAGTCCAAACGGGTCACGAGTCTCTCCTCCTGGGTGGCGTCCTTTATGCACATATCCACCTGAATGCTGATCATGCATCCATATTTGTCTGACAGCACTCCGGAGTGGGCCGTACGCGGGGCGGTCCGGCGTACGGGGACCGGGGGTGCGGGCGCCCGGGGAGAGGCGCTGCGGAGCCGCTCGGGGCCGCCCGCCGGTGAGGGCGCCGCAGTACGCTGGCGATCCCGGTGGTGACCCGTTCGGCGGGTGTCACCGGATCGCTCAGCAGGCGTGCGAGAAGGGGAAACCGCAGATGCTCCCGGACGAGCCCAGGCCGCCGACGGACCGGACCCAGGAGCCCGGGGGTGCGGCCGGACCGGCCCGCTGCTACCGGCACCCCGAACAGGAGACCGGCATCGGGTGCTCCCGGTGCGGCCGGCCGATCTGTCCGCAGTGCATGGTGAGCGCCTCGGTGGGCTTCCACTGCCCCGACTGCGTCCGCGGCGGTGCCCGGGAGGTGCGGCAGGCCACCACCCGGTTCGGCGGCCGGCCGAGCGCGGACGGCGCGCTGGTCACCAAGACGCTGATCGGGATCAACCTGGCGGTCTTCCTGCTCGCCGCCTACGTGCTGAAGCCCTGGCTGGCCGACGACCTCTCGCTGTTGAGCGTCGGACCGCAGATCACCGGGTACCCGTACGGCGTCGCGGCCGGGCCGGACCAGTGGTACCGGCTGCTGACCGCCACCTTCCTGCACGTCGCGCCCTGGCACGTCGCCACCAACATGGTGATGCTCTGGGTGATCGGCCCCGCCCTGGAGGCGGCCCTGGGCCGGTTGCGCTTCCTGGCGCTCTACCTGATCTCCGGCCTGGCCGGCAGCGCGTTCGCCTTCCTGGTGGCGGGCGGCTTCATGAACTCGCTGGGCGCCTCCGGCGCCGTCTTCGGCCTGCTCGGCGCCACCGTGGTGATGTACCGGCGGACCAGGACGCCGCTGGGCCCGGTCGTCGCGCTGCTGGTCTTCAACCTGATCGTCACGTTCTCGGTGAACGGCATCGACTGGCGCGCGCACATCGGCGGGCTGGTCGCCGGGGCGCTCACCGGGATCGGCCTGATGTACGCCCCGCGGGACCGCAGGCTGCCCGTCCAGGGGCTGACGCTGGCCGCGATGGTGGGCCTGGTGCTGGCGATGGTCCTGGCGGGGACGGCCCAGTACGGCGGGTGACGCGTCCGGACGTTTGTCCACAGCGGGTGGGGGCCGGTGCACAGCCTGTGCGGGGTGCGCACCGCACACTGCCGCTCTACGCGTGTCCTCCTGTGCTTTTCGGGCATTCGGGGGAGCGCGCGGCGGGGTGGGGAAAGGGCGCTCCGGGCAAGTTATCCACAGGCCCCGGAGACTTTTCCCCAGTGTGGATAACCATGTGGATAAACGCGATAAGCGGGATAACCGGAAGCGGCCTCCGGGACGGCCCCGGGTAGTGGCCTCGGGGCAGCGGGCTCCGGGCACGCCGCAGCGCCGCCCCGGGCAGAACCCGTCCGGGGCGGCGGAAAGCGCTCAGGGTCGGAGCCCCGGCGTCACTTCCACTGGGTGGAGACGCCGAACCCCGCAGCGATGAAGCCGAAGCCCACCAGGATGTTCCAGTTGTGCCAGCTCTCGACCGGCCAGGTGCCACTCGTCACGTAGTAGGTGACGATCCAGACCAGTCCGACCAGGAAGAGGGCCAGCATCAGCGGTGCTACCCAGCCGCGGCCCGAACTGATCTTCACCGAGGCCGTGGTCGGCGGGGTGTAGTCGGACTTCTTGCGGAGTCGGGACTTCGGCACGAGGAGCTCTCCTGTCGATGCGCTGTGAGACCGCGCAGGGGGTTCAGCGGGGCGGGGCGGCCGGCAGTGGCGGTTGTGGAGAACGCTATGGGGACCGCCCCCGCACATGCCACCGGCGTCCGTTAGCGTAGTGGCTCGGCGGGTCTGAAGGAGATAAGGGTACGGTGACTAATTTGTCGATTCCTCCTCGGCCACCCCGTACCGGTGCTTCCGGCACCCGAATTGTCGGCCGTGCCCTGACCTGCGCCGTCTTCGCGCTCGCCGGACTGCTCTTCTACATCAGCGCGCAGACCGCCCGGGGGACCGATCTGCGCACCGACAACTCGCTGCTCAGCCTCAGCGACGTGATACGCCAGCGCAGCGCGCAGAACCAGCAGTCCCAGGCCCAGCTCGCCGAACTGCAGACCCGGTCGCAGGCGCTCACCGAGCAGCAGGGCGGCAGCCCGGCCGACGCCGCCCGGCTGGACGCGCTCCAGCAGGCCGCCGCCCTGGAGCCGCTGCAGGGCCCCGGCCTCACCGTCACCCTGAACGACGCCCCGCCGAACGCCACCGCGCGCGTCCCCGGGGTGCCCGAGCCCGGCGTCAACGACCTGGTCATCCACCAGCAGGACATCCAGGCGGTGGTCAACGCGCTCTGGCGGGGCGGCGCGGAGGGCGTCCAGGTGATGGACCAGCGGCTGATCTCCACCAGCGCCGTCCGCTGCGTCGGCAACACCCTGCTGCTCCAGGGCCGGGTCTACTCGCCGCCCTACGTGGTCAGGGCGGTCGGCCGGACGGACGGGCTGCGGTCGGCCGTGGACGCGGACCCGACCATCCGCAACTACCTGCAGTACGTGCAGGCGTACGGGCTGGGCTGGAAGGTCCAGGAGAGCGGCGACCTCAACCTGCCCGCTTACTCCGGCACCGCCGACCTGCGGGCGGCCACCGGCCAGTAGCGGGCGCCCGCCCGCAGGGGAAGCCCTTGGGGGAAGCCCGCCCCGCGGGCGCGGATCACGGGTCTACTCTTGACCCCAGTCCGTTACGTCGAGGGAGCACCATGTACGGCTGGATCTGGCGTCACCTGCCGGGGAACACCCTGGTCCGGGCCATCATCTCGCTGCTCCTCGTCCTGGGGCTGGTCTACCTCCTGTTCACCTATGTCTTCCCGTGGGCGGAACCGCTGCTCCCCTTCGGTGACGTCACAGTGGACGGCGGCGACGGCGCCGTCGGCTGACCGACGGCCCGTCCTTCCCCCCGGTCCCTGCATCCCACGGAGACAGCACGCGAATGACCACCCAGCCGACCCCGCCCCGCATCCTGGTCGTCGACAACTACGACAGCTTCGTCTTCAACCTGGTCCAGTACCTCTACCAGCTCGGCGCGACCTGCGAGGTGGTCCGCAACGACGAGGTGACGGTCGAGCACGCGGTGCGCCGCGACCGCACGGCGTCGCCGGGCGGGGCGGAGGGCTTCGACGGGGTGCTGCTCTCCCCCGGGCCCGGTGCGCCGGAGGAGGCCGGGGTCTGCATCGAGATGGTGCACCACTGCGCGGCGATCGGGCTGCCGGTGTTCGGCGTCTGCCTGGGCCTGCAGTCGATCGCGGTCGCGTACGGCGCGGTGGTCGGCCGGGCCCCCGAGTTGCTGCACGGCAAGACCTCGCTGGTGGAGCACGAGGACGGCGGCGTCTTCGCCGGCCTGCCCTCGCCGCTCACCGCGACCAGGTACCACTCGCTGGCGGTCGAACCGGCCACGGTGCCCGACGAGTTGCTGGTGACCGCGCGGACCGGGAACGGCATCGTCATGGGGCTCCGGCACCGTGAGCTGCCGGTCGAGGGCGTGCAGTTCCACCCGGAGTCGGTGCTCACCGAGGGCGGGCACCGGATGCTCGCCAACTGGCTGGCCGAATGCGGCGATCCGCAGGCCGTCGGTCGTTCGGCCGGGCTCGCCCCGGTGATCGGCCGGGGCTGAGCGGCATGACCGCGGTGCGTCCGGAGGGGCGTTACCAGTCGGGCGCCGGCCTGCCCGAGGACGGCCGGTACGACAACGGCCAGTACAACAGTGGCCAGTACGACAGTGGCCAGTACGGCGGGGGCCGGCACGGGGCCGGGCGGCAGGACGCCGGTCAGCAGGACACCGGCCCGTACGGCGCCGATCCGTACGGGCCGGGGCAGCCGCAGCACGCCCCGTACCGGCCGTACGAGCCCCACCAGGAGCCGCAGCCCGGTACCGGCGGGCACGCCCCGAGCGCGGCGGGCCGGCCGGCCACGGCCGGGGCCGAGGACGGCTGGGGCGTCTACGAGCAGGCCGTGCCGCCCGTGGCACCGGGGGAGCCGGTGCAGGGCGGCCCCGAGGCCCCCGGGCGGCCCGAGTACCCGTGGCTGGCCGACCAGACCCTCCAGCTGCGCCTCCCGCCGCTCGAAGCCGGACCGGAGGAGTCGGTGACCGGCGGCCGCGCCGAACGGCGCCGGGCCGCGCAGGGCCGGATGTCGGTGCGCTCCGGCGGCGGTCGCCGTCGGGCGGGCGGCCGCGCGGCCGCGGGACAGCCGCGTCCCAAGGAGTCGGTGGCCGTGGTGGCCGCCCGCATGGTCGGTGAACTCTGCATCACGCTCGGCCTGGTGATGCTGCTCTTCGTCTCGTACCAGCTCTGGTGGACCAACGTGCAGGCCGACGCGGCCGCCGACGGCGCCCGCAACAAGCTGGAGCAGCAGTTCGGCGCCGGGCAGCCCGCGGGAGCCGCGCCCGGACAGCCCGCGCCGGACCCGGCCAAGCCCGAGACCTTCGAGCCCGGCAAGGGCTTCGCGATCATCTACCTGCCGAACCTGGGCCTGAAGTTCCCGATCGCCGAGGGCACCTCCAAGCCGGCGGTGCTCGACAAGGGCCTGGTCGGCCACTACACCGGCACCGGGATGCCCGCCGACAAGGCGGGCAACTTCGCCCTCGCCGCGCACCGCAACACCCACGGCGAGCCGTTCCGGCACATCAACCAGCTCAGCAAGGGCGACAAGATCGTGGTCGAGACCGCGACCGCCTACTACACGTACGAGATCACCGGTGGCATCCCGGAGACCCCGCCGTCCAACGTGAGCGTCATCAAGCCGGTGCCCAACGGCTCCGGCTACAACCAGGCCGGCCGCTACATCACCCTGACCACCTGCACCCCGGAGTTCAGCTCCAAGGCCCGACTGATCCTCTTTGGCAAGATGACCGAGGAACGGCCCCGCAGCCAGGGCAAGCCGGCCGCACTGGCGGCCGGCTAGGTCCTCTCTTTCGATCCGAAGGGGAGGGCCTGGCGGCAGCGGCGGTCGTGGGGCGGGCGGAGCGCCGCCCGCCCACGGCCCGGTACGAGAGGGAGCAGCGTGACCCAGGACGAGACGACGGGACCGGGCACCGGGGCGGCCGGACCGGCGGAACCGGCCGAGGAGGCCTTCCCGCGCCCCGCACCGGCCCGCCCGGGGCGCGGCCGTGCCCTGGCCGCACTCGGCGTCTTCGGCGAGCTGCTGATCACCCTGGGCCTGCTGCTCGGCCTGTTCGTCGCCTACTCGCTCTGGTGGACCAACGTGGAGGCCGACGCGGCCGCCGGCCGGGCCGCCGACAAGCTGCGCAGTGCCTGGGCGGCCGGTCCGACCGCCGCGCCCCCGGTCCCCGGGGCGGCGACGCCCTCCCCCGGGGCGGCGACGCCCTCCCCCGGCGCGTCCGGGCCGGCCTTCGCGGCCGGTGACGGCGTGGGCTTCCTGCACGTCCCGGCGATGGGCCGCGACTACCAGGTGCTGATCCGGATGGGCACCGACGCCGCCACCCTGGCCGAGGGCGTCGCCGGGGTGTACGAGCAGCCCTACCGGGCGGCGATGCCCTGGGACGCGGCCGGCAACTTCGCGCTGGCCGCGCACCGGGACGGCCACGGGGCGAAGTTCCACGACCTGGACGCCGTCCGCAAGGGCGACGCGATCGTGGTCGAGACCAAGGACAAGTGGTACGTCTACAAGGTCGACAACACCCTGCCGGAGACGTCCAAGTACGACACCGGCATCGTCGCGCCCGTCCCGAAGGGCTCCGGTTACGAGGCCCCCGGCCGCTACATCACGCTGACCACCTGCACCCCGGTCTACACCTCGCGCTACCGGATGGCCGTCTGGGGCAGCCTGGTGCGGGTCGACGACGTGGACGCGGCCCGCACCCCGCCGCCCGAGCTGCGCCGCTGACCGCACCGGAGTGGACGGCGGTGGAGTGCACGGCGGTGGCGCGCACGGCAGCAGCCGATCGTCACGCCGGAACGCCCGAGGGCCCGTCGCAGCTGCGACGGGCCCTCGGGCGTTCGGACCTCAGAACCAGGGGAACCAAGGGCTAGGGGTTGCCCCCTTTGGTGTTGGAAGGTGAGGGGTTGGGGGTGTCGCCCCCTTTGGTCGGCTCCGGCGGCTTCACCACCAGGGTCACCGACTGGCCGGGGTCCAGCTGGGTGCCGGCACCCGGCATCGAGTTGGTGACGATGCCGTTCGGGTCCTGGGAGCCGAGCAGGGTGTACCCGAGGCCGAGCTGCTGGAGCTGCTTGATCGCGTCCTTGACCGGGACGTTCTGCAGCGGCGGCACGGTGGCCTTGTCCGGCGCCTTGAAGACGGTCAGGACGATCTTCGTGCCGGTCGGCACCTTGCCGCCCGCCGGCGCCTGCGAGGCGACGGTGTTGATCTTGCTCGCGTCGGTGGTCGGCTGGGTCTTCGAGGCGTCGACCTGGAAGCCGGCGCTCTCCAGCGCGGCCTGCGCGGCCTCCTTCTGCTGGCCCACCACGCTCGGGACGGTGACCTTGGCCTTGCCCTGCGAGACGGTCAGCTTGACCGGCGCGGTCGGGTCACCGGGCGCTCCGGCCGCCGGGTCCTGGGCGGTGACCGTCTCCTGCGGAGCGCTGTCGTCGTCCTTGTACTCGGGCGGGAGGACGTTGGTGAAGCCGGCGTCGGCGAGCGCCTTGAGGGCCTGGTCCTTGGTCTTGCCGACCACGGTCGGCACGCTCGCCTTGGCCGGGCCGGAGGAGAGCTGCACCGTGATGGTGGCGTTCTCGGCGATCTGGGCCGGGGCCGCCGGGTTCTGCGTGCAGACCTGGTCCTTCTTCACGGCGGCGTCCGGGCAGACGATCTTCTCGCCCTCGCTCACCAGCAGCTTGGACCCGGCCTGCTGGGCGACGGACTTGGCCTCGGCCAGGGTCTTGCCCACCAGGTTCGGCGCGGCGATCTTGGGGGTCTCCTTGTCGCCGCCCTTGTTCCCGCTGAACATCGCCTGGGCGACGAAGAAGGTGCCGACCAGGACCAGTACGGCGGCGACCGCCAGCACGATCCACGAGGTGCTGCTCTTCTTCGGCGGCTGCTCGCCGCGCCGGCCGGAGCGGCCGTACCCGTCGTCGTTGCCGCCGCCCGAGCCGCCGGCGTAGGTCTGGCCGTAGCCGTCGTCCGGGTAGCCGGGCTGCTGGCCGTAGCCGGGCTGGCCGGCCTGCGGCAGCATCGTGGTCGGCCCGCCGCCGGGCTGCTGCGGCAGCAGGTTGGTCTGGCCGTACGGGTCGTGCTGCGGGTAGCCGTTCTGGTCGTAGCCGTACCCGGCCGCGGCACCCATGCCGTAGGCGGCCTGCTGCGCGGCGGCCACCGGGAGGCCGTCGAGGAAGCGCTCGATGTCGTCGCGCATCTCGTCGGCGCTCTGGTACCGGTAGTCGCGCTCCTTGGCGAGCGCCTTCAGCACGATCGCGTCGATCTCGGGGCGGACCTCGGGATCGAAGGCGGACGGCGGCTGGGCCTCCTCCCGGACGTGCTGGTAGGCCACCGCGACGGGTGAGTCGCCGATGAACGGCGGGCGCACGGTCAGCAGTTCGTACAGCAGGCAGCCGGTGGAGTAGAGGTCGGAGCGGGCGTCGACCTGCTCGCCCTTGGCCTGCTCGGGGGAGAGGTACTGGGCGGTGCCGATGACGGCGGAGGTCTGCGTCATGGTCATCCCGGCGTCGCCCATTGCCCGGGCGATGCCGAAGTCCATGACCTTGACGTTGCCCTGCCGGGTCAGCATCACGTTGGCGGGCTTGATGTCGCGGTGCACGATGCCGGCCCGGTGCGAGTACTCCAGCGCCTGCAGGATGCCGATCGTCATCTCCAGCGACCGCTCCGGCAGCAGCCGGCGGCCGGAGTGCAGCAGCTCGCGCAGGGTGGAGCCCTCGACGTACTCCATCACGATGTACGGGATGGAGATGCCGTCGATGTAGTCCTCGCCGGTGTCGTACACGGCGACGATCGCGGGGTGGTTCAGTGACGCCGCGGACTGTGCCTCACGGCGGAAGCGGGCCTGGAAGGACGGATCGCGGGCCATGTCGGCCCGGAGCGTCTTCACTGCGACGGAACGGCCGAGCCGGGTGTCATGGCCGAGGTACACCTCGGCCATGCCGCCGCGTCCGAGGACGCCGCCGAGCTCGTACCTGCCGCCTAGGCGGCGAGGCTCTTCCATAGTTCCGACCCTCTCCCTCACCCGCCGGTGAGGTTGTGACGTAGGTGTCCCCGCACGCTCAGAGTGACGTCGGCCCGGCCCCGGACGGTTCTGCGATCAGGACCCTGTGACGACTCGCGGGCGGCAACGGGCACACCCGCTGCTTGCGGATACGCTACCGGTCGCACCGTGCCGGACCGGCGTCGCCCGTCGGCCGATACCAGACCGGTATCGGGACGGGGGTGCCGATCGTGACATTTCCCTCACCTCCCGGCGGCCGCTCGTCACTTGCCGAGAGCGGCCTGCATCACCGCCTTGGCGATGGGCGCGGCCAGCCGGCCGCCGCTGATGCCGTCGCGGTTGTTGGAGCCGTCCTCGACCACCACCGCCACCGCGACGGACTGGCCGTCGGCGGTCTTGGCGTACGAGGTGAACCAGGCGAACGGCAGGCCGGCGTTGTCCTCGCCGTGCTGGGCGGTGCCGGTCTTGCCGCCGACGGTCAGGCCGGGGATCCGGGCGTTCTTGCCGGTGCCGTTCTCGACCACGGAGACCATCAGGTCCTGCATCTTCTGCGCGGTGGCGGGGCTCATCGGCTGCGAGAACTGCTTCTCGGTGTGCTTGGAGATGGCCGTCAGCGAGGCGGAGCGCTCCTGGTCGACCAGGTAGGGCTGCATCAGCGAGCCGTTGTTGGCGATCGCGGCGGAGACCATGGCCATCTGCAGCGGGGTCGCCCGGGTGTCGTGCTGCCCGATCGCGTCCATCGCGGTGCCGTCCGGGGTGGAGCTGCTGGGGAAGATGCTCTTCTCGCTGCGGACCGGGGTGTCCACGGTGCTGTTGAAGCCGAACTTCTCGGCCTGGGCCCGCATCTTGTCCCCGCCGAGCTCGGCGCCGATCTTGCCGTAGACCGTGTTGCAGGACTGGTCCATGGCCGACTTGAGCGTGGCGTTCTCGCACTGCTCCTGGGGGCTCTCGTTGTTCAGGTTGGTCTTGGTGCCCGGCAGGGTGTACGGGTTGGGCGTCTGGGTCTGGTCGTCGACGTTCTGGAAGACGCCGTTCTCGAACGCCGCCGTCGCAGTGACCAGCTTGAAGGTCGAGCCGGGCGGGTACGTCTCGCGCAGCGCGCGGTTGAGCATCGGCTTGTTCGGGTCCGCGTTGAGGTCCGTCCAGGCCTTGGAGTCGCCGCTCTCGCTGCCGGCGAAGGTGCCCGGGTCGTAGGACGGGGTGGAGACCAGCGCCAGGATCGCGCCGGTGCGCGGGTCGAGCGCGACCACCGCGCCCTTCTTGGCGCCGAGGCCGTCGAAGGCGGCCTTCTGCGCCTTGGCGTTGATCGTCGTGACGACGTCGCCGCCCTTCTTCGGCTCCCCGGTCAGCATGTCCAGGGTGTTGCGGAAGAACAGCCGGTCGTCGCTGCCGGAGAGGATGCCGTCCTCCAGCTGCTCCAGCTGGCTGGCGCCGAAGGACTGCGAGGAGTACCCGGTCACCGGCGCGTACATCTGGCCGTCGACCCAGGAGCGCTTGTACTTGTAGCGCAGGCCGTTGACGAAGTCGGACTGGGTGACCGGCTGCCCGCCGACGATGATGTTGCCGCGCGGGTGGGCGTAGCGGTCGTAGACCTGGCGCTTGTTGTTCTTGTTGGTGGCCCAGGAGTCGGCCTGGACGCCCTGCACCCAGTTGGTGCGCACCATCAGGGCGAGGATCAGGACGAGGCAGAAGATCGAGACCCGGCGGATCGGCTTGTTCACGAGGCGGTTGCTCCCTGGGTCTCGGGGGCCGGGGCCGGTTCCGCCCCCGGGCGGCGGGCGCTGTCGCTGATCTTCAGCAGGATCGCGACCAGGGCCCAGTTGGCGACCACCGAGGAGCCGCCCTGGGCGAGGAACGGCATGGTCATACCGGTCAGCGGGATCAGGCCGGTGACACCGCCGGCGACCACGAACACCTGCAGCGCCATGGCCGAGGAGAGGCCGACGGCGAACAGCTTGCCGAACGGGTCGCGGGCCGCGACGGCGGTGCGCAGGCCGCGCTGGATCAGCAGGGCGTACAGCATGAAGATCGCCATCAGGCCGGTGAGCCCGAGCTCCTCGCCGAACGAGCCGAGGATGAAGTCGCTCTTGGCGGCGAAGTCGATCAGCCAGGAGCGGCCCTGGCCGAGGCCGGAGCCGGTCACCCCGCCGGAGCCCAGCGCCATCAGCGACTGGCCGATCTGCTCGGTCGAGCCGGGTGGCGGTTTGGCCCCGAAGGCGGCCATCGGGTCGAGCCAGGCGTCGATCCGGACCTTGACGTGGCTGGCGGTGGACGCCACCGCGACGGCGCCGCCGACCGACATCAGCAGGCCGAACAGGATCCAGCTGGTCCGCTCGGTGGCGACGTAGAGCATCACCACGAAGAGGCCGAAGTACAGGAAGGACGAGCCGAGGTCGTTCTCGAAGATCAGGATCAGCAGGCTGAGCAGCCAGATCACGATGATCGGCCCGAGGTCGCGGCCGCGCGGCAGGTAGAGGCCCATGAAGCGGCGGCTGGCCAGCGCCAGGGCGTCGCGCTTCACCATCAGGTAGCCGGCGAAGAACACGGTCAGGATGATCTTGGCGAACTCACCGGGCTGGATCGAGAAGGCGCCCATCCGGATCCAGATCTTGGCGCCGAAGTCCTCCTTGCGGGCCGGGAAGAAGGCCGGCGCCGCGAGCAGCACCAGGGCCGCCGCCATCGAGATGTACGTGTAGCGCTGGAGGACCCGGTGGTCCTTCAGGAAGATCATCACGAAGATGAAGAAGCCCACCCCGAGGCCCGACCACATCAGCTGGTTGGCGGCCGCCGGGTAGTTGTTGTGCAGCAGCTTCCCGGCCTTGTCGAGCCGCCAGATCATCACCACGCCGAGCCCGTTCAGCAGGGTGGCGATCGGCAGCATCAGCGGGTCCGCGTACGGCGCGAAGCGGCGCATCAGCAGGTGTGCGATCAGGGCCAGCGCCCCCATGCCCAGGCCGTAGCCGAGCATGCCGGCGGGCAGCGAGTCGTCCATCGCCAGGCCCACGTTGGCGTAGGCCAGGACCGGCAGCGCCACCGCGAAGGCCAGCATGGCCAGCTCGGTGTT
Source organism: Kitasatospora sp. NBC_01560 (assembly GCF_045208415.1). Classification (NCBI taxonomy): domain Bacteria; kingdom Bacillati; phylum Actinomycetota; class Actinomycetes; order Kitasatosporales; family Streptomycetaceae; genus Kitasatospora; species Kitasatospora sp. NBC_01560. The sequence goes on along the minus strand of NZ_CP109364.1, from coordinate 4,875,988 downwards.
GCGCCGGTTCGGCGTGCCCTGGGGGGAGATCGTGGTGTTGCCACGGCGCCGGGAGGAGGCACGGTCGGCCGGTACGTTCCCGGTCCGGTGGTCGCCGGACCGGTTCGCGTCGTTGCTCAGGTCGAAGGTGCTCATGCGCCCACCCCGTGTCGCTCGGCAGGGGCATGCGCCCGGATTCGCTCACTTCGCTTGCTCACGTGGTGGCCGCTCCCTGACGGCCGGCAGGCCCGCGCCGGGCGGGCCTATGTCGGGTCACGGCGGTCACGGCTTCGGGCAGGAGTCGGCCTTCTGCCGCTCCTCGTCGGTGAAGCCGGGAAGGTCGCCCTGCGGGCCGGTGGCCGGGGCGGCGGCGCTCTGGCTGGGGGCCGCGGTGCCGGGGGCCGCCGTGCTCGGCGCCGGGGTCGGCGAGGCGGTGGGCGCGGCTGCCGCCGGGCCCCGGCCGGTCGCGGACGGGCTGGGCGTGGTGGCGGTCCGGAACCCGGCGTGCGCCACCGCCGCGGCCGGCTGTGCCGTGGCCGGGGCGCCCGCGGCCGGGATGCCCGCGGGCTGGTTGGCCGTGGTGGCCCGGACGTCGGCGACCCGGTGGCAGAACGTGGCCTGCTCGGCCAGCTTCTTCACCGTCTCGCCGGCGTCGCCGAGGCTGCTCGCCGAGATCGTGTTGGTGACGTGGGTGCGCTGGTCCTGCGGCAGGTACTTGAGCTCGACGTCCTTGTACGAGGTGTGCACCGAGGACAGGCTCAGGCCGGCCAGGCTCTGGTTCAGGCCCTGGTAGACCGCGACGTGGTCGCCGTCCACGCCGACGTAGTACTGGTCCTGGGTCCACTGGTAGCCGAAGAAGCCGGCGCCGCCGAGCAGCCCCAGGGTGACCAGCGCGGCCAGCGAGAGCTTGAGCGCCCGGCCCTTGCGCCGGGGCGCCTTCTCGTCACCGAACTCCTCGGTGCCGTAGACGCCCGGCTCGCCCGGTCCGTACCCGTCGTAGCCCTCGGCCGGGCCGAAGCCCGCCGGGGCGGCGCCGTAGCCGCCCTCGTAGCCCTCGGCGGGGCCGAAGGCGCCCTGCGGGGCGCGTCCGAGACCGGCCGCCCGGCCGGCCGGGGTGTCCTGGATCGACCGGTCGGCGGCGGCCGAGGACGGCGGGGTCTCGGCGACCGCGCCGACGACCACCGGGACGTCGTTGAACTGGCCGCTCAGGGTGTCCGTGGCGCCGACGTCGATGACGTCCGCCACGATGCAGGTGATGTTGTCCGGACCACCGCCGCGCAGCGCGAGCTGGATCAGCTCCTGCACGGTCTGCTCGGGCGAGTAGAAGCTGCCCAGGGTGTCCTGGAGGGTCTGGTGGCTCACCGGGCCGGAGAGGCCGTCGGAGCAGATCAGGTAGCGGTCGCCGGCCCGGACCTCGCGGATCGACAGGTCGGGCTCGACCTGGCCGCGGCCGTCCAGCGCCCGCATCAGCAGCGAGCGCTGCGGGTGGGTCTCGGCCTCCTCGGGCGTGATCCGGCCCTCGTCGACCAGGCGCTGCACCCAGGTGTGGTCCTGGGTGATCTGCACCAGCGAGCCGTCCCGCAGCAGGTAGGCGCGGGAGTCGCCGACGTGCACCAGGCCCATCCGCTGCCCGGTCCACAGCATCGCGGTGAGGGTGCAGCCCATGCCCTCCAGCTGCGGATCCTCCTCGACCATCTGCCGGAGGCGGTCGTTCGCACCCTGGACGGCGTCGCCGAGCAGGGTCAGCAGGTCGGCGCCCGGCACGTCCTCGTCCAGGCGGACGATCGAGCCGAGCACCTCGGAGGACGCCACCTCACCGGCGGCGGCTCCGCCCATGCCGTCGGCCACGGCCAGCAGCCGCGGCCCGGCGTAGCCGGAGTCCTCGTTCCCCTCCCGGATCAGTCCCTTGTGGGAGCCGGCGGCGAAGCGCAGCACCAGGGTCATGCGACCTGAACCCCCCTCTGGGTCATGGACGGGATGCTGTCCCTCATGCGCTACTACTTCCGCAGTTCGATGACGGTCCTGCCGATACGGATCGGCATGCCCGGCTGGAGCGGGGTCGGCGCCGTCAGGCGCTGCCGGTCCAGATAGGTGCCGTTGGTGGAGCCTAGATCCTCGACCGTCCACTGCCCAGTCTGATCCGGATAGATCCTGGCATGACGGGAGGACGCGTAGTCGTCGTCCAGCACGATGGTCGAGTCGTGTGCGCGGCCCAGCGTGATGGTCTGGCCCTGCAGGGCCACGGTGGTGCCGGCCAGCGAGCCCGCCACCACGACCAGCTGGGTCGGCGCACCGCGGCGGCGGCCACCGCCGCCCTGGGTCTGCTGCACGGCCGGCCCGGCCGCGGCCTGCGGGGCGCGCCCGGGCGCGGGGGCCGGGGCCGTGGCGGCCTGGGCGGCGCCGCCGCGACGGGAGGACCGGGGGTTCACCCTGGTCCCGAAGAGGTCGCTGCGGATCACCTGGATCGCGACGATCACGAACAGCCACAGGACGGCGAGGAAGCCCAGCCGCATGACCGTCAGGGTCAGTTCTGACATAACCGGGCAGCTCTACCCTTCGACCTGTCGGTAGACGATGGTGGTGGAGCCCACGACGATTCGCGAGCCGTCGCGGAGCGTAGCGCGCTGGGTGTGCTGTCCGTCCACCACGATGCCGTTGGTGGACCCCAGGTCGAGCACCATCGACGGGGTGCCGGGCCGGATCTCGGCGTGCTTGCGGGAGACCCCGGGGTCGTCGATCCGCACGTCGGCCTCGGTGGAGCGGCCGAGCACGCAGGCGTTCCCGGTGATCTGGTGGCGGGCGCCGTTCACCTCGATCCAGCGCCGCACCGAGGTGCCGTGGCCGGCCCCCGGGAACGGGCGGACGTTCCCGCCGGCGGGCGCGGGCGGCGCCGCGGGCATGGCGGGGGGCGTGGCCGGCGGCGGGGGCGCGCCGTACTGGGCGCCGCCCTGCTGCCACGGTGCGTCGGGGGCCGGGGCGGCCGGCGGGCGGCCGTAGCCGGGCTGCGCCGGGGCCTGCGGCTGCTGCGGCTGCTCCTCGGCGGCCAGCGTGCGGCTGCGCACCCGGTAGAGGCCGGTGTCGAGGTCGTCGGCCTTCTCCAGGTTCACCTGGAGCGGGCCCATGAAGGAGTACCGCTGGGCTTCCGCGTACTCGCGGACCATGCCGGCCAGCTCGGCGCCGAGCTGGCTGGAGTAGGGGCTCAGGCGCTCGTGGTCGTGCGGGCTCAGCTCGACGATGAAGTCGTTGGGCACGACCGTGCGGTCACGGTTCCAGATGCTGGCGTTGTTGTCGCACTCGCGCTGCAGCGCACCGGCGATCTCCACGGGCTGGACCTCGGACTTGAACACCTTCGCGAAGGTGCCGTTGACGAGACCCTCCAGTCGCTGCTCGAACTTCTTCAGCACTCCCATGGGGCACCCCCTTCCAGGGTTCGTTCGCCTGTCCGCCGACCGGGTCCCGGGGGGAGCCGGTCGCTCCTACTTGCGGTACTTCCGTACTGATCGTATCCACGCCGCGGCCATCCGTACGGTTCCCGGAGCGTGTGGTGCCCGGGGGTGGGCCTGGACACACAGGGTGACGCATTCCGGCGGCGGCACGCCAGGGCCACCGGTCGGAGCGGGTCCGTACCGGTCGTCCAGGTGTTCGCCGGGCATCCGTTCGGATGCGCGCGGCCTCCCCGGGAAACGGATTCGGAGGTGACCCGCAGGTCGTGCTACTGTTTTCCACGTCGGAAGGGGCGCCCGCAAGGGAGCCGGATCGAAGAACCGCGAAGGCCACATGGTACCGAGCGGGTCGGCTGATCGGCTGGCAACCACGACAAACACCCATGCGCGGGTGGCGGAATAGGCAGACGCGCTGGATTCAGGTTCCAGTGCCCGAAAGGGCGTGGGGGTTCAACTCCCCCCTCGCGCACAGTGAGGCCCCGCAGATCTTCGGATCTGCGGGGCTTTCTCGTTCCCCGGACTCCGTGAACCGCCCAGGCTCCGTGTACCGCCCGGACGCCCCCGGGCCCCCGGACTCCCGGCCCCGGCAGGGTCGGGGTCGGGGTCGGGGTCCGGAGTCCGACCGGAGCCGGGGCGCGGCCTCAGTCCCGCGAGGCGGGGAGATCGGCGCGGACCTCGAAACCGCCGTCGGCCGTCGGGCCCGCCGTGAGGGTGCCGCCGAGCAGCTGGGCCCGCTCCCGCAGCCCGACCAGGCCGTGGCCGCCGCCCGGCAGGGTCTCGGCCGGCCGCACCGGCGGAGCGGCGTTGTACACCTCGACCTGCAGCGTGCGGCCCCGGGCCTGCACCTTCACGTGCACGGCCGCCGCCGGGGCGTACTTGGTGATGTTGGTGAGCGCCTCCTGCACGGTGCGGTAGGCGGCCCGCTCGACCGCCTCGGGCCACGACCGGTCACCGGGGGCGAGCTCGGTGCCGGCCGCCAGGCCACTCTCCTCGATCAGCCGGGGCAGGTCGGCCAGCCGGGGCTGCGGGGCCAGTGGCGCGTCCGGCCGCGAGCCGGCCGCGCGCAGCACCCCGACCATCTGCCGCAGCTCCTCCAGGGTGCGGACGGAGAGCTCCCGGATGGTCCGCGCGGTGGCCACCGTGGCCGGATCGGCGGTGATCACCTGGAGCGCGCCGGCCTGGATGCTGATCAGGCTGACCTGGTGCGAGACCACGTCGTGCATCTCCCGGGCGAGCCGCCCGCGCTCGCTGATCAGCACCCGCTCGGCGAGCAGCCGGTTCTCCCGCGCCCGGCCCCGGGTCAGCTCGTCCAGCCGGGTCGCCAGCTCCCGGCGGGTGCGGGAGAGCATGCCGGTGGCGGCCGGGCCGGCGGCCAGCATCACGGACTGGATGGCGTAGAGCGCGGTGTCCCGGTCCAGTGCGAACGACTGGTCGGAGAGCGGCCAGTGGAAGAACTCCACCAGGGTGAAGAGTGCCGCGCAGGGCACCACCACCCGCGGGGACGAGCGTTCGGCGGCCACCGTGTAGACGGCGGTGATCGGGGCGAGCCAGATGTCGTCGACGTAGCTGCCGGGCATGGTCAGCAGCAGCACGGTGACCGGGAACCGCCGGCGCCAGAGCAGCACGACGGCGGCCAGGACGGAGAGCAGGACCTGCCACCAGGCCGCGTCCCGGGCCACCAGCGCGGCGTCCACCAGGGAGTAGAGCGTCGGCAGCAGCAGCATCAGCCAGGGCGCGGTGATCCACTTCGGGCGCTGTCCGACGGGGGGTGGCTCGGCGGTCATGCCCCGTCGCCGGGTTTCGGCCGGACCAGACCGGCCCGGTGGGCGATGACGGCGGCCTGGACGCGGTTGGCCGCGGCGAGCTTGCCGAGGATCGCGCTGATGTGGTCCTTCACCGTGCCGGTGCCGAGGAACAGCCGGTCGGCGATCTCGGCGTTGGACAGCCCCTCGCCGAGCAGCGCCAGCACGTCGAGCTCGCGGCCGGTGAGGGTGCGGGCCAGCGTGGCGGCCTCGGCGTCCGGGCCGCCGCCGTCCACGTAGCCGCCGATCACCGTCCGGGTGACGGTCGGGGAGAGGATGTTGCCGCCGGCCGCGAGCACCCGGACGGCGTGCACCAGCTGGTCCGGGGCGGTGTCCTTGAGCAGGAACCCGGACGCGCCGCCGCGCAGCGCGGTGCCGATGTACTCGTCGGTGTCGAAGGTGGTGAGCATCGCCACGGCGGGCGGGTCGGGAAGGGCGCGCAGCCGGCGCAGCACCGAGATGCCGTCCAGGTCGGGCATCCGGATGTCGAGCAGCACCACGTGGGGGCGAAGCCGCAGGACGCACTGCTCGGCCTGGCTGCCGGAGCAGTCGCCGACCACCTCCAGATCGGGGGCGGAGCCGACGATGAGTCCGAGGCCGGACCGCACCAGGATCTCGTCGTCCACGATCAGCACGCGGGTGGTGGTGATGGTCCCTCCTCGGGTCGGGCGGCCGGGGCGGCCGGGGCGCTCGGCGCAGGCTGCTCCGGCGGTTTCGAGATTAGGGGCAGAGGGGGCGGGGTGCCGAACGCGCCGCCCGGACGGCACCCCCGCCGTTCGGCGGGGGTCGGAATCGGCTACCGGGTTCACGCAATTCTCATCGTGGGTGGGGAACCATGGAATTGGCTGCCCCTACGCCGGTCTCCGGCCGCGGTCTCGGGCCGCCGGTCAGTCCGTCGGGCCCGTGCGGGCGTCCGGCGCCGGGCCGTGTGCGGATGCGCCCCACCATCTGATCGTTTGGAATTGAGCTGTGTCGTCCACTGTGAAGTCGGAGCCGTCCGCCGAGCCCTGGCTCGTCGCCCTGCGAGCGCGGTGGCGGCCGAGGGCCGCCGCGGCCACCGTCTGGTACCTGCGGCTGCTGGCCCTGCTGAACCTGGTGACGGTGCTGCTGGTGCCGTTCCGCGACCAGGTGACCGAGCACAACGAGGGCGAGTACTTCACCCCGTACCTGATGACGGCCGGCCTGAGCAGTGCGGTGCTGTCGGCGTTCCTGGCGATCGCGATGCGGCGGCGCAAGCGGGCCGCGTGGATCTTCAACGTGGCGCTGGCCGGGCTCTTCGCGCTGCTCTACCTGGCGGCCATGGCGCTGCCGGACGAGCGCTTCAACCGGCACCCGCTGAACTACATCTCCACGGTGCTGACCTGCCTGTTCGTCCTGGCCCTGCTGATCGGGCGGAAGGAGTTCACCTCCAAGGGCGACCGCTCCAACCCGAAGACGGCGGCGGCCACCTTCGTCGGCGGCCTGGCCTTCGGCGGTGTGGTCGGGGCGCTCCTGGTCTGGCTGGCCAACGACCTCAAGGGCGCCGGCTTCTGGGACCTCTTCCGCTACTCGGTCGGCCGGATGATCACCATCACGCCGTCCGAGCACCTGCGCTCGGTGATCGCGGCGCCGACCTGGGTGAACGCCATCATCAACACGATGGGCGGCCTGCTCTTCCTGCTGGTGCTCTACGTGGCGTTCCGCAGCCCGAAGGACAAGGAGCTGCTGACCCCGGAGGACGAGGAGCGGATCCGCGGGCTGCTGGCGAAGCAGGGCGAGCGGGACTCGCTGGGCTACTTCGCGCTGCGCCGGGACAAGGCGGTGGTCTTCTCGCCCAGCGGCAAGGCGGCGGTGACGTACCGGGTGGTCGGCGGAGTCTCGCTGGCCTCGGGCGATCCGATCGGCGATCCGGAGGCCTGGCCGGGCGCGATCGACGCCTGGCTGGCCGAGGCCCGCGAGCACGCCTGGGCGCCGGCCGTGATGGGCGCCTCGGAGGAGGCCGGGGTGATCTACGCCCGGCACGGGCTGGACGCGCTGGAGCTGGGTGACGAGGCGATCGTCGAGCTGGACGAGTTCTCGCTGGACGGCCGCGCGATGCGGGTGGTGCGGCAGGCGTACAACCGGGTCAAGCGGGCCGGGTACACGGTGCGGATCCGGCGGCACGAGGACATCCCCGAGTGCGAGATGGCCGAGCTGGTGGCCAAGGCCGACCAGTGGCGCGACGGGGCGACCGAGCGAGGCTTCTCGATGGCACTGGGCCGGCTCGGCGACCCGGGCGACGGCCGCTGCGTGATGCTGGAGTGCCACGACGGGGACGACGAGCTGAAGGCGCTGCTGAGCTTCGTGCCGTGGGGCGCGGACGGCCTCTCGCTGGACCTGATGCGCCGGGCCCGGGACACCGAGAACGGCCTGATGGAGTTCATGGTGATCGAACTTCTCCAGCGCGCGGACGAGGTCGGGCTGGCCCGGGTGTCGCTGAACTTCGCGATGTTCCGTTCCGTTTTCGAGCGCGGCTCCCGGCTCGGTGCGGGGCCGGTGCTCCGGCTCTGGCGCTCGGTGCTGGGCTTCTTCTCGCGCTGGTGGCAGATCGAATCGCTGTACCGGGCCAACGCCAAGTACCGGCCGATCTGGGAGCCGCGCTATCTGCTGTTCGAGAAGAGCAGCGAGATTCCGCGGATCGGGCTCGCCAGCGCCCGGGCCGAGGGGTTCATCACCGCACCGAGCCTGCCCGCCCTGTTCCGCCGTCGGCACCGCGGGGCCGTGGCCCCGCGCGTGCCGGCGGCGGCGCGGGACGGGAAGGGGTAGTCCCTCCGCCGGGGGGCGGAGGGGACTGGTCGGCCGGATGGGGGTGTGTCGGGGTTTTCTCTCCCCCCAGAGGATGACGTCGATCCACATTTATGCCGATGTGGATTCTTTAACCGGCTTCTAATGTTGAAGTGGTCGGGAAGGCGTTCCGGCTTCGGGGATGGCTTCGGGGATTTGGAGAGACGGCTGTGATTCACAGGACCCACGCGGGGGGCGTGCGAAAGGGGCCGCTGGCTATTGCCGGTGCGGCCGCTGTCGCCGAGTGGGGAACGCTGTTCGGGACGGTCCGGGAGCGGCTCGCGGCGAAGAAGTTCGCCGCCGTTCCGCTCGCCACTGCGGCGACCGCACTGATCCTGCTGTTCAGCATCGTGCAGCACCTGCCGGGCGGCGAGCGGTTCGTCACCCACATCGGGGTGGTGAAGGCGGCCCTGCCGCTGGAGGTCTCGCTGCTGCGGACGCCGTTGTCGCTGTACGTGCCGGCGCTGGACCTCCCGGTCTGGGGGGCGCTGGCCCAGGTGTTCGTGGTGTTCGCCCTCGCCGAGATCGTGCTCGGCCGGCGGCTGACCCTGGTGATCGCCTACACCTGCACGCTCGCCGGGACGCTGTTCGCCCGGGTGGGCGTGGCGATCGGCCCGCACCACATGTTCGGCTTCCCCAAGTGGGTGGCCTACGTCCGTGACACCGGCCCCTCGGCGGCCGTGGTGGCTCTGGCGATCTGCATCGCGTTCCGCTGCCGGGCCTGGTTCACGGCCGGGCTGGTGGTGACGCTGATGGTCGGCGAGGCCGTCATGCTGCCGAACCTGGCGGGCCTGGAGCACGTCGTCGCGGTGCTCTTCGCGCTGCTGATCGCCGTCTCCCGGGAGGTGTTCGGCGACTTCTGGCCGCGGGTGCTGGCCGGGGTCGGCGCGGCGGCCTCGGTGGCCGCGACCGAGGTGGCGGACGGGGCGCGCCGCCGGGCGCCGGCGGGCGCGGCCATCCCCTGAGCGTGCCGGCCGGGCCGCCGGGCGGTGCCCGTCCGGGCCGTCCGGCCGGCCGACGGGTGCGGGCCGGAGCCCGCACCCGGTGCCCGATCAGGCCGGCGGCAGCGGCAGCTCGAACCAGACCACCTTGCCGACCGCCTTGCGGGCGGTGCCCCAGCGCTCGGCGAGCTTGGTGACCAGGGTCAGCCCGCGGCCGGTCTCGCCGAGCTGCTCGGCCGGCTCCAGGGACGGCAGGTTGTGGTTGTCGTCGCTGACCTCGACGAGCAGCTTGTCCACCCGGATCAGCTGGAGCTGGACGCGGTCCCGGGCGACCCGGACGGCGTTCGTCACCAGCTCGCTGACCAGCAGCTCGGTGGTGTCGCTGAGCCCCGCCAGCTGCCAGGAGGCGAGCTGCTCGCGGACCAGGGCCCGGGCCCGGCCGACCTCGCGGTGGTCCACCGTGAGGTCCCAGGTGGCCACCTCGCTCGGCGCGACGCCGTCGAAGCGGGCCACCAGCAGCGCGACGTCGTCCTTGCGGTCGTCCGAGTGGAGCCGCTCCAGCACCACGTCGCAGGCCTCCTCGGGGCTCCGCCGCGGGTCGATCAGGTTGCCGCAGAGCGCGGCCAGGCCCGCCCCTATGTCGCCGCCCCTGACCTCGACCAGACCGTCGGTGCAGAGCACCAGCATCGAGCCGTCGGAGACGTCGATGGTCTTGGCGACGAACGGCACGCCGCCGACGCCGATCGGTGCGCCGGCCGGGATCTCCAGCAGTTCGCCGCTGCCGTCCGGGTGCACCAGCACCGGCGGTACGTGGCCCGCGCTGGCCAGCTCGCACGTCCGGTTGATCGGGTCGTAGACCGCGTACAGGCAGGTGGCGAGATGGTCGTCGCCGAGCTTGTGGGCCAGGTTGTCCAGGTGGCGCAGCAGCTGGCCGGGCGGCAGGTCGAGGGCGGCGAGGGTCTGCATCGCGGTGCGGAAGCGGCCCATCGCGGCGGCCGAGTGCAGGCCGTGGCCCATCACGTCGCCGACCACCAGCGCGACCCGGCTGCCCGGCAGCTGGATCGCGTCGAACCAGTCCCCGCCGACCTCGGCCTTGGAGTCGCCCGGCAGGTAGCGGTGGGCGATCTGGACGCCGGGGATCTGCGGCGGCCGGGTCGGGATCATCGAGCGCTGCAGGGTGGTGGCGACCCGGGACTCGGCGCGGTGCAGCCGGGCGTTGTCCAGCGAGAGCGCGGCGCGGGCGGCCAGCTCCTTGAGGGTCGCGGCGTCGCCCTCGTCGAAGGGGGCCCGGTCGGGCAGCCGGAGCAGCTTGAGGATGCCCAGTACGGTGCCGCGGGCGGAGAGCGGCACCACCAGCATCGAGCGGCCGGTGACCACGGAGGCGAGCCGGGGGCCGCCGAGTGCGGCGGCGTAGTCGACCGCGACGTCCGGGCTGACCACCGGGACCAGGACCGGCTGGTTCAGCTGGAGGGCCATGCCGGGCGGGGTGCGGCGGGGCATCGCGACGAGGGCGCCCTCGGCGAGCACGTGGTCCCACTGGCCGGCGGACTCGTTGTAGACCAGGGCGACGCGGCGCAGCATCGTGTCGTCGTCCGGCCGGGCCTCGGGCAGCTCGGAGTCGGAGATCAGGCCGTCCACGAGGTCCACGCAGGCGAAGTCGGCGACCCGCGGGACGAGTACCTGGCAGAGCTCGTGCGCGGTGAAGCCGAGGTCCAGGGTGGTGCCGACCTTGCCGCCGACCTCCCCCAGCAGGGCCAGCTGCTCGCCGGCCTGGCCGTTGGTGAGGAAGGGGCCGAACCGGCCGGCGGGCCGGTCGCCGCCCTCGGGTCCGGCGGGTGCGGGAACGGGTGCGGGAACGGGAACGGGAATGCCCGCGGGTGGGGCCTGGTCGCCCCGGCGGGCCTGCTGGCCGTTGGCGGACGACTCGACGGCGGCCTGCTCGATGGTGGCGCCTCCTCTGGGCGGGGCCGGGACGGCCGGGGTGCCCGTCGGGGGGACACCGGCGACCTCGGCCGTGGCGGGCCGGGCGGCCGGGGCTCCGGCCTCGCGCGGACCGGGGAGTTGTCCGGGCAGCTGGCCGGGCGGGCCCGGCGGCCGCCGCCCGGGGGCGGGCTGGTCGGGCTGCGGCCGCGGGCCGATCCGGGCGGCCCGCTGCTGGGCGGTGGGGTAGCGGCGGCCGATCCCGGCGGCCGCGTGCGCGGTGCCGGCCGCCGGATCGGCCGGCAGCACGGGCAGCACGGTGGTCCGGTCCAGCCGCAGGGCGGGCAGGCCGGCCCCGCTCAGCGTGTCGAGCAACAGCTCCCGCCGCGCGGCGGAGCCCGCTGCCAGCAGCCGGGCGAGCGGCTCGGGCACCGGGCGGCCGGGCGGGGTGAGGGCGGCGGAGAGCCGGTGGAACCCGCCCCGGGCCGCGGACACCGGCGCGAACGGCAGCAGGCGCTCGCCGACGGCGATCCGCGGGCCGGCCGTCCGCAGCGGGCGGGCGTCGGCGGCCAGGGCCAGCAGGCCGCCGCCGGCCGCCGGGTAGGCCCACCAGAGCACGTCGCGCAGGTGCTCCTCGCGGTCGGTGACGGGCATCTGCCCGGCCCAGGGGTGGTCGCCGGCGGTCAGCTCGGCCAGCGTCTCCAGCGCGTCGCGGCGCCGGCGGACGGCGGGGGCCGCCGGGCCGGGGATGCTGCGCGGGTCGACGGCGGGGAGCAGGCCGGCGGCGGGACGGTCGCAGGTGACTTCGGCCCGGTGCCCGAACAGCTCCTCGGCGGCCCGGCTCCACTGCGCGATCCGGCCCGTCCGGTCGACCAGCACGAGGGCGAGCCGGACCAGGGCGGCCACGCCTGACGGCTGGTCACCCGGCGCGGCGAGGGGCCCGGCGGCGGTGGCCGCCGGTCGCGGTGTGGAGTTGGGCTCGTCCGCCATGGATTCGGTCTGCTCCCGCCTGGCCGCCACGCCTGGAGGCGGCCGTCTCTCTGGAGGAAGGCACGCTGTGCGGATACCAGCGAAGCACGGACAGGGCCGGACTCGATAGCGAAACGGGGAGATTCATCAGTATCAGTTGCGTGTCACTCGGTGTGCGCCCGTCCGCACTCCCCGTCCGCCCCGCCGGGGGCGGCGGGCGCGAGGGTAGGGTGGCAGGCCGGACCGAGCGAGCAGGACGAGACAGAGGCGACAAGTGACCGCGCAGAGCCCCGTCCGCTGGACGGACCCGGAGCAGCAGGAGCTGGAGGAGCGGGTCGCCGCCGCCGAACTCGCCTGGCTGACCATGGACGTCGACATGCAGACGCTGCGGGTCGAGATCGACAACTTCGCCCTGATCCACCATCAGCTGCTCGGCCCGCTCTATGCCCGTCTGGACGAGCTGGACGCGCTGATCGCCGAGACGGTGGCCACCCGGACCGGGCTCCCGGAGGACCTCCGGCGGGCCGCCGAGGCCAGGCAGCGGGTGGACGAACTCCCCGACCTCGACGCGCTGTTCGACAGCGTCCAGGAGCAGGAGGCGGCCCCGCCGCCGGCCGCGCCGGCCCGGGTGCGGCCCGGCCGGGACGCCCAGCGGATCTACCGCGAGCTCGTCCGCCGGGCGCACCCCGACCTCACCACCGACCCGGCCGAGCAGGAGCGCCGGGCCGTCTTCCTGGCCCGGGTCAACGAGGCCTACGCGTACGGCGACACCACGGTGCTGGCCGGCCTGGCCGCCGAGTGGTCCACCGCCCCCGAGGCGGCGCCCGCCCTCGACTCCCCGGACCGGCTGGGCTGGCTGCACCGGCGGCTGGAGTGGCTGAACGCGAAGATCGCCGAGACCGCCACCGAGCAGGTCCGGCTGGAGAACACCGCGATGGGGCAGCTGCTCGCGCTCGCTCCGCAGGACCCGGACGGGCTGCTGGAGGAGCTGGCCGAGCAGTTGCTGGCGAAGGCCGCGGCCCAGCAGTCCGAGCTGGAACGGCTGCTCGGCGGCCGGCCGGTGGGGGACAATGGCGGTGCCGAGACCGAGCCCCAGGAGAGCCAGACGATGTTCGCCCAGATCCCCACCACCGACGCCGCTTCCGTGCCGGCCGACGCCGCCTTGCTGGACGTCCGTGAGCAGGACGAGTGGGACGCCGGGCACGTGGACGGTGCGCTGCACATTCCGATGGGCCAGCTGATCGCCCGGATCGGCGAGCTGCCGGACGAGAAGCTGTACGTGCTCTGCCGGGTCGGCGGGCGTTCGGCGCAGGTCGTCCAGTACCTGGTGCAGAACGGCCGGGACGCGGTCAACGTCGACGGCGGCATGTACGCCTGGGAGGCCGCGAGCCGCCCGATGGTCGGCAGCGGCGGTCAGGACGCGTTCGTCCTGTAGTGCCCGCAGCTCCCGCGGTCGGGGCGCGCACGTCCTGTGGTCCCCCGCCCGGTTAGGGCAGGATGGGCGCGCGACCGAGCCGGAAGCGGACCGGCGGCGCCCGTCCGGTGGGGGTACCTCCCGGCCGAAGGCTGGGGGAGAGTGCATGGCCGAGAGCTCCGCAGGCACCGGGGGCGCCGAGGACGGCCGGTGTGCCGCGGACGCGGCGGCCGGCGTGCCGCTCGGCGGCCGGAGCTGGTCACGGCCGGCCCTGGCGGTGCTCGGCGTGGCCGGCGCCGCCCTGGTCGCGGTGACCGGGCTCTTCCTCGCCGCGGTCTTCCTGCACGTGGCACCCGCCAACTCGCTCTCCCGGGAGTACCGGGAGCAGGTCGACGGGGTGGTGTACCCGGAGTTCGAGCAGAACTGGAAGCTGTTCGCGCCCAACCCGCTGCAGCAGAACGTCAGCCTGGACGCCCGGGTCCGCACCGTCGCGGACGGCGGTGCCACCCGGACCCACGACTGGTTCGGGCTGACCGCCCGGGACCTCGCCGCGATCCGCGGCAACCCGGCGCCCAGCCATGCCGACCAGAACCTGCTGCGCCGCGCCTGGGACTTCTACGAGGGCACCCACAGCGCGCAGGACGACTCGCCGACCGGCCCGCGCGGCAAGCTCGCCGAGCAGTACCTCAAGCGGATCGCGCTGCAGCGGACCGGCCGGAGCGTCGACGGCGAGCGGATCCTGGAGATCGAGTTCCGGGTGACCGCCACCGTCGTGCGGCCGCCGGACTGGAGCGGGGAGGCCGCGCCGCCCGCGCCGAAGGTCCGTGAGCTGCCGTGGTGGCCGGTCAACGACGAGGACCACCGGGGGCTCGGGTGAACGGGACGACGCCGTCGGCCGGTCCGCGGCCGTTGCTGGACGGGATCCCCCGGCAGCCGGTGCAGGTGCCGGCCGCGGGACCGCCGCCGCGGGCGCCCGGCCCCGGCCTCGGCGCGCCGGTCGCGCGGGCCGTCGCCGCGTTCACCGGGCAGGTGCTCGGCCGCCACCAGGCGGCGGCGGTGCGGATCGGCTTCGGCCTGGTCTGGCTGGCCCACCTGCTCCGGGAGTGGCCGAACCGGCGGCTGCTGTACGGCGACACCTCGCCGTGGTCGCTCGACCTCGCCGAGCGGCTGCTCGCCGACAACGGCGCGCTGACCGTGCTGCCCTGGTTCGGCGGGCGGCTCTGGTTCGAGCTGGTCTACCACCTCGCGGTGCTGGCCGCCGTGGGCGTCCTGCTCGGCTGGCGGACCAGGGCGAGCAGTGTGCTGTTCCTGGCCACCGTGCTGTCGCTGCAGAACCGCAACGTCTTCCTCGGCGACGGCGGCGACAACGTCGTCCACCTGATGGCCGTCTACCTGGTCTTCACCCGGTGCGCCGAGGTCTGGTCGCTGGACGCCCGGCGGCCCGCCCCCGGCCGGACCGGGGTACTGCTCTGGGCGGTGCTCGGCGCCGTCCTGCTGGTCTGCCAGCTCGGTGCGTTCTCCGGGGAGAGCCTGACCTGGACGACCGCGGACTTCCCGTACGTCGGCTGGTCACCGGTGTTCTGGGGGCTCTGGGCGGTGGCCGGGATCCGGTGGCTGCTCGGGCGGCTGCGGCCCGGCGGCGAGCCGCGGGCGGTGCTGGACGCGCTGGCGACCATGGTGCACAACTGCGCGATGCTGGTGATCGCCGCCGAGGTGGTGCTGATCTACGCCACGGCCGGCTGGTACAAGGTGCAGGGCTCGCGCTGGCAGGACGGCACCGCGCTCTACTACCCGCTGCACCTGGACTACTTCACCCCCTGGCCGGGTCTGTCCGGGCTGGTCGGCTCGGCGCTGCTGCCGGTCTTCCTGATCTCGTACGGGACGGTGATCCTGCAGGTCGCGTTCCCGTTCACGCTGGTGAGCCGGCGGCTCAAGAACGCGCTCCTGGTGGTGATGATGGCCGAGCACCTGGGGATCGCGGTGCTGCTCGGGCTGCCGGTGTTCTCGCTGGCCATGGTCGCGGCGGACGCGGTCTTCCTGCCGACGGCGGCGCTGCTCTGGGCGGCCGGCCGGGCGGGGAGCGCCGGGGCCCGGCTGCGCGGCTTCCTGGGCCTGCGGCGGGCCGGGGCCGCGGAGCGGGGACCGGCGCGGACGGGGGTGCCGGAGGCCGGCCTGGCGGATACGGGTCTGCCGGTGACGGGCCTGGCGGACACGGGCCTGCCGGAGACCGGGTCACCGCAGGCGGGGCTTCCGGAGGCGGACGGGGGCTCTCGCCTAAGCTGACCGTTATGTCCTGGTTCGCCGCCCTCCGAGACACCGCGCGAACCGGACTGACCCTGGACCGCGCGCTCACCGACCCCCAACGGGCCGTCCGCGGCGCCGTCGCCGTCGCCCTGGTGCTCTTCCCGACCCTGGCGATCGCCGGGCCCCAGCTCGCCACCTCGGCCGCGATGGGCGCCTTCATCGCCGGGACGGCCACCTTCCAGCGCAGCTTCCGCCCCCGGGCCACGCTCGCCGTGGCCGCCGGGCTCGGACTCGGCACCAGCACCTTCCTCGGCTACCTGGCGGCCGGCGTACCCGGGGCCTTCCCCGTCCTGCTCGCCGTCTGGGCCTTCGGCGCCGGACTGGCCTGGGCGATCGGGCCCACCGCCGGGGTGGTCGCGGCCAACACCCTGGCGGTCATGATGATCGTCGTCCAGCTCCCGGTGAGCATCCTGACCGCGCTCGGCCACGGCCTGGTCTGCGCGCTCGGCGGCCTCGTCCAGGCGGCGGTCATCACGCTCTGGCCGATCGGCAGCTGGACCGCCCAGCGCGAGGCGCTCGCCGACACCTGGGCCGAACTCGCCGACTACGCCCGCCGGCTGCGCCAGGACCCGACCGCGCACGTCGACCCGGAGCCGTTCATGACGGCCCGGCACGCGGCCACCCTGACCCCCTGGCAGGACCGCCACCGGCCGCCCGAGATGCGCGGGCTGCGCGGCCTCGCCGAACGCGTCCGCCCCACCCTGGCGGCGATCGCCGACCCCAAGGTGGGCGCCCCCGCGGAAGGACCGGAACGCGACCGGGCCCGGGCCGTGCTGGCCGCCGCGGCCGAGGCGATGGACGCGCTCGCCAAGGCCGTCCGCACCGGGGACCCACTGCAACTGCCCCGCTCGGCACCCGCGCTCACGCTGGCCGCCCCGGTCGACGGCCCGGAGCTGCAGGGCGCCGGCCGCCGGGCCGCCCGCCGGCTGGCCGGACTGCTGCGCAAGGCCGCCGACACCCTCGAACGCGGCGACGAGGACACCATCAGCACCCCGGTGGTCGGCGCGGGCGGGCGGCTGCACAAGCCGCCGCTCTCCCGGATGCTGCCGGTCGCCGCCCGGGCGGTGCGCCGTCAGCTCCAGCCGCGCTCGGCCGTCTTCCAGCACGCCGTCCGGCTCACCGCGGTCGTCACCCTCGCGTACCTGCTCGCCCAGGGGGCCGGCTTCCACCACGGGTACTGGGCGCCGATGACCGCCGCCATGGTGATGCGGCCCGACTTCGCGCAGACCTACAGCCGGGGCGTGGCCCGGCTCGCCGGGACGATGGTCGGCGTGGCCGTCTCCACCCTGGTGGTGCAGCTCGCCGACCCCGCGGACGGCGTGCTGGCCGCACTCGCGGTGCTCTGCATCGGCGGCGCCTACCTCACGCTGCGCACCGGCTACGCGCTGATGACGGTCTGCGTCTCCTCGTACGTGGTCTTCCTGCTCGGGCTCCAGGAGGGGGACCCGCTGGTCACCGCCGTCGAGCGGGTCGGGCTCACGCTGCTCGGCGGCTCGGTCGCGCTGCTCGCCTACGCGCTCTTCCCGACCTGGCAGACCGCCCGGCTCGGTGAACGGCTGGCCGAGTGGCTGGCCGCCGCCGGGCGGTACGCCGCGGCAGTGATCACCGTCTACGAACGCCCCGGCGCGCCGCGCGAACAGGCCGTCCGCTCGGCCCTGCTGGACTCCCGGGAGGCCCGCTCCGAACTGCTCCAGGCGATGCAGCGGGCCGACGCCGAGCCCGGCCGGCACGCCTCCGGACTGCCCGGGGTGAGCCGCCGCCAGCTCGACCGGGCCAGGGCCGCGGTCGGCCACCTGGGCCGGGCGGCGGTGCTGCTGGAGGCGCACCTGCCGGCCGCCGACGCCGAACCGGTGCGCCCGGGGCGGCGGAGTTCGCCGAGGAGCTGCGGCTGGCCACCGCGCTCGCCGCGGGCGCGCTGCTGACCGGCCGGCCGGTGGAGTTCGGCGCGGTGCGGGAGGCACAGGAGGAGCTGGAGAGGCGGCTGGCCGGGGCGCCGGCCGGGGTGCACCGGGACGTCCTGCGGGCCGGCAGCCGGCTGCTGCTCCAGGCCCTGAAGGACTTGGAGCGGGCACTGCGCGGCGGTGGCACGGCGGCCGCCTCCGCGCAGCGCGAGCCGGAGTCGACGGCGCGTTAGGCGGCGGCCGCCGCGGCCTCCAGCCAGTTGGCGAACTCGCAGGTGAAGTGCCACTGGTGGCCGGTCGACAGCTCCTCGGGAAGGTGCCCGACTGAAGCGGAGAGATTTTCTCCGCCTCTTCGGACGGTAGCATAGGGGGAGAGAATCTCTCCGGTTAAAGGGTTGGTGATGAGGGCGGACGCGGAACGCAGCCGGCGCAGGATCCTGGACGCGGCCTGCGAGGTGTTCCTGGAACGGGGCCCGGACGCCCCGCTGGACGCGGTGGTCCGCCGCGCCGGGGTCGGGCCCGGCACCCTCTACCGGCGCTTCCCCGACCGGGAGGCGCTCGTCCGGGCGCTGGTCACCGACCTGCTGGCCCGGCTCACCGAGGCCGCCGAGGAGGCCCGGCGCGCCGAGGACGACGCCTACCGGGCGCTGCGCCGGTTCGTCCACGCCGCCGCCGACCTGCGGATGGGCGCGGCGATCGTGGTGCTGCTGGAGCACCTGGTGGTGGATGCCGAGCTGGTCGCCGTCCGGGCCGGCGCCGCCGCCGCGGTGGAACGGCTGATCGCGGCCGCCCGGGAGGACGGACAGCTGCGGGCCGACGTCGGCACGGGTGACCTGGTGCTGCTCTGCGTCCGGCTCTCCCGGCCGCTGCCCGGCGGGCTGGCCGCACTGGACGCCGACGGCACGCTCGTCCACCGGCACCTCGACGTCGCGCTGGCCGGACTCCGCGCCGGCACCGCCGACGGGACGGGCACCGCCGACGGGACGGGCACACAGGACGGGACGGGCACACAGGACGGGACGGGCACGCCGCTCTCCTTCGAGCAGGTGATCGCGGCCGCCGGGCGGCCCGGTGAGGGCGCGGGGACCGGAGTGGCAGAGTGAGCGGCATGAACGACGAGTCGGTGCGGGCCTGGCGGGCGGACGCCCAGCTGCCCGGAACGGTCCTGCTGGACGGCTTCCACCCGCTGAAGCACGCGCTGCGCTTCGGCGGGAACGTCCGGCGGGTGCTGACCGCCGACCGCGCCGCCCTGCTGGCGCTCGCCGCCGAGCTGGCGCCGGACGTGCTGCCCGCACTGGACGGTCTCGCCGCCGAGCTGCCCGAGGCCGGACTGCGGGCGCTGGTGCCGCGGCTGCACCCGACCGGGGTGGTCGCGCTCGCCGACCGGCGCACCGCCGGGGCCAACCTGGCGGCGCTCACCGGGCGGCCGCGCCCGGCGCCGGTCGTCCTGCTGGAGAACCCGCGCAACCTCGGCAACGTCGGTGCGGTGATCCGGCTGGCGGCCGGCTTCGGCGCCACCGGTGTGGTGACCACCGGGGACCTGGACCCGTGGCACCCGACCGTCGTCCGGGGCAGCGCCGGCCTGCACTACGCCACCGCCGTCGAGCGGCTGGCCCTCGCCGAGCTGCCGGCCGGGCCGCTCTACGTGCTGGACCCGGAGGGCGCGGACATCCGGACGCTGTCCTTCCCGGACGACGCGCTGCTCGCCTTCGGCACCGAGCGGCACGGTGTCTCGGCCGAGCTGAAGGCGCGCGCCGACCGGCTGGTCGCGGTGCCGATGCAGCCCGGCGTCTCCAGCTTCAACCTGGCGACGAGCGTCGCGATGGGGCTCTTCCACTGGATGTCGGGCCGCCCGCCCGGCCTGGGCGGCGACTGAGCGTCACCCGGCCGGGCCGGCAGCGGCGCTGCGCCGGGGTCAGGAGAACAGCCGCTTCCAGGTGTCCGGCCCGGGCAGGCCGTCGGCCTCGCTGCCGCGCCAGCCCTGGGCGAGCTGGAACGCCTGGACGGCCCGCCGGTCGCTCTCCGTCCAGCGCGGGCCGGGGCCCTGGCCGTAGGAGCCGCCGAAGCCCTTGCGGACCAGCTGCTCGCCCAGCAGCCGGACGTGGTCGTTGTCGGCGCCGGGGCCGAAACTGCCGGTGCCGGGGAAGGCGGGCACCCCGGGGGTGACCGGCGGTGGCGGCGGGAGCGGGGCGGTGGCGGGGGCGATGCTGCGGCCCTTGCCGCCGGCCAGGTAGTCCCAGGTGTCCTTGCCGGGGAGGCCGTCGGCCTCGCTGCCGCGCCAGCCCTGGGCGAGCTGGAACGCCTCGGTGGCCTGCCGGTCGCTCTCGCTCCAACGCGGGCCGGGGCCGGTGGTGTAGAACCGGCCGCCGCCGCGCTGCACCAGCAGCCGGCCGAGCTCGGTGACGTACGCGTTGTCGGCGCCCGGGCCGAACTTGTCCGCTCCCGGGAACGCCGTCGACGCGGCGCCGTCGTTGCCGGCGCCGTCGTTGCCTGTGCCGCCGTCGGAGAGCCCCTGGTAGCGGTACGGGACGTAGGAGGCGGAGTTGCTCCAGTACGCGTACGGGGTGTCCCGCCGGGTGGTGCCGGGGGAGGTCTGCTCGTAGGCGAGGTAGCGGGTGCGCGCGGAGTCCGTCCAGCCGCCGAAGATCGTGACGTGCGAGCCGGACTGCGGGCCGGCCGGGTCGTTGTGGACGAGGACGTCGCCGGGCTGGAGGCCGGCCCGGCCGATCCGCTCGGCGAAGTCCGGCAGTGTCCAGGTGGTCTGGCTGCTGCCGAGGCCCCAGGCCATCGAGACGAAGCCGGAGCAGTCCTGGCGGTACCCGTCCGACCAGTACCGGCTCATGCTGTACGGGACCTTCTGGCCGACCCAGTTCTCGGCCCGTTCGATGATCTGCGCCCGGGTGACGGGCACTGCGGCGGTGCGCGGGGCGGTGGCGCCGCGGGCCTGCTCGCCGTACAGGCCGCTGACCTCGCCCTGCGGGTTGGCCGGTGGTCGGGTGCTGCTGCCGCTCGGGGTCGGCGTCGGGGTCGGGGCGGCGGCGGCACCGGCGGCTCCGGCCGTGCCCCCGCCGACCGCGGTGCCGACCGCGGCCATCAGGACGGCGGCGCGGCGCCGGACGCTGCGGGCCGCGGCGTGACCGCCCTCGTGCACCGGTGCGGCGTGCAGCCGGGCGCGGCGGCGGGCGCTGCAGCCCCCGCATATGCAGTCCTCGTCCGGTTCGACGTCGTCGAACCGGAGCAGTGCGGTCAGTGGGTCGGTACGGCTCATGCTCCGCCTCTTCTCCTGGTCGGTCCTGACGGCTCGACAGGACCGGCCTTCCCGGCCGGTGGCGCGTGGTATCCGGACCAAAGTCCCAAACCGGGCGGGTGTTCGGCGCGGCGGGTTGCGCCGTGCGGGTGACGGCCGTTCGGTCCCCGGCCGTGGCGCGGGCCGGGTGCGGACCGTAGGGCCCGGCGGACCTGGCCAGTGGTCAGGTTCTGAGGAGAGAAGGGTGGCGGACGCCCGGTCAGGCGGCGGCGGGCGGGTTGGCCGGGGAGTACTCGGGATCGCTCCAGGTCAGCGGAGTGGCGTCGGCGAGTTCGAGGACGCCGGTGACGGTGAGGTCGACCACCCGTTCGGCCCCCGGCAGGCCGGCGGCGGCCCGGGCGGACCAGTCGGTCCTGGCCTCGCCGGTGATCAGCAGCGCGCCGCCGGTGTCGAAGTCCGGCAGCAGGAGGCCGGCCCGCGGGTCGAGCTCCAGGTTCCCGAGGGTCATGAACATGCTGTTGCCGGCGTACTCGGGCCACTGCAGCCGGTCCGGTCCGAGCACCCGGAGGAAGCCGGGGTTGCCGCCCCGGTGCGAGGCGTCCACCCGGCCGTCCGGGCCCGCGGTGGCGATGAAGAAGGTGTCCGCGGTGGCCACGGCGAGCTGCTGGGCGATGGAGAGGGCGGGGCCGGCCGCCACCGCGTGCGGGGTGCCGGGGGCCGTCCGGTGCTGCGGGCTGCGGCGCTGGATGTACTTCGGGCAGTTGGCGTACACCTGCTCCGCGGCGATCACCAGGCCGCCCCGGCCGTCCGGCGCGGAGCGGCCGTTGAGCCGCATCCGGCGTCGGCCGGCCGGATCCAGGGCGATCGTGCCGACCTCGGCCGGCCCGGCCAGTACGGCGGCCAGCGGGTCGTCGTCGGCCGGGTGGGCGGCCACCGTGAGGGTCCGCTCGCCGGCGGCCCGGAGGAAGCCGGGCGCGCCGGTGAGCTGGGTGGCCCAGAGCCGGTCGTCGGCGTCGGCGGCGCCGACCACCAGCAGCTGCCGCTCGGCCAGGAAGCGGCCGGCCACGGGCGGGATGGTGCTGCCGATCGCGCGGCCGGAGTGGTCGGCGCGGTCCCGGCGGCCGGCCCGCTGCTGCACCGCCCGCTCGCCCGGGTGGTAGGGGGTGCTGCCGGTCATGGTGTGCCTCCTGTCGGCGGTGCGGTGCAGTGCGGTGCGGTGCGGCGCGGTGCGGTGCCGGTCCGGGCCCGGGGCTTGCGGCGGCCGGGCGTGCGGGGTCTAGAAGAAGCCGCAGGTCGGGGCGGAGCCGGCGGGGGCGGCCTCGGTGCCGTCCAGGCCCTTCGGGGTGTAGATCTCCAGCCGGATGCCGTCCGGGTCGGTGAAGAAGATCCCGCCGGAGGCCGCCCCCTCGCGGTGCGGGACGACGCCGTCGTGCGCGAACTCGGCGCCCAGCTCGCGCAGCACCTGCTCGGCGGCCCGGACCTCGTCCACCGAGTCGACCTGGAAGGAGAGGTGGTGCAGGCCGGGCGCGCCGGTGGCGAAGGTACCGGTGCTCTGCTCCCAGAGCGTGATCAGCAGGCGGCCGTCGCGGCCGAGGAAGGCGAACCGGCGGTCCGGGTCGGTGCCCTCGTTCAGCACCTCCAGGCCCAGGGCCCGGCGGTAGAAGGCGGTCGAGCGCTCCAGGTCGGTGACGTTCAGGCCCACGTGGCCGGTCTGCAGGGTGCTGGCGAGGGTGGTGCTGGACATGGCGGGTCACTCCCGTGGCCGGGGCGTCCGGGGACGCCTGCATCTAACCGTTACTAAAGACAGTAAGGGTTAGATCACGAGGCGTCAACCGGCCCCCCGGCTTGAAGGGGTTAGATGGGGATGTTATGTCGATGCCATGACAAGAGGAGAGCCCGCCGGAGCGGTACCCGGGCGCCGAGGCGCCGGGTGAGAGGGGTTACTCCCACTCCCAGCGGATTCCGACGTGGCCCGGCTGCTGGTCCGGGGCGAGCACGTGGGCGCTGGCGGAGGCGCCGATCCAGAGCTGCTCGCGGCGGCGGTCGACGTCCTCGCCCGGGGCGCGGTCGTAGCGCTCGCAGTGGGCCGGGACGGCCGCCGGGTCGAAGTGCACCTGGAGCACGTACTCGCGCACCGGGATGGCGAAGCGGCGGCTGTACTCCATGGTCGGCCCGCCGGGCGGGATCTCGACCTCGTACTCGAAGACCGTGCTGTCGCCGAGGGCGAGCGGCCGGTCCAGCATCAGCTCGCCGACCACCAGGCCGACCTTCGGGCGGCGGCGCACCCGGCCGAGCCGGCCGTGCCGGACGGAGGTGATCTCCGGGCAGCCGGTGGCCTCCTCGTCGGCCTTGTGCACGACCAGGCAGCGGGCCACCCCGCCGACCGTCGCCCGGACCACCTGGCGCATCCGCAGCAGGTTGCCGCGCCGCTCGGCGTCGACGTAGTAGGAGTCGTGGATGGAGAGCCGCTCCAGCTCGCCGACCGGCGGGGCGTCCAGCTCGGCGAAGACGTCGGCGATCTCCTGCTCCCCCGGCCAGACGTCCTCCAGCCGCAGGTGTGCGGTGTTGGCGGCGGCGGCCCAGCGGCCGCGCGGGCGGGGCGGGCCGAGCAGGGCGGTGAGGGTGGAGTGCGGCAGGCCGAGCAGCTCCTCCAGCAGGTGGACGGCGCGCAGCGAGCTGGCCCGCTCGGGCTGGCTGCGGCCCCGCCGCCAGTAACTCAGCGTCGTGACGCTGACCCTGACGCCGCGTTGGGCCAGTGCCGCGCGGATCCGGTCCAGGCTGAGGCCGCTGGCCTCGATGGCCAGGTTCAGGGTGTCGGCGAAGCCGCCGGCCGGTGCGGGCCGGCCGGCCGCGGTGGCGGCGGAGGGCGGGAGCTGCGCGGCGGAGGGCGGCACGGCGGGCGCGGGCGTGACGGGGTGCGGACCGACCAGCCGAAGCCGGGCGTCCTGGGGTTGCTGTGAGCCCATCCGGTTACCTTCCCCAGCAGGTGGGTTCGGCGCGGCCGATTCGGCGCCGAGGAGCGCCGTCAGCGGCTTCACCGAGCTGTGGGGAACCCTATGCACGGTCGAGAGGCTACGTCATCAGTCGTGCGTATGACAGTGGTCACGAGTGTTCGACCACAAGGTTATCGATCTTGAAACAGCGCGGAAACACGGCGTCGGGGCGGTCCGGGTGAGGACCGCCCCGACGGGACGTGCGGAGGGTGGTCAGGAGACGTTGAGCGCGGCGTCGTCGATCACGAAGCTGGTCTTCAGCGAGGAGTCCTCGGTGCCGGTGAACTTCACCGTGACGGTCTGGCCCGCGAAGGCCGAGAGGTCGAAGGTCTTCTGCACGAAGCCGGTGGCCGCGTTGGCGTTCGACAGGGTGGTCAGCGTGGTCGAGCCGGCCTGGACGGTCAGCTTGTCGTACGCGGTGGAGCCGGTCTCGGCGGTGTCGATGTGCACCCAGAACGAGAGGGTGGCCTTGCAGCCGGCCGGGATCGAGACGGTCTGCGACATGGTGTCGGTGTGGGCGCTGCCGTAGCCGTCCATCCAGGCCTTCCAGGAGCCGGCGTGGGCGGCCTCACCGGTGCTGTTGTCCACCACGCCGGTGGACGCCGTCCACGGGGCGGCGGTGCCGGTCTCGAAGCCGCCGTTGCCGATCAGCTGGGCCGCGGTGCAGCCGCCGGAGGGCGGCGGGGTGGTGCCGCCGAGCAGGGCGGTGGTCAGGGCGTCGGCGACCGGGCTGCCCCAGCCGGTGACCTGGTCGTAGCCGGCCTTGGTGGAGAAGTCCTGGTTCTTGCCGGTGGTCACGTCGTGGAACGTGGTGCCGTAGCTGCTGCTGTTGGCGACCGCGTACAGCTTCGGGCTCGCCTCGCCGAGGACCGGCTGCCCGGCGGCCTTGGCCTTCTGGTTGAACTGGGCCGCGTAGCCGGACCAGAGCGGCGCGGCCGCGCTGGTGCCGCCGTAGACCTGCCAGCCGCCGGCGGTGTAGATCGCGAAGCCGCTGGCCGGGTCGGCGTTGGAGGAGACGTCCGGGACGGTGCGCATGGTGCCGGTGACGCCGGTGCCGGTCTGCCAGCTCGGCTTGGCGAACACGGTGGAGACGCCGCCGCCGGCCGTGCTCCAGGCGCTCTCCGAGGAGTAGGCGCTGCCGGAGACCTTGAGGTTGGTGCCGCCGACACCGGTCTGGTGCGGGCTGGAGGCCGGGAAGTCGACCGCCTTGACGGAGGAGCCGCTGGTGGAGCGGGTGCAGTCGCGGGAGCCGTCGTCACCGGAGGCGGAGAAGATCGAGATGCCCTGCGCGGCGGCCTGCTTGAAGGAGTTGTCGACCGCCGTCATCGAGGAGGCGGTGGTGTCCGGCTCGCAGGAGCCCCACGAGATGGAGATGACCGAGACCCGGTTGTCCGCGACGATCTTGGCGGCCATGTCGATCTCGCCCTGGTCGCTGTTGGGGGCCTCGTAGACCAGCTGGGTCGCCTTGGGCGCGGCCCCGCGGACGATCTCGCTGTCCAGCTCGACCTCGCCCTGGCCCTCGCCGGGCTGGGCGTCGTAGTTGGCGCCGTCCACCGAGACGGTGGAGACGGCCGGGCCGGTCAGGCCGTACTGGGAGTCGTAGGTCTTCAGGTTGCCGGAGGTGTAGCCGTCGAACTCCCAGAGGGCGACGGTGACCCCGGTGCCGTCGGCGCCGGTCTTGTTCAGGTTGTAGGCGCCGTCGTACTGCGTCGGGCCGAAGCCGCTGGGCGCGGCGGTGACGGCGTTCGGGGCGGCCGGCGTGGACGGCTTGACGTTGCGGGTCGTCCGGACGGTGTGGTTGTTCAGGCCGGATATGCCCTGCACCACGTCGGCCAGGTCGGCCGGCACGGAGGCGGCCGCGTCGTTGGCGAAGAAGGTGCGCTGCTGCTGCGGGTCCAGGTAGGCGCTCTCGTGGGTGCCGAAGGCCTTGGCGATCTGCTCGGCGGTGCCGTGCGCGTTGACCACCTGGAGGTTGTCGCTGACGCCGGAGACGGTGAGGCCCTGGGCGGCGAGGTAGGACTTGACCTGCTCCACCCCGGCCCGGGTCGGGCCGAAGCGGTCCGTGAACTGCTGCGGCGTCAGGTACTTGCCGTACTCCGGGGTGCCGGGCGTGGCGACCGCGGTGAGGAAGCGGTCCAGCTCGGCGGTGTTGCGCAGCTTCAGGCTGACCGCGACGGAGAGCTGCTGCTCGGCGGGGACGTCGCCCTTCTTCTCGGAGCGGGCCACCGCGGGGGTCACGGTGTTCGGCAGCGAGACGCGCGGGGCGGCGGCGTTGGGGGTGGTGGCCGCCTGGGCGGCGGTGACGCCGAGTGAGACCGCGGTCAGCGGCAGGACGGCAAGGGCCGCGGCAAGGGCAAGGGAGCGGGGGCGCACGGAATCCTCCTCTGGCCGGCTGTGGGGGCCGGCAGGGGCCAGGGCGTCGCTGGGGTGAGACGCTGGCTAGAACATGACAGAGGGGGTCCGGGAATTGGCTCATGGTCAAGCAATTCGTTCCTAAAAAACAGTCAACTGTGGAAAACCGAATGGAGGCGGCTTCATACAGTTGATGGCCGGAATTCCCGGTGCGGCCGATCCGGTTCCGGCTGGATTCCGGTCCGTTTCCGGCCGGTTCCGGTCGGGTGAATTCGGGACAGACCGGGGCGGACGTAGAATCGGGTATCGGCCGAGACCGAGGGAGAACCGATGACCGACCGGAATGCAGACCCGCGGGATCCGCGCCCGCTGCTCGGCGAGCCGCTCTCGCTGGACCTGCTGAACACACGGTGGTCCGGCACGCCGGTGAACGACCTGCTGGACGAGCCGGACGGGTACGGGATCTGGCTCTCCTCGGCCGGGCTGGCCGGGCGGTGCGGGCCGCAGGACTCCGCGCGGGCGGCCGTCCGGGAGGCCCGGGAGGCGCTGGCGGCGGCCGTCCGCGACCTCGACGCGCACGGGGCGCCGGGCCCGGCCGCGGCGGCGGCGCTGAACGAGGTGCTGCGGCACGGGCGGCTGCGCCGGGAGCTCGGGCCGCAGGGCCCGGCCGCGCAGGTCGAGGTGGACGGCCCGGAGTGGCTGGCGGCCTGGCTGGCGGTGGACGACTTCCTCGACCTGCTCGGCCAGGGTGCGCACCGGATCAAGAAGTGCGCGCACGAGTCCTGCATCCTGCACTTCTTCGACACCTCGCAGAACGGGCGGCGGCGGTGGTGCTCGATGGCCGTCTGCGGGAACCGGGCGAAGGCGGCCCGGCACTACGAGAAGGCGAAGGCCTGAGCGGCCTGCGCGCGACGGCCCGCGGCCGGGCACCCCGTAGGTCCGTACGGGGTGCCCGGCCGCGGGCCGTCCTGGGCGGTGGTGCGGCTCAGCCCTCGGCGGGGGCGCCGAGCCACTGGGCCAGGGCGGCGCGGAGCTCGCCGCGGCCCGGGTCGACGGCGGCCCAGGCGGCGTAGCCGTCCGGGCGGACCAGCAGCACGGTGTCGCGCAGCTTGCCGTGCGGGTCGGCCGGGGCGGCGGTGGTCAGCCGGTCCGCCCACGGCTCGGCGGCCGACAGCTCGTCGTTGCTGACCAGGACGAACTTCCCGCCGCGCAGGGCCTCGTAGAGCCGCTCGGGCGCGGCCGGTCCCTCGGTGCCGGGTTCCTTCAGGGCGGTCAGCCGCAGGTCGGGGACGCGCCGGCCGGCCAGCTGGTGGGAGTCCTTCGGCGCGGCGTACCGGATGCCGATGCCGGAGACCGTCCTGGCGCCGCGCTCGGCGACCACGTCGAGGTGCTCGGCGAGGGTGGCGAGCGCGCCGCGCAGGGCGCGGGTGGGCGCGGAGTGGGCGAGGACCATCCGGACCAGCGCGCCGGAGGTGCGCAGCACCGCCCGGCCGACCGGGTGCCGCTCGGTCTGGTAGGTGTCGAGCAGGGCGTCGGTGGCGTGGCCGCGGACGGCGGCGGCGAGCTTCCAGGAGAGGTTTGCGGCGTCCTGGAGGCCGGTGTTCATGCCCTGGCCGCCGGCCGGGGAGTGGCAGTGGGCGGCGTCGCCGGCCAGGAAGACCCGGCCGGAGCGGTAGTTGGGGGCCTGCCGCTCGTCGCTGTGGAAGGTGGAGCTCCACCGCAGGTCGTGCAGGCCGTAGTCCTGGCCGATCGCGTTGCGGGTGATCTCGGCGATCCGGGCCAGTGGCGGCGGGGTGCCGTCGGGGTGCTGCTCGTGCCGGTCCCAGGCGATGACGCGGTACCAGCCGTCGCCGAACGGGGCGAGGAAGGCGAAGCCGTCCTGGTCGGCGCCGACGGTGATCACCTCGTCCGGCGTGCGCTCCAGCCGGACGTCGGCCAGCACCACGGAGTTGACCACGGACTCGCCGGGGAAGGGGATGCCGAGCAGGTCGCGGACGGTGGAGTGGACGCCGTCGGTGCCGACCGCGTAGCGCGCCCGGTAGGAGGTGGCCGCGCCGTCCTCCTGGGCCTCCAGCGTGACGCCCTCGGCGTCCTGGCGCAGCCCGGTCACCTCGACGCCGCGCAGGATGCTCGCGCCGGCCTTCAGCGCGCGTTCCTGCAGCAGGCGCTCGGTGTTCGACTGCGGGGTGATCAGCACGAACGGGAAGCGGGTGGGGAGGCTGCCGAGGTCGACCCGGACCTTGTTGAACAGGCGCAGCGAGCCGACCGGCTGCCCGGTGGCGATCAGGTCGTCGGCCAGGCCGCGGGCGTCCAGCATCTCCAGACTGCGGGCGTGCACGGCGAAGGCCCGGGTGAGGTTGGACTCGGCGCCGCGCTTCTCCAGGACGGTGACCCGGATCCCGGCGGTGGCCAAGTCCCCGGCCAGCAGCAGCCCGGTCGGTCCGGCGCCGACGATCAGGACGTCGGTGACGGTCTGCTTCGCGGTCATGTGTCAGCTCCCGGTGTTCGGACGGAGGTTGGACGCCGCTGTCGGCGTTCTTCCGGCCTCCATCATCGCCGCCCGGGGCGGGGCTGTGAATCTCCGGGCCCCGGCGTCGTGGCGCCGGGGCCCGGAGCGGGTGGGGCGGGCGGGCTCAGCTGTGGCGGCGGATCTCCACGGTGCGGAACCGGTTGGCGACGAACGCGCCGTCGCAGTAGGCGGAGTTGGCGGCCGGGTTGGCGCCGGTGCCGTGCAGGTCGGAGAAGGCGGCGGTCTGGTTGGCGTACACCCCGCCGGTGAGGTTGAGCGAGAGCGAGACGCCGGAGTCGATCGCGGCCTCGACCAGCGCGGCCTCGACCTCGGGCGAGGTGGTGTACCCGGAGGCCGTCATCGCGCCCTGGGTGCGGACGGTGTCGCGGAGCAGTTCGACGGCGGCGGCGGTGGACTCGACCGCGACGGCGAAGGAGACCGGGCCGAAGCACTCGTTGCGGAAGACCGCCCGGTCGTCCGGCTTGTCGGCGTCCAGCTTGACCAGCGCGGGGGTGCGGACGGTCGCGGCGGGGAACTCGGGCGAGGTGACCACCCGCGGGGCGAGGGCGAGCTCGCCGTACTCGCCGCCGGCCGCGGCGACGGTGCGCTGCAGCACGCCGGGGTTGACCACGGCGCCGAGCACGGCGGCGGCGCGGGCGTCGTCGGAGAGCAGGCCCTCGATCGCGGCGGCGAGGTCGGTGACCACCTCGTCGTAGGACTTGGCGCCCTGGTCGGTGTCGATGCCGGTGCGCGGGATCAGCAGGTTCTGCGGGGTGGTGCACATCTGGCCGCTGTAGAGCGAGAGCGAGAAGGCGAGGTTGCCCAGCATGCCCCGGTAGTCGTCGGTCGAGTCGACGACGACGGTGTTGACGCCGGCCTTCTCGGTGTAGACCTCGGCCTGCGCGGCGTGCTCCTCCAGCCAGTCGCCGAAGGCGGTCGAGCCGGTGTAGTCGATCAGCTTGATCTCGGGGCGGACGGCGAGCACCTGGGCGACGGTGCCGCCCTCGTGCTCGGCGGCCAGGCAGACCAGGTTCGGGTCGAAGCCGGCCTCGGCGAGCACCTCGCGGGCGGTCCGGACGGTCAGCGCGAGCGGCAGCACGGCCCGCGGGTGCGGCTTGACCAGCACCGGGTTGCCGGTGGCGAGCGAGGCGAACAGGCCGGGGTAGCCGTTCCAGGTGGGGAAGGTGTTGCAGCCGATCAGCAGGGCGAGCCCGCGCGGGACGACGGTGAACTCCTTGGTCATCACCAGCGGCTCGCGCTTGCCCTGCGGCTTGGTCCAGCCGGCCCGCAGCGGCAGCCGGGTCTGCTCGGCGTACGCGTAGGCCACCGCCTCCAGTCCGCGGTCCTGGGCGTGCGGGCCGCCGGCCTGGAAGGCCATGCCGTACGCCTGGCCGGTGGTGTGCATCACCGCGTGCGCGAACTCGTGCGAGCGGGCGTTGATCCGGGCCAGGATCTCCAGGCAGACGGCGGCGCGGTCGAGCGGGGTGGCGGCCGCCCAGCCGGGCCGGGCGGCGGCGAGCGCGGCGATCAGGGCGTCCGGCTCGGCGTGCGGGTATCCGATGCCCAGCTCGACGCCGTACGGGGAGGCCTCGCCGCCGACGAGGTCGCCGTCGGCGGGGTGGCCGTCGAGGGCGAAGGGCTTGTTCAGCAGGGCGTCGAAGGCGGCTTTGCCGTCCGCGGCGCCGCTCTCCCCGTAGGCCTTCGGGAACTCGGGGTAGGGCGACCAGTAGTCGCGCTTCGCGGCGGCGGCGAGCGCGGCGTCCAGGGTGGCCTGGTGGCGTTCGGCGAGCTCGGCGACGAAGGAGTGGGTGACCGCTGCGGACATGGTGTGCGCTCCTCAGAGGGGAGGACGGGACACGTCACAGAGTAACCGAACGATCGGTCGGCTCAAGAGGGTGTGCGGAAGCGGCGGCCGGAAAACGGACGGGGGCGCGTCCGCAGTGGACGCGCCCCCGGTCGGGCCGGCCGTCGGTTACGGGATGCCGAGCTCGAAGATCACGTACCCGCCGTACCAGCCGGAGGCCACCGCGCCCGTCCCGAGCACCGCCGCCAGCACCGGCCAGCTGAGCTTGCGCATCGCCACCGCCAGCGCGATGAGCAGCGGGAACGCCGGCAGCAGGT
Source organism: Kitasatospora sp. NBC_01560 (assembly GCF_045208415.1). Lineage (NCBI taxonomy): Bacteria > Bacillati > Actinomycetota > Actinomycetes > Kitasatosporales > Streptomycetaceae > Kitasatospora > Kitasatospora sp. NBC_01560. The sequence goes on along the minus strand of NZ_CP109364.1, from coordinate 4,845,291 downwards.
AGCGCGAGGTGTTGCCGAAGATGCCCAGGCTGCCGAGCACCGAGACGATGGTGGCCAGGGTGTACGCGGTCAGCACCAGCGGCGGGCGCAGCCGGATCAGCAGCACGATCAGCACCGGCAGGGTGAGCACGATCAGGGTGGACAGCAGATCCGCCACCGGGAACGCGAACGGGTAGTCCGTCCGGCCGAGCAGCACCCCGCGGATCGCCTTCAGGGTGCCCACCCCGAAGTCGAAGTAGTGCAGCCAGGCGTCGTGCTGGAGCTTGAAGTAGCTGCCCCAGTCGCCGGTCCGCCAGCCGACCCAGCCGACGTAGCCGAGCAGGCCGACCGGGGCGAGCAGGATCGCCGTCACCGGCCGGGCGATGCCGCTCTCCCGCCGGTACAGCTCGACCAGCGCGGCCAGGCCGACGGCGCCGATCAGGGCCGCCGAGGTCGGCCGGTTGAGCCCGGCGACCAGGGTGAGCACGCCGGCCGCGACCCACTGCTTGCTCATCACGCAGTAGCAGGCCCAGGCGGCCAGGGCGACGAACAACGAGTCGGAGTAGATCGCCCACTCGGCGCCGCTGCCCGGGGCGATCGCCCAGAGCCCGGCCGCGATCACCCCGGCCCGCGGGCCGGCCATCCGGTCCACCACCGCGTAGATCCCGGCGGCGGCGAACAGCGAGGCCAGCACCGAGACCAGCATCCCGGCGCCGTACAGGCCGAGCCCGGTGCCGTCCGAGACCAGCCGCATCAGGCCCGGGTAGAGCGGGAAGAAGGCGGCCGAGTTCTGCTCGACGGTGAAGCCGGGGGTGCCGCCGGGGATCGGCACCAGCGCGGGGTGGTAGCCGAACTCGGCGACCTGCTGGTACCACCAGCCGTCCCAGCTGGCCAGGACGTCCCACGGATTGGCGCCGCCGCCGAACCGCGGGTGCTTCTTGAGGTAGTCGCCGGAGAACGACAGCAGCTTCATGAAGACGGTGAAGCCGACCAGTTTGAGCACCGCGTAGCACCAGACCGCCGGGCCGAACCGCAGCACCAGTGCGCGGGCGTGCTCGCGCCAGCCGGCCCCCGGTACCGGGGCGGGCTCCTCGCTGCGCTGCTCGGGCACGTCGGAGGCCACAGCCGGTATGGCGCTCATGCTGCCCCCTCGCGGTGCTCGCCGGTCGCTTCGCGGTGTGCGGACCCGTCGGTGGTCCGCTCGCTGCGCTCGCTCATCAGTCTGGACCCCACCCTGCTGGCCGTGGACGATCGTCCGCCGAGTCTAGAGCGTGCGGACGTCCCGTTGGTGTGGACCAACCCGGCGTCACACGGACCGGTGGACCCGGGCGCGTCCGGCGCGGCGGGTGCGGGGATACTCGGGGGATGGCCGATCACACCACGCGTACCGCCTACACCGTGGAGTCGCTGCTCGCGGTGACCGTCGACGTCTTCAACGAGCGGGGCTACGACGGCACCTCGATGGAGGACCTGTCCCGGGCGGCCGGCATCTCCAAGTCGTCGATCTACCACCACGTCCGCGGCAAGGAGGAGCTGCTCCGGCTCGCCGTCGGACGGGCGCTGGACGGGCTGTTCGGGATCCTGGCCGAGCCCGCCGCCGTCCGGGGGCCCGCGGTGGAGCGGCTGGAGCACGTCGTCCGGCGGACCGCCGAGGTGCTGCTCGCCGAGCTGCCGTACGTCACCCTGCTGCTGCGGGTGCGCGGGAACACGGCCACCGAGCAGTGGGCGCTGGAGCGGCGCCGGGACTTCGACCACCAGGTCGCCGAGCTGCTGCGGGCGGCCGTCGCGGACGGCGCGCTGCGGGCGGACGTCGAGCCCCGGCTGGCCACCCGGCTGCTCTTCGGCATGATCAACTCGATCGTGGAGTGGTACCGGCCCGGCCTGAAGGCCGCCGACGGTGTCGCGGACGCGGTGGTCCACCTGGCCTTCGACGGCCTGCGCGCGCGGTAGCCGCGCGGGCGCGGGCCGGGGCGCACCCCGGCCCGCGCCGGACGTCCGCCGGGTGCCGGGCTACCGCGCGCCGGGCGTGCCCTGGTCGGGCGGGACCTGGTCGGTCTCCTCGAAGACCAGCATGGTGCGGGTGCCGAGGACCTGCGGAATGGACTGGATGCTGCCCAGCACCAGCTCCCGCAGCGCGTGGTTGTCCGCGGTGTGCACCAGCAGCAGCACGTCGAAGTCTCCGCCGACCAGCGCGATGTGGGCGACCCCGGGCAGCTCCAGCAGCTGCTCGCGGACCGACCGCCAGGAGTTCTGCACGATCTTCAGGGTGACGTACGCGGACGCGCCCTGACCTGCCCGTTCGTGGTCCACCCGAGCGGTGAAGCCGCGGATGACGCCGTCCTCGACCATCCTGGATATCCGGGCGTACGCGTTCGCCCGGGACACGTGCACCCGCTCGGCCACCGAGCGGATCGAGGCGCGACCGTCCTGCTGCAGCAGCCGCAGGATCGCCCGGTCGACACGGTCGAGTCTGGACGTCTGTTCAGCCGACATGACCCCCCACCCTCACTGATTGGACACACTGCCACCAGTCGACCGCCGCCCGGGCCGATTGTCCAGCACCTTGTCACGGTTCTGGTCAAGATGAACAGACGACCGAACAATCGGTAGGGAGCCCCCGCCACCCCTGGAGGTGCCCCGAGATGACCGTTCTCGACCACAGACACCACACGGCGGTGCCCGGCTGGCTGCCCGGGGCGACCGCCCCGCGCACCGACCCGGCACCGCTGCTCCCGGACGCCTCGCCGGTCCGCGTGCTCGGCACTCCCGAGCTGGAGAAGTACGACCCGGCCCTGCTGCGCGAGCTCCACCGCCGCCTGGTGGTCGGCCGTCGCTACAACCAGCAGGCCACCACCCTGACCAAGCAGGGCCGGCTCGCCGTCTACCCGGCCTCCACCGGCCAGGAGGCCTGCCAGGTCGCCGCCGCGCTGGCGCTCGGCGAGCGCGACTGGCTGTTCCCCAGCTACCGCGACACCCTCGCGGTGGTCTCCCGCGGGGTCGACCCGCTGGAGGCGCTGACCCTGCTGCGCGGCAACGCCCACACCGGGTACGACCCGCGCGCCACCCGCACCGCCCCGCTCTGCACCCCGCTGGCCACCCAGGCCCCGCACGCCGTCGGGCTGGCCCACGCCGCCCGGCTCGCCGGTGACCCGGTGGTCGCGCTGGCGCTGCTCGGCGACGGCGGCACCAGCGAGGGGGACTTCCACGAGGCGCTGAACTTCGCCGCCGTGCTCCAGGCCCCGGTGGTCTTCCTGGTACAGAACAACGGCTACGCGATCTCCGTCCCGCTCACCGCGCAGTCGGCCGCGCCCAGCCTGGCCCACAAGGCCGTCGGCTACGGCATGCCGGGCCGCCTGGTGGACGGCAACGACGCGCCCGCCGTGCACAGCGTGCTCACCGAGGCGGTCGAGCGCGCCCGGAGCGGGGGCGGCCCGACCCTGGTCGAGGCGCTCACCTACCGCATCGAGGCGCACACCAACGCCGACGACGCCACCCGCTACCGGGACGACACCGAGGTGACCGCCTGGCGGGAGCACGATCCCGTCCTGCTGATGGAGCGCCACCTGCGCGCCCTCGGCGTGCTGGACGACGCCCTGGTGCAGCAGGCGGCCGACGAGGCCGAGGCGCTGGCGGCCCGGATGCGGGCCGAGTTCCACGCCGACGCCGAGCTGGACCCGATGGCGCTGTTCGCCCACGTCTACGCCGAACCCACCCCGCAACTGCGCGAACAGGCCGCCCGACTGGCCGAGGAGCTGGCCGCCGAGGCCGAGGTGCACGCCCGATGAACCAGACCGCTGTCTCCTTGCGCACCGCGTCCATGGCGCAGGCGCTCAACGCGGCGCTGCGCGACGCCCTGCACGAGGACCCGGCCGTGCACGTGCTGGGGGAGGACGTCGGCGCGCTCGGCGGCGTCTTCCGGATCACCGACGGGCTGACGGCCGAGTTCGGCCCGGACCGCTGCCTCGACACCCCGCTGGCCGAGGCGGGCATCCTCGGCACCGCGATCGGCATGGCGATGTACGGGCTGCGCCCGGTCGTCGAGATGCAGTTCGACGCCTTCGCCTACCCGGCGCTGGAGCAGCTGTTCTCGCACGTGGCGAAGATGCGCAACCGCACCGCCGGCCGGCTCCCGCTGCCGATCACCGTCCGGATCCCCTACGGCGGCGGGATCGGCGGTGTCGAGCACCACAGCGACGCCTCCGAGGCGTACTACGCCAGCACCCCCGGCCTGCACGTGGTCACCCCGGCCACGGTGGCCGACGCCTACGGGCTGCTGCGGGCCTCGATCGCCTCCGACGACCCGGTGGTCTTCCTGGAGCCCAAGCGGCTCTACTGGGGCAAGGCGGAGTTCGACCCGGCGGTGCCGGTCGAGCCGGTCGGACGGGCGGTGCTGCGGCGCCCCGGGACGTCCGCGGTGCTGATCACCTACGGGCCCTCGCTGCCGGTCTGCCTGGAGGCGGCCGAGGCGGCCAGGGCCGAGGGCTGGGACCTCGCGGTGCTGGACCTGCGCACCCTCGTCCCGTTCGACGACGAGACGGTCTGCCGGGTGGTCCGCTCGCTCGGCCGGGCCGTGGTGGTGCACGAGGCGACCGGCTTCGGCGGCACGGGCGCGGAGATCGCGGCCCGGATCACCGAGCGCTGCTTCCACCACCTGGCCGCACCGGTGCTGCGGGTCACCGGCTTCGACATCCCGTACCCGCCGCCGATGCTGGAGCACCACCACCTGCCCGGGGTGGAGCGGATCCTGGACGCGGTCGCCCGGCTGCAGTGGGAGGACCGAGGATGATGCCCGTCGTGCGCGAGTTCACCCTGCCCGACCTCGGTGAGGGGCTCACCGGGGCCGAGGTGGTCCGCTGGATGGTCGAGGTCGGCGAGGTGATCGCCGTCGACCAGGCGGTGGTGGAGGTGGAGACGGCCAAGGCCGTGGTCGAGGTGCCCTGCCCGTACGGCGGGGTGGTCACCGCGCTGTTCGGTGCGCCGGGCGAGGAGATCGCCGTCGGTGCCGCGCTGGTGACGGTCGCGGTGTCGCCCGGGGAGGGCGGGCCGGCGGTCTCCGCGGAGGTGGAGCGGCCGCTGGTCGGGTACGGCGTCGCGGAGCCGGACCGGGGCAGCCGGCGGCGCCGGGTCGGAGTGTCGGTGCCCGCCGCGGTGGCGGCCCCGGTGGCGGCTGTGGCCGCGCCGGCCGTGACGGCGCCGGTGGCCCCGGTGGTCGCGGCGGCTCCGGCGGTGATGGCCCCGGTGGTCGTGCCGGTGATCTCGCCCCTCGTCCGGCGGTCGGCCCGCGAGCACGGGATCGACCTGACGGTGGTCCGCGGCAGTGGCCCGGACGGCCTGATCATGCGGGCGGACGTCGAACGGGCGGTCGCGGCGAAGGCCGCCCCGGCCGCCCCGGCTCCGGCCGCCGCCGCAGTGCCCGCGGACGGTGTCGTGCCGCTGCGCGGGCTGCGCCGGGCGGTGGCCGAGAAGCTCACCCGCAGCCACCGGGAGATCCCCGCGGCGACCTGCTGGGTGGACGCCGATGCCACCGAACTGATGGCCCTGCGGCGGCAGTTGAATGCCGCGCCGGGGCCCAGGGTGAGTGTGCTCGCGCTGCTCGCGCGGATCTGCACGGTGGCGCTGGCGCGCTTCCCCGAGCTCAACTCCAGCGTGACGGAGGATGGTTCGGGGATCCTGCGGCACTCGTCGGTGCACCTGGGCTTCGCCGCCCAGGGCGAGCGCGGGTTGGTCGTCCCGGTGGTGCGGAACGCGCAGGAGTTGAGCACCGAGCAACTCGGCGCCGAGCTTGGCCGGTTGACCGAGACGGCGCGGGCCGGTTCGCTGACCCCGGCCGAACTCACCGGTGGGACGTTCACGTTGAACAACTACGGGGTGTTCGGCGTGGACGGCTCGACCCCGATCCTCAACCACCCGGAGGCGGCGATGCTCGGGGTGGGCCGGATCGTCGCCAAACCCTGGGTCCACCAGGGGGAGTTGGCGGTGCGCGAGGTGACTCAGCTGTCCTTCACCTTCGACCACCGGGTCTGCGACGGCGGGACGGCGGGCGGCTTCCTGCGGTTCGTGGCGGACTGCGTCGAGCAGCCGGGGATGCTGCTGCGGCAGCTGTGACCGGGGCGTGGTCGCCCTGCGTCCCGCCATCGGCGCGCAGGGTGACCACAGATCGAGTGAGAGTAGCGCGTACCGGGGGCGGGCGTCCGGGCTTCGCGCGATTTGTCGGATGAGTACTCCGGCCGTGCCACGCTGCCTGGGCATCAGCAGAGACCAGCCAGGTGGTGGCAGAGGCCGGCCGGAGGCGAAACGATTCTCTTGGGTACTCGAAACGTTGCGGTGAAGTCCCGCAGAACACTTCTGGTCCGTACCGGCCACGGCTCGGCCGGGGTCGCGGCCGTGCCCGGGATGCCGGGCCCGGCGTCGGACGCCGCCCCCGGCCCGGCCGACGTGGCGGCCCCCGTGCCGGACGTCGCGCCGGACCTGGCCGTCGTCACCGGCCCGGACGCCTGGCCGGGTGCCGGTCAGGGGGCCGGGGCCGCCGCGGACGCGGCCGTCACCCTGCTCCTCCCGCCCGTCCCGGCGGCGCCGTCGGTGCCGATGCCGCCGATGCCGCCGGCCCCGCCGGACCTCCCGCCGGTGTCCGGGCCCGCCGGGCCGGCGCCGCTGTGGGTCACCGGGCCCGTTGCGGCCGTCGAGCCGGACCGGGCCCCGGTGGCGATCCCGGAGCGGCCGGCCGAGCCGCCCGCGATCCCGGCGCCGACGCCGCCCGCCGGCCCGGCCTGCCCGGTGATCGAGCCGCTGTTCACCCACGCCCCCGGCCTCAACTGGGCCGGCCCGGGTGACCACTGGAGCCGCGCCTGGGCCCTGCAGACGCTCGGCGAGGCCGGCCCGGCGCCGGCCGCCGAGCCCGCCCCCGACCGGCGGAGCGCCGTCGAACAGCTGCCCACCGCCCGGGACATCGAGCTGATCCGGGACAGCCTGGCGGTCGTCGAGCCGGTCGCGGACCGGGCCACCGCGCACTTCTACGCGCTGATCTTCCTGCACCACCCCGAGGTGCGGTCGCTCTTCCCGGCGGCCATGGACGTCCAGCGCGACCGGCTGTTCCGCGCGCTGCTGACGGCGGCCCGCAGCGCGGGCGATCCGGAGGGACTGCGCACCTATCTGAGCGCGCTGGGCCGCGGTCACCGCCGGTACGGGACGCTGACCGGTCACTACGGCCCGGTCGGGGAGTGCCTGGTGCAGGCGCTGGCCAAGTACGCGGGCAGCCGCTGGGACGCCGGCACCGAGCTGGCCTGGCGCCGGGTGTACCGGCTGGTCTCCTCGATCATGATCGGTGCGGCCGAGGAGGCCGCCCGCACCTCGCCGCCCTGGTGGCAGGGCGAGGTGGTCGCGCACGAGCGCCGGACGAGGGACGTCGCGGTGCTCACCGTCCGCCCGGACCAGGCGTACCCGTACCGGGCCGGGCAGTACACCAGCCTGGAGACGCCCTGGTGGCCCCGGGTGTGGCGGCACTTCTCGTTCGCCTCGGCCCCCCGGCCGGACGGCCTGCTGACCTTCCACGTGAAGGCCGTCCAGGCGGGCTGGGTGAGCAATGCGCTGGTGCACCGGGCCGCGCCCGGGGACGTGCTGCGGCTGGGCCCGGCGGCCGGTGCGATGACGGTCGACCACGCGTCCGGCGCCGACCTGCTCTGCCTGGGCGGCGGCACCGGCATCGCGCCGATCCGGGCGCTGGTCGAGGAGGTGGCCGAGTACGGCGCGGCCGGCCGCTCGGTGGAGGTCTTCTACGGGGCCCGGCAGGCCGCGGAGTTGTACGACCTGGCGGAGCTGGGCGCGCTGGCCGAGCGGCATCCGTGGCTCTCGGTGCACCCGGTGCTGTCCGGTCCCGGGGCCTCCGGCGGTGCTCTGCTCACCGGTGAACTGCCGGAGGTGGTCGGCCGGTTCGGGCCGTGGGCGGGCCGTGACGCGTACCTCGGCGGGCCGGCCGCGATGATCCGGCGCGGGGTCGGCGTGCTGTTGCGGGCCGGGGTCGCGGCGGAGCGGATCCGGCACGACCTGGTGGGGGACCTCGCGGCCGGGTAGCGCCCGGCCGGAGGCCCTCGCGGGGGCGGCGGGCCCGGATCAGCCCAGGTCGGGGGCGAGCAGGGCGCGGACGCCCTCGATGTTGGCCGCCAGGTAGGCGCGCAGGCTGGGCGGGACGACGTTGACCGAGGTGACGCCCTCCCTGGTGAAGGGCAGCCGGACCACCTCGTACTCCCCGTTCGGCTCGTCGACCTCGGGGCCGTGCCGTCGGGCGAGGTCCATCGAGGCGAGCCGGCAGACGAAGAAGTGCTGCACCTTGACCCCGTGCGGGTGGAGCAGTGCGGCGTCGTCGGCGGGGCTACCGCCGTCCGGAGGGTGGGGGAGGGTGTGGCTGACGGTGTCGACGAAGGCCGGGACGACGTCCACGACCTTCCCGCCGAGCTCCTCGTCCACCTCGCGGTGCAGGGCTTCGACCACCGTCCGGTCGTCGCGCTCGACCCCGCCGCCGGGAGTGATCCAGTACGGGTGGGGGGAGCCGGGCCGGGTGCGTTTGATCAGCACGATCGAGGCCGGTGCGTGCGGGTCGTCCGGGTCGAGTTCCAGCAGGATCGCCCGCGCGGTGCGTTTGACGACGGGGCGGGGCGGGGTGCGCATGGCCACCTCCGGGGCTGGAGCGTTGTGCGGGAGTCTCCCGCAGGCGGGCGGGACCGAAACGCGTCCCACTCCCGGGTGCGTCCGTTCGTGGCACGTCCCCTGCGGCGATGGATCTTGGATAGCAAAGGTGAATGATAAACCGATCATGCAGCTATCGATCGTTTATGGCCATTCACCTTCGAATCAAAGGAATTTACCGATCGAATAGCACGAGAGTGATTGCAGCCGCGCCCGCCCTGTGCTGCAATGAGCGCTTCTCGGGCAAATCGGAGCACATTACTCCGCATGCGACAGAACGAGAGGTACTGGCACCATGCAGCACAGCACAGTCCAGGGCAGCCTGGCGATGAGCCTGGTGGTCTCCCCCGAGCTCTCCTTCCGCGTCGTGGTCGAGCTCGGGTACGACCCGGCCGACCCGTACGCGGTGCGCTTCACCTTCCACCTGCCCGGCGACGACCCGGTCACCTGGGTCTTCGCCCGCGAGCTGCTGCTGGACGGCATCGGCCGGCCCTCCGGAGAGGGCGACGTGCACATCCGCCCGGTCGGCGGGGAGCTCACCGAGGTCTGCATCGTGCTGCACTCCCCCGCCGGGGAGGCCCTGTTGCGCGCCTCCGCGCCGCCGCTGATCGCCTTCCTGGCCCGGACCGACCGGCTGGTGCCGATGGGCCAGGAGCTCACCGGGGGCGAACTCGACGCCCAGCTCGCCGACATCCTCCGGGGGTGCGAGCGGTGACCGGCCACCCCGGCCGCGACGGCGGAAGGGGCCCGTACCCGGTGAGATCCGGGTACGGGCCCCTCGGCCCGGGGGCCGGTGCGGCCGTCGAGGGCCGCCACCGGCAGGTGCTCAGTCGTCCTCGCCGAGCGCGAGGTTGAGGCCCCAGGAGACCAGGCTGATGATCAGCGAGCCGAACAGCGCCGCCCAGAAGCCGTCGACGTGGAAGTCCAGGTCCAGCTTGTCCGAGGCCCAGGACGTCAGCCAGAGCATCAGGGCGTTGATCACGAACGTGATCAGCCCCAGGGTGAGGATGAACAGCGGCAGCGAGAACAGCTTGACCACCGGCTTGATCAGCCAGTTGACCACCCCGAAGAGCAGGGCGACGGCGACCACCGTCAGGGTCTTCTGCTGCCAGTCGGTGCCGTTCAGCGTGATGCCGGTGACGATCCAGGCGGCCACCCAGATGGCGGCCGCGTTGACAAGTGTCTTGATTGCGAAACCCTTCATGGGGCCAGGGTCGCAGGCCGATCCGGGCGGGGGAAGCTTCCGACCGGCATGTTTGCTGTTGAATGCCCTGGTGACGGCCCGGGCCCCGAACTCCCGGAGCCGGTCCCGGACGAGGAGGGCGCCCCCCATGAAGCTGTTCCGGCTGGACGAACTGGACGCCGAGCGCGCCGCGCACGACGGCGCCTACCTGCGCTTCCTGCGCGAGCCGCGGATGTCCGCCGGCCTGTACGCGCTCTCCCCCGGTGACACCGACCCGCAGACCGCGCACGCCCAGGACGAGATCTACCAGGTGATCAGCGGCCGGGCCGAGTTGACCGTCGGCGCGGAGACCACCACGGTGGCCCGCGGGACGGTGGTCTACGTCCCGGCGGGCGTCCCGCACCGGTTCCACCACATCACCGAGGAGTTGCGGGTGCTGGTGGTGTTCTCCCCGCCGGAGGACTGACCCGCGGCCCGGCGAGGGGCCCGGTTAGGGTCGGGGCATGAGCCTGAGCCTGACGGAAGAACTCTGGGCGGCGATCGAGCCGGTCTACGCCGAGATCCTCGACCACCCCTTCATCGGCGGCCTCACCGACGGCACCCTGCCGCGCGAGGCGTTCCGCCACTTCGTCGTCCAGGACTCGCACTACCTGCGCGACTACGCCCGCGCACTCGCCGTCTGCGCCGCCAAGGCGCCCGGTGAGGAGGATGTGCGGGCCTTCGCGGACGACGCGGTCGGCGCGCTGGCGGCCGAGCAGGGCATGCACGCCGAGTTCCTCACGGCCTTCGGCGGCAGCGCCGAACAGGCCGCCGCCGAACCGGTGTTGCCCACCACCCGGGCGTACACCAGCTACCTGCTGGCCACCGTCTACGGCGGCTCCTTCGCGGAGGCGGTCGGCGCGGTACTGCCCTGTTACTGGATCTACGCCCGGGTCGGCGAGGAGCTGCTCGCCAAGGGCTCCCCCGACCCGCTGTACGCCAAGTGGATCGCCACCTACGGTGACGAGGCCTTCCAGTCCGTGGTGCGCCGGGTGCTCGCGCTCACCGACCGGCTCGGCGAGGAGATCTCCCCCGCCGAGCGCCGCCGGGTCGTCGAGCACTTCACGACCACCTCGCGGTACGAGTGGATGTTCTGGGACGCCGCCTGGCGCGGTGAGACCTGGCCGGTCTGAGCCTCCCCCGCCTCCTCGCTCCTGCTGCCGCCCGGTCTTCCGTACCGCCCGGCCGCCCGCGGCCGACGGCTTCTCGGGGTTCTTCCGGAGGCGGGCCCCGGGGTCGTCCCCGGGGCCCGGGGTAGGGGGGATCTCCGGGTTCTCTCGGGGCCGTTGCCTCTCGTTCCGGCCCGTGCGTCACCGTACGATCGAAGTATCGAAAGCAAGCGGGATGCGGCACCGGACGGCAGCCGGCCCGAGGGGAGAGAAGGAACGGACATGGCTGAGTTCTGGAAGTCGCTGCCCTCGTGGGTGCGCAACATCGTCGTGCCGGTGCTGGTGCTGATCCTGGCCTGGAACATCGTCGGATTCGTCTTCGGCGTCGTCGGGGCGCTGCTGAGCCTGGCCTTCAAGCTGCTGGTGGTGGTGGGGATCGCCGCCGCCGTGGTGATCCTGGTGAAGAAGGCCGCCAGGAACTGACCCGCCGGCTCCCGGACGCCCGCACCCCCTCGGGGGCGCGGGCGTCCGGCGTTCCTGCGCATTCCTGCGCATTCCTGCGCGTTCCCGGGTGGCCCGGGCGGGCCCGGTGCGGGTCAGCGGGCCGGGCCGGCCAGGGGGACGGAGCCGAGCTCCTGCCGCGGGTGCCAGCCGGTGGCGCGGGCCCGGGCGGTGTCCAGCACGACGCTGTGCGCGAGCTGGTCCACGGCGTACGGGGTGAGCCCCGGGATCCGGCCGGTCCGGGCGGCGAGCCGGGCGAGCGGCGCGGGGGCGTGGCCGATCCGGGCCCGGACGCCGTGGGCGGCGAGGACGGCGCGGACCGCCGCGTCCCGCCGGTGGGGGAGGGCGTCGGCGATGTTGTAGGCGCCGGCCGGCCAGGCCGCGCCGGCGGCGTCGGTCCCGAGCGCGGCGAGGCAGGCGTCGGCGAGGTTCTGCACGGCGGTGAGGCTGAGCAGGACGTCGGGGCCGGGGAGCAGCAGCAGCCCGCGGCGGACGCGTTCGAGCAGCCGCGGCGCGAGGTGCGGGTCGCCGGGGCCGTAGACGGCGCGCGGGCGCAGCACGACGGCGCCCGCCGCGAGGGCGAGCCGTTCGCCGGCGGCCTTGGTGCGGCCGTAGGCGTTGAGGTGACCGCCCGCGGTGGGGTGGTCCTCGGTGACCAGGGTGCGGGGGAGCCGCGGGTCGTAGACGCTGGCGCTGCTCACCCAGACGACCGGGCGGCCGGCCGCGGCGCGCAGCAGGCGGGCCGTGCCGGTGACGTTGACGGCGTACTGGCCGGCCTCGCCGGGCGAGCCGGGGCGCGGGTCACCGACGGCGGCGGCGCAGTGCACCACCAGGTCGACGCCGGTCAGGTCGGGCTCGCCGGCGGTGGCGTCCCAGTACCGGTGCCGGCCGGTCGGCCCCGGGCTGCGGCCGAGGCAGAGCACGTCGAGGCCGAGGCCGGCCGCGGTGCGGGCGACGGCCGAGCCGCAGAAGCCGCTGGCACCGGTGACGGCTATCAGCATCGGCCCGCTCCGGCCCGGAGGGTGAGCTCGGCGTACCCGGGCAGCGCGGAGCGGCGGTCGACCCGGGCCCGGGCGACCACCGGGCGGTGCGGGGCCAGCGCGATCAGTACGTCGGCGAGCTGGGCGCGGGCCAGGCCGGCGCCGGGGCAGGCGTGCGGGCCGGCGCCGAAGACGGCCTGGGCGGCGGCCGGGCCGGCGGCGGGCGCGGCCCGGTGGGCCCCGGCGGCGTGCCGGGCGACCAGCACCAGCCGGTCACCGGCCCGGACGGGGCAGCCGGCCAGGGTGGCATCGGCTCCGGCCACCCGGGGGAGCAGCGGCGAGGGGGCGGTCAGCCGGAGGAGCTCGGCGGCGAGCCCGGGGGCGCTCGCGGCGTCCACGGCGGGCCAGAGGCCGGCGTCGGCGCACCAGGCGGCGGCCCGGGGGAGCGCGGCGACGGTGGTGTTGACGGCGGCGACGGCGAGCATGGCGTCGAGCGGGTCGGGCAGCAGCGCGGTGAGCCGGGCCGCTGCCGCGGCGGCGTCCGCCCGGGCGGCGGCCCGGCGCCCGGGCGGGCGCGGGCCGGGCAGGTGGTCGGCCGCGGTGGCCGCGGCGGCCTCGGCGGCGGCTCGGGCGAGGGTGCCCGGGGCGGCCGTGGAGCCGGTCAGTGCGGAGACCGTCACGCCGGCCAACTCCATGGCCAGGTGGACCAGTTCGAGGGTGCCGTCGGTGAGCTCCGGGGTGCGGCGGGCGAGCACGGCCTGCCAGTGCGGGCGGATCCGCTCCAGCGCGCCGCCGCCGAGCCCGGCGGCCAGTTCGCGGCGGGCGGTGCGGTGTTCGGCGCCGTCCTGGTCGAACAGCAGCCCGCCGTCGGTCAGTTGTGCGGCGGCGCCGCCGGTGGTGCCGGGCGCGGTCCGGTCGAGCGGGACTTTGGTGAGCGCCTCCCGATAGGCGTCCGGGCCGTGTACCAGGACGGTCCGGCCGAGCCGGCGGACCGGACGACGGCGGGTGGCGGCGAGCAGCGCGAACAGGACGGGGTGGCTGCGCAGGTAGACCCGGCGGTCGCGCCGGCGGGCGGCCCGGGAGCCGGCCGCGGCCGCGGCGGGACCGGTGGTGGCGGTGGCGGTGGCGAGGCCGGCGGGGCCGGTGGCGGCGGTGGTCGGGGCAGGGCGGCTCATGCGGTCAACTCCCGTGCGCAGTGGGCCGAGGCGGCGGCCCGGTCGGGCTTGCGGGAGCGCCCGGCCAGTGGCACCTCGCCGAAGAGCACGGCGTCCGGCCGGGCGGCGCCCATCCGGTCGAGCGGCTCCCGCAGGGCGGCGCGCAGCCGGTGCGGATCGGCGCCCGGGCGGGGCTGGACCAGGGCGACCAGCCGTTCGTCACCGGGCGCGCCGGCCCGCGGGACGCCGACCAGGACGGCGAGTTCGACGTCCGGCAGGTGCAGCGCGGGCTCGTACAGGCCGGGGTAGATGTTCTCGGCGCCGCGCAGCACCATGTCCTTGAGCCGCCCGGCGAGCACGATCCGGCCGTCCGGGGTGAGGGCGGCGCGGTCGCCGGTGCGGACCCACGGGTCGGGCTCCTCGCCGAGGTAGCGGTGCCGGGCGCCGGGGCCGGTCAGCAGCAGCTCGCCGTCCGGCCCGAGGGCGGTGCGGACGCCGGGCAGGGGCGCGCCGACCAAGTCCCCGGGGCCGGTGAAGGCGCGCTTCGCGGCCTCCTCGACGGCCGCTGCGGGGAAGAGTTCGGTGAGCGCGTACACGCCCCAGGCCTGGTCCGCGCCGGCCTGCTTCACCCGGCCCAGCAAGGTGGCGTCGGCGGGCGCGGAGCCCGTCCAGACCCGGCCGGAGAAGCGGGCCCCGGCGCCGAGGGCGGCCCGCAGCTGGGGCGGGGTGAGGTAGGTCTGGTCCGGTGCCTGCCGGGTGACTTGGCGGGCCAGTGCGTGCGGCGTCCGGGCCGGGAGGGCGACGGCGGCGCCGGCGACGAGGGCCGGGACGAGGACGAAGAAGGTGCCGCCGAGCACCGTGCTGCCGGGCCGCGGGTCGACCAGCTCGGTGACCGTCCGCAGCCCCGCGGCCAGGCCGTCCCGGGTGTGTACGACGGCGCGCGGGCGGGCGGTGGTGCCGGAGGTGAAGACGATCACGGCGTCGGCGTCGGCGTCGGTGCTGCGGCCGCCGGGCCGGGGCACGGGTGCGGAGGAGGCCTGCAGCCGGGGCGCGCAGCCGGGCAGCCGGCGGCCGAGGGTGGCGACCGGGCCGAGGGTGGCCAGCGGCGGCAGCGCGAGCTCGGCCCGGCGGGCCAGGGGGCCGGCCCAGCCGGCCACCGCCTGGGCGGCGGCGTCGGCGAGGACCAGCTCCGGCGCGGCCAGCGCGAGCCGGGCGGCGAGCACGTCCGGCCCGGCGGTGGGGTCGAGCACGGCGGCCCGCAGGCCGAGCCGGTGTGCGGCGAGCATGACGGCGAGCGCCCGCGGTCCGGGGCGGACGGCGACACCCAGGGTCGCGCCCGCGCCGAGGCCGCGGGCGTGCAGGGCGGCGGCGTAGGCGTCCGCGAGGTCGGCGAGTTCACCGCGGCGGATCGCCGTCCGGGTGGCGCCGGTGCGGGTGTGCCGCAGGACGGCGGGCCGGTCGGGGTGGACGGTGCGCAGGGTGTGGGCGAGCCGGTCGAGCACGGCGGGGCCTCCGGGGGTCAGCGGACGTCGGCGGAGTGCGGCCCGGCACCGCGCTCCAGGTACCAGCGGGCGGTGCCGACCACGCCGTACGCACGGATCCGGCGGGTGGAGTTCTGCACCACCATGTCGCGGCGGTGGACGATCGCGGTGGTGTGGCGGCGGACCAGGTTGATGAACGTGCGGTCGGTGGGCGAGGGACGGCGCGGCATGCCGCCGACCGCGCGGTAGAGCTCGGCGCTGATCGCCATGTTGTTGCCCGCGTGCATCCGGTACGGCGTGAGGTAGCCGTGCCGGCGGTGGTGGGCGGGCCGGATCCGGCCGAAGAGGGCGCCGATCGCGACGAGGGCCAGGAACACCGCGCGGCCGGCCGGTCCGTGCTCGTCCCGGCGGGCGGTGACCCGGCCGCAGACCAGCCCGTGGCAGTCGAGGAGCCCGGCGCGGGCGGCGGCCGTCCAGCCGGGTTCGGGCAGGCAGTCGGCGTCGGTGCGGGCGAGCAGGGTGGCGCCGCGCGCGATGGCGTGCCGGAACGCGGTGTCGACGGCCGAGCCGACGCCCTTCTCCGGCTCGACCAGCACCTCGACCGGGAACGGCGCCCGCCCGGCGAAGGCACGGACGCTCGCGACGGTGCCGTCGGTGGATCCGTTGTCGGCCACCAGGAGGGTGAAGTCCTTGTCCCGCTGGGCGGCGAGGGCGTTCAGCGTGCCCTCGATCCGGGCCTCCTCCTGGTAGGCGGGGACGATCACCCAGAGCTCCGTCACGACGCCTCCCAGATCATCGTCATCAGGCTGACGCCGCCGCCGAGACCGATCAGCAGCACCTTGTCACCGGGGCGCAACTCGTCCTTGATCCGGTCGAGTTGGATGCCGAGCGTGGCACTGGCGACATTGCCCAGCTCGGGTACGGTGAGCACCAGCTTCTCCGCGGGCACGCCGGTGAGCTCGACGAAGCGCTCCAGGTAGGGGACGGTGACCTGGTGCACCAGCACCCGCGCGTAGTCGTCCCAGCCGAGGCCGGTGCGGGCCGCCACCCGGGTCAGGATGGCGCCGCCGATCTTCTCGAAGACCCCACGCAACTCCTTGCCGCTGCCGCGGAAGTAGCTGTACTCGTCGCCGCGCGGGTGGCGCGAGCCGCCGCCGGGTATCCCGCCGACCTCCCAGTGCTCGGAGGCGGTCTCGGTCTCGACGTCGAGGATGCCGCCGCGCCCGACCGCCTCGACCACGACGGCCGCGCCGGCGTCGCCGAAGGTGTACCCGGCGAAGCCGTCCCGGAAGTCCGCCGGACCGGCCGGGTCGCGGCGCATCGCCCGGCTGGGCGTTTCGCCGGTGACGACCAGGGCGCGCCGGGCCCGGCCGGCCAGGATCATCGCGCGGGCCAGGTCGATCCCGTTGAGGAAGCTGTTGCAGGCGTTGCTGACGTCCAGCGCGTGGGCGCGGGAGCCCAGTTCGGCCTGGACGAGGTGGGCCGTGGCCGGCTCGCAGACGTCCCGGGTGGCGGAGGCGTACAGCAACAGGTCGATGTCGAGCGGGCCGATGCCGCGGGCGTCCAGGGCGCGCCGGGCGGCGCCGATCGCCAGGGTGGAGGCGAACTCGCCGTCGGCCGCGAAGTGCCGCGTGACGATGCCGGTCGCCTTCTCGAACATCCGCTCCGGCAACCGGAGCCGGCCGCCCGCGGTGACCTCCTCCTGGAGTTGGCCGGAGGTCAGGCGACGGGCGGGCAGGTGGGATCCGACGGCCGTGATGCCGATCCGCGGGGTGGCTGCTGGGTGCATGCCCCCATGCTCCGGCGGCCGCGGCGGCGCCCACCTGAGTACGGGTACTCAGGTGGGCGCCGCCGGCTACCCAATCGTGCGCCGGGCGGCCGTCACTCCTCGATCGGCACCTTCTGCACGGGCACCGGCTGCGGCGGCACCGGCGGCGCCGGGGCCTGCTGGACCGGCCCCTGCAGTGTGGTGAGCAGCTGCCGGGCCACCCCGAGCCCCGTGCCGCCCATGGTGAGCGCCTTGGTGAAGAGGTCCCCCACGCCCTCGGCGCCGTTCAGCAGCACCATGTGCTCGACGTTGCCGAAGGACTCGGAGGCGGCCAGCACGATCTCCGGCCACTTCTCCGCCAGCTCCTGCGCCACCACCGAGTCCGGGTTCTCGGTGAGGGCCGCGGCCCGCGCCTTGATCCCCTCCGCCTTGGCCAGCCCGATCGCCCGGGCGGCTGCCGCCTCGGCCAGACCGCGGGCCTCGGACGACGCCGCCTCGGCCTGGCCGGTGGCCTTGGTGGCCTCCGCGGAGGCCAGACCGCGCAGCTTGGTGGCGTCCGCGTCGGCCTCCGCCGCGATCCGGACCTGGCTGGCCTCGGCCGCCGCCTTCAGCTCGGTCTCCCGGGCCTGCGCCTGTGCGGCGGAGATCCGGGCGTCGCGGTCGGCCTCGGCCCGGGTGCGGGTCTCGTACGCCCGGGCGTCGGCCGGCTTGCGGACGTCGATCTGCAGCTGCTGCTCCTTGCGCTGGGACTCCAGCTGGGCGACCTTGGTCTCCTGGACGACGACCTCCTGCCGGGCGGCGGCCTCGGCGAGCGGCCCGGCCTGCAGCGCGCGGGCGCTGGCGGTGTCGCGTTCGGCCTGGTAGGCGGACTGCTGGATGGCGCTGTTGCGGGTCGCCTCGGCCTTGCGGGCGGCCGCCTCCTGCTCGGCCTCGGTGGCCATCCGGTCGGCCTCGGCCTGGGCGATCCGGGCATCCCGCTGGACGGCGGCGGCGTGCGGGATGGCGAGGTTCTTGATGTAGCCGGTCGGGTCGATGATCTCCTGGATCTGCAGGGTGTCGATGATCAGCCCGAGCTTCTCCATCTCCAGCCCGGACGCGGCCCTGGTCTCCCCGGTGAGCCGCTCCCGGTCGCGGATCATGTCCTCGACGGTGAGCCCGCCGACGATCGAGCGCAGGTGGCCGGCGAAGACGTTGTGGACGCGCTGGCTGATCAGCTTCTGCTGGTCGAGGAAGCGCCGTGCGGCGTTGGCGATCGACACGTCGTCGTCGCCGATCTTGAAGATCACCACACCCTTGACCCGGACCGGGATGCCCTGGGTGGTGACGCATTCGACGTCCAGCTCGGCCTCGTTGAGGTCCAGCGAGAGCCTGCGTACCCCCTGCAGGCCCGGTGTGACGAAGGTGCCGCGCCCGGTGACGATCCGGAACCCCAGCCCGTCACCGACCCCCTCGGTCCGGTGCCGGGAGCCCGAGATGATCAGCGCCTCGTTGGGCTCGGCCACCCGCCACATGAGTTTGAAGAGCGTGATCCCCACCAGCAGTACCGCGAGGCCCGCCCCGACGATGGTAAACAGCATGGTTCAACTCCCCCTTCCGGCACATGAGATGTGCCGTTACGGATTGTCCGCCCGGCACAACCCGAAGAGAAGGGAACCGACGTGACGGTCTGTCACAACCCTGTCACGGCAGCACCGGCGCCACGTAGACCGTCCGCGGCGGGTGGTACTCGATCACCACCACCGGCGTCCCGATCGCCAACCGCTCGCCCGGTACGGCCAGGTAGGCGAGGAACGCCTCCGTCCCCTGCCGCTCCGGGACGTGCACCATCACCTCGCCGACCAGCCCCGCCCCGACCGCCCCGCTGACCCGCCCGGCACTCCCGATCACTGCGGCCCTCCCTCGTCGCCCTGCTGCCCGCCCGACTGCCAGTGTGCCCGCCCGGAGCCGACCCGGCGGCCCCGCCGCCGCGATCCCCGCCCGTGGACCCCCTCTGGACCAGCGGCGATTCGCTCGCTACGGTGTTGGACGTCATGCGCAGGCAACACCGCCTGCGGACACGGGAGCTCGGAGCACCGGGCTGAGAGGGCGCTGACCGGGACGTCGTCGGACGAACCGAACGCTGCGCCGACCGCAGGAACCTGACCGGGTAATGCCGGCGTAGGGAGTAGAGGGTCTGATGACCACGTTCGATGCACAGCCGAAGTCTGCCCGGAACGCCGCCGTCAGCAGCGCGGGCACCGGCTACCCGACCCCGGCCTGGCGCAAGGCCTACCGCGACGGATCCCGTCCCGACCTGCGGGTGCCCTACCGCGAGGTCGTGCTCACCAACGGCCGCACCGTTCCGCTGTACGACACCTCCGGCCCGTACACCGACCCGGCGTACCAGCCCGACGTCCGGCGCGGGCTGCCGCCGCTGCGTGACTCCTGGATCCGCCAGCGCGGCGACGCCGAGGAGTACGACGGCCGCGAGGCCCGCCCCGAGGACGACGGCATCAAGCACACCTCGCCGCGCGGCGGGAACCTGCGCAACCTCGACGCCGTCTTCCCCGGCCGCCCGCGTCGTCCGCTGCGCGGCCGCGACGGCGCCGCCGTCAGCCAACTCGCCTACGCCAAGCGCGGCGTGGTGACCCCCGAGATGGAGTTCGTTGCCCTGCGCGAGGGCCTGGCGCCCGAGTACGTCCGCGCCGAGGTGGCCCGCGGCCGCGCCGTCATCCCGGTCAACGTGAACCACCCCGAGGTGGAGCCGGCGATCATCGGCACCAACTTCCTGGTGAAGATCAACGCCAACATCGGCAACTCCGCCGTCACCTCCTCGATCGAGGAGGAGGTGGAGAAGATGACCTGGGCCACCCGCTGGGGCGCCGACACCGTGATGGACCTCTCCACCGGCCGCAACATCCACACCACCCGCGAGTGGATCCTGCGCAACTCCCCCGTGCCGATCGGGACGGTGCCGCTCTACCAGGCACTGGAGAAGGTCGACGGCAAGGCCGAGGAGCTCAGCTGGGCCGTCTACCGCGACACCGTCATCGAGCAGTGCGAGCAGGGCGTCGACTACATGACGGTGCACGCCGGCGTGCTGCTGCGCTACGTGCCGATGACGGCCCGCCGCAAGACCGGCATCGTCTCGCGCGGCGGCTCGATCATGGCCGCCTGGTGCCTGGCGCACCACCAGGAGAACTTCCTCTACACGAATTTCGAGGAGCTCTGCGACATCCTCGCGAGCTACGACGTCACCTTCTCGCTCGGTGACGGGCTGCGCCCCGGCTCCGTCGCCGACGCCAACGACGAGGCGCAGTTCGCCGAGCTGCAGACCCTCGGCGAGCTGGGCCGGATCGCCCGCGAGCGGGACGTCCAGGTGATGATCGAGGGCCCGGGCCACGTCCCGATGAACAAGATCAGGGAGAACATGGATCTCCAGAAGGAGATCTGCGACGAGGCGCCGTTCTACACGCTCGGCCCGCTCACCACCGACGTCGCGCCCGGCTACGACCACATCACCTCCGGCATCGGCGCCGCGATGATCGCCTGGTGGGGCACCGCGATGCTCTGCTACGTCACGCCCAAGGAGCACCTGGGCCTGCCCAACCGGGACGACGTGAAGACCGGCGTCATCACCTACAAGATCGCCGCCCACGCCGCCGACCTCGCCAAGGGCCACCCCGGCGCCCAGGAGTGGGACGACGCACTCTCCGACGCCCGGTTCGAGTTCCGCTGGGAGGACCAGTTCAACCTGGCCCTCGACCCGGAGACGGCCCGCGCGTTCCACGACGAGACCCTCCCCGCCGAGCCCGCCAAGACGGCGCACTTCTGCTCGATGTGCGGCCCGAAGTTCTGCTCGATGAAGATCAGCAAAAGCATCATGGACACCTACGGCGACGAGATGGCCGTGACCAGCGACGATGAGGCCGAAGCCGGCATGAAGGCCAAGTCCGAGGAGTTCGCGGCCCGGGGTAACCGGGTGTACTTGCCGCTGGCGGACTGACAACACGGCTCATAGGGGCACCGCACCGGGAGGCAGGAGGGGGCTTCCCGGCGCGGTGCTCCGGTTGATGCTGGTGTCGGTTGTGCCTGGTCTACTGTCGGCTGACGAAGGACCGTGTGGGGGAGGAACCCGTGGGCGTGTTGACCGACTACTTTCGCGCAGCCGATGCGGCCTCGGTCGTACGGGTGCTGCAGGGTGCGGACGACCGCCCGCTCGTCGGCGGTGGGAGTCCCCACTTCGACGGGGTCGAGGCCAAGCGCCTGGATCCGGACCTTGTGCTTGGGGAGCTGATCGCCGCCATCCGTCAGGTTCCGTGGGAAGCAGGGCTCGTGGAAGAGAGTCCGGTGTGGCCGACCACCCCGGAGCCTGGACCGGGCGGCCCGCAGGCCGAGGACGACCCCTGGGCCACGGGTCCGTGGGTGGTCGAGCTTGCCGCCTCGGTCCGGGACACGCTGGCAGAGGTGAGCGACGCGGATGTGCCGACGGTCGTCGCCAGGTGGGTGCAGACGGAGGAGCTTCGCCCAGCCGGCGTCGAAGACATGCAGCCGCTGGCCGAAGAGTTGATCCGACTGGCCAGGCGCGCCCACAGCGCTGGCGAGAAGCTCTATTGCTGGATCTGCCTGTAGGCGCCGGAGAAGCGGGCACTCCTCTCAAGCCCTCCACCCACGAAGCCAATGTGCTGGCTGGGGGCTGAAGTTGTCGTCGATGAAGATCTCCCAGCAGATCCGCGAGGAGCACGGCGACGGCTCCACCGCCGTCAGTACCGCCTACGACACCGAGGCCCTGGCCGGGATGCGGGCCAAGTCCGAGGAGTTCGCCGCCCGGGGCAACAAGGTCTACCTCCCGCCGGCGGACCGACGGAGGGTGCCGAGGCGCTGCGCCGGGATCCCGAAAGGGGTGTCCGGCGCAGCGCCGCGAACGTTCGGGTGCGCAGGCGCAATCCGGTGCGCGGATTTCTCGGGTGCGGGTCAGAGCCCGAGGATTTCGCGAATGAGGCCGAGCTTGCGCTCCGGGGAGAGGTCCTGGGGACGGCCGGCGAGCAGGCCGTTCAGGACGGTGGGGACGTCGGAGCCGTCGGGAGCCTGGACGGCGTCGATGACCTGGCAGCGCAGGCCGCTGTCCCGGACGAACACCCACAGGTCGTGTTCCTTCCGCGGCTCGCCGTTCTCCCTCGGGGAGAGCCGCCACGTCGGGAACCAGCCGAGCCCCTCTTCGGTGAGACGCTCGGCGAGTTCTTCCAGGACGTACTTGCCGAGTCTTCGGTAGCCGACTTCCGCGCGCAGTTCGCCGAGGGTGACCCTGAGCAGGCCACCTGCGGCGCGGCAGCGCTCGGCCACCGTGCCGACGTCGGCGTCGCCCGCAGTGAGCGCCTCTTCCTGCGTATTCGTCAGGTCGTTCATGATCGGGCCAACGATCGGGGTCACGGGGCGATACGTGATTCACCGGCCTGGGCGCGGCCAAGAGGAAAAAACGGTACTGCTATGGCGCTGGGGGCGACCGGAGCAGCCGGCGGAGAGCGGCCGGCGGCCAGCGGCTGCCGAGGGAGTTCGAGCCCGCATGAAGTTCGTAGACGAACGATGCTGCGAGGTGGCGGTCATTCCTCGATTGGTCCCCGTGCGTCACTCCGTTGCATCTTTATTAGTCTCTTCTTTTCATGTTGTTGTTGCACGGTGTAGTGAGTCGGTGACTCTCCATCACCCGTCCTGGTCGGCTCCGCTCGTCGAAGGCCCTCGGGTGCGAGTGCGGGGGCGTGAGACCCGACCGGAAATCACCAGCAGCGCTCCGAATGCCCTCTTCGGGTGACGGAGTTCAACGGCGACAAGAAAGGTCCTGTCCTATGGCAGTCGATGCCATGCTGTCCGCTCCACCGGGACGAGGGCGTAGACGCACTCGACTCGCGGGGACGTCCGTCCTGCTGTCCGGACTGACGTTGCTCGCGACGGCCGGCCTGGTCCCCAGCCCCGCACACGCCGCAACGGCACCGGTGGGGCTGGGGACTGACACCAGCTATGCGATCCTGGCGGGTTCGACCGTCACCAACACCGGCCCCAGCGTCATCAACGGAGACCTGGGACTCTTCCCGGGCACCAGCGTGACGGGCTTTCCCCCCGGAGCCGTGAACGGGGTCCAGCACGTCAACGACGCACAGGCGGCGCAGGCCCAGTCCGACCTCGTCATCGCCTACAACGATGCCGCCGGCCGGGCCCCCACGGCCATCCTGACCTCGCCCGGCGACATCGGAGGCCTGACGCTGACACCCGGCGTCTACAAGGCGAGTTCGTCGCTGAACCTCACCGGGACCGTCACCCTCGACGCGATGGGCGACCCGAGCGCCGTCTTCATCTTCCAGATCGGCTCCACCCTCATCACGGCTCCGTCGAGCGTCGTCAGCCTGGTCAACGGAGCACAGCCCTGCAATGTGTTCTGGCAGGTCGGTAGCTCCGCCACCATCGACGTCAACTCCTTCTTCAAGGGCAACATCCTGGCCCTCACGTCCATCAGCGTGAACCATGCCTCGGTGATCGAGGGTCGTGCCCTGGCCCGCAACGGCGCCGTCACTCTGGACGACAACACCATCACGAGGGCGGCCTGCACCGTCGGCCCGCCCGGACCGAGTGGCCCGCCCGGACCGAGCGGCCCGCCCGGACCGAGTGGCCCCGCTGGTCCTCCCGGTGCTGCCGGTTCCCCGGGAGCCCCCGGCCCCAACGGTGCGCCGGGCGTGGCGGGCTCCCCGGGTGCTCCGGGTGCTCCCGGCCCCAACGGTGCTCCCGGTGCGCCGGGTGCCAACGGTGCTCCCGGTGCCCCCGGTGCGCCCGGCCCCAATGGCGCCCCCGGTGCTGCCGGCTCCCCGGGTGCCCCCGGCCCCAACGGTGCGCCGGGCGTGGCGGGCTCCCCGGGTGCTCCGGGTGCTCCCGGCCCCAACGGTGCTCCCGGTGCGCCGGGTGCCAACGGTTCGCCCGGTGCCAATGGATTGCCGGGCGCGAACGGTGCTCCCGGTGCCAACGGTTTGCCGGGTGCCAACGGTTTGCCGGGTGCCAACGGTTCGCCGGGCGCCAACGGTGCCAACGGTTCGCCGGGCGCGAACGGTTCGCCGGGTGCCAACGGTTCGCCGGGCGCGAACGGTTCGCCGGGTGCCAACGGTTCGCCGGGCGCGAACGGTTCGCCGGGTGCCAACGGTGCGCCGGGTGCCAACGGTTCGCCCGGTGCCAATGGATTGCCGGGCGCGAACGGTGCTCCCGGTGCCAACGGTTTGCCGGGTGCCAACGGTTTGCCGGGTGCCAACGGTTCGCCGGGCGCCAACGGTGCCAACGGTTCGCCGGGCGCGAACGGTTCGCCGGGCGCGAACGGTTCGCCGGGCGCGAACGGTTCGCCGGGTGCCAACGGTTCGCCGGGCGCGAACGGTTCGCCGGGTGCCAACGGTTCGCCGGGCGCGAACGGTGCTCCCGGTGCCAACGGTTCGCCGGGCGCGAACGGTGCTCCCGGTGCCAACGGTTTGCCGGGTGCCAACGGTTCGCCGGGCGCCAACGGTGCCAACGGTTCGCCGGGCGCGAACGGTGCTCCCGGTGCCAACGGTTCGCCGGGCGCGAACGGTTCGCCGGGCGCGAACGGTGCTCCCGGCGCCAACGGTTCGCCGGGGGCCAACGGTGCCCCCGGTTCACCGGGTGCCAACGGTTCGCCGGGAGCCAACGGTGCCCCCGGTTCACCGGGTGCCAACGGTTCGCCGGGCGCCAACGGTGCTCCCGGCCCTGCTGGTCCGGCCGGCCCCGCAGGGCCTGCTGGTCCGGCCGGACCGCCCCAGTCTCCGGGCGGGCACGGCGGTCAGGGCCACGGCGGCCATGAACAGGGTGAGCACGGGAATGACCAGGGCAACCACGGCAACGTTCCGGCCGACCACGGCAACGTTCCGGCCGACCACGGCAACGGGACGGGCGGTCACGAACAGGGTGTACCGGCCGTGCGTCCGCACGAGTCGGGGCAAGCACTCGCCGCCACCGGCTCCGACAAGTCGATCGTCATGGCGGTCGGCTCGGCGGCCGCCGTCGTGCTGGGAGGCTCGATCCTCATCCTCGTGAGGCGCAGCGGACGCGCCGCAGCTCGCCGCCGGCACTAGCCGTCGCCGTGATGGGCGGTGAGTGTCCGAAGCTGGTCCACTTCCCGCCGACGGACTGATGCTCGACCACGTGTGGCGCTGTCTCGGGCAAGCCGGAAGGCCGCTCCGGGACAGCGCCACAGCTTTGGCCGGAACGGCGGTCGGGTCGGTGTTCCCGGCCCTGCGCGGGCGGATCCGCCTGACCCGGGACCGTCCGTCGCGACGGCGGGGGACTACGTGCATCACGAGGCAGCCGAGCGGGGCGTCGACCCGGCGGCAAGGCGCCTGTCCCGAAACGGAGTTGTCGTCGATGAAGATCGTCCAGTAGATCCGTGACGAGCATCCGCCCGGTCGCGGGTGGGGGCGGCGACGGCCGTGGCAGGCCCCGGGAGCCCGGCGGTCTCCCGGGGCTGCCGGTCGGTGGCCCCGGTGACCGGGGGGTTCGGCCGCGGCCGTTCAGGCGGCGGCCGCGGTCGTGGGCGCGGTTGCGGCGCCGGCCGCGGCGAGCACGGCGGTGGCGCGGTCGCAGGTGAGGACGCCGAGGACGTAGCCGTCGTCGTCGACGACGGGCCACACCGCGAGCCGCTTGATCCGCATGGTGAGGGCGGCCAGCGCCAGGCCCATGGTCGGCCAGGTGAACGGGCCGCGCTGGTGGGCGACGGTGCTGATCGAGGTCGGCTCGCCGTACCAGGAGCGTTCGAGGAAGACCCGCAGCCCGGCGCGGGTGACGAGCCCCTCGCACCGTCCGTCGTGGTCACGGACGATCAGGTACTCCAGATGTGCGCCGCGCAGGACGTTGTTGGCCTGGTCGACGGTGCTGTCGTCGGTTGTCCAGTACTCGCAGGGATCCATGGCGTCGGCGACCGTGGGGCACTGGCGGGTTCGGACCGGCTGCGGGACGAGAGTGGTCACGGTGCTCACCGCTTCCCGTGTCTCCGGACGCCGGCCAGGGGCCCGCCCGGAAGATGCGTGACCCAGAACGAAGCCGGAACGGGTACCGGGATGCGGAGTGCCCTGGATGGTTCCGAGCGTACTCCGGTGGTGGGCGGCCCGGGCGGGGGCGGCGCGGAGTACCGTGGGAGACAACCGAGGACATTCCGGACACCGGTATCAGCACTGGTGTCGCCCTGGGTCCTGATTGGTTCCTCGTGGACCGGACGGGCGGCTCCTGATGATGCCGATCCCCCTTCCCAGCGCTTCCCCTCCGGGGCAGTGGTCCGTACCCGGCGTCCCGCTGCTCCCGCGCCTCGTGCTGGCGCCGACCACGGCGCGGGACGGCATCTTCGACGGCGGCTGGTGGCCCCGCTCGGACAACGTCCTGGACGAGCTGCCGGACTTGCTCACCGCGCTCGGCGCGCACCTGGGGCCCATCACCACCGTGGGGCTCGACACCCCGGCCTGGGGCGGCGTGCCGCGGTCGGTGGTGGTGAACGGCGTGGTGGTGCGGATCAACTGGTGCGCCGGCAGCAACGCGACGATCAGCGTCGGCCGGGGCTTCCAGGACCACTTCCTCCTCCTGGTGGTGCCGCCCCGGACGGCTCCGGTGACGGCGGCCTCGGCGATGGCGGCGGCGGCGACGCCCGGGAACCACACGCCCGCGGCCGAGCTCCTGCTCCCCTGACGGGCCGCCCGCTCCCGGGCCGGGCGCCGCGGTTCCCGCCCGGGGCCGCCCGGGTGCCGGTCACGCCGTGGCGGTGGCCGGGGCGTCCGCGGCGTCCGCTGCGTCCTGCGGGTACCAGCGGAGCTCGACGGTGTTGCCGTCCGGGTCCTGGACGTAGAGGGAGGTCGCGGTGCCGCGGGCGCCGAAGCGCGGGCCGGGGCCGTCGAGGACGGTGAAGACGCCGGAGTCGACGACCTCCTGCCAGTCCAGCGGCTCGACGGCGAGGCAGAGGTGGTCGACGTTGGACTCGCCCCGGTGACGGGGGAAGAGGTCGATGATGGTCTCCGAGTTGACCCGGACGGAGGGGAAGGACACCTTGCCGGCCCGCCACTCGTCGACCCGGACGGGCTCCATGCCGAGCAGACCGAGGTAGAAGTCCAGCGACCGTTCGACGTCCTGGACGTTGAGGACGAGGTGGTCGAAGGCCTTGACGCGGATGGCGGTCATGGGGAGCTCCTGCGGTGCTGGGGGTGGTTCCGGTGACGTGCTCCACGATCCGCCGGGCCGGGGGTCGCATCAACGCAGGACTGCACTAGGATCGTTGAGCAGAGCTCAATGATCGGACGTCAGCATGTGGGAGCGGTACGAGATCGAGGCGTTCCTGACGCTCGCGGAGGAGCTGCACTTCGGCCGCACCGCCGAGCGGCTGGGCGTCACCACCGGGCGGATCAGCCAGGTGATCGGGAAGCTGGAGCGCCGGACGGGTGCCCGGCTGTTCGAGCGGACCAGCCGGACGGTGCGGGTCACCGCGATCGGGCAGCGGCTGGCGGACGACCTGCGGCCGCTGGTCGCCGGGATCGAGGAGTCCGTGCACCGGGCCGTGGAGGCGGGCCGCGGGGTGACCGGCGAGCTGCGGGTGGCGTTCCTCGGCGAGTGGACGGCGCCGCTGCTGCTCCGGGCCGTCCGGCTGTTCACCGGCCGCCACCCCGGCTGCCGCGTCGACGTGCGCGAGGTGCAGCTCTTCAACTCCCGGCCGAGCCTGCTGGACGGTTCGGTCGACCTGCTGATCGCCGCCTATCCCTTCGACGGGGACGGTCTGGCCTGCGGGCCGACGCTGATCTCGGAGCGGCGCGTGCTGGCGGTGGCGGCCGGGCACCCGCTGGCGGCGGTGGAGTCGGTGTCGGTCGAGGACCTCGCCGACCACCCGGTGGTGCAGTTCCCGGCCGTCACCTCGGCCGCCTTCAAGCGGGACCGGACACCGGAGCACACCCCGACCGGCCGGCCGGTGCCCAAGGGCCCGGTGGGCAGCACGTTCTCGGAGATGCTCTCGCTGGTCGCGCTCGGCCGGGGGGTGCTGCCGGTCGGCGAGCACTCGCGGCAGTACTACCCCCGGCCCGACGTCCGCTACGTGCCGATCCGCGACGCGCCGCCGATCGAGCGGGGCCTGGTCTGGTTGGAGTGCAACACGACCGAGCGGGTCCGCGCGTTCGTCCGGGCCGCGACGGAGGCCGCCCGCGCCGACGGCTCACCGGGCTGAGCCGGGCACGGGCGGGCACGGCCGGGCACGGGCGGGCCGCTACGGGATCGGCCGACGCCGGGTCAGACGCCGTCCGGGTCAGACGTCGTCCGGGCTGGTGAAGCCCGGTCCGGTGTAGCCGGGGCCGGTGAAGTCCGGGGTGGAGAAGGTGGCGGTGCGCGGCTCGCGCCCCTCCGGGTCGGTGATCCCCTCGACGCCGGGGCTGCTGAAGCCCGGTCCGGTGTAGCCGGGGCTGGAGAAGTCGGGGCTGGAGAAGTCCGGCCGGGCTGCGGGGCCGCCCTGGGCGGGAACGGCCGCGGTCGGCGGCGGTGGTGCCGGGTCGGCGCGCAGTGCGGCGTGCAGGTACGGCAGCAGCGCCCGGTCGCGCAGTGCGCGCTGCCAGGCGCGGCGGGCCTCGGCGAGCTCGGCGGCGAGCTCGGGGTCGACCCCGGCCGGGCCGGGCACGCCGGCGCCGTCGCGCAGTGCGGTGAGGACCAGCCCGACGATGCCGACCACCATCGCGACCACCCCGGCGGCCAGCGCGACCCACCCGGCGGTGAGCACCGAGTGCGCGAGCGCGGACTCCTCGTCGGCGGCGCGCAGCACGTAGCCGAGCAGGAGCAGCACCAGGGCGGCGGCCCAGGCGAGGATCGGCGTGAGGACGGTGAGGACGGGGAACAGTCCGGCGCCGCCGTCGGCCGAGCGCAGCTGGGAGAGCAGCCCGGGCGCGGTCGGCTCGTGGTCCGGGTCGGGCGGGGGTGTGCTGTGCAGGCTCCCGCGCAGCCGCAGGTAGTGGTCGTACTCGGTGGCCGCCGCGGCCGAGACGCCGTCGGCGGCGCGCAGGGCCTGGTGGCGCAGCTGGTCGCCGGTGAGGGCGCCGGGCGTGCGCAGGGCGGTCAGGATGGTGCCGTCGCGCAGTGCTTCGTCGAGGAGGCGCTCGAAGTCGGGGCGGTCCTCGGCGAGCAGGTGCGGGGCGTTGTTCATGGGGACCCCGTTCAGGCGAAACCCGTCCGCCCCTGGCCCGCGGGGTGTGCAGACACGGGCCCGGGGACGGGCCGCCACACGGGCGGCCGGGTGTGGTGTGCCTCGATGGTAGGGGCGGGTGCGGTCGCGCTGACAGTAACTTTCCGGAATTTCGCGCCCCGGGCCGCGCGTGCGGTCCGGGGCGGGCGCCGGGAACGGGTGTTCGGGAAGGGGCGCGGGAGGCGTCCGGGACGGTCAGATCGGCAGCCGCGCGACCAGCAGGCGTCCCTCCATGGTGACGCCGCCGTCCATCGCCACGGCGAGCTCGTCCGCGTAGATGTACGGGCCGGGGATGTGCGGCGGTGCGCCGTCGTCGGAGTGCACCGCGCCGGTCAGGTACGGGATCGGGCTGTGCCCGTGCACGATGCGCGAGCCGCCGTAGGTGTCGAGCAGCTCGTGGGCGGCCTGCGGGCCGGAGTCGCCGCGGAAGGCGAAGCGCTTGGTGAACCGGCGGAAGCAGTCCCACCACTCGTCCACGCCCTCGTCCGCGAGCAGGTCGTGGACGCCGTCGTTGACCTCGGCGATGGACTCGCCGTACTCCAGGTAGGCCGTGGTGTCGGAGTGCAGCAGCAGGTGGCCGTCCTCCAGCGCGATGGCGGGGAGCCGGGACAGCCAGCTGATGTGGTGCGCCTCCAGCCGGTCCAGGTCGTGCTGCTGGCCGCCGTTGAGCCGCCAGGCGGCGAGGAACGAGGCGGTGCCGGCGGTGGACTGGACGGGCTCGTCGCCGTACCGGGCGGCGCCGAGGAACAGCAGTTCGTGATTGCCCATCAGGGCCCGGCAGTAGCCGCCGGCGGCGGCGGCCTCGGCGGCGAGCTGCATGACCAGGTCGATGACGCCGATGCCGTCGGGGCCCCGGTCGGTGAAGTCGCCGAGGAACCAGATCCGGGAGCGCCCGGCGGCCCAGTGGCCGTCGGCGTCGATCAGGCCCTGGTGGCGCAGCTCGGTGAGCAGTTCGTCGAGGTAGCCGTGCACGTCGCCGACGACGTAGAGCGGGCCGGGCGGCTCGTTGGGGGCGGGCGCGGGGTACGGGTGGTACGGCACGCCGGGTTCGGGCAGCGGCGGGCCGAGCTCGATGGTCGGCGGGTCGTCGCTCTGGTGGCCGCCGGGGAGGGTGCCCTGGTGGGCGGGCGAGGGCTGGTCGACGAGCGTCGGCTCGTAGCCGGGGTGACCGCCCTGCGGGGCGTGTCCGGGCTGCGGCGCGTGCCCGGCCTGCGGGTCGTGCTGCTGCGCGGCCGGTCCGCTGGGCCAGTGCTGTTCGAGGTACCGCGCGCCGCCGTAGCCGCTGTACGTCTCCGACTCGTACGCCGCCTCGGTGTAACCGGCGGGCTCCGGTTCGTAGTAGGTGCCGTAGGGCAGCACGTCGAGGTCCGGCTGGTGGCGGGGGCCTGAGTCCGGGTGATCAGGCCCGGGGAAGCGGTCCTCGGGTGTCATTCGCCCATCATAGGAAGACCACTCTCCCGGCGTCGTCACCTGGTGGGTATCCAATCCTCCGGAGCGTCAGCCGGGCGGGCCGTCAGGTCCGTTTTGTCCCGGCTAGGTATGGTCTAGACCGCCTCTTGGGCCCCGCCGCCGGCCGCCGCCGGGCCCGTTCCCCCGCCGCCGCGCGGGGCGGCCTCCGCGCGGCGCGGCCCGCGGCACCGCGCGCCCCGCCCGCCGGGAGGCGGTCCCGCGCGCTACACCTCGCCCGGCGTGCGCGGCGGGCTGACCGTGGTGCGCGGGCTGCGGCGCTGGGAGGAGGCCCGGACGATCAGTTCGGTGGGCATCAGGGTGCCGGGCGGCGGGCCGGTGCCCGCGGTGCGGAAGCGCGGCGGGAAGAGCCGGGCGATGTCGACGCCGGTGCCGGAGTCGACCCCCTCGATCGCGTCGATGAGCAGGTTGACGACGGTGGTGCCGATCCGCCGGGGCTTGAGCGAGAGCGTGGTGATCGGCGGTTCGGTGGCCGCGTACACGTCGCTCTCGCTGCAACAGACCAGTAGCAGGTCGTCCGGCACCCGCAGGCCGTACCGGCGGGCGGCGGCGAGCAGGTCGGTGCCGTTGGGGTCGAACAGTCCGTAGACGGCGTCCGGACGGTCCGGACGGGCGAGCAGCCGGTCGGCGGCGACGGCGCCGGCGGCCGGGTCGTGCGCGGGGTAGGTCTCGTAGACGGGCTCCTGGCCGACCTTGGTGCACCAGCCGAGGTACGCCTCGGTGGAGAGCCGGGTGTAGGTGTCGGTGCTGGTGCCGGTGAGCAGACCGATCCGGCGGGCGCCGGCCTCGGAGAGGTGGTCGAGGATGTCGAGCACGGCGGCCTCGTGGTCGTTGTCGACCCAGGCGGTGACCGGGCAGTTCCCCGGTTTGCCGTCGCTGACCACCGGGACGCCGGACCGGTACAGCTCGCTGACCAGCGGATCCTGGTCGGGCGGGTCGATCACCACGGTGCCGTCGAGGGCGATGTTGCCCCAGACGTCGTGCCGGGAGGAGGCGGGCAGGACGACCAGCGCGTAACCGCGGCCGAGGGCGGCGCTGGTGGCGGCCCGGGCCATCTCGGCGAAGTAGGCGAACTCGGTGAAGGTGAACGGCTCTTCGCCGTAGGTGGTGACGGTCAGCCCGATCAGGCCGGAGCGTCCGGTCCGCAGGGTTCGGGCGGCGGCCGAGGGGCGGTAGCCGAGGCGCTCGGCGACCTCGCGCACCCGGCTTCTGGTCTCGTCGGGCAGGCGGCCCTTACCGTTCAGCGCGTCGGAGACGGTGGTGATCGACACTCCTGCGGCTGCTGCCACATCCCGGATGCCGGCCCGCTCCAGACGCCGCGAGGTGGTGGGTCGCCGACCGCTCTGGTTGGCTGCTGCTGTCATGGCGGACCGATCGTATGGCTCCTGACAAGGGTCTGTGACCGGCGCATCGGGGGCCCTCGGAGATACGTTTCTCCAAGAGTGAGCCGGTGCGCGCCCCTTCGATACCCGCAAGAAACCAGCCGTCTTACCTCTGACATGTGCCATAGGAACCCTGCAGAATGGCTGATCTGCGCCGGTGGCCCGTCCGGGCATCTCACTCCTACGGGTGAGCGCGGTCGGTATCGTTCAGGGCACCCGACCGGGGTGGTCCGGGTGCGTTGCGAATTCCCGGGCCCGGCGGCGATCCCGTCCGGACCGGACGCGGCCGCACCGGTGGGGGCTCGGCGCACCAAGGACGCGACGGGCCCGACGGACTCGACGGAGCAGAACAGAGAAGGAGCAGGACCGTGAGCGGAACGGCACCGCAGGGGCCCCGGCTGAGGCCGACCCTGGACGGCATCCCCACCTACAAGCCCGGCAAGCCCGCCGGCGCCGACGCCTACAAGCTGTCCTCCAACGAGAACCCGTACGACCCGCTGCCCGGCGTGCTGGAGGCGGCGGTCAAGGCGGCGGGCTCGCTCAACCGGTACCCGGACATGGCCGTCACCGAGCTGACCGCCGAGCTGGCGCAGCACTTCGGCGTCCCGGCCGAGCACATCGCCACCGGCACCGGCTCGGTCGGCGTCGCCCAGTCGCTGATCCTCGCCACCGCCGGCCCCGGCGACGAGGTGATGTTCGCCTGGCGCTCCTTCGAGGCGTACCCGATCATCACCCAGGTCGCCGGTGCGACCCCCGTCCCGGTGGCGCTCACCGAGGGCGGCGACCACGACCTCGACGCGATGCTGGCCGCCGTCACCGAGCGGACCAGGCTGATCTTCGTCTGCAACCCGAACAACCCCACCGGCAACGTGATCCACCGCGCCGAGCTGGAGCGCTTCCTGGACGCGGTGCCCGCCGACGTCCTGGTGGTCGTCGACGAGGCGTACATCGAGTTCATCCGTGACCCCGAGGTCCCGAACGGCATCGAGCTCTACCGCGACCGTCCGAACGTCTGCGTGCTGCGGACCTTCTCCAAGGCGTACGGCCTGGCGGGCATGCGGGTCGGCTTCGCCGTGGCGCACGAGCCGGTGGCCAACGCGCTGCGCAAGACGGCGGTGCCGTTCGGCGTCACCCAGCTCGCCCAGGACGCCGCCGTCGCCTCGCTGCGGGCCGAGGAGGCCCTGATGGTCCGGGTCGAGGCGCTGGTCGAGGAGCGTGCCCGGGTGGTCGGCGGGCTGCGCGCCCAGGGCTGGGAGATCCCCGACTCGCAGGCCAACTTCGTCTGGCTGGGGCTCGGCGAGCGCTCCCAGGAGTTCGCCGCGCTGTGCGCCGAGGCCGGGGTGATCGTCCGCCCGTTCCCGGAGGGCGTCCGGGTCTCGATCGGCGAGACCGAGGGCAACTCGATCTTCCTCTCGGTGGCCGAGGCCTTCCGCAAGACGACAGCGGGCTGATCCGGCCGGCGGGCCCGGCAGGCTCGAAGGGGCCTGCCGGGCCTGACACGCCCGGGCCGACCGGGTTCGGCCGGGCTCGAACGGGCCCGGCGAAGGGGTGCACCGCCCGGGCGGTGCACCCCTTCGCCGTTCCGTCCGGATGCTGTGGTGATTCGGTCTCAGGTGGGATTCCTGAGGCGTACGGGGCTGCTGTGTCGCTAGTCTGTGCGACCGTCAGTCAGGGCGGCCGACCGGCCGCTCGTCACCCGGGGGAACGAATCACCATGTCCACGCGCACTGTCCTGCTCGCCGTCGCGGCCGCCGCCGCTGCCGTCACCCTGACCGCCTGCGGTCCGGGGGATCCGGAGCCCGCCGCCACCGCTGCCGCGCCCGGTGCTGCCACCACCGCGGCCACCGCCGCCGCGCCCGCGCCGTCCGGCGCCGCCGCCGGCACCGCCAAGCCCACCGGTGCCGCGCCCACTACCGCCGCCCCGGCGAGCGCCAAGCCGTCCTCCGGCGGCCCCGCCGCGGCCGGCCAGGCCGGGCCGGACTGCAAGCCGGGTGAGGTCAAGCCGCTGCCGGCCGGCCACAAGGTGGTCGTCCTGACCAAGGCCACCACGGCGACCACGGTGATCGCCAAGGACGGCGAGTACACCTGCCGGATGCCCGACATGGGCTGGTGGCCGAAGGGCGAGGAGAAGACCTACACCTTCGCGCCCGGCGCCAAGGCCGCGCTCACCACGCTCGACGGCCAGAAGCCCGTCTCGCTGGCCCAGTTGGCCGACCACACCACGCACTGCGTGAACCACATCAACGATGCGGCCAGCCCCTGCGACACCGGTGTCGACTACGACCTGGCGCTGGACTCCTCGGGCAAGGTCACCGCGATCACCGAGGTCCACTACGGGTGACCGGCAGCTCCCGCCGCTCGTCGTCCCCGCCGTCCCCGCCCGTTCCCGCCCGTTCGTCACAAGGATCGACCGTGTCCTCTCGTAGTGCTCTCCTGCTCGCCGTCGCGGCCGCCGCCGCTGCCGTCACCCTGACCGCCTGCGGTCCGGGGGATCCGGAGCCCGCCGCCACCGCCGCCGCGCCCGGTGCTGCCACCACCGCGGCCACCGCCGCCGCGCCCGCGCCGACCGGCGCCGCCACCGGCAAGCCCGCCGGTGCCGCGCCCGGCTCCGCCGCCCCGGCGAGCGCCTCGCCCGGCAGCGGCTCGACGGGCGGCTGCATCCCGCCCAGCATCCCGTCCAACCACCGGATCGTGAACCTGTCGAAGGCGGCCACCGCCACCACCGTCCACGCCAAGGAGACCACCTACCTCTGCGGCAACCCCGTCGGCGGCTGGATCGACGCGGGCGAGGAGAAGACGTACACCTTCGCGGCCGGGGCCACCGCCAAGCTGAGCGACCTGACCAACAAGCTGCACGCCGTCCCGCTCGCGCAGTTCGCGGCGCACACCGACTTCTGCCTCAACCACACCTCGGTGCCGGACACCGAGCCCTGCTACGACCGCAACTCCGTCGAGATCGTGCTGGACTCCTCGGGCAGGATCAGCAGCATCGTCCAGGTGGGTCTGGTCCGGCAGGTCGTCGCCGACTCGTAGCCCCGCCGCGCACAGGCGGAGCGGGAAGCCGGCCGGTCCGACTTCCCGCTCCGCCGCGCTCGGCCGCCGCCCGCGGCCCGTCCCCGCCGCCTCAGCGACGTCGCAGGAAGAGCGCCGAGGCCGCGCCGGCCAGCAGCACCAGGGCGGTGTTGACCGCGATCGCCCAGCCGACCCCGGTCAGCACGGTGGTGCCCGCGGCCGCCGCGGTGGCGACCGCGCTCATCACCGGCGTGCCCAGGGT
The DNA here is from genome assembly GCF_045208415.1 of Kitasatospora sp. NBC_01560. NCBI lineage: Bacteria > Bacillati > Actinomycetota > Actinomycetes > Kitasatosporales > Streptomycetaceae > Kitasatospora > Kitasatospora sp. NBC_01560. The sequence continues at coordinate 4,810,081 of NZ_CP109364.1, read as the reverse complement.
GATGCCGACCTGCTGGGTCATCGTGGCGACGCCGGTGGCCAGCCCCTGTTCGTCGTCCGGCAGGCCCGAGGTGGCCGTCACCATGAAGCCGACGATCGCCAGCATGTTGCCGACCCCGCCGACGAAGGTCGCCGCGAGCAGCAGCCCCAGCCAGGCCCGGTCGGCGCCGAGCAGGACGAGCGAGGCCGTCGCCACCGCCTGGACGAGGAAGCCCGCGAGCAGCGCGCCCCGGCTGCCGAGCCGGCCGATCAGCCGTGGCGCCACCACCCCGCCCAGCACGGTGCCCGCACCCAGCACACCGAAGGCCAGGCCGGTGGCCAGCGGGGAGAAGCCGAGCACCCGCTGGAGGTAGAGGGTCAGCAGGAAGACCAGCGAGGTCTCGGTGGCGAAGGCCAGCAGCCCGGCCGCGTTGCCCCAGACGACCGTGCGCCGCCGCAGTACCCGGACCGGCACCAGCGGGGCGGCCGCGGACCGCTCGACGAACCAGAACGCCGTCAGCAGCAGCGCCGCCGCGACGAGGGCCACCAGCGCCGGCGGGTAGCCCCAGCCGCGCTCGCCGGCCGTCGTCAGGCCGTAGACCAGGGCGAGCAGACCACCAGTGACGGTGACGGCACCGGGCAGGTCCATCCGGCCCCGGCCGCCCTCGCGGCCTCCCCCGGTCGCCGGCCGCGGGCGGCTCTCGGCGATCAGCCGCGGTGCCACCAGCAGCACGGCCAGCGCGACCGGCACGTTGACGAAGAACGCCCAGCGCCAGCTGAGCAGGTCGGTGAGCAGACCGCCGAGCACCGCACCGGAAGTGAAACCGGCCGACATCAGCGCGCCGTTCAGACCCAGCGCCCGGTCCCGGAGCGGCCCCTCGGGGAAGGCGGTGGTGAGCAGCGCCAGCCCGGCCGGGGTGACGGCCGCCGTCGCCAGGCCCTGGGCGACCCGGGCGGCCAGCAGGACCTCCGGGCCGGTGGCCAGCCCGCCGGCCAGCGAGGCGACGGCGAGCACCGCCAGGCCGGTCAGGAACACCCGGCGGCGCCCGAGGAGGTCGGCCACCCGCCCGAACAGCAGGGTGAAGCCGGCCGCGCAGAGGGCGAAGGAGGTGGCGATCCACTGCAGGTTGCCGAGCGAGAAGCCGAGGCCCTGGCCGATCACCGGCAGGGCGACGTTCAGGATCGAGAAGTCCACGGCCAGCATGAACTGGGCGGCCAGCAGGACGACGAGGACGAGCCGCTGCCGGCCGGTCGTGCCGCGGGCCGGTGCGGTGGCGGGTGGTGCTTCGGACAGGGTGGCGGTCATGGCTCCGCTGCCTTTCGACTCGACGGGGGTTCCGGGTACGGCAGCAGCCTGTTCCGCCGGGCCCGGCCCGCCCAGACCCCCGCGAAGGGTGGTACTGACAGGGGCAGGCTCGGTGGGGCCCGGCCGGTGTTCACTGGAGCCATGACCGCATCGGACACACCGACCGAGTTGGGCGAGTTCCTGCGCACCCGCCGCGCCCGGCTGCAACCCGAGGACGTCGGCCTGGTCGCGTACGGCACGCGCCGGCGGGTGCCGGGGCTGCGCCGCGAGGAGCTGGCGCAGCTGGCGGGCGTCAGCATCACCTACTACACCCGGCTGGAGCAGGGGCAGAGCCGCAACGCCTCGGACGAGGTGCTCGACGCCATCTCCCGGGCGCTGCGGCTGGACGCCGACGAACACGCCCACCTGCGCAACCTGGCCCGTCCGGCCCGCGCGAAGGCCAGGACGGCCGAGCGCTTCGAGCGGGTCCGGCCGGCCGTGCGGCAGCTGATCGACGCGATGACGGACGTCCCGGCGGTGGTGGTCGGGCGGCGCAACGAAGTACTGGCCTGGAACCCGCTCGGTCACGCGCTGCTCGCCGGCCACCTGGACGCCGCCGGGCCCGACCGGCCGGCGGACCGGCCGAACCTCTCCCGGCTGCTCTTCCTCGACCCGCGGACCAGGGAGCTGTACCCGCGCTGGGAGACGGAGGCCCGGGCCCAGGTCGCGTTCCTGCGGCTGGCCGCGGGCCGGCACCGGGAGGACCGTCAGCTGGCCGCCCTGATCGGCGAGTTGTCGATGAAGAGCGCGGAGTTCGCGGCCCTCTGGTCGGGCCACCCGGTGCACGACTGCCTGTTCGGCAACAAGGAGCTCCGCCACCCGGTCGTCGGCGACCTCGTCCTGGACTTCGAGGCGCTGCCGCTGCCCGAGGCCGCCGGGCACCGGATGCTGCTGTTCAGCGCCGCGCCCGGCTCCTCCGCCGAGGCCGGTCTCCGCCTCCTGGCCGCGACCACCACGGCCGCCGCCGGGCCGGCCCCGACCGGCCGCCGCGCCGCCGGGACGCCGATCGGCGAGTGACCCGGGCGGGCCGGCAGCGGGGTCCGGAGGCGGGTCAGGAGGCGGGTCAGGAGGCCTGGTCGTCCGGCCGGGCCGGGGGCAGGGTCAGGGTGGCCAGGGCGCCGCCGTCGGGGTGGTTGGCGAAGGTCAGGCCGGCGCCGATCACCCGGGCGTGGCCCCGCGCGATCGTCAGGCCGAGGCCGTGGCCGCGCCCGCGCTCGCGCACGCTCGTCCGGAAGCGCTGCGGGCCGTGCCGGAGCAGGTCGTCCGGGAAGCCGGGGCCGTGGTCGCGGACGGTGATCCGCAGGCCGTCCACACCCAGCCGGACCGGGCCGCCGCCGTGCCGGTCGGCGTTGACGAGCAGATTGCCCAGGATGCGGTCGAGCCGGCGCAGATCGGTGCGCACCGTCGCCCCGGCGGCGTCCGACGCGACCTCGACCTGCACCTCCAGGCCGGTGAGCGTGACGGTCCGGCGCACCGCCCGGTCGAGCGGGACGGCCGAGAGGTCCGCCGTCTCGACGTTCGCGTCCAGCCGGGACACCTCCAGCAGGTCCTCGACCAGCGAGCGCAGCGCCTGCACCCGGTTCCGGACGAGCTGGGTGGGGCGGCCCTCCGGCAGCAGTTCGGCCGCGGTGACCAGCCCGGTCAGCGGCGTCCGCAGCTCGTGCGCGACGTCGGCGGTGAACTGCTGCTCGTCCTCCAGCCGGCGGTGCAGCGCCCGCGACATCAGGTCGACGGCCGCGGCCAGGTCGGCGACTTCGTCCCCGCCGTCGACCAGCTCGCCGATCCGGGTGTCGGTGCGCCCGGCGGCGATCTCCCGGGCGGCCGTGGCCGCCGTGCGCAGCCGCCGGCTGATCCGGTCCGCGACCAGCACGCCGACCAGCACCGTGATGAAGACCGAGGCGATGACGGTGAACAGGATGATCCGGTCGAGGTCGGCGATGGCCCTGCGGTCCTGGGTGAAGTCGACCCGGACGGAGAGCACGCCGTTCTGGACGGCGCCGGCCGCCCACATCGCCTCGCCCTCCGGCCCGGCGGCCAGCAGGGTGCCGTGCCGGCCGTCCGCCGCGAGGGCGTGCAGCCGGGGTGGCAGCGCCGGGTCGTTCAGCACGGCGCCGCGGCGCTCGGGCCCGTCACCGCGGCCGTAGGCGTCCAGCGCCGAGTCGAGCGCCGCCACCGCCGCTCCGCGGGCCTGGTCGACGTGCTGGTCGATCATCGCCCGGTGGACCAGCAGGCCGACCGCCACCGCGACCAGCACGGAGACGGCGGCGACGGCGGTGGCGATCTGGCGCCGCAGCGACAGCCGGCGCAGGGCCACCCGGCGGGGGGCCCGGGTGCGCGGGCCGGCGCCGTCCGGCGGGGCGTCGTCGGGGACGGCGGGGGCGGTGCCGTCAGGGGTGGCGCCGTCGGGAACGGTGGTGGCGGGGACGGTGCGGACGGCGGTGCGGCGCAGTCTCATGCCGGTCGCCGGAACTTGTAGCCGAACCCGCGGACGGTCTCGATCCGGTCGCTGCCGATCTTGGCGCGCAGCCGCTGCACGTGGACGTCCACCACCCGGGTGTCGGCGCCCCACTCGTAGTCCCAGACCCGTTCCAGCAGGGCCGAGCGCTCCAGCACGATGCCGGGCGCGGCGGTGAACTCCAGCAGCAGGCGCAGCTCGGTCGGGGTGAGCGGGACGAGCCGGCCGTGCACCCGCACCTCCATGCTCTCGGTGTCCACCTCCATCCCGTCGAAGCTGCGCACCGGCCGCGGGGCCGGCGGGGTGTTGGTGGCGGTGGACCCGACCGCGACGGGGGCCCCGGCGTCCGGGGTGTCCGCGGTGACCGCGGTGGCCGGGCCGGTCGTGGGCACGGGTGCCGGTACCGGCGCGGGCGCCTCGGCGGCCGGGACGATCCGGACCCGCCGCAGCACCGTCCGGATCCGGGCGACCAGCACCGCGCTCTCGAACGGCTTCACCACGTAGTCGTCCGCCCCCGCCTCCAGCCCGGAGACCACGTCGACCGGATCGGTGCGGGCCGACATCATCAGGATCGGCAGCTGGCTCTCCTCGCGGATCCGCCGGCAGAGGCCGACCCCGTCGAGCAGCGGCAGCATCACGTCCAGCAGCAGCAGATCGGGGCGGACGGCGTGGAACGCCTCCAGCCCCTCCAGACCGTCGGCGGCGGTGGAGACCGGGAACCCGTAGCGCTCCAGGGCCATCCGGGTGGCCTCCCGGATCACCTCGTCGTCCTCGACGATCAGGATGTGCGGGTGGGCGGGCGCAGCGGGGCTCATGGCGTGGTCTCCGGGCGGGCGGCGGTCGGTCGGGCGGGTTCGGGCGCGCCGGGGCGCGGGGAGACGGCCACCGGTCCGGTGCCTGCGGACGGGGTGGCGCGCCCCGGGGTGGCCGGCGCGGGCATCGGGGTGGGCCGGCCCGTCACGGTCGGGGTGCCGCCGGTCCCCGCTCCGGCGGCGGCGCCGGACGGCTCCGCGGTCGGGGTGGTCCCCGGGCCGGGCACCGAACCGATGCCTTCGAGTTTCTGCTCCAGCAGGGCCAGGCGGAGCCCGTCCCACCGGTAGTGGCTGATGGTCTGGGCGGAGGTGGTGGTCGGCTCGCGCACCCAGAGGTCGGTGTCGACGGTCTCCGCGCTGAACCCGCTCAGCACCCCCACCCGGAGCACGGGCACCAGCTGGTCGCCGGTCAGCCGGTAGACGTGCAGGACGACCTGGCCGGGGGCGGCGACGGCGGTGACCAGCTCGGCCGCGCCGTCGCCCGTGAGGTCGCGGTACTCCGGGCTGCGGACTTCGCAGCCCGGGCAGGAGCCGAGGGCGCGCCGCTCCTCCGGGCCCAGTTCGGGGTCCTTCGCGAGCAGGGCCCGGACGTCCACGGCGGTGATGTCCTGGCCCGGGGCGGTGATGTCCGGGACGGGCTTCGGGGGCGGCGGCGGGCCGTCCGCATCGGCGGGGGGCGAGGTCGGCGGCGGGGCCGTGGCGAGGTCGGGCCAGAGCGGCACCGCCTTCGGCGGCTGCGTCACGGTGCGGGCCGCGCCGTGGTCCCGCAGCCCGCCGGGGCTCGCGCAGCTGCTCAGCAGGGCGGCGGCCAGGGCGGCGAGGAGCGTGGTGAGGAGAACGGCCAAGGCGGCGGCGCCCGGGCGGCGGGATGCGACGGGTGCTGCCACGGTCGGTGCTCGTCCTCCTGGTCTGCGGCTGCGCAGCGTGCTGCTGCGTGCAGCCCGCTGCGTGCCGGTTCGTCCCCGTCGGTAGGTCGCCGGGGCGGTGCTCGGTGGTTCCGCCCGGCCCACCCCGGGAGCGTCCTCGGGAGGTGGGCCGGGCGGGGTGGATCCGGTTCAATCCGGGTGGATCCGGGTGGATCAGCCGGCCGGGCCGGCCAGGTCCGCCAGGACGATGATGTTGTCCGTCCAGTGGCCGTCCGACCCGATCCGTCCGCCGCAGGTGATGAGCCGGAGCTCGGGCGCCGCGGTGTTTCCGTAGACCGTCTCGGTCGGGAACCGGTCCTTGGCCGCCTGGAGCAGCGTACGGACCCGGAACTCCACCGTGCTGCCGTCCGCCCGCTGCACCCGGACGGGATCGCCCGGCCGCAGCTTCGGCAGGTCGTGGAAGACGGCCGGGCCGTGCGCGGTGTCGTAGTGCCCGATCAGGACGGCCGGGCCGGTCTCGCCCGGCGTCGGCCCGTTCCGGTACCAGCCGGTCTCCCCGGCCCGGTCGGCCGACGGCACCTCGACCGTGCCGTCGGCGTTCAGGCCGAGGGCGGTGACCGGGGCGTCGACCTTGGCCGTCGGGATGATCAGGCGGGTCGGGGGCGAGGCCGCGAACGGGCGGGGCGCGGCGACCGGGGCGGCCGCCGGGACGGTACCCGGAGCGGCTCCGCCGCCCGTCACCGGGGCGGTGGCCGCCGCCCGGGGGTCACCGGCATCGCGGGCCGAGGTCTCCACCCGCACCACCGGGGTGCCGCGCTGACCGGAGAGCGCCACGGCGGCACCGAGGACCAGGCAGAGCAGCCCGGCCGTGCCGAAGGCGGTCCGGCGCAGGCGCGCGGAGCCCGGCGTGTCGGTACGGGACCGCCGGTGGCTCCGGCCCCGCGCACCCCGGCGGCGGGTCGGCCGGTCGGCCTGCTCGCCGTCCGGCCCGGCCGCTTCCGCGGACCCGGGCCCGTTCCGTGCAGGCACCGCGTCTCCCCCGCCCCGGACGGTCGGGTGCGGAGCGGAGGGGACGGGTCGCCCGGAGGGCCCGGGTCCGGTGTCAGCCGCGCGCACCGGAGCGGCGGCGCAGGAGGGCGAAGCCCAGGGCTGCGGCGCCGACGGCCGCGACGGTGCCGCCACCGGCCAGCATGAGGCCCGAGGAGCCGGTCGAGCCGGATCCGTCACCGGCCTGGGCGGCGCCCTTCGGAACGTCCCGGACCTGCGGGCCGGTCCCGCCCTGCGGGGCCGGCGTCGCGGTCGGGACGGCCGCCACGCCGGCGGACGGGGACACCACCGGCGCACCCGGTGCCGCAGGAGTGGCGGTCGGCGTCGCGGTCCGGGGGGCGACGGAGGGCTGAGCCCCGGCGCCGCCCGCCCCCGTGCCCGCGCTGGGCTCGGCGGGCCGGCTGACGCTGGGGGCGGCCGGCGCGGGCGCCGGGGCGCCGTCCGCCCAGGCCTGCCCGCCGGAGAGGACGGCGAGCAGGGCGGCGCCGGTCAGGGCACAGGCGGCGACCGCGCGGCGGGCGGGCGAGCGGTGGGTGCGGCTGCTGGTCATACGGCGTCTCTCCTTCGTCGTGACGCGGTGCCCGGCCGGTGCGGCCGGCGCGTCGTCAGTGACGTTAGGAGGGGCGTGTCGCGGTCCCCGGCCGGTCGTGTCACGGCCGTTCATCGGCTGCGTAACGACCCGTCGGGAACGCCGGAGGGCCCTCCCCCGTACCGGCGTACGGGGGAGGGCCCTCCGGGTTTCCGTGCGGGTCGGTCAGCGCTGGGGACGCAGCCGGCGCACGGCGATGAGGACGCCGGCGCCGAGGGCGACGAAGGCGGCGGCGGAGGCGGCGAGGAAGCCGTTGGGCGTGTTAGCGCCGGTCTGGGCGAGTTCGGGGGTGCCGGCGGGGGCAGTGGTGGCGGGGGCGCTCGGGGTGGCCTTCGGGGTGGCGGGCGTGGTGGCGGGGGTCTGGTCGGCGGCGGGCTTGGCAGGGGCGGGCTTGGCAGCGGTGGTGGGGGTGGCCTTGGGTGCGGCGGGCTTGGCGGTGGTGCCCGCCTTCGGCGCGGCGGGGTGGGCGGGCTGGGTGATCTTGAAGGTGTGGATCTCCCCGTCGCCCATGGGGTAGCCCGCGGCCTCCCCGTTGGCGAAGATCTGGAGCTCGTTGAGGTCGGCGGCGGCGTTGGCGGCGACGGAGATGCGGAAGAGGAAGTTGGCGGCGCGGCCGTCGTCGAGGGTCTTGGCGACGAGGCTGCTGGTGTCGGCGAAGACGGTCGGGTCGCAGCCGTGGCGCAGGCCGAGCTTCTTCCAGCCGGCGGGGGTCTTGGCCTCGATGGTGAAGTCCTGGAGGTTGGTGGCGCCCTTGGGGTTGAAGACGGCGATGGAGGGAGTGACGTTCTCGTAGCGGGCGCCGGTGAAGTTGCCGACGCCCATGCCGATCTCGACCTTCGCGCCGCCGGCGGTGAGGGTCTGGCCGTCGGGGGTCATGTGGAAGCCGGTGGAGAGCTCGCCGTGGTGGGCGGAGGCCGGGGTGACGGGCTTGGGGGCGGTGGTGTCGGCGCCGCTGTCGCAGGCCCAGGCGGTGTCGGTGGCGAGGAACTGGACGCCGCCGGCGAGGACGGCGGTGGCGGCGAGCGCGGCGAGGCGACGGCGGCCGGAGAGCGGACGGATGTTCTTCGCAGATGCGGTGATAACGGACTTGCTCATGACGTGTCTCCCCAGGGTCATGGTGGTGGGTGTGTGTGAAGGTGACCGGCTTGCCGCTCTGTTGAGCGGTCGCGCCCCCCGGCCCTGCCGGTCTCGCTCTCCGCTGCCCTTCATCCGTAAAGACGTGCATCCCCGCCGGGGGTTGCAGGTGGGTTCAGAAGTTTTTTCGGGAGTTTCTCCGAGGGCACCGCGAGGCCCTCGCCCGGGCCGGGCGAGGGCCTCCGCAGTGGTGCTCGGCGGTGGTGCTCGGCGGGGTGCTCAGCCGGGCCGGTCGTGCTGCCGCTGCTCGCGGCCGGACGGGGAGTCGGCGCCGGCCCGCGGCATCCTGAGGGTGGCGACGACACCGAGGGCCACCGTGGCGAATGCCAGCGCGAGCAGAGTGAGGAGGGCGGCGCCGATCAGGAGGTGGACGGTGCCGGTGCTCACCGGCGGATGCCGATGACGCGGTGACCGAGGTGGGCGGCGAGGCCGTGCAGGAGCTCGTGGGCCTGGTCGCGGGTGAGGGGGAGGGCAAGCTGTTCCCCGGGGCCGGCGTGGATGTCGAGGTCCACGGCGAGCCGGAGCTGAACGGCCGCGTCGGGGACGTGCTCGACGGTGAGGTAGGCGGCGGTGGTGCGCTCCACGTGCGTGGAGGCGGTGACCATCGGGATCAGGACTCCCACGACCGGGCCCCCTCGGCGCTGCGGAGCAGGTGCAGGAGGTTGAGCAGGGTGGCGAGCGGGGCGGTGCCGAAGTCGACCAGCACGCGGCCGTCGACGCTGCTGTGATGGGTGGTCGCGGAGCCCCACTGGATGCCGAACCGTCGGCCCGCCTCGTGGAGTTCGCGGAGCAGGGTGGCGACCTGGGGCGCGGTGTAGTCGCGCATGCGGGGGTCGTCGGGGGCGAGCGGCTCGTTCACGCGGCGGCGTCCAGCTCGAACCAGACGGACTTGCCGCCGTGCTTGCGGGGGTCGCTGCCGAACCGGTGGGTGAGCGATCGGACGAGGTGCAGGCCCCGGCCGGACAGCTCGTACGGGTCGGCGGAGGTGCGGGGCTCCGGGAGCACGGGGCTGTCGTCCGCGACGGAGACCCGCAGGGTGGTGTTGAGGAGCAGGACGACGACCAGGGGCGCGGGGCTGCGGCCGTGGCGCCAGGCGTTGACGAACAGCTCGCAGAGGGCGAGTTCGGCGTCGGCGACGAGGTCCGCCGGCCAGCAGGCGGCGGAGAGGAGGGCCCGCAGCTCCTCACGGGCGGCGGACCAGTCGGGCGGGTTGAAGGCACACATGGGGAACCTCCGAGCGAGGGGTGAATGGGGCATCGCCGGGGCCGTCACCGTGAGCCAGGCCAGGACATGGCTGCTCTGCGGTGCGAGGGCAGCAGGCGCCTACTGCCCTGGAAACAAGCGTTACTGACGGTCCATCGGATCGATGTGATGTCGACCATAGTGCACGTCGGTATCCAAATTTCTACGCTTCGAGGATTTTCCCTCTAACGTGGCATCTGCCTGAGATGGACCTGCGCTCGATCAGCGCGGCAGACTGGGGCCCGTCCCTGACCCGGAAGGAAGCCATGCCTCCACGCAGCGCCCCAACACTCCGCCAGCGCAGGCTTGGTGCTGAGATCAGGAGGATGCGCGAGCTGGCCGGCTTCGGCGGTAGCCAGCTCGGCCGCATCGTTGGGATGACTCCGGCTCAGGTGACTCAGATGGAGTCGGGGCGGATCGGTATCAGTGTGGAGCGCCTGCGGACGATCGCAGCCGCGTGCATGTGTGTCAATGAGCCCTTGATCGATGCGCTCGCGGACATCATTACGGAGCGAGGGCGGAACGGCTGGTGGGAGTCGTACCGCGACTCTTTGGCAGAGGACTTCCTCGAAATCGCGGAATTCGAGGATCACGCACGGAGTCTCTGGACCTA